>PLBY01000038.1 GCA_003134655.1 Acidobacteriaceae bacterium
TGTTTGTGAATTTTGGCTCGATGGTAGGCCAAATGTCTACTGGCCGGTTTCGGCAACTCTTTCATGTACTTTGCCCTGCCTAGTGTCGTTCTTGAGCAGGCCATAGCTTCCGGCCGTGGTCACTGGGACGCGAAGGATTGGACGTTGGGGCGTCAGCTTATCCACTCAGAGAACGTGCACTACATCTTCTCCTTTGATCGCGACCTTAGTAATCCGTGGAACGCCGTTCTCGATCACGGTATACACAGTCGTCTCCTTTATCGGCCCGGTTGCGGCTTCCGTGGTGCACTTGAACTCTCCGGCTTTGTCTGCTTCGGTGTACGTATAAGGCAGTTCTGTGGACGGTTGGGATTCCACTTGTTTCAGTTCCACGAAGCGCACAAAGTGATCGCTTCCGGATGTGCGGTGCTGAACGACATAAGTATCCGGTTGCAATACCGTGTCTCCAGCTTTTGTAGGCTGCGAAAGGGTGATCTCGCCCTTCTTACCAACTTTTAATGCTTGTTCCTTTGGTCCCGGAGCGGCCATAGCCGCTACCGTCCACAGAAGTAGCAAACTTAAACCAGCGAATTTCAGTGTTCTTGTCTTCATTGCAAAGCTCCTTTGTTTCAGGTTGTAATGAGTCCTTAACGTCCCTGTGGGAGGGTGCCATACGCTAACTTGCCCTTGCTAGGCAAACACTCCATTGCGGTCGGAAATAATCCCGATAGAAAGCGTGTCATGGCGGAGATGTCGAAGTCTGTTCACAACTGCTCACTTCTACCGTGCGTTCATCAGCTCCAATCGTGGAAGAGGAAGAAGAGGATCTAATGGACTCACGATATGAATACCGCTAATGTGGTGTTTATCAGCAAATGATTTGAGAATGCTTGGGGAATACTCATTCGGAGGGGCTCATGCCGGATTTAAGACAACGATGCCTGACAGGAAAGCCCGGAGACGATAAAGCACCAGCCGACGCTCTGGTTCTATTCGGAGCAATGGGAGACCTAGCTCATAAGAAGATCTTTCCCGCTCTTTATCATATGGTCCGACATGGTCACCTGGATGTACCGGTGATCGGCATTGCCAGGGGAGGGCGGACGGAATCAGATCTCAAAGAGCGCGTGCGCGATAGCATTCAGAAGCTCGATGGCAGCTTCGATCAGCAAGCTCTGGCTAAACTTTTGGAGTTGCTTCGCTACGTCGGCGGCGATTATGGGAAACCTGAGACTTTCGACCTTTTGAAGAAAACGCTCGGCTCAGCCAGCCGTCCTGCGCACTATCTGGCAATCCCACCCAGTCTTTTTACAAGTGTTGTCCAGTCCCTCGCAAAGTCGAACTGTATCGATTCAAATGCGCGAGTCATTGTCGAGAAGCCCTTTGGACACGACCTTGCCTCGGCCCAGCAGTTGAATGCCGCACTTCATGCGGTGCTTCCGGAATCAAGAATCTTTCGTATCGACCACTACCTCGGTAAGGAGGCCGTTCTCAACCTTCTTTTCTTTCGCTTCGCCAACAGCTTTCTGGAACCGATCTGGAACCGGAATTACATCCAAAGTGTGCAGATCACGATGGCGGAGAAGTTCGGAATCGAGGGGCGAGGTAAGTTTTACGATGACACGGGTGCGATCCGCGATGTCGTAGAGAACCACATGCTTCAGGTCGTAGCGTTTTTGGCCATGGAGGCCCCCACCGGGTTACATTGCGATGCGATCCGCGATGAACAGGCCAAGATATTCCGCACAATTCCACCGCTGGACCCAAAGCATCTGGTCCGAGGGCAGTTCAAGGGCTACACAGACGAGAAAGGAGTCGGGTCTGATTCCACCGTGGAGACGTTTGCCGCTGTGCGTCTGGAAATTCAGTCATGGCGCTGGGCGGGCGTGCCCTTCCTGATTCGGGCCGGAAAGTGCCTCCCGGTTACCACCACCGAAGTGCTGGTCAAACTTAGGAAACCTCCGCTCGATAATTTGGCCGGCGAATCAGGTAATCATTTCCGCTTCCGTCTCGGCCCCGGTGAGCTTGCGATCAGCCTCAGCGCCCGCGTGAAACGTCCGGGCGAAGAACTCGTCTCCATGCCCGCCCAACTTTCGGCAGTCGAGGAACGCACCGCGGACGAAGTTGACGCCTATGAGCGTCTTCTGGGAGACGCCATGCTTGGAGATGCCATGCTGTTCGTTCGAGAAGATGCGGTGGAAGCGGCTTGGGCCATTGTCGAGCCCATCCTGGCGAATGCGACAACTCCGCATCCATACGCACCAGGGTCGTGGGGACCTCCTGAGGCGGATCGTTTGGCTATGGATGTGGGCGGGTGGCATAACCCCGAGGAATAGAAAGAAAGGACAGTCCATGTCCCGGACCCAACGTAGGAACAATGGGACTGCCCGATCACGGACAACGTTGGCTCTGACCAGCAGCGGACCAGTCCGCCGACCGTCTCAGCGTGCCCGGGTAATCGGCCACACATTTCTGAATGCCCTCAGTTGTGAGGTTGTGCGCAAGCTCAAAGCCTGCCCTACGACTCAAGCTATGTCCACGTGTCGTTGCTATGAAATCAGGCACAATCCCCACAGGCAGCCGCCAATTGGGCGCAACGGACCGGCCTATTTGCCACAGTGCGCAGACACCATCTTCATGCTGCTTATCTTCATCATGCCCATCATGGGCATTTTGTCGTCGGGTTTCATGGAATCCCCGGACATGCCTTCCATCATGCCGGTCACTTTGACCTTATGCCCCACATGCGGTTTCAGATCTTCTTGGCTCATCAGTTGAACACCATCTGGATGCTCCTGGTTGGTCATCATGTACTTGCCGTCTTTTTCCGTGATACAACCCGTCATAGACATCTTCTTACCAGACATCTGGTCTTTCTTCATCGAAGAATCGTTGGACATGCCCGTTTGTGCCATTGCTGACATCGAACTAGCCAACACCAGCATAAGCATCAACTTCATTGAAGTATTCAAGTGTTTTCTCCCTTTTGTTTTGACTACTGCTCTTGATTGAGAGGCCTGCTTTTGATCGTTGTATAGGCCTAGTTGGATTAGAAGTTATTGACTCTACGCAACCAGAATTCGATCCCGACTTGTCATCGCACTACATACAAACGGCAAAACCGAGAATACCGTGTGAACATTCAGGTCGTCTGGTCAAAACCGCTCATTTCACAATCTTGCTTGTGATTGTCCCCTCCCGGCCTCCTGATATCGAACGCGTCGTCGGCTGCCTCGAACGAAATCTTGCCCCGTTACGGCGCCGCACGCGCGATGGCCAACGGCAATCCAGTCTCCTTCGGAAACCCTCCGAGATCTCTGAATCTGAGATGGAAATAGATGAGAGAAGACTCAAGATGGCCGCGAAGAAGCACCAAATCGAGACCAAGGCCATCACATGAACGAGGTACGCTGCGATGAAGGACAACAACGCCAACACCCCAAAACAGTTTCACGTATCCATGACTCGAGAAGAAACAACTGACGCACGTCGCCGCTAGGTAGAGCACCATCACGGGAATCAAGTAGAAATGTGGCGACGCGTAGACGATGTGCCGACCGACGACTTCAGCGACTACCGGGCGGGTCACGATGAAATAGAGCAGGTAGAGGCCAACGGCGACCCCCGCGGCTTCGAACGCAAAGATTGCCTTCTTGCGCCAGCGTACCGCTTCCGAGGATGCCCATAGCGAACGGAACGTACATCGGCCACAGCACGTGCGAGAATCCCGAATACAGATACGTCATCGGTTGCTTGAGCAGCGGCGCGTCATGGTGGAATGCCAGCCAGATGACGCCTTCGGTCAACTGCTGGAGCCCGAACAGCAACGGAATCATCGCGAAGGGTATCTCAGTTGTCCTCTGCGTTTTCTTGATGGCCGCTATGCCGACCGCGGAAAGTGAAGCACCGGCGAGAAACTGGCCGAGGCTGAAAAACACATTGAACACGATCCTTTCGTCGAAAGTATGAGTGTTCATCCTACATCCAACGGGAATGCGAGCGAGACTATCGAATGCAGCGGACTGTGGAACTCCCTGGGCGGAAGTCAATCATGGAGAGCACGCGAACTTGAACACTCAGGACGCGAGAATTCCTCCGGTTGTTTGGAACAGTGAGCAATTCTGAACAGTCACCCCATTGGGAACAACGGTATCGTGCAAGCTACGCGAAGGTCCGTCTAAGAATGTGGGCCGCTCTTAAAGGAACGGGCATTGGGTCAGTTGTTGGCGACGTGGCGACCTTCGGAGTTTCACGTCCGCGTCAGTTTTTCCTACTTCGACCAACGCCGCCTCAACTAGACAAACTGGTCGCGGAGGAACGCTGTGACGACACACGAGCCCGCGAGTTGGACCTACGCCTACCTTGGCCTGAGTGTAGCGCTGTCGTTAGTGTGGCTTATGCTATACGCACTCCGCCACGACCTCAACGTCAGCATGTTGCGAGTAAGCCTCTGCACGGGATTGTTGGGCCTCACTGAACCACTATTTGTCCCACGCTACTGGAATCCGTTCACTCTTCTCGATCTTGCGCATCGGACTGGTTTTGATCTGGAAAGTCTGTTGTTTTCATTTTCCATCGGTGGCATCGCGTTTGCCGCATACGAGTTCCTCTTCCACGTTGGACCCGTCGAAAGCATCGCGGCCGAGCGCGACAAAGGACTCCATCAACAACACACATTCGCCGTCCTTTCGGCGCCCCTGCTGTTCGGGATACTAAGTGTCACGACCCGGTTGAATCCGATCTACTCGTCGGCAATCGCGCTTGTTGCCGGTTTCGTCGCCACTTTGTATTGCCGTCGTGACCTATGGCTAAAGATGATCGTCAGCGGCGGCCTCTTCCTTGCGATTTACTTTTTCGTCTTCGCCTTATTTAACGTGGTTTTTCCAGGGTACGTCGTGGCGGTGTGGAATCTGAAAGCAATCTCGAGAATTCGTTTGATCGGCGTACCACTGGAAGAGTTGATGTTCGCTTTCACCTTCGGTCTGTACTGGTCAAGTGTTTACGAGCACTTCACGTGGCATAGTCAGCGTGCTTTCACTCCGGCGCTGGTCGAACTCGAACAATCCCTGACCGAGAAGACCCGGAATCTGGCTCACAGGACACCCTGATGCGCAAACTGCTGGCAGAGACGGGTTCTGAACCGACAAGTGAACTCGTTGTTAGAAAGAAACGTTATCGAATCGATTTATCCTATTGGAGGAAGAGCAATGAAGACAAACAGCGGTATCGTCCTAGTGACAGGGTCCAACGGAACAATCGGCACGGCGGTAATGCGGCGTTTCGTCGGTCGCTTTGACAGCATCGTCGGCTTCGACCTCAAGGCACCGAAAATACCAAGCCCCGGATGCGTAGGGATACCCGTAGAAATGACATCGGACGAGAGCGTGCAGGAAGGACTCCGCACTGTGCGTGAACACCACGGAGATCACATCGCCTCGGTAATTCATCTCGCTGCGTACTACGACTTCCTCGGCGAGCCGAGCACGAAGTACGACGAGGTCACGGTGAATGGCACAGGACGTCTACTGCGCGGACTGCGAGATCTCGGCTTCAAAGTCGAACAGTTTGTGTTCTCGAGCACCATGCTCGTGCATCGCCCGGCTGAGCCGGGACAATTCATCAATGAAGAATGGCCGCTGGGGCCAACATGGGCGTACCCAGAGTCGAAAGTGCGTACCGAGAAACTCATCCACGAGGAGCGCGGAGATATCCCTGCGGCGCTGTTGCGTATCGCCGGGGTGTACGGCGATCGCTGTCATTCAATCCCACTGGCGCACCAGATTCAGCGGATTTACGAGCGTCAGTTGACCAGCCGCGTTTACTCCGGGAGCACTTCGCACGGACAGTCCTTTATGCATATGGACGATTTAGTGGATGCTATTGATCTGGTGGTCGAGCACCGGGCCACGTTGTTGCCCGAAGTGCCGATTCTACTGGGCGAGCCGGAACCTCTGAGCTATGACGAAGTTCAACATACGCTGGCCCGCCTGATCCATGGCGAGAACTGGGAGACCATCGAGGTGCCCGGCGCGCTGGCTCCGCTGGCAAAGGCGGGGACGTGGGTAATGGAGAAACTGCCCGGCGCCGATCCGTTCCTCAAGCCGTGGATGATTGACCGGGCGAATGACCATTACGCATTGGACATCACGCGCGCCCGTACGCTGCTCGGCTGGGAGCCGAAGCGTTCGCTACGCGAGACGCTGCCGAAGATGATCGCAGCACTCAAAGCAGACCCGCTCGCCTGGTACCGCGAGAACAAACTGGAACCATCATCCGAAACGCAAGAGCAGGCTGCAACGCTGGTAAAGGGGTGAATCTAATGTCGCCCGGCCACGCGCATCCAGAAGTCCACGAGCCACCCGCGCATCCCGCCTCAATGCCGGGCGGCGAGGCCATGCAGAGTGCCCAGCCTGCGGCGGTCAGTGTGCAGATGGAGCATATGGCACCAACTTGGCCTCACTTTGCCAACCGTCAAATGTGGATGAGAGTCGTGCCGGTGGAAACACGAGACGTCCAAGCTGCTGAGGAAAGGGATTGGGAATCCCCAGGCTGGCGGCATTCCTGAGGGTGACCATTCAGAAATGCGGCGAGAGTGGTGGCCTATTTGTTGGCGCGGAACATCCGATACGAAGAAGATCTGGTGGATCAGCTTTTCAATTCGAGCGAAAAGAGGCTGGCACGGATCCTCTTGCTGCTAGCTCACTTTGGCAAGGAAGGCATACCCGAGATGGTAGTTCCCAAGATCAGTCAGGAGACGCTGGCGGAGATGATCGGCACAACCCGGTCGCGGGTCAGCTTCTTCATGAACCGGTTCAGGAAATTGGGATTTATTCACTACAACGGCGGGTTGCAAGTCCATAGCTCACTCCTGAACGTTGTTGTCCACGACTAAGCCTTCGCATCTTTCCAGAACATTAGACATATGATCTGCCTTGGAACCGTGCACGTGGTTTGAAGTTGTGTGGGTGACTGTACACAATTGACCAGAATGTATGCCCCCATTCAGACATCATTAGCACATGCCCCACACAGACGAAAGAGGGGAAATCGCCGGTCGCGTGAATGCGAAGGAAGCACAAGTTATCCAGCAGTCAAAGAAGCTAGCGTCGAAAACCAAGCAGCAATCGGCGAGCATGGAGGCGAAGAATCGGCTGCTAAGCGCTGAAGCACTGAAAGAGCGGCCTGTTCGCACTCGGACTGCTGGCCATGTTGACGGCATCCTCTTCACGGGCAACTTAGACGCATTGCCCTATATCCGGCAACCCCAGGAGCAATTGAGGCAATCGGTTTCGGCAGCCATCTGAGCTAGAGCTTCGGAACCAAGCGATTTCAAGCGTTTAGCCACACGGAGGATCCTAAGTTCGATGGTATGACAGTTGCCCTTGAAGTGTTGGACTGACGGCCATATCAGGCACTGAATGATTTGGAAGGGAGAACTGCAATGCTTTCACTAAAACGATACGGCTGGCTGTGTGCTCTGGGCGGCGAGCTTGCCTATTTCGTATGTCTTGGTGGTGGCTATCTTCCGCTTCGTTCCAGCCGGGGAATGGAGCTGCATAGGACATTATTTGAGACATTTCCTGGCTTTGTGTGGAGCAGTTTCGGTGGTGTCCTTCTCGGTGCTGTGTACGTCTTCGCCCTTGCTTGGATCTTCGCCTGGTACTTTGTCTGGATGCATAACACAGGCCTCATAGGAAAAGAAAAACAGGCGTCTCCGAAATGAGAAGTCTCTGTCAGAACCATTGGCGAGCGAGCCGGAGTCCTACGCGCCAGCCCGCCTCTTTATCAACATTTGGCCTATCATCGAGCCAAAATTCACAAACA
>PLBY01000054.1:0-69325 GCA_003134655.1 Acidobacteriaceae bacterium
GTTGCGACTGTCATAGTCGACGAAACCCAGCCGCCTGAATCTGTTCATAAAGAAGCTGACCCGCGAGCGAGTTGTGCCCACCATTTCAGCCAATGTCCCCTGACTAACGTTGGGAACCACAGTCTGGGGCGCGCCTTTTTTATCGAAATGAGCAAGCAGCAGAAGAATTCGGGCTAGCCTCTTTTCGCTGGAGTTGAAGAGCTGATCAACAAGGTCCGCTTCGTATCGGATGTTTCGTGCTAACAAATGGTCAACGAACATGGCGGAAAAAGCGTGCTCCTGGTGAAGCGTTTGCATCATCTTCTGTTTCTCGATTCGCAGAACAGCACAATCGCTCATCGCGATCGCGGTCTCCACGCGGAGAGACTGACTTGCAAGGCAACCCTCGCCAAGAAACTCGCCCTCACCTAATATGCCGATCGTTGCTTCCTTGCCGGTCTTCGAGACCACGGTGAGTCTTACCTTGCCTTTCTGGATGTAAAACACCGCGTCGGTCGGATCCCCTTGCGCGAAGATTGTTTGTTTCTTCGAAAAAAGCACAAATTTCCGGCCCTCGCCGATCGTGGCAAGGAATATGTTGGGGTCGAAATTATGCTTCTTCTCAATGGGAGAGTGACTGATCAGAGGATGCAATGCATCCCAACTCGGAATCGCCGGAAATTGAAGCATAGAGACTCCTTAATCCGAAGAAGCGGGACGCCTTTCGACGACCCGCTTGCTAGCTGACCTTCTCGTATTTGTCTTTGTGCGTGAAACACGACGGACACTTCGAAAAATCCAGTTTCGATGTCGTGTAGCCACACACCGTGCAGACGAAGTAGTCCATCGCTTTGGACCCTTTGAGTTTGGGGAGGTTGTTCAGAGCTTCGGAATACAACTTGGCGTGTTCGGCCTCCGCCGTCTTTGCATAGTTGAAGGTCTGGACAGCGTCTCTGTTCCCCTCGGCGCGAGCCTGCTTGAGGAATTCCGGATACATCGTATCGCGCTCGTAGGACTCTCCCTTTATTGCGGTTTCGAGGTTTTCCTTGGTCGACTTGACGACCGGAGTCTCGATCTTTGCCTGGGCTGTACCGCCCATCTCCTTGATCACAGCGGCGTGGTTAGCGGCGTGAACTTCCTCTGCCTTAGCTGCAGCCCGGAACAGACTCGCAACTTCGCCGTACCCTTCCTGGTCTGCTCTTTCTACGAACGCGAGGTAGCGCGCGTGGGCATTGCTTTCGCCGTTGAACCCAGCCTGCAGGTCGTCCAGCGTCTTAGTTGCGGCCATCGCCCCGTTTGGCAGAGCAATCAAGGCGAGCGTGAACACAAGCGCACTGGAAGCGAACTTCTTCATACCCGGTATTCTCCATTTCAGTTTCAACGAATGGCGACCTGCATCGAGATCGCTCGCCGATGAGAAGGGCACGGCGTGGGCCAAGCATCGACTTTCGTCAAGTTACACAGAACAAACAGCAAAACCCGCATAGATGTGAGCCGCAGTCCAACGCATGTCAGAAGAATCGGACGGCGGGCGTCCAAACCATCGGACGTCACAGGGCATCTGGTGCCCGTTGGTCATTCAATGTCTTCCTGGCACCTTAAGTTGGCGTACACAGAGGTCAGACGTGAAATGGTCCTATCGAGTTTGTTCTCTGTCGGTTGGCAGTTTCTTTCGTTTGATCGAATTCCAAGAGTAAAGACTTGTAATTACCCCCTTCTTCGCTCCTTCTCGGCACTCAACCTGCACCCAATATTGTTGGATGGCCAAGTTGCGAGAAGCACTCGTACGAGACCGGCGGGCCTGATTTCCGCATCTTCGCGCCTGGGATGCCATTCGGCTTGATGGCATGGTAGGCGGGACGCATCCCAGGTCCCGAGTACGTTTTTCAAGGACATCAATATGAAGCTTCTTCGACGCCAATGGTTGATCGGAATTCTGGCTGTGCTGGCAGTAGCTGCCGTGGCCGCATCTCAATTGAAGGGAATCAACAGTCCGCAATACTTCACGGCGAAAACTGACCGGGGGGACATCCGGCAGATGGTAGAGGCCACCGGCACCATCAATGCCGTAACCACCGTGCAGGTCGGCTCCCAGGTGTCAGGGACCATTTCTCGTCTGTACGTGGACTTCAATTCGCGGGTCAAGAGGGGCCAGGTTATAGCGCAGATCGATCCGGCGCTGTTCGAGGGGTCGTTGTTGCAAGCTAAAGCCGATCTGGCAAACGCACGCGCCAACGTCGCGACGACGAAAGCAAATCTCCAGAAGGCACTGGCCACACAGATTCAGACGGCGGCCGATTACGAACGTGCCAAGGGCCTGACCGCACAAGGCGTCATGAGCCCGCAGCAACTTGATCTGGCCAAGGCCAACTCCGATTCGGCCGTTGCTGCCGTCGCCGCAACTGATGCCCAAGTGAGCCAGGCTGAAGCCCAGGTTCAGCAGCGGGAGGCCGCTGTAACCGTGGCCCAGACCAACCTGGACTACACCACCATCCGCGCTCCTATCGATGGCACTGTGATCGCTCGCAACGTGGACGTTGGCCAGACCGTCGCAGCCTCGCTGCAGGCTCCCACTCTTTTCACGATCGCCCAGGACCTGACGAAAATGCAGGTGTATGCCAGCACAGACGAGTCCGATGTGGGCGCGATCCGGGCAAACCAGCAAGTCACCTTCAAGGTCGACGCATATCCCAAGGAGAACTTCAGCGGCCGGGTCTCGCAGGTGCGCATGAACGCCACCACCGTCCAGAATGTCGTCACCTACAACACGATCATCGATTTTGAGAACCCTGAGATGAGACTGTTTCCCGGCATGACGGCCTACGTCACGATTCCGGTAGCTTCAGCAGCTGACGTCCTCCGAGTTCCTAATAGTGCCTTGCGCTACAAACCTGACATGAAGGCGGAGGAAATACGCGCGCTGTATAAGAAATTTGGGCTCGATGATGCAATCCCGCCGCCCCCTGTCAACCGCGCGGCGCTCAGCAACCCGGAATCCGGTGGCGGAACGGTGAAGCAAGTTAACCACCGCGTGGCCGGCGAGCAAAGTGATGCAGTTGGGCTCGCCCCGACGTCCGCTCCGCGTCTTGATGTGGCTGTCCTCTGGAAGTTGCGGCCGGACAAAACTCTGGAACCGATAAGAATCCGATCCGGCATAACCGACCACACGGTGACAGAGGTGGCCGAGTTGTTCAACGGATCACTGAAGAATGACGACGAACTGGTCACAGGTGCTGTTCTCACTGGACCGAAAATGGGGCCCGGAACGACGGCCACAAATCGGCATTAAGCACAAAATGCAGAGGAACTCATGGTCACGATGAGCCAACCCGAAATCGACGTCGCGATCCAACAACTGGGGGAAGCGACGATTCGAGTCCTGGATCTCCACAAGTACTACGACTTGGGCGAAACCCGCGTCCATGCCTTGCGCGGGATCACAATGGACATCGCCAGTGGTGAGTTCGTGGCCATCATGGGAGCAAGTGGGAGTGGCAAATCCACGTTCATGAATATTCTGGGCTGCCTCGACAAGCCAAGTTCTGGAAAGTATTTCCTCGACGGCATCGATGTTTCAGGCCTGGGCAAGGACGAGTTGGCTGCGATACGGAATCGAAAGATCGGCTTCGTTTTTCAGGGATTCAACCTGCTCTCCCGGACCACAGCGCTGGAGAATGTGGAGTTGCCAACTTTGTACGCCCAGGTCGACAAGGCAGAGGGCGAGAAGCGAGCACGGGAAGCTCTTGACCTTGTCGGTCTCATAGACCGCTCGACACATTTCCCTTCACAACTATCTGGCGGACAACAACAGCGTGTCGCGATTGCGCGCGCCCTAGTGAACAAACCGTCGATTTTGCTGGCGGATGAGCCAACCGGGAATCTGGACAGCCGCACATCGGTGGAGATCATGGAGATTCTCGAGAGACTGAACAACATTGGACTGACCATCGTTTTGGTTACCCACGAGCACGATATTTCGCAGTTTGCCAGGCGCGCGATCCAGTTTCGCGACGGGAGGGTTCGCCGGGACGAGCTTGTGGTAAATCGCCAGACAGCATCCCAAGTGCTCAAGAACCTTCCGGTGGAGGAGGACTAGTGGTTCCACGCTGTCCCCTGAAGAGGAATCAAGTATGGACTTAGTCGCCGTAGCGCGAATCGCGGTGCGAGCTCTAGCTCGCAACAAGATGCGGTCGAGCCTGACTATGCTGGGCATCATCATCGGCGTCGGCGCCGTCATCGCCATGGTAGGGGTGGGGCAAGGGGCACAGCAGCAGGTACAGCAAGAAATCGCTGCTATGGGTTCGAACATCCTGTTCGTTGGCTCCGGTACGGTCACACGTGGCGGAACTCACATGGGCTGGGGTGCCACCAAGACCCTGGTCTACGCAGATATGCTTGCCATTCTGAGAGAGTGTCCTGCGGTCAAGGCAGCTGCCCCCGGCAGTAATACCAGTTCACAAGTTGTTTTTGGCAATGACAACTGGGCGACTCGAATCAACGGCACCGAGCCGCAATACTTCGACATCCGGAACTGGCCCTTTCAGGAGGGGACTGAATTCACACAGGAAGATGTGGATATGGCGGCGAACGTCGCGGTCATCGGCGAAAGCGTGCGCAAGAACCTATTCGGAGCAGCCGATCCGCTCGGGCAGACCATCCGGATCAAGAGTCTCCCTTTCAAGGTCGTGGGCGTGCTCGCTCAAAAGGGGACCTCAGCGGCAATGGGCGATGATCAGGATGACGTAGTGCTCGTTCCCATCACAACCCTGCAAAAGAAGATCAGCGGGCAGGATTGGCTACGTTGGATCATGGTCTCCGCCACTTCGCGTCAGGCAAGCTACGCTGCCCAAGAGCAGATCACGTCGCTGCTGCGCGATCGTCACCGCATTCGTGCCGGGCAGGACGATGACTTCATGGTACGGAACCTGGCAGATATGGCGGACCTCGCAGACCAAGCCGGGAGTATCATGACCATGCTCCTGGCCTCGATTGCGAGCGTTTCATTGATCGTCGGTGGCATTGGCATCATGAACATCATGCTGGTGTCGGTCACCGAGCGTACTCGCGAGATTGGCATCCGCATGGCTATCGGCGCCACGGAGCACAATGTGCAGAGCCAGTTTCTGACTGAGGCAGTTGTGCTCAGTCTGATTGGCGGCGCGATCGGAATCGTCTTTGGGATGGGCGCCTCCTACCTCATCACCAAGACCCTGGGCTGGGTGGTGCTGATCTCTCCGCTCGCGATCGTAACGGCGGTGGTGTTCTCCATGGCGGTGGGGATATTCTTCGGCTTCTACCCCGCGCGGAAAGCGGCGCACCTAAATCCGATCGAGGCGTTACGCTACGAGTAGGCGCAAGCTCGGAAAGCGCGACGCCGAAAGGAATCCAACAGGAGGGCAAGGTGAAGCGGGAACACTTCATTCGGCTGGTGGAGGAAGTGTTGGACTCGCTTCCGATGGAATTCCGAGAGCGGATCCACAATCTCGCGGTAATAGTTGAGGACCGGCCAAGGATGCGCAAGAAAGCGCGCGGGCTTGGAGGGAAAATCGGTCCCCACAAACCCCGCAGCCTACTGATGGGAGTTTTCCAGGGTGTGCCTGCTACGCAGAAAAGCGTGTTCGACCTTTGCCCCGGACCGGACCGCATCGTCCTCTACCAGAAAAATATCGAAGCGGTCTGCCGGAACCACCCAGAAATCCGTCATGAAGTCCGGCAGACCGTACTCCACGAACTAGGGCACTACTTCGGGATGGACGAATCCCAACTTAAGGACGTTTAATTCCGTCATCTAAGCGTACCCGGTTCCTGCCAGATCGCCGGCCGTAAGTGTTTCCAAAGATTCAACGATGTGCGTTTTACCATTTCTCTTCCCCGATCAAGCCGAGGATTCCAAGGAAATGAGCGGCTGCGTCCATCTGGCGGCGCTCAGTCGTTTCTGTCGCTCCCCTGTACCACAATTCCCGGGCGCGGAGGCCGATTGCAGCTTGAGCTCGGGCGACGCGTGTTCGTACTTTCTTGCGGTCTGGCTCCAAAACGGCTTCTCTATAAAGCACCAGCCAATTCTGATTTCCGTCTGAATTCGCCATTGGTGATTTTCCTTGTGCACTGACGAGAGTGCCGTTCTCAACGAGATTACTTGTGGACTTTCCAAAGGGACTTGCTAACTCCGAGACACAAGGAGAGCTTTGACCTGCGGCACGGCACCTGCCAGGCGTTGACTGGTGCCAAGTTGCACATAACAAACATCAATGACAATACGGGTTTCACCTACAGGCACGCACGCGTCAAAGGAATCGGACCGCGAATGTCCGAAGTGTCGGACGTCACGACGCTTCAGGTCTCCTTCTATGGCGGGTGGATGGGACAAGAAACCGACTCCGAACTGTCTCTTGCCTTTGTTCTCTGTCGCTTGGCATGTCCTTTAGTCGATTGAGACCGCTGACGAGTAAAGATTTGCAACCGTCTTCCTCTTCCAGGCCTCGGCACCAAACATGCACAGACGCTCGTTGAGGGCGCACAGATGCGAGAAGGCGCTGCAAATCTCCCGAAGAGTTTGGCCTCAGAGAGTCAGACCTAGACCGACCTTGACGCACAAGATCGGGGGAGGTGGAGGATGAAACACACACTGCGACCGGCCAACTCTCAAGCGCCGTGAAACTGCTCCAATTAGGGGGCTATATGCAATTTGAAATTCGTGCCAAGGACGTAAGCATCAGCCGGGCACTACGTAACCACATTGAACGGCGCCTTCGCTTTGCGTTGGACCGCTTCGCCAGTCGGATCAGGCAAGTGCGTGTGAAGCTGGCCGATCCAAACGGTCCTTGCGGTGGAATTGACAAATGCTGCAAGCTCGCAATTTCGTTGGACCGCTCGTCGACGATTGTCGTGGAGAGTCATGCTTCAAATGTCTACGCGGCAATTGACTGCATTGCCGACAAGGCGGCGACCTATATCGGCCGCAGGCTCAAACGTCCCCACGGTCGCAAAACGTTGAGAACAATCTCTGAATTGCTCTTGCAGGAATCGACCAACGTGGTTATGCCGGCCGACCTGCAGCCCGGAGGTGCGCCATGAAACCGAGTCGAAAGAGAATTCTGGTCGCAGATTGCCACGAAGATGTCCTCATCATTCTTGAGAAGCTTCTTGAGGATGCGGGATTCGACACGACGACTGTCTGGACTGCAAAGGAAGCTCTGAAGCTGGCTGATTCGCAAGCTTTCGACTTGGCACTGGTTAGCGAATACTTGCCCGATGCCGACTGTGAGGACGTGTTGAAAGTACTGCAGAAGAGAGGTCGGCAAATCCCCTGCATCGTCATGCAACCGAGCGCGCCTGAGTTTGTCGACTTCACCCGGTTCGAGGCCTTGGGCGCGAAAGACATCGTTTGCAAACACTGTTTTCGCCAGATTGTCGAGATTGTTAGGGAGTGTCTGCTGTGCGATCGGAAGCGGATCGCGGCTGCCTGAACGCGAGCTGGGAGAAGTGCGGAGAGTCTTGAAGGAGGTTCACGATGAACACCGATTACATGCTGGCCTGCGGCGTCGTCTGGCGGAGAACTGGCGATCCGGAAGCAGGATGGGATCTGGTAGACGGTCTCAAGTCCAGGGATCCAGAGGTCCGTGTGCTCGCGCGAACTCTCCTCGTTGAAAGCGGAGAAAGCTCGATGGGGCTGCTAGAAAGTGCGCTGGCGGTAGGAATCGTGGAACCAGATGTAGCGGGCCCCTGCATGGCCGAGATCTTGAGGGTTCGATACGCGAAACAAATGACTAGGCCACCCGTAAGCGAACATTGCACTGAAGCGTCGCTCTGCTGGGAGGTGACACATTTCGATTAAAACAGGCGACAGATGCCCAAAAAGGGAGCCTCCCCAGATTTGGATGGCAAATCAGCGCAGCAACGACTTGGACGACTCCTAAACCACGTGATGGCCAACGATTACTTAGAAGGGGGAAAGAATATGAGGTACAAGAACATTTTACTGGCATCGTGCCTGGTGGCGGCGATGATCGCGACACCGGCTGCACTGAGGGCCGACACGAACCACTCCACTCCTGATCTGGCGAGCGTGCGCGACGTCGCTAATCATCTGTCTGAGTTTAAGCAACTGGCGGCAGACGTCAGTCGCAACGCTGATGTTTTGTTGAGCCTCTCACGAAATCATCGAACGAGTCGGGAAAGCCATGACTACTATCTGGGCAATCTTCGGTACGACATAAACAATCTGGGTCGAATGCTGAGTGAGTTGGAGCAAGCGAAGCCACAAGCCAACCCAGCGCGGGAGATGGCCATCGAGGAGGCTCGGCCCCACTTGGTCGCCTTGGCAAGTGAAACCGGTGAAGCTCTCGATCTGCTCCGGGCTGACAAGGAGAACCTCTGGCAGTCCCCGTACGAAGAGACAATTGCTGATCTGGCCAAGCAAGCCGACATTCTCTATCAAACAGTCGACACGATCCTGGATCACCACGATGCAGATGACCGGCTCGACCAGCTGGAAGCTTCGCATAGTGGATCGGGTAATTGATGCCTCACGATTGCAGATACGAACAAGGGAGTAGGGGGCTGGTGGCGCTAATAGTTGGGACCTGAATCGAAATTAGTTTGGGAGGATGCAATGAAAACTACAGTGATGCTGGCAGTTCTCTTGATGAGTGTGGCGGCCTACGCACAGGATTCAAACCCGCAAGATTCGAAAACCGATAGCGCGCAATCGACTCGCAGCGCAGCCTTAAGCCAGAAGGGAGTTGACCGCGTTACGAAAGAAGTGCGCCACGAGCTGGTCATGCTTCCGTACTATGGCGTGTTCGACAATCTGCTGTACAAAGTCTCCCCGGATGGCACTGTGACCTTGCTTGGCGAAGTAAGCCGTCCGACGTTGAGGTCAGACGCCGAAAGGGCGGTGAGGGAAATTGAAGGTGTCGAGCGAGTGGACAACCAGATCAAAGTGTTGCCCGTATCGTCCAACGATGACCGTATTCGGCGAGCGACGTATCGCAAGATCTTCGGACACGACGTGCTCTGGCAGTATCAGTTTCGTGCCGTTCCTCCGATTCACATCCTTGTGGAGAATGGCCACGTGACACTGGAAGGCGTCGTGGCGCGCCCAATGGAGAAGCAGGTCGCGGGAATGCAAGCGAATAGCGTGTCCGGTGTGTTCTCGGTGGAGAACAATCTGCGAGTGGAAAACGACTAGAGACGTTAGCAAATTCCGGGAGAGCGGGCCTACGCGGGACTGCCGTAAGGGAGATGCGAAATGAAAGCACTGGAACTGAAACCGCAGATCACACTCAAGAACGTTCTGTTCGCAACTGATTTCGAGGTGTCGGCCAGCCGGGCTTTGCCATTTGCGGTTGCGTTGGCAAACCGGTATGAAGCAAAGCTCTACGCGGCTCACGTCATACCGCTGGAGGCGTACGCCCTTGCTTCCCCCGAATTGATAGATCGTGTCTTGAAGGAGGCTGGAGACTTCGCGGGATACACCCTGAATCAGATCGTAGGCTCGCTCCGATGTCGCGGTCTGCGTTGTGACGTGCTGTTGGGAGAGGGAAACGTAGCTGACGTGCTCGAAGGGTGGGTGCAGACATACTCCGCCGACCTGGTTGTGGTCGGTACGATCAGCCGCGCAGGCTGGGGCAAAGTGGCCCTCGGTTCGGTCGCTGAGGAAGTGATTCGAGAAGCGACGTGCCCGGTGCTCACTGTCGGACCACACGTCACAACACTGGCTTCCGACGGAGTTCACAGCATGATTTGCGCAACGGATTTCTCCTCTGTTTCTCTGCGGGCTCTCGAATTCGCCGTGTCTCTGGCGCACGAGTATAAAGCGCATCTCACCCTTGTACACGTCATCGAAGGGAGTCTCAGGGACTCGCCACGTCTTGCCATTCAAGAAGACGAAAATCGCCTGCGCGACATGATCCCTCCCGAGCCCGAACTGCTTTACCGGCCAGAGGTAGTCGTAGAAACGGGAGCAGTGGCAGATCGAATTCTGAACCTCGCAGCTGATTTGTCTGCTGACTTCATCGTCATGGGTGTCCGAGGAGCGGGGGCCTTCGCGCAGACTGCAAGCCGTTTTGGCTCGATTGCACACAGGGTGGTAGCTCTTGCTCCATGTCCGGTGGTGACCGTCGGTAACGTACAGAAAGCTGAGGACGACTAGATAAACGAGGTGCCTTTATGGATTCAGCAACGATTCTGGTGTTGCTCCTATGCGCCGGCGTTGTGGCTCTTCTGATGTGGTTTGAAATCAACTCTCGCCGAAACGAAGCCAGTAAGACGGCGCAGTCCGTGGGTGGGGAAATGTTAAAGAAGGAAAGCCAGACCACGGTTGAACCGAAGTGCGACAAAAGGAAGGCTGCATAGCCTCAATCAAAGCGAAAGCGCAAAGGAGTTCGTCATGACAGATCGTTGCATTATCGTCACCGATGGCGACGTGGACAGGCTCAGGCGTTTGGTCCGGGCTCTCAAGTATTCTCTCTTTCGAGATCAAAGGCAGCTCGAACTTCTCGACGAGGCACTGGAGAGCGCCGAGATCAGGCGTCCGGATCGAGTGCCCAAAGATGTAGTCAGAATGAATTCCGGCGTCCGCGTTCTCGATTTTGATACGCGACGGAAGGGGCTGTACACGTTGGTTTTTCCTGAGGAGGCAGACTTCTCGCTGGGCTTTGTTTCCGTTCTCGCGCCGCTGGGGATTGCGCTGCTCGGTCGCAGAAAAGGGGACGTCATCGAGGCGAAAGTTCCCGGAGGGATCAGAAGGTTGTGGCTCGAACATGTACGGTCTGGGTCTGAAATCACAAGGAAGCGAGTCCCGCCGGATCGATCAACTCGAAGAGAACTTCGCTTGGGTCAATCAACTCCAGGCGTCACTCTGGCGGCCTAGCCTTTATGCCCCTTCGAATAGGAACTCCCGCCAAGACATCTCTCTCGACTGCGAGAGAGACCTACATCGCGGGTATATCGGTGGTCGCAATTGCTACACACCTGATTCTCCGCTATTCGACTCACCTGCCAGCGTCGATTTATCTGGGCCCGCTGTTCCTTGCGCTGATCGTCGGAGGAATTCCAATCCTCTTGAGCTTGGGCAAGAAACTCTGGCGGCGAGAGTTCGGCTCGGACTTGCTGGCTGGAATCTCTATCGTGGCGTCCGTTGTAATGGGCGAGTACCTCGTGGGGTCAATCATAGTCTTAATGCTTTCAGGCGGGACAGCGTTAGAACAGTTCGCCACGCGCAAAGCATCCTCCGTTCTGGACGCCTTGGCGAAGCGCATGCCGCAGGTTGCGCACCGCCAACGTGACCATTGGTGCGTGAAGAATGGAACGAAGTATTGCGGTGCGATCGCTCGGGCTGCCGCCGGCTTATCCCAAGGACTCTCCAGATCACATTATTGGCACTGCTCTAGTCGAAGGATTGTCTGTGCTTACTGCGAATCGCGAGATCCGACGGTCGCGAGTTTTTTCAAACAACTTGGTGAGAACAGCACGGCAAAATACGTACTGCGCTGATAGAGCGAGGGGAAAGTCTCTTGCCGTTTCCTCAGCGTTGATGTGTACTTGGGTGCACGTGGAGCATAGCGTGATCAAGTTCTCTTGGGCGTCGTGACACGAGCAACTCCGCTATACCTTGCGCCGGGCGCGACTTGGCGGGCCGCCAACTGAGTACAACGAGCACTCCTCCAAAGAGCTAGAGGGTGCACATACTCTCGTCCCATCAAGGTAGCATCCTCGCATCGTAACCTCGCATTTCGTCCCAAGTCGTAGGTAAGAGCCCCGCCTGTGCGTCAAAAATGAATGGCGAATCTCGTGGAACCGGACCGGACGAGTCGACTTATTCTCGGAGGAAAGATGCGCGGGAAGAACGCGTTGCGGCTTTGAACCCTGAGGCAGATGAATCATAGAACGCTCCGTCGGAGGAGATCATAGTGAACACCTCGAATACCGCTCTACCAGGCGAGCCCGCCGCGCCGGTCATTTCCTCGGCCGGACCAGCGCAACCCAGCGCCTGGCATCGGATCTTTCGCGGCCCCAAAGGCATCCGGTCGGGATGGCGCCTCATCATTTACGCTGCGATGGTCATCGTGCTTTCTCTTGTTCTCCAAAGGGTGACTCTTAAGATTCCGATCCTCGCCTCCACGATTCGCCTTGCCAGTCATGGCACGCTCAGCCCCGAAGCTCTGTTTCTCATCGAAGCCACGGGGATCATCTCCGCGTTTGGCGCGGCGTGGGTTATGTCGAGGATCGAAAAACGGAAATTCGGAACGTACGGCATTCCCTTTAGAGGAGCATTCGGCCATCCGTTCTGGTTGGGAATCAGTTTCGGTTTGCTCTTTGAGACGGCTGAGATGCTCCTGATTTCCTCCATGGGCGGATTTTCTTTTGGATCACTGTCGCTGGCGGGTGCTGCTCTCGTGAAGTCTGCACTGCTGTGGGCGATCGCTTTCGTGATGGTCGGTATCTTCGAGGAGTTCCTGTTTCGTGGTTATGCGCTATTCACTCTGAGCGATGGTATCGGCTTCTGGCCATCGGCCGCCTTGCTTTCGGCGCTTTTTGGCGCGGTCCATTTGGGAAATCCAGGCGAAGGCTGGGTCGGTGGCCTGTCGGTAATGCTGTTCGGCCTGTTCGCAGCGTTTAGCCTGCAACGCACCGGTTCCTTATGGTTCGCAATCGGATTTCATGCCGCCACCGACTACGCCGAAACCTTCATCTATTCGGTGCCCGACAGCGGAATGCTGGCGAGCACACATCTTCTCAATTCCAGTTTGCATGGCCCGCGATGGCTCACTGGCGGAGCCATCGGTCCGGAGGGCAGCGTGTTTGATTTTGCGCTCTTGCTGGCTGGGTTCTTCGCAGTTGCACTGATCTTCCCCGAAAAGAAGCTTGGCCCGGCAGCTCAGACGTCTCTTCATTCCCGAAGGAAGGTTTGCCGGAATGAGATCGAAAGGACGTAAGGCGGGTTGCTGCTATCCTTAGCGCTCGTGCTGCAAGAAGGCTGATGGTAGGCGGATAGCTTCCAAACTTTCGCAGTGGGAGAGATTCTGGCAGCATGTATTCTGCAGCGTAACGATTCGGCCGGAGCATGAATACTCTAGCGAAAGATTTTCGATATGCGATTCGGATGCTGGCCAAGAGCCCCGGGTTTACCTTGGCCGCAATCTTGTCGCTCGCCATTGGAATCGGCGCGAACACGTCCATCTTTAGCATCATCAACGCATTGTTGCTGCGCCCTCTGCCGTATCGGGATGCAGGTCGCCTGGTGATTCTCTGGAACCGCTCGCCCGGTTTGAATATCACCGAGGATTGGTTTTCCACCGCGCAGTATTTCGACATCAAGAACGGACATCATGGTTTCGAGCAAATCGCGATCGCCATCGGTGGAAACTACAATCTCACCAGCCGGGGGGAGCCGGAGCGAGTAGGCACCATTCGGGTGTCTTCCAATCTCTTGCCCATGCTCGGCCAGGCGGCGGCTCTCGGCCGGGTGTTCGCCCCGGACGAGGATTTACCGGGCAAGCCGGCCACAGCGCTTCTGAGCTATGGAATGTGGCTGCGGCACTTTGGCGCCGATCCGAAAATGATCGGGCAATCGGTCACCTTGAACGGCGTTCCTTACGAAGTGGTAGGGATCATGCCCCGAGCCTTCTCCTTACCTAGAGAGGTCCTCCCCACCCTCGACGGAGCCGAGCAGGCCGATATCCTGCTCCCTCTGCCGATGCCGCTCGATGCCGCACAGAACCGCGACCACGAAGACTACAACATCATGGGCAAGCTCAAGCCTGGTGTCTCTGTCGCCCAGGCCCAGGCTGAGATGGATACCATCACGGCGCGATTGCGCCACGATTATCCGCAGACTTATCCGCCCAACGGCGGCTTGACCTTCGGCATCGTTCCCCTGCTTGAACAAGTTGTGGGTGACGTCCGCCCCAATCTCTTTGTGTTGCTGGGCGCGGTTGGGTGTGTGCTGATCATTGCTTGTGCGAATGTGGCCAGTCTTTTGCTCGCACGGGCGGTAGCCCGGCAGAAGGAGATTGCCATTCGTACGGCCATGGGAGCGAGTCGCTCCCGGATTGTGCGTCAGGTGCTTACCGAAAGCGTGTTGCTGTCCTTGTCGGGAGGAGTTGTTGGAGTTCTCCTCGCTTTTTGGAGTCTGCATTGGATCCATGTTTTTGGACCGAAGAGCGTTCCGCGAATCAACGATATCGGCATCGATCGGGTTGCCCTTGTCTTTACATTTGTTCTTTCTCTTCTCTCCGGAGCTGTGTTCGGTCTGGTGCCTGCGTTGCGGGTGTCGCGGCTCGATTTGCACGCCACTCTGAAAGACGCGAACCGGGGCACAGCCGGCGCCAGCGCAGTCTGGGGACGTGGCCACAATTTGCGCAGAATGCTGGTGATTTCCGAACTGGCGTTGTGCGTGATGCTGCTCATTGGTGCGGGCCTGCTGATCCGCAGCTTCGTGCGCCTCCAAAGCGTTTCTCCCGGATTCAACCCGAACAACGTGCTCACCCTCGAACTGACCTTGAGTGGACCCAGGTACAAGGATCCGCAGGTCGTAATTGCGAATTATCGCCAACTTTGGAATCGGCTCGAGGGATTGCCCGGTGCGACCGCTTCCGGGGCAGTCACAGCGCTTCCTCTGAGTCAAATGTTCGCCTGGGGTCCGATTACAGTCGAAGGGCGGATCCCTCCCCCAGGCGAGAATTTCATCAATGCGGATCAGCGTGTCGTCAGCGGCCACTACTTCGAAGCCATGCAGATTCCCCTGCGATCAGGCAGATTTTTCAATGAGCAGGACACCTTCACCAGTCCCAAGGTGGTCGTCATTGATGAGTACATGGCTCAACAGCTCTGGCCGAACCAGGATCCCATCGGTCGACGGATCCATTTTGGAGGCATCACCGATAAGAATCCGTGGGAGACGGTGATCGGCATAGTAGGACGCGTGAAGCAGTACACTCTTGATTCCGATTCGCGCATCGCTTTTTATCTTCCTCAGACCCAATATCCCGCTCGCGCTATGAATGTAGTGCTGCGGAGCGGGGCCGATCCCGCCGCTTTGACCTCCGCCGTCAAGCAGCAGATTCACGAGCTGGATAATGATCTCCCACTGTACAACGTGCGCACCATGAACCAGCGGCTCGATGAATCGCTGGCGCAGCGCCGGTTCGCGATGTTGCTGCTGGCGCTTTTCGCGTTTGTGGCTCTCGCCCTGGCGGCGATCGGTACTTACGGAGTGATGGCCTACCTGGTGAATCAGGGCACGCGTGAGATCGGAATACGGATCGCCTTGGGCGCTACGCAGCGCGCCATAGTGCGTCTGATTGTCTTGAAAGGATTGGTTCTGGCGCTCTGTGGAGTGGCCATCGGCGTGGCCGGGGCCTTCGCGGGCTCCCGTCTCATGCGCAGTCTCCTCTTCGGTGTGACCCCATCGGACCCGTTCACGTTCGTCGTGATTTCACTTTTGCTGACCCTTATCACTCTGCTGGCTAGCTATATTCCGGCCCACCGTGCCGCTCAGATTGATCCGATCGTGTCTTTGCGAGATGAGTAGATCCGTGCCTCGAGGACAAAGCTACGCCTTTCTGTCGCACGTGTGGTCCGAATCTCAGCGCAAGAAATCAGCATTCCCCCACGGTAACCGTGCAATTCAGCCCAACGGACCTGGCCAAACTCCTGTCGATCCGTCAACCATAGAATACGAAATTGAATATGGCGTTCCGAGAGTAGTGCTTTGGTATCAAGTCCTGGCGCGTGGCTCATGGGCGATTGTTTTCCGAAAGGGATGGTATTCGTGCGAACGAAAAGACGAATCGCTGTATTGGTTAGCTCCTTTATTTGCTGCTCACACTTGATGTTCAGCCAGGCACCACCGGCAGAACTGCCGGCTCTCGAGCATTTCAGACCTGACGTTGCCGACCGGACTCTCGATCCTTGCGACGATTTCTACAAATATGCGTGCGGAAAGTGGCTCGCAGGCCACCCCATACCCGCGGATGAGGTTGCGTGGGGAACGGCTGGGCCGTTGGACCTGTGGAACCATACGTTGCTGGTCCAAACCCTGCAGAAACTCTCCGCGGACGACCCCGGCCGCACCGCCAACGAACAGAAGATCGGCGATTATTACGCAGCTTGTATGGACGAAAAGAATATCGATGCGCACAGTCAGGAATGGCTGAAGCCTGAGCTGGATCGCATCGAGAAAATCAAGAATCGGTCAGACGTAGCGGCGGAAGTTGCTCACCTGCATCAGACCATCCCGAACGCATGGGCTCAGTCCGACGACCAGAGCAATGCGGTGTTTATTCAGCGCGCAGCCCGACTACGATGATACCTCTCGTAACCTTGCCCAGTTTGACCAGGGTGGCATGACGCTGCCTGGGCGCAGCTACTACCTTGACCAGGACGACAAGGCGAAAGAAATCAGGGCGAAATACGTAAAGCACATTGAAAACATGTTGAAGCTGGCCGGGGAGAAATCAACTCAAGCCCAGGCAGACGCTGAGGTGGTGCTCGCCATTGAAACGGGGCTGGCAAAGGTCGCGATGGATCCAATTTTGCGCCGTGATCCCAAGAATCTCAATAACAAGATGTCACTGGCCCAGGTGAAGGCGCTCGCCCCCTCCTTCGATTTTGAGCGCTATCTGCAACTGGTCCCCGCACCGCCATCCCCGCAATACATCGTAACCACACCGAACTTCTTCAAAGGCGTGGAAGTCCTGCTGAACCAGAGGCCGCTCAAAGATTGGCGGATTTATCTGCGATGGCAAATGATCAGCGGATCGGCCGCGATGCTGAGCGACTCATTCGTCCAGGAGAATTTCGATTTCTTCGGTCGCGCGCTGGTGGGAGCCAAGGTGATACGGCCTCGATGGAAGCACTGCGTGGACAGCGCAGATGCGAATCTTGGCGAAGCTCTCGGGCAAGCGTATGTGCAGCGCGCGTTTCCTCCCGAGAACCGAGCCCGCGTGCTGCAAATGGTGCAGAATCTTGAAAACGCTATGGGTAAGGACATCGAGTCCGTGGACTGGATGTCCCCCGACACAAAAGCTCTCGCTCAGCAGAAGCTTCACGCCACGCTGAACAAGATTGGTTATCCCGAACATTTCCGCGACTACTCACCGGTGCAGATCACTCGCGATAACCTCCTTACCGACCGCCAGCACGCCGTTGAATTCGAGTTTGAGCGCTGGGTTGCAAAGATTGGGCAGGCCGTCGACCGCACGGAGTGGACCATGACTCCACCCACGATCAACGCGTACGAAGAACCAACCCAAAATACGATCAACTTCCCGGCGGGCATACTGCAGTCGCCGTTCTTCGAGATGAGCCAGGATGACGCGGTGAACTATGGCGATATCGGCTCGGTCATCGGTCATGAGATAACCCACGGTTTTGACGACCAAGGAAGAAAATTCGACGCGCAGGGCAATCTTCGCGATTGGTGGGCTCCTTCGGATGCTAGGGAATACGAGTCTCGAGGAAAGTGTATTTCAGAGCAGTACACGCAAGAAGTCCCAGAGGCCGGTCCGGGCGTCAAGCAGGACGGGAACATGACGCTGGGAGAAGATACGGCCGACAATGGCGGGACGCGGATCGCGCTGATGGCTCTAAAAGAGGCGCTTGCCCACGAGGGAAAGGATCTGGATACAAAAAAGGACGATGGCCTGACTCCGCGTCAGCGTTTCTTTCTCTCGTTTGCGTTTGGCTGGTGCGCCGAGTGGCGTCCGGAGTTGGTACGGTTGGCCGTGCTGACCGATCCCCACTCTTTTTCAAAGTACCGGGTGAACAATACTGTCGCCAACATGCCGGAGTTTGCAACCGCCTTCGGTTGTCACAAGGGTCAGCCTGAAGCGAGGGTCAACGCCTGTCGAGTCTGGTAACAGGGCATCGTCAGGCATGCAAGGACACGTCACCTTTTCATTGGACACACCTATGTCGTACGAGGAAACGTAAATGCGCAGATACTCCTGTTCATGCATAGCCGCAATTTCACTTGTCTTCGCAGCTAGCCTTGCGAGCGGCCAGCAAGGGCCTGTTTCCTCATTTCCCCTGAACTCGCTGCATGGCCTCGACGCGGTGAATGGAAAGGCAGAAATCTCAACCTATCGTGGACGCCAAGCTTTGCATCTTGTTCCACTGCCGGAGAGTCGAAACTCCGACGGGGCGATGCTTGCGATCCTCACGGAACGCGACTTCAAAGACGGCACAATCGAAATCGATGTTGCTGGTGATCGGCGGACGGACTCTGCGCCTGACGATCGTGGATTCATCGGGGTTGCATTTCGCATCCAGCCTGAAGCTTCGAAGTTCGAATACATCTACCTGCGGCCCCTCAATGGCCGAGCCGATGATCAAGTGCGCCGCAATCACTCCGTCCAGTATTCTTCGCATCCGGATTTTCCCTGGAATCGGCTTCGCGCGGAGAACCCTGGACAATACGAGTCTTATGTCGACCTCGAAGCGGGCGTGTGGACGAAGATGAAGATCGTGGTTTCGGGGTCCAAGGCCAGCCTCTACGTCAATGACGCGCCACAGCCTTGCCTGATCGTGAATGACCTGAAGCTCGGTGAAACACACGGCCAGATCGCGCTCTGGGCGCATACGAGTACGGATGGATATTTTTCCAACCTGATCGTGCGTGAAGCGGTGAGCCGAAAATGAACGATCCGGCGCAGCCGGTAAAGCGAGTCCGCGGTTGAGCGCAGACCGCTCTGATCCACACGTGGAGGAAGTGAATTGACACGCACACATGATTTCGGGTGGCTTCGGTCGCTCTTTCTGCTACTAGCAGCCTTGGTGCTTCCGGCGGGTTCGTCATTCGGCGATAGCAACGAGCGCGGAATAACCAAGCTGGCCGATGGCGTATTCGCTATCGAGCACAAGAATGTGGGCGGTAACGTCAACGGAAATACCACGGTCATTATCGGGGACCGGGAAGTGTTCGTTGTCGACTCCTGCTACTTGCCCTCCATAGCGCGCGAGGATATCGAACAGATTCGCAAGTGGACGAACAAACCTGTGCGGTACTTGCTTAATACCCATTTCCATAACGACCACAACAATGGGAATAAAGCGTATCTGGAAGCATTTCCTTCCTTAGCCATCGTCGCCCAGATGGAGACCAAGAAAGACATGGACCTCATCCAGCCGGGGAACATTGAGCGGGAACCCAAGCAGATGGCACAGACTATTGCGGTCCTGAAGGAAGGAAGGACTCCAGGTGGCCGTACGCTTACCGAGGACGAAAAAAAGCAAGTCCAAGATATGCTGCCGAAACTGGAACATCAAGAGGAGGAGTTCAAGACGATGGTGTACCAGCCTCCCACTCTCACCTTTTCAGACAGGCTCGATATCGACCTTGGAAACCGGGAGGTACAAGTGAAGTACCTGGGGCGCGGCAATACCGCGGGAGATGCGATCGTGTACCTGCCCAAAGAGAAAATCGTCGTCGCGGGTGACCTGCTGGTTCATCCCATCCCGTACACCTACGATGGCTACCCCGCCGAATGGGCGCAGACCCTGCAGAAGATTGCCCAACTGGATGCGGCGACCATTGTTCCCGGACACGGACCAGTGTTGCATGACAAGGTTTATCTCTCTCTGGTAACGGATCTGCTGAATAGCTCCGTCGAGCAAGTGCGTGCGCGGATTCGCCAATTAGGCTTTCCGGGTGGCCACACGGTGAGCGACATCAGAGGTTCGGTTGACTTGACGCCATTCCGGACAAAATTCGCAGGCGACGATAAAGATCTTCAGGCCGAGTTTGACGATATGACGGAACATCTGGTGAAAATCACGTTCAGCGAAGCTGCGCAGCGCTAAGCGAAGCAGTAGCTCACAACGCACAGAATCATCGTGGTACTTTTTCCTTAACTTGCTGAAAGGGGCTTGTTTACCAATGAGAATCCGACGAGTGTTGCCATTGCTGGTGATTGCTTTGCATCTCTCTACTGCCGCCAGGGCCGGTGTGACCGGTATGAGTGACGAGGACCGGGAGCACTTACTGGTGCATTTTGAAATGACGGGGCAAGTGTTGGCCGAGCAAGTGCGCGGACTCTCACAGTCTCAGCTTGAATACCGCGCCTCGCCTGATCGCTGGTCAATCCGCGAATGCGTTTCCCACTTAGCGGTCGCCGAGCCAGATTATTGGCGCGATCTGATGAAGTCGGTGAAGGCGCTCCCGGACATGAAGGGCAAGAAATCGTCGAATACAGATGCGGACATTCTGTGGTACGGCATTGATCGCGTCGTGCACACGAAAACCGGTGGTGGGCACGAGAAGGTCGACACCTATAAAGACCTCGGAGAAGCCTTGGCAAAGTTCCAGGCGCTGCGTGCGACCATGATCGAATACATCAAATCAACGCACGACGATTTGCGCGCCCATAGCTTCGGTACAAATGACCCGATCGATTGCTGGCAGTGGATGCTCGAAATCTCCACGCATGCCGAGCGCCATATTCAACAGATTCGAGAGATCAAAGCCGATCCTAACTTTCCAAAGAATTGATCGCTGTGGCGGCTAGCGACTTTAAGTGAGGAAGCAAATGTCCCGAATCATCAGCTTCGCGCTTTTCCTGTGCATCAGTGTGGGAATGACCGCGCAGGCCCAGCAAGATCAACCCCAGCAAGACCAGCCAAAGGTAGTCAAGATCAACGACTCGATCTACATGGCTCCATTGGGGGCCAATGTCTATCTTGTAACAACGCCCACGGGAAATGTAGTCATTGATACTGGCACGTCCGGCGTGGCTCCAGTTGCCAGGAAGCTTCTGGGAGATGAAAGCCACGGACCTGTGAAGTACATCATTTTGACGCATGGCCACGCTGACCACATCGCTGGGATCAGTCTTTGGAAAGAAGCTGGAACGCAGATTATCGCCCAAAGGAATTATGTTGAACTCGTCAATTATGTCGCACGGCTTGAGGGCTTCTTTGCTCCGCGCAACGCCGCGGCGTTCAACCGTCCGCCACAGGAAGCGGGCCCGTGGGCGGGCAACTATGGCGCGAAAATCGACCCAACCATCTTGTTCGACGAAACGTACGAGTTTAGGTTGGGGGGAGTGCAATTCCAATTATTCAGCACACCCGGAGAGACGCCCGATCATTTGACGGTGTGGATTCCGAAGTACAAGACGGCCTTCATTGGTGACAACTACAACGGGTTTGGAGAACCAGAGCCGATGTCGTTCCCGAACATCTATGCGTTGAGGGGCACCAAGCCGCGCTGGGCTCTCGACTGGATCCGTTCGATTGATAAAGTGCTATCCCTCAAGCCAGAGGTTCTGCTTTCGGGCCACGGTGAACCGATTACCGGGAACGCGGAAATCACTCGACGACTCACCCGGTTTCGCAACGCGGTTCAATACGTCCATGATGAAGTCGTAAAGGGAATGAACTCCGGTAAAGATGTATTTACTCTGATGCAGGAAATCAAGCTCCCGGCAAGCTTCGACATGACGGAGTCCTTTGGAAAGGTCAGTTGGTCCGTGCGCGGAATCTACGACGGATATGCGGGATGGTTCGACATGAACCCGTCGAGCATGTACGAATTGCCGGCATCTTCCGTGTACCCGGATCTGGTCAGGCTCGCGGGAGGGCCGGAACCCTTGGTGCGCCTGGCTCAGGAACGGCTGGAAGCCGGCAAGCCGGTTGACGCTCTGCACCTGACCGATGTCGTGCTCGCATACGATCCGAAGAACAACGCTGCGCTGGGCGCTCGTCTTAGAACGCTGGAGTACTTGCGAGAACACAGTGAAAACTACCTTGAAGTCGGCTATCTGGACTACGGAATCAAAGCCACCAAAGATAAACTGGCATCAAAATGAGTTGCCCACGAAACTAGCCCGTAGGGCTGTCGTTCTTGCGCGAAGGAAGTCAACACCGCAAGATCTTTCGGATGCAAGGAACCGGCCGCGTCGAATCCCCAACCCAGGGCCGACCTTCATTCGCCCGCTTCGTGTGCTTACGTTTCTGCCCGGTGTGAGTCTAAACCACCCAGGATGAGGGACGGAGTGTCGTTTCCCAGGGGCGAAAATCCAAACTGGCGTCGCGTCTGGATCGATTTGTTGATCCTTTGGGCGGTTTTCGCCCTGTTGGGT
Source organism: Acidobacteriaceae bacterium (assembly GCA_003134655.1). Taxonomy (GTDB): domain Bacteria; phylum Acidobacteriota; class Terriglobia; order Terriglobales; family Acidobacteriaceae; genus Sulfotelmatobacter. The sequence continues at coordinate 22,065 of PLBY01000054.1, forward strand.
ACGTGGCTCAATTATGGATTCCAGGCCGCGCGGGGGCGGCCGATTTCGTGGATGCAGGCGGCACGCATGAACGTGGCCGCGTATGCCATTTGGGCGTTCGTCCTGACACCGATTGTCCTGTTTCTCTGTGCCAGGCTCCCTCTGGGCCGCACAGGGCTGGTTCGTTTCGTACCTTTCCACTTGCTCGGGATGTGTGGAACGGTCTGCATCGACGTGGTGCTCAAGACGTTGCTCCACAAACGGGTGTATCCCGAGCTTTCTCATCTTTCGTTCGGCGTTCAGGTTCGCCAATATTTCTTTTCTCAAACCGAGGCGGATGTCCAGATCTATCTCGTGGTTGCCGTGCTCGGCTACGTCGTCGCCTACTACACCGAAGTGAGAAGCCAGGAATTGCACGCATCCCAGTTGGCGACCAATCTGGTGCGTGCGGAATTGCAAGTGCTTAAGATGCAATTGCAGCCGCACTTCTTGTTCAACACCTTGCACTCGATATCGTCCCTGGTGTCCATCAACCCGCGCGCCGCTCAGCAGATGATCTGCTCGCTTGGCGACCTGCTCCGCTTAAGCCTTGTTGGCGAGGACTTGCCGGAGACCACTCTGCGGCGCGAATTGGAATTTCTCAATCTCTATCTCGACATTGAAAGGGTGCGTTTCCAGGACCGCCTGCTGACCAAGATTGAGGTTCCGGAGGACGTCGTGGATGCCAGCGTTCCGTATCTGCTGCTGCAGCCACTGGTCGAAAACGCTATCAAACACGGCGTGTCGAGGCGGCCCGGATCCGGCAAAGTTGAGATCTCTGCATTCAGGGAGTCGGACAGGCTCTGCATCCGCGTCGTCAACGACAATGGTACATCCTATGCGGTACCTGAGGCGGAGCGCATGGGGATCGGTCTCGACAACACCAGAAGCCGATTGCGAATTCTTTACGGCTCGCAGGCGAGCCTCTCCATCCATGGACTCACGGAAGAACGTTTCCAGGTGGAAGTGTGGATTCCCTTCCGGCGCGCGTTGATGCTGGATCAGGAGCACGAATCCTTTTCTGTGGCTTAAGGAGGGAACGTTGATGATTCGAGCGATTGTCGCAGAGGACGAGGTGCCGGCACGGGAGGCCATCACGGCGATGGCAGAGGCGTACGGGATTCAGGTTCTCGCCGAGTGCCAGGATGGTCTGGAGACCGTTCGCGACCTGGCAAAGTACCATCCTGACCTCCTGTTCCTTGATGTTCAGATGCCGGGGATGGATGGATTCGAAGTGCTTAGGAACCTTCCATCGGACAGTTTTCCAGCGGTGATTGTCACGACTGCCTACGACAACTATGCGGTGCGCGCGTTTGAACATCGGGCCGTGGACTATCTATTGAAGCCCTTTGACGAGGAGCGGTTTCGCAAGGCCGTGGATCGCGCACAGATGCAGATCGGAATGGCTTGCGATAAAGCCGAATGGATGAGTCGCCTGATCAGCGAACTGTGCGAAGCTCAGCAGGGGCGCGCTGGACTACAGCGACTGGTCATCCGTTCCAGGGGACAAGTTTCATTTCTGCGAGTCGACGACATTGACTGGATTGAGGCCTCACATAATTACCTCAAGATCCATTCTGGCTCCGATGTCCACATGCTCCGTCAAACAATCAAAGAAATTGAGGCTCGGCTTCCGCACGATAGGTTTTTGCGTATCCATCGGTGCCTAATCGTGAATGTAGACAGGATTCGCCGTCTCGAAGCGTGTGGCTATGGTGAGTACCTCGTCGTCCTGCGCGACGGGAAGAAGCTATCGTTGAGCCGGGGATATCGGGACCATTTGGATCGGCTCATCGACTCGAACTGTTTCCTAGCCTGCCACAACGAAGGTTCGGAGCCTTCGGCGCCTCCCAGACGGCGCGTTTAGCTCTTCAAAATCTGCGGCGACTCGACAAGGTAGAGGAACTGCTGGCCAGCCTCGGAAGACGGGAAAATGCCCGCGTCTCGAGACTGAGTCTCGTGCGCGGGCTGATTTCGGCCTAACCTAGGAAATATTCTGTTTCGCGGACCGAGAGCGAATGGACATGGCACCCAGGCAAGTTAGACCAGCTGCGAGCAGATACCACGCAGCGGAGCCGCCCTCCGGTACCGAATCTGAACAATTGTCGTGAGGCTTGCATTTGCGGTGGTCCCTCTCAGGATCAGGACCCCGATCAAGGGCAAACGACACGGGCATGAGACACAGTAAAAGGGAAGCCCCAAGAACCCATTTCCGCGCAATTCTATTCATGGTTCCACTCCCTGCGATGCATTATCAGGCTGTTCGCGGACTGCCAAGCAGGGGGAAAGGGGCGAGAAATCCGCGTACACAATTACAGACTCCGGCGGAAGTCGTGTCAAGATGCTTCTTTTTGCAACAGTTTCAAAGACTTGCAACCTACGATCGGATCGGGGCTCTGACTTGCTGCGGCAAATCGATCCCTCGGGGAAAGTCATTCTTCTATGAAATAGGTGCTCGGCGCTCGGTAAAGACCACTACTAGGGCTTGCTTGGCGCAATATAGCGCCAATTAGCGTTATGCACCATCTACTCACGCGGTTTCGACGAGCGGCTAATGATCGCCCGATTCTTTCAGCAAGATAGTTCGTGGTTTCGCGCCAACCACTTCAATTGCGCAATCTTTCGCCCAACTTGCACGCTGTTTCGGCAGGCTACCACGCACGATTCGCAACCGTCGCAAGCATCGAGTCCACGGCCCGAAGCTACACTCGCAAGCATCTCCCGGGCCATCCCCGTATTTCTGTATTGCACTGCGTACATGTGCGATCTCATCAGCGCAGGTATATCCGCGTTCTTCGGACAATCTTCTTTGCATTCGCCACACTGTTGGCAAAATTCTGCCTGTGCTGAAAAAGTCTTATCTGCCAGGAACTTCTCCTCTTCATTCGTATAGGCCAAGCTTCGTGCCACGGAGAAATCCTGTTCGAGATGCTCGTACGTACTGAAACCCGGTATGGCGGTGGTCACGAACTCGTGGTTCAGCACCCATTTCAGCAGCGCTGTCTGGCTTACCGGCGGCAACATTTTCGGCAGTTTTGCATCCGGCCTCACTGTGCCGCCGGCCTGCGTCTTCATTGCCACGATCCCGATTCCGCTTTTCGCGGCTCGCTCAATCGTGCTCAGGATGCCCTCGTCGTGCGCCATGGTGTAATTCAGCGTCACCAGCGCCACATCGAATAAATTCAGGCGTATCGCTTCGTTCACCACGGCCTGGGTCTTGTGGGTCGATATCCCCACAAACCGGGTCTTCCCGTCTTTCTTCAAACTCTGCAGCGCTTCCAGCGGGCCTTCCGCCCGTGCATCCTCCACCGAATCCACTGCGTGGTAATAGAGAATGTCCACATGGTCCATCTGCAGTCGTTGCAGGCTGCTCTCCACTCCCTCCACAAAGCGCTTTTTCGCTTCCGCAACGTCTTGCGTTTGACCCTTGGAGGGTTGCTTGGTCGCAATCGTGACCTTGTCGCGGACTCCCATCTCTTTGATCACGCGACCAACCATCTCTTCGTTACGCCCTTGTTGATACACCGCCGCCGTATCGAAATGCCGGATCCCTACCTCGTATGCCCGCCGCAACAGGCCCGGCACGTCCGCGTTCATCACCCCCATACTGACCACAGGCAGGGTGAGTCCAGTCTTACCGAGCGTGCGTTGCAGTACTGGTCCAGTCGCTGTTTCGTTCAGCGGGTTCGCGAGGAGAATGTCCGTTCCTCCCAACACACTGGCCGCTCCTGCCCAAAGGATCGGCTTCACGATGAAATCCCTCCGGTTCCATTCCCACCGCTTATTCATGGCTGTGCTCCTGAGATAAGGTTCTCTGCACTCACTGACTGCCGGACGTCCGAATCAAACTCTGCGCGGTCTTATTCAGAATCTCGGCTCCGTTCTGTGGTGGATTCACTACCACAATCAAGTAGCGTCCCTGAGTCCGCGCGATCACGCTCCCCTCGAAACTGTTCTTTGCTCGGATTGCGCCGGCTCCCAATTCCGCGGCCGCGACGCACTCGCCGGTTTCCTTGAAGTGCTTGGCGAGTTGTTCCAATCGCGCCTTGGCTCCTGCCGCATCGTTCGCGATTGAAATCACCAGCTTGCTTTCTTCCTTCCCCCAGACGTACGCCACCACGTACGCAGGTGCCAGGAAAGAATGACCCAAAGGATCCTTCCGCATGTATTGTTCGGAATGCTCCACTCGATGTTCGCGGGGAAGTTGCGCCAATAGCGACGGCATCGTCAGCGTGCCGCCGATGCGCTGGGACAAGATGCGTGCAAATTGGTCGAGTAGCGTACCCGCCTTCGCGCCTGTTCCCGCCAGCTTTATGTAATAGTGGCCTTGCAGAAAATTGAGAATTCCTTGACTTTGGTAGGCTTCGACGCCGAGCGATGCGAATTTGTACTTCGGCGACCGCTCTGCCGCGTACATCCCAAAGGCATCCTCCGGCTTCCCCATGTCGTAGATGTCCACCGTCAGTTCCACGTCGCCACTCTTGAAGTCTTGATGCAGCAAGGTTCGGAAGTCGTAGAGCAGATAGATGTCTGCACCGCCGTCGATGTACTGATAAAGACTCTCTGCCTTATAGAAAGCTGGGGAGTCTTGCGCGGTTGCGCGGCCCGGGAGGGGTTGCCGCAGGAGACTTAGAAGTTGCTTTTCGGCACTCGCAGAAGCTTGGGCGCGGGGAGCACCGTTGCTGGGCGTTGAATTCTGTGCCTGGACGACTCCTGCGGCCAACGTGGCACAGATCAGTCCAGTCCTCCATCGGGCCAAGCGTCTCATGCCAACCTGCCCGGCTCTTCCGCCCACGGACGTGCCTCACCGGCGATGATCATGCTCGGGTCCACTGTGTATTCGTCTGCCTTCATATTGTCTTAGCGCTCCATTATCCAATTCCACCTGTCGCGAGTTTTGGCTGTTTTCCGATGCGGGCACTGCAGCCCTCGTTCCTGTAATAGGTCCGCGGTTTTTTCGTCAGCGGCTCATAGCCAGTTCCGGCTCTGGGCTGGCGGATGGATATGCACTCTCGTTCGTTGCCGTCGAAAGCAAGACCTTTTGGCCGGTCAAGTGAGCTGCCAGCATCCCGATCTCATCGACAGCGTCCCTGAGCGGCAGTGCAACCTGTCCGCCCCCCACGGCTGAGCGGCACAATGCCATCATGATTTCAAAACCCGCGTAGGCGCTCTCGAAATTGCAAGGATGAACCTTGCGATCATCGTCGAGCCAGGCGGCGATGTCCTCTATGTAAGGAGGCATATCGAGGTCATAGTTCATGCAGCCCCCGCCAGAGGATGAGCCAGTCTTGGTGACCGCACGCCACCCGCCGCCGGTCAGGACCTCCGCGAAGCCCTCTGTGCCCTGCGCTCCGATACGGCACTTCCGCCACCAGTAATCGACCTCGGGAACGTCGGGAGCACCCGCGCCGCACTCGACGATCCCCCGCACACCGTTGGCGAACTGGATGAAACCTCCGATGTAGTCCGGCGATGGATGAAGGTCGGAGAGCTTGCCGCAGCCTGCAGCCTGTCCCATCACCCACTCCGCCCTCGCATCGTCGTTGTACCAGCGCATGTAGTCGATCAGATGCGACAACATGTGCATCATCCATCCTGATGCCGTCCCATAAACGGTGTGCACCCGCCCTAACGCGCCGCTGGCAATGATCTCTTTCACCTTGCGGTAGTGTTCGCCGTAGCGATGCTGATGGCTTACCACGGCCTTCACGCCGCTGGCCGCCAATAGTCTCCGCACTTCCATGCCTTCCCGGCTGTTCAGTGCCACCGGCTTCTCGAACGCCACCAGTCGTGCGCCACTCTCGATGGCGATGCGAATCATTTGACTGCGCAGGTTGGGAAGAGTGCAAAAGCAGAAAACGTCGGGCCTGACGCTCAGGGCGACCTTTAGCGCGTCGCTGCCTTTTACTCCACCGAATTTGGATGCCGCTGCATCGAGGCGCGCAGGGTCGATGTCGCAGACGCCCGCTACCTCAAACCGGTTGTTTGCCTGGAACGCAAGGGCATGGTGCATTCCGCGCTTTCCCATGCCCACCACGACGACCCGGTATTTGTCGCTCATCGCTCCCTCCTATCCCACTCGAGGACCTTGTCCACCGTGTAGTCCACTTCCTCTTCGGTTAGCTCGGGGAACATGGGCAGCGAAATGCAGCACGCAGCGTTGCGCTCCGAGTTGGAGATTGGTCCAACGATGCGGGCCTCATGGGCCCAGGGATATCCGTCCTGTTGATGGATCGCAATCGGATAATGGCACTTGGCGTCTATGCCCTCGTTGGTCAGGAACGTGAGGAGTCCATCACGATGCCCGGCTTGTCTGGTCTCGATTACATACAAGTGGTAGACGTGCCGATAGCCAGGAGTCTCGTACGGCAGCGTGATGTTCTGCGCACGCGCCAGTCCTTTGCTGTAGCGTGCCGCCCATTTCCTGCGGAGATCACTCCATTCCTCGATGTGTCGTAGCTTGGCACTGAGAATCCCGGCATGCAGGTCGTCGAGCCGGCTGTTGTATCCCGGACTGTGGCAGGAGCGCTTGTCGGAGCCGTGGTTACGCAGCTTCCGCACCAGGTGGTCGACTTCAGGATTGTTCGTGACGACCGCGCCTCCATCACCGAACGTGCCCAGGTTCTTTTGAATGATGAAGCTGCTCGTGGCCGCGTCACTGAGTTCGGCGATCTTGAAACCATCGCCACACGCACCGACGGCCTGGGCGTTGTCCTCGATCACCAGCAGGTGGTGACGGTCCGCAATCTTCCGGATCGCCTTCATGTCTGCGCATTGACCGTACAAGTGAACTGGTACCAAGGCTTTCGTGCGGGGCGTGATCGCCGCCTCGATCATCGCGGGGTCAATGCAGTTCGTCTTCGGATCGGAGTCCACAAACACGGCAGTGGCGCCGGTGATCCAGATGGCTTCCGCCGTGGCGAAAAACGTGTTGGTCGTAGTAATGCACTCGTCGCCGGGGCCGATGCCCAGAGCCTTGAACGTGAGCCAGAGTGCGTCCGTTCCATTGCCGACGCCGATCGCATACTTGGTGCCATGGAACTCGGCCAATTCCTGTTCAAACCGCTTCAACATGGGACCGAGAACATATTGTCCGCTTTCGAGTACTTCTTTGAGGTTGGCGTCGATCTCTGCTTTGATGTTGTGATATTGCCGCACGTGCCCATAGAAAGCCACGCTCATTTGGGTTGCCAGCATATAGATCCTCCTTGCTGTTGGACGGCAGCGCCGCTTCCGCACACTGGAATCGGAAATCGCAGAAGGCCGGGCCTGATTTGGTCCGGTCTGGGCGGTCAAGAAAAGTCCCGGCGGTATGCTAAGAAACCGTGGTTGGCGCGGCCATGATCGTGGTCACGTCGAGTTGTGATTCTGGGCTGCTCAGTCCGAACGCCGTGATGCTGACGCTTGCGCCGTGGGCGATTCGTCCTACACTGTTTTCATGTCCCACCACACCGCCAGGGAGAGCTTCCACAAACTGTCGGAGCGTATCAACCGATTCCCGCAAGGAGCCCCGCCGACCGATCTTTTGTTTCAGATCCTCGAGGTCCTGTTCACGCCGGCAGAAGCCGAGCTTGTTGCGCTGCTTCCGATCAAGCCCTTCACGGCGGAAACAGCAGCACGGCTTTGGAAGAAGTCTGAAACCGAGGCCCGCAACATCCTCGAAGCGCTCGCCTCGCGCGGGATGATGCTGGATATCGACTCACACCATGGGCAGACGTTCGTAATGCCGCCGCCGATGGCCGGTTTCTTCGAGTTTTCGATGATGCGCATCGGCGATCACTACGACCAGAAACTCCTCGCCGAGCTTTTCTACCAGTACCTCAACGTCGAGGAGGACTTCATCAAAGCTTTGTTCGCGACCGGGGAAACACAAATAGGACGCGTCTTCGTCAACGAGAGCGTATTGAGCGCGGAAAACACGCTACACGTGCTCGACTACGAACGCGCCTCGCAGGTAGTCGAAACGGCGTCGCACATCGGTGTCGGCACTTGTTATTGCCGACACAAGGCGTCGCATCTGAGTCGCAATTGCGAAGCGCCGATGGATATCTGTATGACCTTCAATTCCACGGCAAGTTCGCTGCTCAAACACGGCATCGCCCGGCGCGTGGATAAGGCAGAATGTCACGATCTGCTCGCTCAAGCCCGCGATCGGAATCTGGTGCAATTCGGTGAGAACGTGCGCGAGCGTGTGTCCTTCATCTGCAACTGCTGCGGATGCTGTTGTGAAGCCATGCTGGCAGCTAAACGGTTCGCCGTTCTCAATCCCATCAGCACCACCAACTTCCTGCCCGAAATCGCCGAGGATAAATGTTCTGGCTGCATGAAATGTGCCAATGTCTGCCCGGTAGAAGCAATGGGCATGGTTTCTGCCGGAGACCCGCGCCGTCATAAACGCAAGAAAGCTAAGGTCAACGAAGAGATCTGCCTCGGTTGCGGCGTCTGCGCTCGAGTTTGTGATAAGCAGGCGATCAGGCTGAAGCAGCGAGGTCAGCGCGTGATCACGCCCGTGAATACCGCTCACCGCACGGTCGTGATGGCCATTGAGCGCGGCAAACTCCAGGATCTCATATTCGACAACCAGGCGCTTGCCAGCCATCGCGCGATGGCCGCGATCCTTGGTGTGATTCTGAAATTGCCGCCGCTGAAGCAAGTCATGGCGAGCCAGCAAATGAAATCACATTATCTGGACAATTTGCTTTCCAGCCATAAGTCGAAGCACGCGCAAGCGTAGGCTCGAGAACTAAAGAAGAGCAAAAGAGGGCCCACAATGAGGTTCCCATACGGCAAATCACCGTGTTCTGCAGTTCAAAAGGAGATCTATGTCTGATTTGCAAGCTCGATTTGCGAAAGCGCAACAGGACGTGACTTCCCTTGCCGAACGCCCGGACAACAACGCCATGCTGAAGCTATATGCTCTCTATAAACAGGCGACCCAAGGCGATGCCACGGGTGAGCAGCCAGGCACCTTCGATTTCGTCCGCCGCGCCAAATTCGATGCCTGGAGCGCAATCAAAGGTACGGTTGTAGAAGATGCAATGCAGCAGTACATCGAACTTGTTGCCTCCCTTCGGCGTTGACTGCATTTATGGACCGTGCAGGGAGGGCTGGGTGGTGCTGATTTGCCCAGAGGCACCATCTTTATTCGAACTTCCTGAGAGCGCGTACGGAAACCTTACCCTCCGTTTAGTGTCTCATTCGTGAAGGCAGGGCTACCAACGCAACTTCGGTTAGCCGATCTTCTGGACGGGCTTCAGGTTTGTGTCCCCCAGGCCGCCTTCGGAACTTTGCTTGCAGTTTGTCGAGGTACACGTAGTACACCGGAGTGATGTAGAGCGTTACGATCTGCGAGAAGAGCAGACCGCCGACCACCGCTAGGCCCAACCCTCGGCGCGAGTCTGCGCCTGCCCCAAAACCAATCGCGATGGGCAGCGTTCCCATCAGCGCTGCCATGGTTGTCATCATGATCGGACGGAACCGGACGAGCGCTCCCTCATAGATGGATTCTTCCGGACTCTTGCCTTCTCTTCGCTCTGCTTCCAGGGCGAAGTCAATCATCATGATGGCATTTTTCTTGACGATGCCGATCAGCATGATGATCCCCACGAACGAATAGAGATTCAGTTCCTGGTGAAAAAGCCTGAGAGTCAGGAGTGCCCCGACGCCGGCGGACGGTAATCCGGAAAGAATGGTAAGGGGATGGATGAAACTCTCATACAGAATTCCGAGAATGATGTAGATCACCAGAATCGCGGCCAACAGCAATAGGCCCATGCCGGTGAATGAGTTCTGGAACGCCTGAGCCGTTCCCTGGAACGTGCCCTGGATGTCACCCGGGAGCACTCGAATCGCCTCGCGCTCGACTAATTTTGTGGCATCGCCGAGTGCTGTTCCGGGTTTCAGGTTGAAGCTGATAGTTGCCGCCGGCAACTGGCCCAAATGATTGACCATCAGAGGACCAATAGAGGGCACCAGTTTAGCGACCGTGTCGAGTGGAACCAGTTTCCCTCCACTGGAGCGGACGTAGAGAAGGGAAAGCTTGTCAGGATTGTCCTGAAATTCGGGCAATAATTCGATGATGACGTAGTATTCGTTGTTGGGCGTATAGATGGTGCTGATCTGGCGGGTCCCGTAGGCGGAATAGAGAGCATCGGAAACCTGGGCCGGCGTCAATCCCAATGCGGAAGCTTTGTCGTGGTCGACGTCCACGGTGAGCTGCGGGTTTTTTACTTGCAAGTCGCTGGTCACGTCCTGCAGTTGCGGAAGCGCGCGGAGAGCAGCCTCCAACTTGGGAGCATCCTGGTAAAGCTGCGCCGTGTCGGGGGACTGCAGCGTGTATTGGTATTGTGATTTGGTCAGAGATCCGCCGATGCGGATGGTCGGTGGAATCTGCATGAACACATTCAGGCCGGCTATTTGCGATACCTTGGGACGAAGTTCCTGAATCACCTCCGTCGCGCTCATGCGGTTGACGCGATCTTTCTTGTCTTTCAGCCGAAAGAAGATGCGCCCCTGATTGATGGGATTGCCGATCGAAGACATCGTGTTCATGACGCTGGGATCGAACCGCACCACATCTGCAACCTTCTGCTGCAACTGCATCATGTCCTGAAACGCAATGCCCTGTTGCGCTTCGGTGAAGGCAAACACCAACCCCTGATCTTCGTCGGGTATGAAACCGGTCTTCGAGACCGTGTACAGGTAAAATGTCAGCGCAATCACGACGAAGGACACCATCAGCGTTGCGAACTTGTGCCGCAGTACAGCCTTCAGGCTGCGGTTATAGCCATGCAACCATGCACCGAAAACCTTCTCGCCAAAATTGAAGAGCCGTCCATGCCCAGACTGCTCCTGGTGACGAAGAAACCGGCTGCACAGCATCGGGGTCAAAGTCAGGGATACGAATCCGGAAACCAGGATCGCGACCCCAATCGTCACCGCGAATTCATGCAGCAAGCGTCCAATGATTCCCCCCATGAACAAGAGCGGAATAAAGACGGCCGCGAGCGACAGGGTCATCGACAAGATAGTGAAGCCAATCTCGCTGGAACCATCCATTGCCGCCTGTAGCGGCCGTTTCCCCATCTCCATGTGGCGGACAATGTTCTCTAACATGACGATCGCGTCGTCCACAACGAATCCCACGGACAAGGTCAGTGCCATCAACGATAGATTGTCGAGGCTATAGCCCAGCAGGTACATCACTGAAAATGTCCCAATGATCGACATGGGCAAAGCCAGAGACGGGATGATTGTGGCGGAGACGTTTCGCAGAAAGATGAAGATCACCAAAATGACCAGGGCAATCGTCAGTACCAGGGTGAACTTCACATCGTTGACCGACTCGCGAATCGAGGCAGAGCGGTCATAAAGCGTATTGATCTGGACGGCGGCAGGGATGTGATCTGCCAGTCTGGGCAGCAGTTTCTTGATGCTATCCACGACGGCAACGGTATTGGTTCCCGGCTGCTTCTGAATCGCCAGCACGATGGCGCGAACTCCGTTGAACCAGCTGGCAGTCTTGTCGTTCAGAACGCTGTCGGTGACGCGGCCGAGTTCGTTCAGGCGAATCGGGGAACCATTCCGATAAGCCACTACCATCGGTCCGAATTGCTGAGCGTTCATCCGCTGCCCATTGGAGAGAATCGTGAATGTATGGTTCTGTCCGTACAGTGTGCCCGTGGGAAGGTTGGTGTTCCCCGATTGCAGAGCGGCACTGACTTCGTCGATCCCGATCTGACGTGAAGCCAGAGCGCTGGGGTCGAGCTGTGCCCGCATGGCGTATTTCTGCGCTCCATAGACCATTACCTGCGCCACGCCGCTGACCATGGAGACGTTTTGAGCGATGGTGGTCTCCGCAGCTTCGTCGACGTCGGACAGTTTCATTGTCGGCGAACTTAGCGCCAGGTAAAGAATGGGAGAATCGGCGGGATTCACCTTCTGGAAGGTTGGAGGTGTCGGCATCTGCGGAGGCAATTGGCCTCCAGCCGCAGTAATGGCTGCCTGGACGTCTAATGCAGCGCCATCGAGACTACGGCTCAGGCTGAACTGGATCGTGATATTGGTCAGGCCCAGGGAATTCGTCGACGTCATCGAGTCGATGCCGGCGATCGTCGAGAATTGCTTTTCCATTGGAGTGGCGACCGAAGATGCCATCGTGTCGGGACTCGCCCCGGGAAGGGAAGCGCTCACTAGAATCGTCGGAAAATCCACATTGGGCAGGTCGCTGACGGGCAGGAGCCGATACGCAAAGATTCCGAAGACCAGGATCGCGGCCATGACCAGCGTTGTCATGATGGGCCGCTTGATGAATAGATCGGAGAGACTCACAGTCCGCCTCCGGCAGGGGCCGTAGGTGGCTGTGCTTCGGGCAGCGTGCCTTGCACCACTACCTTTGCGTTCGGAGACACGCGCAACTGCCCGTTCACAATCACGTGCTCGCCGATTTTCAGGCCGTCCGAGACGACCGTTAGATTCTGATATGCTCCGGCCGTCTTGACCGGCCGCGATTCAGCCGTGCTGTCCGCTCTGACGACGTACACGTATTCGCCTTGCTGCCCGGTTTGAATCGCTCTCGTCGGGACGACGACTGCATTCTTCTGTGTAGAAAGCTCCAGCGCAACGTCCACAAACTGTCCTGGCCACAGACGTCGGTCCGTGTTCTTATAGGTGGCCTTTAACTTGAACATGCCCGTCGTCGTGTCGACCCCATTGTCGATGAACGTCAATCGGCCTTCTGCCGGCTGATCTGATTGCCCCTTAGGATAAGCGAGAACTTTGAGCTGGCCGGAAGTGAAGCGCCGCCGAACGCGGTCCAAGTTCGATTCAGGCACTGAAAAGGTGACGTAGATCGGAGTGACTTGGTTCAGCTGAACCAGATAGGGCGTATCATTCGCCTTGACCAGATTGCCCAGATTGATCATCAATGCTCCGGCGCGTGCGTTGATGGGAGCAACGATGTCGGTGTACTGAAGTTGCACGCGGGCTGCGTCGACGACCGCGTTGTCAGCCTCAACTGCGGACGCATCGGCCTTGGCCTGGGCACGCAACTGTTCCGCCTGTTCATGGGAAGCAACTCCCTCTTTTTCCAGTTGGGAGTAGCGCTCTGCCTGAATTCGGGAATTCTCTGCCTGCGCCTGATCGTGCTTCATCTGGCCATTGGCTTTTTCAAGGTCTGCCTGGAAGGGTCGTTTGTCCAACCGAAAGAGCGGCTGGCCCTCGCGTACGTCCTCCCCTTCTTTAAAGAAGATCTGCTGGATCTGGCCGTTGACCTGCGACCGGATCAGCACGGTCTGGTACGCTTCAACATTGCCGATCCCTTTGATCTGCACCGGGATGTCTCGCTGTTCGACAGAGGCTATAACCACCGGCGCAGGTGGACGGCCCCCTCCCCCCTCCGCCAACTGACCTTGTCCTTTACTACCACACCCGGACAGGAAGAGAAGGGCGGTCAGAAAGCAGAATACAATCGTCGATGGCAGTCGCTCGACGGTGGGTTTCATGAGGGTAAGCCCCGGGAAGCATGATACTCGCATCCTTCTATATTGGCTTGCTTGATCGCTTTAGATCAGTGATTGCCATCACTGTGAGGCCGCGCCCTGGCCTATGGTCCGCGGGTATTTCTGCTCGTGTTCTCCGGTAGACGATCGTCACTTCTGCAGTTCCGCAACGGAGCACAGCTACCACCGACGCGGGCAGACTGGTATCACTACTAGGCCAGAGACCCTGGAGGGTTTTGTCAGGAAACTCGATGCCCCATACGGTTTGAACCGGGGCGTAGAATAGCAGTGACTGCCAGGAGCACGTTGGCTGGCCGAATCTCGGGTTCGAGATCCGAGTTCGCCCGGTTCCATTTAACCCTGTACTGGACCTCGTTCTTCACGAAGACCCACTTGGCCTCCCCTGGTCCAGCAGCCACCAAGGATAGACTCCGGGTTTTGAGAGTGGAGTACACGTGTCTCAAATGCGGAAAGATGTTTTTAGCGGCCGCTGGGTGATCATGGCTGAGGCGGCCACCGTCCGGCCCTCCGACTTTCATTTCAAGAAATTTGTCAGGGAAACGACGTTCTGCCCTTTTTGCGAGACCAACGAGGCCTCCACGCCGGCGGAAGTCTTCGCAATTCGGCCTTCGGGTTTGTCCGCGAACGGGCCGGGTTGGTCCGTGCGTGTGGTACCGAACTCCGACCCACGACTACGGATCGAAGGCGAGTTGGGGCGCCGTGCCGAAGGGTTCCACGACTTGATGAACGGGGTGGGCGCCCACGAGATCATTGTCGAGACGCCTCGCCACGACCGCAGCCTCCACGAATTTGAAATCTACGAAATCTGCGATGTAATCCGAGCGTACGTAGCACGCATCGTCGATCTGGAGGGCGATAAGCGAATACGCTACGTGCTGATCTTCAAGAACCATGGCGAAGAAGCCGGCGCTCATACCATTACTCATTCGATCTCGCAATTGATGGCCCTCCCGGTAACGCCGCGTACAGTTAAGACCAAGCTCATAACCGCTCGCGACTATTTTGCCTTGAAGGAACATGCATCTACTGCGATGTGCTCCGGCAAGAACTGAAGCAGCGGAAGCGATTGATCGCTGAGAATGAGGATTTTGTTGCGTTTGCTCCCTTCGCTTCACGTTTTCCGTTCGAGATGGCCGTATTTCCCAAGGCTCACAACAGCGCCTTCAGCCGCATCAGTCCCGGAAAGGTGGAGAGTTTGTCTCAGATTCTGCGCGACGTGTTGCACAAGTTGGATCAGACTCTGGGAAGTCCGCCCTACAACTTATCGCTGCAAGACAGACCATTTCTGCGACCTAGAGCAGGGTATTGGACCTCCATCGAAGACGACTTCCACTGGCACTTGGAGATACTGCCGCAGATTGCCCGTATCACGGGATTCGAATGGGCGTCCGGTTTTTTCTACAATCCAGTGCCGCCGGAAGTTGCTGCTCGATGTCTCTCGCCTGTTTGAGTCACGGAACCCACTCTGCCTTCGTGTGCAAGCGACTGAAAGACAGCTGCGGTGGCCGGCCGTAGATCGATCCGGACCTTAAGGTCCCCTTATTGGTGGTGTGACGAGGCGTCACGAGGACGTGGCGATAGTTGGAAGCCTGCCGAGGCTATCGCTTGTAACCAATCTCGCGCAACAGATCATGCCGCCATGCGATATCGGATTGTCCTTCCACGCCTTTCGGAGAACTGCCGTCAATCACACCCAACACTCCCCGGCCTAGGTCGCTCTGGGCAACAATGACTTGGACCGGGTTGGCGGTTGCGCAGAAGATGGAACAGACCTCGGGGACGTTACGAATGACGTGTAAGACATTAATGGGATAAGCGTTCTGCATAACCAAAACAAACGTGTGGCCTGCTCCCAGGGCCTGGGCGTTCCGCACAGCGCAACCCTGGAGGTTCTGGTCGTTTCCCTCCGTACGAATCAGACACGCGCCTGAGCTTTCATTGAAGGCGAGGCCAAACCGAGCCTGCGGCACAGTTGTGCTCATCGCTTCGTAAAGGTCTTCGACAGTCTTGATAAAGTGCGCTTGACCAACAATGATATTGGCGTCTTCGGGGACCTCCATCGGAACGGCCTTGATCTCTAGCATGGTCACCCTCCACATGGTGCATAAAATCTACTTCTCACGCGATCCGCCTGCGATCAGTGTGGACCCGTTCCGGATAGCGGCCTGTTCGGAGATCGACGCGCACCCATTCCTCCGGCGCAATGAACAAGGGAACGTGAATCGTAATGCCGTTTTCGAGAGTCGCTTCTTTCCAGGCACTGTCTTGTTGGGAGTGCGCAGGTGGCGCGGTACGAACCACTCGAGCCTCCACGATATCGGGCAGCACGGCACCGATGGGCTTCCCTTCAGAGAATTCCAGGGGCACAGCCGTGCCCGACTGTAAGAAGTCCACTGCGACTCCAAGAAGTTCGCCCGGAACCTCAACCTGTTCGAAAGTTCTCGGATCGATGAAAGTGGATGTCTCTCCTTCACGGAAAAGGAATTCCATGTTGCGGCGTTCGACTTGCAGTTCCTCCACATGCTCCTGGGGCCGGAAACGAGCTTCCCACAGGCGACCGGTAACGACATGGCTCAACTCAGCCTTCACCACGCCGCCCAGTTTTGCCGCCGCTGCCTTGGATTCGACCTTCAAGACTCTATAGACCTGTCCTTCGACTCGGATGACCATTCCTTCCGCTAGTTCTGAAGCAGTCGCCATATCGGTCTCCTATAAGGCAACAGTCTTCCCGTATTTCAACTTCGCCGGTCGCGGGAGTAAATCCGGCCGGAATATGAGACTTCGGACGGGTGCGTACAAGTCAGCCCTGGCCCGACATCACGCTGCTGCATGCCGTGCCCGGTCTTCCGGAGTTTCAATGTCTTCCAGTTCCTGCTTGCGATGCAGAAACACATAAGCCGCGAGAAGCGACAATATCAACAACGCCAGGATCATCACCAGCAGAGCAAAAGCGGTCATGTTGCGGACCGGACCGGTCACCTCTCTGGCTTCCTGACTGGCCAGCACAGTCCAGGGCAGATTCGGGTAGGCGTCCTTTAAACCTGTATCGGCGAAACCGATGAGGTATGACTCGCGATTCGACAGGGTGGCGAAGATGTAACCGGCTTCGCGGCCTCGCAAGCTTCCGAGAGCGTCACGAATGGCGGCGTACTCTTCCGACTTCATCTTCATCGATGGAGTGACACCGGGCGCCTCAATTACAGTCCCGCCCTCCCGCACCAGGAACAATCGGCCCGTGCGGCCGATCTGCCGGCGGTTGAGTTGGGCAAATAGCGGCGACATGTCAACCGTAGCCGTTACGGCACCGATAAATCTCCCTGTTCCCTCTTGCAAGATGGGGTAGGCGATGCTGATGTAGTAAAGACGACTCTGATCGTCATAACGCAGATCCGACACGTTGATTGCACCGCTCCCTCCGGAGGAGAGCGCGCGCCAGGAGTCCTGATCCGTCTGGGAATAGCGTGCCGGACGATCGGTTGCAGCGACGGTCGATCCGGTCACATCAGAGACCGTGATCTTCAGCAGCGTGGAATTTAGCTCACGCACGCGCCGTAACTGGTGCGCCAAGTCAGAGGTGAGGATCTTCGCAGACAATCCATCCGTGTCCGAACTTTGCCAAGCTTGGTCGATCGCATCAATTTTTGCGCGAACAGCGTCCTCCGAGAGGTGCCCGTATTGGGTGTTCGCGACAGTCACTGCCTGTACGGGCCCTGGGGCATTTGCGATCACACTGACATCCCTCACCGATCTGGCAATGGACTCAGACGTAGACTCTGCTGCAGTGAGCGTGAGCGAGCGAAAGTTCTCACCGCTCGCCTGCCGTATGTGGCTGTCGCCTTGCATTGCCACATAGAAGCCAATAACGGTAAGAGGAACAAGAATCAAAATGAGCCCGATGAGCAACTTCTGAAGAGATGTGCGGAATTCCAGGCTATCGAGGGGCATGGGATGACCTCCTCATCACTCTTGCCGTGAACGGAAACCACGGCGCCCTGGCGCCCAAGGAGGGAGCCAGGGCACGAGCGGACGAATTGACTACCGAATAAGGCTACTTCTCTAGGATTATTCCGTCTGTGACGAGCCGCACAGCGCTCGGTGCGTCCGTTTGTGTCCGCGGGGGATCCCCGCGGCGGGGCCAACCACCTTCCTAACATGCCTACGGGAATCTTATCGACTACCCCGACTCCGTCCCAGGTCAGACATGACCCTTAAGACTTTCGATTCCAGAATGAGGGAGCCGCTCTCCCGTAGGACCATGTGGTTAAGGCTCGGCGCAACGAGAGTAGCGGAGAGGCCATGGATGAGCGGACCGTCTTACCCGCTTTAGCTTCAATCAACCACCGCAGGACGTCTAGTGCACCAGGAATCCGGTGGCGGCCACCACGATTCCCACAACTCCGAGCACGATGCCTAAAGCCCAGAAGATTCTTCGCCCCGAGAGCAGGGTAATCGAGGTGATCACCAACCCGATCTCCAGAAAGACCTCCGCCAGATCAAATCGATCAGCCCGGTTCCTCTCATGCGCTACCTCTGCCTCCATTTCGCGGGCTTTCTCCTCGATTTCCTTCTGTTCGTCCTTGTAGCGCGACGCCTCGCCGGAATACTTCTCGCGCAACTTGGCTAAAGCGGCAGCGTCGGTGGTTGTTTCCACGGAGGTCGAGTCAATAAAGATCTCGTCTGCGTGCCGCCGGATGTTCTTCGCCTGGTAGTACGCCCATTGATCGGAGGACTTGGCTTGCATCACAACTTCCTCCGTATGGGCGCGATGCCCCAGTAGAGTCACTACGGCCAGCAGCACGGCCAGCAGCGCCATGGTCAATGAAATCGGCGCTAGCGAGGGGTCGTGCTTGGCGTGCTCGGCGTGTTCCTGTAATTCAGTCAGTTCCTCCGACATACTTCACTCTCCCATCACTTTCACGATTACCCGCTTGTCCCGCTGCCCGTCGAACTCCGCGTAGAAGATCCGTTGCCACGTGCCCAGATCGAGCTTGCCTGCGGTGATAGGCACAATCACTTCATGATGGATCAGCAGCGCCTTCAGGTGGGAGTCGCCGTTATCCTCGCCCGTCTCATGATGCTTGTAGTTCTTGCGAAACGGAGCTAAGTGCTCCAGCCACTGGTCGATGTCCTCGATCAGGCCGCTTTCATTGTCGTTGACGTACACGCCGGCGGTGATGTGCATCGCTGAAACCAGCACCATACCCTCCCGCACTGCACTCTTGGCGACGATCTGCTCGACCTGCGGCGTGATGTGCACGTAGGCTCGATGCGTCTTGGTATGAAATTTTAAGTATTCCGTAAGGGTCTTCATATCCTAAAGTCTTGATTCAAGTTTAGAGACTACCGGAGCGCTTCCGCCACTTTGCCGCTCGCAATCAGGGCCGCAAGCCGGGCGAAGTCAGCGTACATCACCCGGTCTTTCTCCATCGTCGCACACACCGACCGGATCGCGGCATGCGCCGCCTGCCCGCGCTTCGAAGTTTTCAACGGAGACAGGAAGTCCAGCGCCTGGGCCACTGCCATGGCTTCGATCGCCAACACGTTCCGCGTGTTGTCAACCACGCGCTTCAGCTTGGTCGCGGCCGTCATTCCCATCGAGACGTAATCTTCTTTATTGCCGGACGTGGTGATCGAGTCGACCGACGCTGGATGCGCCAGCACCTTGTTCTCGCTGACCAACGCGGCGGCCGTGACTTGCGGCATCATGAAGCCGGAGTTCAGGCCGGCACCCGGAGCAAGAAACGGCGGCAATCCTTCGCTGAGTGCGGGATTTACCAGCCTCTCGATCCGCCGCTCGCTGATTCCAGCCAGTGCGCTCAGCGCGATCGCAAGGAAATCCAGGGCAAACGCCAGCGGTTCGCCATGAAAATTTCCGCCGGAGATGACGTCACCCTCCGCATTCTTCGCGTCGGTAATGAATACCAGCGGATTATCGACCGCGGAATTGGCCTCGGTTTCGAATACTCCTCGACAGTGCGCGAACGTGTCGCGTACAGCTCCGTGGACCTGCGGGATGCAGCGTAACGAATAAGCATCCTGCACGCGGCCGCAGTCGCGGTGCGACTCGCGGATCTGGCTTCCTTCCAGCATTCGCCGCAGGTTGGCCGCTGTCTTCATCTGGCCAGCGTGCGGACGCGCCTTGTGAATGCGCTCGTCAAACGCCGCGTCAGTCCCCTTGAGCGCGTCGCAGCATAGCCCGCCCAGCACGTCCGCGGTGTCCACCAGTGTCTCGGCCGCTAACAGCGCCAAGGTACCAACTGCCAGCATGGCCTGCGTGCCGTTGATCAGCGAAATGCTTTCCTTGGACTCGAGCACGAGTGGTTTGATCTGCGCTCGCTTCAATGCCTCCGCGCTGGGAATCCGCACGCCTTTTTCGTCAAAGCATTCGCCTTCGCCAATCAAAGCCAGGGCCAGATGTGCCAGCGGAGCCAGATCGCCGCTCGCACCCACGCTGCCCTGTGACGGTACAACGGGGGTGACGCCGCGGTTGAGCATCTCGCAGAGAGTGTCGATGACGATGGCCCGCACGCCCGAGTGCCCCTTGGAGAGTGAATTCGCCCGCAACAGCATCATGGCGCGCGTTTCCGAAATGGCGAGTGGTTCGCCCACTCCGACGGCGTGCGAGCGTACCAGGTTGACCTGCAGTTCACGAATCTGCTCGCCGGCAATGCGCACGTCGCTCAGTTTGCCCACGCCGGTCGTGATGGCATAAGCGACCTTGTTGCTGGCGACGATCTCATCGACGACCGCGCGTGCCTGGTTCACCGATTGGCGCGCGTCAGGAGAGAGCAGAGCAGCCCGGCGTTCGGCCGCGACTTCGCGGACCGCTTCAAGTGTCAGATCGTTTCCGTTGATGTGGAGTGCGTTCAATAGGGTTCCCCGTGAAATGTCCCAGCGTTCCGTGCCTAGTGAGCCAACGATCCGCGAATCCTACTTTGCCATCGCTGCGCGGAACGCCGTCAGATATTTCTTCGGCAGGGCAGCGACCTTCAACGTTGCGTCGGTGACGATGTGCGTGGTCTCACCCTCCGCCAGCAATGTTCTGTCGTCCGCCCGCACCAGTTCGTAACTGAATACGACGACCGACTCGCGTACCGTCTTCAGACGCGTCCGCACCACGATTTCCTCGTCGTAATAAGCCGGAGCGCGATAGCGGCACTGCACTTCGGCCACGGCGATGAAGCGTCCGTCCTCGCGCTCCATGTCGCGGTAGGAAAATCCCATCTCCCGCATCAGTTCTACGCGGCCCACTTCGAACCAGATCAAGTGGTTCGAATGGTAAACGACGCCCATTTGGTCGGTTTCAGCGTAACGAACACGCAGCCGCGTTTCATGAAACGCATGGTGATGATTGGAGGTCATTTCCCCGTCCACACCGGCTTGCGCTTTTCCAGGAACGAAGAGATCCCTTCGCGGAAGTCTGCGGTCGTGCGGATCGAGGCATTTTCGCGCACCGCAGCCTCGATCTGGAGATCGAGTTCCGCGCGTGCGTGATCGGTCAGCAACTGCTTGGTTGCGCGCAACGACGCCGAACTGTTCTCCATGAGCAGGGCGGCTAACTCGCGCGCTCGCGCCATTAGATTTTCTGGCGGCACGATTTCGCTGACCAGTCCCATGCGGGCCGCCTCCTCCGCACCGAAGATCCTTCCCGTCAGTAGGAGATCGCGAGCCTGCTTTTCGCCTACCTGCCGCAATAAGAATGTCGAAACGATCGCCGGTACAAACCCAATGCGTACTTCGGTGTAGCCAAATTTCGCGTCTGGAACCGCCAGAGTGAAGTCGCACAGCAACGCCAGTCCAGTGCCACCAGCGATCGCCGCCCCATTCACCGCGGCGATCGTCACCTTGGGGAACTCATAGAGTGAGCGGAACAGTTGGACCATGGTCTGCGAATCCTGCAAATTCTGCTGCGGCGAGCGGCCGAGCAGCGACTTGAGATTGTCGAGATCCATCCCGGAAGAGAAGGCCTTGCCCGCTCCAGTGACGATCAGGACGATTGCATCTGACTTCGCCACTTCATCCAGTGCGTGCAGCACGTCGTCAATCAATTGGAAGCTGATGGCGTTCCGCTTCTCGGGACGGTTCAGCGTCAAAGTAGCGACGCCGCCGTCGTATGCGAGTTGTATCGTCTTGTAATCCATAGCGTGAATTAATCCGCCGCTTCCGAGTTGGAGAACTTTGCCCCAATTCCCGCCGTTGCTTTCAGCAGAGAATCCAACGGCTTGAGCGGCGGTAATGTAGCGCCCCGCTGGGTCAGGGCGGCGATTACTTTCTCAGTCGGGATGTTACCAACCAAAGCGTCCTGCGCAAAGGGACATCCACCGAGTCCTCCCAAAGCAGAATCAAATCGGCGGCAGCCCGCGTCGTACGCAGCCAGAACCTTCTCTGCAGCCTGATCAGGACGGCTGTGCAAGTGCACGCCGATTTCAAGATAATCGTATTTCGCCATGACTGCTCCGACCACGTCGCTGATCTGTTGCGGACTCGCCATGCCGACCGTGTCCGCCAGTGATATCATTCGCAGATTATCTACTTCCATCAGGGAGATCGCCTCGATCACTTCTTCGGGATTCCACAGGTCGCCATACGGGTTCCCAAATGCCATCGAGATATAGACCACAACCTCGAGCCGAGCATCGTCGGCCTTGTTCTGAACCTTCTCCAGTTCTTCGAGAGCTTCCTCGGGCGATTGATTCTGATTCTTGCGCAGGAACGTCTCCGAAATCGAATACGGAAATCCCAGCGTCGAGACTGCCTTCGTTTCAATGGCCCGCACAGCGCCCTTCTCGTTCACGACGATGCCGATGATCTCCACATCGTTCGGCGGATCAAGTTCCTTCAGCACTTCTTCGGAGTCCGCCATTTGCGGCACGGCCTTGGGAGACACGAAGGATACGGCATCGATATGCTTGAAGCCCACGCTGATCAAGGCCTTGAGATAATCCACCTTCAACTCGGCAGGGATCAGTCCCTTCAGCCCCTGCCAGGCATCGCGTGGACACTCGATCACTTTGACGGCATCAGCCATACACGCGGTCCGCAATGCTAAGTTTGCAGCACCCCAACCTTGAACTCCGCCACGTCCGGATTCAGTGCCGCGGCTTCCAGCGCCTGCGTGATCGCATCTCGGGTCTCGATGGGATCGATGATTTTGTCGATCCACAGCCGCGCGGCTCCGTAGCGCGGATCAGTCTGCTCATCGTAGGTGCGCTTCACCGACTCGTACAGTTCCTTGCGCTCTTCCTCGCTCAGTTTCTTGCCACCGCGCTCCAGTTGTTTGACCTTAATTTCAACGAGTGTGCCCGCGGCCGAATCGCCGCTCATCACCGCGTAACGGGCGGTTGGCCAGGCAAACACAAAGCGCGGGTCATACGCCTTCCCGCACATCGCGTAATGTCCGGCACCAAACGAACCGCCCACGATCACCGTAATCTTGGGCACGACGGAATTCGAAACCGCATTCACCAGCTTCGCCCCCGCCTTAATGATCCCGCTCCACTCCGCGTCGCGTCCCACCATGAATCCATTCACGTCGTGGAAGAAGATCAGCGGAATCAAATTCTGGTTGCAGTCCATGATGAAGCGCGCGGCTTTCTCCGCCGACTCCGTGTAGATCACGCCTCCGAATTCGACTCGCTTGTGGCCCTCGTGATCGGTCTGATGCGCGTGCAGTTTCTGATTGGCCACGATTCCCACCGCAAAGCCACCGATGCGCCCGTATCCGCAGATGAGCGTCTTGCCATATTCCGGCTTGTACTCATCGAAACGGCTGCCGTCGAGCACACGCGCCAGCACTTCTTTCATGTCGTAAGGCCGAGCCGGCGACGAATCATAGATCCCGTAGATTTCTTCCGCGGTCAGTTCCGGTTCGACCGGCTTCTTCCGGTCCCAAGGAGAGAGCCGCCGATATCCCCACTTCTCGACAATCGATCGAATCCGCGCGATGCAGGCCTGATCGTTCGGTTCGCGGAAATCGACCGTTCCGCTGATAGCCGAATGCATCGCCGCGCCGCCCAGTTCGTCCGCTGAGACCTTCTGTCCGATCGCGGCCTGCACCAGCGCCGGACCTGCGAGAAACAACCCACTGCCATCCGTCATCATCACGTGATCGCACATAACCGGCAGGTAACCGCCACCGGCGACGCACATCCCCATGATGGCCGCGATTTGTGGAATGCCCATGGCAGACATCACGGCATTGTTGCGAAATACGCGGCCGAAATCGTCGGTGTCGGGAAAGACATCCTCCTGCAACGGCAAAAACACGCCCGCCGAATCGACCAGATAGATCGTTGGAATGTGGTTCTCGAGGGCGATGTTCTGCGCCCGAATTACTTTCTTGGCAGTCATCGGGAAGAACGCGCCTGCCTTCACGGTCGCGTCGTTGGCGATGATCATGACCATCCGGGTCTCAATCCGCGCTAATCCCGTAATGACGCCCGCGGCCGGAGCGCCGCCCCATTCTTCGTACATGCCGTAAGCTGTGTAGAGGCCCAGTTCGAAGAACGTCCCCGGGTCGGCCAACAGAGCAATACGTTCGCGCGCCGTCAATCGTCCCTTGGCATGCTGGCTTTCGATCGCCTTGGCGCCTCCCCCCTCGCAGATCTTTTCGCCCTCGTTGCGTACCTGCGACATCAAGTCCGCCAGAAAACGCATGTTGGCTTCAAAGCGCGCGGAAGTAGGATCGATCTTGGTCGTCAGCACATTGTCCGGTGTAGTCGAGTTCGAGACGGGAGATTCGATGCGCTCAGCCATGGGTCGAGAAATCAAGAAGCGGACTGATTACGGTATACCACGCGGGCAGACCCGCGCAATGCGGCTTAGCGCGGAATCTCTATGCTAAGGACGCTTCAGTTGAGTGCTGAGGCGACCTACCGCCTCGGCCACCGGATCATCGGCAATCGCGTCCACAAGTCCGATTCGCAGAGCTTGGGCAGCCGTGACCTTCTCAGCCGCCGCGAACATCTCCAGAGCGCGTCCTTTGCCTACGAGTCGCGGCAGTCGCTGGGTGCCTCCCCAGCCCGTAAGCAGACCCAACGCTGCGCCGCGATGTCCAAACACCGCATGCGGAGACGCGATTCGGTGATCGCAAGCGAGCGCCAGATCGAGCCCCCCGCCCATACAAAAGCCTTGGGTCGCCGCGTAAACAGAGGCTGGATATGCCGCAACCACATTCATCAACTCCTGACCCGTTCTGGCGAAGACAAGAGCGTCGGGTCCGCTGAGTTGCGAGATTTCGTTCAAGTCCGCGCCCGCAGAGAAAATAGGATCGCCCGAGATGACCAAGGGAAGAACCGGAGGACCAGGACTGCAGAAGCCCTCAATCTCTTCCTTAAGAGCGATGACCTTCCGGCGGGTAAGGCGGTTCATGCCGTCGCCCGACACGAGGGTCAAGAGAAGAACGCCGCCGTCATTTGCCAGCGTGAAATCTAGCTCTCTGTGGCCCGCCATTATGAGGATCTACGGCTAGGAACTCGCTCGGGAAAGCCATTCCGCCAGCCGGCAGCCATCTTCCTCCAGCAAGAATGTTCCCACACCAAAGCATTCGCCCACGATGCGGTGCGACTCGGGATCGCGGGCGGCCCGCGTGATCCATTGCTGTCCCACGCGATACTGTGAGGCGGTAAACCACTTTTGCGGCATAACCTCCACCAGTCCCGCCTGAGGATAAAAAACAAGGAGCGCGAACGCCGGATCATCGTTCGACATCGCCCTGTGGCTGGTCGGGACAATCAACTCGTCCACCGTCGTT
This sequence comes from Acidobacteriaceae bacterium, assembly GCA_003134655.1. Taxonomy (GTDB): domain Bacteria; phylum Acidobacteriota; class Terriglobia; order Terriglobales; family Acidobacteriaceae; genus Sulfotelmatobacter. The sequence continues at coordinate 47,355 of PLBY01000054.1, forward strand.
AACTCCTTAGGCACGTCAATCTTGTGCATGCCGGGACCCAACGAAAGCGGAGCTTCGAAATCGGCAACCGGCGCAGTCGCTGAGTAAATGCGGTCGGCCGACGGTTTGAACCAGCCCGCGACTTCCGCCAGATCGAACGCCTTTAGTTGGTCCGGATCGAAGCATGCAAGCCGAATATTGCGGCCTTCCGGGCACCAGATGCCGACAAAATGCGGCGGCACTAGAAAGGGCCGGCAGTAAGTGTTGAGTGCAAGTCGGGCCCGATCCGGTTCTTGCTCGAGGCCGAGAGTCACCAGGTGGGCGATGGGGCCTTGCTCGCCGTGATGGGTCCAGACAAAGTTGTGTCCAGCCGGCGAGCGGAAGGCGGGAAAAGTTTTCCAGTACCACGGTACGGGCCCGACGGTCTTCGAGAGAATCTCCCGGGCACGGGAGGCGTTGATCTCGGCCATCAGCTGGCCGCCGGCACGCCGGGTCCCTTCACGTGCGTGCGAATGAACTGAACGATGTCGTCCATGGCAGTGCCGGGCTGGAAAATCGCCGCTACGCCAATTTTCTTCAGTCCCTCGATGTCCTGGTTCGGAATGATGCCGCCGACCACCACGATCACATCGTCCATCTTGTTCTGCTTGAGCAGGTCCATTACGCGAGGGACAATGGCGTTGTGCGCCCCGGAAAGAATCGACAGCCCGATCACCTGCACGTCTTCCTGCAGAGCCGCTGTGACGATCATCTCGGGCGTCTGCCGCAGCCCGGTATAGATCACTTCCATGCCCGCATCGCGCAGCGCGCGGGCAATTACCTTGGCCCCGCGATCATGCCCGTCGAGCCCGGGCTTCGCCACTAGCACGCGGATCTTCGTATCAGCCATCGCTAACCATTTAAACACACAGGGCACAGCGGTTCACAGAGGGAACTCGGGACAGTCAAGGACTTCTCTGTGTCCTTTGTGTCCTCTGTGGTTAAACGGTCTTGATATCCAGACTCCGCCACATATACCAGCAAGCCACGCTGCGATACGGTTCCCAAGCCTTCGCAATCTTCTCCATGTCTTTCGGTTTCGGCAGCTTGCGTTTCTTGTAGTGTTTCTTAATGGCCACCTGCACGCCGTAGTCGCCTGTGGGCAACACATTCGGACGCCGCAAGGAAAACATCAGAAACATATGCGCGGTCCACACGCCGACGCCTTTCACCTGCGTGAGATGCTCGATGACCTCGTCATCCGTCATGTCAGGCAAGCGAGTAAAGTAGAGGAGTCCATCCGCCGTCTTCTTCGCCAGATCTTTTAGATAGGCTGATTTCTGTTTCGACAGCCCCACACTGCGCAGTTGTTCATCGCTGAGCTTGAGGATGCCTTCCGGCGTGAGCGGATCGCCTGCAAGAGCGGCAAAGCGATTGAAGATCGTCACCGCAGCCTTGCCGTTCAGTTGCTGGTAGACGATCGCCTCGGCCACACTGCAAAACTCCGGTACTCCAAATTCCATGCGGCACGGTCCCACGCGCTCAATAATCGCGCGTAGCACGGGATCAGATTTTTTGAGATGGTTCACGGCCTTTCGCATGGCCTATACACTTATCACAAAATCCCGGAGAGGCGAAGAAAACACGAATCCTGGCGCCGCTTGCCTTACTGCGCCCGTTTTATCGCGATCCCCATGACTTCATATCTTCCGCCCCGCAGTAGTTTGTCGGTGCCAATGAACGCCCGCGCCGGATAATCGCCGTGGAAATATGTTTTGTACACAGAGTTGAACGTGTCATAGAACTTGAGATCCGTGCAGAAGATCTGCACGGAAACCACATCGTCCATGGTCAACCCGGCAGACTCGACGGTCCCCTTGATTCCGTCCATGACTAGTCGGGCTTCGTCCTCGGCGCTCGCGGGTGGGGTCCCAGTTTTTGGGTCCAGCCCGATGTGGCCCGCGATATACAGCGTGTTACCCACCAGTACGGCGTCGCTGAACGGCAGCGCCTTCATGTCACTGGCTCGCGGTTTCACAATAAACTTGCGGTCTGCGGCTCCTGCCATAAGACAAAACACGAGAAGCAACACCCCCACAACAATTCGCTGTTTCATGGTTATCCTCGCAAGGAATTTGAAAGATTCGGACACGCAGAGTATCACGCTTACCGAAACGCTGCGAACACTAGCCCTGCGATCCCGCCACCTACTACCACCCACGCTGGACTCACTTTCCACCGTAATAGCACCGCCAGCGATATAGTAGCGATTGCCCAGGATGGCCATCCCCGCAGCGCGTCCGCGGCAAGTCGAAAAGTGACCCCACCCATCAAGGCCACGGCGCAAATGTTGACTGAATCCAGAAAACCCGCGATCCACGCCGACTGCCTCAACCGGAACAGGACCGGCGCCAGCAGCGCAACGTAGAAAAATGACGGCAAGAATATCCCTAGGGTTGCTACGGCCGCTCCCGGGGCTCCGCCCAGAATGTATCCGATGAAAGTCGCAGTCGAAAAGACGGGCCCCGGCGTGAACTGCCCGATCGCGACCGCATCCAGCAATTGCTGATGCGTCAACCACGCATTCTGCTGCACCAATCCTTGCTCCAGAAAGGCCAGCAATACATATCCGCCGCCGTACAGTACGGCACCCAACTTGAGGAAGAACAGACCGACTTTATAAACGGATGGACGGACCACGACTGCGCCGGCCGCAGCCGATGTGGCCGCTACCGACATACTCATCCAGTTCACCCAATTCTTTCCGGCCGTGATTACGCCGACCCGCGGTCTCGGGAAGAATGGAAAAGCTTGCAGAGTTCCAGCCGACCTAAGGCGCGCCACTCGTCGCGTTAGCATGCCCAACAGTCCGCCGCCAAACAGAATCACAATTGGACTCACCCCTAGGAAGAACGCCGCCACGGCCGTACTGCCCAGCACGGCCAGTCCCAAGCCCTTCACGGCCGTCTTTCCCAGACGCCAGATCGCGATCGCGATGACCACAATTACTGCTGCTTTAACCCCTCCCAGCACCGACACCGCTTGCGTCAACGTTCCGAACCGCACATAGGCCCACGCAAATGCTCCCGTGATCACTGCTGCGGGCAGAATGAAACTCGCTCCCGCGACGCAGAGCCCGGCCCATCCCGCTCGGACGAATCCCACGTTGATCGCCATCTCCGTGGATGTAGGGCCGGGAATCAGGTTAGCCGCGCCCAGCAGGTCGAGAAACTGCTGCTTCGTCAGCCACTGCCGCTTGCGGACGACCTCGGTTTCCATCAGCGCGATGTGCGCCGCGGGACCGCCGAAACTAATGGTGCCGAGTTTAAGGAAGAGTGACGCTAATTCGCACAAACGATCCGCGCTGGTTCCGGCGTACGCCGGAAGTTCCGCGGGCGGCATGCGCTCATCGCTCACGCGGCCTTATGCACTCCTTGACGGAAGTTCTCGATCAGATGTTCAGATGTGCGCAGCGAGAACGCCAGAATGCTGATAGTGGTGGTCTTGTCGGTGCAATTCAGAAACACGCTGGCATCGCAGACGTATAAGTTCGGCACATCGTGCGCTTTCCCAAAGCGGTTGGTCACAAAATGTTTCGGATCGTTCCCCATGCGGCATGTGCCCGTCTCGTGAAGGCTCCAGCCTGGAATCTCCGGAGCGTCTCCGAATCCCTCAACCTCGCCGCCAGCCGCGCGCAGCACATCAGCGCAAATCTGCTTGGAGTGTTCCCACATCTTCAGCACATTTTCATCCCATTCGAAATGCATTCGGGCGACAGGAATCCCGTACGGGTCTTTTACCTCAGGATCCAGATCCATGTAGTTCGTGTCGGAGCGCAGCGATGGCGCCTGGATCCCGAAACTCACCGGCGAAGAATATCGACGTTTAATCTCGCGCTTGAACGACGATCCGAAGCCATCGACATCATGCGCGAACCAGGGAAACTCAGAACACCCGCCGTCGGGATAGACAGAATATCCGCGAATGAACTTCTCTTCGTGCGGATCCTTCAGATTCTGCCAGCGCGGCATCCACGCAATCGTGCTGTCGGCCACGTGGTCGGGAAAACTGGGCTGTCCCACCAGTTGCGGGAGATACCCATGAACCGAATCGCCGTAAAGATGGTCGCAAAGATTGCGCCCCAACTGCCCGCTGGAGTTCGCGATTCCATTGGGCCAGGGCCGCGACTTCGAATTCAGCATGATGCGCGCCGACTCAATGCACGACGCCGCCACCACTACCGTCCGCCCGTACACCTCGACTTCCTGCTTCGTCTTGCGGTCGATGTAGGCGACTCCCGAAGCATGTCCGTTCTCATCCACCAATACATTTTTCGCCAGCGCATTCGTGCGCAATTCCAGGTTCTTCGTAGCCTCAGCCTTGGGCAGGAGGAAATAAGGCGTCGAGAAAAATGCGCCTACATCGCAACCGGTCGTGCACTCTCCGCAGAAATGGCACGCCGGATGCCCCTCATGCGGCTGTGTGAGTTGCGCGCACCGGTCCGGCAAGTACGGTACCCCCACCTTGTTGCACCCTGCCTCCAGAATGTAGTCGAGGCAGCGGAAGTTGAACGGCGGCAAATAAGATCCGTCCGGATTGCTAAGACGGTTCTGCACCGTGCTCGCCACGCCAATCATCTTTTCCACCCGCGCGTAAAACGGGCTGATTTCCTCATACGCGATCGGCCAGTCGATGTCGTACCCGTCAAGCGAAGCTGCTTTGAAGTCGATGTCGCCAAACCGCGCCGAGCTGCGTCCCCAGAAGTTCGTCTTGCCTCCGACCGCATTGCAGCGGGGCCACATCCACTTCGTTCCGGGAGCAACTGTGAACGGAATCTCATGGTCCCACGCCGCTTTGGTGTACTCGTTGTCCATGTAACCAAAGGAGTCCGCACGCAGCTTGGGATCGTCGAGCCCGCGATACTTCATGTCCCAGGGCATGCGGTGGTTGCGGAAGTCCTTCGCCGGATCAAGCCGCCGCCCCGCGTTGAGGGCGCACACCTTCAACCCGGCCTCACATAGCGTCTTGATCGCCATGCCGCCGCCAGCCCCGGTTCCGATTACGATTACGTCGTAGATTTGCTTGGCCATCGTTTCTAATAATTCTGAAGTGTTATGAGGCACGAACTTGTGCAGCGTGCGCATGCTCATGGTCGCCCTTGTGCGGACACTCCGGCGACTCGGCATAGAACTTCAGCGCCGGATTATCGAGTTCTTTGTATCCAATTTCGCTGGTGTAGAAGCCGGTCACGGTGTACTCGCGCATCATGCGGAAGAAACGAACGCCGTCTTCTTCGCCAGGGTGCGCTTTAGCCTTGAATCCCAGAGGCTCGAGCAGAGAAGTCTGTTGTTCGGGCGGGAGTTCGATAAATCGCTTCCCATACGTCTGCTCAGCCTGCACGTTGAGCCAGGTAAGCCCGGTGCGAAAGCCGTACTGCTCCTCGGGATCGCTTGCCACCATGAAATCAATAAACTCCGAGACGCCCGCGTCCTTCGCGCCCGGAGTGCCGTCGTTAGGAATAATAATGTCGGCCAGGCGTTCGACCATCGCATATTCCGCCTCCGTGAAAAACTGGGGATGGTATGCAGTCGGCTTGATCTGCAGCTTGGCGTTACCTACATGCCCGCAGGCGAACACCCACTTGCTAAACCCCGGAAACTGTGCCGCCGCCGCGGCCGTGCCCATAATGCGCAAGATTTCCCGTCGCTGTACGCCTTGTCCCGCCATCCCGTTCTCCCCCACACGTTGTCATTCCGAGCGAGGAATCTGTTTGTCCTCACCTACGAAAGGAACTTTACCGTCTCTTCGACTAATTGCGCTGTCGGCTTGTAGGGATCGCCCGGCGCATCGTACTCGATCGAGCAATATCCCTTGAATCCATGCTTTTTGAGAACCTCAAACGCTTTCGCCAGGTCTACATGAGAGGCCTTGCCGTTTTCATCCACCTCGCCATCCTTCACGTGGCAGATGCCATAGGCATGCGCGAACATAGCCTCCATCGCCCGGTTCTGGAATTCTTCGTCGTGGGCAGCCAGCGAGTTGCCAAAGTCCGGCAATGCGCGCAGCCATGGACTATTTACCTTTTCAATAACCTGCACGATGAAAAACGGATCCTCGCTGACGGGGTTATCGTTTTCCAGATGCACCACGACGTTTTTCTTCGCCGCATACTCCGCCACCCGCGCTAGCGTGTCGGCTGCGCGTCCTACGTCCGGCTTTGAATCCTTGGCGCCGTCAATGTGTGTGCGAATGCAGGGAGATCCCAAAGCCGCACTTACATCAATCCACTCCTTGCTGCCCGTGACGGCCTTCTCCCGCTCCGCTTTGTCGATTGCATACTGGCTGTGTCCCTGATCGACGGCAATGTCCACGACCGACGAATGAGCACGTTCCACCGCTGCCCGAAACTGCTCCAGATATTTCGGATCGGTCGATGGAAAAATCGGGCTCCATGGCTCGATATGGTGGACGTTGAACTTCTCCGCCACATGCGCCGCAAAGTCCTTCAGTTCCATCTGCTGCGATACCGGCACGGTGCTGGGAGTCTTACCGTCCCACCCCTTCCAGCCGACGATGAATTCGCGAAAGGGATACGCCGCTACAGAGACCCGCTGCCGTGGATCGGAAGGGAACTGAACTGACGGCTGGGAACTGGCGGTTGCGTGCGCAAAGCCTGGCAGAAACCACGCTCCCGCTGCCGCGCCGGCGCATTGCCCAACGAATTGTCTTCGGTTGATAGCGCTCATGCGCGAAAGTGTAACAGAGAATGTCGTTGCGGCTGCAGGCCTTCAAAGTTGCCTTGTCCAGATCGCATAGTAACCGTGTTTGAGTCGCAGGGCTTGGTTCTGCCAGAATGGAGAAACGCGCACCCAGATTCGCTGACGATTGCTGTGGGTGCTTGAGTCAGCAGCCTCAGGAGGGATTTTCCCGTGTGGCTTAACGTGATTGGCTGGACAGCAACCGCAGTGTTCTCGAGTTCGTACTTTTTCAAAGAGGCGGCAATGCTGCGCAGGATTCAGGCGGCGGCTGCCACGCTTTGGGTGCTGTACGGGATATTGATCCACTCGGCGCCGGTGGTGGTCGCCAACCTCATCGTCGGCGTTGCCGCGGTTTACACGTCGTTGCGTCTAGCTTTGAACAAGGGAACTGGCGCCGGCGGACCAGGATAAGGGGCAGGTAAATCCTGTGCCCTCATTGTCAGTTCGTGGAAGTGGTGGAGGCGGCGGGCCGTTCAGTCCTTCTTTCTTTGACTCGTCAGAAGAAATCGTGGGTTGATACCGGCTCACGCAGCTTGCCAAGTGAGTGATAGAGCGCCACAGAAAACCGATTAAGTAAGTGCAGTGGAAGGCCCTCAGGGCTTTGCGGGCAGCGGCTGCCAGAGCTCAATCTTATTCCCATCCAGGTCATAGATCCAGGCAAAGCGACCGTAGGATTCATCNNATTCGTTTGGCGTCAATCTTTACACCCTCTTGTTTTAAGCGGTCGAGCAAAGCATCCATATCGTCCACGATGTAGTTGATCATGAACGGTGCGGGGCTGGGATCGAAATACTTAGTGGAGTTGGGAAAAACCGTCCAAACTGTAACGTGTTCCTTTTGCGGGTCGTCGTGTTCGCGCCACGGAAGCATCGCGCCTTGGCCTTTGTCAGCGAGTCCAAGATGCTTCGAATACCATTCGCGCATCTGATCACGATTAGCGGATTTGAAGAAGACACCGCCGATTCCAAGGATGCGCCCGCGCTGCTCCATTTTGACAGGCGGCTTCGACTTTTCAGGTTGCGGAGATTGCACGTCCTGTCCTCCTATTGAGCGGGCCGAGATGAGCAACAGCGAGCCGAGCGCAATTGTGCTCCACGGTATTCCTTGCATCGGCGGATTATACATAAGTTTCGATTCGAATGGAGAAAACGGTTCGCTCAAGATTCGCCGCGATTCACCCTTTCTAGATCGCGCATGAGGTCTCGAACTGGCTTGGCATCGCCCGGAGAGAACCAGGCTTGCGGGATCGCAAAGTATTCCAGATTGCGTGTTCATCGGCACGAGGCGCGGATGACTCCTGCAAAGCGGCGTAGCATTTACCGGAGAGGACAAACTGGTTCGAAGGGCAACCGGCTACGAACTGCAAAACGCTGAAGCCGCACTATCCCGCATCGGGTTCGCGGGCTACGCGAGCCGAGCTCGGGGCCGCCATTGGAGCGTACAGTGAGTGACCCTCCGATTTCTCCGACGAGGCCCTTCTTTAAGCCCATGCCATTGCAGGGAAAAGCTGACTGACATTCGCTTTAGAACAACTGCATCCTAAACCTGCTGACGGAGGTTAGGACGCAGCGTGAGCGAGTGGTCATCGTTCAGCTTCTGGTGACAAGCCCACCGCACAGGATAGCGCATTCCCTTTACCTCAATCTCAGCTCTACGTTTTAATCCTTTCCAATCGGTGACGTTCGGAAGTACGAACTGTGCCTGTCGAATCTTGCCCGGTAAGGTGTAACCGGCGCCAATTCAAAACGAGCTTCAGATAGTCGGGCCTCTCGAGGCGTCCAGGCCGCGGCTGCACTTCCCTCCAGGTCGGACGGACATAAAGCTTCTGGCCAAGTGTGGCCTTCACCCCAGAAGCCATACATGAAGGTATCTCTGTGAGGATTGCGGGCAGATTTGTCCGTCTTGCCCCAAAATCATTTGACTTTGCAAACCTTTCCTTGTATTACGAATGCTTGCGTTCGATTTCATTCAATCTTCTTCATGTGCCGGCACCGATCAAGAAGATCCCCCTATGTTTTCAACCAACAAAAAGATTTTGCGATCTGGTAGCAACCTCCTTCGAAAGCTGCGAACCATGATTGCAATCAAGTCTTGGATCGTTCTCACCACTGTGTTTACGTTTTGTTCATTGGCACCAGCTGCGGACATCCCTACCGGCAAGCCTCAGATTCAGGGTGGCAATCTACGCATTGAATTTGATAACCGCCTACGGAGCCGGGTAGTTGCCCGTTTCGACAAAACGGAGACAGTGCTGGGGCCGTTCACTGCCTCTGAGACTGTGACAACCGCAGACAAGCTCTGGACCGGATTTCTTCTGACCTCGCAAAAACACGAGCACATAAAAGACACTTTCGGTGAAGGTGAACGGCTCCTCGTGGAAGGCAAGGCAGGAGAGCTGAAAAAGACAGTCGGGCAAGTCGAACTGCGTGGCCTCGCAGACCGCAACTGCAGTGTCGTCGACTGCATCACGGGAAAAAGCCTGGGGACGGTGTCAGGACACAGTGCACATCTGCCGGTTGAGTTCGACGGAAATCTGCTGGTGGAAGTGCGGCCACAATGAACAGTGCTTACAAGCTACAGTGTGCTTTTCTTCGGAGGACGATCGTGAAAGTTTTATCTCTTCTTACGTTATTTGTGTGCGTCTCCGTGGCCTTTGGCCAACCCAACTCCTCCTTCTACGTGTCGACGACTGGGAATGATTCGAATCCTGGCACCCAAACGGCACCTTGGCGCACGATTCAACATGCCGCAAACACCGCGCATGCGGGTAGTACTGTCAACGTTCGCGGTGGAATCTACGAAGAACTCGTGAGCATCAGCGCATCCGGCAACGCGACCGATGGATTCATTACTTTTCGAAGCTATCCCGGCGAGACGGCCATCCTCGACGCGGAGCATTTCGCTCCGGATGCCAGAAGCGCCATTTTGACCATTCACAACAAGAGCTACGTGCGAATCGAAGGCTTTGAAATTCGCAATTTCCGCACCGCCGAACATCGGCTCGCTCCATTGGGTATAAGCGTGATGGGGGCTGGCTCGCATATAGAGCTGTTGAAGAATAACGTCCACAATATTGAGCAGACGTTTGAAGGCCGCGATGCTCCGGGAAGCGGCGGGAATGGATTTGGCATTGCGGTGTACGGTACCGACGCCAAGACGCCGATCACTGACTTGATCATTGATGGCAACGAGGTACATCACCTCCAAACCGGTTCGAGCGAGTCATTGGTCGTTAATGGGAACGTCACGAACTTCCGCATTACTCACAATGTGGTCCACGACAACAACAACATCGGAATCGACGTCATCGGTTTTGAGCGCACGGCGCCCGACCCTGCGGTCGACCAGGCCCGCGACGGAGTAGTAAGCGGCAATCTGGTCTACAACATTACATCGCGCGGCAATCCGGCCTACGGCAATGACGAAAATTCCGATGGTATTTACGTGGACGGCGGCACCAGGATCCTGATCGAACAGAACGTCATGCATGATGTGGACTTTGGAATCGAGCTGGCCAGTGAGCACAAGGACCGTGCCACCAGCTACATCACTGCCCGGAATAACCTTGTCTATCACTGCCATACCGCGGGTGTTTCTATCGGAGGCTATGCGCCGGAGCGGGGGCACACCGATCACTCCACGGTAGTCAACAATACGCTCTACGATAACGACACCTCGGGAACGGGCTCCGGCGAGTTCCAGATGCAGTGGAACATGGCGGACAATGTTTTCGCGAACAACATCGTCTATGCAGGGCCCCGCTGCCTTTTCACGGTGATCAAATCTCAGGTCGACAAAAACCGGCCGCCCGCCGTGATTGATCACAACCTTTACTACTGCGCCTCCGGAGCGAAGGCGAGCACCTGGGCAGGGGCCTCCGCCACGGTGACGGGATTCGACAAATATCTTGAGTCCACGGGGAATGACCATCATTCGCGCTTTCTCGATCCGCATTTTGTTGATGCGGCTGCGCACGACTTTCATCTGCAATCCGATTCTCCAGCGATTGCTGCCGGCACGACGGACGGAGTGCCGGTGGGAGAACTGGATCTTGAAGGCTCACCGCGAGTCAAATCCGGAAACATAGACGTCGGCTGCTACCAAAGAAAATAAGAGTGGCCGAACTTCGTCCTTGCAGGAGCGCCAATGGATCGACGCAGTTTCTTGAAGTCCGCCACCGCAACAGGACTCGCAGTTGGGTTGTACAAGAGCGGCGCCAATGCCTCAATTCCTGAACATAACTGGGACAAATACGATTGGGGATCACGGCCTCCAGCCCTCGACCGGCTTTATCAAGGCCCGTTCCCACAGTATGGTCCGGCTGCCGTAGTTCCCGAGAGCGATGTCTCGATGGTCACTTCGCCGTCCAAGGACATCGTCAGCAATTACGGCATGGGCCTCGTTGTTTATGCTTCCGACGACACTGGACCACTTCATGTCCCCGGGCAAACAATGGAACGGACCCTCGAAGATCTGATCAAACTGCCCTTCGCACGGAAGATATACATCCGCCCCAACTGGCGCGATGTCCAGAAACAACCTGGACGGCTCGACTTCCCGGAGTGGTGGAAGATCACGTTCGATCTAGCCCGCCGTTATGACAAACGTATCGGGTTCCGAGTCATGCTGGAGAACCCCGACTCGCCTGATCCGGGTATGCCGGATTTTCTCCTCAACAAGGTTCCCTACGTAAAGCTCAAAGGTGAGTGGAAGGGCGACCCCGCGCAAATGCGCTACCGGAAAGATAACCGTGTGCCGCGTTACGATCACCCGGCGTATCAAGCTGCGTTTCGCGAATTGAATGGGTTGCTCGCCGCCGAACTCAACGGCAATCCACAGGTCGAGTTCATGGACACGATGATGTATGGTTTTTGGGGCGAAGGGCACACGTGGCCGTTCGAGGGCAATCCCTTTCCCAGCCAGTTGGTCGCGGAACAAACCTGGGCGGCCATGTTCGAGATGCAACTCGAACACTGGACCAAAGTCCCGCTGGCCACGAATACGCAGCCCGACTTCAGCAACGTGGGCAACTCCGATCTGCTGGATCGCACGATGCGCAGCGGCAACTGGCTGCGTACGGATACGATCTTCATTGAGAACACGCAGATCGAGGCACTGAGCTACCGTCCACCTTGGGCTGCCGCCATCTGTGAGGTTGGTTTCACCACCGGTGATCCGAAGGAACTTCAGATCGACGAAGATGGGATTACTTACAACGAACAAATCATTTCCCATGCAGCCGATGTCGGCGTCAACTATCTATCGCTTTGGAGCTGGCACACCCAGTCCGCCGCCAACATCTTGAGTTACTACGAAAAATTCCCTGGTCCGATCGACGAGATGGCCCGCCAGATCGGCTACCGCATCCGCCCGTCGTTTATCTGGATTTTCAAGCGCGACGGAGCTATCGGCCTGGTGATCGGACTCGCAAACGATGGAATCGCGCCTGTTCCTGGAGTGCTTCGCTTGAGTGTGCTGAGTGAGGATAGCAAGATCAACATATCAGGCTGCATTGACCCTGGGTATCCGAAACCGACGGGCGTCCATCAAGCGATGCTGATGCTGCCCGCAGGCGTCCAATGGGAGGGTTTGCGGCTGAAAGCTGAACTCGAAGTGAAGGGCGTGCGTTATCCGGTTCGATGGGCGTGCCGGCAAAAAGTCAATTCGGATGGCTCATTGACGCTACGCCACAATTACAACCCTGATCGGCCGCTGGTGTAGAGGCAGTTAGGAGTAATCCGTTGAGATTAGATCCGAATCGTCGCGAATTCCTGAAGATCGCTGCCGGAGCCGGTGCTGCCTTGGCCATGCCAACTTCCGCTCACGCTGCTGTATCCTCCAAGATGGTCGGCATCCAGGTGGGGGCAGTTTCGTTTGTCGATGAAGGCACCGAGAGAGTCCTCGATGTGCTTCAGGAACGTGCCCGCGTGAACACGCTGTTTCTTGCGGTATTCACCTACGGTCGAGGTATTGCCGGAAGACAGATTCCGGGCCAACCGCTGCCCGATCACGGTAAGCAGGAATACGATCTCAATTTTCACGGCGGGAACTTCGCGACCCCTCATCCCCAGTACTACAAGAACACGGTTCTAAAAGACACTCGTGCGCCCGACCATGGCGACCTGGATATCCTGGCCGAAGTGATCCCTGCCGCCAAAAAGCGCGGCATGAAGGTCGTCTGCTGGCTTGAGGACGTGTTTCGCACCGATTTGCCGAACATCGGAAAACTGCAGGAGCGCGATCTGTACGGACGGAATGCCGACACGCTGTGCGTCAACAATCCGGACTACCGGAATTTCCTGACCGGTCTGGTCGAGGACTACACCCGTTCCTATGACATCGACGGCATCATGTGGGGATCTGAGCGGCAAGGTGCACTTTGCGACAGCCTTGGCGCAACGCATGACACGCCGCCAGTTGATCCGGGGAACGTGACCTGTTTCTGCCAGTTTTGTCAGAGCAAAGCGAAAGAGCGCGGCATCAATGCAGATCGCACCCGGCAGGGCTTTCTGGAGTTGGAAAAGTTCGTTCGCTCAGCGCGCAGCGGCAAGCGCCCCGTGGACGGCTACTACGTTCAATTCTGGCGGCTCCTGTTGCGGTATCCCGAGTTAGCCGCATGGGAAATGCTCTGGACAGACAGCCTTCGCGAGACCTACGCCGCAATTTACAAGACGGTAAAGACAGCGAAGCCGACGGTGCCAGTGGGTTGGCACATCTGGCACAACAATTCCTTCAATCCGATCTACCGCGCGGAGCAGGACCTTCATGAGCTCTCGAACTACTCGGATTTCATCAAGGTCGTTATGTACAACAACTGCGGCGGCGAGCGGATGGCACTGTATGCAGACAATATCGGCTCGACACTTTATGCCGATCTCACAAGACAAGGCTTGCTCGATTTCAACTACGCCGTGATGGGATTAAAAGAAGGCAGCTACGATCAGATCCCTCACGCAGGGCTTTCGGCGGACTACGTCTACCGCGAGACAAAACGTGCGCTGGAGGGTGTTGCTGGCACGAGGACTTTGATTTGGCCCGGCATTGATATCGATATCCCGACCGAGCCCAACAACAGCAAATGCACGCCGCAAAGCGTCAAGGCAGCGGTTCTGGCAGCTTTTCGCGCTGGTGCGCCAGGTGTGCTTCTATCTCGCAAGTACTCCGAGATGCGGCTCGCCGACCTCAGCGGCGCCGGAGAAGCGATCCGCGAGTTGAAGCTATCTAGTTGAGAACCGCTCTTTACAGAGGCCTGGCAACGCCAATGTGCCGAAAGCTAGACGCGTCAGTAATGAGATATTGGTGGAGGAGGCGGGAGTCGAACTATCTTGCATGTTGACAGCACGTAGGTTACTGATTCCAGGAACTGCCACACCGGCCAAAAAGGCCCCATTGCCCGATCCATTGTACGTTTATTGTACGAAAATGCTTTTAGCTCGGGAGTCCAAGGGACAAACATATCGACCACAGTATTCCATCGATTCCGCCGCGATGGATCTGAGAAAAAGCGCCCAACGCAGCTTCGATTACCGCAAATCACGGCCTTCCCATTTTCGTAACCTTGGCAATCATGGGCGTTGCGGTGAGGGCGTAGGTCATTTCTCGGTTGCCTGTTCAAAACGCCGGTTCGCGCGGAGCTCGGGAGTCGGCTTCAGTTCGCCTGTTACTCCAATGGAAAAGGTGTGTTCATAGGGTAGGTCGTCCGGCCCGTTCACGGTGAGTCGGACTGTGAAGTCGGCCGCTTTTGTGTAGCAATGAGTAACGTGGGACCCTTCCGAGATCGTCCCGTCGCCGAAGTCCCAGTGATAGCCGAGTGCCGGTGCGCCGCCAGGGTCGGCCTGAGCCGAGAAGGCTATTGTCTCCCCGGCCTTCGACTGAGATGAGACTCGGGCCGTGACAGTAGGGGCGGCCTTGGCGACAACAGTGTCCACCAGCTTGATTACCACCGCCGATTGTGGCGCCTGATTCTCAATGCGGAGCGCGCCATTTTCGAGCGCAAACGTGGCGTTGGAATCAATGACCCCAGTCGCCACCATCGTGGAACTCACTGGGAGCCCGAGGTCTATGAGACTTAACGAACGCGAGCGCGGCTTGTCGGTCCAGTTGAAAACGGTCAAGATGCTTTGGCGAGGAGTTTGCCGGAGAAGGAAAAGACTCGGTTGTCCATCCTCGGGATCATAGGTCATGAGATCTACGGGCGTCGAGGCTCGTCCGGCTCTGGCCATGTTCAGCAAGTCCCGGTTTTCCACCAACGCCAATCGATCCTTCTCACTGTTGAGCACCAACAGGTCATCGCCGATTTCGTACATGCCACCGGCGATTGCAGAGAGTGCGATCGAGACCTGCGCCGTTGCCAGCGAATGTGAGGAATGCTCACCCGAATGCTCCACCAAATATGTATCGGTGATGTTGAAAGCGTCCGGGTCATCGATGAAGAAGTTCCCGTTCATGTAGAAGCGCGCGGCTATGCCGGGGGCGGCAGTTTTCGACCTCAGAAAACTGTGTCCGGTGTCCGCGGAGACCCGGCCCGTGTCCACCAATCCAACCGGATTGAGCATGGGGCTGCCGTCTTTGTCCAGGATCACATCGTCGCCGACGGTCTTGCGGATTACCTGCAAGCCGATACGCTGGGCTTCGAGTGCGGTCGTGTTCGGGCGGTAGTAGTAGCCTTCAATGGCGGTCGTATCCATGAAGTCTAATTTGATGAACCGAACTCCCCATTCCCGAACCAACGTCTTGTAGGTCTGGCGCAAGTATTCCTGAGCTCCAGGATGTGTGGTATCCAGCGCATAGAGCGTGTCAACACTCTGCCTCCATACATCCTCCAGGGGAATCGGCTGGCCCTCGGCATTGTGGACCAACCAATCTTTGTGATGTTCGTAAACCCAAGCGCGGCTGCTTACCTCGAATGGCGCCGTCCACAGGCCAACGGTGAGGCCATCTCTCAAAACATGATGGGCCACAAACCGCATGCCATCCGGGAATTGCGTCGCGTTGGCGGTGACATACTCGCCGCGAGCATACTGATAGCCTTCATCGATCTGGAAAAAGTTGTAACCCAGTGATTTCAAATGCTGCGACATCCAATCGGCATTGGCCAGCGTTTCGCCCTCGTTGATCGCGGCATAGTAAGCGGTCCAGCTCCACCATCCCATCGGAATCTCGCTCGAAACACGTGCGTGATGCAGCTGTCGAATTGCCGAGCCATAAGCGCGAAGTTGCGCCAGGTAATCCGGCCCTGCCGCGAACATCACTCGTTCAGAGCTCATCTCTTCGCCCGGATTGAGTGGAAGACTGAGTTCGATCCGATCGCTTTTCAGAGACTTTGCTTCCAGGGACTTTGCCTGACTGTAATCCTTCTGAATCTCCGTGGTTCCCGTCGATTCGACCGTATACGATGCGACCTTCGCTCCGGAGCCTTTGCCCTCGGTCTTGAGCCGCAAAAGAGTCAGGAAGCGATCGGAGGTGAGCGCGCCAAGGAATAGGCTCTGCTTAGTCTGCCGGTTATAGACAAGCTGGCTGCCGACTCCGCGATGCATTCCGCCTGGAGCGTCCCCAAGATCGTAGATCACCAAGTCGGGCCAATCTTCGCTGAAGCTATCGGAGAGAATTCGCTCATCTGATGGACGACCACCCAGGTTAACGATGGAGTCTCCCGTGGCCTCAACACTGCGGATTGCCTGCACCGACGTCGCTTTGCTCGTTCCGTTCCTGACCCGCACTTGAACGGTGCCATAAGGATTTTGGGTGTAGAGCTGCAATAGATAAATAAGATCGGGACTGCCGCGGAGTCCGCTGCATGTCACCGTCAGCTGTCGACCGGAACCTAGCGCATCGCTAAATGGAGCCTCGGAAACCGAATGCGAGGGATAGCTCCCGGCACGCAGCCAGGTGTGATCGACCTGAGCACCGACGCTTGCTTGCAGCGTGGATGGGTCACCAACGAGCCCAAACTGATACGATCCGTCCTGTTTGTTGACCGTCACGGACAGGCTACTGTTCGTCAGTTGCTGGGCGGAACACGGCACTGCGGCCAGCATCGACGCGGCCAGCATCAACGAGGCGATGATTGTTGTTAGCCTGCGAATCAAATAGTGTCCGTCGCTCATGAGTTAGCTCCATCTTCGAAGGTGACAGCGCCTTTTTTGAACCCCGTCTTCTCCACCCGAACCTTAAATAGCTTCCGATGTGCAGTGGACTCGCGACATACGCTCCCTGATCGTTGCTCGAGAGAGTCATTTGGACGCCGCGATCCACGTCCTCTACCGTCACCTTCGCGCCCGGAACTACCGCTCCGGTAGCATCGCGAACCGTGCCGACATTCGAGCGCGAAAGAAGCCCGGCTACCCTTTGAAGGGCAGCGCGCCCCTGCCCGCGGCGCTCCACTGCTGGCGCATGAAACTGGTGAGTGCACTACGATCGCGAAATGCCTCGGTGCCGCCCTCCTTGGTGGTTGAGTAGGCTCCCGCCAAATTGGCAAAGGCCAGGCAATCCTCGAGTTTTGCTCCCAGCATTTGCTGGTGGATGAATCCGGCATCAAAACTGTCGCCCGCGCCAACGTCGTCTACAGTTTTCACGATCGGGGGCACTAAGCTGCACTGTTCCTGCCCTGACCGGCAGATAGCAGCCGCGGAGCCGCGCTTCACCACCACAACTTTCGCCAGACCCGCGAGTACGTTAATGGCTTGCGAAAGGTCGTCTGTGTGTGCGATCTTCTTCGCTTCACGATCGTTCGGAAGAAAAATGTCGACATACTTGAGAACTTCCAACAGATCCCGATCCCACTTGTTCTCAGGGTCGTCATTGGTGTCGAGTGACGTGGACAGGCCCGCAGTTTTCGCCTGGCGGAACAGATCCAGGATTCGGGGCCGCAACGCGCGGTGCAGGAAAAACGAAGAGACGTGCAAGTGGCGGGCCGACCGGACATAAGCCATGTCTATGTCCGAGTGCTGCATTTCAAACATGGTGCCAGGAAACGTGAGGATATAGCGATGCTGCTGATAGGGGATCGCAACGGTTAGCCCCGTCGGTGTTCGGCCGGGTGTCTGTTTCACGTGGCTTACGTCAACTCCGGCAGCCGCTAGCCGTTCCAGTGCTATTTTCCCCAGTGGGTCTCCGCCAGTTTTCGAGATGAATCCGACCTTGGTTCCAAGCATAGCCAAGTTATGGGCAAAGATTGCGGACGAACTGCCCAGAGTGAGCGCCAGACCGTTGGCCAATAATTCGCGATCCAGTACTAGCTCTTTCGGTAACCCGTAGAGGATCAAGTCCAGATTGATTTCACCAACCACACATACGTCCAGCTTCGGCATTTTGCTCCCATTGTTAAATGCGCTTGCGATTTAGGACTCAGTAAAATCGATCACCACTACGGCAACTGCCATCAAGTGTCTGGTCACAGTCAGGGAAGTCACTCTCAAACCATTCCACATGCAGTTGCATACGAACGCAGCACTAACTGAATGTGATAACGGATGATCGCCTCCGGCTGATTCTCGATTTGCTCCGTCCTGATTGCCTCATACTCGAAAGGCAGATATTGACTGACGAGCGTTAACGGGACCGGCCGCGCCGTGAGGTTGCCGATCAGGCGTTCGATCTCTGCCTGAACTGAAATCT
The DNA here is from genome assembly GCA_003134655.1 of Acidobacteriaceae bacterium. Classification (GTDB taxonomy): domain Bacteria; phylum Acidobacteriota; class Terriglobia; order Terriglobales; family Acidobacteriaceae; genus Sulfotelmatobacter. Next base: position 65,687 of record PLBY01000054.1, read on the forward strand.
CATGCCAGTAATATCGGCAGCGGTCGCTATAGCTGAACGCCCGCGAGATGCGTAGCTGGCTCTCATCCCCTTTATAGTAGGAGAGCCAGAAGGCGGGTTCACGCAGCATTGCCCGATCGAGCGCTTCCCGAAGCTGCGACAACCTCTGACTTTTGTCCTCGGCAAGTAGTTCTCGTTCGATCGCGCTCAAAGCGAATACAGCTTCCCGAAATGCGAAGGTCAACCATGGGCCCACTTTCAGAATAGCGAAGTGGTCTTGGACCATTTGAGCCAGAGCGCTGGGAGACTGATAGTCGGTGGAGTGCGCTTCGAAGACTAGCGAAGGGCTGCAAGGCAATCCTGCCGAGAGTGGACGAGCTCTTGTGCGGTCGTATTCAAATACAACATCATCCCCGAACTCCACCCCGGGCTGCACCACTACCCCAATCACTCTTCGCCAGGCGGCTGACAAACCTCTGTCTTCAAAGGCCTGTTCAAAGATTGTCAGAGTCCGATGGAGGCTCTCGATCGTGGTAACGGCAGGAGGGGCGCCTTGAGCCGACTCGCCCCCTGGAGCGGGAACTTCAGTTCCGATAACGTACAGAGGAAGGTCGACGCCGGTGGGCAGGTCCTTCAGAGCCTCTTCGGCGGCTTGGCAAAGTACGGCGGCCCGCTGAGCAACCACCGGTTCCGAGAGTACCTCGGCGTCATCGGCACATGCCATACTCGCATCGAGATGGATTTTCCGATAGCCGGCGAGCACACACGCGCGGGCTAGTTCGCGGGCTTTGCTCAAAGCGCTGTCTGCTGCCTCGGTCCTCCACGGAAAAGGCCCAAGATGGTCTCCGCCGAGTAGGATTCGATCTTCGGGAAGTCCCATCCGACGCGCCGCGGCGTGGACAAAATCAGCGAACTGACTCGGAGTCTTTCCGCTGTAACCACCCAGCTGATTGACTTGACTGGAAGTGGACTCTATACGGAGGAAAGAGTCGTCTTCCATGGCCTGCTGTATGGCCGCATCGATGACCCATGGATGTGCGGAACAGACCGCGTACACACCGCCTTTTCCCGAAAGGCGATTGTGGGCCAATAAGTCCTGCAAGCTGGCGCTTGCGTTACGGCCGCGCTTCTGAGTCACGGGGTTCAATCTGGTCACTCCTCCAAGGTCTCCTCGCAAACTTCATCGAGCTTACTATCTCGATTGTGAATAGCTGCGAATAACTTCAATATTCGAATCACTTCCAGTCGTCGACCCGTAGAAAGAGGCATTGGACTGGCCAAACGCTCCGCAGGTGGATGCACACAGCACAAACAGAGTTGCGAGTTTCATTCATCGTTCCTCATCGCGGCACTACTTCCAAGAGCAGATGTTGATCGAACTCAACTGGCAGATGCGCATTGTGCCCTGACACGATCCCCAGATTTTTCCCGGTGACGTAGTCGACCACACTGTAGTTGCGGTCTTCGAGGCCGCGGAGTTCGACTGGCCCCTTCCACTGCTTGGCAAAAAAGGCGTAATACATGGCCTGATCCTTGCGGATGACATGCGTCTCGGGCACATCGAAGCCGATGTCATACAGCTGCCCGAGATACTGTCCTTTCGACAACATCTTGTCGTGATAGATGCGAAGCCACTTTCCGAATTCCTTCTCCCGCTCCGGGGTTAGATCGGATTTGCCGTGCTTTGTGACCAATGACGGAAGAACAAACTGCGTTCCCACGACGCCTCCCACACCCACAGTCGATGCGAAGTCATTGGCGCCGTCGCTCAGTTCGACGTGATCGCCAAAGAATGGAACGTTGTCGCCCATCAGAGCTTTTAATGTTTTCGCCTTGGAACGAACTTGGAAGGAACCTCTCGGGTCGGAAGCCACCGACATATTGAAATGCGGCATGGTGAAAAAAGAGAACGCCGTGCCGCAGGGGCAGAACTCCACCAGCGTCCCAGGCTTTACGGCCTGCGCGGTCTCGTAAATTGCCTTGAAGAAATCCGGCAGGGCTTCGACCGAATCCTCTGGCTGGGAGTGATGGTGAGCCGGGTTGTAACAGGCTGGCACTCCGTTCATGTGCTGGCCATCGAGCTTCAGCCCGTCGAATCCCCAGTCCACCAGAATTTTTCGCACCAACGCCTGGTGGTACTCCACTACGTGGCGGTTGGCTGGGCACAAATAATAGGAACCCCACCAGGAAACCTTTCTCGTCGAGCCGTCCTGGTTTAATAACTCGTAGTCGGGGTGGTCGCGAAGCAATTGCGAGTCTGGCACAGCGCTGAGCGGNNCCTTCCTGGTGAATGCGGTCCACCAGGGCCTTCATGTCAGCGTCGCCGTGCGGGAATTTCTTGGGATCAAGCGCCCAATCGCCCACATTGTTCTGCCAGCCGTCATCGAGCGTGACCCACCTAAATCCCAGTCGCTTCGCCGTTGGAAGCGAGTCATACACCTGCTGCGGCTGAACTTTTCGTCCGTATCCCCATGCGCACCAAATGGCGCCGAAAGCGTCGTCGGGAGCCGTGGCCATCTGGAAGCCTTGTTTCATCATGAAGCGCCGGTAGTCGGCGAGCGCGCGGAAGTAGTCTCCCTGATGGACGGCAACGAAGGTGCGAAAGGTATGAAAATTTTCGCCGGGGCTCAATGAGATATCTTTGGTGAAGCGCACCGCGATGGTGGCATGTGCAGCATCGGGCATGGATACGGGGAGGGAAACCAGCTTCGGCCGCGGCTCGACGTGTCCTACAGCAATTCCAACGTCACGCCGCCAGACGTCGATAATCGGCGTGCCGCCGCCATAATCTTCGGCATTCATGCCTTGATAATTTTCCTGCTGAAAATTAGTGTGCAGCGGCAGGATCCAGTTGGGACGTTTCTCGTAGGAGCCACTCTGATAAGACCAGAAAGCCGGCGCGCCCACATTGGGTTGCGCATTTACCGTGTACGCGTTGTTGGTCCAACTTTTAATCGTGAGCTTGGATGTTCCGGTATTGGTGTACTGGACCTCGAAAAATGCCATCGCAGGAAAGTCGTCGTATACGCTGACGGAGACCGTCTTTTTCAGCTCTCCTGCTTTTCCTTCCACCGTGAGCCGCTCACCTTCTCCAAAGGTGTCTTTTGTGTGCTCGTGTTTTTGCGAGGTCAGGAGAAATGCGGTCCAGGGCTTGTCGGCGGTGGTCACGGTCTCAGAGGCAGTGAACGGTCCCATCACCGTCTCCTTCTCGTCGAAACGGGCAACCACCCGGCTGCGCAGATGGTTGTCAAATTCAATGCGCAGATTGCCACCTTGAATCTGAGGCTTGCCAGTGGGGCCGTCCGCAGCGGCGGCGGGCGACCAAGGAGCAAACACAATGGTGACAGCAACCCAAAGCCCGGTCGCAGTCGCGGCTTTCAGCCTTCGGTACGGGCTGCTGTCAGATTGCAGAATCCTTTTCTCGCTTGAACCCATACTTGATCTCCACTGGCACATCGGAAGGGCACAACTGAAATAAAACACAAGTATTCGTAATACATGGAAGCTGATGGTGTCAATGCCTTCTAGGCCGGAAAGAGGCACATGGCCACCCCGGTAGGGCTGCACCAGCAGCTGCGTAAACTTAGGCTACAAAGGCACAAACTCCGTCTGAACCGCGCAATCCTGTCGCGGAGAACAAAGCCAAGTGGTCGTTTGCTG
>PLBY01000054.1:69332-93493 GCA_003134655.1 Acidobacteriaceae bacterium
CATGATCAATCGGCGGCAGTGGTTATGTGGGATGGGCGTCATGGCTAGCGCGGCAGCCCAGCCGGGCAGCGCATTTGCCGCGAGCAAGGAAGAAACGCAGCAGACCGTAAGCCATTCGCTGAGCCTTGCGGAGTTTTCTCCAAAAAGCATGCTGCAAGTGCCCGAGACGCATTCCTCAGTGAACGTCGCACTGATCTCCTCGACAGCCCGAAATTTGGTCGAGCGATAAGGAGGGATAATTCCGATGCAGCGTAGAGATTTTATAAAAAGTACTGTCGCTCTTGCCGTAGCCGCGGAACTGGGAATGGGTAAGGCGCAGGCGAAGGTTCCCGCACATAACTGGGGAAACTACGACTTCGGCTCCGGTCCGCAGGTGAATGATCGCCTCAATCAGGGTCCATTCCCTCAATACCCACCCGATGCCACCATTCCCGCTGACGATGTGGTGATGACTACCACCTCTTCGGAAGACGTCGTGCCGAACTATGGCAAGGGACTGGTCACCTACATCACAGCAGACAGCGGCACGGATGAAATCAAGTCAGACAACATTCCTCAGGCGATCGAAGACCTGGTTCACTTTCCATTAGGCCAGCAGCTTTACATCCGTCCTACCTGGAGGGAAGTGCAGCCGCGGCCTGGACGCCTGCAACTGCCTGACTATCTGAAGCTGGTTTTTGACCTGGCGAAGAAGAACAATAAGCGGATTGGATTGCGGATTCAGATGTGCGCGCCAGATTATACGCACGAAGCGGCCCTCCCGGATTTTGTCCTAGAAAAGGTGCCGAAAGTTGATCTGGTGCTTAGTGATCAAGAGAGCAGCGCCTCAGCAAAAAGATATTTGGCGAATCTCCATTCGCGTTATCAGCCCCGGTATGACGATCCTTTTTTTCAGCAGGCATTCAAAGAGCTCGTTGGCCAGTTGGCGGCGGAATTCGATGGCAATCCTCTCATCGAATTTATCGATACCTTCATGTATGGCTTCTGGGGTGAAGGGCATACCTGGCCGTTCGGCAACAATCCTTTTCCTGATTACCTGACAGCCGAGCGCACCTGGACCAATATGCTCGAAGTTCAGCTTGAGTACTTTAAGAAGACTCCGTTGCTGACCAATACTCAACCAGACTACAGCCGGGTCGGCAATTCAGAACTGGTAGACCGCACGGTCCGCAGCAACAATTGGATTCGCAGCGACACGATTTTTATCGAAAACGAGCAGATAGAAGCGCTCAGCAACCGTCCACCTTGGATTGCCGCGTTGCTTGAGCAGGGTCTTCCTGGTAAACCTCCCGACCCGAACGCCGGACATGAAGGAATATCGCCGGCGGAGAACATGATCGATCATGTGATCGATGTCGGGGCGAACTACTGGTCGCTCTGGAACTTTCACCAGATCAACGCAAAAAATCTGATGAGCTACTACCAGGCGTATCCGGCGGCGTTCGATCGCATCAATCGTCGAATTGGTTATCGGGTGAGGCCGTCTTTCATCTGGAGCTATAAGGACAGCAGCTACCTGGGGCTGATCATTGGCTTTACAAATGAGGGCATCGCGGGCGTGCCGGGCGTATTGAGGGTGACGGTCGAGAGCCAGGATGGAAAGGTGCTCACCAGCGGTTGTCTGGACGCCGGTTACCCGTTGCCGGGCAAGATTCGCCAGGCGCAGTTCGTGCTTCCGGCTACGACCGATTGGAAGGGATTGAAACTTAGAGCTGAGATTGAGGTCAAGAGAATGCGCTATCCCGTGCGCTGGGCTTGTCACCAGAAGCTGAACGATGACGGCTCGCTCACACTGCGTCCCAACCTCCGTCAGCAGGTCTAGACAGCTGTTGTTTCAAAGAGGTAGGTGGATTCCGGTCATTGCGGTGAGGAGGGCACACAATGCGGCGGAGAGATTTTGTCAAGACCGGAGCACTTCTGGCAGGTGCGAGCAGTCTTCTGCGTCCGCAAACGTGGGCGGATGTACTTGACCATCTGTGGGAGGGCTATCAGTTTGGCTCGCCCCAAGTTGCCAATCGACTCAACCAGGGGCCATTTGGCATTGACCGGGAGCGTCCGGCTAGGAGGAAATCTCGATGCGGGCTAACCTTATCCGGGCCAGTTCCGCCAAGCGTCCATCATCCTCCCGAAAGGTACGGACGGGCAGCAAATAAAACTGCGGGCCGAATTGGAAGTCAAAGGTGTCAAGCGCCTCGTCCGCTGGGCGTGTCAGCACCCAACCAATCCTGATGGCTCTCTCACGATTCGTCTGAAGAAGGGCAGTGACTCAGGTTGGAGAAAAGGGGTATAGGTATCTCGCCACTGGCCTAGCAGGCTGGTGAAAAACTTGCCTTTCGCTGCTGTCTTTAAAGGGCGCGGCTCAAGCCGCCGCGGCAAGTCTCGCCGAATCAATGCCGGCTTTGAGCCCCTGAGGTACGTTATTGGCGAGTATTTGAGTTTTTCAGCAGCCTGCTATTGGCATTCTGCAGCGTTTGCACATTCCGCTGGCGCAGCGAAGAAATTCCTGACCTGTCTACTCTCTTGTTTGCTTCGCGTCTCCCCCGTCGTACCAGAAAACAGCCCCCTTGGTAATTGTGGGAAGGGTATAGGATGTGCGGCCATCAGACTCCTGAACGCCGCTGACTTCCAGAACATCGCCAAGAAATGGGAGGAAGAACGCCTTCCCTTTGACGGCCTTCGCAATGCGGACGCGTACTCCAGTTTGCGGCGTCTGCACGGGATTCACCTTGCCGCGCAATCCGGCAAAATTTGCGAAAAAGATGTGCGGGCTCCCTTCCACGACTGCAATCGAGGTCGCGACCATGGGTGACGCCGTCACCTCTACTTCGCTCGTATTCTTCAGGCTTTTCAAGAACTCCGCTTGCGAGTCAGGGTCCGCTCGCTCAAAGTCGCTCTCCATCGCGCTCATGTACTCCTTTCCCGGATCCTTCGGGAACCGCAACACGTTGGGTGTTTCTACCAGTTGTGTCGCATCGGTCCCGGTAATCGCCAGGGTGCGGCCCTTCTCGACGAACTTTCGCAGCCAGTCTTTTTCCTGGTCATGCAGAATGCGGACATCGGGAAGAACCAGCGTCTCGCCCTTGAAATCGGCGAGATTTCGGGGCGTGACCACTTGAAATTCCCAGTGCTTCTGCATCAGCAGAATCAGGATTCCCCGGTAGGAACGGATAAACTCGTCAGCATAGATGTTTCGCGTATCCGGAGAGAAATACACTCCCACCGGATGACTCGCCACGCGCGGCAAGTAAAACGTCTTCTCGTGGGCTTGAATCCAGTCGAATATCTTTTTTCGGGTCGGCAGATCATTCGACCCCGCCATCGAATGCCCGGGCGCATCCCAGAAATTCGCTCCCGCCATGATCTCCGACATGGCCAGGTTCATCATGGCCTCGGTCTTGTCGACTTTCTTATCGCCGTCCCAAGAGTAGTTGAGAATCCACGTCGCCTTGCCTTGCGCGAACGCGCGGAAGGAATGCATCCCCACTTGATACTCAAACCAGGCCAGGGGCTTTCGCGCCGAGGCCATCCCGCCCGAGCCCAACGAGTACTCATGCGCAATCGTGTCCACCACCCCGTACAGGCTGTACACGTCGGCTCCGACCCGAACCGCTGACTCCTCGATCCCCGGGTAAATCTCCGGGATGGTCTTGATCTCCGGGTTCACCGATTTCGCGTTCTGATCAATTTCACGCATGAAGTCAGTGAAAGTCTGGATCCTGAACTCCACCCACTTGCGGAAATTGGGGTCAGAGAAGTCGCCCAGCTTCAAATCCTTCTTGGCATCCAGCCCCGTCTCCTTCTTGAACGCTGCTACCGTGTGGTCATCGAAGCTGGCCCACGTGTCTTCCCATCCGTCAAAGTGCGTCATCCAGTACGGAATGTCGACATAGATCCCGTCGATTCCTGTGCCCGCAATTTGGCGCACCCGCTGCATGTAAATCTTGCGCCACTCGCTGGCATAAGGCGTCACCCAAACATCTTCATCGCCCTTCGCGATCCAAAACGCCGAGCCTCCACCGAAGATTGCCGGCTCGCCCGTGATCTTCCTCTGCAACCAGTCCGGATGCTCTTTCGCCAGGGTGTGCGGCGTCGCGTCCGCATTCGCCGTAATGCATTCCGTGCCGGCGATGTATACGAAGGCGTAGTTGCCTGCCCGGTGCGCCTTTTCCGCGATGTCGTGGATTGCCTTCAGCTTTTCTTCCGGATTCACAAAACTTTCGTAGCGCCCCTCAATATCGTTGTCCACCTCAATCCCGAAAACGTTGCTGGCTCGCGCGTCGGCAACAATCTTGTCGGTGTTATTTGGCTGCAAACCGTACGCCCCGATGCGCACGTAGTTTGTCCAGTTCTGACCCGCTGGATAGGAAGCAGCAGCACCCAGCAGCCCCAACGAAACCGAAAGTAGTGCGAGAGACACGAGTACAACTTGAATTGGTTTCATAAATGTTTTTCGAACCGGCATTTTGGGAAACGGCACGGCTTTCGTACACTTCGGAAGTTAGCCCTGAAGCAGCGCAGGAATCCGCGCAACAGCTTGCCCTCGGCCTGCCGAATCGGCGTTAACGCGTGAGAAGAATTGTCCCTCTCAAGGGCCAACCATTTCTCAGCCCCACTCGCCCTCAGAACTCGAACCTCACCGCGATCTGCCCGTTGCGCGGGTGGTTCGCCAGTCGCGTGACTCTGCCGAAATTGGTATCTCCCAAAAGCGAATCGGGTGTCCGGAAGCGCACCGTGTTGGTAAGATTGAAGAACTCGGCTCGCAGTTCCAGTTTCATTCCCTCGTGAACGGTGAAGTCCTTGAAGAACCCCATATCAATATTCTTGATCCCTTCCCCTCGCGCATTGGCGGAAAAACGCGGAGCGTTCCCCGGCACCTGGTCGCCAGGAGAGGTTGATGAAAAGCAATTACTGTTGTAGTAGCTGGCGTTCGGGTCTGTCGAGAACGCCAGGTCATGCAAGCTCATGCCCGTCAGCAGTTTTGAACAGAGGATATCCGGCCGCTGCGTTCCATCGGCAATGCTCGCATTGGCCAAGCCGAATGGGATGGGTTGACCCGATTGCAGCGTCAAAATGGAGTTGAGCGACCAGCCGCCCACGACCGCATCGAGGACCCGGTTCATGCCTCCACCCATCCACCGGCCGCGCCCAAACGGCAGATCATACACCGCCGCCAGCACGAGGCGCTGCGGCGTATCGTTGGCCCCAATCGAATGTTCCGCCCTCAGGTTATTCATGTCCTGCGGATTCCCCAGCCCATCATTTGTGAAGCGGAAGATGAAGCTGTTCGCCCCATACGACGAGTAGTCGGTCGCCTTCGACCACGTGTAGTTCCCTTCAAAGCTCAGACCGTGGCTTGGCCGTTTCTGGAACCGCACCAACAGTCCGTTGTACCAGGAACTCGCCGCTATCAGGGGCAGCCCCTCAAAGTCCCCGTCGAATTGGGGAAACCGCCGTAACAGATTGCCTTCAGGAATCGTCGGGTTGTTGTAGATGGAATCAGGCTCGTTGAAAACCGCGTTCGGCCCGGTAAACATTCCCTGAAATGGATTCGGCACCAGACTGGACTGGCACGTGGAATCGCACAGGTTCCGCGCCGCCGTCGGCAGCGTATCGCGGTTTCGCGTCGCTCCTCCCCAGGGCAAGTGTGTGCTGCGATTCGCAGAATAGTCGGCAGAGATCACAATCCCTAATGGAAACAGGTGTTGCAGCCCAAGGTTCCATTGATAAATCTCCGGGTTGCGATCCGACAGTGTCCCCAGATCGTTGCCGTTCCCCAACCCCCACTCCGCTAACGCACCGTAGCTGGTTCCTTGGGGCTGAGGTAGCGTGTTGGGAGGCAGCTCGGGAAACACATTGTTGAGTGCCCAACCCGGGGCAAGGGTTACGCCACCGTCCAGTGAGATGTGGAAGTTCGCCGACTTCTGGAATGCCGTGCCCGGATACTGGAAGTTGGTCGCGGAAGATAGCCCGTAGAAAAGCCCCGCGCCCCCGCGCAGGACCGTGTTCTTCTCGACCTGGAAAGCAAAGCCCAGGCGCGGTCCAAAATTGTTGCGGTCGATGGGAACGTGCCGATTGCCCGAGCTCGGAAACACCGTGGTTCCCAGCAACTGCGTCGGTCCCAGTCCAAGACTGCTCAAGTCGACGGGATTCCCGCTATTGTCGACGACCAGCCCGCTCGACGGCGGGGGTGGGGTCAGGTCCACTGTAACCCCGCTGTTGCCTGTGAAATTACTGAATTGGATGCGGTTGAAGCGCTCCGTGTACGGCACGCTCCACTCGTAACGCAATCCCAGGCTCAGCGTCAGCTTGGACGTCGCTTTCCAGTCATCCTGCGCGTAGAAGTCGGTCTGTTTGGATTTCTGCAGCACCGCCGGTTTAATGTTGATGTGGCCGTCGCTCGGCCATCCCAGTTCCAACGCCGCCATCGCGTCTCCATCCTCGGTATTAGGATCGAAGAAGGGGTTGGCCGCAGTTGTGCTCCCGGAAAAATGGAACAGCCCCGTCGCGTCGTCGGGCTGGAAAAAATTATTGAAGAAAAGCCGCTGCTCCCCGCCGAATTTCAGTACGTGGTTTCCCTTCACCCAGTTCACGGACGAGGAGTAGACGTACTGCGTGTGCCCATTGATCGTGTTAACGCAACATTGCGGGTTCAACCCCGCATAGTTGTCGGGGCTGATTTCAGTCATTTTTGTGATATGGTTGGCTTCGGTCAGAATCGATTGAAACCCGAACAGCGCAGGATCCACGACCTGCGGAGTTTCGTTCTGATAGTAGCGCTCCAACCCAAACCGGCTGGTCAGCAGTAAATGAGAACTTAGCGACCAGGTGTGCTCCAGAACCGCATTCCGCGTCGTCACCTGCGTCTGCGACCCGTCAAAAAAAAGACCGGGAGTCGTGTCATGAAAGCTGTTCTGGCTATACCGGCCCATCAAATGGACCTTGTTCGTGAGTTGGTGATCCACCTTGATATCAAATTGGGTCGAGGGCGTCGTTTCGGTGATCGGTGCATTGAAATTGTTGCCCGAGTTGTCGATCGGACCCGTAGGCAAGGGAAACGCGTTCTTGGCGTTCAGCGCGTTCCAGATCGGGCTCATCATGCTCTGTGGAATTACGTCCGTGCTATTCGTGTTCGGATCAACCGGAAAAGGCTGCCGGTCACCGTAAGTAGGACTTGCTGGGTTCGAGTCGACATTGAAGGGGTTGAAGAGTTGTACGGGCACGACATCCCCGTTGACATCCTGCGTCAGCGTCTGGGTGAAGTCGCCGTTCCGCTCCAGCGCAGTGGGAACTCTGGCGCTGACCAGTTGCTTGCCGACGTTCCTGATTCTCTCCATATCAACCAAGAAGAAGGTCTTCCCCTTGAAGATGGGGCCGCCCAGTGAAAAGCCGTATTGATCTATGGTGCCCGCTCCCCGGGGTATGCCATTCCGCACCGAAAAGAAATCGTTGGCGTTCAGCCCCGCCCGCTGCCCAAACCACCACCCGCTCCCGTGAAACTTGTTGGTCCCCGACTTCATCACAACATTTACCACCGTCCCGCCGTTGCTGCCGAACTCTGCCGCGAAGCTATTGTTCTGCACCTTGAATTCCTGGATCACCTCGGTCGACGGCATGTAGCTCTCATTGTTGGTTGCCCCCTCCCCCTGTTCCGGACCGGTCGTCAGATTCCCATCTAGCCGGATCTCCCCCGAGCCATAACGTTGCCCATTGGAGGAAAAGTTCGTTCCGGTCGGATAGGCATCCGCGTTGTTCAGCGACGTAACTCCAGCCGACAGATACACCAGTTGGTTGGCGTCGCGGCCCTGCAACGGCATTCGGCTTACGAACTCGTTCGTAACCTCGGTGCCTAGCGATGAGCTTCCCGTATCCAGCAACGGCGCAGTCTCGGTCACGGTGACCGTTTCCGCATTCGTCGCCAGACTCAGCGCAAAATCCACCGTGGCTTGTTGGCTCACCGCCAGCACCAATCCCGTCTGCACTACATCGCGGAAGCCGGGTGCCTGCACCTTGATGGTGTAGGTCGCGGGGCGCAGCCCGTTCACCACATACTCTCCACTGGTGTTGGTGGTCGCACTAGTCGCGATACCGGTCGACTCATTGGTCAACGTGATTTTGGCGTTGTTCACCACGGCGTGGGCAGGGTCCGTGACCGTGCCGCGCATTTGCGCCGTGTAACTGCCCTGTCCCAGCGCAGCCTGATGAATGAGGAAAACCACGGTGAGGAAGAAACTCCAGCGACGAAACCAAGAATTAGCGCGACGGATAGGCATCTTGGACCTCCCAGAATTACCGACAGTAAGTCTGATAGCACCAAAACGTAAGTAAAAGAAAGTGTTCGTAATATAACCTAAATTGGTCGCTTGTCAAGCTCTCGATCCCAGGAAGCGTTTAAGGATCGGCCTCGGTTGGTTCATGCGCTGCGCTTTCGGCGCTTTCTCGAATCCAGACCCCAAGGCCCTTTCGTGAAACCGGCTCTGGCAATTTTCGCGGGGATGAGTCCCGATACTCCGCGAGGAACACGCTCATGAAAAAACGGGTCTTCCCCGGGCAGGCACCCGCACCCGGATGGTGGATCTGACCGAGGCGGACGGAACTACGCTCAGGCGACCTACTTCGGGCGGTGGGCGAGCCTGGTCCGGAAATGCTCTTGTTTCACCAGTGCGACGCGTGACCGCAAGATCTGGGAGGAAGTCGCGCCGCGGGACAGAATGTTTTGACGCTCGACTTTCGCAGGGTTTCTTCGGCGATGGGGCCGACCAGCGAAACCGAATTCTTGCGCAGAGCCCCTCCAGTGAGAATTACTTCGACGGCAGTTCCAGCCAATTCGGCGGCGATGTTGAGGGCGTTGGTAATGATGGTCAGATTCTGAAAGCTGCGCAGGGCGCGCGCGATCGCCGTAGTAGTGGTGCCGGAGTCGAGAATGATGACCTGACCTTCCTTCACCATCGAAGCCGCGCTGCTGGCGATGCGGAGTTTTTCCCAGTGGTGGAGCTTTCTATTGAAAACCAGAGTGCTCCCATTCTCGGTCTGAACCGGAGGTCCGAACCTGGGGGCGCGGGAACCAACTCCACGAGGATGCAGATCTCTTGCCGGTACATCCTGCAAGATCGCTTGTCGAGCGTCGGCTTGGCCACCACTCGTCCCAATCAGTTTAAACGTCGCGCGGTGAACCGCGTGGCCCGGAATGCTACGGATTGAAATAAGGATCTTTTGACATGCGAATGAACGCCGCTTCCGATTCGGGAGACGAACTGATGCGCCAATCGGCTTCCTTGTTGATGTCGAACCAGACGAGACATTTGATGAGTGGGAAACTGGCGCGGAGAGTGGGAATGATTTCATCGATCCACTTGCCTTTGTCTCCCCCCACTTGAGCGGAGGACATCTCTCCAATCATGATCGGCTTTTTCTTAGCTGCAAGGAGGGGGTAGATTTCCTGGAAAACCTGTTGGAATGTCTGCCAGCCACCGTTTGTCGTACCCCAGTTGTACCCATCGACCCCGGTCCAATCGACGTAGGCATCGCCTGGGTAGTAGTCCATCGTATTCTTGTTACCTCCGTGGATATCCGTGACGTTTGGACACCACGCCCAGATCACATTGGTAGCGCCCGCAGCAAGGAAGATGTCATGAATATGTCGATAAGCGGCAACGTAGAGGGGTGCATTGTTGCCACCCCACGCCTCGTCACCATTCATCTCCGCTGCGAAGTCGAGGAAGAACCTCTTGCCGAGTAATTTGGAGCCGTTTGCACGCGCCACGATTGTGGCATCGAGACTTCCGGCGACGATCTTAGTGAAGTCGATCTTGTGGGGTTCCCAATTGACGAGAGGGATGCGTCCAGCGGCCAGATCTGCCTTGGTGACGGCGCCGGTCCAGTCGTCGGCCCACGCGTAGTAAGTGAGGTGAACGGGGGGTGTCCGCCCGAGCTTCGCCGTGGTCTGGGCCAGATTACCGGCGCCGTAGTACTGTCCGAGCAACGCACCCGCTGCCGGCTCCAGAATAGACGATCCACTGGGATTTGCTGCGCCGAGGAGCCATCCGTTGGAAGCAAGAATTACGACGGCCGCTAGAATGGTTCTGCTAAGAATTTTTCTCATGGCTATAACTCCTGAAACAAACTTCAATTTCCGCGACTCTGCCGCCTATTTGAATTCCGAACTATGGCAAATCTAATATAAACTTCAAAATTAATGCACGTAGAAGACTCTGGATTGTTGATGCAGGGATCCGAAAGCGTTCCGGACACTGCGCTGCTTACCACAGTGCTATCAACGGACTCATGGCCGAGCCGCCGTAGGCTTAGGTTCTTTTCAGGATTCGTCGCAGACAATACTTATGAGGAGCGACGCCATGTCAGAATCGACTGAATCTCAAGCAGGCTTTCTCTCCCGCCGTCGTTTCTTTCGCTGGGTCAGCGCGCTCAGCGCAGCCGTGGGCGTGGGATCCCTGGTTTCGTCCGCCGAGGCTTTTTCATCGCCGACGCCATCGTCAGATGGTGAGGACTACTATGCGAAGCTTGGCGTACCGACGATTATCAATGCCGCCGGCACCTATACTACCCTAACAGCTGCCTGCATGCCCCCCGAGGTCCTAGCCGCGGTGCAGAAGGCCGCGCTCCATCCTGTCCGGCTGCACGATCTGCAGCGGAAGGCAGGCGAGTACATTGCGCGGCGCCTCAACTGCGAAGGGGCCATCGTCACTTCGGGAGCTGCGGGAGCCATCAGCCTCGCGACCGCCGCCTGCATCCAGTATGCAAACAACCTAAGTATTTTGGATATGCCACAGGCACTTAGCGGCAGGAAGAATGCGGTTATCGTGCAGCGTGCGCACCGCTATGAGTATGACCGTGCCATGTATCTCTGCGGCGCGCGCGTGACGGAAGTCGTCACGCTTGAAGACTATAGGAGCGCGTGTCGCGCAGGCAACGCGGTAATGACGAATTTTTTCAATGCTGCGGAAGAAGAGGAGGGGATCGCAGGGAGCGCGCAAATCGGCCGGGAAGAGTGGCTGCGTGTGGCGCACGAGTACAAGATCCCGTGTCTCCTCGACGCGGCCGCGGATATGCCACCGATCTCGAATCTATGGAAGTACACTGGCATGGGTTTCGACCTTGTGACCTTCTCGGGGGGGAAGGGAATGCGCGGTCCACAAAACGCAGGCCTGCTTCTGGGCAGGAAGAGCCTGACGGACCTTGCACATGAGAACAATAACCCCGGAGACGGCATAGGACGTGGCATGAAAGTGGCTAAGGAACAGATTGTGGGGATGGTCGCGGCAGTCGACTGGGTTCTCTCGCACACGGAAGAGTCGATGCAAGGCGACTACCAGAAAAGGGTCGATCTTATTGCCGCTGCCATGAAGGGCATCCCTTCTGTCAGAACGGAAACAGTGGTGCCGAAGATCGCCAACCACGTCCCACATCTTCTCATACGCTTCGACCCGGAGGTCACTGGCGTCACCACTGACCAGATCGTCGAGGCTTTGCGCACCGAGAAGCCTTCGATAGAACTGAACCCGAACACGGGACAAAAACCCAACCAGGGTATTCCAGCGGATGCAAACACGCTCGTGGTTGGGGTTTGGATGCTGCAGCCTGGTGAAGATGCGATTGTTGGCCAGCGTATTCGTGCGGTTCTCACCAAAAAAGCGTGATCCCCGTTTGGAGCTTTTCTAAGGTTTATACGTACCTGGCGGCCCCGTGACATAACTCATCGTTCACGGTTTGTCGGTCTCATAGGCTTGCGATTGGAGGGACGCAGCCGTGCCGGATCGGCATCAAGGGAGGTCCCAAACACAGAAGCCCGCGCGAAAGAAACTGATCCGGCGAGCTGATCGCGACCACTCGCAACCGCTGCCCTCTACATGCAGATTCTCTTCGCTACGCTAAACGTATGGATCGGCGTGCAGTTTTGTCTTTGGGCTTGCTGGGCAGAAAGCAGTGGGGTAATCGGGAAGGGAAACCTTGAGAGAAATCCGGCGGAGACTCCGCCGCGTCAGACCTATTGTACGAAAATAAAATACGCCTGAAAATAATTGATAGTAAATGAGATAGTGGTGGAGGCGGCGGGAGTCGAACTATTCAGGGTGTTGATAACGCGTAACTTATTGATTCTTGGAACTGCTACAACGGCTAAAAAGGCCTCATTGCCCGATCCATTGTACGTTTATTGTACGAAAATGCTTTTCGCTCTGGACATCCGCTGACTCCATATCGCGACACAGTATCCCATGGATTCGCAGCGATGGAACGAGAAAAAACACCCAGCTTCCTAAATTGTCAATCATGAACCTCCTAGAACAGCGCACCTTGGGTTTGGGCAGGTTTCACAGGTGTCGTGCATTCTGCGTCGTCATTGGCGACATGGTTGACCCTGGCGCTGACGGGATAGCACCGCATGGTCCGAGCGTCGCACGGCTTCAACATTTCTGACACCGCTTCGACATTCGTCATCCCCGGATCGAGCCACAGATCGTAATTATCCGCGCCAAGAATGACGGGCATCCGGTCGTGAACGGATGAGGTCACGGCATTCGGCGTCGTGGTTAGGATCGAACAGGACTTGATCCACTTCCCGCTTTCGTCTTTCCAGCGATCCCACAATCCCGCGAACGCGAACAACTCGCCATCATTGACTTCAAAGCAGTATGGCTGCTTCGCTTTGGCCGCCCGCTGCCACTCGTAAAACCCGTCCGCTGGAATCAGGCATCGGCGGGACTTGAGCGCTTCGCGGAATGCAGGCTTGGTCCCCGCCGTTTCTGACCGGGCGTTAATCATCGTGGCCGCTCCAGACATATCCTTCGACCACGACGGTATCAATCCCCAGCGCATCAAGGACAATTCCCGTCGAGGTTCCTTAGGGTTCTGGCGGATCACGGGCACTGGTTGGGTGGGAGCAATGTTATAGCGAGGCGTCCAGTCCGGCTCTTCAGAAATGGTGTCGAAGTGTTCCTCGACGATCTGCTTTCTACGCGACAATCGATAGCGCCCGCACACCAGGGAATTATAGATCGACTCCGTGCCCGATGCGGTTCAATTGGATAGGGAATAGGGCGACGACCATCACTCGAATTTTCCGACCTATTCCTGCCAAGAATAGCTGTCCGCCGAACATTCATTGGACAGCTTCGTTGAGTGAGGTTAGCTTTGCGCCAATGCAGACCACTTTGAGCGGCTGCTGGAGGTGCGTATGCCACGTTGGTTCCAAGTCCATCTGATCCCCCGAATCGACACCATTCTTCTGTCCCAACGGACACGTCTAGCGGCGGCTTTTTTCGCTTTTTTTCTTCTGATGCCAATGGCCGCGCTGGCACAGGGCTCACCGTTCGACACCGGCTTTAACGCCATCCAAGGTCTTTTCACCGGCACGATCGCCAAGGTTGCAAGTCTGGTTGCTATCGTGATCGGCGGCTACGGCTTTGCACACGGCGAACCCGGCGCGAAAAAGGCGCTCGCCGGCGTCGCCGCCGGAACGGGCATTGCCGTTATGGCAGTGAATGT
The DNA here is from genome assembly GCA_003134655.1 of Acidobacteriaceae bacterium. Taxonomy (GTDB): domain Bacteria; phylum Acidobacteriota; class Terriglobia; order Terriglobales; family Acidobacteriaceae; genus Sulfotelmatobacter. The sequence continues at coordinate 82,833 of PLBY01000054.1, forward strand.
CTTGAGTTGGCTCTGGGGCGTATAGCGCCCTTCCAGCGACCTTCAATCCGCAATGCTTGAGAGTGTTGTATGACCGACAAACTGCAGCATAGGCGCCGCACAAATCGAGTCTTCAAAAGCCTGCATAAGCCCCTCACCTATCTGGGCGTTGAGCGGACGCTCTTCTACTTCGTCTGTGTGAGCGCCGTGGGGACCTTCAATTTATTCAACTCCATCCTCGCGGGTATCGCCGTCTTCCTTGGCGGCTTTGCCTTCGGCCATTGGGTAACGAACAGCGACCCGGCGTTCCTCCGCATTCTCGCAAAGTCCGAACGCTACAAGCTGTGCTACGACGCCGCGAAGCAGCAAGTTCCCCGCGTGGAGGTAGTGTGATGCTGCGTCTCGATAAAGTCATCAAGCCCTGGAAAGAGAGCGCGGCGCTCAATGACCACATCAGCCTCTACGGCTTCTGGAACGAGACGGCCTTCCTTACCAAGAGTGGCGATCTGGGCATGGTTCTCAGTGTTCCCGGTGTGGACTACGAAAGTCTGGACCGCTCGCAGCAGGAGTATGCGGTGAAGCGGTTGGAGGCGGCGCTGAAAGCCTTTGGCCCAGGCTTCCATGTTTACCAGTACCTCTTTAAATCGAACCGCCCCGACATACCGTTCGCAACATACGATGACCCCATTGTCCAAGCGGCTATTGACCAGCGACGGAAGTTCTTTGAAGCGAAGCGGGACCATCTCTATCAGGTTGAGATTTTCTACTGCATCCTGCTCGAAGGCGCCCGGTCGAAGACCGGCGTCGGCACCGCGCTAGCTCGCCTGTTACGCGACCCAGAGGGCGGGATCGCCGAACTCAAATCGCAATTCAGCAACGACAGCATGAAGAAGTTGTTGCGTACGCATATCGAGCGCGATCTTCAACGGCTCGACCAGCACGTGCAGGCATTCGCTCGGCAGCTGGCAGATTTCATGCAAGTCGAGGTCTTGAATCGGCAGGGGCAATTCACGTTTTTCCGCCGCTTGCTGAATTATGACGACTGGCGTGTTGCCGGGAGGCCGCAGTCCACCCAGTTTCTCGACTATCAGGTAGTGAACTCCGACATCGAAGCGGAGCGCGATCATCTGCGCGTAGGCGATCACATCGTCCGTGTGCTGACGATGAAAGAGGCCATCACAGAGACACGGCCCCTGGTGCTCGACGCGCTTCTGAAGATTCCCGCCAACTTCTACGTCGTCACGGAGTGGACACCGCTCCCCGCAGACAAGGCCCGCAAAGAAGTGAACAAGCGCCGCCGCCACTTCAATATGTCCAAAACCGGGTTTGTCTCCCAGATGGGCAACGATGCCACCAAAACGAACGCACGCGACGTGCTGGTGGACGAATCCAAGCAGGCGGATATCGAAAACCTTGGCGATTGCCTGCGCACCCTGGGCGACGGTCAATCCCTTGGCGACTTCTCGCTAACGATTGTGCTGTATGGCCGGTCACGAACGGAACTCGATCAGCTCGTGGCGGAATTTACTGGCGTCTTCACCAACGCGGACGGCAATCTGTTTGCGGAAACCTACAACCAGCTGAACGCTTATTTCGCCACCGTGCCCGGCAACTATGCGCTCAACCTCCGCCAACTGTATCTGCTGAACACGAATTACGCCGACCTGTCTTTTCTGTTTACGATCCTTCCCGGTGAAAAGACGAACGCGCATCTCGGCACGGAGTGCCTGGCAGTCGTCGAAACCGACAACAGCACGCCCTACTTCCTCAACCTGCACACCCGCGACGTTGCTCATACGCTAATTCTCGGGATGACGGGCAGTGGCAAGTCCTATCTCTGCGTTTTTCTGCTGCAGAACGCGCAGAAGTACAAGCCGCTGACTTTCATCTTTGATATCGGCGGCAGCTTCCAGTCGCTTACGACGATATTTAAGGGCTCGTATCTCAATGTGGGGCAGGAAGCGCGGGACTTCACCATCAACCCGTTCTCACTGCCACAGACCAAAGAGAACCTGCAGTTTCTCTTCAGCTTCTTCCGCGTGCTCATTGAGGGTAACGAGCAACGTTACCGTATCGACTTCAAAGAGGAACGCCGATTGTGGGACGCGATCGAGCGCATCTACGTACTGGAGCCTAACCAGCGCACAGTCTCGAACTTTGGAAACATCATTGGAGAGTTGAAAGAACGCCTCCACCGCTGGACCCGCGGTGGACAGTACGGCTTCCTCTTCGACAACGCTGAGGACACGCTTTCGTTCAAAAGTTTTCAGACGTTCAATTTCCACGGCTGGAACGATGCGCCTGAAGTCTTGGAACCACTGCTGTTTTATGTTTTGCACCGGGCATCGAATGAGATTACTGACCCCAAGAAGCTCGGCACACCCAAGTTCTTCCTGCTCGACGAGGCGTGGCTCTTCATCAAGAACGAGACGATCCGCAATTATGTGGTGCAGGCGCAGAAGACGTGGCGCAAGCACAAAGCGGCGATGATCCTTGCGACGCAATCCATCAAAGAACTTGAGGAATCGGGGATGCTGGCGATAGTGGCGGAGAGTTGCCCGACAAAGATCTTCCTCGCCAACCCGGACATGAACCGAGAAGTTTACCGCGAAGCGTTTCATCTGAACGACACCGAACTGGACCTTATTGACGGCCTTGTTCCGCCAGGCCAAATGCTGATTCGCAAAGCCCAGACCTCAAAGAAAGTGCATTTGAACGTCGATTCCATCTCGCACTGGATGGCAACCAACAATGCCCGCGACAACCTCAAGAAGCAGGAGTATTTCGACCGCTTCGATATTGCGGATGGACTTCGCCATCTCGCGGAAGATCATCCGTTCCGGCCACGCGCGCTGGCCGAATCAACTTCGAACAACAACCGCTAAGGAGAGCTCTATGCGGCATCTGAAATTTGTCGTCAATTGCGCTTTGGTTGTTTCTTCCTTCGGTGCTTTCGCCCAAGACTCTGCGCGCACGGTGCAGTATCACTCGCAGGATATCGTTCCCATCCGCGCCAAGGTGAAATATACAACCCTGATCGAACTACCCACCACCGAGAAGATCATGGAAGCCGCCACGGGTGACAAGGAGTTCTGGATCGTGGACGTGGTTGGCAACTTTTGCTTCGTACATCCTGCGAAGCAAGGCATCAGTTCCAACTTGAATCTCATTACGGACAAGGGGAACATCTACAGTTTCACCCTCCAGGACATTTCTGCCACATCGACCACCCCTGATTTGAAAGTGATCGTCGAACCCGCCGATCGCTCTGCCATCATTGCCGCCAGCGGCCCTCCGCAGTTCGTACCTGCCGCCCAACTCGAACAATCGAGGCAGCAGCTTGCCGCTCTGCAATCGCACGTCGAGCAGGCGGTGGATGAGTACAAAAGCGCCTATCCGACGCGGCTCAAGTTCGACTATGCCTACAAGGCAAACGAAGCTCCTTTCGACATTCAGTCGATCTATCACGACGACAGGTTCACCTACATCAAGACCAATGCGCCTGAGAAGTTCAGTGTCTATGAGATGAAAGACGGCAAACCCAACCTCGTCACCTACGACCTCCGGGAAGGGACGTACATCATCCCGAAGATCATGGACAGCGGATACGTGGAGCTAGGCAAGAAGCGGATGGAATTCACGCGCAAGGGATCACCGTCATGACCGAGAACGTCTTTACTCCGCACACAGAGCCGCAAGCGGAACCAACGTTGCACCGCAACCTGGAACTGCCCAAAGGGGTCTTGCAGAAAAACCTCAAGACCTTCGTTTATCTGGGTGCAGCCTTGCTCGTGATTGTGGCGGCGCTCTTCAGTTCATCCGGCAAGAAGACCCCCGCGCAACAGGCCAGCGCGAAAGGCCAACCACCGCAGCCGTCCTTGCAGGACAACACCGACAGCAACGTGCAGGAGTTGAAGAACCAGCTTCAGGCCGAACGTCAGAAAGAACAGCAGGCGACAATGGCCGCCGCTGCGATGGGAGATTCAGCGCTCGCGTCTGCGACTCCCCAGCAGCGGGCTGCAGCCGCGGCCTATGGGCCGACCGGCCTTGCCGTGCCCTGTATTCCGGGTCAGTCCTGCCCGCAAGCGCAGCAGGGCAACATGCAGATGCAACTCACGCCGGTGCAACAGCAGGCACAGTCGATCGCTGCGAAAGAACGCGAGCGCGCTGACAACTCCCGTTTCGCTTCAAATCTCGTGTACTCCCGCTCTGCCGATCCGCCGCAGCAACAACAGCCAGGCCAGACGATGCCCGCCCAATATGGCCCTGCCGAACGGCAGACAAACGGCAGTCTCGTCTCCCCAACAGCCGAAGCAAAACAGGAGGACACGCCCGGAGGCTATAAACGTCCACTGGAGGCCAATATCGATTCAGCCATCGGTCAGCCCTATCTCGTCTACGAGGGTTCGATTCTCGACACGGTTCTCATGAATCGTCTGGATGGCGATGCCGTAGGACCGGTCAAAGTCCTAGTCTCAAATCCGTTGTATTCGCACGATCATCAACACGTGATCATTCCGGAGGGAACGGTTGTTTTGGGCGAGGCGAAGAAGATTGGAGCGGCCGGATTCGGCCAACAGCGCCGTATGGCCGTGGTTTTTCACCGTCTGATTATGCCGGATGGTTACTCCGTCGATCTCGATCAGTTCCAGGGCCTCGATCAGATCGGAGAGGAAGGACTGAAAGACAAAGTGAACAACCACTACCTTCAGATTTTCGGCACCTCGATCGCTTTGGGTGTCGTCGCTGGAGCAAGCCAGATCACGCAGGGCGGCGGGACCATCACCACGAGCGGTTCGCAGGCATTTACCAATGGGGCGGCGGGCAGTGTTTCGCAATCTGCCACCACGATCCTTGACCGCTTTATTCAGATACCGCCCACCATCACGATTCGGGAGGGCCACCGCGTGAAAGTGTATTTCACGCAGGACTTGCTTCTTCCTGCGTACTCGAACCACACTATTCCACAGACGTTTTGAGGAGGCTTCCCATGCGAATCGTTACCCTCTCCCTCTTAGTTCTGTGGACTCTCACCCTTGCTGGCTGTCAGAGCAAAGCGGCAAAAGTGAAGCAGTTGCAGGATCAATACAACGCCGAATACCCGGCATATGCCAAGGACTGCCTGGAGGAAGACAACTCCGGGGCCACAAGAATTCTGACTGGACAGACTCTGACCAAGGAACAGATGGCGGACCTGGAGGCCAAGAAGAAAGAACGCGACGCAAGGTGCAAGCCAAAGGCTGACCATCTTGCGCAGCTACAGAGAGACATTCTTGCCGCGCAGCAGTAGAGCCGTACCGCTGTAAAGCATTACGAAACCAACGGCGTCGGAGGGATGAGACAAATGAAGAAACTAACCCTTACCGTGCTCGCCGTTGGGTTTGCGGCGGCGTTGCAACCGTTCGCGAATGCACAATTCGGTTCCGGCATCGTCTTCGATCCTACGCAGGCGGGTCATGCCGTTACGCAGATCGAACACGAAGAACAATCCATCGCCAACGAAGCCCGGCAGATTGAGCAGGGCCAACAGATCTTCACGAATACAGTGAAGATCGCTACTACGGCGCTACAAGCCTACAACGTCGCAAAGCAACAATATGAGCTCACGCATCAGATGATTCTCGCTCCGAGGATGCTCTATGCGCGATTTCTGTCTCCGACTTCTGACTTGCTGCTGCTTCAGCAAATCTCGAATACATATGGCAATTCGATGGGTTGGCTCAATTCGGCAAACACCGGGAAGGGGGCCGCATCCGCGTACCAGCAGGTTAGCGTTCCGAACACCAACAACATGATTCCCGGCTACGGCACCGCGAGTATGGCCGGGCAACTGCAGATTGCCGCGCAGGGCGCCACCGTTGACATTACCGACTCGGTAATGACCAACAACCTGCAAGTCCTCGGGACCATCCGCGCCAACCAGACCGCAAGACAAGCGGACATTGCAAATCTGGAGACTGCAACCCAAACCCAGGATCCGTCGCAGCAGACCATCATGGCCGAACTGCAGCGCATTAACCAAGCCCTGCTCTTGCAACTGCGTACCCTGCAAGACGCAAACCAGATCAATGCCAATCTTGCCCTGCAGCAGATTGTTGCCCAAAAGCAGCAGCAGGACGCGATGAAATCGGCATTCCGTGACTCGGCAGGGTACGAGACCTACTACAACGCCAATGTAACGACAACCAGCAGCGGTGCAGCGAATCTCCTCACGCAAGCGTACTGACGAAACGCAAAGTAAGAGAAGACAGGAGGGCACAGAACATGGGTACAGGTCTTTTTGACTATATCGCTCAGGCGTGCCGATCGCTTGCAGCTACGGCTGCCCCCTCTATTACAGCGATGGGGATTCACATCGTCATAGCGCTCGCGACCATTATGTTGGTTTGGTTCGGCGTGCAGGAGGCGCTGGCATCGGCGCACGGTGGGCCAGGGTTCAGCATGGGAAGGTTCCTCAACCTCTTCATGCTGCTCACGTTTGCCTACGTAATGGTGAACTACTACGACAGTTCCATCCCCGGACTTGGGTTCTCCATCAAGGGCTTCATTGACGGAGGCACAATCAATCTTGTGAACCTGATTGGGGCAGATGGTTCCGCCACCATGCTGGACGAGATCCACACGGCATCCTCAAAGACGGGACCATCCTTGCTGAATAGTCTGATGTCTCCGTACTACGCGATTGTGTACTTTGTCGTGCAGTTCCTGTTAGCCCTACTGGCTGGAATCATTTCCGCAATTCTGGCCTATGGCGCGATCGCGGCAACGATCATCGGATTACTCGGGCCGATCTTCATCCCGTTTCTTGTCTTCGACAAGCTCGATTGGCTGTTTTGGAGTTGGCTTAAGGCGTATCTCGGATTCAGCTTTTACAAAGTCGTGGCCGCAGCCACGATGAATGTTCTGTCTCATGTTCTGACCAACTACTACATCCAACTTGGCCAGAGCATGTCAGATCCTTCAACCATGGTTCAGACGCTGCCCCTTCTCGTTCTGCTTGTATTGGTCAACATCTACATTCTCTTCAAGATTCCGACCATGACGCACAGCCTATTCACTGGCGGTACTGGCGGGCACGGCGGAGGCTTGGGCATGGCAATGATGGCGATACGGGCCGTGATGTAAACGGCAAGAAAAACGAGGTTACAGATGAGCACAGAAACAACGAATATGGAAACCAAAGAGACCCCGGAAATCACCAGAGCCGCAGAGCGTTACCTGGAGCAGTACGGCGACCCGTTGGTGATGAATACCTATTTGAAAGTGACGATTCTTGTGCTTGCCGGCATCTGCATCGCGCTGGCAGGGCTCACCTTCAAGAGCCAGACGGCGCTTGCCAACATGCACCCATTGATTGTGCGCATCAACGACGTTGGCCACGCGGAAGCAATCGACTATCGGAACTTTCAGTATCGCCCGCAGGAAGCAGAGAACAAGTATTACCTCACCCGCTGGGCCGAACTATATTTCAGCCGCAATCGTTTCACGATCGAACGCGATCAAACGCAGTCGCTCTACTTCCTCAATAGCGACGTGCAACGNNATCGACCAGGAACGCAAGGACAACAGCATTCAGAATTACGTCAAAGACAGCACCTTGCCGTATATCGATGTGGAGATGAAGAGCGTCATCCTTGACGACCTGCGACAGTCGCCGTATTCGGCGCGCATCGAGTTCGAGAAGGTGTACACCAACCCCGCGGATCATTCCGAACTCAAGCGGGAGCGATGGACAGCCAGCGTCACCTATGTCTTTCGCGAGAATGTGAAAAACAATGAGCTTGCCGTGAACCCCCTCGGTCTGACCATCGTGCGCTTCCGGGCCGACCAGGCATTCAGCTAGGGATTCATCGACCTGCCCAGAGGCTTACTGATGTCCTTTCATGCTGGTAGTCCGGCTCGCTTTTCCGACCTGTCTCTGTGCATCGTAGAGCAGGCGAACAAGAGCCTTTCGACGCGCAACTACGGTGGCCAATTGCGCCCTTCTTACGTCGGACCTTGCCGCTCGAATCGCACTGCAATTGCTGTGAACTTCCGCAGCCAGGCTGCAGATGAAAACTTTGCTCTGGAGCGTGTCTGCCGTTATGTATCCGTCTTTTGCTCGGTCACAGCTTCGGGGCCTTTCCGGCGCCCGGCGGCACTCGGTCTTCTGCTTCGCATTGCGCGCCCCTTTGGGGTCTCGGTTCCTCCCAAAACAAGTTTGAGAACCACGGCAAAGAACGCCTCTCAAACTTCTTTCGGGCCCCTCCCAGAAAGCAGACCTTCGGCACTTGGGAGCCGGGCCCACTCGCCAAGCTCCGCCCAGTGTGACCCGAGCAACAACGGGCGAATTCAACAAACGGAGACACTCTCATGTACCAGAACAAAGTAACGCTCATCGGCTTTCTCGGCAGCAACCCAGAAGTTCGCACGGCCAACAACCGCAGCTTCACGACACTCTCGCTAGCAACCAAGTCCTCCTACAAGAAGGACGACAAGTACATCTCGCACACCGAATGGCACCGTTGCGTGGTGTTCGGCAAGCTCTCGGAGTTCGCCAAGACGCTCGCCAAGGGCGCACACGTCCAGGTGGAAGGCGAACTGCGCAGCCGGGAGTATGAGAGCAAGAAGACGGACAAGAAGCAACGCGTCTGGGAAATTCGGGTCGCTTCCATCTTGAAGCTGGACCGAGCCGAAAAGGCCGCCCCGGAAGATCAGGATCACGATGAAGTGCCCCAGGAGGAAACGGCTGCATAAGCCCTTGCTCTTCACTCTCGGAAGCCCGGCTCACCGCTGGGCTTCCATCGCTGTGAGGTTCCCACCATGAGCTTCGAATTGATCCTTCCATTCCTTCGGCCCATCGAGTCGCTACTGCTCGACGAAAACGTCAGCGAAATCATGGGCAATCCCGACGCCTCATGGTGGTATGAACGTGATGGCATCATGTTCCAAGAGCAGAGCATTTCGTTCGACGCCGGCAAGCTACAAACAGGCCTCGAAGTTATTGCCAATCAACTCGGTAAGAAGCTCGACGAGGACAACCCACTTCTGCACGCACAACTCCCGGACGGGAGTCGGTTGGCGGCAGTCATCCCACCGGTCGTGCGCTGTACACCAGCACTCATCATCAGGAAATTCACCAGCCGCCGTTACACAGTTGATGATCTGATCGCTCGCGGCACGCTGACGCGGGCGCTTGCGGACTTCTTAGCCGAGCAGATTCGCAGCGGTAAGACGCTCCTTATCAGTGGCGGAACCGGTACCGGCAAGACCACGCTATTGCGGATACTGGCCGACTTTATTCCCGAACAGGATCGCCTCGTTGTCATCGAGGACACCTCCGAACTTCAGATCCAGAAGCCGAACATTCTGCCGACAGAATGCCAGACGGACACGTTCAAGGCCAAGATAACTTTCGACGACCTTCTAAAGTCCGCTCTCCGCTGGCGACCGGACCGCATCATTCTCGGTGAAGTCCGCGGAATCGAGGCACGAACGCTGCTCGATTCCTTCAACACGGGCCATGCGGGTTCAATGGCTACGATCCACGCCAACTCGGCGGAGAAAGCCCTTCACCGTTTCGCCAATCTCGTGATGCGCAGTCACGCGCAAAGCACGTTCGCCGATACCGAAGCCGAGATCGCAGAAGCTGTCGATTTTGTCGTCCATGTTGAACGTCAGCCTGGCCGCCGCGTTGTCCGCGAGGTGCTTGCGCTTCGCGGCTATGACCGCGACGCGAAACGCTTCCTGATTGAGCCCGTCTTCGAGGTACAACATGCCGCAGCATCGGCACGGAGTGCGGTGCCTATTGCTGCTGACGTGCTAACCAATTCTGCGCTGAAAGATTCCTTGATTCCACTACCTATAAAGGAGAACCCACATGCCACTGCTTGAGATCAACCAGAGCCGCCACATCTGTGCTTCTGTCCGACTCGATGAGGTCACCGCCACGCAGGTCGATCAGTATGCCGCCTTCATCCACGCATCCGCGGATGATGTTGTGGACAAGGCGCTCAACTATGTCTTCTCAAAGGACCGTGACTTCCAGGACTTCCTGAAGACGGCACACGCCAAGCAGGTTGCGCCCGCTTTGCGTGTGCGAAAAGGCCCGAGCAATGGTGCGACGGAGCAGCCGACAAAGAAGCTTGCAGCCGGGGTCGAGTCCACGGCTTCTGTGCGCGCAGTGAAGGCATGATCGTCCATTCAATTTCGTGGTGGTGGAAGAACGGTGCTTCGCACCGGAAGAATTTTGACACTCCACCCCTCAAAGGGTCGTGCAGTGAATCCGCACGGATTCGTGAACAGCAACCTGCAAGATCAATATCTTACGAGCAATACGGATTCGTGCGACTTCGCGCGAATCCGTGCGACTTCATTCGTAATGGGAGGGAACACGCATGGCGCTAGTGAATGACGATTCGATTGCAGACAGGGCGAGAAAGCTTGAGTCGTTGCGGATGACCAACGTCTCTTCAAGACTCACGCGCCGCGAGACGGACCACCTCGACGAGCTAGCAAAAAAGCACCGCCTGCAGCGTGGCGAATTCATCCGGCAGCTGATTCTTGACGAGTTGGCGTGCGACTCCGGCGATCCCCCCGTGAGCCCGGAGTTGGTCGAAATTATCGGCGTTCGGCTCATGCTCACGAACCTTCTGAAACCACTCACGACAGGGCAGAAGATAACACCCGAAGTCTTCGACGGG
>PLBY01000054.1:93597-94123 GCA_003134655.1 Acidobacteriaceae bacterium
GATCTACATCCGGTCGAGCGTTGCGGGCAGCGTCTCCGCCAGCCGCAAAGACCAGTACCGACTGGTGATGATCGGAGCTCGCGGAAGCCGACCGCGACCGGCCACGGACGCGGACTTGGCAGACGGGAACACGCCGGAACTGGGAACAAAAGCGCTCCCGCTTGCGCTCTCCAAGTCCGCCTTGCAGGCGGGCTATGATCTGCTCTACCAGGACTCGGAACGCTCTTACATCGATGCGCCCCTGAGTGCCTACCTCAAGAGTGCAATTTACGGTGGCGACAGCCTATCCGAGATTTACCAGCTGCCACTGTTTTTCGGTTTCCTATCGTTGCTCCTCCAGCTCCCGTTTTCCATCCGAAAGGACATCAAACGCCGCAAGCAAATGAGGTACGGCCGGCGGCTCAAAGGGACGGAGCGGCTCACGCCGAAAGAATTCAACCGTAAGGTACAGGGGGAGGGACTTGGCATCAAAATCGACGGTCTGAAGGAGATGCTTCGCATCCCGGCCAAGGCCGAGGCGCAACAC
>PLBY01000016.1 GCA_003134655.1 Acidobacteriaceae bacterium
CTTTCGCGTCCATAGGTGAGCGCAATGAGGAATCCCTCTGACACTCGAAAAACATTGATTGGCGTCCGGGAGACCCTGCCTGATTTTCGACCTACGTGCGTCAGGATACCGAAGCCGGGCAGGCGGTCGGCGAAGCGGCTCGTGATCCGGTTCGTAACAGCCAGATTGAAAACTGCCACCCAGCGTTTGCGGAACCGGATTAGAAGGATGGGAGTCAGCAGGATTGCCAGAAGCAATTATGACCGCTGTGGTGATCGACTGGCTTGCTTGAGGATCGGGATGTCGGTGTCGGCGTTTTTCCAGATTGCGAGCCTACGCAAGGGCTGCCGATACCCGCTACGCCGATTGCTTTGCTGGCGCGAGCGCGATCAGCGCAACGCCAACAATAATGAGGGCAGGTACGTCGCCCAGCAGATGTCCGCGTTCGCTCGCATTCTGGAATGCCTGCACCGACATAATGGCAGCGTGAACGAGGCTCGACCATGCGGTGAAGGCGATCAGGCTGCGATTCGCCGACGGGTTGCGCGATGCGAGCAGCAGGAAAATACCGAGTGTGGCATACACGCCAAGGATCATCTGCTCGTATTCCGGCTGATTAGGCTGCCATCGCCACCCGCTCGGCCATAGAAACATCATCAGCGGGTAGACACAAAGCAAAAAGATCAACCCCACCAACACCAACACAACCTTCAGTGCCCGTTCTCGATTCATCGTGCCCTCCCGCTAAAATACTGCGAACGAACTCAGGGCGCAATCTTAGCGATAGGAAGAAGCGGAGGTCAACAACGAACGGTCACACCGATGAAAGGAGTCAAAGGCAAATCCAGCGATTTCAGGCTTTCCCAAACCCTTGCCTACGGGGTGGTCAAAAAAAGGGTCTCTGCGGCGACTTCATTTTATGCGGCCTTTCGCCCCCTGTTTCGGCAGGTTGGTCGCTGGTGCACAGGTATACCTTGTGAGATCGTCCCGCCCCACATTGCATCAGACCTGTCCATAAGCTGGAATGGTGTTCACGCCAAGGACCATCGGGCCGCCTTCACCTGTCGGGAAGAACAATGCGAATCAATCACTTGGGACGATCCTGAGGGTTGGTCCTCGGGATGCACACAGTCCACGGTAGTGGCACGCCTCCCCCAAACCCTATGCCACTTGCCGAACCCATGAGTGTGAATTCGAGCTTGACTACCCGCCTAATCCCGCCACGAGGGTTCTCGTCCGCTCTAATTGCGGCGTCCTGCATTCTGGTGGCAGGGCAAGCCATTGTGATTGCCACTCTGGGTCACCGGACGCCGGGTCCTATCCTTTCTGAGGTGACCCTGCTTGCGCTCGGGTTGATTTGCATTCTGGCTTGCACGGCGGCATTTCGGCGCTCACGTGGCATTGCGCGATACGCATGGCGATTACTGGCGGTCGCGTTCGTCGTTTGGGCCGTGGCTCAAGTTCTCGCAGTTTACGTGGATGTCTCCGGCGAACACTCCCTAGACAGTCTCGATGAGATCATCTTTTTCTTCTCGGTACTTCCGTTTGGCATCTTGCCCCTCCTCGACCCAGATGGCGAACCAAATGACTTTGACAGACTGCACATTCTGGATTTCGTCCAAATCGGTATCCTTGCAGTGTCGATCTTTCTCTGCTTCTCCCCGAGAATGTGGTCGCCGGCCACTGCCTTCCGCATCGGCCCCCTCATATGGTCGCGAAATCTTTTCTTTGATGGACTCTTGGTCGCAACGTTTGTTATTCGAGCTTTCCTTACGAAGTCGGTAGCCGTTCGCTCATTGTTCGGACGTATGGCATTGTTTTTAACTCTGTCGGGGATCGCCGATTCCTACTCTCTCAACCCGGAACACGACCTGCAATCGGGGGGCTGGTTTGACCTGATATGGACCGGGTTGCTTGCGATTCCCATCCTGATAGCAGCCACATGGAAAGGCACAAACGACAGCGAATCAGATGCTTCTCCAAGGTCACAACGAGTGGTGGTGAATCAAGTCTTCCCGCTGCTCTACCCACTGGTTAGCTTCCTTACCCTGACTCACGTTCGCCGAGCGTATCCTGTGCTGTCTCTCGTAGTGTTCGCGCTCGCCTTCGTAACTTTTGCGGCCCGTGTGCTGATTATCCAGCATCGGCAAGGACAGAGCGAAGAAGCATTGCGCCGGTCAGAAACGGGGTTTCGGCTTCTGTTTGAGAGCAATCCGCTTCCGATGTGGGTCTTTGACCGTAAAACCCTCAAGTTTCTGGCGGTGAATGAGGCGGCGTCTCGACAATATGGTTTCTCGAGTCGGGAATTTCTGACGATGACAATCGCGGACATTAGACCAGAGGAAGACCTTCCTGCTCTCTCGGAGGCCATCGCAAAACCAATTCACGAACTTCAGGAAGCGACGATTTGGCGACATCGGAAGAAGAACGGCGAAATCATAGACGTCGAGATTTTCGGTCATGACCTATATTTTCATGGAATCGAAGCAGAGTTGATAGCAGCACGGGATATCAGCGAACGGATGCGGTTCGAGGAGATGCTGCATAACAGCGAGAACAAGTATCGGGTGCTGTTCGAAGACTCGGCGGATGCGAACTGGCTGATGGACGAAAAGGGCTTTCTGGATTGTAATTCTGCTGCGCTCCGGATGTTCGGATACTCAGCCGAAGAGATGATGCATCCGTCCGATATTTCACCCCCGGACCAACCTGACGGCACGTCTTCGCGCGTGGCGGCCGAACAGAAAATTGCCGCCGCGTTTCGCAATGGTACCGAACGTTTCGAGTGGTTGCACCAGCGCAAGAACGGCAATGTCTTTCCGGCTGAGGTATGCCTGACGGCATTGACCCTGAGCGGGCAGCCGAGACTCTTGGCCACGGTGCGCGACATCACCGACCGTAAAGCCGCCGAAGAGCGTATCCAATGCCTAGCCCTCTACGATGCCCTCACCGGACTACCCAATCGGACGCTTCTTCAGGATCGTTTGGCCAAAGCACTCGCCGCCTCCCGTAGGCAAGGGGATAAAGTCGCGCTCCTGTTCCTCGATCTTGACAGGTTCAAAGACATCAACGATTCACTGGGGCACTCGGTCGGCGACCTCCTGCTGCAGGAAGTTGCAGAAAGATTAAAGAAATGGGGGCGTGAACAGGATACGGTCGCCCGTCTTGGTGGGGACGAATTCCTGATCACGGTGACTCAGGTAAAAGACCTCACCGACGTGGCGGTTGCCGCCGAACGGCTCATGGATGCGATGACCGCTCCATTCGTCGTCCAAGGGCACTCCCTCAATGTTAGTTCCAGCATCGGCATTAGCATCTTCCCCGACCACGGTGCGGACGGCGAAACCCTGATTAAGAACGCCGATTCGGCCATGTATAGTGCCAAGAACAATGGACGTAACAACTTTCGGTTCTTCATGGAGGACATGAACGCTCAGGTCGTGGAGCGAATAGCCTTGGAGAACAGCTTGCGGCTGGCACTCCCACAAAAAGAACTTTTTCTCGTATATCAACCGCAGATGGATATTGCCACTGGAAGGATCATCGGGTTGGAGGCGCTTCTTCGTTGGCAGCATCCAGACTTGGGTCTTGTGCCACCCGATAAGTTCATACGAATTGCTGAGAACAGCGGCCTGATCTTGCCAATTGGTGAATGGGTGCTCAGGACCGCCTGTTCTCAAGCTCGAAAATGGCAAGAGGAAGGTCTCCCTGCGGTGACGGTAGCCGTAAATGTGTCAGCGGTACAGTTTCGTCAAGAAGGCTTCTGCGAACTCATCCGGAGGCTGCTCCATGAGACGGGCCTCGCCCCGCAATATCTCGAACTGGAACTGACAGAAAGCCTCTTGCTAGCCAATGCAGACGTGACGCTCTCAGTTCTTAAGGAATTAAAGGCCATGGGGCTGACGCTGGCGATTGACGACTTCGGAACTGGCTATTCCAGCTTCAGCTACTTGAGACAGTTTCAGGTCAGCAAGATCAAAATCGACCGCTCGTTTATCCAGTATGTCGCTGTAAAGCCTGATGACGCCGCGATCACAGCCGCAATCATCAGCATGGCAAAAAGCCTGAATCTCAAGGTGATCGCCGAAGGCGTCGAAGACGAGGTGCAAATGTCATTCCTGCGGGCACATCAGTGTGACGAAATCCAAGGCTACCACTTCAGCAAGCCATTAGCGGTTGACAAGGTTGCTGACAAGTTGCGGCCCCACAGTCCCGAACCGCAAGCCCGCGCACAAGCGAGCGGGGCACAATCATAACAGGTGACCTTATAAAGGAGTGTCTTTTATCATGGCAATCGGCGTCGCACTTTTGGTATCCGCTGATCCGGCCGCTCTTCACCTATTCAGTCACGCCCTACATGAATTATCGCTCTCGACTGATCTCTGTGGGGAAGCGCCTACAGCTATCCGTCTCTTGAACCGCCGAAAGTATGAGGCCGTTATCGTTGATCTCCAATTAGGAGAACAGTCTGTAATGCTCTTCGAGCAAGTTCGGCTTTCCCCCTCGAACAAAACGGCAGTGACCTTTGGAATCGGCGACAATGATGCCGCTGCCACATCAGCATTCCGCCAGAAATCGCAGTTTGTCTTCGAGAGACCGCTCTCTGCACAGTCAATCCACAAAACGCTCAAGCCTGCTTTCGGGCTTATCCTGAGAGAACGGAGACGCTACTTTCGTTACCCAATCTCTCTGCCCGTCATTATCCAGAGAGCAGGAAAGCCGGAAATCCGATGCACGAGCGTAAATATCAGCGGAGGGGGGATGGCATTGGGCACGCAGGTTCCATTGGTTCCCGGAGAAAATGTCCGCGTCCAGTTCACTCTGCCCGACCACAAAGCACCAGTGGTGGCGGAATCGACGATTTGCTGGTCAAGAACGGGACATCTTGGAGTTCGATTCGTATCCACCTCGGACGAGCACAAGTCCGAGCTACACGTGGCTCTCCCAAAAGCTGGAACAGATACTCCCGGAATTCGTTGCCGACCAATTCCGAAAGGTAGAACGCGCTTCCAAGTAACACGTTGACTCAGAGACCCCGACAGCAAACGGAAGGTCAAACCTCGATGCATTCTTCGTCGCTACCGCCGCCCGATTCGCCATTGACTCCCACGTTTCTGGGCCAATATGTGATGCCGCGATTCCGGACGTTGCTGCTGATCACATCGGTTCTGCTGATTTTGCAGGCTACCGTTATCTGGAGAATGGGCGGGTACCCTATTGGGGCGGTTCTCTCCAAGACCGTGCAGTTCGTGCTCGGCCTAATGTGCCTGCTGATGTTTGTCAGGGCATATCTTCGCTCGCCATCGACCCGTCGTTACTGCTGGTTTTCGCTTGCTGCGGCCACCGCAATCTGTCTTGTCGCACAAGGGCTGGAAATCGGCATCGACCTTGCCTCACTACACTCCCTTGATTGGCTGAACAATCTACTTTTCTTTTCTTCGGGTATGCCGATTGCGATGCTGTTGTTTATGGATGCCGATCAACGGCACGATCGGCCCGATTGGCTGCATTTCCTCGATTTTGTCCAGGTCTGCGCTTTCTCCCTTTGCGTCTATCTTTACTTTTCAGGACAGGCACTAACCGCCGTTACCACCTTGGGATCCACTCCCTTGGGGTGGAATACCAGCGTGGTATTTGATGGCGTTCTCGCATTCTCGTTTGCGCTTCGCGCCGCCCTGAATCGTACAAGTGCAAATAACGTCAGAAGCCTGTTTGGGCCTATGGCTTTGTATCTTCTAGCCGCTGGCCTTGCCGATTCATATGCTGAGGTTGCTGCGAACCACGTCGAAGACGGTTCGTGGTTCGATCTGGTCTGGAGTGTCTTACTGGTGACGCCCTTGCTCATTTCCTCGATATGGAATAAGAGCGGGCGACCGGGCGTCACAGACGAATCACGAAGCCAGCGCATTATCGTGGATCAATTCTTCCCTTTGCTGTATCCGTTTTGCAGCCTGCTCCTGATAACTCAGGTTGCGGAACGTCAAAGATTCCTTTCGTCGTGCCTCATTGGAGTGATATTTGTGGCGGTGGCTGTTCGGATACTAGTGATACAACATCGTCTGGCCAAAGCGCAGGACACTCTCTGCTTCGAGGCCACGCACGATTCGCTGACAGGCCTGCTGAATCGCCGCGAGATTCTTCGGCGTTTGGAAGTGGAAATGGAGCGCCAAAAGAGAACAGCCGAGCCCTTCGGAGTGGTTTTGGCGGATGCGGATCACTTCAAGAAGGTGAACGACACCTATGGACACAACGTTGGAGATGAGGTCTTGCGTGAGATTGGCCACCGTTTCGTGGAGTCGTTGCGCCCTTACGATGTAGTCGGACGCTACGGTGGAGAAGAGTTCTTGATCGTTATCCCGGGATGCGGCGGCCCAGAGGCGGTCTTAACAGCAGAGCGATTGCGCCAAAACATCGCAGCACCGTTGACCTTGACCAGTGCTGGGAGCATTCCTGTCACGATCAGCGCCGGCCTCATCACCAGCATCGGTGCGACCGGATTGGACTGCTCGATGCTTCTTCGTATGGTGGACGAAGCGCTGTATCGTGCGAAAGCGAAAGGGCGTGATCGGGTAGAGAGTGCAATATGCTGGGGCAATAAACCAAAACAGCACTCTGAAATCGAGGATAGCAAATTAGGCTGCGACACGATCAAAAGATGACCGGTTTCGGTAATTCCGCGCTGATGGTAAGTACCTTGTACGTTTCTAGCTCGATGAACGTCTCAGCATGCTCTCGCCTATCGAACCTGAACAAGTGCTCGGTGATGTAATTACCGTGGTTCTTTGTAATGACTACGAATTACGTCATGGCCGCCTCCTAAGCGATGACCGTTGTCTTGCTCCCAGCGGAGTCAAGGGCTCGGAACGTGTGAAACGGCTGTGTTTCTTGAAGGAGAACGTTCCGCTCTCACTTCCGGCAACAAAGCTCACGCAAACGCGGAATATTGGATCGTAGCAGCACGGACGCAAGTGTCGCCGAAATAGCCGCTTACGGGAGAACCGTGGTAACCGCTGACGGCTCGTGAAGCCCGACATCCTTCCATGAATTCGCTACAGCAACACAGCGAACCCTCCGTAACTATGGTGATTGTCTGGGGCAAGAGTACGGTCAAATGGAAAGAGACTCCGTGCGACCATGGGCTGGTTCGCCTCCATTCTCCTTCACATCGACTCGAAATCTGAACGATGGAGGTGACTCCTGTCCACTGGTGCTCAACTCGCAAAGCAAAGTGTCTCCGTGGTTTTCAACCTTGGGATGAAGCAAGTATCCCCGAGCTTACGTCGTTTCGAGCCTGTCGCCAGTTTTCTTCAAGGTTCGTTGGTCTGGATCACCGATTACGAGGAGTTGATCGGCGGTCAGTGGCACACGTTCATGTCGATTCACCCCCGAAAGATAGGACATTCGCCCTGCGAAGACGACGTGCTAGTTGACCAGTTGACCTGCCAAATCTGCATTGGGGCACATGTAAAGCAACGGTGTTGGACGTTAGTCTCAGCGACTTCTACAGGTGCGGAACATTCTTCACCGTCATTCGCCACGTGATTGATGCACGTGCTTACGGGGTAGCATCGCATCAGCCGAGGGTCGCAGGGCTTGCAGCTTCAAGCCCGGAACTCCTGCCTGAAATCTGATCGGCATTGGCGCATACCCTGCCTTGGTAACTATGGTGGCCTTCCCAGCAGGAGTACGGTCAATTGGGGAAAGCCATGTCTTATGATGGGTTGGCAGCGGGGTAAAGAGCTAATGAAGAAAACAATCATCGCCGTATCGCTTCTGTCCGTCTGCGGGGATCAGGCACCTGCGGGATTTCAGCGCATCTCGGAAAGCGGGCTTGGTGCTCGCTGTTTCCGATCTTGCGTTGATCATCCTTGCTGCACCAGACGAATCTTTCGCCCATGATGGAATGAGTCCCCAGCGCATCATCGAGAGTTCGCGAACAGGTTCCTTGGGATTCTGGCGGATGACTGGGATCGGCTGGGTCGGCGCGATGTTCCAGCGGGCGCTCCAGTCTTCCTCCCCCCGATACGCTATCGAAGTGTTCCTCAATGATCTGCTTTCGCCGCGACAGTCGATAGCGTCCGCACATGGGGAGATTATGGCAGATCAATCTGGTGCTCTGCTCGCCCCACCCTCACCTAATTCGACAAATCTCGATTTTCACTTCCTCAGATAGAGACGGTCGGCGGACTAGAAACGCAGGGAGGCAACCATGGCAGCAGTCCATCCAATCGAAGTGTTGGACAAGAGGCTTCGCGATCTGTTGAAACTGTATGAGTCCGAGCTTTCGGACGCAGCCGATCACGTGACCGAGAGGTTCTCGGGAAAAGTCGAGAGACTGATCGAATTGTTCGGTGCAGAGGAACTCGAAATCAACCTCAAATATTACCCAATCACCGTCCTGCCCAAGAACTTGCACCAAGCCTTCGGCCCTGTCTCAGCCCTCAGGTGGCAGGACGAGGAGTAGGGGGCATGACGCCGAAGGGGGCGGAGGAATCGCTAAAGCAAGAACGCGGGGGCACCAGCCGACAGGTTCCTGAGAATTCAGTGTTGTAGGTCTTCATCGGGGATACGCCAGAGCAATCCACGATGGTAATCCGTCAGCCAGATCGACTCATGCCCGAAGCGTAGAGAATCGCCACCGCGACCGACCCATTGCCTCAGGACTTTGTTCGATCTTGCGTCGATCCGTGTGAGCGGTGTGTCGAATACCGTTGCCCAGACTGAATCCGCACCATAGCAGATGTCGCCGCCGAGACCGGGTATGCCTGCCGCAATCGTTGCTGTCACCTTCTTCGTACTTGTATCCACCCGACTCAACGTTCCATCACCTTGGTTCAGGGTCCAGACGGAGCCACCGCCCGCAGTCAGAAATCGAGGCTTCGGGCCGACAGGTATCGAAGCGAGCACCCCACCCGTCGAAGAGTCAACGGCAACCAAGACGTTGCTGTCGAATCCCGTGATCCAGACGACGCCATCGCTGAAAAGCGGGTTGTAAGAACCCAATGGGATTGAAATCTTCTGCCGCACCGTGTTCGTGACCGGGTCGATCCGACTGAGCGTGCCGTTCTTGTCTGTCACCATCCAGACGCTATCGTCACTGGCTGTGATACCTCCCTCCGCACCCGCCGGACCGATTGGAAGGATGAAACTGATCTTGTTCGTGCGGGCATCGACCCGTGCAAGCGAGGCTTTCTTCCCGCAGATTGGAACCCACACACTGTCGAACCCGAATGCCAACCCAGAGCAGGCTTCACCGGACAGACTGATCTTCGCAACAACCTTGTTTGTTGCTGGATCGACTCTTTGCACGGAATAGGGTTTCGTGCTGGCAAGCCAGACGGCATCATCGGTCACAAGTACCCAGTCTGCGGTCCCACCGGCTTTGATCGTGACAGACGGTTGCAACGAAGCAAAGGCAACCTGAACGTCCTTCACTCCAGCAGGCTGCGGAATGCTCGATACCGTCCCAGAGCTTTGGGCTATTGCGGCCCCGCATGTTGTCAGAAGAAAGATGAGGAGCTTGTTCGCGTTCAACATGGTTGATGCTTCTCGGCAATGGGCTGAATCCTATGGGGACCGCACCGTTCTGTCTAGTCAAATGGCTCCGACTGGGGGAACATGCCCGAGCGGATGAACCTGATCCACACCCGATCCACAACTTTGCTATTTTCAGCCAAAATCAAGGACTTTGGGCGGCTTCCTATTCTTCTAAGTCCTTGATATTCTTAGCCTGCTTGCATTGACACGGTAGAGGTCAGGAG
>PLBY01000116.1:0-4794 GCA_003134655.1 Acidobacteriaceae bacterium
AAGGTCCGAGTAATGGTGCAGCGCAGGAGCCTGCAAAGAAGCTTGTAGCCGAGGTGGAGTCCACGCCTTCTGTGCGGGCAGTGAAGGCGTGATCCTGCATTCAATTTTGTGTGGGAGCAAGAACGGTGCTTCGCACCGGAAGAATTGTGACACTCCACCCCTTCGAGGGTCGTGCAGGTATACCACGGTAAACCTGCACATAACGGAACACTTATAAAATGCGGGTATACGTCGGTATACCGCACTGCAGGCACTCCAGATGCCCTTACTTGCCCAACATAACGACTCGCAAAGAACACAGAGGAAGACTGTTTTCCGGAATGCAACGGTATGCCTCAAGTTGACTCAACAAGAGGTTCAGCTCCTCGATCAGATCGCAACTGCAAAAGGCATGGCACGGAGCGAATGGATGCGGGATGTAATCCTCCGGGAGCTGCGCGGAGACTCGGCCAACGATCCATCTCTCGCGGAGATTCTTGGGGTTCGCTTGCTCCTGGTAAACGTGTTGCGGCCTCTGGCCGCAGGCCAGAGACTCACGCCGGAGGCGTTCGACAAACTGCTCGACGAAATCAGCGAGGCCAAGCACGCCCTCGCTGGAAAGCTGGCCGCTTCCGCAGGAAGGAAATAGCGATGGCAATGACAAAGTGGGGACGCAAGGAATCCATCATCTGGCCGCCGCACAGCCCGATTTACACGTACGGGGCGGTATTCATGGCGCTCGTTCTTACCGGACTTTTTCTTTACTGTCGGTTCACCTTCGGCAACAGCCCCCTACAGCGGTTCTACACGCCCACCTACATCCGATCGAGCGTTGCAGGAGCAATCGGAACGAGCCGCCGAGACAACTACCGGATGCTCATGGTGGGCGCTCGCGGAATTCAGCCGCGTCTGGCGACGAACACCGACGTGACCGACGGCACGACGCCGCAACCGGGCGGCAAGCCCATCCCGCTCGCGCTCTCGCAGCCCGCCTTCCAGCGCGGCTACACGATCCTTTACCTGGGACCGGAGCAGAGATATATGGACGCGTCCTTGAGTGCCTATCTCAGGAGTGCGGTTTATGGTAGCGACGGCCTTTTCGATCTCTACAAACTCCCGCTGCTTTTCGGTCTGCTATCACTGGTCATCCAGCTTCCGTTTTCCATCGTCAAGGACGTTCGACGGCGCAAGGCGCTGAGATACGGACGACGACTGAAAGGCCCCGAGATGATGACTCCGAGGGAGTTCAACGACAGGGTCGCAGGGGATGGCATAGGCATTAAGACCAACGAAATGAAGACAATGATCCGCATACCGCGGCGGGCGGAGGCCCAGCACATGCAGATCATCGGAGATACCGGAGCGGGCAAGACTATGATCATGCTCCAAATTCTTCGGCAGATAAAACATCGTGGCGATTCCGCGATCGTCTACGACCCCGCACGGGAGTTCGTCAAACGCTTTTACGACGCCAAGAACGGCGACGTAATCCTGAATCCGCTCGATAAACGGTGTCCCTACTGGGGACCCGCGGAAGAACTCCGCCGACGCTCCGAGGCGAAGGCTCTGGCGGTGTCCCTCTTCCAGCCGCCGCAGGACAAGAAGGGCGAGTTTTTCATCGAGTCACCGCAGAAGATCTTCGCCTTCCTGATGGCTTATGGCCCCACGCCAGGGGAGTTGGTGAAGTGGATGTCGGACCCGCAGGAGATCGACCGAAGGCTGAAAGGAACAGAGCATGCTCACCTAATTGACCCCAGGGCGCACCAACAGCGTGCCGGAGTTCTTGGCTCGCTTGGACTCGTCGCCGACAGCCTCCGCCTCTTGCCGAACAAGGGCGACGGGAATGGCGACTGGTCGGCCACGGAGTGGGCCGAGACGCGGCAGGGCTGGATCTTCATTACTTCACTCCCGGCAGAACGTGAGGCACTTCGACCGCTTCAAAGTCTATGGATCGACCTGCTCGTCTTGCGTCTGCTAAACGAGCCGAAAGAGGGCCAGAAGCGCGCCTGGTTCGTGATCGACGAGTTGGCGAGTTTGCAAAAGCTCCCACAGCTTCATACCGCCATTACAGAAAATCGAAAGAGCAACAACCCTGTGATTCTGGGTTTCCAAGGAAAGGCCCAGCTGGAATACCTATACGGCCACCTGGCTGAGGTTATGCTGTCCCAACCGGCAACCAGCATTTGGCTGAAGACGAAAGAGCCGACCGCTGGCGAGTGGGTCAGCAAGTTCATCGGAAAGGTCGAGACCGAACGGCTACGCGAGACCCACTTCGACGGCTCCCGCGCTGGGAGAAACTTCGCGCTGGACCGGCAGATTGAACCGCTGGTAATGGAGTCCGAAATCTCCGGACTCGCGGACCTCCACGCCTATATGAAATACGAGAACTATGTGACGCGCTTCTCATTCCCATACTTGGATATGCCGGTTATCGCCAGTGACTTCGATCTCCGCGATACACCCGAGGACAAGCTTCCCTACGATCCCAAAAACATCGGAGCGGCTAGGCCCCAGCTGCAGGCGGCTGAACTGAAGCGGGAACCAGATGTGACCACACTACCGCCGCGAAAATCGCCACGGACAGCTACGGAGATCGTGCCACAGGAGACCGAGGCTGAGAGGAACGTCAACGCCCAAGAAAGCCTCAATCTTCGGGGCTAGTAACTGCCATGCTGACTATTTCAAAGCCGCTCTCCGCTACTCAGGCGCAGACCTACCACCAAAAGGAATTCACTGCGAAGGAACAGAACTATTGGTCCCAACGCGGCGTCATCACGGGCGAATGGCAAGGAAGACTGGCCGAGCAGTTCGGCCTTGCCGGGAGCGTCTCTGCCGAGGACTTCGCGAAACTCAGCCAAGGCCAGCATCCACAGACCAGCGAGCAGCTTGTGCGGCAACGAGCGTCTTATGAATATCAAGATGCCGACGGCAAGACCATCAAGACGATGGAGCACCGGGCCGGCTGGGATGCGACCTTTTCCGCGCCCAAATCCGTGTCTCTTACTGCTCTAGTCGGCGGCGATGAGCGAGTCCGCGAAGCGCACCGGGCGAGCGTCCGCGTTGCCCTCGACCAACTGGAGCACTATACGCAGGCCCGCATCGGCGGCAATCATCCGCCCGAGACGACGGGCAGGTTTATCGCCGCCAAGTTTGAGCACGATACCGCCCGCCCCGTCGATGGCTATGTCGCCCCCCAACTGCACACACACGCGGTCGTTTTCAACGTTACCGAGCGCGACAACGGCCAGCCTCGCGCCGTCCAGCCGCAGAGCCTCTTCGCCTCACAGCAATTTGCGACGGCTATCTATCAATCCGAGTTGACGTACAAACTGCGGCAACTCGGTTACGAAATCACGGCAGGGCGATGCGGCGCCCCGGAGATAAAGGGCTACACACAGGAATACCTCGACGCATCCAGTCCTCGCAGCCAGCAGATTCGTGAGTACCTAGAACGCACCGGGCGCTCGGGGAAGGAAGCTGCCGAGGTCGCTGCGCACTCGACGCGTGACCGCAAAGAAATTCATTCGCCGCGCGAAGTGATGGCCGCGCACCGGAAACTGGCAGCAGACTTTGGGCACCAAGCCGACGTTGTTGTACGCGCAGCCCGTGAACGGTCTCAACATCAGGAGAAGCCCGTCAACTCGTTGGACCGGGTTCGAGAATCTCTCACCTTTTCCCGTGACAAGAACTTCGAGCGCGAGGCGGTTGTAGATGAACGAGCCCTAATCCGCGACGGGCTCCGGCGCGGCATGGGCGAGATCACCCATGCCCAGGTCCGCACCCATCTCGACGCTCGCTTGGCTTCCGGGGAATTTCAAATCGTTGAGCGACCTAAAAGCGTTCCCGGCCGTCATTTCACCACCGCGAAAACCATCGAGGCGGAACATGAAATTATCCGCAGAGTCCGTGAGGGACAAAACCATATTGAGCCGGTTCTGCCGCGTCCGCAAGCCATCGCCGCTGCCGACCAGCACCCGCACCTCAACCGAGCACAAAAGACCGTGGTGGAGGACGTGCTCAGCTCGCCGGACCGCATTCAAGGAATTCAAGGCTTCGCCGGCTCAGGCAAGACGACCACGCTCACAGTCATCCGCAGCGCTGCGGAAGGGCAGGGCTATCAGGTTGAGGGCTTCGCCCCGACCTCCCGTGCTGCGCGCCAACTGAATGAGGCGGGCATCGAAGCCGGAACCTTGCAAGGCTTCCTCGCCCGCACTGCAAATCCCGACCCACGAGAGCAAAGGCACTTCTACGTTGTCGATGAATCGAGCCTTGCCAGCACGAACCAGATGCGCGAGTTTCTTTCGCGCGTTGGTCCTAATGACCGCGTGCTTCTGGTCGGTGATACCCGCCAGCATCAGGGCGTCGAAGCGGGCCGCCCCTTCGAGCAACTGCAGGAAGCCGGAATGCGTACCGCCAGACTTGATGAGATCGTTCGCCAGCAGGACCCGGCTCTAAAATCTGCCGTCGAGTTGCTGGCTACAGGCCACGTTTCTGCCGCGCTCGACGCCCTCCAAGAGCAGGGCCGTGTGAAGGAAATTCCCAACGCAGAACACCGCATCCGCACCATCGCCAAGAGTTACGTCGAATCGCCCGAAAACACTCTCATCGTCTCACCCGACAATGCCTCCCGCCGCGACCTGAACGCCGCTGTTCGCCAGGAGTTGAAGGCCACTGGAGCCCTCGCTGTGGAAGATCATCGTTTCGGTGTTTTAGTTCAGCGTCAGGACATGACCGGAGCCGAACGATCATGGGCAAGCCACTACGAGATCAACGACGTAGTTCGCTACACACGTGGCAGCAAAGCCATCGGAATCG
>PLBY01000116.1:4819-30069 GCA_003134655.1 Acidobacteriaceae bacterium
ATCCAGTTCACCGCGCCCGACAAATCGCTCGGCGTTGCCAATCGCGACATGGCCCTGATCGAAGCAATTCAACCCGAGGGTCGCGTTTCTGCCCGCCTCGACAACAACCGCCAGATCGAGTTCAACGCCAGCGACCACCGCCATTTCGACCACGGCTACGCCGTCACCAGTCATAGCTCCCAGGGACTCACTGCAGAACGCGTCCTCGTTCACGGCGATACCAGCGTCCACCCAGACCTGCTCAACTCCCGCTTCGCCTACGTTTCCATCTCGCGCGCAAGCCGCGACGCTAAAATCTACACCAATGACGCTGCCGATCTTGGCCAAAGGTTGAGTGGCGAGGTTTCCAAGAGTTCCGCTGTTGAGTTCTCTCATTCGACAGCTAACGCGATGACAGATCTCAGTCTGGGGCAGGGTATTTGAAGTAATACCCATAGTGTGTTGCAAAACGTCATTAGATATGATTAAGTAATGACGTATTGAGACATTCGCTATGGCAAAGCCTCTTCAGAAGATTATGCAGTACATCGGCGAACACGGAATGGTTAGGCCCCGCGATATCGAAGCCATCGGCCTACCGCGGGAATACCTTCTTCGTCTCCACCGCCAGGGCAAGCTCAATCGCTCCGGACGTGGAATTTACACCGTGCCAGACGCTAACGTTACGGAACGCCACTCTTACGCTGAAGTGGCGAAACGTGTGCCGGAAGCTGTTATTTGCCTGCTTTCTGCGCTTGCCTTTCACGAGATCACGACCCAGAGCCCTCCTTCTGTTTGGATCGCTCTCCGTAAAGGAGCAAGAAAGCCTGTGCTCCCTTCGCCTTCACTCAAGATCGTTCGGCTCTCAGGACCATCGCTGACCGAGGGAATCGAAAATCATCAGGTGGAGGGAGTCCCCGTCCGCGTCTATTCAGCCGCGAAGACCGTCGCCGACTCTTTCAAATTTCGGAACACAATCGGACTCGATGTCGCAATCGAAGCTCTAAAAGATTGTCTTCGCCAGAAAAAGGCCAGCATCAATGAAGTCTACCGCTACGCCAAAATCTGCCGGGTTGGCAATGTCATTCGCCCCTATATGGAGGCGCTGTGACACAAGAGCCGCGCAAGAACACAGCGGCATCCATCCGCGCGCGCCTGCTTTCGCTCGCACAGGGTAAAGGCGAGGACTACCAACGCGTGCTTGGCAGATACGCCATTGAACGATTCTTGTATCGCCTGGGCCGGTCGCAACATCGGGACCAATTTGCCCTCAAGGGAGCCACACTCTTTACGCTCTGGACAGGCCACACTCACCGGCCAACAAAGGATCTGGATCTACTCGGACAGGGATCATCCGCCATCGGAGAAGTTGAAACGACGATTCGGGCGATCTGCGAGATTCAGGGCGAAGACGGCCTTGTATTCGACAGTGCATCGGTCGAGGGCACCAAAATTAAAGAGGATGACGAGTACGATGGAGTCCGCATCAAGCTCTTAGCCGATTTGGCCGGAGCGCGGATTCCACTGCAGATCGACATCGGATTTGGCGATGCCGTTTACCCGGAACCCGAACTAGCGTCGTTTCCTGTCCTCTTGCCCATAGAAGCACCTCTCATTCGTGCGTATCCGCGAGAAGCAAGCATCGCGGAGAAGTTTCACGCGATGGTCGTGCTCGACATCCGCAACAGCCGGATGAAGGACTTCTACGATGTCTGGTTCATGGCAAACACTTGGACATTCGATATGGCATCCCTACGCAACGCGATCCTTGCTTCGTTTGAAAGACGCGGCTCAACCATTCCCACAGTAGTTCCGTTTGCGCTAACGGAGGAATTTCTTAACGATTCGCAGAAGAAGCAGCAGTGGGCTGCATTCGTCAGCCGACTAAATCCTGGAGATGAGGCTCCATCTCTTGAAGAAGTCGGTACCATCCTTCGCACTTTTCTTTTGCCGTGCATCTCCGGGGATTCGCAGGCAGAGGCCGAGGTCCGCTCGTGGACTCCAAGTCAATATTGGACTAGAGCCTAGCCGGAGACTCTTCGGAGCCTTGCCATGACTGAGTAACGATAAGTGCCCCCTTCCCAACCGCTAGGCGAATTTCTGTCCCGCATCCCCGCAGCCGTGCCGAGTAACTTACTGACGACCGAACTTCTCTCCGGAATGATCGATTGGAGGTTTCCTGTCAGAAAATATGAGATAGTCTTGGTCGAGTGAAATTGTCGGCGCCTTTGAGCTCGGTTTGTCATTAGAGCACCTCTGAAGAAGTTTGCCGTTTGCCTATGAGCACTGCATACCACGCCAAGTACTTCGCTTACGAGCTCACCAAGCAGTGCGCGGCAGATAGCGTCGAAAAGATCGCTGCCACTCTTGCCGATGCTCAGGTTGATCTCAACCCTCACCAGATCGAGGCCGCGCTCTTTGCTTTTCGTTCACCGCTCTCGAAGGGTGCGATTCTGGCTGATGAAGTGGGCCTTGGCAAAACGATCGAAGCCGGCATTCTTCTGGCCCAGAAGTGGGCGGAGCGCAAGCGGAAGCTGCTCATCATCGTTCCAGCGAACCTCCGTAAACAATGGAATCAAGAGCTTTCGGATAAGTTTTTCTTGCCGTCGATTATTCTGGAGACTAAGAGCTTCAATGAGCAGATCAAACAGCAGAACCTCAATCCCTTCGTCCGGGATGAGATCGTCATCTGCTCCTACCACTTCGCTCGCTCAAGAGACGCTTACATCAGCCAAGTCGTTTGGGACCTCGTCATAATCGACGAGGCCCATCGGCTGCGCAACGTCTACAAGCCGACCAACAAGATTGGGAACGCCATAAAAGAGGCGCTCGCTGGTCGGCCGAAGATCCTGCTCACGGCCACGCCTCTCCAGAATTCACTCCTGGAACTTTTCGGACTCGTCAGCATCATTGATGACTTCACTTTTGGTGATCTGAAGAGCTTCAAGAGCCAGTTCTCCCGGCTAGATTCGGAGGAGGACTTCGATACGCTGAAACAGCGACTCAAGCCGCTTTGCCAGCGGACCCTCCGGCGACAAGTGCTCGAATATGTGCCCTACACCAACCGTATTGCAATGGTTGAGGAATTCATCCCAAGTGATGCGGAACAAAAGCTCTACAACCTTGTCTCAGACTACTTACAACGCGAGAATCTCTTCGCTCTTCCGCCAAGCCAGCGCAAATTAATGACCCTGATTCTCAGGCGTCTGCTGGCATCTTCGACCTTTGCAATTGCAGGAACTCTGGAGGGGCTGGCGAACAAGCTGGAGGCCGCCGAACAGGCACAAGCTGCTGTAGAGGAAATCCCCGACGAGGTGTCCGACAACTTCGAGTCGCTCGACGAGATCAGCGACGAATGGAGCGCAGACGCCGAGAATGGGGACGCGCCAGAGCCGAAACGCACCTACACGCCAGAAGAGCGCAAGCTCATGCAGCATGAACTAAGCGATCTGCGCTTCTTCGCGGAGCTGGCGAAGTCGATTCTGAAGAATTCCAAGGGGGAGCGACTATTGACGGCACTCCGCCGTGGGCTTACGGAGGCCAAGAGTAAGGGCGGACGCGAAAAGGCAATCATCTTTACCGAATCCACCCGCACGCAGGAGTACGTTCGCTCGATCCTTGAGGCAAGTGCGTACAAGGGGAGAGTCGTTCTCTTCAACGGCTCCAACGCTGACGCAAAATCTCGCGAGATCTATCAGCAGTGGCTCACGCGACATCGGGGTACCGACCGGGTTACCGGCTCGAAGACGGCTGATCTTCGAGCGGCGCTCGTGGACTACTTCCGCGATGAAGCCAGCATCATGATTGCGACCGAGGCAGCGGCGGAGGGCATCAATCTTCAGTTCTGCTCGCTGGTCATCAACTACGATTTACCTTGGAATCCGCAGCGCATCGAGCAGCGCATTGGTCGTTGCCACCGTTACGGGCAGAAACACGACGTGGTGGTACTGAACTTCCTTAACAAGAAGAATGCTGCCGACCAGCGCGTGTACGAGCTTCTTGCTGAAAAGTTCAAACTCTTCAGCGGAGTCTTCGGTGCGAGCGACGACGTTCTCGGCACAATAGAATCCGGTGTGGATTTCGAGAAGCGCATCGTCGGCATCTATCAGCAGTGCCGGAACGAGGGGCAGATTGCCTTTGAGTTCGATCAGTTACAGAAGGAAATGGAGCAGCAAATCGACGAACGCATGAAGATCACGCGCCAGAAACTCCTGGAACATTTCGACGAAGAAGTACATGAAAAGCTGCGAGTCAACCTTCGCAATAGCCGTGAGGTTCTCAGCAAGTACGATGGCTGGCTGTGGCAGCTCACACGCATCTATCTAACGAAGTACGCCGAGTTCGACGAGCAAGGCCTCTCGTTCACGCTCAAGTCGAATCCATTTCCCGACGCGAACATTCATCCTGGCCCCTATCGTAGTGGCAGAGATGTGCAGGATGCCAATCTTTACCGTCTCGGGCATCCTCTGGCGCAGCGAGTTATCGCGGAGTGCAAACGGGTCGCGCTACCCGCCAAGGAATTGACGTTTCGCTATTCTGGCACGGGGCGTAACATTTCTGTGCTGGAGTCGCTAGTGGGCCACAGTGGCGTTTTGCGTTTGGTTTCGTTGAGTGTGGCGGCTCTGGAACGGGAAGACCATCTTCTTTTCGCGGCCTTTGCCGATGATGGCTCGCCTCTGGACCCTGACCAGTGTCGGCGTCTTTTCTCTCTCAGCGTTGACGAGGCCGGACACGAGTGTGCCATTGCGGATGAGGCGAAAGAGGGCTTAGATCAGCAGTTAGAGGGGCAGCAACGCCAGGTTCTCGAATCGCTCATGCGACGTAACGTAACCTGCTTCGACGAGGAATCAGAGAAGCTGGACAAATGGGCCGACGATCTGAAGGTGACACTGGAGTTAGAGTTGAAGGACCTCGACATCGAGATGAAAGCGGTGAAACGCGAAGCTCGTCTGGAGCCATCACTAGAAGCGAAACTTCGTCTGCATCGCAAAGCGAAGGAAATGGAAGCGGCACGTTCCAAGAAGCGGCGCGAGCTCTTCGCCACTCAAGATCAGATCGACGGACGCAAGGAATCGTTGATATCGGAGGTCGAGGCGCGGTTAAAGCAGCGCGTGAGCACTGAGGTTTTATTTACTCTCCGATGGCGACTCGAATAGGAAAGACTATGCCAGACCAAACTACGCCGGTCCCATCGACACCCGACGAGCAGCTTGCCGAAAAGATCACAGAGGCGATTGGCGCGGCTAAACTCGTCAACAACGAGAGGCTCAGTCGCATTCGAGAAGGACTCCGCAAGGGCAGTCTGTCCAGCGCTGAGTGGAAGCTCTTGGTCGAATTGGGAAGTCCTTCAAAGGCAGAGGGCAATCAGCGGCCATGAAAATGCCAATGCAAGAACTATCTCTGCACGGATTTCGTGGGGCAACGACCCCAGTCGAGTTCGTCTTTGAAGATAAGGCAGTTGTGATGATCTTTGGAGAGAACGGCACGGGTAAATCCACCGTCGTTGATGCAATTGATTTTGTTTGCAATGAAAAAGCAGGCCAACTCGACGGCAGGCAATCCACTCCAGTTAAGGACTATCTGCCAGCACTAGGCTGCAAGGCGGGGGATCTCAAAGTCGAGCTTAAATGGTCCACCAAGATTTGGACTGCAGCACTGTCGGCCGGAAAGCCAAAGGCGACAGGTTCAAAGCCACGCCCCGTGGCGAAAATCCTGCGTCGCAGCCAGATTCTCGGAATTGTTGATGCGCGGCCCGCAGAACGATATGAGGCGTTTAGCCGATTCCTCGCAGTACCTAATGTCGAGCAATCAGAAAACGCACTGAGAGAAGCCCTCCGGACTGTCAATGAGGAGTTCAATTCCTCCACCCAAAGTTACGAAGAGGCAGTTGCTGCTCTGACTAAACTGAAAACTGAAGCTGTGACCACTGAGCCGGACTTGTTTGTCTGGGCTAAGAGCAAGAATGAGGCGGATGCGTCGGAGTATAGCGCACGATCAGAACACATTTCCGGACTACGTTCGCTGATTCAATCGTGCAAGAATGCATTGTCCGACTTAAACACAATCCAAGCGCGAGCTGAGACTGAAGCTGCGTCCGTGCAGACTTTCACTATTGATTTGCACGCTGCTGAAGAAGCAAGCAGCGAAGCGAACAGCGATCTGCTCAAACTGCTGGATGCTGCCGAAGAATTTCTGACACTCCAGGAAGATCAGCAAGATTGTCCCGTGTGCGAGCAAGGGATCGACCGCAGCCTTTTGCTAGCGCGTATTTCTTCGCGAAAGTCTGCGGGCGAAGCCGTTGCAAAGGCCTCTCGTAAGCTGGATGCCGCGATGAAACAAATAGAGAGCAGCCAGACCCTCGTCACGGACAAACAGACGAGGTTTCTAAGTGCCGCGGTCAAATTATTGAAAGGCTTTCAGGGATCGAAATTGTCGTCAATTGTGAATCGGCGCATCGAGTGGGGAACCTTCGCGTTCTTGCGAGACATGCCGGCAGAACATCGGATTCCACAAGCACTGATTCAAGCTCACAACCTGCTCACGACCTGTGAACAATGTGAAGGACCCCTTCCGACCGAACAGACAACCCTCGCTAGGGAGCTTGGAGACTTGCGGGCTATTAATGTCCAGTACGCTGCCGTGCTCAAGCACCAAAAGAAGGCGAAGGGGCTTGAGTCGCTCACACAACGGCTCGCCGCAGTCTTGAAAATCGTTGAATCCGAGCGAAAAGCATTCGTCGACAACGCTCTAGATGTCATCTCGGATAGAGTGGACATTTTATACGGAAAACTCCATCCTGGAGAAAAGCTAGGGAACATCAAACTCCAGCTTGATCCGGACCGGCGACGCAGCCTCAACGTATCCAGCCGATTTGAATCTAAAGACGATGTTCCACCTCAGGGCTACTACAGTGAGGCCCACCTCGACACGCTTGGCATTTGCATCTTCCTCGCTCTTGCTGAAAAGGATGCAACGAGCGATACGCTGCTGGTTCTGGATGACGTTTTGACGTCTGCGGACGAAGCTCATGTTGATCGGTTCATCGAGATGATCCATGAGGAACTGAAACACCCGCTCCTAATCACCACACACTACAGACCCTGGCGAAATAGATATCGATTCGCCAAAGGTCCAGCCCTGCAGGTACAGCTGATTGAATTACTTCCGTGGTCGCAGCAACGAGGCATTCGCCACACCAAGACCAAATTGGAAGCCGATGACCTCAAAGAGGCTTTGGCGAAGGAGCCGATTGACCGGCAGGCCGTGGCTTCAAAGGCAGGTGTTCTTCTGGAGGCTGTCCTCGGACATGTCTGTTTCCTTTATGAATGCAAACTGCCATGCAAAGTGTCAGGCAATTACACCCTCGGAGACTATTTGTCTGGAATCGAGTCAAAGCTTCGGAAACTTCTTAAAACTGTCACCATTGTGCAAGATAAGAAGGCGGGGCAACAGACCGAAACTACAATGGAAATCAAGCCGCTGCTGGATGCGATCGACTCAACGACGTGGATTCGCAACCTCGTAGGCGCACATTTTAATATGCAAGGAATGGATGTCTCCGATGCCCAAATTCTCCAATTCGGCACCGCAACCACCACGTTGCTGGATGCGCTGATTTGTTCGGGTTGCGGAGAATTACCCAAAAAGAACACGGGATCGTTTTACTCGTGCGGATGCAAAGCGAGACAACTGCATCCGCTAACGAGTCCAGGTGCCCAGCCGCCACAGAGTGGTAACTAACTGAAATGCAACGAAGACAAAAACTTGAGCTGACATGGATCGGCAAGGAAAATAGGCCCCGGCTGGAACCGCGCATCCTGTTGGAAGAGTCAGACAAAAGCTATCATGCCAAGACTCGCGTCACCGATGACGACATCTTCGACAATCGCCTGATCTGCGGCGATAACCTACTCGCGCTTAAGGCGCTGGAGCAGCATAAGCGCTAACTTAAGGAAACGTTTTTGGTGTCGGTGGATATAAGCTTGTTGAATGAGTATCGCCAAAGAAAGCTGGAAAGTGCTCACGTCGTTGTTTCCCGCAGGATGGCAGCAAATAGCGTGGCAGTCGGGGGCGGTGGAGCGACTGCGCGGCTTTCCATCAATTGACGTGCTGTTGCGTACGCTAATGCTGCATGTGGCGCGGGGTTACTCGTTGCGGGAGACGGTTGTGCGCGCCAAGCTGGCGAACTGGACCGACATTTCGGATGTCGCGCTGCTCAAGCGCCTGCGTAATAGTGAGGAGTGGCTGCGTTTGTTGTGCATCGAATTGCTTCGGGAAAACGTCGTGCACCCTCTCGAAGAAACTAGCAGTCGGACAATGCGGATTGTGGATGGCACGATCGTCAGAGAGCCAGGCAAGACCGGGAGCCAATGGAGGATTCTGTACAGCATTAGACTGCCCAGTTTGGTATGTGACTTTTTCGAGGTCACGGCCACCATTGGCGAAGGCAGCGGAGAGTCATTGAACCGTCTGTCTGTGGGTCCGCACGAACTTATTCTCGCGGATGCCGGCTACTGCTCAATCGCTGGGATTGAGTATGTGTGGCAACATGGTGCTGATGTGTTGGTTCGGGTAAACCCGCAGAGTTTCGTGGCATATTCTGCATACGGCAGACGCATCTCCCTGCTTCCGCGACTACGCACTTTGTCGAAGGTCGGGCAATTAGGCGAATGGCCGGTCGTCTTACATGGTCAAGGTTCAGCCTTTGCGGGCCGTTTGTGTGCAGTACGAAAGAGCGACTGCGCGATTCAAAAAGCACATCGGCGCTTGCTGCGCAGGGCGAGCAAGAAGCAAATGGTCACTAGGCCGGGAACATTCGAATTTGCTAAGTACGTGATCGTGTTTACGACCCTCGCCAACGGTTCGACGGCGGAAGTTCTGGAATCCTACCGTATGCGTTGGCAAATTGAACTTGTGTTTAAGCGATTGAAGAGCCTTGCCCAACTGGGGCACGTGCCCAAGCATGACGACCGCAGCGCCCGTGCTTGGCTTTTTGGGAAATTGCTTGTCACGCTCCTGGCACAGAAATTGATTCGTATCGGACGTGATATTTCCCCCTCGGGCTGCTCACTCTCGATGCGTAGGACCGTGCAGCCCTTCGCGTGAATTCAGTTTCGCGCTTCACCAGATCCAGCAAGCTATCGAGCCAAACCTCTCTTTGCAACAGACGCTCTTTTCGTGGAATCAGATTGCACGAGCTCTTTCGGAAAAGTCGCGCAACCGACCATTTCAATTGGCGAAATGGCATACTCCGTGAACGTCGCTCAATCACCGCGGACTCGAAACTTACTTGCCATGTCCGAAACCGACTTGTACCCGATCGTGGACCCGTTTTCTTGATCGCTCTAGCTACCCAACCCTTCCTGGCGGCTGTGGGCAGGATAAAGGAACCGTGGCCTTCGCTAAGTCTGTTTCGCGCTTCCTTTGACCGCGTGGTAGATCACCAACACCAGGACCGAGCCAATCACGGCTACGATTAAACTGTAATTGTTCAGGCCGGTGACACCGTGCGCGCCAAACATGCTGAAGACGTAACCACCGACTATCGCGCCCACAATGCCGAGGACGATATCCAGGAGTACACCTTCCCCTGTTTTATTCACCAGCTAGCTTCCAACGAACCCAGCGA
The DNA here is from genome assembly GCA_003134655.1 of Acidobacteriaceae bacterium. Classification (GTDB taxonomy): domain Bacteria; phylum Acidobacteriota; class Terriglobia; order Terriglobales; family Acidobacteriaceae; genus Sulfotelmatobacter. The sequence goes on from PLBY01000116.1 coordinate 14,427, forward strand.
TTAATCCCAATAGAACCCAGGCTACAATAGACATATTTCCTCTCGCTTTCTTCCTGCATTATTTTTTCGCTCCCCGCGAACAGACCAGGCGGGCAACGACTCTCGTCATGCAGCCTGGCTGTATGCATCCGAGCCGTGCTGTTTGACCATTTTGTTATAGACGCCCATGAGCATGAATGCGGCAGGCCACTGTCCTACGAAAAGGGCCCAATCATCCTTGCCAACCATCTTCAATATGGCTGAGGCAGCGATGGCTCCAAATGCCGCCGCCAAATATCCCGAGCTCGGAATTCGCGATGTCTGTGACTCGATTGCTCCAGTGATGCGATCTTCTGCAACTCCATTACGTACTTTGGTTTCCATGTATCTCCCTTTCAATTGAAGAGCTGTTCTGCCCTCGACCTGATTAGGCTGTGAGGGGATGTATCGTACCGAGGAATAAAAGGAAGGGTAAAGACTCGACTCGCAAGTGAAATAACCATCCCGATAACCCTAGTAGCACAATGCGCTCCCTTCGTCAGCTCGCAAATACCCTTCACACGGTAAGTCCAAGAATCGATTGCTGTACGGGAGGCTACTTTCGCTCGTGGCCTCTTGTTCTGAACAGGGGCAAAGGTCATGGCCGCTCAGAGATGTTGACTCTCTGTGAGACAGAAGGGCGGTTCGCGCCAGTGCTTTAGATCATGCGTCTTGCGATTCGAAAAAGTGCGGCCCCACCCTTCGTCTAGCGAAGAGGGGGACAGCGGTTGCATCCGAAGGTCAAGAGCTTAGGAAGCGCGGCGCTTTTCTACGTCTTCCGAGCCTTCGCGATCCTTACGGTCAAAATCCTGACCGGGAGCCTTCTTCGTGGGCTCCTGATTCACGTCTTCTGGCCGTCGGATATCTCCCTGTTGCGGATTGCTTTTGTGTTGCGGATCGTTAGGGTTGGCCTCGCTGGATTGCTGGGAATTCTTCTCATTTTCGTTCGTCATAAGTTGACTCCTTTTTGACGCGCGCCGATTCGTCCAGGCGTCACTGTCACAACCTTAGGTGCAAAAAGCAGCGTTTGCGGGGTCGCCTTATGATAAGGCTTCCAGAAGATGTCGGACGCGGGGAGGGACAACCCCAACACTCATCTGGATGCTCTACAGTCAATCGGAATCGTTCGTACCGAATGGCCTCGATATACCTGCCCGTTGCTCGTCGGTATGCTCAATTTTAGGCTTTCTTGTCCTTTCCTTCATTCCTACTGAGAGTAGGAATCGACACTGACGGTCAATTGGGATCCGCACTTCTCCAATGTTCTTGCATGAAGGTCATGTTTGCCGGTCCTAAGAATTCACAATCGCGCGTATTCGCGCAGAGGATGTGTCTAATGAAGTTAACGATAGCGATGCTAGTGGTTCTCACCTTGAGCGTGATGGCGAACACGGTCGCGAATGCGGAAGAAGAACCATCGGAACAAGTGAAACGGATGGATGCCGCTGCCACCGTTCTGGATGAAATCATGGGGACGCCAGACAAGGGAATTCCCGAAGAGCTTCTCGACTCCGCGAAGTGTGTTGCGGTCATACCATCCATGGTCAAAATCGGCTTTATCTTCGGAGGTCGGCACGGAAGAGGACTAGCTACATGCCGGACTAGCTCGGGATGGAGCGCACCGGCACCGTTTTCGGTAACCGGAGGAAGCTGGGGACTGCAAATTGGCGGAGAAGCAGTGGATGTGGTCATGCTGATTATGAACGACCACGGAATGGAACGAATGCTTTCCAGCAAGTTTAAGATTGGAGCCGACGCTTCGGCCGCCGCCGGCCCCGTGGGGCGCCACGTTCAAGGCGAGACTGACTGGAAGATGCGTGCCGAAGTACTGACCTATTCTCGCGCTCGTGGCGCATTTGCGGGAGTGACTGTAAACGGTGCATCGATCACCCAAGACAAAGACGGAACGCGCATTTTGTACGGTCGCATGATCCCCTCGGCTCGCATACTTAAGGGGCAGGTGAAAGCGCCGGAAGGGTCCCAAAGATTTATGGCGACGGTCAAAAAGTATGGAGCGGAGGCGAGCGTTGCCGAGACCCCAAATCGCCGGACTCCGACATCCCCTCTTGACGGTCGTCCGGAGAGCTCGGGGTCCTTAGAAGCCAAGACCGCAATCGAGGAAAAGCTCAAGACAGAGCCGGGTTTGGAAAGCAAAGATATTCAAGTCACTTTGACCGAGAAAAGCGTGAAACTCGCTGGATCGGTTCCCACCCCTGACGATCGCGACAAGGCAGTTCGGATTGCAAAACTATATGCCGGTGATCGTGAAGTGGAAGATCAACTGACAATTCAGGAGCGGTAATTGCGAACCGTTGTGCCTGAAGCCCATCTTTCGTTGCGGCTTCAGGCGCACTTGATTTTCCTGATACTCGCCACCAAATCTTCGCAAAGACGACCTTTGTCTATGCAACCGTCCGCGCCTGCTGCTATGACGCTGGGCAGCAGCTGAGTTGGGTCATGGTGACTAATCACTAAAATCTTTGCCTGGCATACTTCGTTCCGAAGAAGTCGCGCCGCTTCCAGCCCATTCATCCCTGGCATACTTATATCGAGCAGGATCAGGTCGGGCAAAAGTTCCCGAGCTTTCTGCAGTGCCTCCGGTCCATCCCTGGCTTCTCCGCAGACTTCCAAATCCTTCTCAGCGGACAAAATTCCACACACACCACGACGAACAACGCTACTATCATCGGCGATGAGAATACGCATAACGCCGACCTCCGCGAAGAAACTCATCCCGCAGTTCTAGTTTATGAAACCATGCTCTCAGGTTGGGAAACAACATCCATGGGAACCGGCAACGTGACCGAGATCGTCGTACCTGAGGGGTTCGATTGAATGTTCACAGTTCCTCTCAGGTGGCGGACCCGCTCGCGTATTCCCGCAATTCCCACGCCTGCGTTCTGCCCCTGAATACTAACCAATTTTTCTGCCGGTATTCCCTTGCCTTCGTCCTGAATATCCAGGGATACAATCTCTGCCTTGCGCACAATCCGTATTATCGCCTTCTTGCTGCCGGAATGGCGATGAATATTGGTGAGACATTCCTGCACAATACGAAACAGCGCCATTTCCACTTCGCAGGGAAGTCTGCCAAAGGTGTCGGAGATGCACAGCTCGATCTTCAGATCGCTGCGCCCCTCCAGACCTTGTACATACCAACGAATCGCTTCGGGCAAACCATTCTCGTCAAGCAGGGGGGGATGCAGCAGATAGGACGTTGTCCGTATCTCTTTGCTCAGCTGCTGAACAAGTTCCCGGCTGTCTTGCACCCCTTCGGCAAGCTGTGGATCATGTCTTACACCCTGACCGATGTTACCAAGCCTCATGCCCAGGGCCGTTAGAATTTGGCCTGCACTGTCATGGAGTTCGCGCGCGATGCGTCTGCGTTCGTCGTCTTGGGATCGCAAGAGCCGGTTTGAAAGGTCACGTAGCTGCTCCGACTGGTCCAGCACTTCCGCGTTTCTTCGCTCCAGTTCCCGGGTCCGGAGGTGCACTTCGGTTTCAAGCCCATCTGCAAACGAGCGCAGCCGCTCCTTACTTTCCCGCAACGCTTGCTCAGCCCGTTTTTGCTCGGTAATGTCCCGCGCTACTTTCGAGGCTCCGATTACTCGGCCTTCGCCATCTCTCACCGGTGAAATTGTCAGTGAAATATCGAGTGGCGTGCCATCTTTGCGCACGCGCACAGTTTCGAAATGGTCGACGCGCTCGCCTCGTTTGAGCCGCTCAAGAATCATCGCCTCTTCCTGTCGGCGGTCCGGCGGAATGATTAGAGTGATGTGTTGCCTAATCGCTTCGTCGGCATTGTATCCGAACATCCGCTCCGCACCCTTGTTCCAGCTACTGATCACGCCGTCAAGACTCTTACTGACGATCGCGTCATCAGAGCTGTCCACGATCGCGGCCAGCAAACCGGTGGTGCGCTCCGCCTCCTTTCGTTGAGTGATGTCCCGCGGCATTCTGGAGGCCCCGATAATATGCCCTGCGGGGTCCTTCACTGGCGAAATTGTAAGCAATACATCGAACGTCGAGCCGTCTTTGCGAACCCGGACGGTCTCGAAGTGCTCGATGGGTTCTCCCCGTTTGAGGCGGTCGAGAATCGTGGTTTCCTCCTCCCGACGGTCCGGCGGGATGATTAGAGCTACGTTCCGTCCGATGGCTTCATCCTCTTTGTGGCCGAACAACCGCTCTGCACTTCGATTCCAACTGGTAATAATGCTATCGAGATTCATGCTGATGATCGCCTCATCGGATGAATCGACGATCGCAGCCAGCAGCCCGCTTGCTCGCTCGGCTGCCTTTCGTTCGGTGATGTCCAACAGCATGTTCATGCCGCCGACGATCCTGCCTTCGCCATCGTGCAAGGGCCTGGGGTAGGGCGTGAACCAAACACGCTTGCCGTCGGGTCTCTCGGCGATGCATTCCGCACCGTCAATGACGCGGCCCTCCTTGAGCACGACCGCCATCGGGCACTGGTCGTGCGGCAAAGGGGTTCCATCTGGCAGGAACATCCTCCAACTAACACACCAATGGTCGGTACCTAGCTGGGGCACACGACCGGAAAATTCGACAGCGGCCGGATTGAAGTGCGTGAGACGGCCTTCGGCATCCGTCGTATAAATAGCGGCGGGAAGCAGGTCAATCATCTCGCGGAAGCGTCGCTCGCTCTCGCGCAATTGGTCTTCCACTTTCTTGCGATCGCTGATATCACGGGTGAAGCACCGGGTATGTACGAACTTTCCGTCCTCGAATAGCGCACTCGAATCGATGACCACGTGGCGAACTGAGCCGTCCTTGCACCGCAGCCGGGCCTCGTACTCGCGCAAAACTTCTCCTCCGCCCAAGCGGTGGAGAATGTCCTCAATCACGGGCGCATCCACGTGAAATTCCGAGATATGCTGGCCGACATACTCCTCCGCCGTGTAGCCGAGAAGATTCAGTTCGGTCTGATTGGCCCAAAGAATTCTGCCATCGTGCCCCACCCAGTGCATGCCAATGGTTGCATTCTCAAGAAAATCACGAAGGTTTGATTCGCTCTTTCTGAGGGCCGCTTCCGTTTCTCGGTGCTCCGCAACTTCTACCTTCAAGGCCTCGACCCGCTTCAACGTTTGATATGCCGCAGAGGCGAATTTGCCCAGGGAACGCATGATTCGCTCATCCTCAGCTTCAAACTTTAGGCTCTCATCGTGAGCGACGACCCAAATCGTTCCTATCGGTTTGTCAGCGACGTGGAATGGAATGAGCAACACTTCGACAATAGGCGGTGTGATGTTAGAAGGAATCGGATAATACCGTTCAGGGTGTGAGAACAGTATACTGGCGTTTCGATCCAACACCGTGCCACAGGGGCTGGCATCGCGCAACATTGTGCCGCCAAGATACCCGGCCCATTGCCCGGCTACAGCGTGCCACCTGAAAATTTGTCGTCCTTTTTCCTCTTCAAGAATGCTGACCCCCGCCGACTGACCCCGAGTAAGTTCCAGCGCGACATCGACGAGCTTTTGCAATACGTTCTGGGACGAATTGGCCATCTCCTGAGCAAGCGCCGATAGCGCGCGGCTCTCTGCTTGGTAGTCCGGCGATCGCGATGGGCGTTTTTTCAGCTCGGGCGTACTAATCACCGACTCCAGCGGCACGCGGAAGTCATGGCCTAATGAAGACTCCGTCGTCACCCCTGACGACATCCGCTTCTCGGAACTTTGACGCTCAACCACTCTGTTCATAACGGTCACCAAATTAAGAGCGAGATCGGCCTTGGCGAGATATCCGCTCGCTCCGCTTTCCGCCGCTTGCTAGCTACGATTATCGGATCATTCTAACTGATCAGGATAACCGCAGACTCAGGAACTTCTCGGCGAATGATTCGGGTTGCCTCGATCCCATTCATTTGAGGCATGGAGATGTCCATGAGAATGGAGATCAGGGCGCAGGGATCTTGCCTTCTCAACGGCTTCAACTCCGTTTATCCCCTCCCCACACACAAGCCACCCGGGATTTAGCGACAATAGGGAGCGGAGTTCGCGCACGACGGCTTTGCTGTCGTCGATGAGGAGAACACGTACCGACACAGAACACCGCCCCAGCTTGACCCTTGCTGAATCAGAAGTATACGCTCGTATCGTAGAGCAAATACATGATCAGCAAAGGTAAAGAGCATACAGCGCTCACCTTAGCGCGCCTACATGATTTACCTGATTGATTCCGCCCGCCTGGGTTCTGCCCTTCGGCTCAGTTTCATGGGGGAAGAATCCTTCTTACCTATGATAGCTTGAAGCATTTCTGGAAGGGTTTGTTTTGGAATCGTTTCAGAATACGCGTTGAGATAACTGGAATAGAACATCGGTTCTCCAAGGTCTCGTCGGAGGATGCGTCTGGCGGCGACGTAAGCAATGCGTGGCGGTCTCAACATCGTGTTGCTTAGCGAAACAAACTCTGCCACTAACTGCTGAATTTGCACTCGCGTACGTCGCTTGAGCGTCGACAAATTCACCTTCTCTCCCTCCCTACCTTACTTTCATTCCGGAAACGCCTCTCCCCGAAGACGAGGTGTTGCTCACCGCTCACGGATCAAGCGAAGGCCCCCCCGAAAGAGTAAAAACGCAATTCCTTAAGTTAGCGCTTTCCATCGCCTGACGTGCTGTTGCGTATGCTAATGCTGCATGTGGCGCGGGGTTACTCGTTGCGGGAGACGTTTGTGCGCGCTAAGCTGGCGAACTGGACCGACATTTCGGATGTCGCCTTGCTCAAACGCCTGCGCAACAGCGAGGAGTGGCTACGTTGTTTGTGTATCGAATTGCTTCGGGAAAACGTCGGGTACAGGCTCGAAGAAGGTATCAGTCGGACGATCCGATTTGTGGATGGCACGATCGTCAGAGAGCCAGGCAAGACGGGTAGCCAATGGAGGATTCTGTACAGCATCAGACTTCCGAGTTTGGTGTGTGACTTTTTCGAGGTGACGGCCACGATTGCCGAAGGCAGCGGAGAGTCATTGAACCGTCTGCGTGTGGGTCCGCACGAACTTATTCTCGCGGATGCCGGCTACTGCTCAGTCGCTGGGATTGAGTATGTTTGGCACCACGGTACTGATGTGTTGGTCCGCGTCAACCCTCAGAGCTTCGTTGCGTACTCTGCATTCGGGCAGACGTATCCCTCCTTCCGCGATTACGGACTTGGTCCAAAGCGGGACAGCTCGGCGAGTGGCGCGTTGTCATGCATGGTCAAGGTTCGGCGTTTGCGGGCCGCTTGTGTGCAGTGCGAAAGGTGGGGCTCGATTTCACCTTGGAGGAACAGGCCCGAATCACGGTTATCGCGCAGGAACTCAGAACGGTTCTGGAATTCGCGAAGAAGCGGCAACAGGAAAAACTTCGCAGCGCAAGCTGAGGCCGAACCTCGTGTAGTAGGGTCCGAATGTCGAAACTGTGATGGCCCAAGCGGTGTTCCTTCAGAACCGCGCAACTGACTAAGCAAACTTTGAGAGGGCTTGAGGCAATGGAAGTTATACGGTTGTGGTCGCGCCGTCTACGCTTGACTGAGTGAAATCACCGCCGAGTTCCTGCACGAGGTTTTCCTGTAGTGGAAGTTACCTTAGTTCACGATTTTGAAAGTGCATCACCTGCAAGCCTTCAGGTTTCCATAGACTTAAAAGGGACTTTGCTCATCTGTTATCCAAACAGTCTTAATGTCCAAGCGGTCTCAAATCCTGACAGCTTTGCGGGTCACACTCGTGGCGATGTGCGCCACCGCGGTCTACGAGACCACGAAGCTGATATTTGTCCCTCGAGTGTCGCTCTTGACATCTCACATCATCACCACCTTCTTCGCCGGCTGCGTCGGGTTCTGCATCAGCTTGCGCACACTCCTGCGGTTGGGGAGTTGTCGATCGAGCGCACCAAGCCACAAGAGACCCCGGATAAGAGCGAAGTGGCGATTTAGCCAATCTGTGAAAGCGCGCGAGGCGTGGTTAGGTCGGCTCTTTCTTCTGATCATATTCTTAGGTCGGCCCGGCTTTATCTTGGCTGCTTCCGGCGGCCTCGATCCGCATCGAAATATTGGCCAGTATGGCCATAAAATTTGGACTTCACAGACCGGTGTGCCAGGCGAGGCGGTCTACCAGATAGTGCAGACGATCGACGGATACCTGTGGTTGCGGACGTCGGCCGGGTTGGTTCAATTCGACGGCGTGAGATTTGTTCGCATCGATGCTTCCCTTGATAATTCGCCGCTTCGAGAGTCGGTACGTGCGATTTGCAAGACGAGGGACGGACACCTGCTCGTCCGCGGTCCTTCCGAAACGCTCGTTTACAGGGCGGGGCGATTCGACCGCCTGTTTTCTCCTGCGGCCCTACCGGATGGCACCGTACGCGTTGTTGCCCAATCAAGCGATGGAAATGTGTGGATCGGTGCCGATGATTTCATCTTTCTAGCTCGGCGAGATCGCGTAGAAATGGTTCGCAGGGGCACGAGTTGGATCGTCTCGACTCTCGAGAGTCGAACTGGCGATTTATGGTTTGGTGGTTTACGCGGCCTGATGAGGTATACGGGAGATAGGCTGACATTCGAGGTTCTGACTCGTGACGGTGCTACGGCTCTTCTCGAGGACGGTGAAGGCGGCCTTTGGGTGGGAACGCAGAAGGGGCTCTACCGGTTGGTTCCCGGGCGGTTTCAACTGAATGCTCAGAGCCAAGTTCTAGCCGGTAACGAGATCACCGCTCTCGCCGAAGACAGACAGGGCAATGTTTGGGTTGGAACCAACGGACAAGGCCTTCTCCGCTTCACAAATCACAAGTGGAGTTCGTTTACTTCAAGAGACGGCCTTAGCGATGATCATGTGCATTCGATCATTCAAGATCGAGAAGGTAACCTGTGGGTCGGGACGGCAAACGGGCTGGACCGATTTCAGGACACACCCGTCATCACTCTTACTTCAACAGAGGGCCTTCTGTCGAACGATGTGACCGCTGTTACCGAGGGGGCCGGGGGAGGAATCTTCGTGTTCAGCGACGGCGCCGGCCTGACAGAGTTACGAGCAGGTGCGGTCAGGCAATACAAGGTTGCTGACGGACTGCCAGCAAAGTTTGGCGCTTCACTGTACGCCAGCGCGGATGGGAGCGTTTGGATCGGGACGGAAAAGGGACTAGGCCAATGGAAGGATCGGCGCCTCAGGACCTTCACTGCGGGAGGAGAACTTCTCGGCCAATTCATATCGGCCATCAGCGAAGACGACCAAGGGTTGATTATTGCAACATCTCGAACTCAGGTCTTCCGTTTTAAGAATGACCGCCTAGCGGAATTCACGTTCGACGGCAGGAACACGCCTCTCTCGAAACCCGGGAACTATACTTTCGTAATCTACCGAGCTCCCGACACGACCTTGTGGTTCGGCACAGTTAAAGGTCTGTTCAGGTTCACACGGGGAGCACGGCCCGAGCAGTCTTTGCAACGACGAGTCAAATTTCCCGTCACGTCGATCTTCGACGACGGTGCAGGCTATCTTTGGCTAGGAGGGCGCGTACCGGGAATCACCAGGTTTCGAATCGCGGACGGAAGCATTGCCCGTTATACATCAGAGCAGGGACTCTTCGACGACATTCCTACTCGCATTCTTGCCGATCGGGGCGGGAATCTGTGGATCAGCACCTCGCGCGGCATCTTTCGAGTGTCTCGGAACGAACTGGATAACGTTTCGAACGGCAGGCTGATGCGCGTTCATCCGACTCTTTATGATGTGGCAGACGGCATGAAGACGGGGGAAGCCTCACTCCCAGAGCGCCAACCCGCAGGGTGGCGACTTCAGAGTGGTCTGCTCCTGTTCACAACGCGAAAGGGGCTGGTTGAAATCGATCCCGAGCATCTTCCCCACCACGATTCGGCCCCTTCGGTCATCGTCCAGTCTTTGGCGGTAGACGACGACCCCGCAACACGCATTTCCCCGGTGAATGTTGAAAAGACCACGGCAGGCCGGCTTTCCATCAACCAACCGACTGAGGTTCATCTCCCGCCTGGTAAAGGAAACTTGGAGTTCCAGTTTACGACTCCCAGCTTTATCGCGCCGCAAAAGCTTCAGTTTCGCTATCAGTTACAGGGATTTGATAAGGACTGGGTCGATGCCGGAACTCGGCGGATCGCCTATTACACAAACATCGCGCCAGGAACTTACCGCTTCAAAGTTACCGCTTCGAATGAGGACGGTGTCTGGAACACCACCAATGCGTCGGTTGGGATCTATCTGGCGCCGCACTTTTACCAAACATTCTGGTTCTATGCAGTGTGTGTTCTCACGTTCGGGGCAGCCATAACCACCCTGCACCGTGTTCGCGTAAGCGGGCTTAATAAGCGCGAGAAAGTTCTGGCCAGACGAATCCATGAGCGCACTGCGGACCTTCAGCGAGAAATCGTGGAGCACAAGCGGTCCGAGGAGATGCTGCAGAACAGCGAGAACAAGTATCGCGTGTTGTTCGAGGACTCGGCCGATGCGACCTGGCTGATGGACGAAAGGGGCTTTCTGAATTGCAATTCGGCTGCGTTGCAGATGTTCGGATACTCGTCGGGGACCCAAATGCTGCACCCGGCCGACATCTCACCCTCGCACCAACCCGACGGTACGACCTCCCGGGCAGCCGCCGACCAAAGGATTGTCGCCGCGTTTCTCAATGGCAAGGAGCGTTTCGAATGGATGCACCAGCGCAAAAATGGCAACGTTTTTCCGGCTGACGTGTGCCTGACGGCATTGACGCTGAGCGGGCGGCGGATGCTGCTGGCCACCGTGCGCGACATCACAGACCGCAAGGTCGCCGAGAAACGGATTCAATCTCTAGCGTACTCCGATGCTCTTACGGGGCTGCCCAATCGCAGGCTTTTGCAGGATCGATTGACTCAGGCGCTCGCCAGTGCTCGTCGGCGAAAGGACAGGGTCGCGCTTTTGTTTTTCGATCTCGATAGGTTCAAAAACATCAACGACTCGCTCGGGCATTCGGTCGGCGACCTCCTCCTGCAAGAGGTCGCTGGACGACTTACGAAATGGGGGCGTGAACAAGACACAGTGGCCCGCGTAGGCGGCGACGAATTCCTCATCGTGCTGACGGGGCTAAAGGACGTAACCGACGCAGCAGTTGCCGCTGAGCGGCTAATGGATGCAATGATCGGTGAATATTCCATTCAGGGTCACGCGCTTAATCTCACTGGCAGCCTCGGCATCAGCATCTTCCCGGAACACGGTACAGACGCCGAAACCCTGATCAAGAATGCCGATACGGCCATGTATAGCGCCAAAGAGAGTGGACGCAACGGCTTTCGGTTCTTCACAGAGGACGTAAACGCTCAGGCTGTAGAGCGATTGACTTTGGAGAACAGCCTTCAAGAGGCACTCGACAAAGAAGAACTCTTTCTGGTGTATCAACCACAGGTGGATATGGCCACTGGAAAGATCATCGGGCTGGAAGCACTGCTGCGCTGGCAACATCCGGAACTAGGACTGGTGCCACCGGATAAGTTCATACGAATTGCCGAGAACTGCGGCTTGATCGTGCCCATCGGCGAATGGGTGCTCAGGACGGCCTGCTCTCAGGCCCGGAAATGGCAAGAGGATGGTCTGCCTCCGGTCAGAGTAGCAGTAAACGTATCAGCGGTTCAGTTTCGCCGACAGGGCTTCTCTGAACAAGTCGGAAGGATGCTCCACGAGACTGGCCTCGGCCCGCAATACCTCGAATTGGAACTAACCGAAAGCCTCTTACTAGCAAACACAGAAGTTACTCTCTCAGTTATTGAGAAATTGAAGGCTATGGGGTTGACGCTAGCGATTGACGACTTCGGGACTGGCTATTCCAGCTTCAGCTACCTAAAACAGTTTCGGGTCAGCAGGCTCAAGATCGACCGTTCGTTTATCCGCGATGTCGCGGTGAATGCTGATGACGGGGCGATCACTGCAGCAATCATCAGCATGGCAAAAAGCTTGAAGCTCACGGTGATTGCCGAAGGGGTTGAAGACGAAGCGCAAATGACATTCCTGCGGGCACATCAATGTGATGAGGTTCAAGGCTACTACTTCAGCAAGCCTTTAGCGGTTGACAAAGTTGCGGAGAAGCTGCGAGGCAACGCGCTGCACGCCTTGTCTGCAAACCATGGGGCTTGATGTGGGCAGTATCTGACGAGAATGTACGGGTACGGCGCTATGGAAACTGGCGGACTTCGCATGTCGTTTAGATGTAAACGACGTGCCGCGCGTTCGAGCATTCCGATCGTGGAACAGTCCTAAAGCCGATTTGAGTCCAACGGGACAAATACCCAAGAGGCGGATCGTCGGACGTAGGAACGTTCCTGCCCAGTAGCCGCGCGAAACTCGCGCAGAAGGGGGCGCTCTTCTGCCCAACATCTTCCGTCCGTTCTGCACGACCGGGGGAGGCGCTACCATACTGGGCCTCTCGCGGGCCCGCCGAACTGCCGAGGAGCATCACGCTCTGATTCCACAATCCTTAAGTTAGCGCTTATGTGGGCATTGCCCCCGAGCCAGCGGCGGTTGCGGCTTAACCCAACACAAAACCCTTACTCAAGAGCAGCCGTGCAGGTCGTCATGCCCGACGTGTGACGGCCACATTCCAACCATAACCAAAGGAGCAAAAACAATGAAAAGGAGAATAGCCATGCAAGACGCGCAGAACGTTGCAATCAGTAGTGAATATCGAAGCGTTCCCATCAGCATATTGGTGGAGTCCGCTACTAACCCGCGCAAGCGATTCGATGTAAAGAACCTCGAAGAACTGGCCGCCAGCATGAGAGCGCAAGGGATTCTCGCCCCTCTTCTGGTGCGCGAACTGGAGGAAAGCAAGTATGAAGTCGTCGCTGGGGCACGTCGCCTAAGAGCGGCGAAACTGGCGGAACTCGAATTAGTTCCCGTCCGCGTGGTCAAACTGACGGACGCGGAGTCCATCGAGGCCCAGGTAGTCGAAAACCTGCAACGCGAGGACATCCATCCGCTTGAAGAATCTCTTGGTTTCAAGTCACTCTTGCAACTGGGAGAACCCACCTACACCATCGCCAGCATCGCGGCCCGAGCCGGTAAGAGCGAGGCTTATGTGCAGGGACGCATCAAGCTTGCGGATTTGATTCCATCCGTGGCTGAGGCGTTCCTGAAAGACACAATCGCCATTGGACACGCACTCTTGATCGCCAAACTGCCGGATTCCCAACAGCAAGAAGCCTTCAACGCGGCGTTTCGCGGCATGTGGACGAGCGACGGCAATACCCAAGTGCTCATTCCCGTGCGCGAACTTGCGGCATGGATTGAGTCCAACATCCTGCTACAGCTGGCGTCTGCCCCGTTCGACAAGCAGGACGAAACCCTTGTTCCCGCAGCAGGTTCGTGCAGCAATTGTCCCAAACGGACAGGCTTCAACAAGCTGCTTTTTGCCGACGTGCGGAAGGACTCTTGTACTGACCCACAATGTTTCCGGGCCAAGATCGACGCCCATGTGTCGAAGGCGCTCGAAACCAAACCCCAACTGGTGCAGATTTCCTCCGCTTGGAACACCCGAGAAGGTGCTCCGCTGGGAAAGAGTCGTTACGTGGAGCTTGAAATCAAGAAGGCCAAAACCAACGGTACAGGCTCCAAGGTTGCCCCTCAACAGAAGCCATGCGAGAAGATGACCGAAGCAGTGGTCATGGACGGTGGAAGGCGAGGAGAACTGGTTAAGGTCTGCGCCGATCCCTCGTGCCGGGTGCATCATCCCGACACACCCTCACCTGAGCAGGTTGCCAAGGAGCGGGCGGAGGAACGCAAGCGGATCGAGAAGGAGAAACTTGCGATCACGACCCGCCATCGTATCTTGGCTACGATCTTCCAACGCGTATCGGCTCCATTGAAGAAAGCTGACTTGCTGACGGTCGCCGACTACCTGATCGGCCACCTCTCCTATAGCCAAGTCCCTGCTCTGGCGAAGCGGCACAAGGTAGAGGCAAAGAAGGACTCTGCCTCCGCCCAGGAACTTCTGGCCAAGCAAGTAAGCAGGTACGATGAGGCCGAACTTTGCAAACTGGTTCTGGAAATCAGCCTGCTCGATTCGGCGTATCAGCGTTCCACCGCAAGCCGCGACGACATTCTGATAGACGCCGCGAAACGCTATCGCGTGGACATAGAAAAACTCCAGAAAGCCGTGGCCAAAGAGTTCGCCGCGAAACGAGACCAGAAAGCAATCAAGCAGAAGGTTCGCAAGACGGCAGACTGAGTCGACCCATTTTCTTGATCTGTGGCGGAGTGCTAATTTACACTCCGCTTTTTGTTGTTTGAATGAAGACCTGCCATTCTGGAGCGGGACTCCCATCAATTACTTCCGGGTTGCCCGTGACACAACCAGAAATCCAGACCAGCGACTCCCGCGGTGAATGCCGTAATATCAGCGCGAGTTGCGATTGCTTCTAGCTTTTGCTTTTGGCTTAGGTGAGCGCGATTGATGATTGCCGGATCGGTTCAAATGCTCCGGAATTCCGGTGATAAGGCCTTGATAATCCGTGAGGCGGTCACCCATGATGACCACGCCCTTGGAGGTGATTTCATATTCGCGGATATCCTTGCTATGGTTGCCACCGCGCATCTTGATAACGACCGCGATCTTGCGAAGCTGGCCGTCGATGCATACGTACCGAAGCCGGATGATGTCATCGGTGAGAAAGGAAATCGAGTAGGTACTGAACGGGAATTCTGTGAATGACTCGTTCATCTCAACCGTGCTTAGAATCGTCACTCCGACTCCGGTCAAAGCGGTTATCATCCGGTACAGCGATTCGCGAAAGTCGGCACGGAAGCCGGGTGCCAGCGCCATCTCAAAGCCCGCCAGCGAATCAATCACCAGGCGCTTGGCGCCAATCTTTTGGACCGCCTCGAGAATCTCGTGCATGGTTTCATCCACGGAGAGGTCGAGGGGACGGAGGTAGAGGATTTCGAGTTTCTTCTCTTTTCGCGGCGTCTTCAAGTCCAGACCAAAACTGCTGGCCCGCTCCGCATACTCTTGCGGCCGTTCTTCGAAGACCACCACAATTCCCGGATCGCCCTGACGTATGCCCTCTGCGATGAATTGGGTTGCCAAGACTGATTTTCCCGTTCCCGAAGCCCCTGCCACCAGGACACTATCGCCTTCAGGAATGCCCCCGCCGAGCATCTTGTCCAATTCCGGAATACCGATGGAAAGGCGGCGTGCACTGGGTATCTTCCTTGCTAGTCCGGCTAGCCCAAGAGTACGCGAAAAGGCTTGCAGCCCGGCATGGGTAATGCGGAAGGTGTGCAATCCGGGCACGGACGCCTGCCCGCGCAGTTTCACGATCTGTAGCTTTCGCACAATGGAACTTCGCTCCGCAGTCTGGTAAAGCCAAAAGAGGCCATCGGAGACCGTGAAAACGGGATTGTCTCGGATTTCACCCTCGACATATTCCCCGACCAGAAAAGTCGTGGCTTGCCAACTGGTCAGGAGCAGGGCTAGCCGCTGAATGAAAGATTGCAGCTCCACTTCGGTTGTACCGCCTTGCGCCTTCCGCACGACGGTGCGAAAGGAGTCCACTACTACGATGCCGGGGCTTGCTTTCTCAACCTCTTTCGTAATCTCCTCTAAGACCGCGTCTAAATCCTTCTCCAACACAACCTGGC
>PLBY01000116.1:30166-42953 GCA_003134655.1 Acidobacteriaceae bacterium
AGGATTTCATCGAGGCCCGGCACTCCGGTCGGTAGTTTCTTTATGATCACTCTATCTTGTACGCTCAAGCTTCCTCTCCTTCTCGGAAACGCGGCCGGCGAAGGCGCTCTCCGGCCACACATCCTGAACCAGCCGCAACGTTAAACTCTCGCCAATGAAAGTGAAGAGCAGCCCGGTTAACTGGGCAATGAGAATGGCTCCCTCGTCCCTGGCCTGTTCCTTGCCAATCTGCGGCTCCAGTTCGTCTAGACCCTTTAAGGATCCATCCGCCGCGACCTGTACCGCGCTAAGACTGGGAGCTTCCGCCCTGGCCAGCGTCAGGGCACGAGAAAGGAGCGAGCGAAAACCCGCAACTCCCGCGAATGTAATCAGAGGCCGGCGCAGCTTCGCACAGACGCGAAAGGCCGCAGACTCCGCTGGCTCGGAGTGCTCGCCCGCAACGGCTTCGTAAGCAAGAAGGCGTTGGGCCAAATGCCGCGACTCTGGAAGACTCACGATTTCCTTTTCCATACAGCGCGAACTCTGTACTCAGTTTGGCTTGGGGCTCTTAATTGCCGCCACTACCGCCAATACCGTCGCCGTGTTTAGGACGTTTCCCGAGATGCTCCTCAGCGCTTCTGTGACGGGCGGATATTGCTCCGCCAGTCTTTCGAGACGCGCACTGACACCTTGGAGATCATCGACTTCATTGACGATCGCTTCAAAGCCCATAGGTATGCCGCTCTTCGAGAGGAACTTAAAGTCTAGAATTTCAGATGCCACCAGCTGCAACGTCACAGCTTCGCCAACAACTCGGACAAGCAGCCCGAGTAACTGGGTAATGAGAATTATTCCTGCATCCCCAGCTTGGTCAGCATCGACTTGAGGCCGAAGCTTGTCTAGACCCTGTAAGGAGCCATCCGCCGCGACCTGCACGGCGTTAAGACTGGGAGCTTCCGCTCTGGCCAGCGTCAGAGCACGCGAAAGGAGAGAGCGGAAACCCGCAACTCCCGCGAGGTTAATTAGGGGCTGGCGCAACCTCTCACAGACGCCAAAGGCCGCGAATTCCGTCGGCTCGGAGGTTTTGCCCGCAGCGTTTTCGTAAGCAAGAAGTCGCAGGGCCAAATCCCGCGTCTGTGGAGGCAGCATCGTTTTCGTTCCGTTGCAGTGCAAAGTTCCCGTGAGACCTGGAGGTGAAAGTTCCAGACTAATCTTACGCGTTTGGAAGTCGCTCGGATAGGGCGTGCGCCTGCTTCATCGGATTCTGTGGGCGCGGTGCCCGCCTTGGATCATTGTTTAGCCGCTGTCCCGCAAAATGGGATGACGCGGCCCGCTAGTCGTGGAGAACGACGTTGAGAAGTGAACTGTGAACCTGTAACCCGCCTTCTGGACCCCCGGCGTAGTTAATAAATCCCAATTTCCTGAACCGGTTCATGAAAAAGCTTACCCGCGAACGAGTGGTGCCTACCATCTCGGCCAGTGTCTCCTGACTGAGCTTCGGAATCACGGATTCAGGAATCCCTTCCTTGCCAAAATGAGCAAGCATGAGAAGGACACGGGCCAACCTCTTCTCGCTGGAATTAAACAGTTGATCAACCAGATCCTCTTCGTATCGAATGTTCCGGGTCAACAAATATGCGACGAACAGATCGGAAAGGGCCTGTTCGCGGTGAAGCGCGTCCACCATGGCCTTTTTCTCGATTCTCAGGACAGCGCAATCAGTCATTGCGGTTGCGGAGCCCATGCGAAGAGTTTGGCCCGCGAGCGAACCTTCGCCGAAGAAACTCGCGTCACTTAATATGCCGAGCGTGGCTTCCTTGCCATCTTTGGACACAACGGTAAGTCTTACCTTGCCTGTCTGCAGGTAGAAAACTGCGTCTGCGGGATCCCCTTGGGCCATGATGGTTTGCTTTTTCGGAAAGAGCAAAGCCTTCCTGCCTTCGCCGATGGTGTCGAGGAACACCTGGGGGTCGAATTTGCGCTCGTTCTTGGGGGCTGGGGGTGGACGCGTAGAATTCCGCGTGCGTTGCGATTTCTGTTCAATCGGCGCCGGGACGGCGACTTTCGTTGAACCTTTGGGTTCGCGAGGCGAAGCCATGGACACACCTCCGCTCATTCCGCGTTCAAGTACATTATACCCCCTCTTGCGCTGGCCCTGAATCGCATTATTGAGGGCGTGGATTGGCCGCCACTGCCCATTGGTCAATTGACTCCGACAGGGCGTTTTCGCCAAAACGCTTGCCCAAGGCGCAGTTCCGGGCAAAACCGCCTTTTGTTTCTTCTTATCTGATGAGAAACTATTGGGAAGGTTTTGGGTTCTAACCCGCATCGCCGCTGTGTTGCGCCGCCTCGTCGCTACGACTTTGTAGATTCCGGTTTCTCAATGGGCAGACGTGTCCCAGCATGGGCGGGCCTTGCAGCCGCTCCGGTCGTCGTGTTCCTGACAATCTGCTCTTACTGCGCCTACACTCGCCATTACAGAACGGCTTTAGGCAATGCCGCCGGTTCTCCCATTGATTCCGCGGTCCTACAACAGTCCACCGATCCCGAGGCGCTGCTTGGCATCGCAGATCACTTCTACTGGTTAAATAACGGACCCGCAGCAGCGCCGCTCTATGCCAGAGCCGAGCAACTGTTTTCAGAGCGAGGCGATGCGCGGAACGAACTTCACGCCAAGGTCGGCCAGCTCAGATCAGAAGCCGAGACAATGTCGTTTGTCGATCTTTCACGTTTCTTGAACGAGCAACTCCAGAATCCCATCGTCCAGAGTGACAAGAAACTGCGGCTTTGGTGCCTCATCGCAAAGGGCTACACAGACATCGAAATTGACTATCGAGCTTCAAAGCGCGATTGGCTAGAAGCGCAGGACATCGCTAAGAGCTTGGGCGAGGACCAGTGGGTGACGAGGGCCTCCGGCGAATTAGGTTTAATTGGTTTCCTAGAAGGGAATCCCGGACGGGCGGCTAGACTTCTGGGTGGTGCACTGCTTTCGACCATGGCGAACGGCGACACCGCCGGCCAAGTACGCTTTCTTGAATTGCTGGGCAGAGGCTTCGAAGAAGTCAATCGCCACGCGGAAGCGCTGAAATTCTTCGAAAGAGCCATCAAGCTGGCGGAGGCTGATCCTGACTGTGGACTTCCGTTCATGGGTTATGAAGGAAAAGCTCAAGCCCTGGTCTCGCTCGGCAGAACCGACGAGGCGAAGGTGGTACTTGGGAATGCGCTCACCAAAGCGCGATCACAAGAGAAGCGGGGCCATGAGGCGCAATTACTGATTCTTCTCGGAAAACTAGCGGCACAGAAAGGTGACCGACAACAGGCGGTGAAATATTTGGAAGATGCCGGCCAATTCGCGACCCAAGCTCAGTTCTACCGGATGGAAGCCGACGCCATGTTCGAACTGGCGCAAGTTTATCGTGATGCCGGAGATCTTGCAGCTGCGGACGCGCGTGCCACTCAGGGTCTGGCCGCAAGCCAGCGGGTCGGTGATCGTTATTACGTGCCTCGCAACCTGACGATGCTCGCTGATTTGAAGGCGCGTCGTGGAAACTTTGCCGAAGCAAATGCTCTCTACGAACAGGCCGAAGATGTGATTGAGGGAATGCTCATCAGCGTCGATGAGCCATATTGGAACAGTTCCGTTGCTGCAGCAATGAGCGAGACCTACCTTCGACACTTTGAACTTGTCACCAAGAATGGTGACGCGCCCGGAGCGTTCGCAGTTCTCGAACGCGTTCGAGGCCGAACTCTCGCATGGGCTCTTAAAGATAGAAAGGCGCTGCCCGCAACGGAATCAGATCAGACAGCCGCCCTGGAAGGCGATGTTGCGGGTCTCCAATCCAGACTCATGCAGACCAACAGCGCACCTGAACGAGAACAATTGCTGGACAACCTCGTTGAATACGAGCGACGCCTGGGTCTGGCTTGGACCAGAGATGATGTTCCGAACCGACGACTTCCTGTGAAGCCAACGGCGTTGGCGAATGTGCAGAACGACCTGCATCCAGATGAAGTGCTCCTGGAGTATGTGCTGGATGATCCCATCTCCTTCTGTATTTCGGTGACGCGCCGGGGCGCGCACGTTCAAGCGCTGCCGATTGGGCGCAAGGAAGTCGAACAACTGGCGGAGCAATTTGTCGATGAGGTACGAGCAAAGGGTGCGGGGGTAGAAACCTCGAAACGTCTTTTCCGGACACTCCTGGAACCGATCCCGGAAGCGAAGACAGCAGCAAGACTCATCATTGCGCCGGACGGGGCCTTGAACCTGCTTCCATTCGAAGCGCTGCGCGATAACCGGGGCGAGTATCTGTTGAAGTCTCGCGTGATAAGTTACGTGCCTTCCGGAACCATCCTTGATGTTCTGCGCCGAGCGAGGAAGAACGAAAACGCGACGAGCCCGTTTCTCGGTGTAGGTGATGTTGCCTACGAGAATCAAGGTGGAGCGGGCAGGAGAATTCCGGCTCCGGATACCGTCCGCGGACGGGTTCTTCGCGGCATGGCTGACCTCTCGGGGATGCGGCTTCAAGATCTTCCTCAAACTCGGGAAGAGGTCGAGGAAATCGGTAAAATTGTTGGACCGGACGCGGTAATCTTGCTGGGTAAGGACGCCACGGAAACTGCATTCAAGAAGGAGCTACTTGACCAGTTTCGCGTGTTGCACCTGGCCGTCCACGGGTTCGCAGATACGCAGTATCCGGAGCGCTCCGCGCTGGTTTTGAGGACAGACCCGAAATCTGGTGATGACGGACTGCTTCAAGTACGGGAGATCATCAGATTGCGACTGAATGCCGAACTGACTACGCTATCCGCTTGCGATACGGGCGTGGGCAAACTACAGGGACAAGAGGGCGTCAGCAGTCTGGTGGAAGCGTTCTTGGTAGCTGGTTCGAAGTCGGTTGTCGCCAGCTTGTGGAGCGCCGACGACACATTCGCGAGTGCGCTGATGAATCGCTTCTACGAGCGGCTGGGGCAAGGCGAAGATACCGGCTCGGCGCTCCGAGATGCGAAGTTGGACTTGCTGGCGAAGTATGGTGAGCAGGTGAGCCCGTTCTATTGGGCAGCATTCGTCGCTGTCGGGGAGACCTCGACACCGATTGGGATCAAACAGCAATGAACTTGACTCTAGAAGAGCGCACAAAGATTTTCGACAAAGTTTGTCGCTTGGTGGAAACCAAGCACTTCAATCCCTCTATGAATGGAGTGGATTGGAACGCGCTGGCTAAAGACCGTCGGGACCAAATTCTCGCGTCCGTGGAACCAGTGACATTCGAGAAGGAAGTTCAGAGTCTCGTGGGTGAGCTTAAAACTAGCCACACGGGCTTCCGACATGCCGGAATGCGAAACATCCCCGCTCGGCACGCCATCAATGCAACCATGCAGCGCATCCCGGTGAACGGGAGTGAGCGCTGGATGTTTCAGGATGTACACCAAGGAGGTCCAGCCTATTCTGCGGGGATACGGCCTGGAGATTTGTTGCTCGGCAATTGTGAGCGGGAAATTCGACCTCCGGATGATCTAACGTTTTCGGTCGGCGAATCGGCGAGCCTGCTGATCGAGAAGCTCCACGGAGGCCAGCAGACGGTTAAAGTCCAACTGCCCGTGCCCAAGTCAAAGACACATCCGGTTACCGCGCCCGAAGCGGTACACGCTGAGAGGTTGAGCTATGAAATTGGTCTGCTCAAAGTCGCCATGTTCCCTGGCGTGATCGGGATTGACGTTGCGAAAGATATTGATCGTGCTATTGAGTCTCTGGACGGTTGCAACCGGCTCATCGTAGACCTTCGAGGAAATACCGGCGGAGGAATCGGCGGGCTACGCTTGATGAGCTATTTGACACCTGGAAAACTTGAGGTTGGCTACAGTCTCACGCGGAAACGTCATGAGCGTGGCTATCGTCGTGAGGAACTCACCCGATTTGGACGAATTCCATCCCACAAAGCGACTCTCATATGGTTGGCGGCCCGATACGGCCTCGTTGAAAAATCTATCCTCGTGGTCACCGAAGGACTCGGCCAGCGACACTTCCACGGTCGAGTCGTGCTGTTGGTAAACGAACATACCGCGAGCGCCGGCGAGATGGTCTCAGCTTTCGCGGAAGAAAATAATCTGGCAACCATCGTGGGAACGAAGACGCCCGGCCGTCTCTTGAGTGGCAGCGCATACAAGGTTGGCCATGGATATATTCTGGGCCTCCCGGTTGCCGCTTACCTCACTTGGCAAGGACGGATGATTGAGAACAACGGCATCGTGCCGAAGTTTTCTATCGGACTCTCACGAGAGGCCTTAAGGGAAGGAAGAGACACGCAGCTCGAAACCGCAGTCCAGGTGGCCAAAGCTCTATAGTTGCGAATACACGGCCACCGGACGGAGAGATTCTCACTGAGATCTATCGATCACTGGAGCTAGTCGGCGCCGACACTTAGTCCTCGCAACCGTGCGATCGTGGAGTGATACCCTTGAAGATGACGAGGTGCTTGAAGACCTGAAGTACTGGAATGAAGCTGAGACTCGACGGCAAGTGCTTAAGTCGCTGCAGTGATGCTCCTCCTCCCGCTCCCCTCAACCTCAGACCCGAAACCGCGAGGCTGTTCTCCATCGTGCGATTAGAATTAAGGGGCTAGTTGTGTTCCCGGCTTCCATACAGGAGAAATCGTAAATGAAGCAGGCAACGACCAAAGAATTGTTCGATTTCATCAATAAACGAGTTGTTGACATAGCCAACAGCACAGGTATCCCCTCGTTTCGAGCATTCCCACGTTGGTTTGCGGAAATGTACTACACGCATCCGGAAGAAATATTCGCCTCGGACGGAACGGGTGATGGAAAGGTCGACTTTTTCTTTCACACAGTGTCCGGCAGTGAGGTGACGCACCACGTGATTAACAGCAAATTTACCGAGACGTATAATCAATCCGCCCCAGTTGGCTTTTATGATGAAATCCTTGCCTTCTATCAGCTTTTCAAGGATCCCGTAGGTCGCGGCAAGTTCCTCAAGCTGAAAGTAAAGTCTGAGCTTCATCCGTTCTACAAAAAACTATTCGGCGCGTTCGACAGCGGTAAAGCAAAGCTACTGTTTCTCACAAACTGCCGGAAGAATGCTGGGCAGCTTGCGAGGGTCGAGAAGCTTGATGTGGAGACCTTCCATCTCGAGAATCTGATCCAGCACGTACTCGATGATTTCGACGGCGCTATGCCGCGAACGCCCGACCTGACGCTGCACCAAATCGGTACCACGCTGTCACCGCCTATGGAGGAGACCGGGGTTTCTACTACACTCGTATTCGCTCGGCTCGTCGATTTCGTTGATTATATGGACGACGATCCCTACGACCTTTTGTTCGCCAGAAATGTTCGTGTGAGCCAAGGTAACACCGTGGTGAACCGGGCGATCAGTGAAACGTTTGTGGACCATCCTGAGCAGTTTGCGTACAGCAACAATGGTCTGACCCTTCTCTGTGAGCGAGCGACCCACAATCACGGGTCCCATGAGTTGCTCTTGGTGAATCCCCGAGTGGTGAACGGATCTCAAACACTTCATAGTGTCCGTGCGGCCTGTGCGTCTGGTTCGCCTCATGCTGCGAGGAATGCTCGGGTAATGGTGCGTATTGTCTCCATCCTCCCCGCGTTAGGCACTGATGCACCCAATCAAGCCGCGGAGACCAAGGAAATCGTCAACCGCATCAGCGTCCGCAGCAATCAACAGAACCCGATCAAAGCGTGGAACCTTCGTGCCAATGACGATTTTCAAATGGATCTCTCGCGGCGGTTTCGTCGGGAAAACGTCTTCTACGAACGCCGAGACAAAGAGTGGAAGACTCGTTCGTCGCAACTCAAGAGCGTGGGTGTATCTCGTGGCCCGTCGATCAAGGCCTTAATGGCGCAGGCCGCGTGTTATCACTGGAAAAGCAGCAAGCTGGGCCCGGCGCTCGCGAAAGGGAGCCTCGGAGAGCTTTTTCAAGGAGAAGGTTATGACCAACTCCGTGAAGCCACCACGCCGGAACTTGCGTATCAAGTTCACATCGTATTTCAGAACATCGATGAGTCGCTCAGGCGACTGGGACAGAAAAAATATCGAATTGCGCGCAGGCACGTTGATCTCCTAATCCTTTCGCTTGTGAGTCGGGCTCTCAGCGAGCAGAAGGCTGCATGGAAGAAGCCGGAATTGACGGTGGCTCTGATGCAGCAGCGAAGCGACTGGGAGAACTGGAATGGGGCATGGCTCACTTTGACGCGAATGACTGCCGATTTGGTTCTAGGTAAGTATGCAACGGCAGTACACCGAGCCGAACTGAAGGGCAACGATCTGACGCTGAAGAATTTCGTCCGACGCAGAGAGGAAATCGGTGAGATTTTGGCCGCCCCGCTCCCAAAAAGATTGGGACAAGCAGTACGTGAGGTCCTCCAGACAGTTTGATTCCCACTCTGTCACGCTCGACTCAGGCCGTTGGGGGCAGTCCGCTAGCAGGTAGAGCAGAATATGCATCGAGATGATCGATCAACTCGCCGATCTGGCTAATTGTGCTGCGACGCTGCTTAAAGTCTAGGTAAATAGGAAATAAAACCCGGCCGTGCATGACCGCGTCTCGGAAGCCTGTAAAATTGTAAAGTGTTTCATACTCGACATTGCTTAGGGCTCTGCCCAATCTCTGATGCAAGAAGTCGCGCCACGGCGAATGCTTTCTGAGTGCTTCATTCACGTGGTGAAAATCCAGTTCATCCACGAAGCGATTGCCTCCCATCTTCTGACGCACAGACTCGAACCGTTTTCGAACCTTCTGAAGGACCTCGGATGAAAGGTTAAGTCCCTTGTCGCTTGAGATCCCGCAGCCATCTCTTGCTAGCAGATTTCGCGACAGTTCTTCAACCCGGCTTAAGCCGGCGTACAGCTGAACGCGAAACTCGCGGCTGTTAAAGGCCCAATAGGTAATGAGGCCTGAGACTCGATTTCCTCGGAGCGTAAGGTACCATTCGCGAGTGTCAAAAAGGTAAAAGGCTTCGGCAAGTGGCGTCGAGTCCGGAATGTGATCTGAAACGGATGTCTCCCGCATTATCGTGATCGTTCGTTCGCCGTTTGCTGGATGCTCGGTGCAGAAGACTGCCTCAAAGTTCTGCCCGTCTGCCGAGATGGGCACAACTGAATATCGCTTTTCCGCAACGATCTGATTCGCAGCGTTTCCATCACCTGGGGCGACATACTCTATTTGGCCTCGATGAACCATGACATCGCTTACGACAAATGTCTCACCAAGCTTCCGCATCAACGTGGCGAAGGAATGGAATTCGTGTATCGGCGTTGGCGGTGGGTGGGGAATCATGTGTCGCGACTTGGGGTCTTGCGGATTGTATCAAAGAAGACATATACTCATTGGCGAACAAAAGGCGAATATGCTACGCTTTTCGTGTGGTTCTACGAACGTGCACAGTCGCGGTGAAGGATCTTCGAGAAGTTGAGCACTCAGTAGAGGTTACGGCAGAGACACTCTATGAAGCGATAGCTACAGCTCTTGCAGCCTTGCAGCAGGACAACTGGGTAGGAGAGATTGGCCAGGGATTCACCATGGTGACTGTTGTTGTCCAGCAGCCGCCCGTAAAGCACGAAGTCAAAATGAAGGATTTTGTCTCATGGCTCGGACGCCAAGGACGTTCTCCCGCGGAGGTCATCCTGAAACAAAAGCTGGAGAAAATATTGGGGAAGGTAAACAACACGGGACGTGACCGAAAAGGCTAGGCAAACAAATCAGCAGGCAGACATCTCCGAGCTCTCATTGACTCGGAGTCCGAGCCGTCTTGTGGGAGTGCTTAGGTTGTTGCCCCGATTGCGCCGTACCCGTTTTCGCGGCTGCGGGCTGGGTGATGGTCGCACCTGGCGCGAAGGGGTCTTTGCCTTGAAGCACCGAAGACGCAACGAAGCCAACAAATATCATCCCGCTCAGCAATCCCCACACTAGAACGACCGGCTTCCAGGGAACGAGAATGTACATGGCAGACCTCCGCGGACGAAGAACGGCTCAAATTGCCATTATTATACTGCGAAAAACGCCAGCACCTTTCGTGAAATGTCGTGCTCGTCAAGACGACGAAAGGCGTTCTCCGCCAGAGATTTTGAGCATTGATGGGTTGTAGCTTCAGAGCACGCGAATAGGAAATCGCATCCACTCCGTGCCTCGCTGGCGCAAGCCGAGGAAGTACGAACCCGGAGACACGCCGGCGAGATCGACATTAGCTCTCAGGACCACAATGTGGTCTTCGAGTTTAGCCATAGCACTCGTGCGGAAAAGTTCAGCTCCACTCGGATCGAGTAGCGCTATATCGTACGGTCCCTCGTTGCTTCCGATTGGCAACTCCAAGTTCAGACTCCTTGCGTTACGAGGAGCCTGTAATGGCGACTGACTAGTCTCGGGAGGGTTTTCTCCGCGAACTGTCGCACGGCCACGCAAATCGAGAACTACAACCGTCGCGGTTTGCACCTGCGGACGAGATCGCACCCAGAACCACCCCGCTATCGCAAAGATAAAAACCGCCGCTGCGGCGAGCCAAATCTGAGTACGCCGTCGATCCACTGCCTGCTTACGGAATTGGGTGAACTCTTGAAAGCACGGGCTGCAAGAGCTGAAGTGATTGAGCCAACGATCCGCTTCTGATAGTGGTACCTTGTGAGCGGCTATTCCTCGGAGTACCGCAGAGTCGGGGCAACCGACACGTTGCGGGTTTGGAAAATCTCGGGATAGACCCCTCCCCAGTAGATCCAATATCCGCTTTTCTTCGCCGTTGAATTCTTCTTGTGCCTTCAGAACTTGCCTGCTTCCGGTTGAAGTCGCCTCACAAAAGAAAAGCCCAGTTTAACGCGACCAATCAATGCAAACCACTCTGGCTCGACGCAACAATCACGTTGCGCCGCCCAGTCGAGCACGGAGCTTACCGATTGCATAACGAAATCGAAGTTTGGCCTGGGGTTCGGTCAGTCCGAGTTGCGTTGCGATCGCCTTCCACGAATATCCGTACTGTCGAGCAGCCCAGACCTTGCGGGTCCACTCATCCATGTTCCGAACGGCCTCTTTGAGCTGGATCGATTGCTCCAGATCGCGCACNNCTTCTGCGCTCCTTCTTTAGAGCGCGGTTGAACCGATGATGGAAAGCACCGAAGAGATAGGCTTCCATGTTCTTTATTCGCCAGTTTCTCCCGTTGGACCGCAGAATCGTTTTTGCGACCGAGCGCAACACTCCCTCCCAGACCTCAGAAGCAAAATCTAACGCTTCGTCAGAGCTTTTCCCCGGCTGTTCTCTATGCGAGTGAGCCTGAACGCGTGGCCAAAGGCGCCGCGCGACAACAATCAATTCGCTTATCTCGTGCTGGGGAGCCGCGATAGGGGGGATAAAACTCGAAAGAACCCATTCCGGGCTCAACTCGCGGCTGGACATCTGAGAGGGCCTCAACCCGACTCACAAATTAGATGGCCAGAGTCAAATCGTGTCATGCCGCCTAGTCAGTGTCAAGCATTCTCCTTGTCCAGCGGCCCTTTCGGCCGATTGGGGAAAATAACTTTCTCTTGATACTTTTCCGCGCTGCCGGTTCCTTGACTAGATGTAGGGCAATTAACCAATCTCTGCCGGTCGGGAAATGGAGCTTGGAGCAGTGTTCCCCAAGGTTGAAATACGTCACCTCCACGCAGTCATCGTCTTGGCCGAAGAGTTGAACTTCACTCGGGCCGCAGACAGATTGCACATCACCCAGTCTGGATTCAGCAAACAGATAAATGAGGTCGAAGCACTGCACAGATTTCAATTATTCATTCGCACGAACAAGAAGAATGTAGAACTCACCGAAGTGGGCCGTATCTTCGTCGAAGAGGCTCGTCTGGCACTCTGGCACATGGACCGGGCCATTGAGGCTGCTCGCGAGGGGAGCGACAGCATTTTGACCATTGGGCACTCGCCCGACGCCGACCACACCTGGATTTCAGCCATTCTCGCAATCCGTCTGCCCATGTACCCTAAACTCCGCATTCAGCTCATTAGCGAGTTCTCAAGCGAGTTGGTCCGGCGCGTGATGGCAGGCGACTTGAATCTGGCATTGGTGACGGCACCCCCGGAGAGCTCTCGGATCACGGCTGCGGCATTCGCTCAGACGCATCTCTATGCCGCACTCCCGCAGACTCACGTAGCTGCTCAAAAGGAAGACATTACGTTCCAAGACTTGGCAAAAGACGAATGGATTCTGTTTGCTCGGCGAACGCATCCCGTCGTTCGTGACGCAATCATGGACGCGGCACAACGTCAGGGCATCGCTCCGAAGCACGCGCACGATATCCTTACCGCTCAAGAAGCAATTTACCTGGTATCTCAGCATGTTGGAGTGGCAATCGTGACCGAGCCTGCCTCAGTGGGCCTCAGCGCTGAAGGTGTGGTCATAAGGCCGCTGTCGGATCCATCGTTGTCTTTCGAAACATGCTTGATTATGAGAACCGACGATGATTCGCGATTAGCGAACGAGTTCGGCCGCTCCTTCCTCCGCAGATGTGCACCCCAGCGCATGCCACCAAAGCAAATGGAATTTTGGCTGTCACAGCCTGAGTTGTCGTCTTGAAAATGGCAGTTGGTCCGGCGTCGCCATTGACAGCACAGAGTCTCCGCGCCGTCTTCGTCACATTGTGTCTCTTTCCGTGACCCACCAACCGGACGGGTTCGGAGTCAACCTAACAGCCGCAGGCTAACGTCAAGGCACTTTCGCGGCATAAACGATGATTCCCTACGGGCTGCCCCTCATTTATTCCACGATTGCCTGTGACGCCGCGCCTTCTGTGCGACTGTT
>PLBY01000154.1:0-165144 GCA_003134655.1 Acidobacteriaceae bacterium
GCGGTCTCTTTAGCCCCTGAGGTACTAGGATCGAGTAGCGGAGTGTGCCCCTCATTCCAAATACTTCTGCAACGGCTCCCAGTAGTGCGACCACCATCCCGGCGCGAGGTGCGAGGCCGCACCTTCCGGGAATCCCGTGTGATCGAAAACAAGTTTGGCCTCGTTCCCTTGCCCGTTCAGCTGGAACCTTACAATCGAGTACACGCCCGCCGGCCAATCCTTCTCGCGCCACGCCTGCACGATGCGCTCATACGGAACCAGTTCAACGTGGCGACCCAAAATCACCCCGCCAAAAATAGAGAACGAACCACCAACGTCAGGGCTGATCTCCGCCGAAGCATCCTTCATGATGAAATCGGTCACCTGCCGGAATTGCTTCTCCTGGGTGAGCGCTTCGTAAACCCGCTTCCGCGCCGCCTTGAAAATAACCTCTTGATGAATGCTTTCGCTGGTGTGCGAGATCCCGTTCCGATCCGCCTGTGGACTCGCCAATCCAAAGGCGTTTCCCGCCATGCCCATCGCCTGCAAGGCTGCAGCCAAGTGCACCGAAAAATCTCTTCTCGTCTGCCTCCTCCGGTTCATGGCTGCTGTCTTCTTATTACTTCCTGCCAGTCGAGGCGCTATACATCGCATCCAGCAAATCCTGCGAGTGACCATCGTAGTCAGCGTCGAGCGACCACATAAACGTCCCGCCCATTCCGCGCTGCCAATCGGAATACCACACGCGGTAATAGGTCGAGAATGCGTCATCATAAGTAATGTAGCCGTCGCTGCCATCCACTTTCAGCATGTACGGCACCATCGCGATCGGATCGTAAATCGTCTTCCAGCCGTTCTTGTTGATCAGAGGTTTTAACGTCAGCCCGTAGCCACCACTCACCACTGTGCCATCGCATTCGCCATCGGGGGTGAACTTCGCGTTCGGACACAACCCGAACACCTGATGGATGTTGGCATAGTGATATCCGTAGAACGGCGTCCCCATATTGAGTTGCGCCGCGGGAACCTGCTTCACAAAGTAGTCGGAGGTTTGTTCCACGCTTCCTCCCGGCTGACACTCGTACGGCGCCGGATCGTGCGGGTCCCAGAAGATCGGTGAATTGAGCTGCCCGTGCGCCGTCCACGGCCCCGCGCAGTCGTACATCATAATGTTGACGTAGTCGAGCGATCGTTGCAGTTGCCGCAAGTCGTATCCGTACCCGCCCCACGGAGCCGCATCGATCGACAACACATAACTCGGATTCGACGCCCGCAGGCTCGCCATCAGGTTCACCATGAAAGCGCGGTCGCCGCTCGACGCCGGATATTCCCAGTCGATGTCAGCCCCGTCGTAACCATACTGCCTCTCGAAAGCCGCCACGTTGTCCACCAGCGTCTTCATCGCGCCGCTGGCCTCCAGTCCCACGAAGTCGCCCCCCAGCAACAGCAGCACTTTCACACCCGCAGCGTGCGCGCTGTTGTTTAGCTCAGGCTCAATGAATCCCTGTGGCACCGTCAGCGTCCCTGTCGCGTCAAACGAAACTCCCGCATGGTTGATGTGAGTCAGCTTGCGGTAGGGAATCTGCGCCGCGCTGTACGGTGGATTGTTGTACTTGCTCCAGTACACGTAGTCGGCGACCACGCGCTTCGTCAGACGGTTTGCCAGCGGTTGTTGCGCGCCCGCCCACGGCACAAGACCCACGACTATTACACCAACGCATACAAACGACGCCACACGCAGGAACGGAAGGGAACGAGATTTCATGAATGGCACCCCTGTGAGGAGAGCTTAGGATCCGGACAGCCCGCACAAAGCGGTGTCCGACCGAAAGTTCGAGGATTCTACCACGACAACTTTGCAATCGGCTGGTACTGTTTCCATCAGGAGTCACTCTGTGTCATTTTTCACGAGGAGCTTTTTATGACCGATCGTGCCACCGTCCACACCACCATCGCCCCCTGGCTCTCCGTTCGCGATGGCGCCCGCGCCGTGGACTTCTACAAGTCTGCCTTCGGCGCGACCGAGGTGTTTCGCATGGATGCGGGTGACAGCGTGGTCGCTCGCCTCTCCGTCGAGGGCGCCGAGTTTTGGCTGAGCGACGAGTCCCCCGAACACGGTAACTTCAGTCCCCAGAGTCTTAACGGCAGCACGGTCCGCATCATCTTAACGGTCGCCGATCCCGACGCCGTCTTCGCCCGCGCCCTCGCAGCCGGCGCGTCGCAGGTTTATCCCGTTACCGAGGAGCACGACTGGCGCTTAGGCCGTGTCGTCGATCCTTTCGGACATCACTGGGAAATCGGCCGCCCGCTCGCGTAATCTTCCGTCGGCTTCGCGTTCGGCCACGCGTAAAGGGCCGACTTCGCCAGATTCGCTTTCCGCTTCAGCATCTTCTGGTGATGGCGCATGCACGATGCGCTCAACTCCGGATCGCAATGCGCATGAAACACATGCGTCCCCATCGCCACCCCGAGTGCCGATCCCACCCACATATCCGATGCCCAGTGATCGCGTCCCAGGAAGCGGGTCATGGTTACTGTGAACGCGGCCGTATAGTTCAGCACCTGCACCCACGGCTTCGGATATTCTTGCGCGACCACCGTAGCCATCGCCCACGTGAACATCGCGTGCCCGCCGGGAAACGATGTGTTGATCGCGTGATGCTCCCAGAAGTCCCCGTGCCCGTTGCCTTCTCCCGGACGTTGTCGCGCGGCAATGTACTGCATCGGCGCATAAATCAGAAACGTGTTGACCAGCGTCTCCAGTGCCAGGTTCCCCGTCTCTCTTGCATGAGGATGGTCGCCTTTGATCCCATACATCCAAACCCCGGCCAGCGTAGCCGCCAATCCCCCAATCGCAATGTCGGAAGTGTTCTGATAAAAGGTGTAATGACCGCCTGGCAGATTGTTCTCAATGTGCCGGTCAGTCGCCAGGAAAACCGTCGTCGGCGCCAGCACCAGCGCGTCCCACCGCAGGTTCGAGAGCTTGAACGGAGCCTTGTAGATCTCTTTCTGGTCTTCCAGTGTTCGGCTGACCGACCTTCTCACGACTCCATGCTGATGCTCCTTATCCAGTGCGATGCTGGGGGTAGACGCATCCTTATTGAAAGCTCCTGCCTGAAACGCCGACACATCAAAACTCGGCATCGCAACCACTGTCGTTGACGGATCCGCAGGATACGCATCGGGCCCGAAGACGGCCGTCTGGCAAACAGCGGGGACGGAAAGCAGGGAGGCAACGAACATCCCCAGCAGTCTTCTGCGAGTCTCGAGGGAAAAGTGGTCCAAGCGACGCTCCTGGCACGCGGTGCTGACACGAATGCGCGCTGCTTGGATGCGATCCGCCCCAAAAGGTCAACTGGATTGCAACGGATGTGACTCGCTGAAAATGGAGAACTACCAGGAAACCAGTAGGCGGCCTCCGGGAAACACTGTACGCGCCGTCACCGTTTCTTGAGCGCCGAAAGCGGAGGCCCCGCCGCCGTCCGCAGCAGCATCCGTTGGTCGCTGCTGTGCGCGTCATGACAATCCACGCACAGCCCCTTCACGACCGGCACGTGCTGCTGCAACTCCGCGGATTTCTCGTGACACGCAAAGCAGATCAATTCCTTCGGCATGGCCAGGCTCAGAGTTGTCATGTCGCCCTGCGTTCTCGCCACGTGACACACCGTGCACTGCGTCGACATCGCCGAATGCACCGACTTCCCGGTGACCTTCTTCACGTGACAGGAAGCGCATTCGGAGTCGATGGGAATCACGCCCGGATGCTCCACTCCCCACGCCGGCATCGCCAGCAACAATAAAAGAAGGGAAGCGCTCCGTGCGTTCAGCATAGATCTCATAGGCGTCGTCATTCTAGTAACCCGGCCCCACGCGATCATTACTAGGAATCAATTAGCCCCGCATGAACGAACCCAAAGAGGGAGGTGTAAGTCGTCTGAATGCAGCGGGAAGCAACTTAGTCGTGATCACAATCACGCATGCATGCGATTGCGCGCACATGACATGATGTATGTGGCGCGGGCGCCCCCGCCCGCGTGTGCCGCGGGCACTAGCTGCTGCCGTCATCCGGACCGGAGCCCTTCTTCAGGCGAAGGGAGGGATCTCGCGAGGGCAAGGTGTGGGTCAGTCCACTCAAACGAACAACCGCTTCAGCGCCCTGCCATCGCCTCGCGCAATCTCTTCTCGGCATCGGCGCTCCAGTATCCGCATTCCAGACGGATAAACACCGACGTATACGGAATCGTCATCCGAGTCTTCAGCACCAGAATGTGGAACGTCTTGCCCGCTTCATCCAGCTTGGAGATGATCTCCTCATGCGGCAACGACTGCGCTTCGCTCTTGCCCAGGATCGTCGCGAGCGCGTCGCGATAGGCGGTCACTCCTTTGGCGTCACTCTCGGGAACCACCTTCAACTCCGCGTCGGTGAACACAACGGACCGAACATGCTCACTCTTAGCGATCTGTCCCAGGACCGTCTTCACCACCTCGAGTTGATCGTCGTTGGTCTCGACCGTCTCGATGCCGGCGCTGGTCTGCAGCGGGTAGGCCGAATCCACCACCGCGATCCAATTCCGATGCCCCATCAACTGCAACTGCTGGTTAAGTCGCGCCCGCCAGTCGGCGCCCTGTGGCGGCGCCGCCAACGCACCGGTGGGCGCCAACACTAGAACCGGCACCAGCCCAACCGCGACAAAAATAAAGATGAAGCCCCTTCTGAATCTCGCCATCACAATTTGTCTCCTGACGAAACTTGCAGAGTGCCTCATCCTACCTCACCGCATCCCGCCGAAGAAGTCGCCTGCCCGTCACCCCTGCGGAGGCTCCGCCTTGTCCGGCGGAGGCGGCGGCGTCGCCCGGTCGGGTGGAGGCGGAGGTGTCGCACGATCAGGCGGAGGAGGCGGCGCCGCGTGATCGCTTCCCGCCGGGTTCAGCATCGGATCTTCAACCCCCGCGTTGCTCTTCACCAAGTCCGTTTTCACTTCCACTTTCTGATTGGCCAGGGCGTTGATCTCCGTCTCAAACGTCTGATAACCGGGCAGCGCGACTCTGATCTTGTGCGCGCCCGGCGCCACCAGCATGCCTCGGCCCGCCCCCTCGAACTCTCCCACGTGCCCAACAAATTGTCCGTCCACAAAAACGGCCGCCCGGTTCGGATTCACCTCAATCTTCACCGTCGCGGTGACCGCAGGCATCGGCTGCGTCAGCGCCTTCTGCATCTGCACGCGCACCAGGTATTTCTTCCCCGGCTGCACCTCGACTCGCTGCTCGAAATCCTGATACCCGTCCTGCCTCACCCTGATCACATGCTCCCCTGGCAGCAGCAGAACTTTTTTCGATCCTTTGAGTTCCTTCAGATATCCAACGTATCCGCCGTCGATCCACACGCCCGACGTTCTCTCGACCTTGGTTTTCCCTTCAAACTCAATTTCTCCCATCACATCGTTCCCTGCATAAACTGTTGGACTGAGCAACAAGGCCGAAATCGCCATCACCGCCCAGATCCCTTTTCGTAGCGCGCTCATTGTCATGCCTCCTCTATACATTAAAGAGAGGGAGCAAGAACCCCACCAACCTCGCAAGCCACTGAAATGAAAGGAAACAGAGCCCTGCAGAGATGAAAAACCAAGCCCCCGGCATGCAGATGCAGGTATTCTTGAGGGCGCAGTCTGGGAAAATTTTCCTGAAACCAGTTGAAGAAGTGAGAGCCCGGTATCTACAATTTTTTTTCTTCTGTATCCCTAAAATATTGATTCTTAAGAACTTGTACAGTTGGTATCGACTCGAATCCGCGCAAAATCTTGAGCCGTAAGGACTTATCGCTAAAATCTTCCAGAATAACGACTTAGCTGGGGACTGAGAGCCGCTGAGGAGAGCGGTGGTGGAGAACTTATCGGGAGACCACTCGCGCATGTAGTGAGCTTGCTCTCTCTGAAATCCTCAGTAAAGGTCGTTCGTCACAAGAATTGCTATTCTTGTTGTGGAAGTCTGTGGAAAAAGGACGGGTTCGCGAGGATGCAAAAGACGCCCCGAGTGTCTCCGGTTTCTATGGCTTTGACTCAACGGGGCGAAGTTCTCTGCAGATCCACTCCGCCCCAGCCGCAAAGCGGCGAAATAACTTAGCCCCGGACGCAAGTCCGGGGTAAGTCAGCGAAAGATGGAACTAAGTTCCGGGACGACAGAGAAGTCCCCTGATGAGGACATCAGTGCGAGGTGAAAATCTGAGGTGCCCCACTCTGCCTCGCCGCTTTGTGGCGAGATAGAACAGGAGTTCGGACCTTTGTTGTCGCACCGATAGGGGCTACCCGCCTGAGTCTACTGTCAGAGTAATCACCCCGGAGGTGCTGCTCAGGTAGTACGAGTTGCCGTTGTATGTCGCGGTGATAGAGTGCGGTCCAACCGCCAACTTCGTAGTCGTTAGCGATGCCTTGGGACCGCCCCAAACATTCCCGAGAATGGTCGCACCGTCTTTGAAGGTCACCTGGCCTGTCGGCGTCCCGCCGAACTCCGCGGCTATGGTCACCGTGAACGTAACCGCCTGACCAAAGACCGACGGATTCACCGACGCGGTCAACGCAGATGTGGTTGGAGCCTTGTTCACCACCTGGCTTAACGTCTGGGAAGTGCTGCCTGGAAGGTTCGGGTCTCCAGCGTAGACGGCCCTGACTCCGTTCGTAAGCAGCGTGAGTGCAGTGGTCGTAAAGCTGGCCAAGCCCTTGTATAGAGCTGCCGTCCCCAAAACAGTCGAACCCCGGTTGAATGTGACCATCTCTCCGTCCCGCGGTAGAGCTCCGGTGTCGCTGCTAACCGCTGCAGTGAAGGTTACCGCTTGGCCGTACGCCGATGGGTTCACGGAAGACGAGACCGTCGAAGTCGTCGACATAGCAAACTGAGCTACTGGCGCAGTTGCAATGACATCAAGCGCCTGTGGATTATTAGGATCGGGAAACGGCGATCCGCTGACCGGCAGCAAGGTTGTTGACTTCACCTGAAAAGCCGAGATGCCGGCGGTGCTCGCGACGTACACGTAGCCGTCCCATGCGTCAGCCCCTATCCCAGCCGGATTGGTTCCCACCGCAAAGGGCGAGTTCGCCAGGGCGGAGAGTGTCCCGCTACCCGTGAGGCTGTATGCCGAAAGATTGTTGGATGTTCGGTTTAATGTGAAAAGGTAAGACGTGCCCGAGGGAAGACTGGTGAAATTGGAAACTGAAATCACCGTCGGATCCTCTCCCGCTGGAATGCTGCTTGGATTTGCTGGGGTTAACGCTCCAGCCTCTCCGGCCGTGTACCCAACTGCAAATTGGCTCACCGTGTTGGCGGCTCCGTCAGCGGAAAAGGCCCATTGGCTCAACGGATCAATTGCCACCCCGAAGGGGCCTCCAGATGCTCCGGTTGAAAACGGAGATCCGGCCATCGGGCTAAGATTGCCATTCGAGCTGTTAAATATGTAGCCAAAGATCTGCTGGGTTCCGGAATTCGCTAAGTAGAGGAAACGGCCTGAGTTGTCCATCGCCAGTTGAGTCGCAGAGTCCGCCGGGGACCATGACCTTGTCGATAGCTTTGTCAACACTCCCGTCGATGGATGAATCAAATAAGTCCAAAGCTCGTCGCTCCCTGCATTGGCGCAAAAAAGATATCCACCCGTCGTGTCTACCGCCAGAGCGACTGGACTCTCCCCACTAGTAAAAGGTGAGTTCTGAATCGGGGACAGGGCTCCGGTTGCTTGATTTATGGCATATGCAGATATGCTGTTTGAACCGTTGTTCGCAACGAAAAGAAAACGTGCTTGCGGATCGTGGGCCATGGCGCTGGGGTTCAATCCACCCGTCGCAAATGGAGATCCTGCGATTGCGGAAAGTCGACCCGTCCGCGAATCAATCGCGTAGGCAGAGATGTCATTCGTCGCACCGTTGGCAGCGTAAACGAATGAAGAATAGTTGAAATATTGGTACAAGAGCAGCTGGGGCCGAGGGTTTTGATTGAAGTTGAAGTCGTTCATCAAATCTCCAAGTATGGAGGCGTTCTCGCGAACGTCTGGTCTTGAGTCGGCCCTTCCGTCAGTCGCTGGATCCAGCCTCTGCCCATTGAGGAACACATCTTCGATGAATTTCAGATATGCATCGTGGCTTAGAATCTGATGGTCGATAAAACCCCACCGGGCGTAAGGGCTGATGACGAGGCCCGGGACGCGAATGCCGTACCCGTTCGCGTCAACGATTGGCGGGTTGAGATGGTCGTAGAGACCACCCCAATCATCCCACGAGAGGAAAATGGCTGTGCTCGACCAATTGGGCCCCGTCATAATGGCGTTGATGAGCCCGGTTACGTATGCTTGCGCTGTTTGAATTGGATTGGGCGGATGGTCACTATTTCCATTGTTCGGAATGATCCACGAAACTGCGGGCAGTGTTCCGTTCCGAGCGTCGATGTAGAACTGATCGAAAGGAACAATATTCCCCAGTTGACCATCTACCTGCACGTCCTGAAACAGCGGAAGCGGATTCCAATATCCGGGTATCATCGAACCTTGCGTTCCAGGGGCGCATTCCATCTCGCCGTTTGCGCAATCCGGTTCAAGACCCGATTCAATGTAGTACTTCCACGAGATCCCATTCTTGTAGAGCAGGTAAGTGATCTCAGTCCATCCATACTGCTTCGCGGAGTTAGTCGGAGGACCCGCAATATTGCTCACGCAGCTCATGGGGTCAGCCGCGTCTTTGCAGTACGCTGACCACCCCGACACCATGAACAGGTGTGCGGGCAGGCTATAAGAACCGACCGGTTCGTAGAGGTTATCCTGCAGGACAAAATGTTGGGCGTAAGTCCAGTAGTTGGGTATTTCTCGATTGGTGTGATAGCTCATCACATCGAGAGCCCCGCCAGCACATTCCGGTGAGATCGTATTGCCGCATTTTTTCTTGCCGGCTTCTGCCTGGGCGACGAATCCGTCCATCTTGCCGTTGTCAATGTCTGCCGCTGAGTCGGTCATGGTGTGCGGCCCGCCATAGTTCACAAGGCCCGCAGAGTGATAAGGCCTCATGCAGACATTCGTAAGGGGATCGGGTCCGCAGACGGTTGGAACCCCGTTCGCGTCCATGGGGATCCCTTTTGCGCCGGGGTAGGTTGCGAAATAGTGATCGAACGAGCGATTCTCCTGCATGATAATTACGACATGTTGGATGAGCCCATTGGCCGCCGAAGCCGTCGAAGTGTTTTGCCGAGGGGTTACTGAGTTCGTGGCTGGAGCGACTTGGGGTACCGCAGACGACAGGGCAGAAAAAACAAAAAATACGCTGAACAAGAGTTTTCCCAAGGATGGGAAATGGGAGCAATACATAATTCCCTCCTCAAATGAGGACGTCGTGTGTGGGACTGGGGCGGTTGCTCTGCGCGGGAGTCAGACTGCGACGTCGTGGGAGTCGACGTACTAAACGGATTGGCTGTAGACAATGTAACCATGCCCGATTTCGTTCGCAGTGATGCCGCTCACGTTATCTGAACATAATTCGGTCGGAGATTTAGAGGGTGGCCCAGGCTTTTGACTTTGCTTGGCATCACGACACAAGGGATGCCCCATCCTTTCGCGCCCTTTGCGAGAAGGTAGGAAGCCGGGCGATTGCCCCTACATTCTTACCCCCAACTGCCAAAACAAGAACGAATACACATCCGTAAACTCCTCAATCTGCTTGGTCACCGGCTTCCCCGCGCCATGCCCCGCCTTGCTTTCGATCCGCAACAAGATCGGACGGGTCTTGCTCGCGCCATTCTTCGCCTCCGCCTGCATCAGCGCCGCCATCTTTTTCGCGTGCATGGGATCGACCCGCGTGTCGGTATCCGCCGTCATAAACAGGATCGCGGGGTACTCCGTGCCCGCCTTCACGTGGTGATATGGCGAGTAGGCGTAGAGCCACTTGAACTGCTCCGCGTTTTCCGACGTCCCGTATTCCGGAATCCACAATTTCGCGATCTGGAAATCCTGGTAGTGCAGCATGTCGAGCAGCGGCACCTGGCACACCACCGCGCGGAACAGGTCGGGACGCTGCGTCATCATGGCGCCCATCAGCAGCCCGCCGTTCGAGCCGCCCTGGATCGCAAGATGATTCTTGTCCGTATATTTTTCGGAGATCAGGTGCTCGGCGGCGGCGATCATGTCGTCGAACACGTTCTGCTTCTTGTCGAGCATGCCGGCGCGGTGCCAGTCTTCGCCGAACTCCGCCCCGCCACGCAGGTTGGCCACGGCACACACCCCGCTGTGCTCCAGCCAGAGATACGCAGTGCGGCTGAAGCAGGGCGTTAGGCTCACGTTGAAGCCGCCATAGGCGGTCAGCAGCGTGGGATTCTTGCCGTTTTTCGTCATACCTTTCTTATGCACGACGAACATCGGGACGCGCGTCCCATCCTTCGACTTGAACCATTCCTGATTGACGTCGTAGCCCGAGGGATCGATCGAGGGCGCGTCGACCTTGGTCCACAGAGTTGGATTCGCAATCACATCGCTCTCGGCGGGGTTCTTCCCGGCGGTCACAGCGTGTACGGGTTTTAGCTCGACCCGATAAATGCTTGGCGGCACCGTGAACGACTGAAACCCGAAAAACATTTCATCGCGATCCCAGCGTCCACCGGATCCAAACACGGTGCCAATCGCCGGAAGCGTGATGTCGCTGATCTTCTTGCCGTCGAGATCAAAAAGTTTCAGCTGCGATGACGCATTCTGTTCATACTGCGCGAACAGCTTGCCGCCGAAGACCGCGGCGCCTTGCAGAACGGCGTCGCTCTGCGGGATCAGTTCCTTCCACGCCTCGCGATCGTAATTCCCCGCGTCAGCGACAAACACACGATAGCGCGGCGCATCTTCATTCGTCGTGATGAAAAGCTTGCCGTCATAAACTTCGCCGCCGTACAGAAAATTCTTACCCGTGGTGATGCGCGTGGGCGGCGTGCCCTTCTTCGCGTCCATCAGATAAAGTTCGGACTTCGTCCATCCCTGCGACACGCTGATCAGAAGCCAATGCCCGTCGTTCGAAAGATGAACACTGGGCCAATCTTCCGCATCGCGCCCTTCGCCAAAAATCAGCTTGTCGTCGTTGGCCGGATCGTCCCCGAGCGCGTGATAGTAAACCTGCCGGTTGTACATCTCTTGCCCCTCAGGCACGTCCCCTTTCTTCGGATATCGCGTGTAATAAAACCCAGAGTTGTCGAGCGTCCACGCAATCGACGCAGCCCGCGTGCGCTCGATGGTGTCGGCCAGCACCGTGCCAGTCTTGGTCTCGATGATGTGCAGCGTGCTCATCTCCGACCCGCCGGGAGAAGTTCCGTAAGCAACATACTTCCCGCTCTCGCTGGGCTGAAACCAGTCGAGCGCGACAGTCCCATCCGCCGCGAGCGCATTCGCGTCGACCAGCACTCGATCCTCGCCATTGAGCCCTTCGCGCACATAAAGGATGGGCTGGTTCTGCATCCCCTCGCGCTTGGTATAAAAATAATGTCGTCCCGCAATCATCGGAGGCGTCACGCTCCCAATCGACAGCAACTGAGTCAGCCGCTGATGAATCGCCTCCCGCCCCGCCAGCCGGTCAAGCACCCCGCGGGTGTAAGCCATCTCCTCCTCGACCCACTTCTGGGTCGCAGGACTCTTTCCATCTTCGAGCCACCGGTAGTTGTCGACAACCTTGGTCCCATGAAACATGTCGAAAACAGGCTTCACCGCAGTGTTGGGAAGAGAAGAACTGGAAGTTGAAGAAGAAGATTGTGAATTGTCGCCCGCAACCACCGCCGCCGCGACCAGAAGCAAAAAAGAAAAAGCCATCACAAAACGCACCCCTCCCGCCATACTCACCTCGAAAAGCCTAGGTTAGCAGAATGAAGTGAAGTGTTTTCAGACTGCAACTCGGAATGCTATGATAAAGACGAAAGATCGAGTCCCAAGCTCGATCCACCACACTCCTCAGTAGCTCAATGGTAGAGCATTCGGCTGTTAACCGAAGGGTTGTAGGTTCGAATCCTACCTGAGGAGCCATTCTTTTGAGCCCGCAAATACAGGCGATTTCCATTTCGGCAATACCGATTGTCCTATTCCGTCCGACCTTGGAAGCATTGCGCCGACTGTCGTGGTGAAGACCGCGCCGTTCCGTGGCAGAAACCAGAGTTGCGCCTGACACTGGCAGCGTTCATACTCCGACCATGACACTCAAGAATGCGGCGTTGCTAGCTTTGATCGGAACGATTCTGATGACGGCTCTCCTCGTATGGAATTTTGTTTTCACCTTCCTCAATGTCCTGCGGGGCGTGGTTCCAGCGGTCATGCTCTTCCAGTCGTTTATCTATGCTTTTGGCTGCTTCAGCGTAATGGTGTTCTTTTACGTGTTCCACCGGACGCAGTCGTGATTTTGGCAGGGCTTTTTCCCCCGGAAGGGTATTGCTCAGACGCCCCTCTGGGGAGTCGATTCTGGGGGATTTGACTGCTGGGAGGGGTCTGGGGAGGCTCCGGCGTCTCCGAAGTGCACCGCAGCCTTTGTGGCCAGTTTGAATGGCTATCGCGGGCGTGGTGAAGCCTCTAGAATGACGCTTTTTGACCTAAAATAGCCCTCCACTTTCCTACCCTCCCTTCGTCCGATGCCTCTGGTATCCCTTCATCCCCGCCAGATGCACGCTTGTTCAGGCTATGGGAACAGTTGTCGAAGTGTCGTTGATTCCGATTAAATGGGGTTCACCATGCCGAAACTCCAGAAGCGCGGCGAGAAGTCGAAGGGTCAGCAGGAACCCGAAACTCTGAAGGGCTGGAAACAAATCTCGGAGTTCTTGGGAGAGCCCGTGTCGGTAGTCAAACGATGGGCGGCGGACGGAATGCCCCTACATCGCGAGGGCCAATTCGTCTCCACTTCTTCCGATGAATTAAACGCTTGGCTAGGTAAAGAATCGGGCAAGCCCGTGCATGTCGCTACGGAGAATACCGACCTCACCGCTGAACTAAAGCGGGGCCTTTCGTTCATTCGCAGCGAGAAGCCCAACAGACCTAAGAAGAAACCATCGGCGCTGGCAAGGAAGGCAAAGCCGTAACGTGGGCGGACGAGAGAGCGCCGAGGCTGTTCGGAAACGCCAACTCCTTTGGAGGGAGCAGAACCCGAAGGCATGGGGCGTCTTCGCG
Organism: Acidobacteriaceae bacterium; assembly: GCA_003134655.1. Classification (GTDB taxonomy): domain Bacteria; phylum Acidobacteriota; class Terriglobia; order Terriglobales; family Acidobacteriaceae; genus Sulfotelmatobacter. The sequence goes on from PLBY01000154.1 coordinate 13,121, forward strand.
CCGGGCAGAAGGTCCGCTACTATCGGCAATTCCAAACCAACATCCGGCACAAGGGAAGACGGTGGACTCCCCTCGAAGATGCGCGGATCACTGCCAAGCATCGCCCAACCGACCGCAAGCTCAGTAAGGCGTTAGGCCGTTCGGTACAAGCCATTCAGCAGCGACGGTGGTGCTTGTCGGAGCACTCACGGTATGCCCTGTCGGTGGAGCAATTTTGACCAGACTCCGGTTGTGCGATTCGACTAGGCTGTAGGTCTCCAGACGAATGGTAGGGGCTGTTTGGAGCCCTGTCCACCGCGATTCGCAAGCATGTAAGGAGATGGTTATGGCGAAAGTGATCGAGTTTTACGCACCTACGATCTTCCACAAGCCTTTAAAAGGCGCATTGCACGAGCAATGTGCAAAGGTCATCGAGTTTTGCACGCAGCCAAGGAAATCCGCATAAACCATGAAGCCCTTGGTACTCAAGTCGCATCGAGAGCATCTTCACCACTGGTACAAGAGCTTGGCGGGCGGTTTTCGCTGCGCGTGCGAAGTGTGGCGATGTGAGTTTGCCGAGGGAGGCAAAGATTGCGACAGTGCTGCCGAGCAAGGTCGCAGATATTGCCTAGCTCATCTGGCATTCAAGCCTCAGTGATTCCTCGTCAAAGAGAAAAACCCGCCACCGAAGTAGCGGGCTCTATTCTCGCACCGCGTCTTACTCTGCCTTCTTCTCTCCAGCCTTAGCTTTCGCCCAGCGAGCCCGCTGCGCCGCTGCGATTCTCCTTCGACCTGCGGCTGAGATCGTTCGCTTGGGTTTCGACCCCTTTCGAGCTATTGCTCATCGCTTTTTCTGTGGGAGACTGATCCGCTTTCGAGCCGAGGCTGACAATGTACGATGCCCGTTCAAGCTCGAGCTTCCCAAAGCCGCTAGTGCCGCAGTAAACCGTTGGACTTCCTGCCGTGCTCTTTTCAATTCTTTCTTCAACTGCCCTGTTACTCCAGATAAATTTCTCCTGGTACTCCCTCGGCAAGGGATTGAAACTTATGGGCTCGGATTGCTCTGTGACTGGAGTGCTATCTGAGTGATGAGGCTCGCTGCCTTTGGGAGGGATTGAGTCAGAAGCGTTTGTGATCACCGTGGCGAAATCTTCAGAGCATCAGCCGATCTACTGGGTCGGCGAGCGGTAGGTTACACCTTGATCCGGGAAGTGACAGACTTGCGCTTGACTTTGGGGGACTTGAAATCTGCGGGAGACATGGCAGGCTTGAGTTCAGTAGTCCTTAGGATCGTCTTGGGGCCGGAATTAATGAAATCAATATCCAGCCTGTCGCCTCGGTTCTCGTTCACGCGCCCGAGCCCGAATGAGGCGTGCTCGATCCAGTCCTGAGGTTTCCAGTTCATTTTGTCCTTGATTAGCGTTCGACCCAAGTACCAGTGTGATCGGGGCGGACTTGAGGGTCCGAACATCGCCAACCCATGCCCGCCCACCGAGGACTATCCGCTCTTCATTTTTGGCGGGACCGCCTCTTCAGCCTGAACGATACTTCACAAGAGGACGACCCGGCTGGTCAGAATTGCACACTTTTCGGAGCAGGTTGGCACAAAACAAAACGCCTCGGACTCGGTTTGAGTCACAAGGCGCTCAGTCGATCAGCCCTCCCCCGAGTGCTGCTCAACCACAGAATAGAGCCGCAACTGTTCTGAGTGAATGGCACTGAGGTGCCCGATGACATCACCTTAAGGCCATACCGCTACAATCCTCCCCATCTAAACTTGTATCCGCTGGCGGCGGGGCACTTCAGAGAGCGGTGACAACGCTTAAGGTTCACTGGTCTATGCCTTCGTCGCCAGTCCAACCCTCGGAGAGTTCTGGGCCAAGCACTTTGATTCCTAAGATTTGTGGAGGAAGTGTGGGCCGCTTTCGCAGAGAGCGCAGCTTGGTCCGCAAAAAGAAGTGCCAGTTCAGCCCACTTCCAGAGGGGATTCGCTCGACAAGGGTGCAGGCTTTGCCACCCAACAATCGCGCCTTCGATCTCAGCTACCCAGATTCCGGTTCGCCGCTGCTTGAAGAGCGCCTGGTTGTGGTGCGGAGTTGGGATGGCGCTCCTCATCATGCTGCCCAACATCATGTGGCAAATTCATCAACATTTCGTCTCGCTCGCGTATTTGCGGAGCATCCACGCCCGCGACGTTGCACGCGGCGCGACGGACTATTTCCTGCTCAACCAGTTCTGGAAGACCGCCAACTCCGTCACCGTGCCGCTCTGGCTGGCGGGGCCTCGACTATCTGTTCTGGAGGCCCGAAGGGACAGGCAAAAAGCTCTTGTGTGAGCCTCTCTATAGGTTCTTTGTAGCCTCGTTTCCAGTCCTTGAATGCTGACCAGAAACGAAACATTCTCGCCAAACAAAGCGGCTGAAACAATACTACTAAAGGGTTAAAGTCGCCAGCGCCTCCGACCCACGATTCCCTATGGGAAAAGTGTCTCGACACATTTCATCGCGCTTCTTTTACCGTTTGGTCGGATTCGCAGGAGCGAAAGTACAAGTTGCGCAGAGCTTACCATATCTTGTTTTTTCTTTCTAAACGTTTCTGTTATCGTCGTTCTCGAAAGGGAAGGGAAGTTCTAAGATGCAAACCTCATTCCCAGGACAACAATGGCTGGAAGCGCTCTCGCTTCGACAAGGAAGAGCCAAAGAGTTGCTGGCCAAAGCTCTAGAGGAACGGCAGCAATCAGGATATTTCCACACCTTGCCTGAGATCTGCCGCCAACCTCAGACCTGGCGCGAAACCTGTGAACTGATGATCAAGTCGACCGCTGCCGTGAACGCATCATTGCGCGGAGCGAAGAGCCTCATATTCACAGGTTCCGGTAGTTCCGAATACGCTGGCGACTGTTTGCGCGCCAGTGTGCAGGCGGAGTTGGGCATTGACTGCCAGGCGATCGGCGGAGGTGTTCTACTCACGGGAAAAACAGAAGCGCTACCCGTTTGCCGGCCTCGCATGATGGTTTCTCTGGCTCGATCCGGAGACAGCCCCGAAAGCACCGGAGCGCTGTCCCTAATGCTCGAACACGACCCGGAAATGCGTCATCTCGTGCTCACTTGCAACAGCACCGGAGCGCTTGCTCAGACTTATCGCGATCATAGGCAGGTCAGCGTTATTACCCTAGGCGACAACACCAACGATCAGAGCCTTGTCATGACCAGTAGCTTCACCAATCTGATTGTAGCTGCCCGTTTTCTCGGACTCGTGAATCACCCGGACGCCTACAGGGCCATCTGCGATCAGGCAGCAAGCATCGCCGCCCAGGTATTCTCGTCGCAGTTTGACACCCTGGCGCAAGTTGCAGAATCAGGTTTCAAACGAGTCGTTTACCTGGGCAGCGGTGCCCGTTATGGCGCCGCTCGCGAGGCGGCTCTGAAGATGCTCGAGATGACCGCCGGCCGCGTTACCTCGCTGTACGAAAGTTATCTCGGGCTCCGGCATGGACCGATGAGCTACATCGACAGCAACACTCTAGTGGTCTGTTTTATCTCTTCCGACCAAACGAGGCGAGGCTACGAAACGGACCTCCTTCGCGAACTCTCCCGGAAGCGCCTTGGCCTGCGGAAGCTGATTGTGGGAGAAGCGATCCCGACAGACGTTACAGGACCGGGGGATGTGGTCGTCGAATGTCGCGGCCTCAAACAGTTGGGCGATCGAAATGCGGTCTTGGTGGATGCCGTTGTAGCACAATTGCTAGCTTTTTTCCGATGCATGCAGGAAGGTTTGCACCCAGACTCACCTTCCCGCGATAACGTGATCAACCGAGTCGTCCAACGATTCCCGTTGTACGGGACGTGACATCTGCACTCGTGTCGGTCGCGAGGAAGTGCGGAGAAAATATGATCGATCGGCGGCAGTGGTTGTATGGAGTGGGAGTCATGGCTGGCGCGGCTGCCCAGCGCAGCGGCGGTTTCACCAAGGATAATCAAGGACCACAGAAAACACAGCATCGCTCTTTGGACCTCTACGACTTCGAGCCAACAAGCATGCTGCAAGTGCGTGAGTCGCGAATCGAGCATGCTAAATTTCCTGTCCTCGATTTTCACACCCACATCACGACATCGGCCAAGTCCGAAAACGGTGTGGAATTGGCCTCGGAACGTAAATATCTGGGCACGCCGGAAGAGCTTCTGGCCGTCATGGATCGCAAAAACATCCGGGCTATGGTGAACCTCACCGGCGGTTACGGCGAGGGCTTGGGCGAGGTAATCGACAAATACGATCGAGCGTTTCCCGGTCGCTTCTACACGTTTACCGAGCCCTGCTACGAACGCTGGAAGGAACCCGCCTATCCGGAACTTCAGGCCCAAGCCATCGAGCAAGCCTATCGGCAAGGTGCGAGGGGCTTGAAAATTCTGAAGACTCTAGGTCTCTATCTTCGAGAGAACATTACTTCCGGCGTACTCGTAAAGATCGATGATCCGAGATTCGATCCCATGTGGGACGCCTGTGGCCAATTGAACATGCCCGTGGCTATTCACGTATCGGACCCGGTCGCGTTTTTTACTCCTACCGATCGTTTCAACGAGCGCTATGAGGAACTCAATAATCATCCGGACTGGTCTTTTTACGGTGGCGACTTTCCCGGTAACGCGGAATTACTTGAGGCCCGCAACCGGGTTTTTGCAAGACATCCCACAACGCAATTCGTTGTGTTGCACGTGGGAAACTTCGGCGAGAACCTGGCGAATGTAGCGCAGAACCTCGACCGCTTCCCGAACATGACAGTCGACATCGCTGCCCGCATCGGAGAGTTGGGCAGGCAGCCCCGCACGGCCCGGAAGTTTTTCGATAAGTATCAGGATCGCATCCTGTTCGGCACCGATGCCACTCCGCACGGTGACGAGTTTCCTCAACAGGTATTCAACGATCAGTTGTACGAAATCTACTATCGATTCCTGGAGACTGACGATGAGTACTTCGACTACGCTCCGGCGAAAATCCCTCCGCAGGGGCGCTGGCGCATTTACGGCATCAATCTGCAGGAGACGGTTCTTCGCAAAGTGTATTTCGAGAATGCCGCTCGTCAACTGAGAGTGACAGTCTGATGCATCGATCCCTGCAAACGCGCATGCGGAATGGCATGATCGCTTGCGCCCTCGTTTTCATCGCAGTACCGATACTCATGGCAGCCGATCCCGCCGTGATGGAAAGTACAAAAGCTCTGGAAGACGTGGCGTCAAGCACGGATGCGACTAGCCCATTCTGGCGCGGAGCTCGCCTCGTCTATGCGGATAAGGCTCCTTACGGCCAAAACCAACCACGCTACCGTACTGAGGTCCGCTCCCGCTGGACAGACAAGAATCTGTATTTCTTATTCGTTTGTCCTTACGAAGCGCTGAATCTCAAGCCGTCGCCCAGCACTTCAACCGAGACAAATCAGCTTTGGGATTGGGATGTTGCCGAGGTCTTCATTGGTTCTGATTTTCAAAACATCCGCAGATACAAAGAGTTCGAAATCTCGCCGCAAGGGGAGTGGGTCGATCTCGACATTGACCTGTCCAAGCCGCATCACGAAGATGGATGGACTTGGAACTCTGGCTTCACGGTAGCCGCTCGCATCGATCCAGCCGCGAAAATCTGGTACGGAGCCATGCGCATTCCATTCTCGGCTTTGCAGAGCCACGCTCCGGCAGTTGGAGACAGGTTTCGAATCAATTTGTTTCGTAGTCAGGGGCCGCCGCCGAACCGGATTGAAGTTGTCTGGCAACCCACCATGAGTCATACGTTCCACACTCCAGAGAGATTTGGAATGCTTCGGCTGGTAGCGGAAGAACCCAAATAGAGCCTCGGGCGCCGTCCCGGCCTCACTCCAGCTGATGCCCCCTTTCTTTTGGCCCCGCAGTTTGCTGTTCCTCTATTTTTTCACTTTCTGTCGAAGTCTTTTATTATCTGGACAAAAGACAACAAAACGATATAAAAAGAAACGTTCCGTTAGTATCCGCAGCACTTTCTGTGCTGCAAACAGCGGGAGGGTAGAGTCGGCTGCGAGGTTTTGTTGCCGAGCCATTGATCGACACCTGCATCACGTCCGCGGAAGGAGGATCACTCATGAGAAAGACCGTAGGACTTGTCGTTTTTCTGATCAGTGTGGCCGTGGTTGGGTTCGCGCAAGTCGATACTGGCAGCCTGGTCGGGACGGTCAAGGATGCCAGCGGCGCCCTACTGGCCGGCGTCACTGTCACAGCTACCAACACGGACACGGGCATCGCCACTCCGACAAAAACTTCGCAGAACGGCGATTACGTGATTACTCCGCTCCATATCGGCCGATACTCTGTTTCCGTCGAAGCCACCGGCTTCCGTCGGGAAATTCGCAAGGACATCGTGCTCGATGTGCAGCAGACCATCAAACTGGATTTCAGTCTTAACGTCGGCTCGGTTTCGGAAACGATGGAAGTAAGCGGAGCCCCTCCGTTGCTCGAAACTGAGAGCGCATCCCTGGGCAACGTTGTTACTGCCGAAACGGTTGAAGAGTTGCCCTTAAACGGGCGGCGCTACACGGACCTCGCAGAACTCACTTCGGGGGTGGCCAAGGTCATCGAGGGACCGGTCAACGGCGGCAGTACACCGACCAACGGGAACGCGGGGGGAAGCTTTGCGGTCAATGGCACTCGCGGGGATCAGAATAACTTTACTCTCGACGGCATCGACAACAACTCCAACGACAACGGAGATGTGGCTGTACTGAGCAGTGTGGACTCCATTGCCGAATTCAAGATAGAGACCTCGAACTACTCCCCAGAATTCGGCCGCAGCGGCGGCGCGGTCATCAACGCCACTACCAAGTCGGGCACAAACAAATTCCACGGCAGCGCCTGGGAATTCCTGCGGAATGACGCCTTGGATGCCGCGCAATACGGTTTTGGCTCTGTCCTGACCAAAGCGCCTTACAAGCAAAACCAGTTTGGGGCGACCTTCGGCGGGCCGATCAAAAGAGACAAAGCGTTTTTCTTCGTCGATTACGAAGGAACACGCATCCACCAGGCGCAAAGCGACATTGTCACTGTGCCGACCGACGGCACAAACGGCACGTCCAACGAGCGAAACGGAGATTTCAGCGGCATTCTGGGTGGGCAATCGATGATTTGCGGCGCAGACGGAGCTTCGCCTTGCGTCGATGCCCTGAATCGGCCTATCTACACAAACGAGATCTACGATCCGTCGACTACGACACGCAACGGTTTTGGATTTGATCCAACTACCGGCCTGCCCATAGCCGGACAGGCAAATATCATTCCCGCCGGGAGCCTGAACAGCCTCGGACTGAACTATGCCGCGCTTTATCCTGCGCCGAACCAGCCGGGACCGAACGGGGACTATTCCACCCTCAACTATGCGGTGAATGCNNCGTTTTCAGGCGCCGGTGTTCTCCGGGATTGCGGACGGAGGCGATTACAACACCGGAGGGCGGCCTTTGGACACGGAGGGGGCGGTGTTCGGCTTGAATTATGCTATCAAGTCGAACATGGTGAACGCGTTCCGCGCTGGATTTAACCGCGTCCACTACATCTCCAACTCTCCTTCCTATGGGCAGCAATTCCCTCCTGCTAACCTGCAGGTGCCGGGTGTGCCAAACGATCCCCTCATCAATGGACTGACGTGGTTTGCTCCCGGCGGGTACGCCGGGCTGGGCGAGCCGCTGTTTACGCCGACCCGCAGCACCACCCAGGACATCCAGATCAACGACACGTTAAGTATTGTGCATGGGAAGCACTTGCTCAAGTTTGGGCCGCAGTTTCGCTTTGACCAGTTCAATCTTCTGCAGATTGGCCAGCCGCGCGGCAACCTATCGTTTAGCGGCCAATTCACCTCCGATTCCGGCGGGCTGGGAGATGGCAGCGGCAACGGCCTGGCTGACATGCTGGTGGGGCTGCCAATCACATCCATCATTTCGAGCGAGGTGTATTTCGGCAATCGCCAGCACACGTATGGGGCGTTCGTTCAGGATACTTACAGAGCAACGTCGAAGCTGACGCTGGACCTTGGGCTGCGCTGGGACTATGCGACACCTGTTTACGAATCCCAGCATCGCCAGAGCAATTGGGATTACACGAAAGGCGTCCTTGTTCCTGCCGGGACTCCCGGTTATCCAAAGAACCTGGAGACCACGGGCAAAGACGACTTCGCCCCACGCATTGGCCTGGCCTACAGCCCTTTTCCATCTAAGCCATTTGTGATTCGGGGAGGGTATGGGCGCTTTTTTGTCTTCTACGAAATTCGCACGGGCGACCCGCTGCAAGTCGACTACAATCTCCCATTCTTCTTCGAGCCTACATTCAACAGCGATGGCATAACGCCTTCGCAAGTTACCCTGACGTCTGGATTCCCGGCCCTCAATCCGAGCGAGGCACCATTCGCGAATGTGACCAGCCAGGACTGGAATCCTCACACGCCGGTGTATGACCAGTGGAATCTGAATCTCGAATACCAACTGCCGGGCCAGATTGTAATCAGTCCCGGCTATGTCGGGACGAAAGGCACTCACCTGCAAGTCCTGCGCGACTATAACCAGATTCCAACGCCCCAGTCGACGTACGACCCGACCTTGGCGCCCTACTGCGACCCGACCGCCACCCTCCAATGCCAATATGGGACTTTCACGTCGATCACGAATCACGGAAACTCCACTTATCACGCATTTCAGATCAAGGCTGAAAAGCGGACCAGCCATGGCTTGTATTTCCTGAGTGCATTCACCTTCGGCAAAGCCATTAACGACCAGCCCGAAATCTGCTGCAACGCTCCGTGGCCCCAGGACAGTTATAATATCGCGGCGGAAAAAGGGCTGGCGGACTACGATAATCGCAAGCGCTGGGTGAATAGCGTCGATTACCTGTTGCCTGTGGGAAAAGGCCAAGCGTTCATGAACCGGGGTGGCTTGGCCAATTCGATTCTTGGCGGATGGCACGTAGGCGGAATTATTACGTTCCGCTCGGGCTTCCCCTTCTCGCCGGCGATCGGATTCGACCCAAGCAACACGGGTTCTCCTGGGTTGCAGCGCTCCAACCAGACCGGTAGTGGAGCTCTCGCGCATCCCAGCCCGAACCTGTGGTTCAACCCGAACGATTTTCCTATTCCCAACTGTCCCAACGGTTGTTTCGGTAATGCGCACAAAAACGTTCTCGAAGGACCGGGAGAGAAAACCGCAGACTTGTCGGCGCGAAAAATGTTCAATGTGACAGAACGGTTCACTCTTGAGTTTCGAGCCGAGTTCTTCAATGCTTTCAACCATCCGGTCTTTTCTCAACCCGATAACTACATCACCGATGGCCCTGGAGCTACCGGCGTGATCACGTCCACGGTGATACCGCAGCGGCAGATTCAGTTTGCTCTGAAGTTGGCGTTCTAATTCTTCAGGTTCCCAGGATAATTCAGGAGTTCTGGGAAGCGAGGAGTCTATTGGTGATAGGTGTAGCGAATTCAGGATTCGCTGGACTTTAGTGCCAATCATGCCGAGCCGTGTCTTGAGATTCCACCGGGCAGATCAGCCGGTTGGGGCCACGAAACCCGTTCGCGCGCTGCAGCCGAGTAACCGAAGGAGGCCATGACTTCGATGAAGCGCAGAGACTTTCTCAAGAGCAGTGTCGCACTGGCTGTAGCAGCGGAGCTCGGAACTGGCAAAGCGCATGCGTTCGTCCCCGCTCACAACTGGGCAAAATACGATTTCGGTTCTGGGCCTCCGGTTACCGATCGCCTGAATCAGGGGCCCTTCTCACAGTATCCCCCCGATGCCGTCATTCCCACGGATGAAGTGGTGATGACGACAACTCCGTCGGGAGAAGTCGTGCCGAACTATGGTAAAGGGCTGATCACGTACATCACTGCCGATATGGGTACGGACGAAATCAAATCGGACAACATCCCTCTGGCGATTGAGGATCTGGTCAAATTCCCTCTAGGCCAGCTGCTTTATGTGCGACCGACGTGGCGGGAAGTCCAGCCGCGACCCGGACGGCTTGAGATGCCGGAGTATCTCAAACTCGTTTTCGATCTGGCGAAGAAGAATAACAAACGGGTCGGCTTACGCGTTCAGATGAGCGCTCCAGACTATACACACGCTGCGGCCCTGCCTGACTTCGTCCTCGAAAAAGTGCCGAAGGTCGACCTGGTGATGAATCCGAAAGAGAGCAGCGCGGCGGCAGAAAGATACTTACGGAATCCGCATGCGCGCTATCAGCCGCGGTTCGACGATCCTTTCTTCCAGCAGGCATTCAAAGAGCTGGTTGGCCTGCTGGCGGCGGAATTCGACGGAAATTCCTCCATCGAGTTCATCGATACCTTCATGTACGGGTTTTGGGGCGAAGGTCACACATGGCCATTCTCCAACAATCCTTTCTCCGACTACCAGACCGCCGAGCGCACCTGGATCAACATGCTCGAAGTGCAGTTGGAGAGCTTTAAGAAAACTCCATTGCTGACCAACACCCAACCTGACTACAGCCGCGTTGGCAACTCGGAGCTTGTTGACCGCACCATCCGCAGCAATAACTGGATTCGCAGCGACACCATCTTCATCGAGAACGAGCAGATCGAAGCCCTGAGTAATCGGCCACCATGGATCGGGGCAGTGCTCGAGCAGCCGCTTCCCGGTAAACCTCCTGACATGGCCGCGGCGCAGGAAGGAATATCGCCGGCGGAGAACATGATCGCGCACGTGATCGATGTCGGCGCGAATTACTGGACACTCTGGAACTTCCACCAGATCAATCCCAAGACTCTCATGGCCTACTACCAGGCATCGCCAAAGTGGTTCGACCAGATTAATCGCCGAATTGGCTATCTCGTGAGGCCGTCATTTATTTGGAGCTATGAAGACTCAGGCTATCCAGGCCTGATCATTGGCTTCGCCAATGACGGCATCGCCGGTGTGCCGGGCGTGCTGCGCGTCACCGTCGAGAGTGAGGACGGAAAGCCTTTGAAGACTGGCTGCTTAGACCCCGGCTATCCACTACCGGGCAAAATCCGGCAGGCGCAGTTCATACTTCCGCAAGGCACGAAATGGAAGGGACTCAAACTCAGAGCGGAGATCGAAGTGAAGGGCATGCGTTATCCTCTGCGCTGGGCCTGTCACCAGAAGCTGAATGATGATGGCTCACTCACCCTGCGTCCCAACCTACGTCCGGATGTTTAAGTGCAACGGCTAATCGATCGACAAAGAATTGGAAATTTCAGCGGATCCGTGAATCTGAGGGTACGCACAGGGTTCGTGTTGCCATCGATCCCGAACGTACCGAAAACACCATAGGAGGCGCATTCATGCGCAGGCGAGATTTCGTTAAAACGGGAGCGGTTCTGGGGGCGGTAAGCAGTCTCTTGCGCCCGCGGATGTGGGCAGATGTTCCCGACCATTTATGGGAGGGCTATGACTTTGGCTGCCCGCCCGTAACCAACCGCCTCGACCAAGGCCCATTTGGCATCGCTCAAGATGAAGGTTGGTACACGATTTTTGCCACTCAGCCCTCTCGCAATCACATCCGAAATTTTGGCACAGGCTTGGTCGGCTACACGTGGGAGGAAAACGGTCCGGCTCTAACTGTGCAGTGTGGCAAAGAGACGCTGGAACAAAGCGTGGAAAGAATGGCGTCCCTGCCATTCGTCGACGTCTTGTACATCCGGTGCGACTGGCGAGATGTACAGACCAGTCCCGGAAAGCTGCAACTCTCTCCCGTTTGGGAAGCCACATTCGATGCTGCCAAGCGTCATAATCTGGGTGTCGCTTTCCGAATCCAACTCTCCAGTCCAAATATCCAGCCCAAAAATCTCTCGATGCCGGATTTCCTGCACGACAAAGTTCCCATCGTCAACATCGGCCACAAATCCAAGGAGCACCGTACCGGCTTTGATTTCCGCGAACCGCGCTATGACTCCCCTGAATTTCAAAAAGCATTTACCGAGTTGAATGAGTTGCTCGCCGCAAAATTCGAGGGCAATCCTCGGTTGGAATACATGGACTTGATGATGTATGGATTCTGGGGAGAAGGTCACACCAACGATATACCCAGTCCTTTTCCCGACTACTTGACGGCTGAAAAGACCTTCGTGCACATGACCCAGCTCCAGATCGATGCCTGGAAAACGACTCCTCTGGCCGTGAACACCCAGCCCGACATCAGCAATGTGGGCAACCGGCAGGTGCAAGACATGGCGGTTCGAGCAGGATGTTGGCTGCGCTCCGATAGTCTAGTTATGGATGAACCTATTCAAATCGAAGAACTCGGTCATCGTCCACCCTGGGTTGCCATCGTCATGGAAGATGGTGAGAACCGGCACTATGTGCTTCCCGAGTTCGCCGCCGAGGAGAAAGGTTGCCTGAGCAAATTGTCCGAGTCGATGCTTGCGTTTGTTGGACCGGACGACGAAGCCTTGCCGACCGATGATTATCCACACCGCATCGGTGGCCCGATCGACCGTCCCTATCGCGAGAGCGCGAGCTTTCACTCTCTCGACATCGGAACGAACTATTTTGGCCTCTGGACCGAAGCCGAAAACATCCGGCGCTACTACGAGAAGTATCCCGATTCGCTTCGCGCCATGGAGCAACGGCTGGGGTACCGTGTCCGTCCGTCTATCATCTGGCAGAGAAAACGCTACGACACGATGGAACTGATTCTGGGAATCGTCAACGACGGCGTTGCCGGCGTGCCGGGAATTCTAGGCATCTACGCTGAGACTGCTGATGGCCGAGTCAAAGTAGGAGGCAATCTCGACGCGAGCCAGCCGATCGCGGGCAAATTGCGCCAAGCCTCGATCATCCTCCCAAAGGACATGGACGGACAGCAGATCATTCTGCGGGCTGAAATTGAGGTCAAAGGTGTGCGGAGGCCCGTCCGCTGGGCTTGCCACGAGCGAACGAACCCCGACGGTTCTCTGACCATTCGTCTTAAAAAGGGCAGCGATCCAGACTGGAAAAAGGGAGTATAGGTCGTCGTTCACCACAGCCGACAGCGCATAGACTCTCGAAAGGGCTGAACATGGAACTGCGGCAGCTTTCGTTTCGAAAATCGGAGATTTTTCGACGTTCGATTTCACGGCGAGTGTTATCTGCCGCCCTCGCGTCTGTGCTCCTGGCTCTTCCGGCGGCAGCCGCGGACGACAAACCTCAGGTCGGCTTTGACACGCAGCGACTCGGCAAGATTCAGCAAAGAATGCAGGAGTACGTAAATGCCGGAGAAGCCGTCGGAATCGTGACCATGGTCTTGCGAGGCGGCAATGTCGTGCAAAAGACAGCGGTCGGAATGCAGAACGTCGAAGAGAAGCGTCCCATGCGCGAGGATTCGATCTTTCAGATCATGTCGATGACCAAGCCGATCACCGCCGTCGGGATCATGATGCTCTGCGAGGAAGGCAAGATCAGTCTCTACGACGAAGTTCAAACCTACCTGCCTGAGTTTCGCGACCAGACGGTCAATGCCAACGGATGGCTGAAGAAGCCCACGCGCCCAATTCGCATCGGCGACCTCCTCTCGCACACATCTGGGATGCGCCAAATGCCTCAGGGCGACATGAAAGATATTCACTGGAAGATGGATCACACGCTGGCGGAAGCCGTTGCGTCGTTCGCGAAGGAACCTCTCGAATTCGAGCCCGGCACGAAATGGCTCTACAGCAACACAGGATTCGCTACCCTCGGTCGCATCATCGAAGTCATTTCCGGTGAATCGTATGAGAGCTTCATTCAGAATCGGCTACTGCAGCCGCTGCAAATGAAAGATACATTCTTCTATCCTCCTTCCGACAAATTGGACCGAATTGCGATCGTCTATGCGCCCAAAGATGGCAAAGTGATTCGCGCCGGAAGTCAAATCCTGGGCGGCGACCCGGGCGCCTTCCGCAAAGGCGCCAAATATCCGGGACCTGAATACGGTCTGTTCTCCACTGCAGACGACATCTCCCATTTCTGCCAAATGATCCTGAATCATGGAGCCTGGAAAGGCACTCGTTTTCTTTCTCCCGCAACCATCGAAACCATGCGGGAAGTGCAAACCTCAGGCATGGCGGCCGGCTGGTATCCCGGAGCCGACTACGGGCTGGCTTGGGAAATCATCACCAGGCCGACCGGAGTTTGGGGCTTGCTTCCGCTCGGCACTTTCGGCCATGGAGGCGCGTTCGGAACACAGGAATGGATCTTTCCGTCTCGCGACATGATCACCATCTTCATGGTGGCGTGCGATGGGGATTGTTCCGAGCGCCCAGAGCGCGCATTCCAGGAAATGGCTATCTCCAGTCTGGAGTAGGAATCAAAGCTCGACAGCGAACCATTGGCGCTAGGCACCTGCCGGCACACAATACCCCCTGCGAACCGTGCACGAAAAGACAACTTGCAAGCCGCGACGTCCTCCATCGGCGTCCATATCGAGGACTGCGGCCAGTAATAACGACAGCGGTCGCTGAAACTGAAGGCACGCGAGAGGCGCAATTCGTCGTCATCGTTGCTGCGGTAGTACGAACGCCAGTACGCCGGGTTGCGCCGCATCTCGAACTCCAACGCCTCCCGCACTTGCGACAATCTCGCCTCGCGCTTGTGGCCAAGGATCTCGCGTTCTATGCTGCCCAGTGCAAAAATTGCTTCCCGATAAGCGAACGTAAGCCAGGGCCAACGTGAGGGTGATCAAGCTGATCGACACGAGCGTTCCCGCGGAGTGGACGGGGTACCGGCCCAAAAGAATTTCTCCGTCAAGGTAACCGGCAATTTAAGGGCGCACTCTAACCTTACCGACAATCGACGCTTCGTAGAGCCAACCCGACCGGTGAGCGTCTCCCAGGCAAATGAGGTTCGGTCTTAACATCAAAAGTTAAGAGAGTGCCGTGAATTCTTTAAGGTCGCGCCCCGTCCAACACATCTTCCTGTACTGGCTTCACAATCCCGGAATCCAATGGACAGCATTAGTGCGAAATATTTTCTGAAGGACCGGCTGGGGCAGGTTCAATCCATGCACCTGCTTGCCTTCTACGACAAGGGTCTCGCCAGTCGCCAGGAATTTCCAGTCACGCGCGTAAGTAGACTGCCATTCGGTCAACGCATCCGGGAGATTGGCGTCTGCGTCTAAATCGAGGTCCGTGCCGTATAGGACGCGGTCTTGATACTTGATAAGGAATGCGCTCACCTTTTCCGGTGGCATTAGCATGAGGTATTCCATTCTCGCCGCCGTGTCGATAGCAAAATTTGGATACTTATCCAGGTGGCGGGCGATGTTGTCGAGATTCCGTTCCATGCTGCCCAGATGAACTCCCACCATGCGTAATTTGGGGTTGTTCGAGAGTACATGATCACGAGCGTCGAGAATCCTCTGCTTTGAGGGGAAGCCAGGCAGGTTGGCAACGTACCATTGCGGATTTTCCTGGTAATAGGACCAGGACGGATCGGACGCGTCCGGTGGCCCCCAGGCCACATCAGGTTCGGCCTGATGAGTCATGAGGGTTTTGCCATGGTTGGCGATGTCTTTGTAAATCGGCTCGAACCTCGGATCATCGGCCATGACATATTGGCCGCTACTGTCCTTGATCTCCATTCCGATGTTCTTCCAGATCTTGACCGCCACCGCTCCCTGCGCAAAGTCGCGGTCGATCTGCTTGATGGCGTCGGCGCTGAATGAGGCACTCCCAAGCTTGTATGGATCAAACGTCGTACACAGAACTACGTGGCCACGGCTCGACCGCACGAGCGCCAACGCATCGTCGATCTGCGGCTGCAACTGTTTGCGATGGGGGTCTGTATCGTCCATCACCAGGATATTCAACAGTTTCAGGTTCAGACGTTCGAGCATGTTCTGAAACGCGGGGTCGCTCTTGGAAACATGAACGTGAACGTCAATGGGACGGATCGATGCGAACGAGCGCAGGCTCGCTTCGTCATCAACGGGTTTTGTCGCAGCACCCGCCCCAGTGGGCGCTTGAGCCATGGCGGACAGGGCAATCGAGAAACCTAATATGACTTGAGCGACAGTTCGCGAAAAATCGATCATCTGAAGATCCTTCCAAGGTTTAGGGGAGGATTGCCTTGATTCCCGTGATCTCACAAAAATCGATTAACGCCGGATATAGCTCTTCGCCGTAGCCAAGGCACGCATATTCGTTGGTCCAATGTTGTAACAAAACATCGATATCACAACGCGCCGTTACGAAACCGTGGGGCCAGAATGGAATGCCACATTCGTTGAGCCGCCTTTCGATCTGATCCGGTGCGGGCTCGAAAATGCTGGCTCGAGTAATTACCATCTGAAACTCGCCGTTCACTCTGCCTAGTCGGGCTAACACTCCTTCTCCCACTTTGCAGATCAACTTCACCGAGAGTCCGCCGGCTTCGCCTTCCGTAGGGATACCGTGCTCCGAAAACCCGGCGGGACCCAGCTTGCCGGCCAAGGAAGGCGGACAAGCCCCATCCCCGATGATCTTGATTTCCTTTGTTCTCCTATCAATGTGCTGCAAATCGCCGTAATACACTCTCTCCTTACTCAATTTGGTGAGCAGGAGAACGGTCAAGGCAGTGTTGAAGTCGCCCAGCGTAGAAGTGCCAACTCCATCCTCAAGCATCATGCTCTGGGCAAAGCAACTGGCGGAATAATCGCCAGCCAGACCGGGAAAGGATTGAATCGTGTAGAAATCGAACCTCTCCTTTGCAACAAGTTTTCTTAGTGCGAGATATAGACGCATCGAACGCTCGGTCACTACGTTTTGCTCTGGGAGCGTGCCAAAGAGCTGCTTCAGCCTGGGCTGAAGTTCATCGAGTTCGCTGGTCGAGATCGCTTCGGCAGTTTGCTTCAACTCCGCCGTGTCGCGCGAGTCGATATCGATGCCAAACATTCTCATCCATTGGGAAGGATCGGCAGCGCCGCAGGTTTGTCCCATCCCACGCCCGCCAAATGTGCCCATGGTAGATAGGTTCAAAAAGTTCTTGAGATGAGAAGCTTGGGCATAGCTGACGATCTTGCTTACGGTGTTTGCCTCCTCGATCGCTCCGTATACAAACTTGTGCTTGACCCCGATTTCGAGCAGACCTCCATGCAGCACCAATCCGCCAACCGGCCGCCAGCCTTGAGAGCCAGGGTGGGTCCACAGAAGCAAGCCTTTGCCGCTGGTGCAGTAGTCACGAATCGCGCCGACCATGTGCGCCGCCCATACCCAGGTCCCGGAAAATAGGACGACCGCATCGACAGCATCGTCGCATTTCATTTTCCTGAATGCGGCCCGAGCTTCTTCTTTGCTGGCGACCACAACGCCATGCTCGACAACCTTCAAACCCGCCGCAACCAGTGCGCTCTTGGCACGCTGAACCAATGCATCATCAATGAACGGCGTGCCCATGGGGTCTTTTAGACCATCTTTGTGAACACCGAACAGTATGAATCCGATTGTGGCCTGGATCACCGTTCCTCCTAATTCGCCTTTGACTTTAGGCGCCTGTAATCGCAGAGAGCGCTGAACACAAGTGGCGGTATTGCTTGGCTTGTTGTCCGTAGGATGCCGCAATCGCATCGTCGGGTAATACCACCGAAACATCACGCACTACCGCTTCCACGGCTTCCTGCAGGCTCCCGTATTCTCCCGAGGCCACGCCGGCGAGTATGGCTCCGCCAAGACACACTGCCTCTGGACACTCCATTACATGAAGCCGCCGACCCGACAATGCAGCTCGCAACTGGAGACCGAGCGCCGACCGTGCGCCTCCCCCGGTGACATAAACGTCTCGAAATTCGCCCACGGCGCGTTCCAGTATTGCGGTCATCTGTGACATCTCACAGGCGAGTCCCTCGAGAATGCCTTTGTAAATCTGGCTGCGGGTTGTGTTCGGTCCCAAGCCGGAGATGATTCCGCGTACATGCGGGTTGAAGTCAGGGTTGCAGGTACCGATCAGATTGGGAGTGATGTATAGACCCGTTCGACCCGTTGGTGCCTCCCGTTCCAATGTTGCGTAACGGAGAGACTCCGCGTCCGATGAATCCTCGCGTTCTGCGAGCACGTTTTCACCGCAAACTTCTCCGTATAACAGATCGTGGAACCACTTGATCATGATTCCCGAGGGAAAATACGCCAACGTGACGAACTTGTCTGGAACCACATGGCAATAAGAGTTGAGGGAAGCTGCCAGCGCTGCATCCGTTAAGCTGGGCTGATCGGATGCCGCCAGCAGGCATTCGTAAGTTCCCATCGAGTCGGCGATGCGACCCGGACCGGTAGCGCCAACTCCCAGGCCCCCGCAGGGTTGATCGTGCCCTCCCATCACGACAATCGTTCCTGCCGAGAGACCGATTTGGCTGGCGGCTGCTGCATCTAATTTTCCTGCAATCGATCCAGCGGGTACCGGAACAGGCAGGCATTCGGCATTGATCTCTGTGGCAGCGAGAATTTCTTCGGACCACCGGTGCTGCCGAATATCAAATGCCAGATAGCGGGAGGCCAGGGAATAATCGATATAAGGATTTAGTCCTAGTCGCGAAAGAACATAACCAACCACACT
Source organism: Acidobacteriaceae bacterium (assembly GCA_003134655.1). GTDB lineage: Bacteria > Acidobacteriota > Terriglobia > Terriglobales > Acidobacteriaceae > Sulfotelmatobacter. The sequence goes on from PLBY01000154.1 coordinate 31,607, forward strand.
AAGGAAACGAACCGAGGGAACAAAGATGTCTGGCCGGTGCTTACGCAACCAGAGAAGTTTTGGAACCGGATACATGGGATGAGCGACTAGGCCGGTGATTTCGAAAAGTCGCTTTCTTCCGAATGTTCTTTCGAGCCACACGGTTTCTTCCGTGGCTCGAGTGTCCTGGTTAAGGATTGCTGGAGCGATTGCCTCGTTGCGTCCATTGACCGGCACGAATGTTTCGCCGTGCGAACTGAGGCACAACGCTCGGACAGGATCAGAAAGGTTCATGGATACCGCTTGCGAACATTGGCACACCGCCTGCAAAAAACGCTCGGCATTTATCTCTGCCTGCGAAGGAGCGGGGGACTCAGGTGTGTACGCGCAAGCGTGCTGTGCAAGTATCTTACCGGTAGAGGCGAACGCCACGGCTTTGCATCTACTCGAACCGATATCGATAGCAAGCAAACTCATGATGGGTTTTAGATTCTTGCTTGGCGCCATTCATCTCGCGTTCGCTTGCAATTCTGCCGTTGGCACCGCGTCAAGAGCAGCGCGCGCTTGTTCAAGAAATCGGCTCATGTTGTCGGCTTGGAACACATTGCGGCCAAAGAAGACCCCGGCTGCTCCGGAGGCCGCAACATCACGGACTACGTCGAGCGCGTGTTTGTCCGACGCATGCCGGCTTCCACCGAGCACCAGGATTGGTATCGGACATTTTTCCACTACCGAACGCATGGACGCTATGTCCCCGCTGTAATCCGTCTTAACGCAATCCGCGCCCAGTTCGGCTGCCATACGAGTGTGCAGATTCAGCCACTTGGGATCACCCGGATCCTGCACATCTTTGCCTCGCGCGAGAGATTCAACAATCAATGGAATTCCGACTCGCTCACATTCGCGGGCGATTTCAGCGTTGCGAGTGATCTCCTTCATCTCGAACTCGGCATCACCGGTGCCGACGACGAGATAGGTCAGAACAGCGTCTGCGCCGTGTCGTAACGCGTCTTCGGGACGGGCCAGAAGCGCGCTATGCAGCGCTCCGCTTCCGTTCTGCCCGATGGCAGACCATACTGTGGTCCAATCCAAGCGGGCAATTAGCGCCGGGATTGGGCCGAGTATTGTCGAACTCGCGAATTGACGAATGAGCCCAAGGTTCAGCAGCAACGCATCGACTTCGGCTTTGGCAAATTGGCGAATCTTTCCTAAAGGGTCCTCAGTCCCAGGGATTGGCCCCAGTACCAATGCGTGATCGAAGGCAACTACGAGGGCTCGGCGTTTCGAGCCTCCGAGCACGCGATTCAACCGAATCTTCTTGCCGCAATCACCCACAGTTCCCTCACGCTCTCGCTCAGCTCTGATCTAAAACCGGACTCAAATTACCCGGCGCGTGATCGATTGTCAATCTATTTGTTCCAAAATGTTCATTTGCTGCGCCCCTTGCGGGTCTCTTGCAACTCCGCCACAATCACCTCGACACCCGTTTCCCGCAGGCCCTTGATGAATTTCGCATCGGTGCCGGAGTCGGTTACGAGCACATCGATGTCCGTCACGGGGCCGACGTAGGCAAAGCTCTGCGTACCAAATTTGCTGTGGTCTGCCAGCGCGATCCTGGTCTTGGCGGCTCTCGAGATCATCTTCTTGATCTGTGCCTCGGCGTGGTTAGCGGTAGAGACTCCATAAGAAAGATCGATCGCGCTCACTCCCAGGATTGCCTTGTCCACCCGAATTTCGGAGAGTGCCCGCAGGGCCCATTCGCCGGAAAAGTAGAACGTGTCCTTCTGCAGATCGCCGCCGGTGCAAAGCACCGTCACGCCCACGCTTCTTTGCAACTGACAAACGATGGCAGGAGAGTTTGTCACCACGGTCAGCCGATTCCGCTGATTCAAGCCACGGGCGAGCTCATACACCGTTGTGCTTCCCTCAAGAAACACAGTCTCGCCGTCAAGCACCAAGCGTTCAGCCTCGCGCGCGATGGCCTGTTTTTCACTGCCATGGCTGTGCGACAACGTCTCATAGGAAGGTTGGAAGTTGGTGCTGGACATGCGGGAAACCGCTCCCCCATGAGAACGGACCAGCACACCCGTATGCTCCAGCGCTGCCAAGTCTCGCCTCACCGTCGCGGCCGTAACCCCAAGAGCAGCGCATAGGTCGGAAGCGGTAACGGTGCGTTGACTAGAAAGAATTTCTCGAATGCGAAATCTGCGCTCTTCAGCGAGCATGACGTTTGTGCTCTCCCGGATGCCCAGCCTGGTGCGGAATCGGTGGCTCCGCGGCACCAATTGTATTTGGGCTGTGAGCGATTTGTATCATACAAAATGAGCGTCCGGGGACAACGATCGCTCAGAAACGAACAGACTCATTGACAAAAAGGCAAGGTATCGGTAGATTCGCGCAATTGCAGGGTGACCGTCGCAACCCCTACATCGAGTTTGCCCGCCTATGGCAATGAAGACTGAATCGCAGCCCCACCTGACGCGCGCTTTCGGTTTACTTCATGCCACTGCCCTGAACATTTCCAACATGGTTGGAATCGGGCCCTTCATCACGATTCCGCTGATGATGGCTTCCATGGGAGGCCCGCAATCCATGCTGGGCTGGGTAACAGGGGGGCTGATCGTAATTTCCGACGGTCTGATATGGAGCGAACTCGGGGCGGCGCTGCCAGGCTCGGGCGGCAGCTACCATTTTCTTCGTGAGGCCTACGGCCATCAAACTTGGGGTCGTCTGATGGCCTTTCTGTTCATCTGGCAATTCGTTCTGAGCGGTCCTTTGGAAATCGCGTCTGGGATGATCGGATTCGGAAACTATTCCACCTATCTCTGGCCGGGATTAAGTGGTCGAGGCCAGCAATACGTGGCGGTTGGTGTGGGCCTTGCTGCTTTATTCCTTTTATGTCGGCAGATGACATTCCTCCGCAAGGTGACCCTCGCTCTTTGGGTGGGTACCGCGCTGGCCATGGTAGCCATCATCGTCACCGGCTTTTCCCACTTCAATGCTCACTTGGCCTTCGATTTTCCTCCAGGAGCAATGGCCTTTAATCGTGGCTTCGTGCTCGGTCTCGGCAGCGCTACTTTGATCGCGGTGTACAACTATCTGGGATATTACGATGTCTGCTACATCGGGGACGAAGTGCAGAATCCTTCCTACGTAGTGCCGCGCTCGATTCTGTATTCGCTCGCCGTCTGCTGTGTGGGATACCTGGCGCTCCATCTCGCTTTGATCGGGGTTGTGCCTTGGCGGGAAGCAATTCATTCGAACTTCATCGCCTCTGATTTCATGGAGCACCTGTACGGCAGAGGCGCCGCGATCGCCGTAACAATTTTTGTCCTCTGGTCAGCATTTGGTGCCGTGTTCGCGCTTCTTTTGGGTTATTCGCGAATTCCTTATGCGGCGGCCATCGACGGCTATTTCTTCCGTCCGTTTGCGCAACTGCATCCCACGAAAAACTATCCCCAGGTTTCCCTTCTGGTTCTGGGCGCGGTTTCGATCGCACTTGCGTTCCTCAAGCTTGATCAGCTAGTCAGTGCGTTGATCACGACTAGAATCCTGGTGCAATTTTTGGGACAGCTGTTTGCCATTCCCCTTTTGCGGCGAAAGTTTCCGGACAGTGCTCGGCCCTACAAGATGTGGTTTTATCCCGTGCCGATCGTCATTGCTTTCTTCGGGTGGGCTTATGTTTTTCTGACCTCGGGCTGGCTATACATCAAAATCGGTCTATTGACGCTACTCACCGGCATTCTGGTTTTCTTCATTTGGGCTAAGTGGAAGGCAACCTGGCCGTTCAATCACGAAAGGAATTTATGATCCCGCGTGCTCTTTGCGGTTCTCGGCGTTTCAAAGAACTGGTAGGCGAAATCCGTCTGGTGCAAATTGCATGTGTCTTGATAGCCTGCGTGCTAATCCTGGTCGAAGGCGGATTCGGCTCTTCTGACCCGTCTAAGCCTTCTCAGGTGGTCGTTGCCATCGAGGGCCTCTCTGTAGTCGTTCAGCCGGGCGACGGCACCTATGACGTCCGAACAGGAAATGGCGGACACAGCATCTTTCATGCGGGAGTAGCGGCGGAGATCGATCACAAGTGGATCAAGTCGACGGACTATCCGAAACACGAGATAGCTCAATCGAACTTTGAGGATGCTCTCGGACACGGCAGGAAAATTACAGTCACTTCGTCCGGACTTCCGAAGGTCCCCGATCTTGCGTACACACTAGCAATCTACGAGGGAAGAGATTTCGGCGTCATCGAGGCTGAAGTACAAAATCACACAGACAATCCGGTAACCATCCAAAGTATCCGAAGCGTTGAGGCCGACGGAAGCAAAATCATCGATCTTGGTGGCGTGCTGAGCGCCGACCGGGTTCTCTCCGACAGCTTCAGCGAAGACTGGCCCCCATTGCAGATTTACGATTTAGGGAGAGCTCCTCAGGGCATGCACCGCGCCGTAGGCAGCCAGCTAATCTACAACCGAGAGAGCAAGGAGAGCCTGTTCATTGGGGCTCTCACCTCCAACCGCTTCCTGACGATCATTCATTTGCAAACGCAATCTTCCTCATCGGATGCCCCTGGCATCGTTTCCTACACGGTCGATTCAACCGGAACTACTGAGATACAAGCGACCGATCCCGAATCCGGTCTGCGCGAAGGGCCTGCGAAAAACCTCATTGAGTTAAGCGTTCCTCTTTCTGCGAGCGAGTCACTGACTTCAGAGCGCGTGATGTTTTCCGCCGGAAGGGACTACCGCTCGCAACTCGATAACTACGGCAGCGTGATTCGAGAAACGCATCACAGTCGCGTCGGCGCAGACAATATGCTGGGATGGTGGAGTTGGACGGCCTACTATACAAAAATCACCCAAGGCACCGCGCTTACTAACGCTCAATGGTTGGCCGAGCACCTGGAGGGATTGGGCTACGATTATTTTCACTTCGACCTCGGTTACGGATATTCTCGCGGTGAATACGCCACGCCCAATGCCTCGCAATTTCCCCGGGGCATGTGGGATTTAACCCGCCACATTTCCCGCTTGGGGTTGAAGGTTGGCGTTTGGACGGCTCCATTTGAAGCGGGCGAGCGGTCCTGGATATATGAGCACCACAAAGACTGGCTGGTACACAATGCAAATGGCGATCCGATCCCAATTGGGGATGCCGAAGAGGTAAAGGGCGAACGCCTGTTCGTCGTGGACGTTACTCATCCTGATGCTCAGGAATATCTACGTCAGACTTATCGCACGCTGGTCCGCGAATGGGGTGCGCGCTACATCAAGCTCGACTTCATGGACAATACGGCAATCGAAGGCTATTACCATCGCCCGAACACAACGGCACTCGAAGCGCAGCGAATCGGACTGGAGATTATCCGCAAGACTGTCGGCGAGGACGTGCTTCTCGATAAAGATGGAAGTCCGATGTTGAACCCGGTCGGTCTCGTGGATGAGGGCCGTATATCCCAGGATACGGGTCATACGTTTCTTCGTAGCAAGGAAGCTGGGACGGGCATCGCTGCGCGTTATTACATGCATCGCAACTTTTTCATCACAGACCCGGACGCATTCACGGTTTCCCGGCAGCTCTTGGAAGAGCGGACAATTGAAGCTCCGGCTACATTGAATGAAGCTCAGGTGTCGATAGCGCTGGCGGCGGTTTCTGGTGGAATGTTCGAAATTGGCGACGACCTCCCAACCCTGGGGAGCGATCCGGAACGCCTGGCGTTGGTCAAGAATCCTGATTTGTTGGCCATGGTAAAGCTGGGGCAGGCTGCCGTGCCTCTGGATCTCATGACCTACACAGATAAGGATGAGCAACCGAGCGTCTTTTTGCTGCGCGAAGATCGCCATCAGTCGATGCTGGCAGTTTTCAACTGGACGGAGCGGCCGAGTTCCCACACTTTCACTCTTTCCGACTTGAACCTTACTGCAGGGCATTCGTACACCTCACTTGACTCGTTCTCGCCAGATCAGCCGTTGGCGATGACCCGCGAAACGCTCCGCTTGGACAATCAACCCGCACACTCCGTCAAGCTGGTCAAAATCATTGACACTTCAGTCCCGGTGGCCGCGCCTTCGATTGCCTTCCATGTCCCGACTCAGGCGAAAATCGGGGAAGAGATTACGTTCGCCAGCATAGCGTCTAAAGACGAAGTTCCCGCACTCGCTTATCATTGGGACTTCGGCGATGGAGTCGTCGCCGACGGCGCAATCCTGACTCATGCGTATACTGCAGGCGGAAACTACACGGTGCGGTTCACGGGTGCGGGCCTTGACGGTAAATCCGCAGAGCGGACATTCTCAATCGCCGTCAGCGGATCGGTGATTCTTCCGCCTCCTCGGCGTTATTCCGAAACGCGCGAGTAGCTCTATCCAATCCGGCGTTTATAAGCGGTACGGCAGATTTGGTGGCTGCGCTGAGAAGCGTCAACAAAGGAGGAAAAACAAACGCCCAAGCGCCGAGTTCCGGTGACTGCGTCTATGGCCTGGCCCACTTCCATCTTGATGATGGAAATCGAGGTCGAAAATCAGGTAGCAGCACCGGCTGAAACGAGAATACCCAACTGGCACCGAGCGAAACAAAATCGCTCACTGAAGAGTGCGGATGGAAGGGTGGTGACAGTGGCGGCTCGGCTAGGAAGAAACACCGTGACCAACAAAAACCAAAACGAATCCACTTGACTCCGACCCGCCTTCTCATGGAAGGGTATTACGTGCCATGTGCTGCCGTCTAAGTTGTTGTAGTTTTGTCACGCGGATTCGCATCCTACCTGAGGAGCCATTCTAATTCCCGCCCACTGTTAGGGTTACACCGCCTTTTGCGAGTTCAGCGGCTCGGTGCGTATAGGCCCATATAGGTAAGGTGGGACTCGGATTTTTGTGGTCGGGCACTCAAAGCAAAGAGCCTCGAGGTGCACCCCGAGGCTCTCCCTTTGCTTGATGCTCAAAGAAACTTACTGCGTCCCGAGTGTGCAATTGGGGTTCACGTTCTGAATGTAGATTGAGTTGTTGCCAATGCGATCGTCTGCCCAAGCGACAGCTGCCAGGCCCGAACGCGCGATTTTGTCCGACAACCCATACTTGCTTGCCGGAGCCGAGGAGACGGGGAACTGCGCACAAATGACGTTGCCACTTCCGTCCAACTTGATCGCCTGCATAGTGTCCTGTCCATAGGCCGGCGAATCCACCCAGAACACCAGCGCTCCGGTGCCGATCTGAACATTCTCAACAAACGTCTGTGTGTCAGAACCGAGCGGAACAATTACTAATCCAGTCGAACTCCACAGCGACGTGCCTGTCCCGTCGAACTTCTGTCCAGAGACGCCGTTCGTGAACTGGTTGCTGTCCTCCTCCGTCCAGAACAGGAAAGTTTGGTCGGAGGCAGCGTTGTAAGACACTGAGGGCTCGACATGCACGTTCAAAGTATTGGTCGAGCCAGCAGAGCCGTTGTGCGGGAAAGCCTCGCTTCCGTCCGCCCGGATATGTTGCGCGAACACCTGCAGCGTCGGACTGCTGGTGTACCACGAGAATACCGCGCCGCCGTTGCCATCGTAGAGAAAGTAGGGGAACTCGCCGAATTGCAGCGAGCCTGAATCGAACAGCACCACGTTGCTGCTACCCCACAATATTTTTCCCTGGGCCGATATCTTGTTGGCGCGCAATTGGTGGTTGCTGGTGAAGCCGTTGTCCCTTTCCCAGGAAACAATCACGCTTCCGTTATCCGCTGCGTGCAGGTCCGAGAGATTGTAGTTGTAGCCCGACTCACTGAACACAATTGGGGGGCTCCATACCTTGTGGCCCTGCCTGTCGAGTTTCTGAACCATCACGCTGGTGTTGTTGGTCCAGGCCACCACCACCCCGCCATCACTGGTGCCTGTGATTTTCGGAGCGTAGTGCGGATTGTTATTGGTGGTAAGCTGCACGCCGTTGGGTCCCCACAAGGCGGTGCCGGCCGAACTGATCTTGGCGGCCGTCACCTGCTGATTTCTCCCCTCGCGCGTGTCAAGGAAAGCCAGCAAGGCATTGCCCTGGGTATCAAAATCGAGGCCGTAGTCCTCGGTGGAGCTGTTGGTGAGGGCAGCAACGAGGAGCCCATCATGTACGAATTGCTCCACGCCATTGCTATCCAGGCGCTGGAGATAGACTGAGTAACCCGGGGCATTCGGATCGTAATCGAACCAGCTCACGTACCACTGGTCGTTGGGCAGAGGCTTTACCTTTGGTTGCACCTGATCGTTGTTCAGCTTGTCGGCCAGTGGGAGATTCACCGAAGGATCGGATGACCACTGTCCCCAAGCCGACTGCACGGCAGTGAAACTGATCATGAGTAGTGCAACCAACGCGAATCTGTTTTTCATGACTCCCCCTCTTCGCCCGGGCCCCCAGCAGGCAAACGGTCGTGGCCCAGATGCTACTAGCAGCGCGGCTTTAGGGCAATGTGGCTGGGAGTCATAAATATTCGACGGCCGGGGCGGGGATGGCCGTTCCAGGCTTTCTTGGCTTGAGTGGGGTGACCGCGATGGCTTGCTGGATGCCCGCGGGCCGTGCGGGTGGCGTAGATCCGATGGTGGCGCTACGCGAGGAGTAGCCCCGCCTGAAGGCGGAGTCTGGATTGGTTTACGTAACCATGCGACGGCACGTTTTGATTGCTGGTCATCGGTGAAATCGCTATATTACGCCAACTTGTGTTTCACTGGAAAATCCGGGGTCCCGCCACGCGCACAAGCGAGATAAATTTTAGACGATTCGTCCGGTACTTCCCACGCGGTAGCGATATTTCACACCCAACAACGCAGCCCCCGTGCCAAACAAAAGCCACGTTTGGGGCTCGGGGATGATGCGGCTACCGACAAAGAAATTAGCTGTCTCAGTCCCGCCATTTGCCCCAAGAAAAGTAAACGTCAGGGTGGCAGGAGTCTTCGCCGAAAGGTTGAGGTTGCCCCCGACACCGAAAGCGACGCACGGGATATTTGGCGGGCAAGGACCCACGCCAGGGACTCCGCTAAAGCTTTGGCCACCGAAGGAGAGCGCAAATGTCACAGGACCGCTCTGAAACGTCCACCCAGCGGGAATGCTAGAGGCGAAAAAAAGGTCACCAAACAGGGAAGGACGGACGATTGATTCCGGCGTCAGAATAAAGAACCCGGCGTGAGAGTCCAACCCATAAAGAGTGAATGGTTGCCCCGAATCTAATTGGGTCAGGTTGTTGATGCTGTCGGCTTTGGCTAGCGGAGCAACAATCAGGAAAATGGAAAGAAGCAGAAGAAGAGATTTCCGGGGCATAGGGGAGCCTCCGCGTCAGTCACGGAAGAGCACCTAATTGGCCAATCGGGGACTTTGATTTCGATGGAGTTCCGCAATTCGCGTTCAGATCTAGTGCAAATGTTTTCACAATATCCTCGGCAGAGTTGCCATCGCGGATAATCCGTCTCCTATGGGGACAGCATCCTTCCCGCTGATGCTAATTTCGCTCGTAAAAGCAATTCGCTCTTGGGAACCGGTTAATGTGCTCACTCACCCTTACTGCTGCCGAGGCCGTGATGAATGGCGAAAGGCTATTACACGTTTTGACCGGGGCAATGAGCGATATCGAGATTTTTGCCAGCTATGCCCTCTCTCAACAACCGGGGCGCTCGAATCAGTAGGAACACGGATTTGGCCGCATCGCTGGCGCCAGGGCCTGATTGATGACACCGCCTTGCGAGAGGGCGTTCCAAAGCTCCGACTGCTCGTTCGTATCCCAGGTCCAAAGCAGCCAGCCGTCGAAGTTGTAGGCGCAAGACTGAATCTGCCAGTCTTCCAGTCCGCCTGCCGCATCCGAGGCAAGCGTATAAGCCGATGTGAACCCCCCGTATTCCCCCATCATGACCGGCTTTTGCTGCTGGTAACCCATGAAGCCAAAATTCTGCACCAGTTGCGCCATGCTCAGATTCCACACGACTGGATATCCGTGCAGGTCCACAAAGTCGGCGGTGGAGTTCGCCATTGCCGGATATACGGTGACGATACGCGGATCGCCTAGCAGAAACGGGTTCGGACCATGCGGGGGGAAAAAACCGACGGTAACCAGGGCAGTAGGATCGACCGCCAAAATTGCCGCGCGGATCTGATCGGTGAAATAGACCAGGCCGTTGTCCATCATTTGCTGTTGCGCTGCCGGGTCGCTCATGTCGTAGGTCTCGCCGTCCGCAGTGGTTGCCGTGCCGCTGGTCCAGTTGAGAGGCGATTGATCCGCCTCGTAGAAGTATTCGTTGCGCAATTCATAGGCGAGAACCGCATCCAACTCTGCGCCCTGATTCACCAGCCCTTGTGCAAGGTCGTGGAAGAAATTCGTGTTCGCCTGCACGCCACCGGCGCACAGATTGAGTGTGTTATATCCGCCGAACTGCGTGCAGTCGGCATAGCTGTTCGTGTAGCCGCCGAGGGAAGGCACCCAGTCGGTCGAAAAAATCACAAAGATGCCGTGATTCTTCGCGCGCTGCAGAAAATCAGTCACGTTGGCGAGATAAGCGGTCGATAGTCCGCCCGCAGGATCGCCGATGCCGTTCTCGCAGCAACCGTTGAGCCACACGCGCACGGTGTTATATCTGCTGCTCTGCATGCTCGCGAGCGCGGTTTCGGTCACGCTGGCATCGTACGTTCCGACGTTAAAAGTAGAGTGATAAAACGTCGTGCCTCCGCCGGGCAAGTTCTGCGTGGCCAGGCGAATGTAGTTGTTGCCCCGCGGAACAACGCTATCGCCAGTTGTGACGTCATAGAATTCAGCTAGAGTTGCGGTAGAACGCACTGCGATCCGGTGAGGTGCGAGCACGTTGACGCTAGCGTCGCCCGATATGTTCGCGTTCGATTGCAGCACCGCCGTGATCACGACGTTGGCCGCGGAGAGCGGCGCAACGTACAGCCCGATGGACGAGATGGTTCCATCCTTCGAATCTCCTCCGGGTACGCCGTTGACTTTCCAAGTCACCGTAGGATTCGAGTTGCCGCTCATGCTGGCCCCAAACTGCTGCGATCCGCCTGGGGCCACGTTCACGGATGACGGTGAGATTGAGATCGAAGGAGGTGGAGGCGGCTGGACAGTTGAGCCACCACCGCATCCCACGAAGCAGGTCGTTGTCAGTAAAACGATAACTGCCGTGGTGATGTATTTCATGGTGTCCCTCTTCTTTCGAGGCGAGTAGACTCGTTCCGAAATATGAAGTTGTGCTGTTGAGCCCTCCGAAAGTGCCCAGATCATAAAGGGTGTACCGGTGATGGCGAGGATGTGTCTGTGTTTGCGCTTGCGGCCACGCAGCCACAGCGAAAAGACGCCAAGAAAACAGCGAGCAGAACCCTGGTGCGTCTGTACCTCCACGAAACAAAGCTCGGCTTGAACTGCGTGATTCGACTGTGTGAGTGTTCTCGCCAGAGGGGGTGTTGCATCCCGTGGTGGGAAGTGCTCTTCGGAGAGGCGAGAGAAATTTACGAGGAAATTATACGCAGATTCGAGAAGACAGTCAGTGAGCCTAATCACCCCAGCGCCCGTGGACGACGACGAACACGAACGCTAACCAAAACATCAAGCCGCCTGATGTCCGGGCGACCTTTCTTTGCGTGATGTCGAAGTGGTTGCTCGGTAACTTCCGTTAGCAGGCCATTACACTCAGAATCCATCAATGAGTCCGCGGCTATCGGCGGCTGCGATGTTGCTCACAGCTCCTGTGAGGATGGCGACTCTAGCTACGGCAATGGCTTTCATTGGCGTTGAGAATCCAGCCACGAGCGGGGGAAACACTTCCTTGCTCCGGATTGACAGTATTGGAAGAGCGGCGTACGGTTCCATTGAGTGATAGACCGTCACCTTCGTCTGATTTCCTCCTGCTAGCCGCCACCGCCCAAGGGAGGTCCACATGTTTGTCCGTAACGTTTCCCTGTATTTGAAGCCGAACGCAGTTAATGAGTTTTTGAAGGCGATGAACAGCGAAATCGTTCCCTTCCTGCGAAGGCAAAAAGGATTCCAGGATGCGATCACCCTGGCGGTTCCCGGCGGGAGGGAAATCGTAGCACTGAGCTTCTGGGAGCAGGAAGAGAGCGCGAAGGCTTACACCACGACAGGATACCCGGAGGTATTGAAGATCCTGGAAAAACTCCTAGACGGGACTCCTCACGTGCGGACCTTTGATGCTGTCGGCTCGACAGTCCAAAAAGTCACACCGCGTGTGGCAGCTTGAAGCTGACGACTTCATAAGACGGCCAGCCAACACACGGCTGAACCGTGCGTGATCTGATCTGGTTGACACGAATTGAAGACACAGTCATCAAGAATTGTTCCAGCCGGCGTGGTTTTGCTCCTTGCCCTGATGGCTCTGCTTGCGGGGGGGGCTGCGCGACGCGAATCCGTCAGCATTGATGAAGTCGCGCACATCGGAGCAGGTGTGAGCTATCTGCAGAAGCTGGACATGCGGATGAACGAGGAACACCCCCGTTGGCGAAGGTGCTGGCCGCGCTGCCGCTGGTCATTCGGGGTGTGCACGCAGACTATTCCAATGTGTCGTGGACGTTCAGTCTTGGACTGTTTAAGCAGTTTCTCGGTGAATGGGTCTTCGGCCACTGGCTGATCACCCGGTGGAACGACCCTGTCGCGACAGTCTTCTGGGCACGGCTACCCATGTTGTCTCTGACGTTGTTTCTGGGGATGGTGCTCTTTGCCTGTGGTTCCCGCCTCGGTGATCCACGCGGTGGGCTGCTCTGCCTATGCGCTTATGCCACTATGCCCACCATGCTCGCGTTCGGGCCTCTGGTCTTAACCGACATAGCAATCACCTTGTTTACCGTCCTGACATTGTGGACGTTCGCCAGCATGTGGCAGTCCCCGTCGCACGGGACGGTCCTGCGGTTTGGCGTTGCCTTCAGCGGGGCACTCCTCTCCAAGTTTTCTGCCGGGCTTCTGTTCTTCTGTTTCGCCGCATTTGTTCTTAGCCTTCGCTGGCGTCCAGCCCCCGAACAGCCGGCAGACAAGGCGGAGCTCCGGGCATGGCGGCGTATCCGATGGTGGAGTCTCACAAAGGGCACCTTATTCGCCGCACTGATCGTTTACGCCGTCTATTTTGTCCTCTCGTGGAATGAACCAACTGACTCCCTGGGTTTCCTGGGACACAACACCGGGGCACTCCTACTTCGCAGAATGCTGATGCCACCGTGGATCTACCTGCGTGGCCTAGCGTTGTTCGCCCTTACCGGGAAGCCGCCCGCTTTCATTCTGGGTCATGCGTATCCGCATGGCGTGTGGTTCTACTTTCCAGTCCTCTTCTTGCTGGAATCTTCCCTGGCCTTCCTCCTCTTACTCCTTCTCGCGTTGATGGTCGGCCTTGCTGCCAAGGTTCGACTCGTGCAACTCGCAGTAGTACCTAAAGGGCTGGAGTTGCAGTGGCGAGCAGTGTGGGTCTTCCTCTTGGTTTTCAGCGGAGCATGCGTACTGAGCCGGTTTCAGATCAGCATCCGCCACTTCTCCGTTCCCTTGGCACTGCTGGTGCTGTTACTGGCGCCACTTCCGCGCATGCTGGAGTCGCTGCGACGCTCGGGTTGGCCTGCCGCCCGCGCCGTCGTCTGGCTCACGGTCGCGTTGGCCCTTGCGTCCGTGGTAACAGCGGTGCGCGCGTACCCCTACTATCTTCCTTTCTTGAACTCGTTGAGCGCCGGCCGCCCCGGCTATGCTTTGGTAAGCGATTCCAATCTCGACTGGAACCAAGCTCTTCCCGAAGTGGAGGACTTCGTACAACAGCACGGTCTGAAACGCGTCTTGGTCGATGAGTACGGGTTTTCGGATCCCACAGTGTACGTCCCCGAAGCGCAGTTCTGGGACTGCCAGGAACCCGCTCCAGAGGATGGCGGCCAGTGGGCAGTGGTCTCCGCGAACATGATTGAGGACGCTCACAACTGCCTTTGGCTCCTGCGCTTTCCACACGAAGCTTTGGCGGGCGGCAGCATGTATGCATTCCAACTCCCGACCGTGGTTCCTCCGGCGGGAACTCTTCGGGGACCCCCGTTGCCCGAGGAGTACCACAAGTTTGCTGGAATGCCTTTTCCCGAGGACGGCCGGCTCCTGTGGCTCAACTGCATCCGCGACCCGCAGCAGCTCCAGCCGACAATGGACCGCATACAAGCGATGATGCAAGCGGAGATGGAAAAAAGAAACAAGAAGTCGATGAGTACGAAGTAGCACGCAGGATTTTGTTTAGTTGTCGAAATCGGGGCGATAGGGTTCTTTGACGTTTGGGCCGACCTGGGGCAATAAGTGACGTGGCGACGTTACGCCAACTAAGAGGCATGGCGGGATCGTCGACGTTAGCGGGAGGATGCGCCGACGTAGTTGCCATAGCCGACAATTACCGTCGAACTTACCAGGACTAAAAGGCTGAACGCCACTAGTAGCTTGGTCCTCCCTCCCGCTCCCTTCCATTCTTTCAATGCGATGCCCCACAACGTGCTGAAGATGATGATGCTGGCCATGTGCAGCGTCCAGCTGGAGAACTTGTATCGTCCCATCTGGGTCTCGCCCATGGTGTAAAAGAAGAACTGCATGTACCAGGTTGTGCCCGCCAGAGCTGAGAAGAAATAGTTGGCCAGCATCGGAGCTCGGACAGTCGTGTCTTGAGCGACGGCGACAGCTATCGCCATTTCTTCTGCTGGCGCATCGGTGACGACTTCGAGGATGTGCTCTTCATTGCGGGCGGGAACTTTGCCGCGAATTTCGGACTCGAAGTATTGGTGGCCGGTCCGGTTGCGAATGTTCAGGATGAGGCACCAGATGAAGTTGGTGGTGAAGCCTCCGGCAAGGACTACGACGAGAACCGGAAGTCCCTGCCACAACACCGGGGTGCCGTGCTGGATGGTGATGGCTTTGATCGGGTCTCCGGCCGCGAGCCCGTAGGCGAAGCAGGCGCTCATGACGCCTGAAAAGGTTGCGACGAGGAGCCCTTTCTTTAAGTCGAATTCCTTGATGGATGCACGCTTCTGCTCGGTTGACATCTCGCGCTCTTTGGATATACCGGCGGCGCCTGCGAAGGCGATCCCGAGAAGACAGACGGCGACGCCGCCGAGAATGATCAGGCCCGAGTGGGTGCCGAGAACTTCGGAGGCGAACACTCCACGGAAAATCGGTGGCATCAAGGTTCCGAATGCGGCGGTGTATCCAAGTGCCACCGCCATGCCGAGCGACATTCCCAGATATCGCATGGTGAGGCCAAAAGTGAGGCCGCCCAGGCCCCACAAGACCCCGAAAACATACGCCCAGAAGAGGCTACTGACCGGAGCTTCGTGAAGCACGCGCATGAGATCGTTGGTCATCGCCAGCGCGAGAACCCATGGGGCGATGATCCAACTGAAGAATCCGCCGACCAGCCAATAGGTTTCCCAGGCCCAGTGCTTCACCCCGCGATAGGGAACGTAGAAGCTGGCAGAAGCGAGACCGCCGAGCCAATGAAAAAACACTCCCAGTGCAGGGTTCATGGAATCCTCTTATTCAACGCAGGAAGGCCTCGGAGAGACCGCCATCTACGGGGATGACATGCCCTGTGGTCTTCGCACTTTGATCACCGGCAAGCCAAACGATAGCGGCCGCGCAATCCTGCGGGAGAATGGGCCGTTTCGTCAGGGTGCGTTGGGCATAGAAATCGGCGAGCTTGGTGCGTAGTTCCTCGGTCGACTCCGAGTCATGGAAACCAATCTTGTATTTTTCGAGCGATTGAATCACCCGATCGCGAGGGAACATGGTGGAACCAGCCACGACGGTCGCGGGCGCGATCCCGTTGACGCGGACTTGCGGACCGAGCTTGATAGACAGCTCTCTAATAAGGTGATTGAGAGCCGTCTTGCTGGTGTCGTAGGCTTCGCTGCCTTTCTTGGGGACCACGGCGTTGGCGGAACTGGTGAGCACCATCGTGGCAGGGAGGTCCTGATCTTTGAATACCCAAGCGGTTTGGCGAGCGAGATGATAATTTCCGGTGACATTCACGAGGAAAGTCTGTGCCCATTGAGTGTCGGAGAGTTCTCCGTCAGCGCCGGGCACGGGATAGATGGCGGCGGTGTTGACGATGATGTCGAGGCCGCCAAATTGCGAAACGGTGATATCTGCCGCCTTCGCAAGCGATACCGCTGAGCCGAGGTCCGCATGGGTGTGCGCGACAAACTCGGGAGACGATACTGCTCCAGCTTCATCGGCGACCTTCTTTGCTCCTTGCTGATCGAAATCCGCAACGACGACGTGGGCGCCCTTGCGTGCGAGCAGTAGTGCGACTTCACGGCCGATTCCGCTGGCGCCTCCAATGATGAGAGCGATCTTGCGGCTGAACTCTGCCTCGGCGGGCATGCGCTGCAGCTTGGCTTCTTCGAGAGCCCAGTACTCGATGCGGAATGCTTCGGATCTTGGAAGCGCAACGTAGTTATGGAACTGGGTGAATTGCTGCGACTGGTCGATGTGGCGGGCCTGCGGCAGAGGATGCGAAACCTCTCCATCTTCCAGGGCATTCGCGCCGGCCATGACGTGAATAGCATTGACGAAGAACTCAGTCGTTATCCGCGCCTCTTTCTTGTTCTTGCCGAAGCCGAACAGGCCAAGTCCTGGAACGACGACGACGGACGGGTTCGAATCCCGCAGCTTCGGAGAATCGGCGGTCGCCCACGCGTCGTAATACTTCTTGTAGGCGGCTCGATATGCGACAGCCTCACCCTGGATGCGTGCCTTCAGAACGCTGACATCCTCCGTTACAGGATCCCAGGGAAGGAACAGCGGACAGACCCGCGTTCGCAGGAAGTGGTCTGGACAACTGGTGCCCAGCGAGCCTAGCTCCTTCGCCCACTTCGATCCGGCAAAGGTCAGGGCATCTTCATCGTCGGTAAAGTGCGCAACAACGCGGAGATTCGAGGACACCACGCCCCGGAGTGCGGGCAAGATCTGGGTGGCGATCTTCTTGCGATCCTGCGCGAGACCGTGCTCAACTCCGCCGAATAGTGAACCCTTTTTCGACTGGTGTTTCAGGATGAATTCACCCATCTGATCGATGGTGTGAATGCTGTTCAAGTAGCAGTCGCGTTGGGTCATTCCCCAAGTGAACAATCCGTGGCCGCCAAGAATGAGACCCTCGGTGCCGGGATTGTCTTTGACGGCGCGTTCGATCATGAGAGCCAGTTCGAATCCAGGACGCTGCCACGGGATCCAGACGATCTTGCGGTCAAATCCCTTATTGAACTCATCCAGCTTGCGTTTGCCGTTCGCGCTCGCTGCGAGAGCGATGGCCCAGTCCGGATGCAAGTGATCCACGTGCGAGAAGGGAAGAAACGCGTGCAAAGGAGTGTCAATCGATGCCGCCACTCGATTCTCGCCAAAAGCCGAGAGCGGATAGTAGCGGACCATTTCGTCTTCGTATTGTTCGCCGCGGTATAGCTCTTTGAGTTGTTCCAGTCGATCGAGATAAAGGAGAGCAAATCCGGCATCGGTGATGGAGCCGAGATCTCCGCCACTGCCTTTCACGGCCAGCACCCGGACCGGGCGGCCGGTAAACGGATCGGGGAGTTCAAGCTTGGAGCTGGTGTTGCCGCCTCCGAAATTGGCAATGCGTAAGTCGGCGCCGAGCAGGTTTGAGCGGTAGCGCAACTGAGACAGCTGATTGCCGGACATCTTTTGAGCTTCGGCTTCGTTCCACAAGTCTTTCAGATGAGTCGTCTGTTTGATCTCAGGCATAAATGCTCCCGCAATATTGCTCAAATCGTTCGGCGTGCTGATCCCACTGGTCAGTGTCCAGCGGTTCGAAGACTTCGGTGGGGAAGGAGCGATCGACAATGGCGCGGACTTCCCGGAGCGAAGTCGCGCCTCCCGTGGAAAGAATCTGTACCGCAACATTTCCCAGTGCAGTGGCCTCGGCCGGTCCAGCGAGGACCCTTCTTCCGGTGGCGTCGGCAGTTAGTTGGTTCAGTAAACGATTTTTCGATCCGCCACCGATGATGCGAATCTGGCCAATTCGCTTCCCGCTTACCTGTTCCAGATTTCGCAGGACAACGCGATATTTGAACGCGAGACTTTCCAGAACCGTTCGTACATAAGCGCCAGGCTGCTCCGGGACTGGCTGATGGGTCCGAGTGCAGAACTGGTCGATGGCTGCGAGCATGTCCGCAGGCCGCAAGAACGACTCGTCATCGGGATCAACCAGGTGACGAAATGACGGTTCGCGAGTTGCCAGTTCGATCAGTTCGCGGAAGTCGTACGAAAGTCCTTGCGCAGTCCAGGATTGCCGGCAACTCTGCAGCATCCATAGACCCATGACGTTCTTCAACAGCCGCGTCGTTCCATTCACGCCACCTTCGTTGGTGAAGTTCAGTCGCAACGCCTCGGGTGTGATTACTGGAGAGTCCAATTCTGTGCCCAGCAGCGACCAGGTTCCTGAACTCAGAAAGGCGGTGCCATCGCGAGCGGAAATCGCGGCCACCGCTGAACCTGTGTCGTGGCACGCCGGGGCAATCACGGATGTACCTGCAAGAGAGGTATGGCCTGCGATGTCAGGCAGCAGCGTACCTATGATTGAGCCCGGCTCGACTATGGGTGCGGGCAAGTGCGCGGGTAGCTCCAGGCGCTGCATCAGAGCGGTGGCCCAAGTGCGTTTCACGGGATCAACCATCTGCGTGGTGGTGGCGTTGGTAAATTCGCAGACCGCATTTCCGCTCAGCCAATAGTTAAACAGATCTGGGATTGTAATCAGGTATTTTGCTGCGTCAAGAAGCTTGGGATGTTGACGCCGCGTGGCGAAGAGCTGATACAGAGTGTTGATGGGCATGAACTGAATGCCGGTCGCCTGGTAGATTTCTTCCTTGGAAGTCTTCTTGAGGACCTCCTCCATAACTCCTTCGGTCCGGCGGTCACGATAGTGGTAAGGATTTTGGAGCAACTCGCCGCGTTCTCCCAGCAGGGCGTAGTCGACCCCCCAGGCGTCGACTCCGATGCCCGCCAGCTCCACTTCGCCCAAGCGTACGAGAGCGCTTCTTACTTCGAACCACAGTCTTGGCATGTCCCAGTGGAGAGCACCGCCGTATTCGACCGGTTCGTTGGCGAAACGATGCACTTCCTCGGTCGTGAGAATACCGGACTGAAGACGTGCCAGGACGGCCCGTCCACTTTGGGCGCCGAAGTCGAAGGCTAGATACGGCTTCACGGGAGGGTTAGGCATAGGAAGAAACGTTTCGAGAATTTCGGGCCGCGCGTTCCTTGGTGATGCGCTCGAGGTACCCGCTCTGGCGGAATGCCTCCATGGGATTCTTGGGCAGGCCTTTGGAGTCGCGCCAATCCTGGATCACGGGGCGGACGTCGGTGGCGAAGGCGTCCTGGAGCAAGGACTCGGCTCGCACCAGTTCACAATTCTTCTGGGCGGCCGCGAGTTCTCGACCATCGACCAGAGCCGCCTTGGAGAAGAGTTCCTGCGCCACGGTCACGGTTTGGATCATGGCTTCGATCTTTCCCTTGAGATTGTGACTCTGGTCGACCATGTAGGCGATGTCGGCGGGTTTGCCGGTTTCCCACTCGAAATAGCGAATCTCGTGAAAGATCCGGAAAACCTGATAAGGATCGATGGAGCCTAGCGTCAAGTCGTCGTCGGCGTAGCGGCGATCGTTAAAGTGAAAGCCGCCCAGCATGTCTTCCGACAGGAGCCAGGCGACGATTTGCTCGATGTTTTGCGCCGCATAATGATGTCCAGTGTCGACCAGGACTTTCGCTTGCGGGCCGGCGGCGCGCGAGAGAAGCAGAGACATGCCCCAATCGGCGATGTCGGTGTGGTAAAAGGCGGGTTCGAATGGCTTGTACTCGATGAGAAGCCGCTGTGCGGGAGACAACGCCTGATGCGATTCCTGCAGCAGTTCCGTGAACCACTGCTTGCGTTGACGGATATTCGCGGTTCCCGGGTAGTTAGAGCCGTCGGCAAACCACATGGAAATGTCTCGGCTGTGCAGGCGGCGGGCAATCTCAATGCTGTCCCTGGTGTGCTGCAAGGCACGCTGGCGAACGGCAGGATCAGGATTGCCGAAGGAGCCGTACTTGTATTCCTGATCCTGGAAAAGAGTGGGATTGATCGAGCCGGGGAGAACTCCGTAGTGATCGGCAAACTTCTTGATGTCATCGGTGCTGCCCGCACCATCAGGGCAGTCCCAAAGAACATGCAACGCTACGGTGGGGCAGACTCCGGTGAGCAGGTGCACCTGGCCAGCATCGCTGAATTTTTCTTCGGTTGTGGTGGCCGCGGCCGGCTGGATGAACTTTCCGAAACGAGTGCCGGTATTGGCGAAGCCCCAGGACGGCAGTTCGATGCGGAAGGACTCAAGCGCGTCAAAAATCTTCTCACTTTTCCCAGCGTCCATACAGCGACCTCTTCGGAATCGACGGTTACAATCCTTCATTCACAAGGTCACGAATTTCTTTCCCAGAACTTGCAGTTTCGCATTGCAGAACGCAGCATAACACTCGGAGCCGCCAAACGCGTCAACTTGCCCGGCAAGCGACTCGGGAAACCAGTCTCAAACTGAGTTCGGATTTCGGGGAATCGCATCCGGGCGAGACCATGCTCTACACGCGCAAGGACGACCAGGTTCTACAGTCCAGGCCCCATCAAGAATCGAAATCTAGAGGCCAAGATTGACGCGGAAGATGGTGCCATCATTTTTTTGAGCCGCCGACGCGGATGGTGCCGTAAAGGCTTCCATTGGTGGCCCGGACGAGGCCGGCGAAGCAGTCCGCGCTTTTTCGTAGATTTACACCAGTTTGCGCCTGTGGGTCAGATTCTGCACACCGTTCGGGCCATACATGCAAATTCTTTCATCATTCTCCCAGCGCCCGAATTCTCTTAGAATATGCTGCGTTTTGAAGGTAGAAAAAGGGCCTGAGATGAGAGAAAAACTGGCTGTACACGCGCTGCTTCTCGTGGTTGTTTTCGTAATTGTGGCGGGCTCGTTGCCGCTGGCTGCACAACAGAATCCGGCGATTTTTCCGGAAGGGCTGGCGTTTGGGTACATTCCTGTGGGAACCAGCTTGGTGCAGACGGTTAGTGTGTACAACATCAGCGGCGGAGCGAGTGTCACGGTCAATTCGATCACTCCGAACATCACGCAGTTGAAAGTGGTGAGCGGGACGCTGCCGATCACGCTTGGCCCCGGACAGCGCGCCGACTATGGGATTCAGTTCACCGCACAGGCAGCCAAGAGTTATACCGGGCATCTTACGTTCGCGATGGCGAGTCAGCCGAGTCAAGCGGTGAACGTGACCGGCAACGGCGCCGTGGCGACAGCCGTGCCCACGCTCAGCGCAACGTCAATGAATTTTCCCAATGTGCCGATGGGAGCGAACGCTCATCCCCAGACGCTCACGATCAGCAACACTGGGACGACGACCTTCTCGGTGACTGGTGTAGTGGTGACATATCCGTATGCGCAAACGGGTTGGACGAAAACGACCGCGATTGCTCCGGGCAGTTCGATGAAGCTGACGATTGGATACGTGCCGACGGCGGTGGCAAGCCAACCGGGATTGATCTCGCTGACGTATGACGTGGCGCCACCGAACGGAGTGAGTTTGTGGGGAAACGGCGTGAGTCCGACGGTGATGGGGATTGATACCTTCCCGACGCTGCCAGCGGGCACCCCGAGCTATCCGTATCAGGCGAACCTGATGGCGGTGGGGGGCAAGGCGCCGTACACGTGGACACTGGCGACGGGTTCCACGCTGCCGACCGGGTTGACGATGTCGAGTTCTGGAGTGATCACTGGTTCGATTGCGTCGACGGTGGGGGTGTCGAACTATACGTTCACGGCGCGCGTTGCCGATTCATCGACGGTGCAGGAAAAGTCGAGTAAGCTGCTCACGCTGCCGGTGCAGGCGTATTCCGGATACAAGAATTGCAACAACATCAGCTGGAATGCGGGAGACGGCTCGGGGCCGCTGATCCCGATCAACGACCTGGGAACGAACTGGTATCTGGGCGCGGAAGAAGGCGGACTGTACGCGAATGGCAGCAATGTGGACGATGCGAGCCACGATTCGTATGGGCAGAGCGCGGCGGCGGCGATTGTGCCGCTCGATTCGAACGGCAATTACAGCCCGACGGGGAAGTACGTTTTCATTTCGGTGGGACTGTCGCTGGCGCAGCAGCCGTTTGGAGAGTTCGTGAACCTGGTGAACACGGATCCGTCGAAGAATCCCAGTCTGGTGATTGTGGACGGAGCGACGGGCGGAGCGACGGCGGCGTTGCTGGCGTCGTCCACCAATAATTTCTGGAATGCGATCACGTACGATTACCTGCCGAATGCGGGAGTGACGCCGGCGCAGGTGGTGGGGGCGTGGGTGCTGGACGTGGATGGAGGTCCGGGGGGAACATTCCCGGCGGACATGAACAGCCTGCAATCGCAATTGCAGTCGATTGCGCAGAATATGCTGCTGAAATTTCCGAATATGAAGGTGGCGTACTACTCCAGCGTGAACTACACGGGATATTCGAATGGCGCGACGAATCTGGATCCGGAGCCGTACGGGTATGAGGGCGGCATGGCCGTCAAGAATACGATTCAGGATCAGATCAACGGCGATCCGAACATGAATTTCAATCCTGCGAACGGCGCGGTGAAGGCGCCGTGGATTGCGTGGGGTCCGTATTACTGGGCGAACGGAATGATTCCACGCAGTGATGGTCTGGTATGGAGCTGCCAGGATCTGGATGTGGACGGGACGCATCCGTCGAATCCAGTGGGACGGATTAAAGTGTCGACCCAGTTGTTGAACTTCTTGAAGACGGATGACACGGCGTCGAAGTGGTTTTTGGCGCCGGGGGCGGGGAAGTAGAAGCGCCTTGTTGACCAATCTCGATACGCACCGCTTCGCCTAGAAGCGGTGGAGCCCGCATCGCATAACGCTAAGGCAGAATCTTGCCGAGCTGGCAGTGATCCGGACGCAGCGATTAGTTCCCACAAGCCGGCTTGTCGTTACTAATCCGGCGACCTTCCTCGATGCCCGTTTCTGGATAGCTTCAGGATTGCCGACGATGCGCCACTGACGCCAGTTCGAGTTCGAGTGCTTTGGCAGCACCCGGGTGACCACGATAGCGGTGCACATTGTTTGTCGGAGAGCTCCACGATAGAGTCCGCTAAGGGCCCGATCGGCGAGACGGCGCGTCCTGAAGCAGCGGTTCGAAATTGGTTAATCAGCTGAAGGGCCGCTGGCAGCGCCCGT
Source organism: Acidobacteriaceae bacterium (assembly GCA_003134655.1). Classification (GTDB taxonomy): domain Bacteria; phylum Acidobacteriota; class Terriglobia; order Terriglobales; family Acidobacteriaceae; genus Sulfotelmatobacter. The sequence goes on from PLBY01000154.1 coordinate 54,809, forward strand.
TCGATCGCGTGCAGAATGGCCTATCGTAAAAATTCTCATGGTTGGCAGATCATGATAAGGTGACAATTGCGCTGGCGATTGCGCTGGCCGCGCTACAGCTTCCACGCCAGGTTCGCGCCATGTCCCAGTCTCCAAACCCAGCCTCGCCGCAGCAGGTGGCGCCTCTGCTTGCGCTGGCCGCTAATATGCTCAGGGCCGGGCGACCAGCCGATGCGATCGCGCCGTTGCGCGATGCAGCGCTGCTGGAGCCGTCTAGTCCCATCATCCAGCACGATCTCGGCCTCGCCTGCCTCGAGGTGGGCCGTGTACCGGATGCCATCGCGGCATTGCAGCGAGCTGTTGCCAGCAACCCGCGCTACGCCGATGCATATTTCCGCCTGGGAATCGCCTTGGAGAAGCTGGGCAACATCGGCGAGGCACTCGCTGCGTACGATCGCGCCACTAAACTGCTCCCATCCCTGACCGAGGCGTGGTTCCGCGCCGGCGCCCTGGTCTATACACTGGGCCATCGCGAGGAGGCGATCGGCTGTTTCCGGCGGGCGGCGGTGACCGGAGGTAAGACCAGCTTCGGCCGCGTTGGTAAAGCTAGGGCGCTGCTGATCGAGGATCGCAATCAGGAGGCCGAACAGGTATTGCGAGAGACGCTGGTGGCCGATCCGAGGAACGCCATGGCGTATGATCTGTTGGGCAATGTGCTCTCTGAGCTCGGCCGTTTCGACGAGGCCCGCGCATGCTTCGAACGCGCGATTGCGATCGCACCGCTGCTGGCGGGAAGCTACTACGATCTGGTCCGGTGTCGTCGCGTGACGAGCGATGACCACGGTCTGTTTCAAGGGATGGAAGCCGCCCTGGCCACGCCTGGGCTGGAAGCGGCGCAACGCCTGCGGCTTCACCTCGCGATTGGCAAGGCGGCGGACGATCTTGGCGACTACGGCTTGGCCATGCAGCATTTCGACGCCGCAGACGCCGTGCGCCGGAGCTGTGCGTCGTTCGACTCGGCGGCGTTCTCCGTCGAGATCGACCGCCTAATTGCCCGCTGCACACCCGAATGGATCGCGCGGGCGCCGGAACTCGGCAACTGCGAAGCGACGCCGGTGCTGATCATTGGTATGCCGCGGTCCGGCACAACTCTGGTTGAGCAGATCGTCTCCATGCATCCCGAGGTCGGAGCCGGCGGCGAGTTGAATTTCTGGAACGAGCGCGGGGCGGCCTGGCACTGCTCCGACGCGGCCGGGAACGCGAGGCCGTTCCTCGCCAAGGTGGCGGCAGACTATCTCGGCGTACTGCGCGCGATCGGGCCGACGGCGGCGCGAGTGACCGACAAGATGCCGTTCAACTTCCTGTGGGCCGGGCTGATCCACGTGGCATTCCCACGCGCAATCATCATCCATTGCCGCCGCACTGCCGTCGACACGGCGCTGTCGATCCATCAAACTCATTTCCATCCGAGCTTCGCGTTTCCGACCGGAGGGGCCGAACTGGTCGCCTATTTCCGCAGCTACCAGCGGCTCATCGACCATTGGCGGGGCGTGCTGCCGGCTGATCGCTTCATCGAGATCGATTATGAGGACCTGACCCGCGCACCCGAACCAGTCATCCGGCGGATCATCGCCGCCTGCGGCCTGGCGTGGGACGACTCATGCCTGCGCCCCGAATCCAATCCGCGGGCTGTGAAGACCCCAAGCAAGTGGCAGACCCGGCAGCCGATCTATCGCACCTCCGTCGCGCGCTGGCGACGCTACGAACCCTGGCTGGGGCCCTTGCGGATGCTCGTCGACGACGGGTCGCACCTGGATTCGGGTATCGCCCGGTTGTGATTGGGCTGAAGCACGCCACCTCGCCGGAAACACATGAAGACAAGCTCCCCGAAACGAACTCCGCTTAAGGTGGAGCTGCGCGTGTCTGAATCCGCGAAAAAAAGTCAGCTCATGTAACAGAAATTTTACCGGAGCTTCATAAAGCCGTCATCAAGCCGTCACAGTTCGTTTGTTAAGGTTGCGGTTTATGACTACAACTTGCCGGCCGCGCTGGGTCCTAGTTACACCCGATGCAGCACGGTCGATCCCGATTACGTGATGAAGAAGACTCCGACGAGGAGAGAGGAGAACTGTACATGGCCCGAAAAGCGTCTCGAAATAAGCCTCAAAACAGGTCTCGAAATAAGTCTCGGATCAAGCATATGCGTCCACTAGCCGGCCTTCTGGCGGCGGGGCTGACCCTTCCGGGGCTCGCGGCTGGCCAGTCCAAGGAGTACCCGAAGTACTTTACAGGCCCGCAAAGGAACGGATCGTGGGTCGTCAGCGATGGCCAGATCATCACCCCGGCCGGCAACCAAGTCGACCTCGGCATCCGGGTCCGCGCGAAGGCCATCGCGCTGAACCCCAGTCACGGCAGTCACACCGCCGCCGTCCTCACCTTGGGCGCGTCGGAGGCGGTGGAGGTGTTCGATACCAACACCGGCCTTGTCCTGCAGAACTACAGCACGTTCGGACAAGATTCGAGCGGCAGCTATAGCGGCATCGCCTATTCGGGGGACGGCAAGTCCCTGGTGTTCAGCCAGGACAGTAGCAATGTCACCATCGCCAAGGTCGATGCAAACGGCTTGCTGGAAGATGACGCCCAGGTCTACGTGGCGCCGAGCAATTCCTTCATCACCTGCTTTCCGAACAGCCCAGTGGGCCCTTATGACAGACCCTGTGGCACGTTCTATAGTCCGTGGACTTCTTACCCCGGCGGCGTTGCACTCTCAAAGGACGGCACCAGCGCCTACGCCCTGCTGAACCAGAACGATACGCTCACCCAAATCGACCTGACCACGAAGCTGCAGGGTACCCAGATCCGCGTCGGCAACGCGCCGCACAGCATCGTGATCAACAGCGACGGCACGACCGCCTACGTCAGCAACGAGGGTGGCCGGGCCGCTACGGCGGCGGACTTCCAGATATACTCTGCTGGCACTGAGATCGTCGCCGACCCGGTGGTTGGCGCCGCGATCACCGGCACCGTTTCTGTGGTTGATCTGGCCTCGATGACGGTCACCGCTACCATCTCGACCGGTCTGCACCCGACCGGGATGGCCTTCCACGGCCGGGACTTGTTGGTCGCCAATGCCTATAGCGATACCATCTCGGTTATCAACACGACTACCAACGTGGTGGTGCAGACGATCAATCTGGCGCTGCCGATCGGAGTGCCCGGCCAAGCTCCGGCCTATGGCGCCGGGCCGAACTCGATCGCCGTCGACGGCAAGACCGGCACTGCCTATGTCGCGCTTTACAATGCCAACGCGATCGCGGTGGTCGACCTCAGCAAGAACGCGACGAATCCCGTCCTGGGCATGATCCCGGTAGCCTATGCGCCGAGCTCGGTCGTGCTGGACAAGGCCAATAACTCGCTCATCGTTGCCAACGACAAGGGCATCGGCACCCGTCTTTCTTACGAGTGCGACTACAACGTCTGCGACTACAATAGCCACCAGGACAATGGCACCGTCAGCATAGTCCCCGTACCGGATAGCGGGACCTTGGCGACGATGTCTACGCAGGTCTTCCAGAACAACCACTGGGATCTGACGCAAAATATCAACTCTGCCTCTGGTGGCAACCCGAAGGCCAAGCCGGTCGCACTCCCGAAACACATCGGCGATCCGTCGCTGATCAAGCACGTGTTCCTGATCGTCCGTGAAAACCGCACCTATGATCAGATCTTGGGCGACGTGTCCGCCGGTTATGGCGAGCCGTCGTTGGCAGTGTTCGGCGGCCAGGACACGCCGAACGCGCATGCGCTGGTGACGCGCTTCCCACTCTTGGACAATTTCTACGACCCGAGCCGCCAGTCGGCTGACGGTCATCAGTGGATCACCGAGGGCATGGCGCCCTACGCCGACGACATCCAGTCGCCCGACTGGAACCGCAGCTATCCCGGCGGGAACGCTGGCGATGCGCTCGCCTATCAGAACAAGGGCTTCCTGTTCTCGGAAGCGGCGGCCGCCGGACTGACGGTGAAGATCTATGGCGAATACGTCGAGAACGATTCGTTCCTGCAGCCGAACGGGTCGACCAGCGAGCCGAGTTGGACCGACTTTTACACCGACTCGCAGAACTTCGAGAATGGCCTCGAGACGACGCTGTACTATCAGAACACGGTCCAGGCAGAGGCCTCTGTCCCGGCCGTTTCTAACCACCTCATCAAGAACTTCCCGCAGTTCGATCTGGGTATCCCCGACCAGTTCCGCGCCGATCTATGGGTGCAGGACTTTAACAAGGACGTCGCGGCCGGTACGGTGCCCGCGTTGAGCATCCTGTGGATCATGGACGACCACACCGGCGGCCCGCCGACTCCGGACGCCGAACAGGCCGATAACGACCTGGCCGTTGGGCGCATTATCGACTACATCAGCCACAGCAACGTGTGGTCCACTTCCGCAATCTTCATTGAAGAGGACGACGCGCAGAACGGCGTTGACCACATCGACGGTCATCGCAGTCCAGGCTATATCGTCAGCCCATACGCCGTGCAGTTCGGAGCCACCGACCACACCTACTACACGCAGGTCAACATGACTCGGACGATGGAGCAAATCCTCGGTCTGACGCCCATGAACCAGTTTGACCTCGTCGCGTCGCCAATGGGTACGGATTTCGTCAAGGGCACGCCGCCCGCGTCAAACTTCGACCCATGGACGCACGTTCCTAACCAGGTCCCGCTGGACCAGGGCGTTACAGCGCTCACGGACGACCCAAAGATGAGCCCTAAGGTCAAGCGAATGAGGGCTTCCTGGCTCCAGAAGAAGGCGCAGATCTTCGCTGGCAAACTGACCAAACCCGACTCCGAAGACCCGGAGACCGTCAACCACCTGAACTGGTACATGTCGACCGGGTTTACGCGACCCTATCCCGGCGAGAGCGCGGTTCGTCCCCCGAGCGAGTTCAATCGCCCGGCACCTACCAAGGCTGACGACGACGACTAAAATACGTTCCGACTGTAACCACCCTCTCCCCAATGACCGGGGAGAGGCTTTTTTGTTCAATTGCTGAGTGGAGTTCCACATGCGTCAATTGAATCGTTTTATTCGGCGTTTCTGCCATCAGATCAGAGGATCTCTCTTAGTAGCGTTGACTTGCGGCGCAGCGATGGCGCAGACAGCCGTCAACAGCGGCCTCTTACGGGGGCTCACCGCCGACAGCACCGGAGCCGTGATTGCTAACGCGACGATTACGCTTGTTTCTCGTGCGACAGCCACGGCAGTGACGCGCAATTCAAACTCCGCGGGCATGTTTGTTTTTTCGGCGCAGCCCGTTGGCAGGTATTCGATGGAGGTAAAGGCGGATGGATTCCGCACTCAAGTTATCAATCGGGTGGATGTGCAGGTGGGCCAAACCACCTCGGTGAATGTTCGGCTGCAACCAGGCGCGGGGAGCGAGTCGATGACAGTAATCGGTGAGTCTCCCCTGCTTCGGACCGAGGAATCGGACCTAAGTTCGGTGGTGAACCGGGAAATGCTTGACGGTCTGCCACTCAGTGGGCGCCGATTCCTGGACTTCGCTTTGCTTGTCCCCAACGCCTCGCCAGACGGGCAACAGGGTTTGGTGACCGTTGCTGGGGAGCAGGGAGGCCAAGACACCGGATATGCCAATGCCAACGGCGCCAATTCGTTTACAGTGGACGGCGCGAGTGCAACCAGCAATTACTTCGGAGCAGCCCGTGGCGGCGAACGTGTTCCTTACGTTTTTGGCGAAAATGCCATCGAAGAATTCCAGGTCGCGGTTTCCCCATATCGCGCCGAATACGGTGGGGCGGCCACGGGTTTCGTAAACGTCGTGACCCGCTCGGGCAGCAACGGCTTACATGGCGGCGCTTTCTATTACAACCGCAATTCCGGAACCGGCGCGAACGATGCGGTGGACAAGGTAGCCGGCATTCCTCGGCCAGTGAATGTGCTGCAGCAATTTGGCGGCAGCCTCGGCGGACCGATCGTACACCATCACGCTTGGTTCCTCGCCGATTATGAGCAGCAAAGACAAGAGAATCCGATCTCGGTAATCAATCCCGCGTTTGCAGATGTGAGCCAAACTGATTTCCAGGTGCCCGCCAACGTGCAGCTTCCGGCCCCCAACGGATCGCTCCCAGTTCCTGGAAACATCAGCGCGCCAGATCCCTCGAACTCAACTTACCTGCAGCAGGTGTCGAATGCGTTAAATGCTATCGACTCGAACTTAGGCGTGCGGCAACGATTTCGGAATGACTGGTCGTCGTTCACCAGGTTCGATTACCACGACGCCAAAGACGACCGCTTCTATCTCACTCTGAATTGGAACCGCTTTGATTCGCCCAGCGGGATGATTACGGCGAGCAACACGCCCATGTACGGGATTAGCACGTTGGCCAACAGCTTCGTTCGGGACTACCATGCCAGTCTTGGATGGAGTCACGCCTTTGGCAGCAGTCTGCTGAACGAATTGCGCTCCAGCTTCTCACGCGATGATCAATTCTCAACTCCTACTGGGCTGGTGAACCCCGTCCTCCCGAGTGTGGCGCTGCTCCCCACGGGTGGCGAGGACGCAGGTGGCAGCGAACTTGAACTGGGCAATGCCGGTTTTGCTGGCGGGCGCACCAATGAAGCCTTCTGGCAACTTTCTGATCATCTGAGTTACCTGCGGAGAAAGCACACGCTGAAGTTCGGAGCGGAGTTCACTCGTGCTCACGTGACTGACTTGGCCTTTGGCGGCTTCGATCCCGATGCTCAAGCACAAAACGGAACCTTTCGGGGTACCTATAGCTTTTCCAGCTTGACCAACTTCGCCCTCGGGATTTACGACAATTTCTTCCAAAGCACCGGCCAACCGAAGTTTTCGTTCAACGTGCCGTACCTGGGTTTCTATTTGCAGGATACCTACCAGGTCAGTCTGCGCCTGACCGTCGACTTCGGTGTGCGCGAAGACTTCCAAATCTATCCGCAGCCGAAGGAAAACCCGGCATTCCCGTTGACCGGTCAGTTTCCCAATCGGTACCAGCGCATCACACCCAGGGTGGGATTCGCTTGGCAACCGCTCGGCAAGACTGTGATCCGTGGCGGCTTTGGAATGTTCTACGAAAACCTCAATGGCCTGAACTACCGCAACGCCGTGGTATCGAATGGATTGTTATCGCAGCAGGCTTCGGTTTCACTTGGGTACGACTCAAACCTATCGCCCGACCAGCAGATTGCAATCTTTCCCCACCAGATTACCGATCTTTCGAAATTCTCAGCCCCCGACATTTCTTTGGTGGATCCGCATTTCCGATTCCCTTACATCTTGCAAGGAAGCCTGCAGATTGAACGCGAGATCCTGCCAGAGACTGTGGTTACAGTTGGGACCACATGGACGCACGGAATTCATTTGATTTCTTCCAGCGCCTTTGATTTGAATCTCAATTCCCCTTCTGGCAATACTACGTACACCCTTTGTCCCTCAGGAGCTACGAATGTAAGCCAGTGCGCTGGCGGCCGCTCTGTCGTGCTTCCGACTCTGGACTCCGGTTTTCTTACCGAGGGGCGGCTTACCCCCAACTTGGGCCAAATCAATGCTCTGATTTCGCCAGGCATTAATAACTACAATTCCTTTTTCGTGCAGGCGCAGCGTCGTTTTCATCATGGTCTGGAATTCCAGACCGCCTATACACTCTCAAAAAATACCATGTCGAGCGGTGTGGATTTCAACAATCAATTTGATTTCAGCAATACACACGCACCTTATCTTATTGATCAGCGCCATCGCCTCTCGATCGCCGGGATCTTCGAGCCTGCTCTCGGCTCTCACCTGCAGTCAGGTGTCTGGCGGGGCGCGTTATCGAACTGGAGGATCAGCACGGTGATGCAGTTCGCATCCGGTCGTCCCTACGCTCCACTGATCGATGTTTCGTGCGCCGCTGACAACGTCAGTCAAGGCTGCCCTGATAATGCTCCGCAAAATGCCATCAACAACACTGCAGCTCTGCAGTCCACGGCTAACTCAGCTCTTGGCATCAATGGCGGCAGCCCGAGTCCCATGGTCGGCCTGGATTCGTTCTACGGTCCCTGGACTCAGCAAATCGACCTGGCGCTGGCACGCAGGTTCAATGTCACCGAGCGCCACTCGATCACGTTTGAGGTGCAGGCTTTCAATCTGCTGAATCATGCGAATTACTATGTCCAGAACGGAACGGGCGTGAGCCAAATCCAGTATGAGCCTTTCGGCTCAACCTGTGGAGACGGCCAGAGCGTAGACCAACACTGCTACCTAGTCCCGCGGCAAGGGTTCGGTTCGCTGCTCGTGATCAATGCGCTCAATGGCCCAAGGGTGCTGCAGTTCGCCATGAAATGGAGTTTCTGAAGACTTGGCGGGAGTAGGTTGCGCACGCAAAGCGGCGGAGCTCCGGGATTGCCACGGGCGAACTGTGCTAGTGCGCCGCAAGGGGCTGCACGGAAGTTATGCCCCAGAACAAACTTTCAACGACGCGGGCCAGAAGTCGGCTTCGGGGAAATCGCCGTTGATCTCCCCCAAGTCCGTTTGTGGATAACTCTCGGTTGGCCGACATCCAACCCAAGCATGGTGAGTCGGCACCTCTCGGATACGAAGCCAGAGATTGGGCGCTTCGCTGAAGCGATCTAATCGCGCGGTTTGAACTCCGCCCGATCCGAAACTCTAAATCGATCGGAGTAGACGGGTTGATTCAGGACCACCGCGGTCAGTGTTTGGTGGCAGGAGGCTGATAGGGCGGGTCAGCGACAGCTCTTATATAGGCCACAACGGCTTTGATCTGTGCTTGTGTCAGAGTATTTCGATATGCCGGGGTCTGGGGGGACTTTCCTAACGCTGGCCCGCCGTCGGCTATGACTTTGATCAAGTCAGCGTCCGACATGCTATTCAGCGTGTTCCCGTCCGTGAACTGATGGGGGAGCGGAGGAGTAAGGTTGTCGAGGTTCGACACCCGCTCGGGAGTCGACTCCGGATCATGGCAGGTCGTGCAGTACTTGTAGCTGACTTCCTTGCCTACCTTCTCCTGATATCCCAGCGCAATCTCACGCACGTTAATCGTCGTGCTTCCTCCGCCGGCTTTGGGAGCGTCGGCGACCAGTTCGTAGCCTCCCGGGATGCCGCCAAGTTGAACCGAAACGCTCACCTGTCCGCTGGCGTCAGAAAGGGCCTCGGCGGGAGTCAGCACAAGTCCTTCGCCGTGAAATGAGACCAACGCGCCAGCCAGTGCGCTCCCATCGGCCCCATTCACTTGCACCACAACCGGATCGGCCAACTTCGAACCGACACCAGCCGCCTGCTTATCTCCGCTCACCAGCACAATCTGCGCTCCGTAGACTTTAGAAGAGAGAGGGGGATTCAGGTTGCTGCGCTTCGTACAGCCCAACGGAACAATAAGCAGGAAAGTGAGGCAGGCAACACGGAGGCATCTCACTTCAGGCCTCCCTTCTTATGCTCCTTCAGCGTCGCCAAGAAAGCCGTCAAGTCTCGGGCTTCGTTGTCGCTAAGGCTAAAGTTTGGCATCGGCGTCCCAGGAAGCAGGGCGTTGGGATTCTTCAGCCAGCGATACATCCAGACCGGAGTCAACCGGTCTCCCACTCCCGCCAGCGCTGGACCCACGTAACCCTTGTCCTTCTTGTAATCCGCGATGTGGCAAGACTGGCAGGCATACTTGCTGTAGAAGAGTTGCTTTCCCCTCGTGGCCGCATCGGAGTTCAGAGTACTCAGGTCCAGAGCCTGCGAGTCAAAACCCGACGCCTGATATGCCGACAGCATGTAGTCCGAGAGGCCCTTGATCTCCGCGTCGCTCAAATTGAACTTAGGCATTCTCCGGATCAATGCCGGACGCAGGGTATTGGGATTCTTCATGAAATCTAGCAGCCATGCCCGATTGACTGCGCTTCCTTCAAAAGTCAAATCGGGAGCCATGTCTCCGCCATTTCCGTTGATGGCGTGGCAACTCTGACAACGGAGGTCTTCCATCAAGCGGCCCGCATCTCCACCCGGATGATATTTCGGATGTGGGGAAGATCGGACCAGTTCCGGGGGCATGGTGACAGCACGATCGGTTTGGGCCAACAACGCGGTGGTGAGAGCTTCGATCTGTCCGTCCGTGAGACTGAAGTTCGGCATCTTCAGGGCGGGGCCGAAGGCCCGCGGATCGTGAATCTTGCCCGCGATATAGTCTGGCAGCGTTTCCGGCATGCCACGGAGGAAGCCCACCTGGAACAGTGGTTTGCTGCCGATCCGGGATAGATCAGGAGCAAAACTCTCCGGCGGATTCACGCCGTTGATGCGGTGGCAGGCTACACAACCGTAGTCGCTTACCAGCTTCTTGCCCCGGGCGATGCTTTGCGCATCAGACGCGGGCAGATGCACGTTCGCCAACAGATCGTCGTCCTTCTTACTCAGCAGAAAGCTGGAAAGCAAAGCGATCTGTTTTTCGTCGAGCCGGTAGCGCGGCATGCGCGTCTTCGGATCGTATCCTTGAGGCGCCCGCAGCCAGCGGCGAAGCCAGTCCGGGTTTACTTTATTGCCGGCCCTTGTCAATTCGGGCGCCATCTCTCCGCCCACCAGGTTCCCTGCGGCATTCTGAATCGCGTGGCAGGAGGCACAGAACAACGTTCCATACAGGCTGGTGCCCTCCTGCACCGTATCACTGCCAGGCAGCGACGCGACGCTCTTGGGAAGTTCCTTGGCGGAATTGTCTGAGGACGTGCTCTGTGCGACCAAGAAAGACGCGATGTCGGACGATTCCTGGTCGCTGAAGCGGTAGTTCGGCATGGTGGCCGAAGCTGCATACGCCTGGGGATTTTTGGTCCACGCAAAAATCCACTCCCGCGTAGTTTTTTCGGCGACGTGCTCCAACGACGGCGGCTCGTCTACCGGAGCGACCAATGTACCGTCCGGCTGGGTGATGGCGTGGCAGTGAGCGCAACCGTAGCGCGCCAACAGCCGTCGCCCCAGATTAAGCTGAGGCGTGCCCTCAAGGGCGTCCATGTGACACTGGCCGCACGAAGACTCGAGATAACGTACCGGCAATATCGGCTGCTCCCATGCCTTGGTGCTGTAGTGCGACTCTTGGACGGTTGTGGCAGCTCCCTGCCCGTGATGGCAAACGACACAGCCAAACTCCGTGAGCGAGTGCGGCATCGCAGGATGCGGACGGAAGGGTTCCTTACGCACGTCACTGAGGCTTGCTTCCTGCAAGGCCACATGGCACGTTGTGCAGCGATCGACCACGCGCTGCTCGGGAATCCATATCTGGTGAATGCCGCTTTCAAATCGCCGCTGCAAACGCCCCGCATCCGGCCTGGTGCGGATGAAATGCGAGTACTCTTCTTGGTAATGGCGCCACTGGCTGAAGAAATCTTTGGTGGGAGCAATTGCTGAGACAATCGCCAGCAGTACGCTCACCGAAGCAAAGCGGCGAGGCGCTGTTCCTACAAAGAAACGCCAGACTCCTCCGAATTGATTTCTCAAACTCACCTAGCCCCTCCAGGGCCATACCCAGGTCCAGCTCGGACCGCGGAAGAATGTGCCCACGGAGGTGAGCATCACAGCCTCCATCAGGAACAGCGTCATGATCCAGAATGAGAGCGATCGAGATCTCACCCAGTTTCGAAACCCTTTTTGCTGGTCTGCGGTTCTGCCCGCCAGGCACAAGAGAGTCACGACAATCCAGAGCGGAAGCAGCGCATCCCACGCATGAATTCGAATCAGAAGCGCGCTGAGGACAAGCATGACAATCGCGATGGTTATGGTCCGTCCTGATTTGTCGCGAGCCCACCGGCATAAATCTGCCGTGCTCACATCATCGAAAAACGGGACGAATGGGATGATGAAGAGGCCGCTCACGATGAGCACAGGCAGGATGATCCCCGCTACGAAAGGCGGAAAGTAGTGGAGTAATTCCTGCAGTCCCGTGAAATACCAGGGGGCCTTGGCGGGGTTCGGAGTGTGCAGCGGATTCGCCATTTCGTCCAATGGAGCCTTCCAGATCAAGGCCATCGACAAAAGCACAACGGCCAGCGCCTCGATGCCAATGATTTCTCGAAACAACAACTCGCGGTACGAGAGAGTCTTTTCGTTCTCGACTCCTCTAAATAGGTCGTCCTCGGCGGGGATGTGATCGGGCAAGATTGGCTTTCCCTGCTCATCGGGCTCATACATCCCGCCGTCTTTGTGGAGACGCCAGAGGTGGACGGCGATGAGCATGATGACGACGAGCGGAAAGATCATGGTGTGCAGCACATAGAAACGCAGCAGCGCATTGGCATTCACCGTGTGGCCGCCCAACAGGTAGAAACGAAGCCTCGCGCCCACGAACGGCATCGAAGAAATGATGCTGGCCCCCACCGTAGTGCCCCAGTAAGACAACTGGTCCCACGGCAAGAGGTACCCTGTGTAGCTTAGTAATAAGGTAGCTAGCAAAAGAGACACGCCCACTACCCAGTTCAGCTCCCGTGGAGGCTGATATGCACGGCGGTAGAACACCTTGGCCATGTGCATAAAAACCAGGAATACCATGGCGTGGGCGGACCAGCGATGCAGGCTTCGCAGCATGACACCCGAGGAGACCACAAATTCCAGGTCCTTCATGTCGGCGTAGCCTTGGGGAATCGAGGGGTGGTAGTACAGCATGAGCAGGAGTCCGGTGCTGACTTGGATCGTGAACGTACCCAGGGTGAGCGCTCCGAGGTACCACGTGTTGCGAAATCCCAGTTGGGCGTCGCGTACCCGGGCCGATAGCATCCGCCGGAAATCATGTTGCCACCAGGCGATTGCCTGAACCGGATTCCGGATATGCGTTGCATGCGGCATGTCGGTTGATCTTTCCATTCCTTATGCCTGAACGTATTCCGAATGTGCCGGCAAGGTCGCCGAGCGGTCAACCATCAGGTTTCCGTCGTCGCTAATCCACACCTTCAGCCAAGGCAGAGGTTCCGGCGCAGGACCGGAGGTGACAGTGCCGTCGCGCCGGAACGTGCTGCCGTGGCAGGGACACACGATTTCACCCGTGTCCGCTTTCCAATTCGACAGGCATCCAAGATGAGTGCACACGGCACTCAGCGCGTAAAAACCTTCCTGCACGCGCGCCACGAAAATGCCGAATCGGGCATCCAACGTGACCGAGCCAACAGCGTAACGTTCAGGCCGGCCCACGCTGACGATTGGCGGCGGTTCGTAGAGGACGTTCGGAGAAAGATAACGGAATCCGAACACGCAGGCGCCCAGTCCGGCGACGCCTAACGACGTCGTTCCGACTTTGACGAACTGGCGGCGGTCTAGCGACGCCCGATCGTAATCAGCGGCTCTCTTTTCGCGCTCTTCTGCCATGGCTCAGGAAAAACTTGGTCGCCCATGATTGAGCGAGGAGCCAGATGAACGCAGTGATTGAAATCACACACTATGGTGCGAACGTCACTTACGTGAGGGAGGCCACCGTCAGTCCATGGCTCGCCGGGCCCATCTCCCGCCAGCCATCAGGAGGTGGAATGTTGCGGGGAAGTTGGGTCTCGCTAGCCGTTGCCGCGGCCCCGATCGAGTTAGCTAGGAGTGACGGGCAATCTGGAGGTTATTCCGAGCCAGAAGTTGGCATCTAGGAGATCACGTTGATCTCCTCCAAGCCCGTTTCTGGATAACTTCCGGATAGCCGACGTCCGCTCGAGACGACGGGCCCTTCACCAGATTGGGGGATGCACGTTACGTCTTGCCGGCTAAGTTGTTGGATGAGCGCGTTTATTTGCTTCAGCAAGCGATGGAAGGTAGGATCCGAGCTGACAATGAAGCTGAATCGCGAAATGGTGGTCCGTGTCGCTGAGGCCAGCATTATCGAGACGATTGAAGCATTCGTGCGTTTCAGGCCGGGTTTTCACGGCGACACAGGCATCCGCGACTATCTCTATCATCGGCTGATGACGGGGCTTCCCAACGGAGGAACCCATACCCGCCCGGATGGAGGCGGAACCCTGCTGGCGCAGGCCGAATGGTACACAGTTCTTAAGTACCGCAATACGGGGAGTGGTTCTTCACGCGGCCGCTTCGATGTCGGCATTGCCGATCCGGAAGAGCTCGATTCCGCGGTACCCCGCCCGCTTATGACGTTCGAGTGCGGGCGCAACAAGTACGCCTCGGTCCTCCTCGGCGATGTGGACGCCGCCGCCGAACACGAAGGCCCGGCACCGGCGGACATGACCAAACTGGCGCGTGAAATCAAGCACGCGGGTCTGCCTCTAGGATATGCTCTCGAGTTCTATGACGAAGACCATTGGGAGGCCGAGCGGCTGGCCGACCGCGTGCGAGAGTGGATTTCCACGTCCCAGTGCGATGGCCTCCGCGTTGTCGTGCTGTCGTGCCGGGGCGGCGAGAAGCCTTCGCTGACGCTTTGCCGGAATCGTGGGCCGGGCAGCTCTGGCTCGGGTTCGGAGTCGAACTGAAGCGGATTGAGTCCCTTTTCATGCGCAAGAGCGGGCGGATTGGCCGGCCAGGCCGTAAGAACGGGGGAGGGTCACACAAACCGGATCAGCCGGGGAAACTTCCTGTGTTCGTCTTCGTGGGAGGCGCGCCTCCTGGTCGAGTCCGCTTTTCGCGCCGCCGTTCTCGCCGGCATTGGTAAAGCGCTCAACGCCTGCGGGACCCCTCCCATGAAGATTGAAGTTCGGCGCCGTCGAGAAGAGCCCGCGTAGGCACTCACGTCCCAGCTTTTCGAGCGGACCGGACTCCGCATTGTTCTCGGTTGACGGACAACCCTTCCATAATCCGGGTAAGGTAAGAGTAGCCGACAAACCAGGAGTGATTCGGTCGTTAGTTAGTTTGGTCCACCCATGATGCTCTTTGGTCCTTACGGGGCGGTCACCGCATTCTGTTCAAGAGTGACCGCAGTTTGTGCTAACAGTCTGCCGTTTGCCGATGCGCCCGTCTTCATGGCGATTTTTGTTTTAGCCAGTATTACTCCCTCAGCGTGCGCAGTCGTTCCAATGGCCACAGCACCGGAAGCCTGCCAGAAGATATTCTTGGGCTGTGCGCCGCCTTCCAGGATCATTTGCGTAGCGCTGGCCTGGGTAAGAGTTCCCGCTATCTGGAATATCCAGACATCGTTTGCGCCACCCGAGAGCGTGACATTGGTTGATATTGAAACAGCGGTAGTCCATTTGTAGAGGCCGGGGACGAGGGTTAACCCGCCAATGTGTCCGGCTCCCAGGTTTAAGAAATTGGGCAACGTTCGTCCGGCGGCGTTAGTGTAGGCGGTTTGCATGTTGGCTACAGCCTTTGTGAGTAAGGTGGGGTCGGTCACCCTGCAGGGAAGAGGACCCGCCGCATTCACGGAGTAAATTGTCCCTGTCACCATTTCCGCACACGTAACATGGATAGCGGCTCCGGTGATTGGACTAGCTCCAACATCCCCAGTGATAGCGGATGGGAAAACGTCGGTGATTCCTGATTTGGTCAGAATCGCGAAAATACCTGCCTTGCCAAGGGCCACTGGTGTCTGTCCGGTAAGCGCGATGGCGTTGGTGGTAAATCCCCATGTAATGGGATGGGCCATGGCAATTCCAACTGCGTTCTTCGCCGCCGTCGTAACCGTGGCGGTATAGCTGGTGTTCGGGTTGAGAGCGGACGAGGTTGGCGTAAAGGTTGCCACAGTGTTTGCGTCATTCATGGCGACGGTACCTGGTACGTCGTTTCCGCTTGTCTCCGTGACTGTGAACGTGAGCAAATTTCCCGCTGAGGACGAGCTAACCGTTTCCGGGTCCATCGGCTGGCTGAAGGTTGCGGTCACTGCGGTGCCAGTTACAACGTTATCACTGGTATTTGTGCTGGTAGGTACGTTCGTAGCCCTGTTACTTGGGCTTGACGAAATCACGGTGGGTTCTGTAGCTGCGCCGACAAGAGTGCCGGGAGCAACAGTAACGCCGGGGCCAACGGCAGCAAAGACTCTTCCGATTCCGCCGCCTGCAAGCAAAGCGGCGAATAGTAACGCCATAAACATCGACGGTTTGTATGAGCTTTCGAATCTGGTCATTTTCTTTCCCTCTTTCATGAGCCCGCAAGGCACCGGTGGTCGGCCGATCTGCTTAGATAGGCGGGAATCCCGTTGCCATATTGAGGCCAAGCCCAAGAGAGAAGCTGTTCTACATTGACCACTTGCGACAATTATCTCGCCAGTCGCTTGAGGTCTACGTTTTCAAACTGCGCCACTACCCAGGATTGCTCCCGAGTAACGGACAATGCGGAAGTTATGCGTTTTCCAATCCGTTCTTCAATCCATTGAAGCTTCGCCTTCTGCGTGTTTGCAAGGGTTTGGGCGGTCCCTAGCGGCGGCTCAAGTTGTTGAGAGGACTGAATAGATGGGCTTTGACACCGTAGAAAGCCGGATTCTCCAACACTCTCTGCATCAACCACTAAGAGGAAATCATCTGAATTGTTAATCCGCAATTGAATCCACGTTCGACGACCAGCTGTAGCTCCGGAAACCCGGCCGCGCATGGAAGGCCGGTCGTTCGCACCCAAGCTTCCTCGAAGCCCGTTTCTGGACGGCGAGACGAAGCGCTGAGGGTTCCCAGATTACTCCGCATTGGCGACAGCCCGCCCAGAATCGAGTCAGCATATGCGCGATCCTAGTGTTGTCCAGTCGAGATCCAGTGAACTGACGAACGGAAGACTTCGGCGCGAAGTTGGTCAAGACTCGCAGAAGCCCGCGTCTGGGGCAGCAGCAGGGGGAGCGGTCTGGCTTGGCTCAAGAATAAAAATCCTGGACCACATCTATCCATCGGAGCAAGTGCACACTATGCCCGTGCGCAGGATCACAGCTGTCCGTGAACTTGGTCACATCCTTCCACCAGCGTTGATGGTACATAGTCGCAATCCGTGCATGAGGAAGGGTGCTGGACCGTTTCCAGGTTGAGCGAGCCCGGCTTGCTTCCGGAAGGATGATCTTATGCTCCCGCCGAACGAGTCGTTCTTTGGGGCCCTGCAGCGAAAAGGTGTCAACCGCCGTCGCTTCATGAAGTTCTGCGCCGCCATGACAGCGACCTTAGCCCTTCCCCCGCGTTATGTGGCACAGGTCGCTTCCGCTCTGGAGAAAACCAGGAAGCCAGTGCTGGTATGGCTGCAGTTCCAGGATTGCGCCGGGAACTCGGAGGCCATCCTGCGGTCGAGCAATCCCCCGGTGTTGGACGTGGTGCTGGACCTGCTTTCGTGGGAGTACCACGAGATCATCATGGCGGGAGCCGGGCACCAGGCCGAAGCCGCGCTGCAGCGCGTGGTCAAAGAGGAGAAGGGCAAGTACCTTGCGGTGGTCGAAGGGTCTATTCCCTTGGCCGACGATGGAGTCTACTGCACGGTTGCTGGGAAGACGGCGTTGTCAATCGCGAAGGAAGTTTGTACGAACGCTGCGGCAACGATCGCGGCTGGAGCGTGCGCCTGGTATGGCGGGCTTGTGGCGGCGTCCCCGAATCCGACAGGAGCAGTAGGGATTTCGGAGGCGGTGCCGGAGGCCAAGGTCATCAACCTGGGCGGCTGCCCGCAGAATCCGGCGAACACGGCTGCGGTGCTGGTGCACTACCTCACATTCGGCAAACTGCCGGCGGTGGATCAATACAACCGTCCGCTGTTTGCCTATGGGCGGGTCATCCACGACCAATGCGAGCGGCGCGCGCATTACGATGCCGGACGCTATACACAGGAGTGGGGCGACGAAGGCCATCGCAAAGGGTGGTGCCTCTACAAGATGGGGTGCAAAGGCCCGGAAGCAACGTTCAACTGCCCGTCCGTGCGATTCAACGACGGTACGAGCTGGCCGGTGAAGGCCGGGCACGGCTGCGTCGGCTGCGGTGGGTACAACTTCTGGGAGACCAAGTCTCCGTTCTACGAGCGGTTGCCGAACGTTCCGGGATTCGGGGCAGAGGTCAGTGCCGAGAAGATCGGCATCGGGATCACGGCGGCTGTAGCGGGAGCGACTGTCGTTCATGGAATCGCCAGCGTGGTTCGAGACCGCATGCGGACCATACCCGGGCCCGAAAAACCATAAGAGCAGGCAGAGGAGGACCGTATGGCACGCATCGTAGTCGATCCAGTGACTCGCATTGAAGGCCATCTGCGCATTGAAGCCGAGGTGAACGGCGGCGCGGTCACCGATGCCTGGAGTTCAGGAACGATGTTTCGCGGGATCGAGCTGATACTGCGGGGGCGCGATCCGCGCGAGGCGTGGATCTGGACGCAGCGCATCTGCGGGGTGTGCACGACGGTACACGCGCTAACGTCGGTGCGAGCGGTCGAGGACGCGCTGGGAATCGAGGTGCCGGCGAATGCGAATCTGATCCGCAACATCATTGGCGCCAGCCAATACGTGCAGGATCACGTGATCCACTTCTACCACCTGCATGCGCTCGACTGGGTGGATGTGACGCTGGCGCTCAAGGCCGATCCTGGAAAGACGTCGCAACTGGCGGAGTCGATTTCGCCGTGGCCGAAGTCGAGCCGTAACTACTTCAAGGCGGTTCAGGATCGGGTGAAGGCGCTGGTGGAGAGCAAGCAGCTCAGCTTGTTTAGCAGCGGGTATTGGGGGCATCCGGCGTATCACCTGCCGCCAGAGGCGAATTTACTGGCGGTGGCACACTACATCGAAGCACTGGAGTTTCAGAAGGACTACATCCGGATTCACGCTGTGCTGGGCGGGAAGAATCCGCACTTGCAGACTTATCTGGTGGGCGGGATGGCGACGTCGATGGATCCGAATGAGCCGGGGGCGACCATCAATCCGGAGCGGATTACATTCCTGACGGAACTGGCGAGTAAGGCGCAGGCATTCGTTGATCAGGTGTACGTGCCGGATGTGCTGGCGGTGGCGAGTTTCTACCAGGACTGGTTCGGATATGGGGAGGGGTTGGGGAATTTCCTTTCTTATGGCGATTATCCGCAGGGAGGCGTGAAGGATCCAGCGCGGTTTTACCTGCAGCGCGGCGCGATCTTCGGGCATGATTTATCGAAGGTGCATCCGGTGGACCCGGCGAACGTGTCGGAGTATGTGACGCACTCGTGGTACGAGTACGGCGATGGCGATCAGGGCGCGAAGAATCCGTACCAGGGTGAGACCAAGCCAAAATATACGGGCCCGAAGCCGCCGTTCGAACATTTGGAGGTGGATCAGAAGTACTCGTGGCTGAAGGCGCCAAGGTATCAGGATCATCCGATGGAGGTGGGGCCGCTGTCGCGCATGTTGGTGGCGTACGCCTCCGGGCATCCGGAGGTGAAGGCGGCGGTGGATGGCATTCTCGCGAAGCTTAATGCGCCAGCGACGGCGCTGTTCTCGACTTTGGGACGCATTGCGGCTCGGGCGGTCGAAGCGAAAGTGATGGCGGGACAGGTCAGCATGTGGGTGGCGGAGTTGGGCGACAAGCTGGGACACGGTGACTTGCGCATTCATAACGGGGAGAAGTGGGACCCTGATACCTGGCCGAAGGAGGCGCAGGGATGGGGTTTCCATGAGGCGCCGCGCGGTTCTCTGGGACACTGGGTACACATCGAAGACAAGAAGATTCAGAACTATCAGTGCGTGGTGCCTACGACCTGGAATGCCGGACCGCGGGATGCCAAGGGGCAGCGCGGGGCTTATGAGGCGGCGCTGATGAAGACGCCGATTGCGGATCCGGAGCGTCCGGTGGAGATTCTGCGCACCGTACACTCCTTCGATCCGTGCCTGGCGTGCGCGGTGCACGTGGTGGACGCGCGAGGACGGCGGTACACGCAAGTGAAAGCGAGTTGAAGGTGGCGTAACGCCACTGTAAAAGGAGGCGCCAATGGGCTCACTGGCACCAGGCCAACATGCATGGAGCGAGGCGCATCGACCCTACCCTTCCACCTTGCCGGTGCGGACTTATGTGTGGGAGCTGCCGGTGCGGGTCTCGCACTGGTTCATCGTGCTGTCCATTGGTGTGCTGGCCTTCACCGGTTATTACATGCACGATCCGTTTATTGTGGCCAAGAGCAGCACAAGTTTTCTGATGGCGAAGATGCGGTTCATTCATCTCGTCGCCGGGTCGGTGTTCATCAATGCGTTTCTGCTGCGCATGTATTGGTTTTTTGTGGGGAATGACTGGTCAAGCTGGCAGTCGTTCTGGCCCATCAAGAAACGGCAGTGGCGAGGCATGGGGAACATGGTCGCCTACTACAGCTTCCTCAAGAAAGATCTGGTGCACCATGTGGGGCACAACGCGCTGGCAGCGGTGACGTACCTGCTGATGTTCAGCCTCATGCTGATTGAGATCATCACCGGGCTCACACTGTACACGCAGGTGCGGGGCCGGTGGCTGCTGGGATGGCTCTTCAGCTGGATTCCTGGAGTGATCGATATTCAATACCTGCGGCTGGCGCATTTCTGCATTATGTTCACGTTCTTCGCGTTCGTGATTCATCATGTGTACAGCGCCGTGTTGGTTTCGTGGGAAGAACGGAACGGGCTGATTGAGAGCATATTCACAGGCTACAAGTTCATCCCGCGGCACGAGTTGGAAGAGGATTCAGGCCAGGTGAAGTGATGGAGGCAGTGCCGGGCAAGACCGTGGTGCTGGGGCTGGGGAATGTTCTTCACGCCGATGATGGGGCGGGAGCGCAGGCCATCAAGCGACTATGCGAAGATCGGCGAGTGCCGGCGGATGTAAGCCTGGTGGAAGGTGGGACCCTAGGGCTGGAGCTACTTTCTTATGTTTGGGATTGTTCGCGCCTGATTGTGATCGATGCGGTCGACGTGGGGGAGGCTCCGGGCACAGTGGTGCGGATGTCGGGAGAGGAATTGAATTCCTTGCCCGGCAACAACAGCGTGCACCAACTGGGAGTCTCCGATCTGCTGGTGGCTCTGCGAGTGCTGGCGCAGCGGCAGCCTACAGTTGTGCTGCTGGGCGTACAGCCTGCCACTACGGATTGGAGCACTGAGTTGTCTCCTGGTGTCGCGGCCGCGATGAATTCCTTGGTGGAGGCAGCGGTGCGGGAGTTGTGCCAGCAGGGACAGGCAGCGCCCGCCGCATAAGGTCCCTTCAAGTCAATCGGGCGACAGCCCTCGTATCTGCTGAACCACGTAGCCCAAACCAGAGGGCAGGCACTATGCGGATGCCTTATCGCACGAAGTTGGCCGGGTGCAGGGAAGGGATGAAGCAGACCCTCGGCTTCTTCCGCTTCGAAACCAAACAGGGCACGCTAAACGACGTTGCGGGGATTCTCGCTAGCTGGATCGTCTTCATCCTGGTTTGGACTGCGGTGATTGCCATGCCGCTTGCAATTGTCGCTGTTTTACTCGGGCCAGCGGAATAGAAGTCGAATCGGGTGATCGCTAGTCAGTCCACGCTCAACCGGAAAATCATTCCGGGCCAGAAGTCGGCTTCGAGGAGATCATGCGTTGATCCGTTGATCTCCCCGAAGCCCGTTTATCGGGAACAATGCCGAGGATTCGTTCCGGTTTGCGTCGTTCCTGAAACGGTCTCTGTAAATGGAGAATCCCTGCACCGCGACAGCCGGCGTTCGCTTCGACAGCAAGTTTGCGGGTGGCCAAGGAAGATCTCATGCCTCCTAGTGTGTCAGGGAATCGTTGGAGATTCTTGATATGATCGCTGAGCCGGCTCCGAGGATAGGAACTCAAGCCCCCGCAGAGGCCTCGACGCAATGAATGGCACGGTTCTCGGTTTGCTGTTTGTTCGACAGCGCATCTTTCTTCGCAGATGGGCAATATGAGCGCTCCGACATTTACGAAGGATGTCGCGCCGATCCTGCAGAAGAACTGCCAAAGCTGCCACCGGCCGGGCGAGGCTGCCCCGTTCTCAATGCTCACGTACCTGGAGACGCGGCCCTGGACCGGAGCCATGAAACTCGCCGTGAAGCAGAGACTGATGCCGCCATGGTTTGCCGATCCTCAGGTTGGACATTTCGCGAATGACAGGTCGCTCTCTCAAAAAGAGGTCGACACAATTGTGGCGTGGGTGACCGCCGGCGCGCCCAAGGGCGATCCCAAAGACGTGCTGCCGGAAAAGAGTGCGAACAGCAAGGCTTCAATCGCGGATCATTGACGCCGAAGGCTGAACATACAGGACCACCGACGACTCCAATATGAAGATTGCTCCTCGCGCCTTGATCATCCTCGCCGTGCTCTCTGCATTTTCCACGGCTCAGTCTGGTCCCCCACCAAAGAAACACCTCCTTGTTATCGGAGAAGAAAAAGGATACCGGCACGACTCCGTGTCCCATGCCATGGCGACCATCGAGCGACTGGGGCGGGAAACCGGGCTGTGGGACACCACACTTCGCACCGACACCGAGGTACTAACGAAGAAGAAGCTGGAATACAACGCACAGAACTTGAACAACTTCGACGCCGTGCTCTTCTTTACCGGGGGCGACCTCGAAATGAATGCCCAACAGAAGGCCGACTTCCTGTCGTTCATCCACGAGGATGGCAAGGGATTCGTTGGCGTGCACAGCGCTGCCATCACTTTCGTGGATTGGCCCGAATTTGTGGAGATGGTTGGCGGGACTTACGACGAGCACCCGTGGACCACTTTCGATGCGCCCATCCTCGTGGAGGACCCGGGCTTTCCTGGCATGCAACAATTCCCGCATTCTTTTACGTTGCGCGACGAAATTTACCAGATGAAAGACTACTCACGCCAGAAGGTGCGGGTGCTGATGCGGCTCGATGTCAGCAAGCTCGACATGAAGAACAAGAATGTCCATCGCACCGACGGCGATTTTGCTGTGACTTGGGCAAAGATGTACGGCAAAGGGCGCGTCTACTACACGACATTAGGTCACGTGGAAGCGAACTGGGACAAACCGGAGTTCCAACAAATGATTACAGAGGCCATCAAATGGGCGATGGGATTGCAAAATGCAGATGTGACATCCCGTCCGCTGCCGGCGAACTAGCCTGGCGAAAGAGCAAGGACTGCGAGGGATTCATTGATTCTGGAAGATGCGATCACAAGAAGAAGTTTTGTGAAGACAGTGGGCGCCATCATTATTTGGCACGAGGACTAGCGAACGCGGGCTCCGCTCTGCGTACTGACATTTCCGCTCGCGACATTGATAAAATCTGGTTGTCGTAGACTTCCCACAGGCGCTTTCATTGCGTGCTGATTCCGTCGATGCCCACGAGGCATAATTCGTATTCATGCGTTATTTCATCGTCATTGTCGCTCTCGGATTGACCGCTCTGCGGTTGGCCACCGCACCCAATCCTCCAGCCATCCGATTCGAAAACATTACTGCAAAAGCGGGCGTCAACTTCATCACCCGCAATTCGCCGACACCCAACAAGAATCAGATCGAAACGATGGTCGCAGGAGTGGCGTTGCTCGACTATGACGGCGACGGATGGCTGGATATTTATCTGGTAAACGGAGCAGCAATTCCTTCCCTGCAGAAGGAGTCGCCGGCTTACTGGAACCGTCTCTATCACAACAATCATGACGGCACGTTCACCGACGTAACCGAGCGCGCCGGACTCGCGGGGGCGGGCTACGGCATGGGCGTAGCCGTCGGGGACTACGATAACGATGGTCGACCCGACATCTTTGTGGCCAACGTAACCGGCAACCAGCTTTTCCACAACAATGGCGACGGCACGTTTAGCGATGTAACCGCAAAGGCAGGTCTCGCTGGCGCCGAGATGAATGGCAAAAAGATGTGGTCCGTTGGCGCAGGCTGGTTCGACTACAACAACGACGGCAAGCTGGATTTGTTTGTGGTCAACTACTGCGTTTGGGAGGTGAACAAGGATCCCTACTGTCACGTGAAGGGTGGAGTTCGCGGTTACTGCCATCCTAAGCTTTACGCGTCGCTGCACAACTCCCTGTTCCGCAACAATGGGGATGGCACATTCACGGATGTCTCCCAAGAAACGGGAATCTCGTCGCACATGGGCAAAGGGATGAGCGTATCGTTTGCCGACTACGACGGCGATGGCTTCCTCGACGCGTTCGTCGCCAACGATACAACGCCGGGTTTCCTCTTTCACAATTTGGGGGGAAAGAAGTTTGAAGAAGTCGGCATGCAAGCGGGGGTCGCTTATGCTCCCGATGGCGTGGCCCTATCGGGAATGGGCTCTGACTTTAAGGATGTCAACAACGACGGCCGCCCCGACATATGGTACACCGCCGTGGAACACGAGACCTTTCCACTGCTCATCAATCAAGGCAATGGGGAATTCGACGATCTCACCCATGCGAGCGGACTGGAGGCCACCAAGGATATGTCCGGCTGGGGGAATGGCATCTTTGACTTCGACAATGACGGGTGGAAAGACCTGTTCGTCGCGCGCGCCAATGTGCTCGATAACATCAGCGAACTGGGCAATCGCAAATATCCCGAACCCAATTCCCTGTTTCGCAATCTGGGCAACGGGAAGTTCGCTGAAATTGGCCCGTCAGCCGGACCAGACTTTCAGGAAGAGGCAGCACATCGTGGTGTCGCTTTTGGGGACCTTTTTAATGACGGCCGCATTGACGCGGTAGTCACCGTTCTTGGCGGGCCGGTTGAAATTCTGCGCAACATCTCCGAAACCGGCAATCACTGGATTCTCCTCAAGCTCGTGGGAACAAAAAGCAATCGGATGGGCATCGGGGCGCAAATTCACATTACCACCGAAGATGGCGCTTCCCAATGGAACGAGGTAACAACGGCAGTCGGATACACTGCGTCCAGCGACAGCCGAGTACACTTCGGTCTGGGCAAGAACCGGCTCATCAAGGACGTGGAAATTCGCTGGCCGAGCGGTATTAAACAGGTTCTGCACCAGGTTGCCGCCGATCAGATTCTAACGGTCGAAGAACCCCCGCGTTGATTCAGCTTCGAGATGTGTCGGATGCGACTATTCCGGTTTCTCGGTTCCGCCTTCGGAGCGCAGCTTCTCATGAATGGCAAACTCCTTCTGCGCCTCATCTTTGTGTCCGGATCTCTGGAGTGCGGTACCCAGCGAGTTGTGGACCTCCGGATTCGCGGGCATCAGACGCTCCGCGGTCCGTAATGGCGGGATTGCATCCTCGTATTTCTTGAGATTCACCAGGCAATACCCCCACCCCAGGTACGCCTCCGCAAGATTTGGGTCGAGTCTGACTGCCTGGGTATAGCGCGAGATCGCCTCATCCCACTTTTGATCACGCCGGTCAAGCTCCCCCAAAATGTAGATGGCTCCGGCGTTGTTCGGGTCAATCTGGATCTCTTTCAGGAATTCCTGCTTCGCCCGTTCTGTCGCGTCTGGCCCGGCATCCGGTCGCGACAGAAGGAGCCTTCCGAGCAGAAAGTGGATACCCGGAGTATTGGGTTCCTTCTGAATCATCCATTCATATTCGAACTGCGCCGGCTCCCACTTTCCCTGCATTTCGAGAGCCTCAGCGTTGAGCTTATGAGCGGCAAAAGATTGAGGAGCCGTCCGGCCAAGATCTTGCGCCGTTCTTGTTGAAAGATCCGAATAGGCATGAACTACGACGAAAAGAACGTCGGGGTCTAGCGGGAACTGTTTATGCAGGAAGCGGACAAAGTCCAGCGTCGAGTCGCGATCGTCCAATTCCAAAGAACAGCGCACGCCCACCACGCCAATCTCCTTTTTGATAGCGGAGGGAACTTGGCTGGCCATCGCACGCTTAAGTGCCGAAATACTCTCGCGGCAGCGTCCTTGCTCAGCCAGGGTGAGCGCCTTCTCAGGTGATATAGCAGACGCAGGCGCCGAAGCGGCTTTCGGCTGCTGGCCCAATGTGATCAAGGCGGACCACAAATAGCCAGCCAACAATACGATGAGGGCTCTCTTCCGGCGGAATGTGCACATCTTGAATAGAGTTGGCGAGGCTACCCCTTCGCGAAAATCACGCACAAAGAAAAATGATGCAGGCGGGATGAGCGCCTGCATCATCATTATACGTTTCCAACTTCAATAGTAGAGTTTCAACGCCAACTGAATGTTTCTTGGGGGTTGGGCGCCGGTGATCTGCCCCATTGTGGATCCCAACCCCATATTCGGTGCGTTGAGTTGGACGTGGTTGAAGGCATTCACGAAGTCGGTTCGGAACTGCAAGCGGAACCGCTCAGTGATCGGGAAGTCCTTATGCAAACTGAGGTCGACGTCACTGTAGTGAGGCGAACGCAGGTTTGAGAGTTGCGGCGAGCAATTGCCGAAGGTTCCAACTGACGGATTGGTGAACTGCCCGGTATTGTTGAACCACTGCCGACCTATTCCCGGTATAAACGTGTTCACAATCGACGGAACGCCACTGCAGTCTGCACGCGCTCCACGACCGAATGTACCCGACTCATCCTGGGCTCCGTACACCGGCATCGGCCAACCCGTGCGCCAGGAAATGATGGGGCTAACCTGCCAGTTTCCAATGACTCCATTGACCACCGCATTGGCGTTCTTGCCTAACATCTTGCCGCGGCCAAAAGGTAGGTCGTAAATCGCGTAGGCTGAAACGACGTGAGTGGCGTCGTAGTAGCACGGAGCGTACTCTGATTTCTGGTCGTAGACGTTCTGCCAGTATGCCGAGGCACTCAGAGCATTGTTCCACGCGCCGTAATAACCAGTGCTATCGGACATGCACTTTGAGAGCGTATAGGCGACTTGATACTGCAAACCGTGAGTCATCTGCTTCTGCACCACCGCCTGCAATGAGTTGTATCTCATGGTGCCATTGGATTTGGTGCCTGAAATGGTCGCGCCCGGGCCACCATTGCCCAACGCGGAGTAAAGAGCTGGATTCGCTGCGAAATACGGGCTGGGTGCTGTACAGGGCGGAGTAGCGCAAGACGAATTCGGCAACAGCACTCTCTGCGCATAGTCGAATGGCACCATCAAGTGAGTTCCCCGCTGCCCTACATATCCGACTTGAACGGTGGTATTACCGGCGAATTGGTGCTGGACAGTGATGTTCCACTCGTCCGCGACCGCAGGCTGCACCTTGGGGTCCCAGACTCGGAGCAAATCACCTGCATAACAGGCGTACGCAGGCGCATCGCACGAGGCCGAGCCGGCGCTGCCGACGATTCCATCGGTCGCATTCGTCGAAGGTAGTGCAAGACCGCTATAGTTTGCGTTGATTTCCGCCGGAGTAAACGGTGGATTCAGCGTCAAGCGCAAGTTTGTGCCAGTTCCCTCCATGTACGACGAAATGGTGAAAGCTCCACGGATTACGGTGTGGTCGCCCAGTACCGAGGGAGTCCACGCGAAACCGATGCGCGGCTGGAAATCTTTGCCCCCATAGGTTCCGTTGTAGAGGGCCTTGCTGGCCCCGTTCTGTCCGGCAAGATCAATATTGCCGGTTGCGAAATTGTAGTTGGCTTGCTGGTTCTTGGCTTCGACCCACGGGGAATGTGCATCGTAGCGCAGCCCAAGATTCCACGTTAAGCGAGGTGTGACCTGCCATGTGTCTTGAGCGTAGATGCCAATGACGTTGCTGGTCTGTTGCCAAGTCTGGCCCGTACTCACACCACGACCATATTGATAATCGAGGCCGAGGAAGAAATCGGCACCACCATCGCCTGTATTCGATACCGGGCTCGTGGCGCTTGCGTTCGTGAACTGTCCGTTGAAGTCCATGAGACCCAGTTCGCCGTTGTTACCGGCATAGAACGTCTTGATGATCTGACGCCACCATTGACCGCCAAATTTGAAGTTATGCCGGCCGTGCGTCCAGCTCACCGCATCCTCGAGCTGCCATACATGGTCATCGAAGCTCTGGGTTTGCTCTGCGGCGCCAAGGTTGCTGAGGGCCGAATTGCTGAAGTTGATGGCAAGCAAGCCAGGAAGACTTCCGGGGTTGCCATTGCCGATGCCCAGCGTGTTGCCGAACTGCCCTACGCCGGATGCAAACGAATTACCGCTGTTCAGGGTGATATGGCTCCAGCCAATGCGGGCATCGTTTAACAGATTGTTTCCGATCGTGCGACTCCAATCGCCCACCGTGTTGTAAATCGGCGTCGTCGAATAGGTATTGGACAGCAATGCCTGGGAACTAATCGCTGGATTGTCCTGGTAAGCCCGGGTGAAGCGATAGGAGATATTGTCCTTTTGGGTCGCTTTAAAGTCTATTTTCAGATCGCCCTGCACCACATTTTGGGCCGAGGTGGTCGTATTGACTGCATTGTTTTGCAGTTGGCTGTTGACGGGAGTCGGATACAGGCTCGAGCCAAACAGCGCGCTCGCCACCGGGCTCATCATGACGCTAGGAATAACGTTGTTCGGAAAGGGCTGCCGCGTCGTGGCAGCGGGCGAAGAAGGAGTGCACGGAGCGCTAAAAGATTGGCACGGATTGTATAACTGAACTGGGAGAGCGCTAAAGTCGCCGCCACGCTCAGCGGCGGTAAACACCGTGTTGAAACTCGACGAGCTTGGAAAATCGAATCGCTGATCTTGAAAGTCAGCGAAGAAGAAGAGCTTGTTCCTGATGATCGGTCCGCCAAAAGTGCCGCCGAACATGTTCCAGCGCAGTTTGGCCTTGGGAAGCGCTGGGTACACCAGATTGTTCGACCAGCTGTTGGCATTCAGAACGTCATTGCGGAAAAACTCCCAAATATCGCCATGGTATTTGTTCGTGCCCGATTTGATGACGGCGTTCACAATTCCGCCTTCGAAATTGCCGAACTCTGCCGGGGCGTTGCTCGTGATGAGGTTGAACTCCTCGATCGCATCGGGAGCCGGCGTGTAGCCGAGCAAATTGTCCGATACCTGGTTGTTGTCCATGCCGTCGAGCAGGAAGTTGTTCGCCTGCTCGCGGTTGCCGTTGATGAGGGGACGGCCACCGTATCCGCCAGTATTGTTTCCGTTATTGAAACTGCTGGGATCGGTCGATACCGCGCCTGGCGCAAGCAAGGTCAACTGGACATAGTTGCGGGAGGCAAGCGGCATATTGTCGTTAGTTGCAGCGTTGATAATCGTGTCCACCTGCGTGGTCTCAGTCTTGAGAACGGGAGCTCCCGCGGACACTTCCACCGTCTCGGAGGCCTGACCAACTTTCATCGCTATGTCTATGCGGGCGACTTGATTCAGAGTGAGCACGAATGGCGGAACGGACGCCACAGCGAACCCGGCTTTCTCAACCTTGATGGCGTACGAGCCGACAGGCAGTTGGGCGATACGGTAAAGGCCGCTGGCGTTCGTCACGGCGGTATACGTCTGACCGCGTTCCTGCGACGTCGCCGTAACTGTGGCTCCGGTTAGAGCGGCAGCACTTTGATCGGAGATCGTGCCGGTGATGGAAGCCGTCACTTCCTGGCTCCAGCCGTAATGGGAAACCCCAATTACCGTTACGAATAGAAGGAGCGAGCAGCAAAGGGCAGTTGAACGTCTCATCACAAGCCTCCTCAGATCAGCGACAATAACAAATAACAGGGACGGACATGCTATATAGCGGATGACCGTTTATCGTCAAGAAAAAAATAAAACAAATTGAAAGAATTTAAGATCGTTGTATTATCGCCTTGAGCAATAAAGCCTGGCGACTGCCTCTACCGTTTGAAAGGCGAGCGCTCAGGGCGTGGAATAGCCGCCAAGTATAGACGCTAACGCACTGGTACAAAACAATTTACAGGGTGTGAGCCTATTTCATCCGTAAACCTAATGAGGAAACGCCACGGCAGTGCAGGTATGCTGCTCCTCGTCTAGCACGAGGAGGCTATTCCGTAAATACGAAATCGATTTAGTATTGGAGCACTATAGCACTTCGTAGTATGGTGCACCTGCGTAGGAGAACGTTTGGATGCCTCACATCCGGAATAACGGGGAGCCCGCGTACCAGCGGATCCAGTCCACGATCGTCAAGCGGCTCGAAAAGGGTCTTCTGAAACCCGGCGATCTCGTAGACTCCGAGCGGGAACTTGCGCGTATTCACGGCGTCAGTCTCATGACCGCTCGCCACGCGCTCACCGGTCTCGAGCGGGAGGGTTTGGTCGTACGGCGTCGGGGTGCGGGTACATTCGTCGCACCACCCAAGATCCATTTCAACAAGCTGATGAGCTATACCGAGGAGATGTCACGCCGCGGTCTGGCCGTTTCTTCCAGGCTGCTTTCAATTGGAGTCATTGAGAACGAACAGGAGATTGCAGCACGTCTGTCTCTGCCGGCCACGAGTCGCCTGGTTAAGGTCGAACGCCTGAGGCTCGGCGAGGATGAACCATTTGCCATCGAAACCTGCTATTTATCGGCTGACGAGTTTGGTGATCTCACTGAGGCCAGGCTGGACCGCGCGTCGTTGTTTTCTGTGCTGGAGCACGACCACGGACTTCAGATCGGCCACGCCGACGAAGAAATCGACGCTACCGCCGCCGATGCGCACACAGCCCGGCTTCTCGGTATTTCGGTAGGCGCCGCAGTACTACGAATCAGGCAACAGATTTTTTCCACGAAGGCAAAGCCCA
Source organism: Acidobacteriaceae bacterium (assembly GCA_003134655.1). Taxonomy (GTDB): domain Bacteria; phylum Acidobacteriota; class Terriglobia; order Terriglobales; family Acidobacteriaceae; genus Sulfotelmatobacter. Next base: position 85,192 of record PLBY01000154.1, read on the forward strand.
CGATCTACGTGCTGGGCCTTTACCGATCAGACCGCCACAAGCTGTTTATCCGTAGGTTTCGATAGCGGTACTTTTTAAGCATCGCGTAAACAAACGAGACCTCATTGCGATTCCAGGTGTACCCGTCCCGCGATGCGTATTTCCGGAATCACGAATTCGGTGAATCCGTCGTGTCTTACGGGCTCAAGAGACTTGCAACACCCATGTTCGGGCGTCTCGTAACGGATCGTCGTAAACGATCCCTTGACTTGCACCTGTAAACGAAGCGGCTCTCCGGCATAATTCACCAATTCCAGCAGAGTCATCCTTGCGCCGCGGTCTTTGTAAGGCACAGCGATGGTAGTCAGTCCATTCCAAAGGCTTAGCAGCGCATTCCGTTTGCCCAGAAGCCGCCGAATATCCTGTGCGAAGGTCTCGGGATCCGAGACAGGCTCTGCCAATTCGAGCACCTTTCCGTTTCCTACTGGATACGAAGTCGTGTGCTCGTTCAGTTGGACTGGTTGGCTGCTCTGCCACGAATACTTGCCGTGCGCATCCACTGCTACGACAGTTGCGCCGCCCGTTGCCAAATTCTTAATCCATTCCACAGTTTCGGGGTCCGGTTTTGCAAACACGATCACAATATCGAAGCCCTTGAGTTCCTCTGTCTTCAAGTCCGCGGCGATAAATACCTGGAATGGAATATTGTGGCGACTCAGCAGATTTGCAACTTCATCACTTGGATCAAGCTGATCAACGACCACCGCCACGTTGGCGGCTGGTTCCAATACCCCTGCGCTCGCATCGGCAAAGAACTTCAACGTCGAGCGCACTTGATTCCAGAGTGCCCAAGCCTCACTATCACGCTTGTTCAGGCCCTGCTGCAGATGTTCGTCCAACTGTAGAACCAAATCAGCATGAAACGCACCGGCCTCGGCGACTGCCAGGGAATAATCATCAGCCGTCAGGATTGTTTGCGGCGCTTGATCGGCCCATGAAAACGTATAAAGCGGAATCTGCGGGCGGCGAGACCGCTGCTCAGTTTTGATGAATGCAAGATTCGTATCAATCCATGGTTGCGCGGTCGGGCTTGACACTTCGAGCACTGAATTGCGCTTGATGATGAGGCTGCCCCTCATCTTGGGCTGCTTGCCGGTGGGGCTGAGCACCAGAACTCGCAGTTTCGGGTAAGCCGATCGCAAGCTTGCGATGGATTTCTCGGTTTCCGCGCTCTCTGCTTCGAGAACCTTCAGAATAATTCCTGCGCAGCTCTTTTCCGTGCATTCTTTTGCTGCAGAGGTCGCCTGGTTGAGCGGCGTCTCAACATATACTCGATATCCCTGTTTGCGCGCAGTCGCCCACAGTGCGGTAGGTACACCGCGTTCCCAGGCAAGAACGATCTGGTTCACTCCGAGCGAACTCGCCGGAGGTAACGTGGCGTCGTTCCACTGCACAAACACCGTACTCCATGCGGACGGAGAAAATGTGATGCAAAGGCACAATACAACCATATTCCTGAAACTCATGCGATCCGTTCTAGAGCCCTGAGTAATCACCGGTGTTTCCCGAAAAAAATTTGCGGTCCATTTGTTACTGTTTCCATTTTTGCTTTCGGAGAGAGCCAGATTGCAGAGACGTTGCTCATGCCATCGACCAAAGACTTCCCAACCTTCGGGCCAAGCAGCAGTAATGTGGTCGAAAGCCCGTCGGAAGGCGTTCCAGAAGAGGTGATGACGCTGACCGCGAATTGAGTATCGATGGGCCTTCCGGTGGCTGGGTCAATAATATGCCCGGCGGACTCGGGAGCAAGCAAAGAAACCGCCGTCTGTTCTGATGTGGAAACACTTTGGTCCTTAAGCATCACGTAGGGATCGATCTTGTGAGAAGGATCGCGCAGATGCACAAGCCAGCCAGTCTGTCCGGGAGGCGATCCCATGGCCAAAATCGTACTTCCTCCGGAATTGATTAACGCGTTGCGAATGCCGTCGGAATGCAGCACCTCACCGGCGCGGTCAACGGCATACCCTTTGCCGATCGCGCCCAAATCTAACTGCATACATGAAGATCGAAATGTAATTTCGTCCGGCGGAGTTAACTCGATCTTGTCGTAGCCAACACAATCCTCTGCTTGTTGTCGCTGTGAAAGCGAAGGCAGCGAGTCGCCCGACAACGCAGCTTTCCACAGGTTTACGAGCGGCGCGACGGTAATGTCGAACTTCCCGCCCGAGAGCCTCGAAAACTGCACCGCTTGTTCAATCACGCGATACAAGTCGGGCGGAACCTTCTGAGGGTGGAAATGAGCGGAACGGTTCAGCCTGCTCAATGCGCTCTCAGGCTTATAGTTGCTCATCAGATCGTCCATTCGGACGATCTCTTGCAAAGCCTTGTCGATCGCGGCGGAACCCTTTTCGGAAGATTCAGCATAAGCAGCGATCTCGAAGACCGTGCCCATGATGTACTTTTCCTTGTAAACGAGAATTGGCTTATCTGAGCTCTGGGCGCTCGAACCGACGGACAGAATTACTACGACGAGCGCTGCCGCCCGTTGCTTACCGAAGCGCATAAATCTCACCGCTCAAACTCGCTATATAAATACCCTCGCCCGTTAGGACGGGCACGGACTGGATTGCCGTCCCCAGGGCGGCTCTCCACACAATTTTTCCGTTGGCCGGATCCAGGGCAAACAAGCCTCCCGCCTGAATACAGAGCGCACCGTCTGCAATCACTGGTGACGCCGTAACCACTTCTCCCACCTCGGTCCTCCAGCGCAACTGGCCGGTTTGAATATCAAAGGCGTACAGAAATCCATCTTTGCTGCCAATCGCAGCAAGATCTCCCGATACCGCCGGGGAAGACGCGATGCCGAGGCCCGTTTCATATTTCCAGCGCACTTCTCCGGTGCTCGCGTTCAGCGCGTAAACGCAAAAGTCCTCGGAGCCGATAAGCACGAGGCCATCAGCCACTGCGGGAGATGAATCAATGCCGTTGCCCGTAGGCGTTCCCCACAATATCCTTCCGGAATCGGCCGCGAGACAGTAGACCTTGCCGTCTCCGCAACCCACGTAAAGCTGATGCTCAGCGGCATACGGCGTGGAATAAATCCTTCCACGGAGGCTTTGGGACCACTTTTCGTGACCACTCCCGGCGTCGACAGCATAGACTTTCCCGTCCGCGCTCCCAAAGAAAACAAGGCCATCGCGGACGACCGCCGATGACCACACCTCGGCCTCGCTTGCCGCCTCCCACAGTTTTTTTCCAGAATGCCGATCCAGAGCATAGATCTTGCCGTCGTCACAACCAAAAAGAACTGTGTTCCCGAAGAGAGAAGGCGTGGAATGCACCTGGCCCGCTGACTCAAACTTCCATTTGGATGTTCCCGTGCCGACGTCGATTGCGTGGAGCACTCCGCCGACCGAAGCGACATACAGAATTCCTTCTCGAAGCACTGGAGCGGACCGCACCGCGCTGCCGGCGCGATATTGCCAAGCCGCCTTCTCCGGAAAATGTAGTTTGATTTGTCCCTGGCCACCGGTACGAGCATTGTCCCCAAGCAGGGTTGGCCAGTCGCGTGGAGATTCAGGCGTAGCTGTTTCCGTTATCACCATCAGGCCGAGATAAGACGATGATCGATCTGTTTCAGATCGGAGATTCCGAGTCCAAGTTGCCCCGCCGCTGCAATATGTCCCGGCTGCCGGAAGAACAGATTCCTGGTGGCATCGTGAAAGAACACGTTGGAGTCGGGCGTGATGCTGCTTGACTCGTGTTCCCAGACGGAGGGAGCAGCGTGTTCGCGTCGTTTCTTCTCGATCGCCTCCAGTTCAACGGTGTCCATCGCCACCGGGTCGGTAGCCACCATTAGAATCCCTGTCTGCTCGATGAAATCCTGGACCTGCGTCAGGGGCCCCCCGTGCCATACCAAGCGCATTCCATCCATGATATGCAGCACGGCTTTCGAACGTAGCGGTTCGACCGTGCACAGCAATCCGATCAGAGGATTTGTAAAAGAATGCGGCGCTTGATGGGTGCGCGCAACGTTATTGAAAGTACCATAGGCCAGGTTCTTGAGAGCTCCTGTAACCCCGGATGCCGAGTGGTCCTTCATGGTCGGCACGTTGATAATCTTCGTTACTTCGTGGGCCACAATCCTTGCCATGTAGGATCGGGTTTCCCACTCGCCGAAGAAATTGGCATCGCAATAAACATTCGGGTCGTAGCCGACTACGCCGCTGGCGAAGGCGTCCTGGATGCCAACGATGCGAACTCCAGTCGGCAACAGCGTCTGATAGCTACCGATATCCATCTCATACGAATATCGGTCGTAGACGACGATATTTCGCAGAGGCACTCCAACCGACCGGACTGCGTCAATGATCTCGCGTATGATCTCGGGAGATGAACAACAGGCAGGGGCACCCGACGGATTGATCTTGATGCCAACGATGTCCTTCGGATCGATGAATTTCGCCCACGCGTGCTGAACCGATTTCTCGCCCGTCAGTTCGGTCATCGCGCGTTCCAGCATACGGCGCACGATCGACTGCGTCACGCGATTCCCTACAATAGCCCTGGGTTCGCGGATCTCGACAAGTCGCCCGCGAAACAATCCTGGCATCCCTAATGGCGACGGCGCATAATCGGGCAGACCGTGCAGTTCGATGGGTGGGAGGGCAGGAAGAGAACCCGCCCGCGCCATCGGATCCAGTCCTTGTATCAGCAGCGAAGCGCTTCCGATGCAACCAGCCTTTACAAAAGTACGACGATCCATGATTCCTTCCCGATCGATCGCTCCAATTTGCCAGACCGAACCTCGAGGGAACCGATCAGATTACGCTAGCCCGTCTCTGGTTTACAACCCGTCCGGGGCCGGCTCTTCATCCATGATGACAATTTCGTCTCGAGTGGATACACTTTCGCTTCAACACAAACCACACAGAGGCCAGTCAGAGGCGCATGAAAACATCACTTGCAGTCATCACAGCACTAGCGATCGTCATCGGATCTCCTCTCGTCACACTTGCGCAGACTCCACCTCGTTATGATCTGCTGTTAAAAGGCGGCCACGTTATTGATCCTGCCAATCACATCGACGACGTGCGCGACGTTGCCGTATTCCAGGGCAAGATAGCTGCTGTCGAAAGAGATATTCCCGCCGACCAAGCCGGAAAGGTTGTGGATGTTTCGAAGCTCTTAGTCACGCCGGGACTGATCGATATTCACTACCATGTCGGTCACGGAGGCGCGCCACTCGCCTGGTTCACTCCTGAAGCCCGCGCGCACGCTCTCCCCCTTGGCATCCCGGCGGATATGGCGCTGGAATCCGGCGTGACCACCATCGTCGATGCAGGTACGGCAGGCGCCGAAACCTTCCTGCAAGAGAAGGAGGAAGTCATTGACCGCGCCAAAGTGCGCGTTCTGGCTTTCCTGAATATCGTCGGGAACGGGATGGGAGGCGGGCTGGAACAGAGTCTGGATGAGATGGACCCCAAACTTTGCGCCGCCACGATCACGAAATATCGGGACATTATCGTGGGAGTAAAGACTGCGCATTACTGGACGAAAGAGCCTTGGGATGCGGAGCACGTGCCGTGGGCTGCGGTGGATCGTGCTATTGAATGTGCGACGCTTGCGAATGTTCCGGTCATGTACGACTTCTGGCCTCGTCCAGAGAGAACTTACGAAGATCTGCTGAAGAAGATGCGGCCTGGCGATATTCACACCCACGTCTTTGCCCAGCAATTCCCCATAATTCTAGCCGACGGCAAGATCAATCCCGCCTTGGCAGAGGCTCGCGCGCGTGGCGTGATCTTTGACGTTGGGCATGGAGCCGGCAGCTTCTGGTTTCGCAATGCGGTTCCTGCTCAGAAACAAGGATTCATTCCTGATTCCATGTCCACCGACTTACACACAGGCGACTACAACGTAGTCAGCATGACCATCGTGATGTCAAAATTCCTGGCTATCGGTGTGCCTCTGGATGACATCATTCGCCGATCAACCGTCAATCCGGCGGCCGAGATTCATCGGCCCGAATTAGGCACTCTGGCAGTAGGCAAGGACGCCGATATCGCGGTCCTCGAACTAGCGAAGGGTCATTTCAGTTACATCGACTGTGGCGTCGCCAGATTTGACGGAAACGCGAAACTGACGGCCCGTATGACGATTCGTGCAGGCCGCATTTTGTACGATCCTTCTGGTCTCAGTATGGTGGAGTGGGAGAAGGCCCGCCCGCAATATTTCAGCACTCCCGACAAAGGCGAGTCTTTGCCAGCGCGGGCCGACGATTATCCGCGAGATTGATCGTCGAAATTCCAACAGCGTTCTGGAGGATCAGCCATGCCACGGATTACTCGGCGCACACTCTTGAGCAAAGGCGCACAAACCGTTGCCGCAGGCAGTGCCGCATTCGCAGCAGTTCCGATTCTGGCAACTCGAGCAGTTTGCAAAGAATCGACCGCGGCCGTGGACTACTACCAGAAACTCGGTATAACCCCGTTCATCAATGCCGCAGGCACTTATACCGTTCTGTCAGCTTCGACAATGCCCGATGAAGTGCAAGCGGCGGTTGCACTGGCGGCCAAGAGGCCGGTACATCTCAACGAACTGCTCGACGCCTCCGGAGTGTATCTGGCGAAGCAACTGCGCTGTGAAGCTGCGCTGGTCACTGCTGGCGCCGCCGCCGCGCTCGTGGTGGGCACGGCAGCTTGCGTCACCATGGGAAATGATCAAGCCATTCTCGGTATTCCCACCGACATAGCTGGCCTCAAGAATGAAGTCCTCATTCAGAAATCTCATCGTTACGACTATGAGCACGCGATGCGTAACTCTGGAATCCGCTTTGTGGAGGTCGAGACCCTTGAGGAGTACGAACAAGCGTTCAATGACCGCACGGTGATGGCCCACTTTTTCAACGCGGCTGAAGAAAAAATCAGCCGTGAAAATTGGGTGAGAGTAGCTCGTCAGCATGGAGTACCTTCCTTTAACGATGCCGCTGCAGATGTCCCGCCGATCTCGAATCTATGGAAATACACGCAGATGGGATTTGACCTGGTCGCGTTTTCCGGGGGCAAGGGCCTTCGCGGACCGCAGTGTACAGGCTTGCTGCTGGGCAGAAAGGACCTGATCGAAGCAGCGAAGAAAAACAATTCTCCAAACTCCAACACCCTCGGGCGCGGCATGAAAGTAGCCAAGGAGGAAATTGTTGGCCTCGTCGCCGCCGTAGATTGGTTTCTGAAACAGGACGATGCCGCGATGGAAGCCGAGTACCGTCGCCGAGCGGATGTAATCGCAAAACAGCTGACTTCGATTCCGATGGTGCAGACTCAAATCTTCATCCCTGACGTCGCCAACCATGTTCCCCACCTGCTCATCACCTATGACCAGAACCGAGTCAAAATCACTGGCATTGAAGTGATGCACAAAATGAGGCAAGGAACTCCACGCATAGAGTTGAATCCATCGACCGGGGGCTCTCCTGCGAGCGCTGGCTTGCCCGGCGGACCGAACACAATTGTCGTCGGCGTCTGGATGTTGCAGCCCGGAGAAGAGAACGTGGTTGGTAAACGCCTGCAGGAAGTTTTGAAGGCGGCGACAGCCTAGCACTGGGCAAAGCTTAGACTCAGCAAATGCCATGCTGAGCGAGTCACCGCGCAGTCGAAGTATCCCTACCTACACGATGACTCTCAGCAAGAACAGTCTCCGTTGCAAAGACCGGCCTGCCCTTACTTCACGAGCTGCAGAATGCCAAACCGCTCCGGCGTGTGGAAACTGTCGCGCATCGGCGCTCGCCAGGCAATGTAGTGCCGACTGGAGGCCGGTCCCTGGCAACGAAAGAGATTGATCCGGAGAGTATTGCCGGCGACCGCCGGGCGACTGTCGATTGCAGCATACGGAATTCGCATCGTCCCATACCACACGTGAGCAGCCTTATCGATCCTCGATGAGACCTCGAAATTCGAATTCCATTTCCACCCGCTATCATCCTGTTGGCGATCGAGATCGATATCCAGATCGACCCACTCTCCTTGCGGCGAAATCTCGAATTCTTTGTACCGTTTTATGTTCTTGAAATCCGCGCCGATGAACGCTTCCGCGACATCCCAATTCCAAAGCTCGTTGGTCTCGGCCGACGTATTCGGATTCGGCGTCAGATTGAGTTCTTCATAGGGACACACGAAAAGAAAATAGAGGTTCTGCTTCGTCCAGCGCGTCCGAATCTCGGTCCGATATTTCGGCTTAGTTTTGCCGAGCGCATCCGACTCCATGTAGATGGGTTCCGACCCGCGCCAAAACGAAGACAGCGGATTCGTGTCGAGCCGCGGATCAGAATCTGCCCACCGGCTGTGAATGACCCCGTCCGCCGCGAACATGGAACCGCAACAAGAGATAAGCACAAGGAGCACTCGAAAGAGATTATTCATGGGAGATTCCTTCCACTACTGAACCGGAGCGCCTCAGCGGTTGTTGCCCGACATCGCAAGCCGCGTCAGGTGATACGTCATTAGTGTGTCAGGAGATAAGAGCGCTTCGCGAAATTCCCTTGATGCCTGCTGGGTGTTTCCCGAGCCGGCCTCGAGCATGCCGGCATTGTAAAACCACCAGCCACCGGGGGACTCGCTACTATCAGATTTCTTGACGCGCTCGAGAATGCTCTGCAATCTCTGCTTCGCGGAGCTGTGATCAAAATCTGGAAGTTGCTGAGACGCCTTCCACGCCCAAGCCGCATCTCCAAAACTCGATTTCTCGGCCGCCTGCTTAAAGCTACTCAGAGCCTTGTCCGGCACGTTGCAGCTCTTGTATACGTTCCCAATCAGATAGCTAAACCTCGCGGACTGCAGGAACGGCTCCAGTCCATCACGCGTAAATGCCAGATCCGGCACCGGTTGCGCCAGACCGTCGATGGCCTTGATCGCCTCCGAACATTGTCCCTGCTGCGCCATTGATAAAGCGTGCTGGATTTGTACTTCAAGCCACACTTGCCGCACGTTGGTTCCACCCTCTTCCCTTTGAAAGAACCGATTGTGGAACAACGCGGCTGCCTTCTCGAATTCTCCAGCTTCGGCCAAATTCAAAATCAGTTCGTAGACGAGAGAAGTCGGCATATTGGCAAGGTCCGGATACCGCTCCAACGCCGCAACGCGTTCCTTTGCTGGATGCTGCAAAATGCTCAGTGCCTGATCGATTCCTGTGTAGAGTGCGAGGTTTTGAGGATCGTTATGCAGGCCCTCCTGAAACACGATTAAAGCTTGCTCCGGATCGTTCTTTCCATGCAGCAGAGCGCGCCCCAGGCTGGCGTGGAGCACCCGAATCTGTGGATTCAACTTCCGAGCCTGATCCCACTCGGCGAGCGCCTGATCCGTGACTCCCTTTGAGAAATAGAGGGTTCCCAGCAGGTAGTGTGCACTCGCATCCTGCGCATTCGAGTTCAACGCTGCGGTCAATACCTGCAGATCCTCCGCGCGGCCGGGGAACACGTAATCCGTCGAAAGCTTTGCCGCCGCGTTGAAATCGCCGGCTCCAGAATGCCCCAATCTCTCCCGGCAATATCCCCGGTAGTAGGCGACCAACGGGTGTTTGTCGGGGGAGAGTTGGCCCGGCTCGCTCTCATCTGCAACCGCCGCAGGATAATCGCGTGAGAGTACGTCAAGCGCCTGCGAATACAGTCCCAGACGCATGTACTCCGAGGCGACGTTCAAGACGCGATTGGCATCATCGCCGAGATGATGCAGGTCCGGCCTCCCAAGCTGCTCGAGCAGAAAGTGGCTTTGTGGAAATCGCGCCAGCCATTCCCGTGCGAGCTTCTGCGACTTTTCCTTCTGCCCGTCCGCTCCCAATACTGCAATTAGCTCCTCAGCAGAACGAAGATCGTCCGGAGCAGCCTCCGTCGCCAGTTGGAGGTAAGACTCTGCCAGTCTCAAATTTCCTTCCCGCGCCACGAACTCGGCCAACCGTATTGAGGCCGCAGCGCGGAATTGTGGCATGCGTGCAGCCGCTTCGTACGATTCACGGGCCTGTCGGTTCTCGCCGATCGCTTCGTACGCAATTCCCAGGTAATACGAAATTTCGGAGTCCGATGTATCGCGGGCGTGAACCGGCTCGAGCCTCTCCTTCGCCTCCTGGAAGCGTAGCAAACTCGCATACAGCCGCCCCGCCGCCTTGCTCAGCTCGAAGCTCTCTGAAAACTTGCCCAACCCGCCATGATAGTTTTGGAGCGCTCCCAAGGGATTGCCATCCAGCTCCTGCTCATTTCCCAGTTGAAGCCAGTCGTCTTCGGTGCGGTGTTCCGGTTCAGGAATCTGGTAAGCGCGCTGCGGTCCAACACGCACTTCTTCGATGGGAGTCCAATCGTACTCGCCTTCGGTCTGACCCAGCAGAACAGTTCCGTTCGCGTCGCGAAGCTCAAATGTGTATTTCCGCTGCGGATCTGCATTCGTCACTTCGTGCGTCCAGGTGTGTTGAGGAACAAGATCAGCTTTTTCCTGAAAGATGGTTTGGTTTCCAAGTGCAATGCGTAGCGTCGCGCCGGGAAAAGCCTGATTCACGTTGAGGCCAGTCACGAGCGTGGTCTGTTTCCAGCTCAGGTGGACCACACCTGTCAGATTAGCCCGCGAAATTCCGCCAATGTCGCGCACCGGCATCCAGAACTCAGAGAACCTGATCGTCTGCCGAGGCTCGAGGAAGGCATAGGTCTCCTGATTCCTAAAGAGTCCCGCTTGGATTTCCACGTAGGCGCTATTGTTGTCCGAGAGTGTTTTGCGCCAATCCAGCCCGTCGGGATCGGTTCCCCACGACCAGATCTTCTTTGCGGGAAGTTGAGCATAATCTGCGTAGTGGACCGTTCCTGTACTCGTGTGTGGGTTCCAGACTCCCATGAACGGCTCGCGACTCCCATGCACAAATAAAGACACTGGCCCTTTTGTCTGATTCTTGATGATGCTGAGATCCGTACCATCTGCTTCAACCGGCCAGGTCGTCACCTCTCGAAAACCATGGCTCGCGGTAAAGCGCATCGGGTATTGGATTCGCGAATCGTCCCAAACCTGAGCTCCGGCGTTATTCCACCAGTAAAACCGGTGCCGAACATCGCTCCGATTGTTCAGCGTAACTCGCTGTTCCAGAACCGTAGAATGCGGCCGGAGCACGAGTTCGACCGACCATTGCATCCCGTAGACACGATCGACGTTACTCACGGTAACAGAAGCGCTGCCGTCGTCTCTTGTGCCGAAGGCAAAATCCACGGGAGAAAGACTGACCCAATTGTGGGAAACAGGAAAATTGAATTCGATTCCGAACGCGGCCCATGCACCGCGATAGGAAATCGCCGCCTTCTTGATGGAGGGGTTCGCGTAAAACATCGGCTGCCCGCTGATCTTGTCGGTGCACGTGTAAACGTGACCTCCCAGATCGGGCAGCACGGAACACTTCAAGTATTCATTTTCCACAAACACCGCACGCCAGGCATGGTCGGTGCGCCGATCCCTCAAGTTGTCGCGGAGCGTGTACGGATAGTTAAAGCGGCCGTTTGCGTACTGATCGAATGGCGGATTGAGATCCGGTGCGCCTTCCTCATACGTCGGCAGTGTCAACGTGCCTTGCCATACGCGAACCTGGGCCGCGGCCACTAGCGACGATAGGAATAAGAGAGCTGAGCAGATTTTGAGAGTCATCGTTTTATGGGCCCATCAAAGACCTTCACACCGGGCGCTACTCCTTCATGACCCCGTATTGGAAGCGCGGTGACAGTTTGGCACCCGTCCGTTCTGCGATGGCCAATGTGAGCGCCTGAGGCACCATCGTTGACGTAAGACCTTCCCACGGTTCCGGAACGGAGGCGATCTTTATTGGCAAGAGTCTCTCGGAGCGTTGACGTTCCTCGGTCTCAACGAGGATGACTTTTCCTCCGCGCGCCAGACAATCCTGCGCGAGAGAAACTCCGAGACCTGCGGTTCTGCCCAAGGCCAGGATTATCGCAACGTGAGAGTCGTTGACGTCGAGTAGAGGCCCGTGGCGGAAACCGCCGCCCGAGTGAGGCGCGGCCCGTTGGCCGGTCATTTCTCGGATGCACAATGCGCCCATGATGGCGCCTCCATAAGCGGGGCCACGTCCGATCACCTCAATGTTAGCCGCACCTCGACAGAATTCTTCCATCTCGTTTCGCAGACCGAATACGTGATCGAGATCGGTGGGGTACGACCGTAGCACCCGCTCGGCGTCTTCCTGCCATCGGCGCCCCACTATTTGTGAGGCAATGACGATACACGCCGCGGTGGCGTTGGTATAGGTCTTGGTGGCGTTGCCGTACTCTGGCCCTGCCAGGATCGGGAGTCTGTTCCGGACCAATGACCAACAGGCGCTCTTTTCGTTGTTGCAAAGCAGTGCGAGCGGTCTTTGCGCTCCCATTCGGCACAGTTGCACCAGTTCCGCGCTCTCTCCGGAAGTTGTCACCAACAATGACAGGGCAACCTGCTCCCACGCACCTGAATAGTGCAACCACTCCCCCGCATCAACTGTGAATGAGGGTCGACCGCACGACTGCAGATACGAAGATCCACTGATTGAAGAACAATAAGAAGCGCCCATCCCGATGAAAAGGATCGGTCCCGCCGGCAACGACATCTTTCGCAGTTTATCGAGTTCCTCTCTGATCGCCGGAACCTGATAAGTATCCAGCAAGGATGCGAGGCGTGTGGGTTGCTCACGACACTCCATCTCATAGATCGAGTTCATGCTCTGCGTCAGGAGTTCCCTCTCGGGCTCCACCCCGGCAATCCAGTTCGACCCAGTGCTGCTCTTGTCTTCCATTGTTCTCCGCCCTCGAACTGTATAGTACGAGGGATGTTTTTAATGAATCATTATAAACTTGGGGATATGATTGGGACGAGGTAACTCTGTGGCCGAGATCCGCTCATCATCAGCGCCGCACGTAAATCGCGGTTTCATCCTACGCGTCTCATCGATCGCCGCCCTCGGTGGCGTGTTGTACGGCTATGACATGGGCATCATTGCGGCCGCAGAGATCTTCGTTAAGCGCAGCTTTGCCCTCTCAACCGTAGTTGAGGAACTGGTCGTCAGTATCGTTCTAGTCGGCGCTATGATCGGGGCCATTGTCGGAGGAGCGGTGGCCGACCACATCGGTCGCCGTGCAACGCTGGTATGGGCCGCGGGTATCTTCATCGTCGGTTCATTGCTGGCTCCTCTCGCGCCGAGTCCTGCGGTACTGATTGTCGCGCGCGCCATCATCGGTTTGGGGATCGGTTTTACGTCTGTGACGGCCCCAGTATATGTTTCCGAACTGGCTCCGCCGCAGTCGCGCGGCATGCTCATCGGTTTGTACCAGTTCGCTTTGACCGTGGGGATCGCGCTCGCGGATCTCGTTGGCTATCTGTTAGCCTCACAACAGGCTTGGAGACTGATGTTTGGCCTCGCCGTAGTGCCTACCGTTTTCTTCCTGATGGCGATTCTGACCGTTCCAGAGAGTCCACGCTGGCTTTTCGCACATGCGCGGGAAAAGGATGCGGAGTCTGTGCTGCGCAGTTATACGGACGCACACGGGGCACAACAGTTTCTCGCTGACATTCAAGAAGGATTGAAGACTCCCGTAGAACAAAAGTGGAGCGCGCTCTGGAGCCCGGCCGTACGGGGTTCGCTCTTCGTTGCAGTGGGATTGACGGTGCTGCAACAAGTCACAGGAATTAATACGATCATCTACTACGGTCCACGCATATTTGCGCTGGCAGGGAGCACGTCCCACAGCAGCGCTATCTTTGCGACGTTGATGGTCGCCATCGTGAACGTCATTGCGACCGTGGTGGGGATTACGCTGGTCGACCGCGTCGGCCGGAAGCCGCTCCTTTATATCGGGGTCAGCGGAATGACGGTTGCGCTTTTTTCGCTTTCGTATGCCTTCAAGCACGATGCGACTCTGGGACCCTCTATGGGTATGATTGCGATTGCTTGCCTCATGGTTTACATCGCCTGTTTCGCATTCAGCCTGGGGGCGATTGCCTGGATCCTGGTGGCGGAAGTTTTCCCACTACGCGTCCGTGGGAGAGGCGTTGCCGCCGCAACACTGGGTTCTGGAATCTCCAACTTTGTCGTCTCGTTTACGTTTTTGTCGCTCATCAATGCAATCGGCAGCGCGTACACGTTTGCCATCTATGGGACGCTCTGCATCGTGACACTGGTATTCGTTCGATTTGCAGTACCGGAAACGTGCGGCCGGGACTTAGAGAGCATCAGCCTTGGGGGAACATAGTCGAGGCTAAGGACAACCGTACGCTACGGGAAGCCATACTTAGAGTATGCCTTCACTCCGTGCGACGTTCCACCGTATCAAGCGCCAGCCGAATCGCCCCCATCAGCTGAGCATCCTGACCGAGACTGCTGATAATCAGCCTGGGCTGAGCGGGTTCGCTGTATCGTTGCAAAACCGCCTCGGTGGCATCGCGCAACGCTCCGTTCATGCCGACGCCTCCACCCAAGACGAACAGCGAAGGATTCAGCACGAGTGAGATATTGTAGACGGCATAGGCTAGCAGTTGCGCCGAGCGGTCCAAAACGACCTTTGCCAATAGATCTCCAGTGAGGGCAAGATCGAAGACTTCTGTAGCCGTCAGATGTTTCGAATGTGCACTACTCTTGCCCGCCTCCAGCCACTGCTGCCGGATGCCATCGCCGCCAATCGTGCTCTCCAGCGAACCGGGTGTGCCGCGTTGCGCAACCTGCTCCGAAGCGCCGGGAACATACATGTACCCAACTTCTCCGGCCGTACACTTGGCACCCCGGAGAAGAGTGCCGTTCGCAAAAATTCCAGCAGCGATTCCGGTGCCAATCGCCAGAAAGACAAAATTGGAAATCCCCCGCGCGACCCCCATCCAGTGTTCTCCCAGAGCCGCCATTCTCACGTCATTTTCAACCCCGGCAGGAATGCGGAAGGCGGATTCAAGCAGGCTCTGGAAGGGCACATCCCTCCACCCCCTTAGATAGGAAGTGGCTACAACTACTCCTGCCTCCCTGTCGGTGATGCCGGGAGCCCCAGCCGCAATCGCCGCCAGCGAGGAGCGCGATGCTGAAGAGTCCTTCAATAGAGAGTCAATGCCTTTTCCAATCTGCGCGATAACCATCTCGGGAGAGGATGTCTCCTTGGTCGACGCTGACCATTTGCCCAGCACGGTTCCACCCAAGTCCGCGAGAGCAATTCGGAGGTTGCTTCCTCCGATGTCCACTCCGACGACCACTCTGGGATCTTCGTCGACGTTCTGGGCTCCAGAGCGTCGGCGGGGAATGGGCTTTCCATGAGGAGTTTCTTTCGTGCGAGACGAGGCGGGGTGTTTCCTGGTTGAGGATTTCATTGGGTCAAGCAAATCGTAGTTTAGTGAGTCCATCTGAAACGACTGAGTGTTGAGAACGCCGATTACGGCTGGCTCTCAATCTTGCAGGAGGCTGTTCGCGCCCGGCTACTTGGTGTCGGGTTGCGGAATCATCTCCATCGCCCACACCGCGGCGGGCCTCATATACATTGACGCCCGGAAATTTCCCTCGACGTCCCAAGCTTCGGGAGTTCGGAACCAGTATCCTTTGCTCTCGTAGATTACGTGGTATAGGCCCCAGGCTGTGTGATAAGCCTCTTCCTTCATCCCTTCGCTGAGCAATAGCGCCGCAAAACCGAAACTGGTGCCCACCCAGACTTCCGGGGCCTGCTCGTTCTCGCGAATGATCGATCCATCTGCCGTCATGCCATTCGCGGCACCCATCTGACCGCCGCCAAACTTCATCACATTGAATTCGAAGATCTTCTTTGCTGCCGCCACCTGCATTTCGTGGGGCACGAGATCCCCCAGGCCAGTCATATTGGCGTACCATTGTCCGGCGAGTTGATCTGCTTGCACGCTGTCGCGATCCTCACCCTCCGTGTCGTAGCGAAAGTATTTTCCGTTCCATAGTCGGTCGATGTAATTCTTCTGGGCTTTCAAAAAGAGTTGGTGGTATCCCTCCGCGACGCCGCTCTCACCGAGAACGCGCGCCATCTCTTCCGAGGCGCGGACTGCCGCCAGCCACAAACTGCCACAATACGCGCTCACGCCTCGTACGACCCACGAGTCGTACGTCTGATCCGGATATCCCGCATTTTCAGGAATTCCGGCGCCGCGATCGAACTGGCGCAGGTACGCGACGGCTTCTTGCACGGCGGGAAACATCTGGCGCAAGAACGTCACATCCTTCCTGCCCGTTAGCACATAGTCGCGATAAACCATCAGGACGAACTTCGAATTCAGGTCCTTCCAGTCATTTGTGTCCTGCCAGCCCGGTTCATTGACGGCAATGAAGGGATCGCCTTCGGGCACACCGAGATCGTGCGGAACGGCGCCCTTCTTTTTCCTCATGTGCAGACTGGGCTCGCCGGTTTGTTGGGACTTCCAAACCCATTGCCCTTTTTCCGGCCACTCCTTCGGAACGGTATCGGCGAACTGCCGCAGCACCTGTTTGTCGATGTCGGGCCAGAACTTCAACAATGGCATCGAACCATAGAAACGGACATCCAGGGTTCCGTAGTAGGCGTAATCAAAGCACTCCAGGAGCGCGAACGACGGCGGTTTCTTTTTGTCGGAACCAACCGGACGGCCCCAGAACGTGCCTCCATCCGTCAATACATACATCTCGTTGAAGAGCATGCCCCGATACCATAGCGGCTTGGACTCATCATTGACATAAGGAGATTGCCAGGCATCGATGGCATCGCTCCAGGCTGTGGCATTCTGTAATCCATCGCGCGCGATCGCCCAGGCGTTATTACCGTTTGCGCCATAGAAGTCCGTGTACCGCCGGTTCCATTCGCGGCCCTCGCCAAATTGCACGACCGGGAAATCCCAAGCGATCACCATCGGGATCACCTTTTTCTCACCTGGCTGAAGAGTAAAGCGAACTGCGATGGCACCTGCCAGTTTTTCGCCGTCGCTGACCCATGAAACATCGTTATTTGCCAAGCGCCCGTCTTTTGCGAAACGGCTCCAAATCGCCGTTCCATCGCCTTCGGCTGGAAATGTAGCGTGATAGCTGATCTCAACACCCGGAGCTTCCATCGCGGCAATCACAAATTGGCCGTCCACCTCGCTCGGTACGGTGCCCGCGCGGTTGCGACCAAAGACTATGCCCTTCATGGCTCCCGAACTGAGTTTCTCGCTCGCAAATTCGTTGTGATTGCCTTGGTTCGGCGCCCCCTGAAAATCTCGGGTAAACGTGCGAAACCAGCCGACCATGTTCGTCCACGACAAAAGAACGGAAACCGTGACGGCCTTGTTCGTGGGATTCTCTGCGTGCCAGCGATAGACCGCAACTGGATAGCTGGACTCGCGATAGTTATCCGGCAACACCGGCGAAAATTGTTCAAGCACAACGTGCGCCGGAAACTGATCCCACTTGTAGTCGTACCAGGACTTTGGATAGAGCGCGGCGTATTCGCCAGCGCCTACCGGATAGTCCCACTGCCAACTGCTGAGCGTTTTGTCCGTCGGATGATCGGTCATCAAAACACGGGCAGTACCCTGCCGCTCTCCCTCGGCCTGCTGGAACATTGCGAACTGGTTGGCATAAACAGGAGCATACTTATGAACGCCCGCTTTGATGTGCCAGCGGGCAAAGTCTCCTCGGTAGCTTCTCGAAAAGGTTCCAGAACCAAATCCCCCTACGGGCGCGCCCTGCCAATAGCCGTCGTCGATATTGCCTGGGACTCGTGTGACTCCCGGCTTGTCGAGCGGCAGGCCGAGCGGACGACGCCAGGCGGCCTTCGGTATTGCATCGCCGGCCCATGCTTGGGCTGCAATCAAGAGAATCAGAGTGAGGGCTCGGACATATGAATGCGATTTCATTTTTAGTCGATCTCCCGATGACAACGGTACCTACTCGGGTCAAAGCACCGAGGCGAAATAAAGGTATGGCGCGACTCACGCGAAGTACCTATCGCGTCGCCCAATACTGATTGAACCCTTCATAGTCTGAAGGGAGATTCGCCAGAATCGTCCTTCGCAGCTCCAGCATGTCGACGGAGCCTTGTTTCAGATACAGGACTTTGCCCTCCGGGGAAATCAGCACCGTATAGGGCACAGCCGAGTCCCACTTAGGATCAAAAGCGGATTGCAAGGCAGCCGTGTCGTTCGAGTTGAACAGCAGGTTGCGGCTCGTGGCATGCATTTTCTCGAGCACCCGCGTGACAGAATTCTTCTCATCGGGCATGTTGGCCGCCACCGTAACCAACTCAAAATCGCGCATGCTGTACATCCGGTACGTGTCTTCGAAGTCAGGAAATTCGTGGATACAGGAGCCGCACCATGTCGCCCAAAAGCTCACCAGCAACATCTTCTTGCCCGGGTTCGTACGAAGCACGCTTAAGTCGGCCGCGGAGGCCATCTCCAAGTGAACCGGTTGCGACTCGATTTTGCGCAGCGCTTCTACCTGGGCCGCGTGCTTCTCCTTCCATTTCGTCGAGCAACCAAAGACGCCGGTGTGCTTCACCGCGACCTCGCGATGTGCCAGGAGTGCATCGATCGCGTCGCGCACCTCGTGAGTCGTTACCAGTTCGGAACGGTAGCTATTGTCGACACGCCCTTCATAACGGAGGCGGCGGGCGCTGTCGAAAACGAAGGCGTGTGGCGTCGCCTGCGGCCCATACGCGTCTGTGACCGATTGCGTCTCGCCATCGTAAAGATACGGATAGCTCAGATGTTTGTATTGGGCGCGGAGCTTCATTTCTTCGAGACTGTCGCTCATGTCCGAAGAATCCAGCTCGTCGATGGTGATCGCGTTGGGATCATTCGGTTCGATCGCGACCACACTCACGCCGCGATCCGCGTAATCCGTTGCTAGTTGGGCGATGCGCCGTTCATACATTTGCGCGATCGGGCAGTGATTGCAGTTAAAGACGACTACTAGAACAGCACTCGATGCGTAATCGGCGAGCTTGTGATTTTTGCCGTCAATCCCTGGAAGATCAAAGTTCGGCGCCGCCGATCCGATCGCAAGTATCGGATGAGCCTGCTGGGCCCATGCGGCCAGCGAAAGCAGAAGCGTCAGGGCGAGCTGCCGTGGAATGCCCGGAATGGTCCTCACCGAATGGTCCTCCCTCTTCACTCGTATCGTTACTGCTTGGGCGTTGGCGACGATATCGTCAGCGTCGTTCCGTCGATCACCGTCAGTTGATCTCCCCCAAGACTGCTCACGTACGCTTTGTGCGTAGCGCTGTCCACTACAATCGCAAAGGGCCAAGTGCCTGTGGACAATGTCGCAGCGATCGAATTGTTCGTGCCATCAATGACGGTCGTGGTGCCCGAATGTGTATTCGCCACGTAAACCTTGTGATTGGCGGAGTCCACCGCGAGACCCTGCGGCCGCTCGCCCACGTCGATGGTGGCAACAACCGAGTCACTGGTACCGTCAATCACCGTGACGCTGTTGCTTGTATAGTTGGCCACATAGACCCGTCCCGTGGAGGAATCAATGGCCAGCGCGCATGGAGTCTCACCCGTGTGCACGAGCGTTGCGCCCTTCGATTCTCCACCTAAGATCGCTACGTTCGAACTTCCCGCGTTCGTCGCATAGATCTTTTTGTTTGCCGGATTCGCCGCGATCGCCCAAAGATGCGTTCCCGCAGGAACTTCGGAGATACGGCTGTCTGCTCCATCGATCACCTTCACATTCGGACTTTCGTAGCTGAGGAGGTAGATTTTGTTGGCGGCCGGATCTACGGCGATTGCGTCAGCTTGCTCTCCCGGCTTCAGAGAGCTAGCGACGTTCGTCTTCCCGTCGATCACGGTCATGACATTAGTGAACGTCCTCGCGACATATATCTTGTCATTAGCGGTATTCACCGCAACGACGTAAGGCAGGTCTCCGACCGCCACCTTCGCGATGGGTGCATCGGTCCTTCCATCGATCACCGTGACGGTGCCATCGCCGGCATTCGCTACGTAAATGCGATTCGTGTCTTCATTGACTGCAATGGCTTCGGGTTCGGCTCCGACCTTCACCGATGCAGGGAAATGTTCGTTGCCGTCGAGCACTGTCACGGTGCCACGTCTTGTATTTACTGCATACACTTTGTGGGTTCGCGGGTTCAGCACGATGCCGCGTGGACTGATTCTGATTCCGCTGGCCTCCGGCGTGGCGCTTTGACTGGCCCTATTTCCCAGCCAATTGATGGCGTTGTCAATGAGTCGATTTTGCACGGCACTCGTGAATATCTTGTCGCCGTGCCCCATATCCATGTACAGCATCTTGTATTTCGTGTTCGTCCACATGACGGGAAGGTCGCCGCTGGTAAGCACGTCCTTCAATCCGATCGGATAGTTCGCCGGATCGAACGTCGCCAGAACCTTCACATCTTTGTTGAGCCGCGGGCTCGGCTTCCAGACGTACCATTCATTCGCGGGAGATTCGAAGGCATCGGGGATCCCGGCCGCGACCGGATGGCTCCGATCATCCATGATGATTCGAGCCGGCAGTGGGGGCCAGCTGTTGATGTGAAATACAGCACCTCCCAGGAAATCGACGAACCACGGCCAGTTCGTGTCCTTGTCGTTGTAGCCGGCGGCATGGAAGCCCAGCCATGCTCCTCCAAGCTGCATGTAGCGCTCAAAAGCATGTCTTTGTTCCGGGTTTGTGGGCGATTCGTTGAGCCAGAGTACCAACTGAACTGTTTTCAGGTTTTCATCATTCAAGTCTTCCCATTTGGTCGTTGCTTCGAACGTGAAGTGTTCGCTTACAGCCCGCTCGTTCAAGAATTTCAACGCGTCCTGGGCAAACTGCACATGGTCCGGTTCTGCTGTCGCCGAATAAAACGCCAGCACTTTAGATCTTGATGGCTGGGCAAAAAGGCTGCCTGCAAGGTGGCTCGCCAGCAACAGAAAGAGAAGGAATCTGCGAGCGTTCATTGCTGCGCCGCCCACAAGATTGAATTGTGAAAGATGGTCGTGAAGGCAGGATTCTGAAATAACTCGGGATGATGCCCCATAAAGATATAGACGTTGCGCGCCTTTACCTTCTCGTTCGTCCAGATCACCGGATGATCCCCCATCTTCTTACGCGTGTCTGGCGAATAGGTCGCCTCGTCAACGCGGGCCAGAACGTGAACATTGGGGCGGGGCGACTTGTCGTAGGTATACCATTCCTCTTTTTCCACCACGAACGACGGGCCAACGTTTTTCATGAGAGGATGGGCGGCGTCTTCCACCATGACGGTGGCGGTGGCAAACTCCGGAATGTAATCGGTAAATCGAATTCCACCCATGAACTGAGAGAACCATGGCCAAATACCGAATCCGTCAAATTCACCGAGCAGCGTCGCATGATGAAACCCGATCCATCCCCCGCGGCCTTCCTCAATGTATCGAGTGAATGCCGCAGCGGCCTTGGGCGTCCACCCATATGGCGGATAGTTCAGTTGAATAAAAACCCGGTATTGCGACAGGAATGCGTCGTCGATCTTGCCGGTATCCTCAATGTAATCGACAGAGAAATTGTTATCGACCGATTGCTTCTGCAGCCATACTTTGGCCGCATCGACAAAGGGCCGATGAATTCCACCGGCCTCGGCAAGCGCGATGACCCTGAATCGCGCGGTGGACGTTTGTGCGGTCAAATCGGTGGCGAGAAATAATAGAAGAATGCAGAGACACCGCCAGCCGTGGCAATAGTGGAATAAAGACATCAGACGATACGGACGCATTCGCAAGTCATCCTTCGATTAGCTTTCCATGAGCAATCGCCCGGCATCTGCGGAGTTGTCGGTCGCAAATTGAAGTCGCCAGTATTGTATGCCAAACATAGTTAATAATCATTAGAATGTCTGAAAGCGCCTAGAGATACAGTTCCGGTGATCTTCCTATGGTGAAAAACCCGGTGGTGCTCGGTCGGCCTCCTCTGATCCGGCAAACCAATGCTCAAGCCCTGTTGCGACTATTGCGGGACAAGGGCCCGTGCTCGAAAGCGGACTTGGTGCGGGCTTCAGGCTTGAGCGCGCCTTCTGTGACGAATGTAGTCGCGACCCTCATTTCTACGGGATTGGTCGAAGCCGTCGGGGAGGGAAACTCCACTGGCGGCAGGCCCCCAGACATTCTGCGGTTCAAGGCGGAGCATGGTGTTGTTGTGGGAGTGGAGATTACCCGTGACACTCTCCGTTTCCTGTTGGCCGACCTGAACGGAGGGGAGTTGGCCCGCTCGGAGACTCGTATTGCGAGATCGCAGTCAACACCTGCCCGGATCTGCGAGCAAATCAGCAACGAGGTGCGGAAATTGCTCCGCAACAAGAAGCTGATGGCAACCCAACTGGCGGTGTTGACCGTGGGTGTCCCTGCGATTGTGAATGTAGAGGAAGGAACGGTGATCGCTCTGAGCGCGTTGCAGACTTGGAACGACGTGCCCCTGGGGCCAATGCTGACACGCGAGTTTAAGTGCCGGGTAGTCATTGATAACGACACCAACCTGGCGGCCGAGGGCGAATACTATCGTGGAGCGGCGCAGGGGAAGATGGACTTTGTTTTTGTCACGATTGGCGAGGGCGTCGGGGCCGGAATTTTTCTGGACGGCCGCATTCATCGTGGCTCCCAATGGTCAGCCGGCGAGATTGGATACTTGCGGGTACCTGCTATTTCGAGAGCGCGTCCCGCGATTCATACATATGGCGAGCTCGAAAAAACCCTTTCAGCGTCAGGCATCCTGAAGAGTTGGCGCGGCAGAGGTCAATCGTCGAGAATTCGCTCACGAGTACGTCACGCCGTGGACGTTTGGGACCTGGCGGCTGCGGGCAATGGGAAAGCAAAACGGATTCTGAAACAACGCGCAACCATTCTGGCGGACGTGATCCTGGACTTGGCCCTCATTCTCAATCCAAGCCTCATTTTGCTAGGTGGAGAACTGGGTAACCACCCGGTTTTGTTGCACGAACTGGAGACCTTGCTTGGAGGTAGCGAGTTCCCGATCGTCCGACTGGCATTGGGAACACTGGGTTCTTCGGCCGTGTTGTGGGGAGCCGCGTGTACCGCGCTCGAACCTGCTATCCACGGACTGCTGCAGGCTGCTCGGCAGCAGATCTAATCGATAGGGCCATAGGGCTCAGGCTCATCGGACAAAGCAAGCAGCGCGGTGGTCGCCGTGTCTTCCACGCAACTTCGGGCGCCGGCACCGTGGGTCGATGAGACGCAAGTCCGGAGACAAAACGTTCAAGGTATGTATCGACGGGATCAACCCGTTGCCTTACCTGCGTCGTAGGTTCCTATCAGACTGATAGGGAGTGCCTATCAGATGGAACTACGACATCTGCGCTATTTCACCGCGGTGGTAGAGTGCAAAGGGTACCGGGAGGCACCACGCCGGCTGCATATTGCTCAGCTCTCGATTAGTGAGGCTGTGTCCGATCTGGAGCACGAACTTGGGCTGAAACTCTTTTCGCGAACCCATCGCGCTGCGCGTTTGAGGCCGGAAGGCGTTATTTTATGCGGACGCCGTACGCATCCATCAACAGGCGGAGACTGCCATCCTCACTGCCAAGCGGGCGGCCCAAGGCAAAGTTGGGAGGCTTTCGATCGGGTTTATCGGTTCGGCAACGCTCTCTTTCCTGCCTGACCTCATTCGCAGATACAAACTGGAGTATCCGAACGTAAAACCCGCACTCCATGATCTCTATCCTGTCGGGCCGGACAAGGCATGGGATTGAGGCGAGATCGATATCGCCATCACACGCGTGCTCTCGCCTGAGTGCAGCAAGAATCTCCAATCGAGAGTATTGCTGCGTGACCCCTTGGTTGCGGTCCTCCCCCGATCACGAAAGTTGAAGAGCAAAAAGACTCGGAGTCTTCTTCGAAGCTCCGCCTGCCCTCCCACGCCGTGATTCAGTATGGTGGTCTGTTGGAGGGTAATGGTCTCGAAGCCCGTTTCTGGAGAGTTTCCGAATTGGCTGGCAATATGCGGCTTTCGTAGGTTGCCATTTCTTGGATAGGCAGAGGACAATCTCAATCCCGGCCTAGAATCGGTCCTTCCGACAGCGATTCGATCAGCCGTGAGTACCATTGAGATCGCGGCCGTTGCAACTAACGTCGCAACGTCGCTTTGGGCTCGGACGCGCGCGATGCTTTTATCATTTAGCGGAGACTGCCTTTGTAATTCCGGATTTGAGCAACTTGGCGAACTGCTGGGGAAGCACTGGCTGGCTGAAATAGTATCCTTGCGCCTCGTCACATTGGTGATCCTGTAGAAATGCCAGCTGTTCTTGCGTTTCCACGCCCTCAGCAACCACCCGAAGCTTAAGGCTTCGACCCAGCCCGATCACTGCCTTCACGATGATGGTTTCGTCGGGTACGGTGGTGATCTGACCGACGAACGATTGGTCGATCTTGAGGGCATCAATGGGAAACTTCCTGAGATAGCTCAAGCTGGAGTACCCCGTGCCGAAGTCATCGACCGCAACCTGCACCCCTCTGCCTCGCAGTGCGGTTAGAATCGATGCGGTGGACTCGGCATGCTTCATCAGAACGCTCTCGGTCAACTCCAGTTCAAGAAGTCTCGGATCCAGGCGCGTATCCTGGAGAATGGCGAATACATCCTCAAGAAAGTTCTCGCTCTGCAACTGCATCGCGGAAATGTTTACCGCCATGTTCCCCAGGGGCAGGCCGGCATCTACCCAAACCTGGGCTTGCTGGCAGGCTTGACGAAGAACCCAGCTGCCGATCGGTAGAATCAGGCCGCAGTCTTCCGCGACGGGAATAAATTGTCCCGGGGGGACCGGCCCCCGAGTGGGATGTGTCCAGCGTAGCAAGGCTTCGGCGCCGGTAATCCTTCCCGTCTTCAGGTTGATCTTCGGCTGGTAGTGCACCACAAATTCCTGCCGTTCGAGGGCGCGCCGCAGGCTTTCCTCAAGCGATTGCCGCTCCACGGCCCGGACATTCATGGCCGGCTTGAAATACTGATACTTCTGCCGCCCATTTGCCTTCGCCTGGTACATGGCGGTGTCGGCATTCTTGATCAACGTCTCTGCATTTAGCCCGTCGTCGGGATAAACACTGACCCCAACGCTGCATGTGACGTGAAGATCGTGCTGGTCGATGAAATGCGCTTCGGCCACGGCCCGCTGCATCCTTTTCGCGGTGATCGAGGCATCTTCCGAATCTTCCTCTTCGGAAAGCAGCACAACGAATTCGTCACCTCCCTGCCGGCTCACGGTGTCCGTGCCGCGTACGCAATCCACCAGGCGTTTTCCCACCGATTGAAGAAGTTTATCGCCGGTGGGATGCCCCAGGGAATCGTTGATGTGTTTGAAACCATCCAAATCCAGGAACAGTACTGCGACTTTTCTCTTGTGGCGGATCGCCATGCGAATCGCTTGATTAACCCGGTCGCTCAAGAGCATGCGATTGGGCAATCCAGTCAGGAAGTCGTGCTCGGACGAATGGATCATCAGCGCTTCCGCCTTTTTTCGCGTAGTGATGTTGCGGATCGCCGCCGTCACCAGGACGCCTTCGGCGCCTTTCAGCGGGCTCAGCATGATCTCGATGGGAAACTCACTTCCATCCTTCCGCCGCCCCATCAGCTCAATTCCCGTGCCGATCTCCTGCGCCAGCGCCTCCGCCGCGCTTCGCGTACCGTCGGCGATCAGCCGCTCCGCGAAGCCCTCGGGAATGATGTTCTTCACCTTCTGCCCTACAAGTTCATCGCGGCGGTATCCGAACTGCTTCTCCGCCTGAACATTCAGCAGCACGATCTCCCCGTCCTGGTTCACCACCACCATCGCATCCGGAGCCGCTTCCAGAAGTCCACGGTACCTCGCCTCTGACTCCTTGCTCTCGCTGAGGTCGCGGCTGATCTCAGAAAACCCCCGCAGACTTCCATCCGCTTCGCGCAATGCTGTGAAGGTGACACTCGCTAGAAATTGCGAGCCGTCTTTCCTAACGCGTATGCCGTCCTCTTTGTGGCGGCCGCTTGCGGCAGTCATCCTGAGCACCTCCTTCGGCCTGCCCCGCTTGATATCTTCGGGAGAAAAGAAGCAGGAATAGTCCTGACCGATAATCTCATCGGCGGTGTAACCTTTGATCCGTTCGGCGCCGGCATTCCAACTGACAACCCGGCCTGCCGGGTCCAACAGAAAGATCGCGTAGTCATGGACTCCGTCCAGGAGCATCCGATATTTTTCTTCGCTATCTCCAAGCGCTCCCTCGGCTCGCCCGTGCGCGGAGTTGTCGCGCTGGGCGCTCCAACCAGCGATAGCGGTGATCAACATGCCGAGGACGGTTCCGAAAATCAGAACCATCTTGGTCTGGTTCAATCGCCGATTGGTGTCCGCGTTGCGCAGCACCAACAATCGCAACTCTTCTTCCTGCAACTTCCCAACTACCGCTAGAAACTCGTCCATCGTTCCTTGGCCTGACCCGGTTCGAGTCGCATCCACGCCCGGCCCACGGGCCTGGCGCCGACGGATGACCATCTTCGTGTGCTCGATCTTCTGAGCCGTCAGGCTTTCGAGCTGGGGAATCTGTTGCCGTTGTTCAGGGTTGTCCAACGTTAGGGAGCGAATCGCTGCCTGGTCCTGCGCAACCTTGAGCAGGCCGGCCCGGTAGGACTCGAGATAGGACTCCTTGCCCGTCAGCGCAAATCCGCGGGAGTTCGATTCGATGCCCTCCACGGCGAAGACTAGATCCTGGATGCTTTCCAGAACCTTGTGAGTGTGGCTCACCCAGCGCGCGCTCTCCCTGGACACGACGATGCCTCGATAGGAAATCGCACCCACGACGAGTAACGTCAACATCGCAGAGCCGAACGCGAGTTGCATCTTGCGGTGCAAAAAGGACTTTGATGTCACTCGACCTGTTCCCTGGCTTTTCACTAAACGTTCTCCGTGTCTACAATCTGGATTGTGTGTACGAAACTTGGACGAAAACCACAGCCCGGCTCGTGACTCGCCGGAACATCGGCGCTCACGAGCCAGCAGTCAGGCCTTTGCTTTCAATGATGTGGCAGCGATTTTTTAACTCATTGGGCGCAAAGCTAGTTCAAATGTAGGCAAGGGAATGGCCATGATGAGATATGTCACTTTTTGATCGGCTGGAAGTTCGACCTCGGCAGGACGTTTAAGTACGCTGGGAGATTTGAGTACCAGGCCCCAACCCGCTACGCAGATCGTGGCTGCCGTTCAGGCGGCCGCGGGCGCTTCAGATACAGCACTAAGACTACTCAGGAGCGATCCCGCGGTAGGCTCGAATTGAGTCTGTAGGCAATAGTCTTTGGGGAAGGGTGCCTTAGGTCGGGAAGGGCCACTCGCATTTTCTACTGGGCCGCAGCGGCTTTGCGGGAAAGCAGGCGAAAGCCTTTATCCCGGGCGTCTTTCTGCAATTGGCGCAAGTGCTCTCGGCTGAGAGCCACCTCACCGGTTCGGATTTGCAGTTCTGCTAAGCCCAAGCGTGCTTCCATTTCATAGCCGGCGTACCCGTGACGGTTCGTCTCGCCACGGAGGTTCTCCAGACCCTTTGTCGCTTCTGCCGTTTTGCCCATCGCTGCGTTCACGGCGCTCAAAGCCAGGATGGCTTCGAAGTGAGCAGTAAGATCACCGCCTTTTTGGGACAATGCGATCGCGTGATGGGCAGTATCGTTCGCTTCCCGCAGATTGCCCTGGGCTAGTAGGGCGCGGCTTAAGTCTGAATAGGCTTGAGCTCCCAGGTCCGTCACGTTCTGTTGTTCGAAGGCAGCGGCCGCACCGCGGAACAGTGGCTCCGCCTCGGCGGCTTTCCCTTGCTCCATGGTGATCTCCCCAAGCTGCATTTGAGTCTCTGGAATGTGAGCTTCGTCCTTGAGTTCTTTTCGCAAAGCGATATTCCGCTCTGCCGTGGTCTGCGCCTCCTCCAGCCGGTCTTGCGTTTCCAACATCTCGGCCATGAAGAATAAAGAAAAACCGAGTCCCTTCTTATGGCCTACCTCCTGCTGCAGAGCCATCGCCTGGTCAAGTGCCTGCTTGGCGGAGCTGATCTCTCCGCGGTGCAGAAGCACGCCACCAAGGTTGGTGAGCGTCATGGCTTCGTTGCTCTTGTCCCCTTCTTGATGAAAACCTTGGGCAGCCTGCCGCCTCATTTGGATAGCACTGTCGAGATCTCCCAATGCTTCGACGACATTGCCAAGGTTGGTCAAATCTCTTTCGGTGCCGTTGCCAATCTCGCGGTCCACGCGCAAAGCCTCTTCCAGGGATCTCCTTGCGTCTTCCAACAATCCCTGGTCATAGTAAAGGCTGCCCAAGCCGGACAAAGCGTAAGCGACCTTCTGCTGGGCGCCGATTTGACGAAACACTCGCAGCGCCTCTTCAAAGGATTTCCGAGCAGCGTGGTAATCCCCTTCTTCAAATTGGACTTCTGCGATGTCTTGCAACACGACTGCAGAGTCACGTGGACTGCCGCTTTCCGCGAACAGGGAGCGAGCCTCCAACAACATGGTCATGGCTTTGTCGTGATCGCCCATTTCATCCCATGCCTCGCCCTCCCTTTCCTTTGCCTGCGCCAGGATCGAGTGGCTGCCCTGGAGCCGTCCCTTTTCCCCAGCCGCCGTGGCTGTCCGCTGCATACGCTTGAAGTCACTGATCGCGGCGCTGACATCGGCCTCCATTAAATCAATCCGCGGGTCGTCGCTTTCTGGTGGCGGCAGGCTGCGCATGCGGGCAATCGTCTCGGAGGCGTCCTTGCCTCGCCCTGCCTTGAGCTGCGCGGTGGCCAGACGCAACCCGTGGTCAAGATCGTCGGGGAAGAAGTTCCGGAGGGTCAGGTATATCTCGATCGCGGCCGGATAGTCATGCATCAGCTCCCGGTAACGGCCCTCGACTGACAGACGATCAGCCCGCGACAGAGACCCCGACAGATCCAAGGCCTGCTTCGCTTGGTCCTGCGCCTTTAGGTCGTAGCCCAGTGCAGACCAGGCTTCTGCAAGCGCGGAATGCGACAGAGCGTGAGTGGGATCGGCGGCAATCGCTTGTTGCAGGAGATTGCGGGCTGCCAGCGCATCGAAGAGCCTCAGCCGAGCTAACCCTTCGGAATAGAGACGCACCGCTTCGGAACTGGCTGGAACGGACGCCTGTACTTCGCGAGCATCAGTGGCAGAGACCGCGCTCAGTCCTAGCTTCTGGCGCAACCCAGTTCCACCTCGTGAAACCAGGTTCGCAAGTTCTGCTTCGGTTCCTTCTTGTGAAATTACCGCGACCGTCTCGCCCTGCCTGGCATCCTGCAACTGGAGATCGAGATGCAGTCTTCCGCCAGAGTCTTTGCCATCGGCCAAGTAAGAACCCACTACGACAAGATCCGCACCCAGATGCGAACGGATTTTATTCAGCGTGTCGGGACTGTAGCTGTCGGCCGCAGCCAGCGGAAGGTCAAGCTTCATCTGTGCCACACTCTCTCCGGGAATGACGCGCAGCTCTTGACCGGCGCCCAATTCGGCACTCAACATCTCCGACAAAGCCGTGGAGATCCACACTTCATTGGCCTTCCCGGACAGATTGTTGAACCCGACTACAGCAACAGATCGACGGGCCTTGACGGAAGAACTCGATTCGATTTGCTTGGACTTATGGAACAGGCCGGTCGAAACCCCTATTCCGAGCCCGGCCGCAACAACAGCCAGTGCGGCCGCGATCCCCAACCAGCTTGGCCTTGGCGCCTTCCCGCGGCGATGCAACCTCTCCAGATCGGCCTGCATTTCCCCGGCTGAGCTATAACGATGTGTCCG
Organism: Acidobacteriaceae bacterium; assembly: GCA_003134655.1. Lineage (GTDB taxonomy): Bacteria > Acidobacteriota > Terriglobia > Terriglobales > Acidobacteriaceae > Sulfotelmatobacter. Next base: position 114,904 of record PLBY01000154.1, read on the forward strand.
ATCTTTCTCCAATGCCTTATCGATGACTTTTTCCAGTTCGGGCGGAACATTGGGATTCAGCTGCCGCGGTGGAACGGCGGGTGAGTGCAGGACCGCATCGCGAACCACCGCCGCGGTATTCCCCGAAAATGTGCGCTGGCCGGTGACCATCTCATAAAGCACCAGACCAAACGAAAACAAGTCCGTCCGTGCGTCCAACTTCTCCCGCCGCACCTGCTCGGGAGACAGATAAGACGGGGTTCCCATTGAAACTCCGGTTCGAGTCAAATGCGGATCTGACAAACGTATCGCGGAATTCTCCGGGGCAGCGGTTCCGTGGCCCGCATCCTCGGGACTGTTTAGAGGATCGGAGCTATCGACGAATTTTGCCACCCCAAAGTCAAGAATCTTGGCTTCTCCGCGAGTAGTGACAAAGATGTTGGCGGGCTTAATGTCGCGATGGATGATGCCCTTCTCGTGTGCCGCTTGCAAGCCGTCGGCAATTTGAATCGCCAAATCAAGCAACTCGTCAATTGGCTCACGCACGCTTTGGTTTGCAGCGGTCTCGATCCATTCCCGGAGCGTTTGTCCTTGCAGCAACTGCATCACGATGAAGGGCTGGCCTTCGTGCTCGCCAAGTTCGTAAACAGAGCAAATGTTGGGATGATCCAGGGCTGAAGCAGCTCGTGCCTCACGTTGGAGGCGCTCAAATGCGATCGGATCACTAGCTAACTCGCCGGGCAGGAACTTCATCGCAACCTGGCGACCCAGCTTCAGATCTTCTGCCTTGTAAACGACTCCCATGCCTCCGCCGCCCAGGAGTTGCACAATGCGGTAATGGGATATCTTCCTTCCGATCAGGCTCTCAGTCCTGGGTGTCAGAGCGGCAGTTTCCGATGCGGGCAGCGGGCTGGCCTCCATGACCGCGGCTGTGAAGCGATATCCTCTTCCTGTAACCGTTTGTACAAGGCGCGGCTGCGCTGCATCGTCACGCAGCACCTGGCGGATCTTACTGATGGCGCCGTTAATGCTGTTGTCCGTGTCCAGGAAGACACCTTTTCCCCAGATACGCTCCACGATCTGTTCGCGCGTGACCAGTTCGCCTCTGTGCTCCACGAGGAAAAGCAGCAGCTCCATAGCGATGGGCTTCAGCTTCAACGGGATTCCGGCAGAGCGCAATTCGTAGGCGCGCACATCCAATTCGAAGTCATCCCCGAATCGGAAGGTGCCCGCCGTTGCGATTGGCTTGGACGTCATTAAGCAGCTCCCCAAGGTGTACGGAATTCTACCCGCCATTCCATCGCTTCGCAACAAGTCATTTTGAATCAGTAAATTACGCGCTAATACGGTTTGAAGAGAACGCTAAGTTCTTGACTATTGCCCGGGATGTCCGGTTGCAGCACTATTACCCGGCGTTTGAAAGAAAAACACGACGGAATGAGGTGCACCATGGGGCTTGGCAGATATCCGCTTTCCATGTTTCTCGCAATTTCAATGTTTTGTTCCTTTGCAGCGGCACAAATGATCGACAACACGCAGGCGACGAGCACGGCCAATGCGGGGATCAACAAGTCATTCACAGGTGAGATTGGAGCCGGGCGCGGGGATGTGCTCACGCCAAATTCCTCGATCTACATAATCAATCGCGATCCTTTCCGCTCAATTCGCCGGGGACGACAGCTCTTTCAAAGAAAGTTCACTCAGGCGCAGGGTCAAGGCCCCAATGAAGGCGATGGCGTCGGAAACCTCAATACTGACATCGCCATCGGTGCAGGGCTATCGGACAGCTGCGCGTCGTGTCACAGTCGCCCTCGCGGCTCGGCTGGAACGGGCGGGAACGTTGCGACCCGTCCCGATAGCCGCGACTCTCCACATCTGTTTGGACTGGGGATCAAGGAGATGCTGGCCGACGAGATCACTACCGACCTGCGTAACACCCGCGCCTTGGCGATCACGCAGGCTCAGCAGAGAAAGCGATCCGTGACCCTGAAACTCGTGAGCAAGGGTGTCCAGTATGGCAGCATCACTGGGAACTCTGACGGCTCCGTCGATACCTCGCAGGTGGCCGGAGTCGATACTGATCTGCGTGTCAAGCCATTCTTCGCCGAAGGTTCCACGATTTCCATCCGCGAATTCGTGGTCGGTGCCCTGCATAAAGAAATGGGGCTGGAGGCGTCTACCGATCCCGACCTGCTGACCGCCAGCGCCGGCGGCCGTGTCGTAACTCCATCGGGAATGGTGCTGGACGGATCCAAGGATACGATTAGTCCGCCATCACCCCCGGACACAAAAAACGGAAACGAGATTGACCCCGCCCTTGTCGATCATCTCGAATTCTATTTGCTCAATTACTTCAAGCCCGCCCATTATCAGGAAACCTCTGCCACGGATCACGGGCGCGCACTGTTCAATCAAGTTGGCTGCTCCTCTTGTCATATCGCCGATATGACGATCAACCACGATCGCCGTGTGGCCGACGTTGAAACCAATTACGACACGGTGAATGGAGTTTTCAACAGTCTCTTCGCCACTGCCTCCACCCTCTACTACACTCACGATGATGGAAGCGGACAGCCCGTCTTGAAACTGCCTTTGGAAAACTCTTTCGTGGTGAAAGACATTTTCACCGACTTCAAGCGGCATGACCTGGGAACAAACTTCTACGAGCGCAACTGGGACGGAACCTTGCAGACGCAGTTCCTGACCCGGCCGTTGTGGGGTGTCGGGAGTACCGGACCCTATGGTCATGACGGCCGCAGCATGACACTGAACGATGTCATTCTCCGCCACGGGGGCGAAGCTCTTACTGCCCGTAACACGTTCGCCGCCTTGAAGCCAAACGACCAGAATAGCTTGATCACATTTCTGAACTCGCTGGTCCTCTTTCCACCCGACGACACGGCATCAACCCTGGATCCGGCGAATCCAAACGCAACCAACTTCCCTCAGTTTGGTCATGGGAGCATCAAGCTGACGGTGCTGTTCAACGATCCCACCGATCTGGAATAGCTACCTTTGGTGCGAACGTATATGAATCGTCCGAAGGAGTATGTCGGGGGGAGGAAGAGAATCGGGACATTCGGGCAGTATTGGTCGTGAGTCCCGGACTACGACCGGTGGCAGGCACTCCGACTGAATTCTCCTTCCATTTCCGCCCGTAGGCAACAGAAATCTTTGCATCCAGAGCAAGACTTCGCAACGAAGCTCTGCACAGGAGATGTCATGCTAACCAGGACTGCCGCCCTGCAGGTTCGCTCTTTCCTTTTAGTGATCTCGGTATGCTTGCTCTTCGCCCTCACGATTACGGCGAGCGCGCAAGTTCAACGAAACGGTTCAAGACTGGTGGTTTCGGAAAATCGACGTGCAAGCCTGCCGCCAACCGTGACGTGTGGATCGGGAACCGACAACTGGACGGGCACGGCCGGCGACAATCAGTGGTCCACCGCGGGAAACTGGAGCAGCGGCGTGCCTGCCTCGACGAGTAGCGTCTGCATTGCCAGCACGTTCACGTCGACGATTGCGATTGGCACCCTCGCTGCCGCCAATCAAACTATCAGCAGCCTGACCTCCGGGGCTACGTTGTCTTTAACCTCGGGACCGCTCACCATTAGCGGAACGGCAACGTTCGCGGACCTGAAGGTCAGCGGTGGCACTCTGACGCTGAATGGCGCAAGCTCCGTGACCACGCTCGAACTTAGCTCTGGAACGTTGTCAGGCACGGGCACCCTGACGATCACGGGAATGCTGACGTGGTCGGGAGGAACGGAAAGCGGAACTGGAATTACAAACGCCAAGGGGGGCATCGCTCTCTCCGGAGAACCGTTTCTCGACACCCGAACGTTGAACAATAGCGCGACCGCGACCTGGTCGGGCATTGAATTCCTGATGCTGAATGGGTCGATTTTCAATAATCTGGCTGGGGCCACGTGGAACCATACGGTCGACACGCAGATCGCCTTTGACGGCGGCAACCCGCCGACATTCAGCAACGCGGGAACATTCGAGAAGACGGGCGGAACCAGCACCAGCGGCGGAGGCGTGACCAGCAGCATCGTTTTCAACAACTCTGGCGCGGTGCAAGCCAATACCGGGACGTTGGTCATCTCCGACGTGGGCAGTTGCACGGGAGTGTGTTCCGGGACCTGGAGCGTGGCTACGGGAGCCAACCTTCAGCTCGGCAGCGGTGGGACCGCAGCGTTGAACGGGAGCATCAGCGGTGCCGGCACTGTGAACTTCGGCTCTTCCGGGACCCTGAATTACACCGGCACATACAACATCACCGGCGGTACGAAGGAGAGCGGAACGACCGTGAACTTCACTTCGCCGGCGACTGTGACGGCAACCGGGCCGCTGACGATCACCGTAGGAACGCTCAACTTCTCGACGGGCAAGGCGGTTTCGGTGAGTACGATAACCCAGAGCGCCGGCACGTTGACGGGCACGGACACCCTGACGGTCACGGGACTGATGACGTGGTCGGGAGGAACGGAAAGCGGAACCGGAATTACAAACGCCAAGGGGGGCATGACGATCTCCGGAGAACCGTTTCTCGACACCCGGACGTTGAACAATAGCGCGACCGCGACCTGGTCGGGCAGTGAGTTCCTGATGCTGAATGGGTCGATTTTCAACAATCTGGCCGGGGCCACATGGAACCATACGGTCGACACCCAGATCGCCTTTGACGGCGGCAACCCGCCGACGTTCAGCAACGCGGGAACATTCGAGAAGACGGGTGGAACCAGCACCAGCGGCGGAGGCGTGACCAGCAGCATCGTTTTTGACAACACCGGTACGGTAATCGCTCAATCCGGCGTGCTTCTGCTGGGAAGCTCGTACACCCAGACCAAGGGCTCGACGCTTCTCGAAGGCGGCACGATATTGATGTCAGGAACGTCGCCACTTGCGGAGCAAGCGGGCAGCGTGCTCGGAAGCGGCACCATTACTGGTGACGTGACGAACACAGCCGGGTTGCTGAGCCCCAGTCTGTCCTCTCCAAAAGTCACGACCGGAAGCCTGGCCATCAGCGGTTCGGGAGCTGGGAACTACACCCAGGGGTCAGGCGGTTCGCTGCTTTTCGACATTGCGGGAAGCACCGCTGGAAAGTTCGACACGCTGAACATCGGCGGAGCTGCCTCGTTCGCCGGCACGGCCATTCTTTGCCTCGTCAGCGGATTCAAGCCGGCGATCGGAACCACATTCCCGGTCATGAGCTACGCCTCGGAAACGGGAACGTTTTCCAAGGTTCAGTTTGGCTGGAGCATGGCATTAGGCGGCACTTCGGCAGTAGCGACTTACAACGGCGCTCCGAGCGACACATTCTCTCCTTCGGTATTGAGTTTTCCGAGCACACTGCTGAGTACCACGAGTGCGCCCATCACGGAAACTTTCACCAATGTAGGTCAGGTGGCACTGACCATCACCAGCATCATGCTGGGCGGGACCAACAGTAGAGACTTTACGATTACGTCCAATACCTGCAGCACGTCGCTGGCCGTCGGGGCAAAATGCACGATGACGGTCACATTCACGCCAGCGGCTGTCGGAAAACGAACTGCGACGATCACGATCATCGACGATGCCTGTGGCAGTCCGCACATCCTTTCCCTGAGCGGCAACGGAACCGAGATCACGATGTCTCCTTCGCCGGTAAACTTCGGCACCCAAACTGTGGGTACGACGAGTGCGCCTATGACGGTGACGCTGACGAATCATGGAACAACTACGGTGACCGTTACTTCCGCCACGATCACTGGAACGAACAAGGGCGACTTCAAAATCCAGAGCAACGGTTGCACGTCGATCGCGGCCAACGGTGGCACTTGCACCATCAATGTCACGTTTACTCCGGCAGCCACAGGCTCAAGGACGGGGACGTTGAGCGTCACAGACTCCGATAAAGGAAGCCCGCAAACTGACGTTTTGGAGGGTACGGGTTCATAGCACTGGATGGGCCACGCTAAGCCGGAGGAACTTGAAACATTCGCAGCCGGCGGGGGGTTGCCGGACCCCGTGCCAAACCGGCCGAGCAACCTGGACACGATGGACCAGAAGAGCCTGATCAATCTCGAAGGTTTCACCGGGAATAGACATCGCGCCCCCAAACCTCTCCTGTTCCCAGGTCCTTTTCCTGATCTCCCTCCTCACGGTTTCGCCGATCCGCTTGTTCGATTCGGATGCCAAAGTGTCCTGCTGGCACACCAGTGAGGTTGTCGTTTTTCGTTATTGAGGTTCTTCCTCACACTTGGTGCAAGCTCGTGGGAGCACTAAGACTTATCGGCCGTGAGTGTCGCCAAAACTAAGGAGATGTACACAGCATGACCCGAAGAACGTTACGCCGAGGTACGCGGAGTCTATTCCATTTTGCCAGCGGCCGGACCCACGCCGGTGGCCTGCTTGGTCTTGGGATCAATGCCGATGAGCGCCACTCCGCCCACTCCGCCGCGGCTGGCGGTAACCACGTGGCCGCGAGCCCTCAAGTCGGCCTGCACTCCTTCGGGGAGGGTGTTGGGCACAGAGAGGCTGCCCAGGCTAGCTCGGTCCTGACCAAAGGAGCTGATGAAATGCGTGGTAGAGAAGCGCGGCGCCTTAAACGCCTCCTCGGGACTCATGCCGAACTCCACGTAGTTGAGGATGACCTGGATGGCTGCCTGATCCTGCTGGTCGCCTCCCGCTACCGAGATCGCCATCACGGGTTGGTTGTCATGGAAAAGCAGCGTGGGGCTCAGCGTAATTCGCGGCCGCTTGCCGGGCTGGATAACGTTCGGAGTTCCCGCAAACGTGTTCAGGCTGCTGAGCCGGCTTCCGTGAATAATGCCCGTGCGTCCGGCCACGCCAGCTATGCTTGACAGGCCGCTGGGAGTTGCCGCGATGACGTTCCCAAACTTATCCGTCACACACATGACGGTGGTTCCGCCATGCCAGGGCCCGGTGATGGTGGGCGGCTTGGTCGGTTTCATAGTGTAGGGGTCGCCTGGCCGGAGCTCGAGAGATGCCTTTTTCGGATCGATTAGCTTGCGCCGCATTTCGGTGTACTGATCGGAAAGCAACTGCTGCATCGGCACCTTCACAAAGTTCGGATCGCCGTAATACTCGTCACGATCTGCTAACGCCAGTTTCTCCGCTTCAATCACCGTGTGGATGTAGCCCGCCGAATTGAAGCCCAACTTCTTCAGGTCAAAGCCTTCGAGCAGGCGCAGCGTCTGTGAGAGATAAGGACCCTGCGTCAAGGGACCTGCCTTATAAACCGTGTAGCCGCGGTACGTGGTCTTGAGCGGATCCACCACGGGAGTTTTGTGTGCGGCCAAATCCGCCTTGCGAAGGAAACCTCCCTTTTCGATATACCAGGCTTCCAGGGCGTCGGCGATGTCGCCGCGATAGAAGCGGTCCGACACGGCTTGCAGTTTCTGCTGCCGCGTACCTTTCGCTGTCTTTTCGGACTCGACCAATTTGCGAAAGGTCACCGCCATATCCGCCTGCCAGTTCACGCCGGTTTCGATCTTCTGCCCACTGCCGGTGTCGGTGTACCAACTCGGGCCGCCGGCGTCCAGAATGGCCAGGGTCGGCTGCACGACCTCTTCGAAGCTTTTGGTCCCGTAGAGTTTCAGCAGGGTAACAATCGCATCGATGGTGCCGGGCACGGCGGCTGCCTTGACGTCACCGTCCGGGATTCCGTGTTGCATGTACCAGGCGATGGCTTTGGGGTCGCGAGGGGCTTCCCCTTGTCCCTCCAGCAGCTTCACGTTTTTCTGGTCGGCGCTGTAAACCAGAATGGGAACCTCTCCTCCTACGCAGAACGCGCCCACATAAGTTACGGACAGTGCCAGCAGAGTGGCGGCGCTTGCATCGGCGGCGTTTCCGTCCTGTTCCAGAATCTTGATGCCGGCAGCAGTGGCGGCAGCCTTACCGGAAACAACCACGCCCTGGCTGCCGGCGGCGACACTCGGTCCCCGCGGGCTGACCGGCGTTGGCGTTTTGGTGGTCTGGGGCAAAGCGAAGGGCGCGAGTAAAAGGAGAGAAACGGATGATATCGAAATGATCTTGCGCATAAGAGGTCAACTCCGTTGAAGTGGCCGGCATCAGTTGCCCGGCATGTCATTCAAGGCTATATCAACTCAGTTATTCCGCGCTGCCTCCGCCGCCGGACGCGAGTGATCCTGCTGTTGATGGCGAGAACGGGCGCGATGAGCTCTTGCACACCGGGCCATCTCAATTGTGGATCTTAGGATCGCGCTTGAGTAACCGGTAATCCGGGGAAACCATCGCTATGACAACGCGGGCACCGCTAATGCGATGATTCCAATAGACCGGAGGGGGAGGGGTCCCTCAAATGAACAGAGAAATCAAAAGCCCCATCCTTAAATCTCGCCAAATCGCGAAATGAGGATGGGGCAAAAGCGCGGGCAAGAGCGCCCGTGCCACATTAGTGCTTCACGACGAAGCTCTTCCTGCTCAGCAGAGCGCCGCCAGGAGTAATTACCTGGATCGGACCACTGGTTGCACCCGGGGGAACGGCTGCGGTTAGGTGCGTGTCGGAGAGCACCCTGAAGCTTGCGGCGATTCCGTTGAAGGTGACGCTGGTTGTGCCCTTCAGGTGCGCACCGAGCAGCGTTACGGTGCTGCCTTGCTTGCCGGTGAATAGTGCTGTGTTCACGAAGGGCGCCAGTCCCATGTCGAGGCTGTAGATGGTGCCGTTGTTGGTGGGTCCACCGAATTCGGTCATGCCATAGAGGAGGCCATTGGTGGCCTGGATCGGCGGAGACAATGGGGACATCTGCGTGAGGTTGACGGTGTTGTTGAAGCTGTACAGGCCGGAGTAGGTTCCGCTGGTCGAAGTGTTGAACAGCGTGCCGTCGCCACTGGAGCCGCCGTCAGAGGTCGCACTGTAGTAGTTGCCGTCGGTGGCGAGGAGGAGGCCGGCGGCGGGCAGGGTGCCGTCTCCGAAGGTCGCACCGAAGCTGTGGAGCACGGTAACGGCGAGGCCGGGCGTGACCTGATAAATGGTGCCCTCGTTATTGGTGCCGCCGTTTTGCGTGGTGCTATAGAAGTTCCCGTTCGAAGCCTGGACGAGTGGGCCGATGGGGAAGTATCCGCCGGGGCCGCAGGGGAAACTGAAGGTGTTGTTGACCACTCCGGAGGTGGACAGCTTCAGGATGGTTCCGCAGAAGGACGTGCCTCCCTGAGAGACCGGGATGTAGAGGAATCCATCGGTGCCTTGTATTGGAGGAGCGATCGGAGAATAGCCGTGGAGGAGGGTGACGTCAAACTTGTAGATCTCGGTGAAGGTGCCCGAGCTGGTGATCTTGTAGACGATGCCGCGCGAGTTGGCACCGCCGCCGCTGGTGGTGCCGTAGAAGTTGCCATCAGAGGCGAGAATGGGAGGACCCCAGGGGAACGCTCCGTCTTTGAAGGTGTTGAAGTTGTGCAGAATGGTCAGAGTGCCCGTGGGCGTGATCTTGAAGATAATGCCCATGCTTTGGTTGCCACCCTGCATGGTGGTGCCGTAGAAGTTGCCGTCGGTGCCGAGAGTGAGGCCGCCGGTGGGATAGGCGCCGTCTGTCGTGGTGGCGCCGAAGCTGTGGAGGTTCTTGAGCTGACCGGAGGTGGTCACGTTGAAGACAGTACCCTGGAGGTTGGCGCCGCCGTTGTAGGTGGTGCCGTAGAGATTGCCGTTGGTGCCCTGCACCAGAGTGACGTACCAGGGATTGGCTCCGCTGATCCCGTTGTCAGCGAAGTTGTAGATGGTTGTGACCGTCTGGGCCTGCGCGACTGCTGCCGCGCAGAGCAGGGCCGCGGCGGCGAGCATGGTGGTTCTGCAGATGGATTGGAACGACGTGCGCAGAGACTGCTGACGCGAGACGATGAATCCCGCAGTGCGGTGGAACTCCATGACGATCCTCCTGGGTTGGGAACGGTGCTATTCCAGTGCGCAAACGGGGGTGGGGCGCACCTTGCCTTGGAAAGCTACATCACTCTTCGCAAGGGCCGCAAGATGAAGAAAATTGCATATTTACGCGGGGGATGGGTGGGCGCGGCGGGCCTCGGCTTCGGCCAGCCAGCCGCGGCGTATCTGCTCAGCTGGGATGCTGGAAAGGTAGGGCTTGAGATCGAGAATGGGGGTGCCGTCGAGCATGTCGAGACCGCGGACGTGCAGGGAATTGCCATCGCGGCGGAGGAGTTCGACGACGGTGAGTCCGATGGGATTTGGGCGGCGCGGAGAGCGGGTGGCGAAGACGCCGTGCGGGCGGTCGTCGACGGGAGGAGTGCCGAGCAACTCATAATCTTCGGAGCGGTCGAAGACCCAGATGACGAACAAGTGCGAGAAGCCTTCGATGTCGGTGAGGCCGAGGGCGAACTGCGGGAGGATTTCGAGGATGCCTTCGGCTTCGTGCTTGGCGCCGGGACCTTTTGGGATTTGCTTAGTGTTGTCGTAGGGACTTTTTATGTGTCCGATGGGCTGCGGGGAAAACATGATGTTGTTCCGTCCTTCAATTATGCGTGAGCGTTCGATCTACTTTGCTTATTACTGAGTTTCTCACTCTTCTCGCGTGCGTGCCACGCAGAGAATTCGAGTTACACAATTTTCTAAGATGACGCACCCTGAAGATGGTCGGCCCGCTTCTGGAGACAGCCATAAAAAACTTTACGCGTGATGACAAAACTCTAGGTTTTGAAATGCAACGCCGCCGGAGAGCGCGGGCATCCCAGAAATTTCAATCAAGTTGCTGCGATTGAACGTGGCGCCGAAGTATCTAGGGCCACGATGTGGGAGTGGTCTGCAGTGAACAATTTCAAACTTAGGGAGAGGTACATTTATGCGGTGGATATGCATTCTTTTGGGAAGTATGGTTCTTCTGACACTGGCGGCGATGGCGCAGGAGAACCGGTCGGAGATCAGTTTGCAGGGGGCAGGTTTTTTCACGCGCAGTACGAGCGGGAATGGGACGGCTTATAGCACGACGGAGACAGGTGGGTTTCTGAGCACGTACCGGTATCACTTGAATCACTGGGCAGCGGCGGAAGCGGCGTATGGGTACGATTCGAACTCGCAGAAATATCTTGTGCCGGCGGGCGCGTTCAGGATTCAGTCGGGGATTCATCAAGTGACGGGAAGCCTGGTTCTGAATCTTCCCTATCACACGAGTTCCAGGTTCAATCCATATATTCTGGCGGGAGGCGGGGCGCTGATGTTCGAGCCGAGCGGGAACCAATTCAATACTCTGTCAGGAGCGCAGTCGCAGGCGAAGGGCGTATTCGTGTATGGGGCGGGTGTGAATTATGCGATTCGTAAACGGATGTCGCTGCGGGCGGAATATCGAGGGCTGCTGTATGGGACGCCTGATTTTGGGTTTGGCGCGCTGAGCACGAATTCGGTAACGCATACGGCGGTGCCGTCGGTGGGGTTGACGTTTCGGTTTTAGAGTTTTGCGTGGCGGGGGTCGTCTTCGAATTGCGGAAGCGGCCCTCAGGGGCCAAAGCCCGACTCATTCTGACGCTCACGCGGCCCTAAGGGCCGCTCTTCCACACGCTTCACCGCCCCGCGGGATTCGTGCCCAACCGTCTTGCGTCCGACGCGGGCTTCCGCTAGTCGTTCACTGTGGTGATGGCGGCGCGGGCGGGGGCGCCCGCGCTACATACTGCTCCTCTTTCTAATCACTTCATCTTTATCTTTATCTTTTCTAGTCTTCTTTCTTCTCTGGCTCTCGCGTGATCGGCTTCTCGATGGGCTTGCGGGGGAGCATTTGGTCGCGCATGGCGGCGTCGTAGACGAAGCTGGCGACGATGACCGAGATCTGTTTGAGGTCTTCGGGCTGGAGGCGGTCGTAGACGTCCATGTTGGAGTGGTGGGTGCGGGTTTCGTATTCGATGGGATCCTGGATGAACTGGAATCCGGGGATGCCGACCGCGTCGAAAGAAAGGTGGTCGGTGCCACCGGTGTTGCGCATGCTGAGCGTGGTCATGCCGAGGTCTTTGAAAGGCTCCATCCACGTTTTAAAGAGGGGAGCGACCGCTGCGTTTTCCTGGAGGTAGACGCCGCGGATTTTTCCGGTGCCGTTATCGACGTTGAAGTAGGCGGAGACTTTGGCCTGCTCTGGTTTCACGGTGACTGGGCCGGCATCGCGGCGCAGGAGAGTGGGCATGTCTTTCATGTTGGGATCGTCCATGCGGGGGCGCGAGCCGAAATGCTGTTCGACGTAGCCTTGCGAGCCGAGCAGGCCTTCTTCTTCGCCGCTCCAGAGGCCGATGCGGATGGTGCGGCGGGGCGTGATGCCGATAGCTTTCAGGATGCGGACGGCTTCCATCATGACGATGGTGCCGGCGCCGTTGTCGGTGGCGCCAGTGCCGGCATGCCAGGAGTCAAGGTGGGCGCCGAGCATAACGACTTCATCTTTCTTGTCGGTACCGGGGATTTCGGCGATGGTGTCGTACTGCATGAGGTCATCGTCGTAGAAGGTGTTGATGACATTCAGTTCTAGGGTGACGTCTTTCTTCTGCTGGAGGAGGCGGGCGATGCGGGTCCAGTGCTCGGAGGCCAGGGTGAGCTGAGGAACCGTGGTGGTCTCGCCGGGCTTGTAGGATCCGCCGGACTGAACGAAGACGGTGCCACCGCCGGAGGTGCCGCGACTGTGGTCGATGACGGCGAGAACTTTTTCGTCGGCGTAGAACTGGTTGAGATCTTTCTGGAACTGGCGTCGGCGCGCGATCTCGGACATACGGAAGGGCGGGCGCTCGCCGGGGATTTCATATTCGGAGGTCTTGGCGAGGTCCTCGTCGGAGAGACGTTTGTAGGGAAGCTCGGTGATGGGCTTCACTTCGGCATCGGGTCCGGTGATGACGATCATTCCGGCCAGCTTGCCCTTGTACTTGTCGAAGTCCTCTTTCTTTTCGATGTTGGCGCGTATGCATTTGCCGGTGACGACGCCGTCGGTGCCGGGGGTCCAGGCTTTGGCGTAGACGATGAGAGGGACGACGTCGGGAGTCGTCATGCGGGCGTTGACGTATTGATTGGCCCATCCGCGGCCGAAGGGACCCCAGGATTCGAGGTGAGCGTTGGTGAGGCCGGCGGCGCTGAGTTGGTCGCGGGTCCATTCGTTGGCGCGCTTCATGTTGGGAGATCCGGTGAGGCGTTCGCCGATGGAATCCATGAGGCCGGAGGCGTATTCCATGACTTTGGAATTGTGGAAGCCCTCATAGCGAATGCGGGAGATGGCTTCGAGATCGACTTTCTCCTGAGACCAGACTGCGGGGACGAACGACAAGATGACGACGACTGAACAGACGAGTCGCGTAGACCTCTTCATGATGAGCGCTCCTGAGTGGGAATCAATCGGGGATTATACAGCCGGGAGTCGCGGGGAACGGGGATGGGAATTGTAAAGTTATTTCAAGGTACGGCAGCTTGTGTGGGCCAACATGCGGGGACTGTCGGGAAATTCAAAATCCCCACCCTGTCGCAAAAAAGCGCGACAAGGGTGGGGCACCCACTACGGCTGGTCTTTCACTTGGTTTTCCATGGCAGGCGAGGGCAGGGGTTCTTTGCGTTTTTCGTCGGCGTCCACAGAGAAAAGCATGAAGTGATCAAAAGCGTGCCGCCGATAGTAGCGATGTTTGCGAAAGTCGAAGTAGATCTCTGCGGTCTTCGGCAACCAGAGAGTTGTATTCTTTTTGGGGAACGGCACTGGGCCATATTCCACGGTCTGGTGCTCGCTGAGCAACTGGATTTCAGGCATGGGTTTGACCATGTCGGCTTCGATCCGCACGATTTGAAACTTGTCGGCGGTAATCCACGCTCTGCCTTTGAGATCGACGGGGAAAGCCTGACCGCCAAATGAATAGCTGTGCATTCGATTTGGACGGTCGTGACGCTGGCGGAAGTGTACCAACCATGTGGTCTGTCCGTGCCAGACGGCCTGTCCCTCACAATGCAGATCGAAGTCTTTTTGCATGTCGGGACGAAAGACGAGCGCCAGCGCGATGAAGCCTGTGCTCGAAATAGCGTCGGGATAACCGCCCTGCCCGGGTTTGTCTGAACGATATTCTTCAATGAAAGCAGAGCCCGGTTCGGACTCCAACACCGTTGCCACGTAGTCGTACTTTCGCGTCTCGGTGTTAGTCGCAAAGCCAAACGCGTCGATCGACTGATGGAATAACTCTTCGTTAGCGGCGAAGCGGGCGAGATCCCGAACTAACTCCTGTACTCTTTTCCCCGACTCGTCGATGACTTGCGCGGTGGGACACGCAACGTCGGGGACGAAAGTTGGCTTGGTGTCGTCAACGTCGGGTGGCCGCCAAGTCTGAGGCGTAAGGGCAGGATCGGGAACGGCTCCAAGTGGATCAGCGCGGGACACAGTGATACCTGAATTCTTCGCGTCTCTACCCGCGGAACCGGAATTGTTGTTCTTGAGATCTGCGATCAAGTTGTGGACTTGGTAGACCATGGGATTCTGGGGAGAATCCTTCAGGAAGATCTCGAGCGCTTGAATGGCCTCCTGGTTGTGCCCGAGCCCAATGAGCGCTTGCGCTAGGACAAGCTCGGCGGGGCTGGCAATCGTCTTTCCATTCTTGTTGCCCTTTGTGATCGCAATCAACGCTTCGTCTCGGGCTTTGCCATAATCCTTCTGGCTAAGATAGGCGTCCGCCAACAAGTTATGAGGCAGCCAATTGTCGTCGTCGGCTAGAACGGCTTGCTCCAGGGCGGATCGAGCTGCGGGATAGTCTTCTTGTTCCAAGGCGGTTCTGCCCAACAGAGTCAGCGCCTGGGCGTTGTGAGGACCGAGGGATGCGGCGGCAGTCAAGTAGGTTCGTGCATGTGTATAGTCTTTCCGCTGGAAGTACAGATAACCGAGTAAAAAATCCAAATCTGAACTGGCGGGAGCTAATTTGTAAGCGGCCTCCAGATGCTTCTGCGCTTCTGCGAGGTCGCCTAACTTCAGCAGAGACACAGCGTGTCTGACTTCTTTCCGCGCTTTGGCAGAAATGATGCCGGCCGCGACGTCGAGGTTGACAGCCGAGGGATCGCGTTCCAATACAATGTCAATCGGCTCCGGGTGAATTGTGCTCACCACTTGCACCTGTTGACGAGCGCTGATGTATCCCAACGCGCTGACCTCTATTTCATAGTTTCCGAAAGCGGTGTCGACGAATACGCCGTCTGCATCGCCTTCGATTGTCTGGAACACGCCCAAGTGATTGGCGAGATTCATGAGTTCCAGCCGGACGGGCCCTTCCATGCGAGCGCTCTTCTTTTCGGCGAACACATGGAATACGAGTACTCCGGTCCCTGGGGCGGTGTTGTAACTCGCGATGTTTGAAATGTTGTTTGGATTTCTTGTAAGTTCGCCCGGGCTGTTTGCTGGGATCTGGGCGAGAACGTTCACAATAAGCGTGCACGCGACTAACAGGATGGAGGGTACGCGGGCGAAGGTGTGGTCGATGCGACTGATACGAAGCATGGCGGGCCTAAGATTTCTTCTCGACGGCAGGCGGTGCCGCCGGCTCTTTCCGCTTTTCCTGGGTCTCGGCCGAGAACAACATGTAGTGATCGAAACTGTGGCGGCGGTAGTAGTGGTGTTTGCGGAAGTCGAAGTAAATATCCGCGCTCTTGGGGAGCCAGAGGGAAGTGTTCTTCTTGGGAAACGGGACGGGCCCGTATTCCACGACTTCGTGTTCCGCGAGAAGTCGGATTTCGGGCATGGGCTTGACCATCTCGGATTCTATGCGCACGATCTGGAAGGTGTCGGCGGCGATCCATGCCCTTCCTTTCAAGTCAACGGGATAAATTTGAGTGCCGATTTTATAGCTGTGAATGCGGTTGGGGCGGTCTTCGCGCTGGCGGAAGTGGACAAGCCATGTGGCCCGCCCGTGCCAGTCCCCGAGGCCTTCGCAGGTCATGACGAAGTTGCCGCGCATGTGAGGATGGAAGACGAGCGCGAGAACAGCAAAGCCGGTGCTGGCAATATTGTCCGGATATTCCGCCGCGCCGACTTTGTCGGAGCGGTATTCATCGACCGCGAGAAATCCGGGCTGAGGTTCGGAGATAGAAGCGACGTAGTTGTACTTGCGGGTTTCGGTGCGAACGGGGATGCCGAATTCGTTGAGGGATTGATGCATTAGCTCTTCAACGGCGGCGAAACGTGCGACGTCCTCGACAAGCGCCTCCACGCGTCTACCGGACTCTTCCACGACCCTCTCGGACGGACAGACGACGTCGGGTGCGACGGCGGGCTTGATTTCATCGATGCCCGAGGGTTGCCACGAATTCACGGAGAGGCCGGGAGCGGCAAGGGCCGCAAGTGGATCGACGGCGGAAAGATCAGCCTGGGTCGTCTGCGTGTCATCGAGTGGCGCGGAAGCGGAGGGACGCTTCTGGATCTCCGCGATCAGAGTGCGAACCTGAGGAGCCAAGGGATGTTGCGGCGATTGCTCGAGGAAGACCTGTAGAGCTTGAATGCCTTCCTGATCTTGACGGAGGTTTACGAGGGCTTGACCGAGGACGAGTTGGGCGGGGCTGGCAGTCGTTTTGCCCTTGGTGATCGCGATCTGCGCCTGGTCGCGGGCTTTGTCGTAGTCGCGCTGGCGCAGGTAAGTATCGGCGAGGAGGTTGTGCGGGAGCCAGTTTTCGGGATCCGCCAGTATGGCTTGCTCGAGCGCGGATCGTGCGGCCGGGTAATCCTGGCGTTCGAGGTTGGTTCGGCCCAAGAGGGTGAGAGCCTGAGCGTTGTGCGGGCTGAAATTCGCCGCTGTCCCCAGGTAAGTTCCGGCCTGGGCGAATTCTCCCTTTTGAAAATACAAATACCCGAGAAGAAAGTTCAGATCGGGGCTGGCTGGCGACAGCTTATAGGCGTCGTCGAGTTGTTTCTGCGCTTCTTTGAGCTTTCCAGACTTGAGTGCCGCAATGGCGTGCTTGGTCTGCTTCCGCGCTTTCGGCGACAGCAACGCGCCCGACACATCAAGATTGATCGCTTCGGGATCGCGGTTGAGCACGATGTCAGTGCGAGCGGGGCCGAGGGAGTCCCCGAGTTTTACTTCTTTATGAGTGCTGAGAAAGCCGACGGCGCTTACATCCACGGCGTAGCTTCCGTAGGGGAGGTCGGTAAAGACTCCCAGCGACGTATCGCCGGTGGTCTGCCATGTGGCCGACTGATTGTCCAGGTTTACGAGTTTCAATAGCGCCTGGCGATCGAGTTGAGCACCCTTGCGTTCGGCATACACGGTGAAGATGAGGACTCCCGTGCCGGGGGCCGTGGGATAGGTTGTGACGACCCGCCGATTGGGGTCATCGACGCCGTGCAGCGGCTGGGGGTTTGGGACGGAAACGCGGTCCTGAGCGATGGCAGTTGCGGAGAGCAAACCAGCGAGAGAGAAGAGGACGTAGAGAAGCCGCGCGACACGATGCATCGCAATGGCGTGGCCGCGGAGCATAAACAGATCCCCGAGCAGTGTTGCACAGCCGTTTGTGCGGGTCAAACCAAGGTTGAATGGGTATTCCTGCCGGAACGAAGTCATTCCTTTGCGGCTGATTTTTCCTGAGTGGATGAAGCTTGGCTGCCTTCGGTTTTCTGCTCGCCGGGGGAGGGTTTGGCATCTTCGTCGTCATTGTTGTTTTTTACGATGTATTGCACGATGAGCGAGATGCGGCGGTTGGACGGGTCGAGAGGGGCGTCGGCCTTGCGGAGTCGCTGGTCGGCAAAGCCGCGGACCTGGGTGACCTGGTCGGGGCGGACTCCATTGGCCTGCATGACGCGGCGGCCGGCGTTGGCGCGGTCAGTGGAGAGTTCCCAGTTGCTGTAGGCGGCGGAGGTGTAAGGCTGGGAATCGGTGTGGCCTTCGATGGAGAGTTTGTTGGGGAGTTTGCCCAATTCCTGAGCGAGGGTGACGAGCATGTCGCTGCCGTCGCCCTTCAACTTGGCGCTGCCGCTGTCGAAGAAAGTTCCGTTGGCGGATTCGGAGAGTTCGATGCGGAGGCCTTCGGCGGTCACCGTCATCTCGACGTGGCTTTTGAGCTTTTCGAAATCCGTCATCTGCCTGGCCTGCTGCAATTGTTCTTTGAGGCGCGGCATGTTGTCGCGAGTGAGGGTGAAGTTCTCGCCGGATCCGGCCATGTTGGATCCGATTTTCTGAGAGTTGCCGGTGGGGTCTTTGAAATATCCGCCAACAGCTTCCTGAACCTGCTTGCTGGAGCTGAGGAGCCAGAGGACGATAAAGAGGGCCATCATGGCGGTGACGAAATCGGCGTAGGCGACCTTCCACGCGCCGCCGTGGTGGCCGCCGTGGCCGCCTTTTTTCTTGAGGATGATGATGGGGCGAGTTTTGTCCATATTCTTTGTGTGGAGGCTTAGGAGGAGGCGGCTCCGGCAGCGGCCTCCGCCTCAGGCGCCGGCGTTGTTTCCGGCGGTCGGTTACGGCAGGCTTGTTCGAGTTCCTTGAATGAGGGGCGGACGTGGCCGGGAACGGCGCGGCGAGCGACTTCTACAGCCATGATGGGGGCAGTGCCCTTCAGAAAAGAGACCATGAGAACGCGCATGACATAGAGGAAGGCGTGTTCTTCTTCGGCGGCCTTGGTCATGTTGGCGGCGATGGGGCCGACCAACCCGTAACAGAGCAGAATGCCGAGGAAGGTTCCGACCAGAGCGGCGGCGACCTTGTGACCGATTTCTTCGGGCGGACCACCGAGAGCGCCCATGCTGATGACGACGCCGAGCACGGCAGCGACGATTCCGAGGCCGGGCAGGGAATCGGCCACGGTGCTGAGGGCAGCGGTGGGCGCTGTGGAATCCTGGTGGTGAACTTCGAGGTCGAGGTCAAGCATCTGATCGAGATCGAAGGCGTCGATGCCGGTGATGGCCATGCGGAGCGAGTCGCAGACGAAATCGCGAACGTGATGGTTTTTGAGGAAAGCTGGATTCTTGGCGAAGACCTGACTTTTTTCCGGTTCTTCCACGTCGGCCTCGAGCGCCATGAGGCCGTCTTTGCGTGCCTTGTTGAGCAGGTCGTACATCATTTTCAGGGTGTCGATGTAGGTCTGCTTGCCGAACTTCGAACTGCCAAACACACCGCCGATTCCGGCCGCGATCTTCTTGATGATGTGAAGCGGATTGGCGACCAGAAGCGTCCCCATGGCGGCGCCGCCGATGATGATCAATTCGGCCGGTTGAATGAGGACGCGGAGGTTGCCGTGTTCCATGAGGTAACCTGCCACAATGCAACCGAAAACGACGACGATGCCGATGATTGCAAACATTGCTAACTCCCGGATGATCCTTTCGAAGGAGATCCGTTGCAAGACGAACCGTTCGAAGCGGGGGCAGAGTTGGTTCGCCAGGCGGAAGCTGCCTCCAGTGATTTCTGAACACGCTGCATCAGGGCCTCGACAGTGTCGCCGGGCTGGGCGGAGGCTTCACCGACCGCGACCGGGAGGGAGCGGCGTTCTCCCCACCACTCGATGCCGTCGCCGGAGAGTATGCGACGGACGCGCTCGCGTACGGCGGGCAGTGCTTCCTCGCGGCAGCCATTGAGGATGACGAGAAACTGGTCGTCACTCCAGCGTCCGATGAAGTCGGTAGACCACAGGGTACTTTCGAGGGAACGCGCGACGACTCGTAATAAGGAGGAAGCCGCTTCGGGGCCGAGGCTGGCGCGGAAGTGGGGCAAGCCTTCGAGTCGCATGCTCAGCACGGCGAAGGGCATCTGGACCTCGACAAAAGTCGCAAGCGTGCGGCGCAGGTGGGACAGCATCAAGGCGTGGCTGGCGACGTCGGTGACTTCGTCGATGCAGCCGGGGAGCGTGAGGCTGCCGTCGCGATGAATCGGCGCGGCGGTTTGTTGCAGTTCTTCAAACGTTTCGACGGCGCCGATAATGGAGCCATGCTGGTTGTGAACGGGCACGGCGCGGACGCGGACCGGGATTTCGTATCCGGTTTTGTGGTGCAGGAACCCGATGGACTCGGTGGGATGCGAAGTCTTGATGGCGCGGGCGACGGGACAATCTTCTTTGCAGAATTCGCAACCGGGCTGATCGCAGTGCAGCAGCGTTTCTGAGATGCAGGAGTGGCCGATGACGTCGTGGCGCAAGTGGCCGGTGATGCGTTCGGCGCCGTCGCTCCAGATGACAATTTTCTTTTGCATGTCGACAACGCAGAGCCCGGCGGGGAGGCTCTCGAGAATGCTGCGGCAGATGTCGGAATCGTGAAATAGAGACATGCGTGGTCGCGGGAACATCCCTGACTATTGGGGACATCGGCAAAATCCACAGGGACTTCAGAGAGCGCGGTCAGGGTCTTTCCGGCGCGAGCGTGGGAATCGCCGAGTTTTCAAGGAGATGGCAAGCAGGCGCGGAAAAAGTGGATATGGCACGGAAGTGCCATAGGCAGGGGGGCGAGTGCCATTCTATTTTCTTCGGTGAGCAGTTCTGGGGGAGGGCTGCCCGGGCGTCCTGGACTCGAAAGAGTTTGGGGCGCTCGTTATTTTTTGGGATCTTTTCCGGCCACACAGTGCAGTGTGGTCGCTTAGCGTAACGTCCCATCCAGATCTTTATCTCTTGTTCACGGCTTCCAGACGCATTCGCAGGCTGCGCTCGCAGCTGGAGCGGAGCCGCTTCGCCGATTTCGCCGGGGCCGAGAATTCAGTTGGTGGAAATGGTGAAGTTTACTGTGATTCTCGTTTGAGTTTCGACGGGCTCGGTCCCCTGGAGGTGCGGTTTGAAATGCCACTGTTTGACGGCTTCCTGGGCGGCGCTGGCCAGGATCGGCGGGCCGCTGAGGACGCGGAGATCCTGGATCACGCCGTTCCTGCTGATCAATGCCTGCAGAATCACCGAGCCCTGTACCTTCATTTGGCGGGCCAGAAGAGGATAGCTGGGCTTCACGGGCCGATTTACGATTTCGGCGGTGTCGGAGGAAATCTGAACGTGCTCGGCGGCTTCGGTGGTGAGGTTGGCTGCCGTGTCGGTTGCGTCGTTGGCGGCGGGAGCGTCGGCGACTGAGCTGGGAGGTGAGCCTGGTTGGACATCGACTCGCACTGAGTTGGTGCCGGGACGGAGCATGCGATGAACGTTTCCGGCGACGACTTCAACCTCGAGCGGGGGCAGCACGGTTCTGATGGCGGTTACAGGCGGAGCGGAGGTGTCCGCGGGAGCTACGGCCCGAACATCAGCTTTCGGCTTGGCTTTCGCACCGTGAGAGTTCTTGTGGGCTGGCGAGTCCGGCACGGCGGCAACGGGCGGCGCGGGCTGGACTTGCGTCTGGGCTTGCGGCTGGGCTTGCGGTTGGCCTTGTGACTGGTCGACCGCTTCTTGCGTTTCGGGGAACCAGAAATCACGATCGCGGTAGAGAGCGAATCCTAAAGCGAGGAGGAGCAGAGTCAGGGCAACGAGCATCATGCGCTGCTGCTTGGGCGCCTCGGGCCGGCGCGAGCGCGGGTTTGCCAGCAGGCGACGATTGGTTTTGGCGAGGAATTTGTCGAGGTCAAACATGCGGGGGTGTGACCGCTCCGGATTCTGCGGATAGTATGCCTAGAAAATCGGCGAAAGGCCAGAAGAAGCGGAGGCCGGGCGAACTCAGATGGGCAGGCACCGGGGACGTTGATGGATCGTTGTATGTTGGCCGTGACTTTTCAGGGCTTGCGTGGTCGGCATGGCTGGTTCCGATGGCGGCGGACAACGACGTTGGGCGAAACGATTATCGTGCTTTCCTTCGAAGCACAAGGAGCAGCAGACCGAGAACTGTAGCTACGACTAGGACTGGCAGCAGGCTGCCCAGCGGACACATTTCCAGCTAGTTGTTGAAACCACCTCTACGATCATTGACCCTGGGTGTTCGCGTTCGCGCGCTTGGCGGCCAGAGATTTGACGATCAGGGTCTCCAATATGTGTTGGTCCACATCCGCGAGCTTTTTGATGTAGAGGCAGCCCTTGCCGGTTGAATGTTTGCCAAGTTTTGCTAGCAGCGCCGACGCCTCACCAAACCCGGTCACTCCATACAGAACAGTCGCGGCCTTACGCGGAGAAAGAGCGATCACCGGCGCATCGCCCTCGCGCCCGCTCTCGTACTTGTAGTGGTAGCTGCCGAAGCCAATGATGGAGGGCCCCCACATTCGCGGCTTTTCTCCGGCCGCATTTTGCATCAACTTGATCAGTGCCTTGGCGTCTGAGCGCCTGACCGGGTCCGTGAGGGCATCGATAAACGTCGCCACACTCAATTTGGTGGGTTTGGTTTTGTTGTCTGCCATTGCGCTCCTGCCTTTCGCTCCCAAGGCTAAACTAGTCCGCGATGGCGGGCAAACATGAAGCAATTGCTGCGAACAGACGTGGGTGTTGAAAGATCGCGTCAAGCGACCGTAGTTTCGGCTGGGAGAAATGGGGCTGGTGGAAGTTACATGGGGCCCGTCGAAAATCTTTAACCACTAAGGACACGAAGGTACACGAAGGGAAGTCCTCTGCCCACCAAGAGGCTATTCGCCACAGAGGACACGGAGGGACCTTGCGTCAACAGGCCAGTTGGTCGCGCGTGATCTTTAGACCTGGTAGATTCCCGAGGACTGTGACTGCGACCGAATCGGTTTTGAAGAATTCGTTTGCCAGGCCGGTCAGGTCTTCGGCGGTGACGGCTTCGATTTTTTCGATCAGTTCGTCGAGGTCGTAGAAGCGGTCGAAATACATTTCCTGGCGCGCCAGGTTCGACATGCGGGCGGTGCTCGATTCGAGGGAGAGCATCAGGCTGCCCTTGAGCTGGGCTTTGGAGCGCTTGAGTTCTTCTTCGGGCACGGGTTCTGCTTTGAGGCTGCGGAACTCTTTGACTACTGACTGCACGACTTTGGACGCAGACGCGAGCGAGGTGCCGGCGTAGACGGCGAGGCATCCGGTGTCGCGGTAGGGGTTGAGATCGCTGTAGATGGAGTAGGCCAGGCCCTGGCGCTCGCGAATGTTCTGGAAGAGGCGGGAGCTCATGCCGCCACCGAGCAGAGTGTTGAGAATGTATCCGGCGTGGCGCTTCTCGTGGGCGATGGGATAGGCGGGGACGCCGAGGCAGAGTTGCACCTGCTCGAGAGCTTTCTTGTTGCGCAGGATGATGCGGGAGACGGTTTTGGGTGCTATGGAATGGAAGCCGTTTTTTCCGTCTTTCCATGGCTTCATGTGCTCGAAAGCTTTGGTGACCAGCTCGACGAAGCGGTCATGATCGAGATTGCCGGCTGCGGAGACGATGATGTTGCCGGGGGCGAAGCGGTGGGCGTAGGCTTCGACGACCGACGGACGCTCGAAGCGCTTCACGGTTTCTTTGGTGCCGAGGATCGGCTTGCCGAGAGGGTGATCCTTGAAAAAATTCTGGGTGAAGATTTCGTGGACGAGATAGTCGGGATTGTCTTCGTCCATTTTGATTTCTTCGAGGATGACACCGCGTTCGCGGGCGATGTCGGCGGCATCGAAAACTGGATTCAGAACCAGGTCGCTGAGAATGTCGAGCGCGGTGGGGACGTGTTCGTCGAGAACTTTGACGTTGAAGCAGATGCATTCCTTGGCAGTGAAGGCGTCCATGTTGCCGCCGATGGAGTCGACTTGACGGGCGATTTCTTCCGCGGTGCGGTGCTTGGTCCCTTTAAAGACCATGTGCTCGATGAAGTGGGAGATACCATTCGACTCGGAGTCTTCATCGCGGGATCCGGTCTGAAGCCAGATTCCGATGGAGGCGGAGCGGATGTGCTGCATCTGCTCAGTGATGACGGTCAGGCCGTTGGGCAGCTTTTGACGACGAATATTGCGGACTTCTTTTACCATTGCGAATCCTGATCGAAATACTAGTTAGTAAACCCAAGGAAACTTGGTTGTAGGAGGTCTTTACTATTCTGACATAGGGGCGGAGGGTGTGCGAGAATAGTTTAGTGATTTAGAATCAGTGGGTTAAGCGGAAAGTTTAAATTTCCGTCTGGTTGAGAAATCCAGTAGTGGGAGTTTGTCGGGAGGCCGACGATCGGCAGTCTTTAAGAGGGCTATGGCAGATTCGTCACAAGTCGCGCTGCTCGGGTTGGATCGGGCGGAACTCACCTCGTTGGTGGAGAGCCTGGGTGAGCCGGCATATCGCGGGCAGCAGCTACGGGACGCGGTGTACCGGCAGCGGGTGAAGTCGGTGGAAGAGATTTCGACGCTGTCACAGCAGCTGCGAGGGAAGTTGACGGAGAAGGGTGTGGCGGTGGGACTGCCGCGGATCGCGCAGAAGTTTGTGTCTCAGGATGGAACGGTGCGGTATCTGATTGCGTTGGCCGATGGGCAGACGGTGGAGACCGTGTGGATGCCGGAGGGGGACGGTGGGGAAGCGGGGGATGGGAGCGAGGCGGGGGAGCAGGCGGAACGATTTGTGGAGAGCGCCAGTGCAAGTACCTCAGGGGCTGAAGCCCTGTTATCAATAGAGAAGCCAACCGCAGCGCTGAAGCGCTGCGCCACCCAAAAGCAAGAACAAGGTCAGAGACCGAAACAGGGACAGAATCAGGGGCGGTCGACGATTTGCATTTCGAGTCAGGTGGGGTGCGCGGTGGATTGCCAGTTTTGTCTGACAGCGCTGCTGGGGGTCAAACGAAACCTGACCGCTGGCGAGATTGTGGGGCAGGTGTGCGCGGTGCTGAAAGATCAGCAGGTTTCGCCGCCGGAGGATCGCATCAACCTGGTGTTCATGGGGATGGGCGAGCCGTTCCTGAACTATGACAATTTTGTGAAGGCGGCGCGGTTGTTGGTGGAGGAAATTGGCATCGCGGAGCGTCGGATGACGGTGTCGACGGCGGGGATCGTGCCGCGGATTCACGATTTTGGCGGGGAGAAGATCCGGCCGAAGCTGGCGATTTCGTTGAATGCTTCGAACGATGCGCTACGCACGCGGCTGATGCCGCTGAACAAGAAATGGAATCTGGAAATGCTGATGGCGGCGGCGAAGGAGTATCCGCTGCGAACGCGGGAATGGATTACGTTTGAGTATGTGCTGCTCGGGGGAGTGAACGACGGGCCAGAGAACGCTAGAGAAGTGGTTGAGTTGCTGCGCGGGATGCGGTGCAAAGTGAATTTGATTGCGCTGAATCCGGGGCCGGGAATTGAGTTTGCGACTCCGGACGTGGAGCAGGTGGCGGAGTTTCAGAAGATTCTGCGGGAGAGTGGAGTTCCGGCATTTGTGCGGTGTCCGCGGGGTCGGGACATTTATGCGGCGTGCGGACAACTCAAGCGTACGGTCGAGATTGCCACAGCACCGGCACCGTAGATTCCTTGGGCTTGGAAGGTGCGGACTGCGTCGCGGGAAGGTGCACGCGGAGTATGATCGTGCCATCTTCGCGGCGCTCGCGTGAAATTTGACCGCGGTGCTCCTGCAAGATGCCTTGACATGCGCTCAGTCCAAGGGCGTCTTCGGGATCGAGCGGCGAAGCGGTGTGAGGGTCGGTGGTCGGGGCCATAGGGTCTGTGACGATTTGCAGCACGGAAGTGTTTGTCTGCCGCAGAGTACTCACGGTCAGGACGCGGCCACCCCGTTCACTGAGCACGTGCAGACAGCTGGCGACGAGTTGCAGACAGACCTGAAGCAGCTGATTGGAATCCCCTAAAACTTTTGCGAGAGCAGGATCGAACTGGGTGCGGACTTCGATGCCGAGAGCTTCCCACTGAGATTGCGTCAGCTTCACAGCGGTGCGTGCCAGGGTGTTGAGGTCGAGGGGACTTTTGGGAGCA
The DNA here is from genome assembly GCA_003134655.1 of Acidobacteriaceae bacterium. Taxonomy (GTDB): domain Bacteria; phylum Acidobacteriota; class Terriglobia; order Terriglobales; family Acidobacteriaceae; genus Sulfotelmatobacter. Next base: position 140,576 of record PLBY01000154.1, read on the forward strand.
GGGGACTGGCGGGCAAAGCTGATGAGACTGGCGACGAGCGACTTGGTGCGGCGGACATATTGTCCGATTTTTGCTGCAACCGGCCTCTGATCGTCCGTGAGCGGCGTGCTGAGGAGCATGTCGGAATAACCGAGCATCGCGGTGATGGGATTGTTGAGTTCGTGCGCGGCGCCGCCGACCAGTTGGCCGATGGAGGCCAGTTTTTCGGACTGAAGGATCTGGGCCTGCAGACGGTTCAGGTTTTCAAAAGACTCCTGCGAGTGATTCAGGAGGCGGATCAGTTCGCGATCGAGAAGATGCTGGCGCCGGAAGATCATGACGCCCATGAAGAATGCTGCGGCCAGAGTTAAGGCGAGCCGGAATACGCGTACGCGAGAGGGCACCTGGTTGTCGGAGAGGGCCCAGGCGGCGAAAAGAGGCAGCGAGAACACCGCAATCATGCTGCAGCGGGCAACCCATACGCCGTAGAGCGTCGAGACCTCGCGGGCATCGGAGGCGGGCTTCTCGGCGTGCGTCTGCAGGCCGATCCAGGTGAGCCATGCCATGGCGGCAACCATGGGAATGTCGTAAAGGCTGCCGCTGTAATACACCTTCCGGCCGATCGCCCAGTTCGAGACCGTGGAACTGGCGGCATAACAGAAGCTCATGCCAAACAGGCCCGCGTACAGTTTTCGCCATTCGGCTTTACTGGTGATCCAGCAGGCACAGAGACCGAGCAGGAAGGCAACCTCCTCGGAGGTATAGACGGCATTCAAATGCCGGTTATAGGCGGCGATATCGGCCACGACGTACTGCCACGGGATGACGAGCAGGACGTACAGATAGAACCACCAGGTCAGCAGCAGAGCGAAATCGAGACGTCCAACACGGGCGGCATATTCGTCGCGAGGAGCGTGGGGACGGATGGCCAAGGCGGCCATGAACGGAACAATGTGCAAGAACAGAATGATGTCCCCGGCGAACAGGTCCGGGACATCCGTGTGCAGGACCACTTCGTAATAGGTCCAAAGCAGTTGATAAATGAGCCAGAAAGAAATGCCGAGAGTGATCAGGGCCCAGAACAGGCGCATGCGTCCCTGAGAGCGAAGCACTAGCGGAACGAAGGCTGCGGTACCGGAAATCAAAAAGAGGCACTGAACGATATCGCTGAGGGCAGTCAACTGAAACGAGCGAGGCAGAAAGAGAGCAGCGAGAACGAAGGCCGCCAATAATCCGGCGACCGCCAGCAACCAGAAATGGGAACGCCTACTCAAGACATGCCTCAGGAGTCATTTTAGACGGGATCGCCGTGGCGCATGGGTTACTGTGGTAACCCTCAGTCGCGGCGCCGGCAGGTGTACCCCAGAGTCTCACTTGCTGGTAAGCTATTCTTATTCAATAATATGCAGCAAAGCCGCCACGCCTTTGGAGAACGAATCCATTGAATCTTCGCGTAGAGCGCTACCGACACTCCTGGAGAATGAGAATTCCGCTTGATCCGGGCGAAACCCGCCGGATCGAGCGGTGGCTGGCGACTGCCCGGGTGTTTCTGGCGGTTTCAACGCTGGTGGCGATCCGCATGGATCCTACCGAACTGGGGAATTCGTGGGCGGCTTACGGGCTGTTCGTGTTTTATTTGGCGAACGCGAGTGTGATCCTGATGCTGCTGAAGCGCAGGCAGCAGTCGACCGCGGGCTTTCGGCTACTGGTGCACGCTGGGGATGTGGCTTGGCCCGCTTTGATTTCAATTTTCGCGGAAGGACCGAGGGCACCGTTTTATCTCTTCTTTTTCTTCGTGCTGGCGGCGGCGGCCTATCGGTGGGGACTTTGGGAAACGCTGGCAACAGCGGCGGCCGAAGTCGCGTTGCTGTGGATTGAAAGCTTTGTTCTGCTCCACGTGTGGCTGGGGCCGGGAGGATCGGCGTCGTGGCGGACTCTGCTCGGACTGCGGGTGAACGCGGGCACGTTTGAACCGCAACGGCTATTCATGCTGTCGATCTACCTGCTGGTGATGGGTCTGTTGCTGGGGTATCTGGCGGAGCAGCAGAAGCACTTGCGGGCGGAAAAGGCAGTGCTGACGGGGACTTTGTCGCGGGTGCGTGTGGAAGCGGGCCTGACGGGGACGATTGAGCAGATTTTCCACGAAGCGATGTCGATGTACGGGGCATCGCGAGTGGTAGTGGCATCCCAGGAGTCGCACAGCCAGCGCGTCTTTGTGGGAGAACTGGAAAAGGCGAGCGGACGTGTGCCTTCGGAGTTCCGCTGGCTGGACTCGGGCCCGCGCGACGCGAAAACCTATCTGGATGATTTTCCGGGGGACGCGTGTTTCGCCGCGTTCGACGGGGATCGATGGACAACGCTAGCGCTGGATGAGGGGGGCCATCAAGTGGCAGTGGAGAATCTGGCGCCGATTTCTCAACTGCGGCAAGTCCGGGCTTTTGACTCAGTCATAACGGTGGCATTTTTGTTTGGGAGCGAATGGAGAGGACGGGTATTTCTTTTCAACCCGTCGTGGCGGGGCGAGAAGCAGGAGGAGCTCCGCTTTTTGCTGGATCTGGTGCACCAGGTTGGGCCTGCGGTTTACAACGTGTATCTTCTGCACCGATTGCGACGACGCGCGGGAGCAGCGGAGCGCGCGCGGTTTGCGCGGGAATTGCATGACGGAGCGGTGCAGTCGCTGATTGCTGTGGAAATGCAGGTGGACGTGCTGCGGCGACAAGCCGACGCGGGCAAGCCGATTGGCTCGGAATTAGGGCGTATCCAGGGACTGCTGCGCGAAGAAGTGCTGAAGCTGCGGGAACTGATGCAGCAGATGAAAGCGATCGATGTGGATGCGCAACGGTTGCTCGGGGTGCTGAATGACACTGTCGAACGATTTCAGAGGGAGACCGGGATCAGCGCGCGTTTCGTGACCGACCTTGAGGATCTAGATATGCCGCAAAGAGTGTGCCGCGAGATCCTGCACATTGTGCAGGAAGGACTCGTGAATGTGAGGAAGCATAGCGGAGCACGACATGCGCTAGTTCGATTGGGAGCGAACCATGAGAAATGGAGCCTGACCCTGGAAGATGATGGGAAAGGATTCTCCTTTGGGGGACGTTATAACCAGGATCAGCTGGAAGAAGCGGGAAAAGGACCTATGATCATAAAGGAACGGGTGCGTTTGATTGCCGGGCAACTCACTGTAGAATCAAATCCCGGACAGGGAACGCGCCTGGAAATCAGCGTGCCTCGAAATGGGGAAGTGCGACATGAACTTTAAAAAAACGCAGCCGGTACGTCTTGTGATCGCCGATGACCACCCGATTTTCCGCGACGGTCTGCGGCGTTTGCTGGAGGCCGAGGCTGATCTTAAGGTTCTAGGGGAAGCGTCGGACGGAGCCGAAGCGGTGAAGCTGGCGAAACAGCTGAAGCCCGACATTCTACTGCTCGATCTGGCGATGCCGAAGCACCCGGGGCTGGAAGCCTTGCGGGATCTGAGTATGCCCGCGAACGCGACTCCGGTGCGGGTGATTCTGCTGACGGCGGCGGCGGAAAAAGGGCAGATTGTGGAAGCGCTGCAACTAGGCGCGCGCGGAGTGGTGCTGAAGGATTCCGCGACCCAGTTGTTGCTGAAGGCGATTCACACGGTCATGGCGGGCGAATACTGGGTGGGACGCGAGAGCGTCTCGAATCTAGTGCAGTACCTGCGGACATTGATGCAGTCTTCGCATGACGAGGCGCGGCAGAAGAAGTTCGGCCTGACGCCGCGCGAACTGGAGATCGTTTCGGCTGTGGTGGCGGGGTACTCCAACAAGGAAATAGCGGAATACTTCAAGATCAGCGAAGATACGGTCAAACATCATCTCAGCAATATTTTTGACAAGCTGGGGGTCTCGACTCGCCTGGAACTGGCGCTGTTTGCGGTGAATCAGGCGCTGCCGCTGAAAAGCATTGCCTGAGAACAGTTTGCAGGAAGGTGCTATTCGGTGGCACTTCCGTGCCATTGGCTGTAGGAGGAGCGAATACTAGAATCCTTGCTACACACTAGCCTTTTGAAACAGTGGGTACAGAAATCAGTGTGCAGCAGTGGTGCCCTTGAGGAAAGTGTAGGGCACGGTCTGTAGAAGTGAGAAAGAGGAGCCCCGTGGCAAAACGTTTACAGCAGCTCTGGAACGATGAGCAGGGACAGGACATTGCGGAATACGCAGTGATGTTGGCTGTGATCCTGGTAATCGTCGTGGGCACCATCCGGCTCATCGGGTCGAATGCCAACAACGTGTTTTCTCAAGTCGGAAGCGCGATTCAGTAGTCAGCAATCCGACGACGCCCGACGAAGATTGTGAGTTGGGGTCGTTGAGCCCGCCAAGGTACCGCAGGTCTGAGCCTTCTCGTCATTGTTTATCCCGCCTGCCTGAAGTTCCGGATCCACTTAACTTATTTCTGTTCCGTCTGTGAGGGCGAGGACGTGGTGAGAGCCACCTTGTCTGTGCCCCCGGTAGACAACCGGGTGAGGTAGGGGAAGAACGGAGTAATCTCAAACTCCATTTTCTCGCGGGCGGAGGTCAGAGCGACGGGCTTGGCCTTGGAGAGTTCCGCCTGATCGGTCCAGGGATCGACTTTGATGCGTCCGCCCAAAGGCAGAGCCGCGATCTGGTCGAGGCGCTTGGCGTCGAGCTCAGGAGCTCCGGCGAGCAAACTCGACATGCGGATGCTCTTGCCACCGGCAAAATTGTTTCCCAGGTGCGGGCGGATCAAATGCGGGAGGTCGGGCCCCTTCTGCTGCAAAGCCTTCAGAAATAATCCTGCATTGCCCAGCTTATCCTTGTAAGGAGAGTTCTTGAGCAGTTCGAGAGCCTTCGTGTCGGCCGCTTCCTCGTCCGCCCCAGAGCGCTTGAAGTCGAGGCGCTGGAACGACTCTTCGTCGGGGAAGAACAGCTTGTCGTTAAAAGCGAGTTTGGTGTCGAAGTGGTGTCCCAGCACAATGTGGCTGAGTTCATGAGCCAGGACCATGGCCAGGGACGCTTCATCGGGAAGAACATCGAGCAGACCGCGGCTGATGACGATGGTGTGGCCGATGGTGAACGATTCGAGAGGCGCCGTCAATAAGACGCGGCAGCGAATGTCTCCCTGCAGGTCAATGTTGTTGGTGACCAGCAGATTGTTGACCACGGTCGCCAAGATCTTGTCGACCTCGCCCGAAGGCGCGAGCAAACCAATCTTCTGAAGACGGTCGACGGCGTTTTCTTCGGCCTGCTTTTCCCACATGCGCTCGGCGACGACGGGCGTGGCGTCGGCACCGACGGCGCTCTGGTCATTCACGGACTGCGGCGAATCGATCAGAATCTGCGTGAACTCTTCGTTCTTGTTCAGGACTTTGAGATCATAGCCCCAGAGCCGGGTCTGCGCCTTGAAGTGCAGACTCTTGGTCAGTCCGGTCTTGAGGTTCGATTCTTCGGTGTAGACGTAGGCCGGGAGCCAAGTGCCCGGACGCATGTTCAGGCGCCAGCTGTCGAAGTGGAAGAAGAAGTTGATTTTAGGTTGCGGATAATAGCTTCCGTTGAAGCGGACGACGTTGTACTCCTGGTCTTCGACCCAGATTCTGCCCATGAATCGCGCGGTCTTCTGGCCTTCCTTGGGCTGGACATCGATGACGAGGCAGCGGATTTCGCCAAGAAATTCGCGGCGCACGAAGGTGAAGTTGTAGTACTTCTTCTGGAAATCGGAGTCGAGCACCACCATCTGGGCGAAGCCCAAGGGCAGGAAGTGCAGGGAGTAGACTCCGGTGAGCTTGGTGAGCATGCGATGGCCGAAGCCAGGCTGGCCAACGAAAGAAACGTCTTCGGGGCCGTCGGACATGTCGAGGCGGCCGAGAAAATATTGATCTTTCACCGGACTCGCATTTCCGCTGGCATCGTTCTTCAAGTCCTGCAGGTAGGTCTCAACCAGCGGGTGCATGTGGCGCATCTGCGCCATGAACAAATGCTCGCGCTGCACTACGCGGTCGAGGACGTCATTGAGCGTGAGTGCGGCCGCAGGAAGAGATTCGGTGGTTTGAGAGGGCGCGGTGGCGGGTGCGGCCGGAGCGGTCGTGGGATTCAAGGCCGACTGCGCCGGAGAAGGCGGAGGATCCTGCGCGGTGGCGGAAAATGCGCACACCAACAAAAGAAGAACCACAATGAAGCCCGAACGAACGATTCGCATAAAGACCTTCTGGGAGTCGATCACGCTAACTGAAAAATAATATGCAAAACGACCGTCGAGTCTGAGGGTTGGCCGTCCTGCAAAGCGGGCTTGAAGCGAATCTGCTCGGCGGCATGTACAGCCGCGTCGTCCAGACCGTGCCCCAGTCCATGAACAATTCTCAACACGCGCAGTTTACCGGATGCTTCAAGAACAACTTCGAGAAGAACCTCGCCCTCGATGCGCTTGGAGCGGGCTTCTTCCGTGTAGATGGGAGTCGGCTTGGAAAGGATTTCCGCGGGAACAATCTTTGCCGCCGCTTGCGCCGCGGGCCGTGATTGCACCGTGGGAGGAGCGGGAACGTCGGCGTCACCGAATCCTGCCTGACGAACTACGCCTCGGGGAGACGAAGAGGAGGCGTTGCCGGTGGCAACGCCACCGCCGAATCCTGTGCTGGCAACCACGCCGCGGGCGCCCTTGGCCCCGCCTGTTCCATTTCCGTAGCCCGGTCCGGTGGGCATATCAAATCCGCCAGCCTGCGCGATATTGACGGCTCTGGTTTGAGTGGTTTTCGCGGGCACACCGTTGGGATCGCCGAAGCCGCCAGTCTGAACTTTGTCTGGAGCGCGATCGATGGTTTGCGGTGCGGAACTTCCGGTCGAAAAGACGTTCGTCCGCACGATTTGTTTCGGGATGACCGCGGCAGTCGGAGGAAGAGGGTCGACTTTCTTGGCGGCGATTTTCACTTCGGGAGCGGGCGCGTCCTCCACTTTCGGCTTGGGCTGCGGCTGAGGAACGGGTAGGCGCAACGCTGCGGGCGGCGGATCGAGTTCCGCGACTAAAACTGGTTTCAGTTGCCGTTGCGGAGTGTGATTCACCGGGACGGGGGTTGGAACCAACTCGATCGCGTGGTAGTCCTTCTTCGGGCTCTCAAGAATCTCGGGGTGGAGAACCGGGATCCAGACGAGAATCCCAATGACCACGGCCTGTGTGCCATAGCTTAAGACAAACTCGGACCACGGCATCTTCCATCGCGGGAGCGGTGAGAACAAGTTCGATTCGCTAGAGGGGGACGCCATATTGATTCTGATGCTGCAGTGTTGCAAACCGGGAATCTAGTGTAAAAGTTTTCCCTGCCCTTCTTTGGATGCTGGGAACCCGGGAAGGTAGGGTCCAGCTAAAGTGTACTATTTTGCCTTCAGTTATGCACGATAGAGGCCATTTCCCCAGGCGGAGGGTTACGTGTAAATAATTCACAATCAATGGGTTGCGGAATATGCGTGGAGGCACTGGGAGGCTTGGGGTGGGTATCGTGCAAAAAAATACACCATACGGAGACAGAATTCCCGACAGTAAGCTGCCGTCGGGGGGCGCGGGTTAGGTTCAGCAGCGAACGATTTTGCTGCTCTCAATCCCTTGAGTGGCGTTGCGGGTGTCGACTACCAGCTGCGATTCCTGAACGATGCGGCGATAGTCGTAGTCGGAGTGGTCGGTCACGATAACGACGCAGTCGTATTGGCCGAGGTCTTTCAGTTCGGAGCACTTCATCTGCAGGTCGTATTTCCGGCCTTTTCCGATGAAGGGGAAGTAGGGATCGTGGTAGCTGACCTGGGCTCCGTCTTTCTGTAGGAGTTCAATGATGGTGAGCGCAGGCGACTCGCGCAGATCGTCGATGTCTTTCTTGTAGGCTACGCCGAGGATCAGAACCTTCGCACCATTCACCGATTTCTTGTGGCGGTTCAGCGCGTGGCTCACCGAGGAGAGAACGTGGTAGGGCATGTTGTTGTTGATCTCTCCGGCAAGCTCGATGAAGCGAGTGCGAAAATCAAATTCTTTGGCCTTCCACGAGAGATAGAAAGGATCGATGGGAATGCAATGCCCGCCCAGGCCGGGACCGGGATAAAAGGGATGAAAGCCGAAGGGCTTGGTGGAAGCGGCTTTGATGACCTCCCAGATATCGATGTCCATGCGGAGGCACAACAGCTTCAGTTCGTTGACCAGGGCGATGTTGACGCAGCGGTAAATGTTTTCCAGTAGTTTGGTCATCTCCGCAGCGGCGGGGGAGGAAACAGGAACGGTGCGATTGAAGATGGAGCCGTAAAGCGCGCCGGCGAGTTGGGAGGCCTGCGGGTTTAATCCACCGACGACCTTCGGAATATCGCGGCGGGCGACGGTGGTATTGCCGGGATCCTCACGTTCGGGGGAGAACGCTACGAAGAATTCTTTTCCCGTGAGAGGCTGGTTGCGCGCGGCTTTCAGCCCGGCCTTATTTTCCTTCTCGAGGATCGGGATCATCACTTCTTCCGTTGTGCCGGGGTATGTCGTACTCTCAAGCACGACCAGTTGTCCGGCGCGCAGATGAGGAGCAATGGAGTGAGTGGTGTCGGTGATGAAGCTGAGATCGGGTTCGTGGTATTCATTCAGCGGAGTGGGGACGCAGATGATGATGGCGTCCATCTCCTCGATACGGGCATAGTCGCTGGTGGCCGAAAAGCCTTGCGCCTTGGCGGCCTGGATCTCCTCAGGCGCGATACGGTAGATGTAGGAACCGCCCTTGGCGAGGGTATCGACCTTGCGGGCGTCGATGTCGAAGCCGGTTACGGGAAAATTTTCTTCGCTATACAACAGAGCCAGGGGAAGGCCGACGTATCCCAGGCCGATGATGCCCACGCGGGCCTGATGCTGCTGGATTCTGGTGTTGAGTTGTTCCAAAGATGTATCTGCGGCAGGGAAAGGCGTCATGAAGTTATCCAGTATAAAGCGCAGTGCAGAGCATGAAAACATTCGATTCTAGCATGCAGAAGACCGGCCATTTCGCGCGCGGGCCAGCAGGAAGCGGGCAAAACCAATTTGGGAGCTTCAGGGGACTGAATCCGTTGACGAAGAGAAGACTTGTCTGGATGCTGGCGGTTTCACTCACCGCGATGCTGGTGGCGTTCGCGGCGGATGCGGGCCGGTTGCTGGTGGTGGATGCTCCGCAGCTGTCGGACGTGATTCTGGTTCTCGCGGGTGAGACGGATCGCCGTCCGCAGCGTGCACTGCAGTTGCTCGATCAGGGCTATGGCCGCCGGCTGGTGATCGACGTTCCAGCCGCAGCCAGGGTCTACGACTTTACGCAACTCCAGTTGGCCGAGAAGTACATCGCGGGTCTTCCGCAAGCGGCATCGGTCCGCATCTGTCCGATTGTGGGGCTCTCGACCCGCGACGAAGCGCGCGACGCAGAGAAATGTCTGGCGGGCGAAGAGGGCAGCCGGATCTTGATCGTCACATCGGAGTTCCACACCCGCCGCTCGCTGAGCATTTTCCGCCACGAGGTTCAGGGGAAGTCCTTCTCGGTTGCTGCGGCTCGCGACGAGACGCAGTTCGGGACACGTTGGTGGACCCACCGGCAGTGGGCCAAGACTTGCGTAGACGAATGGCTGCGGCTGCTGTGGTGGACCGCGGTTGAACGGTGGCATTGAGCAGAACTGCCTGCCCAGAGCGGAAAGTACGGGGAAGTTGTAGATGAGTTTTCCACTGGAAAACGGTTTGCCTAGCACAAAGGGCATTGACGGACAACAATCTAGGAGGGTACGATTCAATGAACGGTCACCTAGCTAGTTATTAACGGGGTGTGGGAATGAGCATGTCTGCTTTCCGCGGGATGGCAAGTTGCGTGCTAAAGCCATTCGGATTTCCATCACCCAAGTTCATCTCCGAAGGATGGAAGTGCTTGCCATGATGAGGGCTTTATACTTGAAGATCCTGAGCTGCCTGATGGTCATGATTTCCCCGGCTGCTTTGTTTGCAGCGGACCAACCTGCTGCCATGCTCTACAGCCATGGAACCGCATTGCTCAATGGCAACAGCATCGCAAGGTCGTCGGCTATCTTTTTTGGCGACTTGGTGCAGACGAATCCGGGCTCCGTCGCCAACATCAGTGCTACAGGTTCAAGCGTCTTGGTTCTGAATGACTCGCTGATTCAGTATGAGGGCAGCAGTCTCAAGTTGGAACACGGAGGCGTAACCATATCGACCTCGAAATCGCTGGCGACTCGCGCTGGCGACGTCATCGTGTCACCGACCGCTAGTGTTTGGACCGAATTTGAAGTCAGAGATGTCGATGGTAGGGTCCAGATCGCGGCGCGAAAGGGCGACCTGACCATCAGCGATGCCAGCGGGACCACTACACTGGCACAAGGTCAGCAGACCACTCGAGATGAGTCACAGTCGCAGACGGACAACAAGACCGACAACCGGAAGAGGAAGAAGAGGGTAGCTGCTGCAGCCGTTCCTGGCGCAGCGCAAGGGATTTTCAACTCTCCGGTGGCAATCGGAATTGGCGCGGGACTTATTGTCGGTGGGACAGCGTGGGTGCTATCCAAGAGCGATGATCCGGTAAGTCCAGCCAAGCCATGAACTCCTAGGGCATATCCGACAATGAAGTCCGTCTTCGTCGATGCGCCGCCACGAGAAGCGACGTCCCACAAATGTTTGTGACCCTCGGCCAGCAAATCCTGAATGTGAAAATGAAAAAGGTAGAGTCGCCATCGACTCGCCCTCTCTCTCTTGAAGGACTTTCAGTGCTGCACTGAACCCACCAGATCGTTCTTCATCAGGCTGACTTCCACCCGCCCTCCGGTGGTGTGCTTCGCCATTGTTCCATCTGCGCCAGCCACCGGCGAGCTGCCCATGCTCATCACGTAAATGCGGTAGACCGGGATCTGGTGGTTGAGCACCAGGTAACGCACTACCGAGTCCGCTATCTTCCTGTGGGCTCGCAATTGCAGTCTGTCCGCGACCTGGAGAAAACCCGCGGACCTCGATGATGTAGCTGCGCTGATCCTTCAGCGGAGCGGCCATCTCGTCGAGCGCATCCTTCGCCGCCTTGCTCAGAACGGTCCAGCCAGCACGGAAGCGAATTTCAGTTTGCCCGCTCCCTTTGTACTGATCGAGGCTCCCTACCATCTGCTCCGCAGTGGAGACCCGCGTCGCGACTTGGGTCGCCGCCGTCTGCGCCAGCTGCGCCTTGTTGCTGGCATCGGTCGCATGCTGGTCCGCCAGGCTGCTCTTCTCCGACGCCAGCTGAATGCCTTGTTGCGCGCGCCCATCCACATCCTTGATCGTCTTGCTGTTTTCTGAGGTCAACTCATCCAGTTCGTTGATGCGGTCCCGAATGGGCCCCACCTGGCGCTGCACGTACTTCTTGCTGGCAAACGGGTGCGTCACCAGATTCACAAAGTTGGGATCATCGCCGTCCCAGAAATCCTTGGGAGTTGAGGGCGGGAGCGGTTCTCTCTCGCTCGCGCTCTGCGAAGCGGAAGCCGTCGCTGCCGGCTGTGCGTTTGAGTTTGAGTCGGGTTGCTGCGCGAACCCCGGAAGCGCAAGCGCGATGAACAGGAGCATGGATAGGAACGTTCGATTTTTCATTTTTGACGTTCTTCTGCCGAGTGGCACATTGGGGGCTCCACTCCAGCCAGATGGGGTCTTTCTAACCTCTAGATTGTGTACTGGGCGCCCCTGATAGCTGGTCCCCTCTCGTTGCCACTTTGACCTCCTGGGACAGTTCGAAGGCATTCTGCAAACTGACGGATACGCGGCTTATGACCAGATCGGCGGGACGAGAATGGTACATGCCGCTTGTTGGGCTCATGCTAGAAGACAGTTTTTCGAAGCGGTGCAGCTAAATCCACGAGACCCGGTTGCAAGTCCAATTGTGGCGCGGATGGACGAACTGTTCGCCGTCGACGCGGAAGCTCGCCGCAGAGTAATTGGTCTCACTGGGCGTCATGCTCTGCGTCAGGAAAGAGCCAAGCCTCTCGTGGATGAGATCCGCAGCAAGATCGAGGCAGCGCAGTCCGTTGCATTGCCCTCCAGTGCACTGAGCAAGGCCTGCCAATACGCGCTCGCACTGTGGAGGAAGCTTATGCGATTCCTGGAATATCCGGAACTTGAGCTGAGCAACAACCTTGCGGAGAATTCGATGCGTCCCGTGGCACTGGGTCGAAAGAACTGGATACACATCGGCAGTCCGCACGCGGGACCTAAGGTCGCGGCGATCCTTTCGGTCGTGGAAAGCTGCCGACGGCTGAAAGTCTCCGTGCGTGACTATCTGGCAACGATTCTCCCCGGACTTGCCGATGTCACGATCCAGCACCTCCCAGACCTCACTCCCGCTGCGTGGGTCGCCCAGCATTCATAGACTCACGCGACGGAGTTGTTAGAGTGAAGCCGATTTGCGACAACAACCGCATAGTATCCCTGTTTGCCGACAAATTGGAAGTTATGGCGTGGTGGCTCGAGTCGAGACGCCGAATGCGGCCACTTTTAACCGATTCGCCGCTTTTCAGGGTTGCCGAGCGACAACATTCCCAAATTGATGTGAAAGCCGCAACTCAGTTGGGGATGATCCGGATAGCGACGAGCGAGGATTTCCCAGGGACCGAGTTCTCGACTGTCGTAGTGAGCAGAACCTGAAAATAGGGTGGTATGGTCTTGTGGTCGGGGCCGAGATCAAGCAGCAATTTCCGGAGTTCCGCCATGCGCTCAGGGTTGGTGAGATACTCGATGGCAGCCTGAGAACCCTGGGTGTAAATGCCATAGATCAGAAGAACCCGCTTTTCCTTTCTTTCGTTCGGCATCATCAGCACAACCGCATAGTCCCGAGTCAACTGGTTGGTTACGGAGTCGAACTCGGGTTTGTAAACTTCTTTTTCTCCGGGCTGAGGATTGCGGTTGAGAATCACGCCACTTTGGAAGTGGAATCCCTGGGCGTTGAGAAAGACTCGGCCGCTCCAGGACTGGTTGCCCCCTAGCAGAATCGCGTTGTCCCCTTTGATTTCCTCGAAATTGACCAGACGGGAGGGCTGCACGCGGCAGCCCTGGCCAACGCTGGCGAACATCTTGCACAGATTGACCACTCCCAGGGTTTCGCCGACGGAAGTGAAATCGGTCAGGCTGGGAACGAACAGGAAGCGCTTCAATTCGCGGAAATGAATTGTGTCGCGGAATTCCGGCAGACTTGCCTTGAGTATCTCGTGACCTTCTGCCAGAGTCTGGGCGCTGTCTCCATCGTGAGCCGCTCGCAATAAAGGATGATTTGGGATCGTGACCAGCGGTGCTTCTGCCGGGGGGAGGAATGGACGCCAGAACCACTCGATCCCGTCGGGCAAGCTCGCGGTTTGCGCACGGGTCTGTGCGGCTTGTCCACTCTTCCAGGAATTAAGAATCAGGACGGAGGCAAGCGCGAGACAAAGAGCGCCCAAAATCAAAGTGACTGAGAGATGCAGGCGAGTGGGAGCGTGCGCTTTCACACCTTCCGGCGCAGCCGGCGCGTCAGCGGCAGCCTCGTCGGACGTGCTGCGGCGGAAGACGGGTACGTAATGACCAGAGGGCAGGTCGAGGCGGATCAGACCACCACGGCCATCTTCTTCATAATATTTGTTGAGCAGGCGCCGAATCTCGTGCGCTTGCACGCGCACAATCGGGTCCTTTTGCGCATCGAAATCGACGCCCCGGTCGTAGACCTCCACCCCAATAAGGTACTCATTCAACTTCTCTCCGTTGCCCAGGAAGGCCTGCTCGGAAACAAACTCGAGGAACCGAGTCTTCTTGGGAGAGTTGGCGAAGTACTTGCTTTCGAGGACCCGACGCAGTTCTTCGCGCTTCTCGAAGAGCGAGATGTAGGGCGCTACGGAAGTGTGTACGGACGCCACCTTGAAGGTTTTCGGGAGATACCGGGGACAACCGCACTCCCCTGCCAGCGACGTTGTTTCGGTCTAATCGGACGATAGCACTGGCGCTCGGTCAAGGTCAATGCGGGCATCGGAAGCAATCGGGGACTGGACTAACGGTTATTTGCGCCGTTAATTGCGGTTACTTGCTGGAGGGCCACGAGTGCTGGATCCTCACCGCAGCCAACCGCCCTTGCCACAGATTTGCTGTCGGAGCGGTACAAACCCTTCGAGCGTTGGATCTGACCTGATCCATTTGGGCTCAATTTGATGGAGTTCGTTCTCAATCCGCGCGCGGGGGAAGGCTCTTGACGGCAAGTCGGAGAGGAAACCTCCCGTTAACCTCCAACATAACCTCGATTACCTTGTTAGAAAATGCCACAGGCGATACAACCGTCTGTGTCTGGGATGATGAAAGTCGCAACGGTCTGCGTCAGTCTACTCCTCTGTGCTCTTTATGCTTCCTTGCGAGTTCTTACCGACCCTGCCGCAGAACCGAACGCGGAGTTGGTAGTGACGAAGCGGTTCGAGGGGGCGGTGCTGACCATCAAATCGAGCGGTGCGGAAGGGAACAAGTACGGGTTCGAGGGCGGCAGAGTCCTTAGGGTGAATGGCTCTTACCATCTATTCACGTCCGAGATGATCGGAGATCCGCACTGGGTCAAGATGAAGTTGGCGCATTGGGTCAGCCAGGATCGTCTGCATTGGAAGCGGCTTGTGACCCTTGCCGAATCGAGCGGCGACTTCACCGGGAAGGATCCGCGCGCCGCGTTATGGTCTCCCTTGCCAGTCTACAACCCCACGGAGAACCGCTGGAACCTGTTCTACGTTGCTTATCAAGCGGCTCCGGATACGGCGCGGCTATGGTTGACCAACCATGAAGGAAGAATCTGGCGTGCAGTGTCGAACACTCCGGGTGTGGATGGAATCGGCGGCCCGTACACCGATGCCGGCGTGATTCTCCAGCGGGATCGGGATTCAGACGCATGGGAAGGCTTGCAGGGAACGGATTCGTTCTTTCCCTACAAAGTTGGCGAGCAGTGGTATGCGCTGTATGGTAGCGCTCATACCGAGAAGCTTCCCATAGCTCTGTGGCAAGTAGGCCTGGCGAAGGCCCCGGAGCTCGCTGGGCCCTGGGTGCGCTGCACGGATCGGAATCCACTGAAGGTGGAGAAGCGGTTCATCGAAAATCCGATTGTCACCAAACTGGAGGATGGAACCTACGTTGCCGTCTACGACACGGACGAACCGAATGCAATTGGCTATACACTCTCACCGGACGGTGTTCACTGGTCGTCCGGCCAACATTTGTTGGTGCAGGAAGGAAAGGGAGTGTGGGCAACCGAGGTCCGGACGCCCCTAGGACTGATACCGGAGGGAAAAAATTCGTTCACGTTGTTCTACACAGCGAATGAAAAGGTTTCAGGAATGGAGCCGGACGGGAACGGGATCACGACGACTCCGGGATCGATGGGGCTGGTGGAAGTGCAGTGGAAGAAGGTGCACGCGGCGAGCGCAGGCGGCAACTAGTGCGCGTTCATGCAGGTGGTTAGAAATGATAGGAATCTGATTCGCAGATTGCGGGAGGCAACATGTCGAGAGCCAAGTTCTGCAGTGTATTCTTTATTGTCGCAGCGATGATCGTTCTTGCCGCAACATCCGCGGCAGCGCAGGCCAACCGTTCCACGATTACCGGGACCATAACGGATACCTCCGGCGCGGTCGTGGCTGGCGCAGAGGTAACCGCCACCAGCACCGGCACGAACGTTCCCACGAAAACCGTTTCGAACCAGGATGGCATTTATGTCATCCCTAACCTGTTCCCGGGAAAGTACTCCGTCGAATTCAAGAGGGACGGGTTCGAAACTGTGCTTCGTCCAACTATCACACTCGAGTCCACACAGGTGGCCCGAGTGGATGCCTCTCTGAAGGTGGGCTCGATCAGCCAGTCGGTAACCGTGACCACCGATGCACCGGTCCTAGATCTGGAGAGACCGTCGGAAGGCACGAATATGAAGGGCAGTGTGGTCACCGATTTGCCGCTCAGCATCTATGGCGGCGGTCGGTCGGTCGAGGATTTCGCGGTTGCCATCACGCCCGGCTATTCCCCTTACAGCAGTCCCTACGGAGCGGTTATCAACGGGGGGCAGTGGTTCACCAAGGACTACACCATCGACGGCACGTCGGGAACCGCCAATATCCAGGGCGACTCCATGGAGTCTGGACCCACCATGGAGGCAGTGGAAGAACTGCAGGCGCAGACCAGCGGCTTGGATGCGCAAAGTGCTATCTCCGGCGGGGGGGTCATTGCCTTTAACCTAAAGTCAGGAACCAACAAATGGCACGGATCGGCATTCCTGTACGGCCACAACGAACTGCTGGACGCCAATACTTGGACGAATGATTCTACCGGCACGCCTAAGCCTCAACAGCGCGCGTGGGACTATGGCTTCAGCCTCGGCGGCCCGATTATCAAGAACAAGACATTTTTCTTCGGTGCCTTCGAGCGCTACCAACAGATTGAC
The DNA here is from genome assembly GCA_003134655.1 of Acidobacteriaceae bacterium. Classification (GTDB taxonomy): domain Bacteria; phylum Acidobacteriota; class Terriglobia; order Terriglobales; family Acidobacteriaceae; genus Sulfotelmatobacter. Next base: position 156,954 of record PLBY01000154.1, read on the forward strand.
TTCCGCCTCAATAGCGGGTCGGCCACAGTGCCCACCCCGGCATTCCTGACGGGCGATTTCAGCGGTCTGTTGGGAGGGACACTGTGCAACGCATCGGGCAGCGTAGGCCTGTGCAGCGCCAATGGTGGGACCCCAATTCCGGCACAGGACACCAACGGCCAATCGGTCGTCGCACGGGAAAACATGATCTATGACCAGACGAACGCATTATGCAGTTCAAGTCTGGGCTGCCCACAGTTTGCGGGCAACATTATCCCCGCGGGCATGATCAGCGGGGTGGCGCAGAAGGTGAATGCCTTCTACAGCGGGTATGCTCCACAGTTTGGGGGAATTGACAATAACAGCAGGGGCCTTCTGCAGGGATCGCCCAGCCAGACGCCTAATCAGATCGTAATCAAACTCGATCACACCCTGCGGGAACAGGACCATCTCTCCGGATCCTGGATCTATAACCACAGACCGCGAACGTTGGACGACGGCGGAGGTCTGTGGCAGGCCGGAACCAGGAATGGTGGGCCACTCTCGAACGGCCGCTATCAAATCTACCGGTCGCAGGAGTGGCGCCTCAGCGAATCCCACGCGTTCAGCCCGAGGATTCTGAACGTCCTGAACTTCACTTACAACTTCGATTTCAATGCCAGTTTGCCTACCGATCCCGGCAACTGGAATTCGCAGCTTGGTTTTGGAGATACTGGAGCGAACACCTTTCCGGTGATTAGTTTCGCGGACAACTCGGCGTATGGTCACTCGGAAACATTTCTGGGTAACTCCTGGCAGGGTAATCTCTCCGGTGTAAACGTCATCACCGGCGACAGCGTCACCTGGACCAAAGGACGCCACAACTTCACCTTCGGAGGAGATTTCAAGGCACACCAGGTCAACAGCCGCTCAGGTTCTGGTGCCCTCTCTTTTAACTTTTCCAGCAACTACACGGCGGGCGCGGGCTACCCATACGATGGATTCGGCTATGCCAGTTTTCTTCTCGGCCAGGTGAATAACGCAAGCGAGAGCGTAGCTTACAATCTGTACGGCCGGCAAAAGGGCATGTTCTTGTACGCCCAGGACAGCTACAAGGTCACACCCAAGCTCACTCTAAGCATGGGGCTGCGCTGGAACTACAACTTTCGCTTCCACGAGAAATACGGTAACTGGGCGAACTTCGACATGAACGCGATCAGCCCCAGCTATGGCGTTCCCGGCACTCTTGTGTTCGCCAAGAACGGCGGCGACAGCTTCTACAAGGACGAATACGCAAAGAATTTCGGACCCTCTTTGGGTTTTGCGTATCAGTTCCGCCCGAAGACCGTGCTCCGTGGATCGTTCGGTCTGATCTACAACCCCGTGGGCGTGACGTTCTTCGGAGGGGTTCCGGACGGTTTTGCTCCGCAGTTGGGAACGAACCAAGCGAACGGTTTCAGTTGGGATGCTTCGGGTGGTGGTGGCAACTACCCGGGGGTTCTGACGAAGGTAGACGCAAACACCGATCCTTCGTTCATGTTTCCATTTCCTGTGAGTGTTGACCCCCGAGCCCTCAAGCTGGGATATAGCGAGGCGTTCAACTTTGGCATCCAGCAAGAGCTCACGCCGAACACGCGGTTGGAGATTTCTTATATCGGTAACCGCGGCCACCGACTGACGGACACTGCGCTCGCCTGGAATCAGGGTCCGACTTCTACTTTCCAGCGGTTGGCTAATTTGTTTGCAAATACTTCGGACCCACTCAACGGGTTTAACAACTACGTTTGTGACTCGGGAACCGCAGCGAGTTACAACGTTCCCTATCCGTACCCCGGGTTCTGTGCGCCAATCATGGCCACGTTCGCGCCCTTTCCGCAGATGGCCGCAGCGGAGGGCTTTTATTGGTTCTATCCCAACTTGCAGTACGTAGGCTTGCCGTTGGGCCAAAGCTTCTATGATTCCATGGTCTTTAACTTGGTCAAGCGTACCGGGCGCGGCCTGACGATGGACATGAGCTATACATGGTCGCGGCAGGAGGGCGACTCATTTTCTTCTCAGCAAGATTACAACGGCTTCTACACTCCCGTTCAGGACTTCGGCAACATGCGTCAGGTGGCACATGCGGTCACGGGCTATGATTTGACGCACGTTGTGAAGGGATTTGTCAGCTATGAGCTCCCGTTTGGCAAGGGCAGGCAGTGGTTGGCAGGCCAAAACCGCATGGTGAATGGAATCGTCGGCGGATGGAACTTAACTGGCATTGTCTTGTACAACTCCGGCCAACCGTTCGAGGTGGGAGCGGCCAACCCCTATTGGCCGCTGTGGGGAAACATTTTTCCGCAATTTAACCTGACCGGATTTGCCGGGCCTTCTAGTCCCGGGAAATTCGTGCCGGTTCCTGTGGGTTCAACTCCTCCTTCCGGAAATTTCTACATGCCGCAGAGCGTGGCCAGCAATCCAGCCGTCGGAGTGCTGCCACCGTCGCCAGCTACGTCTGCGCTGCGTTGCCCGGGGCAGGCGAACGAAAACGTCAGCCTGCTGAAAAACTTCACGATGGGCTCCGATGGACAATACAGACTGTCGTTTCGCACGGAGTTCTACAACCTGTTCAATCGTCACTACTACAACATCAATGGCTGCGGAGGTACCCGAGCGTCGATTGGTGCAGGCAACTTCGGCCAAATCACGGGAGTGGCCGACAACCCACGGAATGGTCAGTTTGCCATCCGGTTTGATTTCTAGGAAGTCTCTGCGGAAAGCTGGCGAAGCCATTCGGCAGGTCTCAGGGGCTGGCCAGCTTGTGCAATCGGACAGCTGGCCATGGGATAGCTATCATCGAGGAGTGGTGAGTCACATCGGAACGTGGAACTGTCGGTTGCGGATATTGGTGCGGGTTGCTGCTGGCCTATGCATATTCGTGCACGGCCTGTTTTGCTGGGCCGATCCCGTGCTGCCCACGCTCATCAGTGACCACATGGTATTGCAGCAGGGGCGTGAGATTCACATCTGGGGCAAGGCGGATGCGGGGGAGACGGTTATCGTGAGCCTTGCCGGGCATGCAGCGACGACGACTGCCGACGCTCGTCACCGATGGAGCGTTCGTCTTCCGGCATTGTCGGCCGGAGGCCCATTTACTCTCACGATTCAAGGAAACAGGAAAATCGAAATCAAGGACGTGATGATCGGAGAGGTGTGGATCGCCTCCGGTCAATCGAACATGACGTTTGGGCTCGAGGGGGCCGAGGGCGCGGCCACGGAAGTTCTCAAAGCCGATTATCCGCAGATCAGATTGTTCACCGTTCCCAGGAAGATCGCATTATCGCCGCAGGAGGATACGCTTCCGGCTCATTGGAAGATTTGCACTCCTGACAACGCGAAGGGCTTTTCCGCGGTGGCGTATTTTTTTGCACGCGAGATCCATCGTAAGCAGAATGTACCCGTCGGCGTCGTGGAAAGCGCGTGGCCTGGAACTGCGATTGAGGATTGGGTCGCTCCAGACGCCTTGCTGGCTGATGCGGACTTGAAGCCGGTTCTCGAAGAATGGAAGCACGCGACACCCGATGAGAAGGAGTTTGCCGAGAATGCGCTCCCGCTCGACCTCGAATTCGATGATTTCGAACTGATCCCCGCGACGGCCGGTTCCGCGAGCAGAATGCTGGCGAACTTTGATGACGGAACCGCGCGTGTTGCAACGGGCGGATCGTTTTCGTATGGCTGGGAGGACGCGCCGGACGCGCCGTTCGAGCTTGTATCTCCAGGGCGGGGAGCCGGCGGGTTCGCAGCCCGCATCGCTGGGCGACTCGATGGCACGCAGGATTCGACTCTGACTGCCCACTACAAACTGGATGGTGCCGCGGTCGACCTCAGCTCTTATGCGGGTATCCGGTTCTGGGTGCGAGGGAATGGGTCTTTTCGTTTCCGATCGAAGCAACCTACCGTCACCGACTGGGATGACTACGCCACGCCGGTTCTCAAGGCGTCGTCCGACTGGCAGGCGGTCACAGTTTGGTTCCGCGATCTCCGCCAGGACGGCTGGGGAGTTACGCTGCCCTTTACCCGGGACGCACTCTCGGGGTTCACGATCGAAAGCCTAACGACTTTGGAATATGCGCCTATCCCCGTCTCCGGCCTTTACGAGGGAATGATCACACCTCTGCTGCCGTCGGCGTTTCGCGGCGTCCTCTGGTACCAGGGGGAAAGCAACGCGCTCAAGGCTCACCAGTATCGGAAGCTGCTGCCTGCTCTGATTTCTAGCTGGCGTGACGCCGGGCACGACAAGGATCTTGGATTCCTGATCGTGCAGTTGCCCAATCATGGGGCCACGCCAGACCAGCCGGGTGAATCGGCGTGGGCCGAGTTGCGAGAGGCGCAGTTGCTGACGTTGCAGCATGTTCCGAAGACCGGGATGGCAGTCACGATCGACGTCGGAGACCCGAAGGATCTTCATCCGCACCGAAAGCTGGAAGTCGGGCAGCGGCTCGCGTTGTGGGCGCAGGGGACCATATATAAGGAGCCGATCGAATATTCGGGACCTCTGTATGAGTCCATGCGGATCGAAGGCACTGGGATCCGGGTGCGCTTTACTCACGTGGGTTCAGGTCTGGCAGTGCACAGCGGCGGAGAGTTGCGAGGTTTTGCGGTGGCCGGTGCGGATCGAAAATTCCAATGGGCCGAGGCCCGCATGGACGGCGAGACGGTGGTGGTCTCCAGTCGAGATGTGCCCAGCCCGGTGGCGGTGCGCTACGCGTGGGGAGACAGTCCGTTATGTAATCTGTTTAACAAAGATGGCTTGCCAGCCTCGCCGTTCCGCACCGACGATTGGCCGGGGATCACCGGACAGCAGTGAATCGGGCTTGGGTTCTTTCGCAAACTCGAATATGAAGAATTTCAGCAATGGTCGGTTCGCCTCGATCCCGGCTCGAATTTCCCGTGCCGCGCTCGTCTTCCTGTTGGCAGGCGGCTTTGTGCTGTCCGCGCCGGCCTTAGGCGGAGCACAGGAGTGGAATCCTCAGAGCGTGGGCGAGCCGCTGCTGCGCGATCCGATATGGGTGTACAACAATTGGTCGGCTTACGATGAATTGTCGGACCGCATTCCGCTTACTGAAGAACTGGCGATGCGGGAACTGGCACAGATTGTGCGCCTGCGGCAATTCGGAGTGCATTTCGACTATTACATGATGGACGCGTTCTGGTTCGATCCGAACGGCGCCTATCGCCAGTGGCGGAAGCCGAATTGGCCCGACGGCCCGGACCTCTGGATCGCGGAGTGCCGGAGGAATGGAATTCTCCCCGGACTGTGGTTCAGCACGAACACGCTGGTCAAGATCAACGCCGCGCAGCAATGGCAGGATTCTCTCAACCAGAACAAAGGATCGATGTCGTTCTATGAGGGTGGGTTTCTGCCTGACTTCATGACGGTTCTGCAGTACTGGTATGACCGGGGCATCCGCATGTTCAAGTTCGATTTCGTCGATTTTGCCGCAGCGACCCCGGATGCCGAAAAGACGCAAACGCCGCAGGAAATCAGCCTTCGCAATCAAAACGCATTCCGCGAGGCGCTGCGGAAGTTTCGCCAGAAAAATCCTGACGTGGTTCTCGAGGGCTTTAACGGGTTCGGTGGCGACGTCGAGTCCACCGACGCGCCTTTGCCGTTTCAGCATTCGGTCGATCTGCGCTGGCTGGAGGTGTTCGACGCCTTGTATTCCGGCGACCCGCGCCCTTCGGATGTTCCCGAGATGAATTTCTGGCGCTCCATGGATATCTACAGTGACCACATGGTGCGGCAGTACGAACGAAGTTTTCTGCCGCTGGAGCGAATCGACTCGACCGGCTTCATGATCGGCAACACCGGGACCATCTATTACCGAAAGACGAATGCATGGCAGGGGATGTTGCTTCTGATGGTGGCTCGCGGCGGCTGGATCAATACCATTCACGGCAATCTTGAGTTTCTCGATGACCAGCAGGCGCGCTGGTTCGCCAAGGTACAGTCGATGTACGCGCCGCTGCAGGCCATGGGGCGAACCAAGACCTTCGGTGGTATACCAGGAGAGGTCAAGCCTTATGGCTTTGGCTCTTTCGACACTCGAGGAGCGGTGTTTGCGGTCTTGAATCCGGGACAAAGTGTGGAAGAGATCGAGATGCCGTTGCTATCGAGGGTGCAAAAGCAGATCACCATTGGACGCATTCTCTTCCGTGATGCGGGGTTCACACCTGTATTGACTGGAAACAGAGTTAAACTGGGCCCCGGGCAGATGGCTGCTGTGGGATTCGGGCGTTACGCGGACGCCAAGTACGATCTCGGGATTCAAAACGACGTACGAATTCCGTTGAGCATTCGCCCGGTTGCCGCGCAGTTTCAGCATGCTGAGAGCAGCGCAGTCATGGCGACGACCGTGCCCCCCGAGAGAGGCGATCTCAGGATCATTCTGCAGCAGCGAGGAAAAGATGGCCACCTGTTGCGGAGTTGGCCGGGCGGCCCGCCCGACGGTATTCCTGTGGGCAAAATTCTTGTTTTGCAGGCAACCCAGGGAGGGAGGAGTATTCCTATCGAGATCAACTACGACAAGATGATCTGGAGTGGGCTCTCGTGGGCTGTGGGCGAAATCCGTCACGATGCGATGCATGCAGGAGAGCCGATTACAATCCGTTGCTCTTCAACCGAGAAAAATTCCGTCGCCCTGGATTGTAAGTTCTTTGCGGTTCAGTACTAGGCTCGTGGGTCCTGCACCAGCGTTGCGCCGGAAGAGTTCTTCAAGGGGTCGCGCTCAATCACTACGATAATGTCATACCAACCGGTTAGAGCTTTTCTTCATATGAGGTTGCTCGGCATTGCGTTTGCTTGCGTGCTCTTCTGCGCAATGCCCTGCTCCGCGGCCCAAACCGCACCTGGCGGAGTGGCGTACTACGTAGATTGCAGTAGCGCGGCTCAGAAGAACGATGGCCGTTCTGCAGATTCACCCTGGACCACCCTGGAGCAAGTGAACGGACATGCATTCGCAGCCGGGGACGAGGTGCGCTTCAAACGGGGCAGCATATGCCGCGGCATGCTGTGGCCCAAGGGCAGTGGTTCGGATTCCGCACCAATTCGCATGACAGCCTATGGCACAGGAGTGCGGCCGAAGATCGTTGCGGCATCTGGAAGCGATGCGGTACTGAAGCTGTTCAACCAGGAGTATTGGAACATCGACTCCCTGGACCTTTCAAGAGCCAACAAGTTCGGCGTGTTTGTCAGCGGAGACAAAGGCATCCTGCACCATATTTACCTGGCGAATCTGCTGGTGCACAATGTCGGTGGCGCGGAGATGAAGAATAAGGAGAGCGGGCTCGTGGTGATCTCTCCCGGGAGTGTCGATCAGCGCTTCGACGACGTGCTGGTGGATGGCGTGACCGCTTACAACACGCAGGAATGGGTAGGCATCATGGTAGGCGGTGGCAATTTTGGGTGGCCGCCTGAGAGCAGCTGGAGCACACACGTTACCATTCGTGACTCAATCGTGCATGACGTGCAGGGAGACGGCATTGTGCTCTTCCGAGTGCGTGATGGCCGAATTGCCTCGAATGTGGCATGGGATACGGGAATGCAGCCAACCGAGAGCATGGGAACTCCGAATGCAATCTGGACATGGATGTGTCGCGACTGCGTTGTAGAACAGAATGAAGCGTTCCTGAGTGACAGCCCGGGCGTGGATGGTGGGGCCTTTGACATCGACTATGGCAATACCAATAACTCTGTTGTCGATAATTATGGACACGATACCCAGGGATATTGCATTGCGGTCTTCGCGGCCGGGTTTATTACGCATCACAGTGAGGTGCGGGGCAACACCTGTCTGAACAATGCGCGCAGTCCGCGAATGGCGCAGTTTCAAGGTGTCATCTTCTTACATACATGGAATGACGGAAAGCTGGATGGGCTCGTAGTGGAAGACAACACCGTCTATTGGAATCCTCCAGGGACTGCTCCGGCAGTAATCAACGACGCTGTCTTTCAGAGCGCGGATGGAATCTTCAGAAACAATCGGATTTATTCGACGTCGCCATGGATGATTACGAGCGTCCGGTCGCTTCGTCTCGAGGCAAACCAGTACAGTCTCTACTCGAATGATGGCGTATTAGACGGAAGGTGGAGCTACGGGGACCGTGTGTTCCAAGGCTTCGCAGACTATCAGGCACACAGCGGCCAGGACGCCGGAAGCACGTTTCGCCACGTTGCCGCGACAAATACAGACCT
>PLBY01000154.1:165285-222763 GCA_003134655.1 Acidobacteriaceae bacterium
GTGAGGACGCTGCGGGAAAAGGATCCCTGGGCAACGCAATTTCTGATCTCAACTTCGATGCCGCCGCGTTTGTAGCTGCACCGGCTACCGACGGAAATACATCAGAAGAGCCGCTGCTGCTGTTCCTCTCGCCGGAGGGTCACGTGATCAAGGCCTGGCGCGGCGGTGCGGGAGCTGCCGGGCTCGGTATTGCTGTACGCCAGAAGTTAGGCAATCCTGCATACTCAGAAATCGGCGAAACCAAGTGAAAACGAATCTTCATCTGCTCGGGTAAGCCCAACGTGCTGTTGAGTTCGAGTTGCTCCCTTTCGGTTATCGGCTGTTCGTAATCCACTAGTCCAAGCCCGGGTTTCGGAAAGCAGAAGTCGCCAACAGGAAGCGTTCTGATTTATGGGGTCGTCTGGTGTGACTCCGGGATAACGGGCCAACAGGAAGCAATCCGCCCGGAACGAAACCTGGTTTTTACAAACGGCTGGATGGGGATAATTGGCGAAATCAGGGTTGAGCCGCCTGAGAATCTGCTGGTGAAGTCGCCATGTCTCAAAATTGACTCAGCGTAGGTCCCGTAGACCATCACGCCGTGCTGTCGCTGGCAGCGCGGACTCAGCCACAACCCGTCAACCGTGTGCTTCCTCTGACGCTTACGCTCGTCACTGGCTTCGGCGTCTTTCGTCTGACCGTTTGAGATTTTGCCATCTAGCCAATCCTCCGATCTAACAGTGCTGAAGTCGGTAGCAGTTTTTGCGCTGAGGCGCTTTCACAGAGTTCCTGCAATCTACCCCGGTATTTGCTGACCAGAGACGATTCGGCAAAACGCTTCAGGCTGCTATTTGTGTTTGCCGATCAGCAAACCGGGGTCGGCAGTATCGATTGAGACCAAGTTGCCATGGTCGTCGCGGGTCGTGCCGAAGCGTTGGCTTGTCCGGCCAAGAAAATCGCCCGATTCGTCCCCGCCCGACCGTGGTCGAACGCTCCCGTTGAATCCCGTCGTGATTGATCCGTGACTTGGCTGGTAGAACAAGAAGTACGGAGGAAATATGCCACTCAAGAAGGAGTACATTCGCGACGGCCAGCGCCGGATCATCGTGACCATCCCCGGCTCGCGAATCTCGCCGCGCAGCAGCCCTTCATTCAGAATCTCTACTTCCACTCACGTCAGCATCATTCTGGACGTCTTCGTCATGTCGCTGTCCCCAGTTTCCGCCTGGCGTTTTCAAGGATTGACCTCTTGTAACGCCCACCTTGTGCGCATTGTGCCGGCGTTACGGGGCTTTTGAAAAATGATTGTTGACTGTGTGTATAGTGATAATATACACTACACAGGATGATAAAGAGCTTCCGACATAAGGGTGTCGAGCAGTTCTTCAAAACAGGGTCGAGGGCGAAAATTCAGCCGAAGCATACGGATAAATTGAAACTGCAACTTGCTGCGCTGGACAACGCCAAATCCGAGAAGGACATGAACGCACCGGTCTGGAGGCTGCATCCCTTGCACGGCGATCTGGAAGACGACTGGTCGGTGGATGTCAGTGGCAACTGGCGGTTGACGTTTACATTTGAAGGTGAAGATGCCGTGCTCGTGGACTATCAGGACTACCACTGAGAGGTTCTTATGCGCATGCACAATCCGCCACATCCGGGAAGAGTTCTACGAGAGTATCTCGGGGCGATGTCGGTCACAGATGCCGCCAAGCACCTTGGGGTGACTCGGGTCGCCCTGTCCCGCATCTTGAATGGTAGCGCCGGAATTTCGGCAGACATGGCGCTGAAGCTGTCCGATGCCCTGGGCACTAGCCCTGAACTATGGATCGGCATGCAGACCCAATATGAGCTGTGGCGAGCATCACAGCGCCGCCATAAAAGGGTGACGCCATTGTTCGTAGGAACAGGGCACCGACGCCATGGCAAGCCGCTTCCCAAACCGGACGGAACGACCCGTGCCCATGCAGTTCATGGAAGAAGTACAGGAAATGCTGCTGGCGCGACCTTAAACTGACGAATCTTGGGGGCGGTGATCGAGCAGCGATCGAGACGGCGGCGCGGATGCTGGGCACGGGCAAATCGCGCGGTTACTGTCTGGACATGGCTCATGTTGGGGCTGTCCCCGTGGGACGGTCCCGCGGAGATCGTGGCGCACTTCGACTGGGTAGTTCATCTTTTGCGTAAACCATTGACAGTAAACACGTTATTATTGACAAGTCAAGAATAGCTTGCCGTTTTATCAAAGTTGGAGTAATATATAGTCATAAATGGAGTAACCCTTATGGCTACGATACAACAGGCCGTTGTTGGTTTCTCGTGGGATACAGCCGTCGATCTGTCGAGAAAGGAGAACCGAGCCCGACTCAGTCCGGCGGCTATCAAAGGCCTTCTTCGGATCGCGACGCATTGGAAATTACGGGCTGACGATACCCGAGTTCTGCTGGGCGGCATATCCAGTGGCAGTTTCTACGCACTGAAGAATCGAGCGACCAAAACACTGGATGAAGATCAGCTCACCCGAATTTCGCTTTTGATCGGGATCTATAAGGCACTGAACATTCTTTACGGCCAGAAGCTCGCAGATGCTTGGATCGTGCTGCCGAACACGAATCCAATGTTTGGGGGAGACTCGCCTCTCAATTACGTGAAGAAGGGCGGCATACCTGCTTTTCTGAGAGTTCGCCAACTCTTGGACGCACGTCGTGGCGGCAGATGAAATCTTCGAAGCAGATCAAGGTCGAACGGGACAGGACTCATCGTCTCATCCCGTATCGCTACAGCGATCGCGGTAGGCCAATCCTCAATCTTCTCGCACAAGACGACGACGATCTGCTCAGCGACCTCACGGAGTTGGAAGGCGCCACGAACGATAGATTGCTTGGCGAGAGTGGCAGGCTTCCTGGCGTAAGCGCGATTGAGCTGGTTTCCGGCTTCCGCCTCGCGCATATAGTTAACGCATCCTTCACTCGCGCGCATCCGTTCGGAGGACGGTTCAATAGCGCCGAACGAGGAGCTTGGTATGCGGCTTTCGAAATGCAAACTGCACAAACGGAAGTGGCCTTTCATAGAGCCACCGAGTTGAAAGAAGTCGGATGGAAAGCGGAAGAGGTCTCTCCATATATAGACTATCTCGCCGATTTCAGACATGAATTCCATGACATTCGGGGAGATCCAGATTTTGCGGACTGCTTAGACCCGAACAGCTACGCCGCCTCCCAAGCGCTTGGACTTAAACTGTTGACCAGTGGCTCAGCGGGGATCGTGTATCCGAGCGTACGGCACAGAAATGGCGTCTGTATCGTCTGCTTTCGTCCTCCCTTGGTGCTAAATGTGCGGGAGGGGCCAATGGTGACGTTTACTTTCGTTGATGCAGAAATGACGGCTGTTGTCATTGAGAACTGACAGTCGAAGCGTGGAAGATGCCGCCACCCTCGTCGCAGTGACGCTGGCGACTTCAATCTCGGACCACTCCGGATGCCCCTGCCGAATGCCCTCCTTGGCCAATTCGCGGGGTGAAGAGGCTCATTTCCAGTGCGCTAACAGAAGACGCTGTTCCCCCGTCATCGCCCGTTGCACTCGGAGTTGTACGGTTTGCGCTGTATCCGTGACTGGCACGGTCCAAATGGAAGCATGCAGATTGTGGCGGAATATGCCGCGGTCTTAGCGCGTCCGGAACTTAAGATTCGCAAGGGCCTACGCCTACAACTACGACAATTGATCGAAAATCATACGCGCGCGGTTACGCCGTCGCGACTAAGGCAAGTCACCTCAGATCCAGCTGATAACTGGCTCGTCCGGCTCGCCACACCGGTAGCCAGATCGAACACCAGGCTGCGATTCATCTTTCGGTTGAAGTTGAAGTCGAAGTGACCACCGTTGGCCGCTTTTGATGTGACCCCTGAGGCTTTCACAGCCTTCCCGTGAGTCGGCGGCTGCGGCGGGTCCCCGGCCGTTCCCGACAGTTGCTGCAGCCGGCTGGCTCCAGCTGAAGAGGTCCGGCTCAGAAGCCGATGACCTCCAGCTTCAGATTGAGGAATCCTGGTGCGCGGCGAGCGAACACTGGCCTGGACTGGAGGGTCTGTCAAAGCCTCTCTCCAGACACCGCCGGTCAGGATCGTCACCACGACGGTCATCAGATGGGAATCTGCCCAGCGCCTCACACCTGGCGGGAACCGGGTGCGCGGGAAAAGAGACGAAATGAAAGCGTGTCTTCAAATTCCGCTGCACAGGGGAATAATTAAAAACCGGGTATTAGAGAGAAGTACGGTGCTAGCCGATGGAACCCCAACGGGACTCTGAAGCTAGCCGTAGTCCGTAACTTCCAACAAATGAGGTAGCTTTAAGTGAAACTCAATCAATTCCTGCCTGTTGATGGCAAGTTCAACCAAACAAACCCGCCCTTCTTGCCGCCCTTCGATCCTGCTATCTGTTTCTTACTGGCTGGGGGCGATGGCACGAGTGGAGCGCCGTCCATCTGTTCGCCGATAGCATGCTCTACAACTTCGCGGGCAACTTGCATGAAGTCGCGCTTCGGATCTGACGGGCGCTTGCCCTTGCCGATGGTCATAGCTTAGGTGTCGTAATTGTTTGTCGTACGGGAAGCGGCTTGGTTGTAGTTCTCTGGGTGATTCAGCTTAACGTGTGTATCAAATGCCTTAGATAGTATTTTGCTGGTTTCTCGCTGGGTACGCGGTCCATCAGCCACGGCCTTTTCGACGCAGATGATCTCCTTGCACTGAGAGCACTTGCCGAAACGATGACTGGCGCGATCCATTTCGCTCCTTGGCCCAAGCCAACCCGCGCCGGTCAATTCTGGTTTCTTCATACCGCCAGTCTCCCACAAGCCGCCCGGCTTGGCTAGCCCTGTGGAAATCTTACTGACCCAGTACCCAAACGCTCCGTGAATTTCTCTACGCAACACCAGTTGCACTGGAGAGCAAGTACACTGTCAACATTCGCCCCAATGGTGGGGAACTCCTCAGCCTTCTCACCATCGCCCCACCTTCGAAGAAGCATTTCAGATTGCAAAGTCTGCCTACCAAGCGAGTTCTTATCCCAAGGTCGGCGTCGATCAGTTTGTGGTGCATGGTATCTGCAAGAGCAGCACTTGCCCCTGCGGCGGTGACGATCACTTCGTCCTCTTCACTGTAGACTGGTCAACTAATTCCTAAGAGGATCGCTGGCGGAAGGGGTGAATAAAGCTCGGTCACCCTTCACGCCAGCCCCCTCTGATCATCGAGTTCACCGCCCAGTCCCTCTCTGCCGGTCCTCCAGCGGCGCGTACCCGGTGCGCTCGAAGGCTCGGGTCCTCTCTACCTACAAGCGCAATTCTCCCAGCCAAGCGTCAGTCCGCTCCACAATCCATCGGCGCTTGTATCGTCGGAGCTTGCGTCCGTCTTCGTACCGCCGATGCTGGTTGTTATCCCGATAGGGTACGATCAGTTCGATCCCGCGGCGGCGCAGGCGTTCGCGCAGCGGATCCGAATCGTAGCCGCGATCGGCAATCACCCGTTCCGGTTTTTGCCGCGGGCGGCCTTTGGCTTGCGGAACCCGGACCTCGGCGAGCGGATTCGACTTTATCCTAGGCGCGGTGTTCCATTAAGAAAAATCATTTCGAGTTAGCGGGACTGCTGTGTAGCGTCGGGCGCGAAACCCTCTGTCCTTCAAACTCGTCCTGTTGCGGCCGGGCTAGACATTTCAGGCAGAAAAGAAGGGTGCTCCGGAAATCCGGTTATACGGCTCCGTTCAGAAGTGCCAGACAATGCCCCCGCCGACGAAAATATTGTGTTGGCGGCTCTTGCCCGTGTTCACATTCAGTTGCGGCACACCCGACCAGAAGTCTCGGGCTTCACCGCGCAGGCTGAAACTCTTCAAGAGCTTCACATCGAGTCCGACGCCTGCTTGGAGTACGCCGGTCGTGGTCCCTGTTTTGCCCGGGTTCGATCCTCCAAATTCAAGCGTGGAACTTTCATGGAAGTGGCCGAACCCGCCACCAAAACTGACCCAGGGAGAAACGGCCGTTAGGGGAAAGAGGTTCACCCGTGCAGCGGGAGTCACGAAGTAAGATGAGTATTGTTCGGGGATCAGGTTCTGTGCGGCATGCAGATCCTCGTCTGGGTTCACTAAGAACGGGACTTCCAGGGCGAGCGAAAAGAGGTCCGTACCCATGACCCGCCGAGCATAATTTACTTCGAAGGTTAGACCTTTGCCGAAGCGCAAGTCCGGATCATACGAAGGAGCACCTTGGATGCCTTGATCGCTGGTAAACGTACGCCCAAGGATCCCCGACAATTCGTTCTTTTGCGCCGCGGCCGGCGCCACGAGGCTACAAAATGCCACCAGAGCCCCGATGGTGAGGTGTTTCAGCGCCATTTCTCCTCCTGCCCTCTGTTCGTTGCGAAGCAAGTTTCAGCCGAGGTTAGCCGGCCCTGTTTTTTTCGTTGCGTCCTTTTCCACCCTGGGTTCGTCCGTTGAGCTATCGAATACGGAGGCTTACCTTTACGTTGGATGAAAGATTCAATTATATCGACTGCGCCAACGAGTTGCCATTGTCAGGAGGAGTGCGACGGCCTCCACTTTCTTGATCCCCTTGGGGTCGAGACCGCCTGCGCTTGGATAACTTAGCCAAAGGGGAAGCGGCTAACCCGCAAAGCACATAGAACAGCGCAGCATTTGCTGGGATCTGCAAATTGAAATCCACGAAGCTATGCAGCAAAAGTCCCGTACACCCCAGGAGAGCGGCGAGAGAGACCGCCCCATCCCATTTGAATTCCCAGCGGCGAGAAGTCGGCAACCCGTGTCGATACAGGCTCACGAGAAACCACAGCATCAGCCCGAATCCGAGCAAGCCGGTTTCCACCAGCAGCTGTGCATAATCGTTATGCGCTTCATTTACGAACAGATTCGTATAGAAGTTGCGGTAACTGGGGTAGACGGTGGGGAAAGTTCCCAAGCCCCACCCCCACACTGGCCGGTGGGAAAACATTCTCAAGCAGTCCTTCGTGATCTGCAAACGCATGCCAGGGCCGAGGTCTCCGAGTCGCCCCAAAACTTGCCCTTTTCCTAGAAAAACCAAGAAAGCGAGAACCAAGACGCACACCGCGACCATGCCGAGTGCGACACGAGGATTTCTTCTCTTCTGTACGAGAGTCAGGGCGGCAAACACGACAATTTCGAGAACAAAAGAAAGCATTCCGCCACGCGAGCCGGAAAGGAAGATCGTGCTGGCCATCAATACGGCGCAGAAGGCGACTAAGGCTCGCTTCCCCCCTCTCAGCAGATGGCCCATACCAACGACCAAGGGAAACGGTACTAGCATCTCCATCAGACCGGCATAGTGGTCGTGGTTGACGTAGCTTCCGTAGATTGAGCCATGGAATCGTGGAGTATAGACCCAGAAGAACTTGCCGTCAGAGGTCAGTTGCTGAGCCAACGCGAAAAAGGCGTAAAGCGCTCCGAAAACAATCAGTGCTAGAGCAAATTTCTTCCGAGCATCTTCTTCGCGGACGGATTCCGCTGCAATGAGCAGGACAATCCCGTATGAGACGTACTGAAGTACTTCATATTTGGTGACGTAACCGTAGGCAGAACGGCGCAGCGCAACCTGCGCGAGGAGGAGCACGAAGAAGAACAAGGCTGGCGGGTACAGAGGGTTTTTCGATAACGTCACCTGCCTGGAAACAAACTGCTTGCCCGCCCAAACAAGGAAAAGAACTGTGGCGCCGGCCTCGAACACGAAAGTAGACCACTCTTCGACTGCACCGAACGCCAAGACCGCGAAAACTAAAACCGTGCATAGGCCGGCAACGAGCAGCACGCTTTGCCGGTTTCCTGGCTCGCGACTGCGCCGGATCCCTAGATCAATGGAATCCGTCGTATCGACAATCAAGTACGATGAGATCTTCAACGTCCCAATCCTTAATTGGCTGACTCCACTAGCCTGACATCATCGATCCAAAGCTTGCCTCGAATCAGGGGCACCGCAGGCTGGCGGATAACTTTTAGCAAAAGCAGATTCGTGCTCGGCCCCGTATGGAATCGTGCTTGTTGCTTATGCCAGGGATTGGTGCCCAGCAAATCATCGGTGAGGACATAAGACGAGGTGGTGGTGGTGTAGGCATCCGTAATCGCAAAGCGGGGACCACTGGCACTGTCGATGTCCTGGGTCCTGGATTCGGCGCTGAACTCGTAGTCAGTATCGGGTTTCACCGGGATCAACTGAGCGATTCCTGCATCCGGGGCGTTTCGTCCATCGAAGGTTACGGAAAGAGATCGTGTTCCGCCGTAAAACTGATCGGTGTCTATGGCTAAGGCAGAATGCTGGTTCGATTCGTACCACCAGTCAAATCCACCGTTCAGCAAGTTTTCCTCGAACCCTCCGTTTACGATCAGGTTTTCCCGAGAAGGGAGATACGGTTGAATCTCTGGGTCAACTTGGGCCAGCTGCTGCCAGGCAGTTTTCGCTGCGGTGACCTCTTGCTTGGCGAGAAGGAGCCGAAAATAGGGAAATGCGAGCTTCGGCGGAAAAGTCTGCTGCAACCCGATCAGATGATCCCAGGCGCTTTCTGCGGCCGCAACTTCCTGTTTGGACACAAGCAAACGTAAGAACGACAAGTAGAGATCCGTCCTGCGTGGCAGGGCTAGGTCAAACATCTGGTTCGCATCTCCCGTTGCACGCCAGCAAAGCTGAAGGGCAAAGTCGACCGCATCCGGATCATTTGCCAGAACTACGCGGGAATAGGGAAGTGCCTTGCCGAGATTCCCCTGGATCAAAAAGAAGTTGGCTGCCTCCCAAGCGACATTTGGGGTCGTGGGGTCCGCTTCCACTGCCTGTTCCACGCTTTGTGCCTGCTCGTCGATGCGCCCCGCCACCTGATAGGCGCCCGCCAAATCCAGCCAGTACCGCGCCGCGTAAGGATTCAGATGCACGGCTGTCCGATAATCTGAAATCGCCTCGTCCAGACTCGCCCCGGATAGGGCAAGGTTTCGGCCGAGAAGTGCGCGATACTCCGCGTTGGATGGCTCCAGCCGAACGGCTTTTTGCAGATTCGGCAAGTCGGGTTTTGCTGCCAGACGGGCCCCCAGATACGCGCGCCCGGCGAACGGCAGGTACAATCCGATGACAATCAGGCAAGTCCCTGCAAAACAAAACCTGCGAAGTGGGGACCGCAATTCAATCTGCATCTGAATCTGTACCGGTAGAGGCGATGGTATCTTGCGAACTAGCGACTCGGCCCGTGCGTTATCAGAAGAATCACGTCAAGAGACCTTGCTGACTGTCTCCGTTGGTTTATTGGCTCGCGACTCCTCATTGTAGTAGTGGTCGGAGTATCGACCGCCGTAGTGGTAGTATCCTTCGGCGGAATGCATATTGAGAGCGTTTAGGACAATACCCATTACCCTGGCGTTGACCTGCAATAGCAAGTCACACGCGCGTCGAAGGGCGATTTTTGTGGTTTTCCCGGCTCGCGCGACCAAGATGACTCGGTCCACCTCAGGAGACAAAAGGACCGCGTCGGTCACCGATAAGCATGGAGGAGTGTCAATGATTATGTGGTCAAACTCAGTCCGCCAGCGCGCGAGGTGATCCTTCATGACCGTCGAGCCGAGCAACTCGGCTGGCTGTGGGGGAATTGGGCCCGCCGGCAAAATCCACAAGTTTGGCACATCCGTAAACGGAACGACCACGTCTTCGAATTTGTCGCCTCCGCTGATGAGCGTGCTGAGGCCACCGCGAGACCGAAAACCAAACAGTTTGTCAATGCCGGGCCGACGGAGGTCGGCATCAATCAGCAATACGCGGCTCCCGCGCAGCGCCAAGACCAGCGCTGAATTCGCACTGATCGTAGTTTTCCCCTCTTGCGGCAAGGCACTCGTGACGAGGATCACTTTGGGCGGGGCCCCATACGAGGAGAGAAGAATCGCAGTGCGGAGGGATCGGTATGCTTCGGCTGCTTCTGACTTTGGCCGTGCATACGTGATGAGAGCTGGCGATTCAGACTTCTCGGGCTCGATTGACGCCGGCTTCAGGCGTTTACGCAAGGAGCCGTTACTTGAAATCTGGAGCGGGATCGTCCCCAGCGCCGGCAGGGTCGAAATCGCGCTAACCTCTTCCATCGTTCTAATGCTGGTGTCCAGACTCTCTAGCACAAATGCGAGCCCAATACCACAGGCCAAGCCAAGCAGAAAGCCGAGCTCGATGTTCCGGGGCACGTTAGGTTTGATGGGATTTGTCGGAGTCCGTGCGACGTCTACGACACGGATATTGCTCGATTTCAGGCCAGCGCTGACCCCCGCTTCCTTGAGTCGCTGAAGAAGATCCTGGTAAAGCTGTCGGTTCGCCTCCGCATCGCGCTTAAGCACGGAGTACTCAATCGCGCTTTCGTTGAGTTGGTTCGCCTCCTGCTTCTGCTCGTTGAATGCAGTTACTAGCAAATTCTCCCGTTGAAGTGCGGCCAAGTACTCATCGCGGATCCCCTGCTGCATTCTCGTTTCTTCGGCTGCGATTTCCGCACGCACCTGTTTGAGCTGATTGCTCAGTTCGGCGACCTTAGGGTATCCGGTACCGAATTGGGTCGTGACCTGTGCGCGTTGGGTATTGAGTTCAGCCTCCTTTTCACGCAACTTATCCAGCATGCTGCTCGAGCCCTCACGGGAAGTTTTCAAGAATGCGGCAGGGTCCCCATCCACAGCGAGTTTGTAGTTAGATTCCTTCTGAATGCGATCCGTCTGCGCAGCTGTGAGCTCCCTGTTCAGTTCGTCCAGCTTGGAGGTCACGATGTTTTGCTTCTCATCCACCCCTAGAATGCTGTGATCTTTCTGGTAGCGGACAAGTTTCTCTTCGGACGTCTGGACTTTCAGCTGCAGATCCGCCAGTTCCGTCGAAAGCCAATCCGACGTTTGGGTGACAGCCTCGTATTTTGTCTTAAAGTTCTCCTCTTTGAACGTTTTTACCAACGCATTGACGATTTCGGTCGCCAGTCGAGGGTCGGGATCCGTATAACTGATTTGTACGAGCCGGGAGTTGGGAACTAATTGCACGCTCAGTCCACCGCGAAATCTGCCGAGCAGGGCCACCGCTGTCGCCGGATCGGGCTGCATGCTCGAAACTTGAAGTGAGTCTCCATTCCGCTGGCGTGTCGCTGTTGTAAACTTCGGGTTCTGGTCCAGGTTCATAGCCTCGATCACTTCCATGGCCAGAGCATCGCTGCGGAGAATCGCGGCTTGCGTCTCAAGCGTTGCTTCGTATTCGAAGTCAGGAGAACTATTCTCGAGATCCTTGAATCCCAAGGCATTCGGATTTTCTGGAAAGATCGCCACTTTCGATGTTGCCTGGTACAGCGGAGTCGTCTTCAGCGTGGCAATTACGGAGAGGGCAAAAATGATGCCGAGCGTGGCGACGATTGTCCATCGTCGCTTCTTTAGAATCCGCCAGTAGTGCAGTAGAGGGCTTTGTTCTTCAGCAAAATTGGGGTATGGAACGTGGTGACTTTTTTCAAAGACTGGAAGTTCGATCGGTTCTAACGCTTCCGACCCCCCGGAGCTGTTGCGTTTTGACTGCAAGTCCATTAATTGGTCCCCAGAAATCCAGCCAGCGGCATTGTCGCGCCTCTGTGAAACCCATTCGTCTTAAGAATAGGCGAATTTTAACATCTTCTATCCACTTTTAGTCCGACAACTTCTTTGCATCTCGAGGAAATCGTTAACGTTCTCACCGGTCCAAGAAAATGCTGCGCGTTGCGCTCGCGCAAGCTTTGCAACCGCGAAGGGCTAAGGTCCCCGGCGCGATGTTGGCAAAGCAAAACAAAAAACGGTCAGAGTAGTACAAGCGGATGCCTGCTTTTTAATTCTTCACCGCGTTGAAACTAAAAGAGATATTGGCTTAGTTCTGCAAAAAACCGTCTCTGCCCCGTTTGGAAGTTTCACCGCTTCATCGGGTTAAGCGGACGCTGACCGGAGGAGGAACCGTTTCCCCAAGGCGGCGCCGCTGCCGGCGCTCGAGCCGGTCGATCGCACGATTGAGACTTCGCTCGGCGGCACCATCAGCGCGGAGGACTCTTTCTAGAACTTCCGACTCTGGTACGACCACGTTGTCGTATGGACAGCTCCCAATGTCCTCAACAAGCTCCTTATGTTCTGCGCTCCTGCATCTCAATACAAAGTTGGATGTTCTGAAGGAGGAACTTCGTGCCGCAATCGGGATCTACTGTCGCGAGTTGATTGTCGACTGAAACTTGAGCTGCTAGTTTAGCGAGTTGCATTTCGGTCATTTTCTGGACATGAGTCCACACCAACTGAAATCTCGCGTTAGATGCGCCCATTTCTCTTTTGAGTTCGTCCGAGATTTTCTCGATAAACTCAATCTCCAGTGCGGCCCTGCTCAGCAAATCAAGGATCGCGTGTTCCACCGATAGCCCTGAAGCCGGTTCAGGTGAATTCGGGCTCATCAAATCTTGCAGCCACGCATCAACCCCGGCCTGTTTGTAACGTATCTGGGAGTTTTCGTACCTCCATGCGCGCCCAAGCTTCCACCAACAAGCGGCTATTCGCTCGACTTCCATATGTTCTGCAGTACCGACCGGCTGGTAATCCTCTGCCAGTCGGTCCAGGAGCCGCTGATATTGCGTTGCGCTTTCCCCCTTCGCAGGTGCTCCAATAAAAAGGTTCATGGAAAACAGCCCGTGCTTGACAGCGTTGCTTCGGCTGTACGCCTTGCCTCGCGGGGTCTTGGGGCCAGTGGATTTCAGAGCGTTTTGGCGGTTTGCGGTGATTTTGCGGGGAGAGACACGGGAGAGCTTTTCTGACATGGTTTTCCATCCCACTCTAGTTTCCCGACTGATCGGGTCAGCTTTAAGTCTGAAGCTAGCGGAGAACGTGGAACAGATTACTGCCGGACGAGGACCTCGGAGATCATCACCGTAACCTGCCATCCGATATCTCGACTATTCGGGGAATCTAGGTATCCGAGGTTTCGCAGGTTGTTCGTTCGCTCGTATCAGAGAGAGAGACATCAGTCTGTCGTCTTGGTGCCCAACCGTCCGAGCATCAGCCGCAGGGACTTTGTGCCTTGCCTCTTGTATGCGTCGGATCCTGCCATGATGAAAGCTTCGCAAATCCGGGCAACACTCTGACCTTCGCGAGCCGCGATCGACTCAACATCTCTCTTCAAGTCTGAACTGACCCTGAAAGTCAGACGGGTGTCCTTCTTCATTGGCGCCCATATTAGCATCCCCGCAATTGGGAAATTCGCTTAAAAGCTGTTGACTCGCTGGGTACATTATGTCATCCTTTTGTCATCCATTTGGATGACATCAAAGGGAGACCTCCAATGCGATTAAAAAACGATTTGTCGAGGAAGAACTTATCAGCAGCCAAACGCAAATGGCCAACGCAAATGAACCGCCACCAGATCCAAACGCTCCGCCTGCTGACCCAGGGCTACCAATTCTCAGTAGTCAGCGGAGACTTGCTTCTGCTTGAAAGTGGCTGGTATGTAACCCACACCGGTCTGATTCGTTTAGCCGCTCGCCGACGTTGCCGAGGAATCAATGTTCAACCGATTGCCGAATTCTCGGATTCAAGAAATGGTCGGTATGTATTCAAGGCGATCGTTTACAGGTCTCGCACCTGCCAGGGATTCGTCGGCTATGGTGACGCCGACCCGTCTAATGTCTCGTTCCTTGTCCATGGCGCCGAGATGCGGGTCGCGGAAACTCGCGCCGTCAACCGTGCTCTGCGCAAAGCTTATGGAATAGGCATCTGCTCGGTCGAAGAGATCGGGTCTGTCGCAGAACCGAACCAGGCATCTCCGGAGTCGAAGAAATTGCCCCCGCAACCAACCAACGGAAATGGCGCTCGTACGGTTCGCGATCGACTCTGCCAGGTGATCCGCCAGCATCAGCTCGATCCCAACCTGGTCAAGGCTTACGCCACTGATTTCTGCAGCGTGAAGACCCTGCGCGAAGCCACTCGTGAACAAGTTGAAAACTTCGTCAAGCACCTGGCGGACTGGGCTGAAAAAGACCGCAATGCTCTGCTTTGCCAGCTCAACAGCTATCTCGGCCAGAAAGAAGGTGCCGCATGAAACGCCAGATCACCGGCCTGCAGGCCGCCGATCGCGGTGCCTCGGACCAGATCCCGGACGGAGTCTTCCTGGTTCGCGTGCAACGAGCCCAGTTCCGCCGACAGGCACAGAAGCCCTACTACACGCTGGCTCTTGCCATTCTTGAGCCTACCCGGTTTGCCGGACAGGTAATTTCGAGCCGGCTCTATTGCAGCCAGAAAGCCCTGTGGAAGCTGAACTGGTTTCTGCGCGACTTCGGCTACGACACGGAATTGCTCGGACGCGACGAGGTGGACGACGGGCAGCTCGTCGGGCTGAAGGGCGTGGTCAAGATCAGCCACATCATCTTCAACGGCGCCTCGCTCCTCCGGCTTGACGGCTTTGCAACCGCCGGATGTTGGGAAGAGCTTTCGCCGGCAAATCTGGACAATCCGCAGGTGGCCTGATGACCTACAGCTACACCCAGATCAGTCAATACCTCACTTGCCCGCGTCGCTACCGGCATCGCTATCTCGACGGCTGGAGAGAGAAAGACACTCGTGCGGCGATGCTCTTCGGGCGCGCCTTCGAACGAGCCTTGGGCGCCTTTTTTCGCCGTGCAGATCCCGGAGCCGTCCTGTTCGACGAGTGGTCTGCCTGTCAGGGGGAAGGCTTGCACTATTCCAACCGAGACTCATGGGATCGCATGTTGCGGCAAGGAATCATGCTGTTAACCCGGTTCTGCCAGGATGATCGTGTCCGGGTCTGCCAGCCTCAACGTAATCTGCAGATCAAGTTCACCCGGCCAATTGCCGAGAAGAACGACTTCGTCGCCTATATCGATGCCATCGGCAAACTCGACGGGACGCGCTGCCTCCTGGAGTGGAAAACATCTTCCAGCCGATACCCGGAAGAGCCCGAAGGATTGCTGGCCTTAGACCCGCAACTGGTCTGCTATTCCTGGATGACTGGAATTGCGGACGTCGCCCAAGTGGTATTTGTCCGCAAGAGCCTGGTCGAGGTTCAGTACTTGCGCACTACCATAACGGAGGAACAGCGCCAGGAGTTTGGCCGCTTGGTAGAAGGCACAATCCGCCGAATCGAGTCGGCGGACTTTCTCCCGCACAGCGGCATCCGCTTTCCGCAGAACCCCTGCAGCAGCTGTCCCTACGTGGGACTTTGTCTTGGAAAGCAAGAGATGGTCGACGCCGCTGTGGTGCGGCGTCCAGGAGCAGACAGTCTTGATTGGCTTGACGAGCTTAGTTACTAGGAATCCGCCTATGCCGTCAAAGCTCAATCGCCGCCGCGCCGTATTTGTGCTGGGCAAGATTGACGAAATTCTGGCCTGGGAGCAGCGGAAGGAAACGGAGCGGGACACCAAGTTCGTCGAACTGGGGCGCTATCTTTGCGAGGTGCGGGCGGGACAGTACTGGCGGCTGGAGAACCTGAAGTCGTTCGATGCCTTTCTAGAGAAGCGCTTTCCGGGATCCCGGCGGAAGGCTTATTACCTGATGTCGATTCACGAACACTTGCCACCGCAGGCGAGAAAACAGCTGAAGGAAGTGGGATGGGCGAAGGGGATCGAACTAGCGAAGCTGGCAAGGCGGGACGGGCAGCACTTCGATTGTGCAACCTGGTTGCACAAAGCTCGTCAGCTGCCGAAAGAGGAATTCAAACAGGAGGTCGAGAGGGAACTGACGGGGCGGGAAACGGAACCGTGGGAGATTATCTACTTCAAGCTGTACCAGAGCCAGATGCCGGTCATTGAGAAAGCAATCGAAACGGCGGCTCTGATGCTGGGAAGCGACCGATCCCGCGGCTACTGTTTGGAAATGATTTGTGCTGATTTCCTAGCCGGCGCCAACCTGGACAACGGAAATCCTGAGACGCTCCTGTTTTCCATGACGAGATTCTTCAAATTCCTGCCTGGAGATCAGCGAGAGGCATTTCTTGGAGCTTTGAGCGAGAAGGCGTCATGAGTTCAATTGGACCGAAACTCCCGCGCTTGCGACTGGATGCTGCGTCATACGAGAGCCTACGGCAACAGGTCTTGCGTCGCGATAGCTGGCGTTGTCAGTTCTGCGGCACAACGTCGACGTTGGAAGTCCACCACAAAGAGTTTCGTAGCCACTCCGGCCACGATTCAGAAGAAAACTTGATCACGCTATGTGCTGCTTGCCATAGGGAGATACATTTCTCGCGGCGTGACCGCTGGGTTTAGAGCCCGATCCAGGGATTGCTAGTCTACAGGCGCGGAGTTAGAATCCGGTCCATCGGCGCCGATGGCTAGCACCATGTCAGTCGTCCCCGTTGTTGGAGGTAGAATTGGCGTAGCCGAGCGGAACTCCCCTGCGGAAGTATCCCTATTTGAATCCGGCCGCGAACTCCAATGGACGTTGGGGCTTGCGCGTCAGACGCAGAATTAGCTAAATTAAGGCCACGTCTCCGGCAATCTAAGTGATCAAATTTTGTTGTGGTCGTCTCCCTGAGACTCTGCCTTTTCCATTCAACGCGCTCGATCTTTGTACTCGGAGTCGGGCGATGAACGAGGAAAGGTGAATTGATGTTCACAGGACAAAGCACTGCAACCGTAGAGGAAGGAAAATAATGGAAGCAGAAGGTCAGAAGTCCATATTAATAACGGGAGGCTTTGGTTTTATTGGCAGTCATCTTGTAGAAATGCTGCTGCGAAAGCCAGAGAACCGAATTCACGTGGTGGACAGTATGGTCACCAGTCCTATTGACTTGGAGTCCTATCTCCAACAATTGAAAGGATCTGAGCGGCTGAGCTACGATCTTTGCACAGTTCGCGAATTTTTCGCAAAGCCGAAGATTTCAAGGTTCGATGAAATTTACCACTTGGCTTCGGTGGTGGGGCCGGTCGGAGTATTGAAACATAGCGGCATCATTTTGCGGAATATGGTTGGAGATACGTACGACCTCATCGACTACTGTTTGGATCACGGGACAAAGCTCTGCGATATATCGACCAGTGAGGTCTACGGTGGCGGTCGCGACGGATACTGCTGCGAAAACGACTCGATGATCATCCCGCCCAAAATATCGGTTCGCCTGGAATATGCTGTGAGCAAATTGGCTTGTGAGGTGGCGACGGTCAACACCTGCCGAACCTCAAATCTGAATGCAAAGATTGTTCGGCCTTTCAATGTTGCCGGCCCGCGGCAGGCCACAGCAGGCGGTTTCGTGCTACCGCGGTTCATCAAGCAAGCTCTGGCACAGGAACCCCTGACGGTCTATGGACAAGGCAAGAGCGTCCGCGCTTTCACTGACGTCCGCGATATTGCAGATGGGATTGTTCGTACAATGTGTTGCGGGCGTTCCGGAGAGGCGTACAACATCGGGAATCCTGCCAACAAAACTACCATTCTGGATCTAGCACAAAGAGTGGTTCAAATTACTGGCAGTAAGAGCGAAATCTCTTTTGTTGATCCCAAGGTGTTGTGGGGACCATTGTTCGAAGAAGCAAATGACAAGTATCCAGATGCGGACCGTGCTATCAATGAGCTTGGTTGGCGGCCCAAGGCTGGCCTCGATAGGATCATTCGCGAGAGCGTGGAGTACATTCGTGCTGAGCGATGCGACTGAGGATTTACGCTATTTAACGTCTCCCCGTATCGAAGGGGGGCCGCGCGTCAGCATCATCATGCCTACCTTTCGCCGGTCTTCACAAATCGGAGAGAGCATTCGTTCGCTTCTGGACGGGGAATATCAGGATTTCGAATTATTGGTCCGCGACGATGGAGATGGAACAGATGGTACTCAGGCAGCAGTGGCCGCAGCGGTGGCAGGCGATAAGCGGGTCCACTACCACCGCAATGCGGTTAACCTGGGCATCGCCCGTAATCTTAATGCCGGAATCTTAGAATCTCGAGGCGAATTCATCTCCGTCTGCCACGACCACGATTTGTACCGGGTCGGCTTCCTGAAGGCTATGGTTGCTGCGCTCGACCGCCTTCCGAGCGCGTTGTACGTCCACTGCGCGAGTGATCTGGTGATGCAGGGCGGGACCACGCTAGCGCGTGCTGAAATCCAAGATTTCTCAGAGCTAACCGCGGGACGCGATTGGCTCAGATTTATGCTTAGCACGCCACATTGCCCTGTCTGTGCGCTCACTTTGGTGCGACGGGTCGCTCATGAGCGCAGCGGACTCTATAATCCCGCCTACGGCTTCATCACGGATATCGATATGTGGATGCGCCTTTCTGCATATGGAGATGTGGCGTATGTCCGGGAGCCGCATCTGTTATTGCGAGAGCGGGAAGAGGACCACCAAGCGATCAGGAATTGGGCCCAGATTACGCAGAACTTGTTCCGTATTCATGTTCGGCATATCCCCCGTGCGTACAGGGGTTGGCGTCGGTTTCACGCTTATATCCGGCTTCTCCATTGGCGAAATCGCTATCTAGTATTGGGGACCGCGCGAAGTATCAAGCGTTCTATTCTCTTTTCGGTTCAAAAAGATCCCGCACTGCGAGGTGTGCGGTGAATCCGTCGGATAGCGCAGTCGTCTGCTCTCCTTCCGCCGCCGAGGAGACGCTGAGACCAGTTGCGAACGTCGCGCCTGCGACCTCTAGTGGTTTTGTCAGCCGAGTAGGCCGAGGGTTTGGCGCGCTCTCTCTGGGCGCAGTAGTCAATATTCTGTGGGAGTTGAGTGTTGTTCCGGTCGCGCTTTACGTGTGGGGCAGGTTTCGCTTTGGCGAATGGGTCCTACTTGCCGGACTGGTGCAGTTTCTAAAAATTACAGACCTCGGCGTGCAGACTTATGTCGTCAACAAGCTGTGTGCGAGCTTTGCTATGGGCAATCAAGACGAGTTCCGCCGGGTCTTCCATAGCGCACTCCGCGTGCAAATTCCGCTCGCGATACTCGTCCTCGGCGGAGTCGCTGGAACTCTGCGCTTGTTTCCGCTAGGCCGTCTTATAGGCTTGCACACCATCGCGGGCAGGTCCTTTTTCTTGGTAGCCCTCTTGCTGTCGACGGAACTGCTGTTAGGAGTTCCTATGGGAGTGGTCGCAGGCGTGTACCGCGCCACGGGAAATTTGGCGAGGGCGGCGTTCCTCGGAGCTGCACAACAGTTTGTTCTGCTGGTTACGACGGTCGGGTTGATTGCGGCCAATTCAAGTTTCGTGGCCGTCGCCACCGCGCAGGTAATATGCGCGATCGGCATGAGTGCGTGGATCATTCACGATTTGAATCAAAGATATCCATGGCTAGGAATTTGGCCCACCGTCGGAAGCTTCCGGCAGGGCTGGGGCATGGTCGGACCAGGAATGTTCTTCCTCCTAATTCCTCTCGCGGACTTTGTTGGTACGCAACTGACCCTGGTCATCACACAGAGGTCCCTAGGCGCCGCCGAGGTAAGCCGTCTCTCCACGCACCGCACTGTCGTTAACTTCGGGATCATGTTAAGCGCGCTGGTCACCACTGCGGTGTGGCCAGAGCTTTCGGCCCTTAACGCCATAGGAAACAAAAGCGGGCTCGTTCGCGTACACCGCACTCTAGCAAAGTTGAATCTCTGGATGGTTGGCGGTTTGATGTTATGCTTGCTTCCGCTGATTCATCTGTTGTATCCGCTCTGGACGGCAAGACGGCTTTCGTTGGATTCCTGGACCTTGACTTTCATGCTAGCGCGCCTTCTGTTATGGACCATTTGGAGCGCGAGTGCCACCGTCCTGCTGGCTAGCAATAAGCACTATCGACCGAGTTTTGCACTGCTCATCGAGGCGCTTCTGACGGGAGGGCTGGCTCTCTATCTCATTCCCATACTCGGCATTCGGGGGGCCGCGCTGTCCGCTCTGGTCGCGGATGTTTGTGTTTGTGCCTGGTTCATTCCAAGACTCGCAATTCGTGAGTTGGGAGAAGACTTGACCATTTTTGCCCGACAGTCCCTGCAGGCCTTGATGGCGATAGTAATTCCGGCTCTGGCATGCGCTTTGTCCTGGCACTTCTTCGGATCAATTGTCGTTCGATATGCCCTCGCATTCCCGCTCTGCCTGGGCGTAGCCGTGTTCTTCATCTTCATCCAACTGGATCACGACGAGCGCGAAATTCTTGAGCGAGTATTATTCAGGATTCGAGCCGCTTTTCAGGTGTAGCGATGGCGGACGCGTCGCTGGTCACTGACTTGCAGCTTTCTTGCTTTATTCGAGGGCAGAGTTTATGAGAAGACTTTCAGTTGAATATGCGAAGACCAAGGCAGTACATCGGTTGTTGCGCACGCCTGTCAAGCCATCTAAGGTGATCCAGGACGCGGGAAGGGTAAGAGGCCAAGAGTTGCGAGGTCCTCTTTTAGTAGGGACCAGTCCGCTGGGTTTCATTCCCCGCATCATGAACGAGATCCAGGGCCGGCGGATACTGGATGTGGGCTGCGGAGCTGGCGTTTACGGATACCTGCTGCGCAACAAATGGCAGGATACCCCTCCCGGGAGCATACAATTCCGAGACTTTGGGAGCCGGGACGTGAGCAATGATCAGCCGGAGTTGCTGGCTGGGGTCGACATCCAGACGGAGAATGTGCGGCGTTGTAACAAACATGACATATACGACTTTCTGGCTTTGGCTCGGGCGGAGCAACTGCCGTTTCCGGAGAACTACGTAGACACCATCGTGTGTGTTGAGGTGCTGGAACATCTTGTCAAAGAGGATGCCGTCCGCGCCCTGAAACAATTTGAACGAATAGCGCGGCAGCGAATCATTGTGACCCTACCGAAACAAGCAGTGGATGCGACCACGGGTCGGGATGAACGAGCATTTTTGAGAATCGAAACCAGTGATCCTGACGTGGGCGAATGGGTTCAAGCCGAAACCCATAAGTGCTCGCTCACCGCCTCTGAGCTGGCTCGACTGGGTTTCCGCATCGGACGTAGGGTCGGCCAAGGCTGGCGGGCTCCGTTCCGGTTGGCTTTGAAGCTTTGGGAGAACCACGGGCCTCGATCAGGGCAGATTCTCGCGGTCAAAGATTTGAAGAAGGGCAGTGGGCTGCCTAGCATCTTGCGGGTGCCCGACCCCCCGAAGTGGACCGACGGGTTTCCGGATTACAGATGAACCGAGCGGTGGAGCGAACATGAGCTGCAAAGAGCCCCTGGTTTCCGTTTGCGTCCCCACCTACAACTATGCGCGCTTCTTGCCCGATTGCATCGAGAGCATACTGCGACAGACGTTTTCGGACTGGGAACTGGTGATTACAGACGACTGCTCCGACGATGGTACCTCACAACTGGTGCGGCGTTATGCTGAGTCGGATCGCCGTATCCGTTACATCGTGAACGAACGGCGCCTCGGTATGCATGGCAACTTGCAGCGGGCAGCGGAGTCAGGGAAGGGGCGGTACCTGAAAATCCTCTGCGCAGATGATTGGTGTGCCCCTCGCTGTCTCGAGATCCTAGTCACTCTGATGGAGGAGAACCCAAACGTTGTTCTGGGGACCTGTGCTGAGATTCACACCGACGAGACCGGCCGTCCTTTGCGGCAGCAGTTTTTCTTCGGCAAGCCGCTGTCCATCATTTCCGGCGATGCCATGCTTGACCGCATGGTCCGGGGAGAGGGCTTCGGGGGGAATTCGAGTTTCTTCATTCGTGCCTCGGCATTTCGTGAGATCGGGGGATTCGATCTGGACCTGCTCTATGCCGGGGATTGGGACTTGGGCGCGCGTTTGTGCCGGGTAGGCGACTACTTGCATACCGACGAACCACTCTTCTATGGCAGAACCCAGGCGGAGAGCAGTTCGTCCGTGAACCCTAAAAAGCTCTGGGATGTGATTGATTACTTTGATATCCCGGGCAAGATTTTTCAACCACGAAAGTTTCCAAATCGCGACTGGCGGCGATATTACAAGAATTCGATGCTCACGACTGCCCGCTACTTGGTCAACATTCCCATTCGCTACTGGCGAGGCGACCGCGAATATGCTCATAATCTTGCGAAGGTCGTCTGGAAACATGGGAATTTGCCGCTCGGTTTGTCGTACTTTCCTATCCAAGCGCTTAAACGGGCTTACAATTACGCTACCCGCAAACCTAGCTGGGGCCGCTCTTTGCCCCCGGAATCTGGGATGGGGACGCCTGTAAATTGGAACAACGAGTTCATCGCATGGGACAGACCTTCCGGCCAACGCGAGAGCGAGATGAAAAAGTCGGTGGGGTTTTGACGCGAATGTCGCTCGCAGATTCGGCAAACATATCTTTTCCGACAAGAAGCTTTCCGCCGGTCAGGGTCAGCACGACAATCCCCCGCTGGTCTGGGGTCTGGCTACACACACTGGTCGTATCGTTCGTGGCACTCACTTCGTATTGGTACGAGCCCTACATCGTGCTCGTAGTCGGTGGCTTGGTGGTAACACCAACGTACATCTTCCTGGGTTTTTCGGAGGCACGCAGAACACCTCTGTTCTTCAATCCTCTTTCGTTCTATTTCTTCTGGTATTCAATCAATTTCGGCGTGGCTGCCCTGTACATTGCCTCACTCATTGAGAGCGGGCGGTCTGTTGGATTTTCAGCCGCAATGGTCTCTCCTGATTATATTGGTACAGCATATGTAGTCAGCCTTTGCGGATCTCTATCGGTTCACGTCGGCATCAGGTGGCTTCGTCCCTTGGAATCGGCCGGCCAGAAATTGGATTCTCTGCCTGAGAACGAGATGTTGGGCGGCTTGATCGTTATGGCGGCGATTGGAATCGCCATCCTTCTAAGGCCCGAATGGTTTACCGTTTTCGGAAACGTCATCCACGCCCTACAGAGCGCACCTATGGCGGCTCTGATTATTTTCGGCCTTCTTGGCCGGAGGTATTTCCGCATGAACCGTGATGCGTTTACCCTCATTTTCGCTGCCGGTACCGCGTTCCTGTTCTTTGTTAATCTTCGCTCCAATTCGAAAGCCTTCCTGATGTTCTCTTTTCTCCCGTTACTTTGGATGCTGCTTGCGAGAAGAGATCTGCGCCGTTGGCTACCGGCGGCCATCGTACCCTTAGCTTTGCTATATTTCTTAATCATCGCTCCGACAGTGAATAAGGCTCGGGCTGAAAGCCTTGCACGCGGAGAAACGAAGGGTGAACATCTACTAACAGCTTTCAGCAACATTGATTTCTCAACTGCTTCCGCCATCGACACTGAGAGTATCAGCAAGCAATTTGAGCTTTTCCTGGGGCGCCAATTCGACCCGATAGCGGCCGCTTATCTGGTTGGCAGGGTTGAAAAAGACGGATATCAGATGGGCGCTACTATGGAATATGCTTCCTACGCCTTTATCCCTCGTGTGCTCTGGCCCGAAAAGCCGAGTGTCTCAAGGGGGGACTGGTTCAATAAGTACGTGGGGGCCGCGCCAGGAACCTCTCTTGGAATCACTGCCATCGGGGAGCTCTATTGGAACTTCGGATTGCCGGGTGTGGTCATAGGAATGTTTGTGCTTGGGTGCGGATTCGGAATTTTGTGGCGGATGGCAGGTACGGATCCGTTGGCGCGACCGCTCCATATGCTGCTTTACGTGATTGTCACAATCAACTGTATGGTGGATATGCCCCAAGCTGTTTCTATTCTAGTGGCGCAGGTATCGTATGGATTGATTTTTAGTACGGTGTTTGCCTTGTTTGAAAAGCAACGAAGGGTTAGCTCCGCAGTAAAGACCGGAGTGAAGACGCTTTGATCGTGAACGTCGGCAGCTTGGGCAGGTTCCACACCTTCGATCTTGCACGTCAGATGCATCGTTTGGGAAAGTTGGGTACCATGTACACTGCGTATCCCAAGTGGAAGGTCGATAGCTTTCCCCCTGAGCGCGTACGGGCATTCCCCTGGTGGATGATGGCCACTTCGGCGGCCTCGCGGTTTGACGTGCCAGGATTGAACCGCTGGCTGAACTGGCGGACAATTGATTCTTTTGACCGCTGGGTTGAATCGCGGCTGCAGCCTTGTGATGTTTACCATTGCATGTCCGCGTGCGGGCTAAGAACTCACCGAGTGGCGCGGCAGCGTTACGGGGCCCTGACCGTGTGCGATCGGGGATCGTCTCACATTGTTTACCAGGATCGAATCTTGCAGGAAGAGCATGAGCGCTGGGCTTTGCCTTATAAACATATCGATGAACGTGTCATCTCGCAGGAACAGCGAGAATATGTGGAATGCGACATTATCACTGTACCTTCAACTTTCGTGTACAAGTCATTCATTTCTCAAGGAATCAGCGAAAAGAAGCTCAGAAGGATATCCTATGGTGTCGAGTTGGAGCTCTTTCGGCCGATCAAGAAGCAGGACGAAGTTTTTCGCGTAATCTGCGTCGCTGAGGTTAGTGTTCGGAAAGGTCTGCTCTACATGCTTCAGGCGCTTGAACCATTACGTCGAGAAATCGAAGTCTGGATAATTGGGACCGTCACAACTGCGATCAAGCCTCTGCTCTCACGATATGAGGATCGCGTACGCTTCTTCGGGCCCGTACCTCGTTCGGATCTCTACGAATATTACAGTCAGGGATCCGTGTTTGTGCTTCCTTCTGTCGAGGAAGGACTGGCCCTAGTTCAGGCTCAGGCTATGGCGTGCGGATTACCCGTTATTGCGACCGCGAATACCGGGGCTGAGGACCTATTCACGGACGGCATAGAAGGTTTTATCGTGCCCATTAGAAGCCCGGAGGCGATTCGCGAAAAAGTGCTTCATCTCTACGAGAATGCGGAGCTACGACGCGAAATGGGCAAGGCTGCGTTACGAAGAGTGCAGTCGATCAGGGGTTGGGACTCTTACGGCGATTCTATATCCGAGACCTACACAGATGCAGTACGATATAGAGACGTTGTCGCTGGAACCCAAGTCGCTCACTCATGAACCTGTCTGCCATCCCGAGGAGTCGGTTGGTTGGACGTCTTTTGCGAGCACCGCTTCGGCTAGTTCCTCGCACTGCTGTGGTTCCGATCATCCAAGGGCCTCTGCAGGGGACAAGATGGGTCGTCGGTTCAGGTAATCACGGATACTGGCTTGGCTGGTATGAATCCGATAAGGTCAGAAGGTTTGCCGCGGCCATCTCCGGTATGCGGGTCGTCTACGACGTTGGTGCAAATGTCGGATACTACAGTATGCTGGCTTCGAGACTACTGGGCCGGACCGGGCAAGTCATCGCATTCGAACCTGATCCGCAAAACATTGCCTTTCTCCGCCGGCATCTAGAAATGAATGGCATCGAGAACGTTCGGGTGGTTGAGGCGGCAGTTTCGGATCGTTGTGGTAAGGCGAGGTTTCAACAAGAGGCTAGCCGATATAAGGGAGCGCTCAGCCAAAGCGGCACGTTGTCTGTATGTACCCTCTCTCTGGATGAACTCATCAGCTCAGGGGAGTTTCCGCCTCCGGAGGTGATCAAGATAGATGTGGAAGGCGCCGAGCAGCATGTTTTGTCGGGAGCGGAGCAGTCGCTGCGGTCGAAGCATCCACTCTTGTTCGTGGCGACACATACCTCCGCATTGCATTCTGAGTGTTGCCAATTCTTAAAGTCATTGGATTACCAAGTCGAGGCGATCGACGGATCGAGTTTGGAGTCTAGTAGCGAGATCATCGCACGTTAGTTGCGTAGCATAAGGACGCAAGAGAAATGGCTTCACTGCACGATCAGGTTACGCTGGACTACTATCGCACGACCGCAGCGCGGGGGCACGCTTCGACGCGCGAGCACTACGAGTCCACCGCACAGCATTTACAGAGGAGATTCGGTGATTGGCTACCCGAGCACCAAGCAGTCCGGTGCTTGGACGTAGCGTGCGGGTGCGGCGACATGCTCTATTGTCTCGAAAAACATGGAATATGCGAGACAAAGGGCGTGGACCTTTGCCGCGACGAGTTAGATAGAGCGCGTCCATTCTTGCGGGCGGAATTGATCTGTATGGATGTGCTGGATTTTCTGCGAGATGTTCCTCCTGGGGCTTACGATTTCGTGACAGCCTTGAATTTTTTCGAGCATTTGTCGAAAGACAAATTGCTTGCCATTGTGACGGAGATCAGACGCGTCCTGGCACCCGGTGGTTATTTGATTGCGATGGTTCCAAATGCCCTGTCACCTTTTGGAACTGCCACGCGCTATTGGGATATAACTCACGAATGGGCATTTACGCCGAACAACTTTCGCCAACTTGCGTCGCTTTGCGATTTCGATCCAACAATAGAGCTCCGTGAATGTGGTCCGGTCGCTCATGGGCTGGCAAGTGGCGCTCGAACTCTTGCATGGGGTGTCATTCGCGCTGCGATTGCTGTGTGGTTGCTGGTCGAGACGGGTGACCGCAAAGACGGCGTGTACACCATGGATATGATGGTGCGGATGCGCCGTCCCTAATGTGGAGACAGATTTATTTTCAGACCATTTTGAATATGGTGCGGGTCCTCTTTCTCGGTGAAAACTGGTTTGGAAGTTGTGCTCGCGCCTGTTGTTTTGCGCTGCGCCGGCTTGGCTGCGATGTCCGAGACATTGATCTGCAGACCATATTTCCCCAGCTGCGTATGCGCAGCTCTAGGGTCGTCCTCCGGCTACTAGCCCCCCGTCTCATGCGGGAATACAACCAGGTGATCCTCGAAGTCTCCCGCCAATTTAGTCCTGATTTTCTGCTGGCCTTCAAAGGCAGCTACGTACAGCTGGAAACTCTGCGCGAACTTCGTAGTTTAGGAGTTGCTCTCTATAATTACTATCCGGATCGGGTATTGTTGGCCCGCCACACTTCGCTGGAGCGGACGATTTCCGAATACAACTGCTTCTTCGACACCAAACAATATTGGGATGGCGATGCAGCCGAGCATTTTTATCCTCGGTGCCGCAAGTTTCTGCCACATGGATACGATCCAGAGATTCATCACCCCGTCGAACTGGAGGATCGTGACCGACGGCAATTCGAGTGTGACGCGTGCCTGATCGCCACTCACACATCGGGGAAGGAGGCAGTCCTTGAGGAACTGCTAAGGTTGCGGCCAAAACTCGATTTGAAGATTTGGGGTAACTTGTGGGAAGACAACTGTCGTTCCACTGAAGTGCGAAATCGAGTGTGCGGGGCGGCGCTGAATGGAATGTCTTATACAAAGGCAGTCCTGGCTAGCCGCATCAATCTGGCGTTGATGGGGGTCACTCCGGAAGCGAAAGACCAGACCAGCACGCGCACCTACGAGATTCCAGCCTGCGGCGGCTTCATGCTTCATCCCCGTAACGCAGAGGTGCTTGACTTGTATGCCGATCGCTCAGAGATCGTTTGCTTTGATTCAGCGCGGGAAATGGCTGAGCAGATCGATTACTATCTCGCAAATCCGGAGGAGCGTTTCGCAATCGCCCAAGCTGGCTACGCGCGCTGTGTACCCGCATATTCGTACGAGAAACGCATGGTGGAGATTCTGAATTGGCATGAAGATCGCATGAAACATGCTTCCGCGGGAGGTCAGGATCACAGATGCTACGGCAGGTATTAGAAAGGCTTAGTCGCGGCGTAGTGCTCAAAAGAAGGCTTCCTCCTCAGTTTGGCAGAGGACCGCTATTTGTCTCTCCCGAGTCGGGCCTCAAGTATTATCGTTCGGACCTAAGTACCGCAGATCCTACTCTGTTTCGCATGGCGCAGGAACTCGTTAAACCGGCGGACGTCGTATGGGATATCGGTGCAAATGTTGGATTGTTCAGCTTTGCTGCCGCTGCGGTGTCCGGTCCGCGGGGCCGTGTGATCGCGGTTGAGCCTGACACCTGGCTTGTAGACCTGCTACGCAGATCATCACGATTGCTAGTACCGGAACGTGCTCAGGTTATAGTAATTCCGTTTGCTGTTTCCGATCGCATTGATTTGACCGAGCTCCACATCGCAGCTCGCGGCAGGTCCGCGAACTTCATTGAAGGTGGAGGATCAAGTCGAACTGGCGGTACTCGACGCACTGAGTTTGTCATCTCGATCACTCTCGATTGGCTATTGGGGATACTTCCGGCACCCCAAGTCCTGAAAATCGACGTGGAGCGCCTCGAAGGCCGGTTGTTATTGGGTGCATCGAGGATGTTGACTGAAGTCAGGCCGCGTATTTGGTGCGAAGTTTCCACAGAGTGTGAGCAGGTGGTGACCGAAATCCTTCAAGAGGCGAGCTATGAGATCTACGACGCTGGTGTTCATCATTCGGCCCGAAAGCCATTGCGCCGAGCTGTATGGGAGACGCTGGCGTTGCCGAGATAATGTACGTTCGATCCCGTTTCCATGGCTTCAAGAGATGCCTGCGGTTCAATCGTTCAATCGTTCAGCATCCCTCTCACAATGCCACACACGCAGCCCTTGCTAACAAGGTTGGTTCATGGGGTTCATGTATGCGTGTCCGATGATGATCGAGGGCGATTGATATTGCGCGTAAGCCGTTAAGACCGGGAACGCGCATCGACAGCTGGACGTTCTTTGGTGGCGAGCAACCAGCGATTGTGTTCGATGGGTCTTTGTTCCGGAAGGAATAGTCGCCACCATGCGTTCGGTATTACGTGGGTGTCGTATCCGGCACTGTGAAACAGAGCGACGCATTCGTCCTCGAGCTGCTTAGAATGGGTCTCTATAATCCAACGAATGCCCTTGGTACTTAATAGACGTGTCGCGCCCTCCAGGACTTTGAGCTCAGCGCCGTCAACGTCTACCTTCACTATGCAGGGTGGTTCAATCTGGTCTACGAGTGAATCGAGCATAGTCGTTCTCTCATCATTTGTTGTTCCGACATATTGTGAAGAGAATTGCAACCGTGGGTCACGCTGGAGTCCATTCAGCTCTAAGTTATCGTGCAGTGGCACGCGCATTTGTGGCTCAGGCTCAAAGGCGAAGACCCGTTTAGCAGGGGTCCTTTTGAGAAAAAATAGGACATACTCTCCGAACGCCGCGCCGACATCAACGGCGGTCCGGGCGTCGGTAGAAAATTTTCGTAAGGCAGGATGAATCTCGCGCTCGGCCAAACCAAAAAACATTTGCGTCTCGTAAGCAAGATCCAGATTCATTTTCAAGCCGCGAAAAGGACCAATCTGAATGGACCGAGCGACTTTGCCTCGGGGCACGACCCTCGATTTGATTTTAGATGCTAGCCCCACACGCACGTTGCGATTCTCCTCTAAACGATGGTTTTTCTGCTTGCATTTGATAGTGCGACGAAAAGACCATCTGCATTCTATATTGCGGCAACTGGGCGACCACAGAGCCTAGATCCCGTTACCGCGTCCAGACCTTTAAGAATTCCGACGAGGATCTCCGGGTAGCCCCAGTGACTAATTAACTCGCGAGACGCGATGCCCATTGTGCTCCGGTGATCTGCATTCGCGAGCAAGTCGCGAAGCCGTTCGGCCAAGGCCACGATGTCACCCGCCGGATAGACGAAACCGTTGATCCCGTCCTGGACAAGGTCTCCCGTCGCGCCAACTTTATCACTGGCAATTACCGGAAGGCTGAAACAGAGGGCCTCGTTCACAACTAATCCCCACGGTTCAAAGCCGGATGGAAGAACAAACACATCGGCCATTGAATAGTAGGGTGCCATCTCAGTCTGATTCTTAAATCCCACAAAGCGGACATTCTTGACCGAACGTTCACGAACATAGGCTTCCAAATCGGCCCGAAGCTCGCCGTCGCCCAGAAACACCAGTCCAGCATTCAAGGATTCAGGTATTGCCTCGAAGGCCCGCAAAAGGTCCATGGGGCATTTGACCGGGACCAACTTTCCTGAAAATAGCACGATCGGATTCTTACGATCAAAACCAAGCGATTGCTTGAGTTCGGATTTACGTGACAACAACGCGTCTGCCTTGGAAAGCCAATACTGATTATCCACAGCGTAGGGCGTAAGATGAATCTTATTTTCAGGCACGTCATAGCTGCCGTAGAACTCGGCATTATGGCGGCCGATGCTGAGAAATCCCGCGGTCCTGGCGAAAACGGGCTTCAGGACACTCTTCTTGAGAAAATGCTTCGTACTCGAAGGCGGGTTCAGAAGGTTAGTCTCGCCGCGCACAAGCAAAGGTGTTCCGGTGGCAATTGCTGTCAACATGGCAATCCAATTGGTTGCGCGGCCCCAGCCGTGAACTAAGAGAGCGTCGTAGCGGCCCTTAGCAATGCATGCAATGATGCCTGGATTCAAAAGCCCCCAAAAGCTCGTGAGTCCGGGATTCCAGCTCCAGTTTTTCAGAAACAACGAACTGTAGCCCTCGAGCAGGGGAATATCCCATTGGACTTCTCGGCCGAATCCTTCATCGTGGTAAGCTTTGAGGCCGAATTGCGAACAGAACAAAACGGTGAGGTCGATCTTGGCACTCGCGGCCAGGGCACGATGCATCGGCGCCTGGTATTGAATAGGATGAGAAGTGAGAACCAGAAGACGATAAGATCGCATAGGCTAGATTTCGATGTTCCTCGGTTACATAGCGGGACATTGTTGGAAGGATAATTCTAATCCACAGGTCGACGGAGTACAATCGTGGCTCCCTTGGCGAACGGTAGCGCCTCTCCTAATGGATTTCGGAACTGATAGTCAATCAAAATGCTGCGAGCAAACGAAATGACTTGGAAGGTTGAGCCGTGGGTGCTCTCCCTTGATCCTCTGAGGGGCATTGCTGCTCTGGCCGTTGTCGTGCATCACACCGCTCAAGCATGGGGCATCGCGGCTGATGGGACCTCCATTTCGGCAACGATGTTCGCATGGTTGGGCGGCTGGGGCGTGACTCTTTTCTTTGTGCTCAGCGGATTTTGCATCCATCTCCCGCAGGCTCGGGCTTTTTCACTCAACAGGCATCATCGAATTGATTGGGGGCGATTTGTGAAACGACGTGCTCGGCGCCTGCTGCCCACGCATTATGCATCCCTGCTTCTCGCAGCCGCGCTCGGAATGTTTGTACAAACGGAACTCATAAGCGCCCCAACATTCACTAGTTTTATTGCGCATGTCTTCATGGCTCATGTTTGGTTTGCGACCTTTTTTTACAGCATCAATGCGGTGTTTTGGTCTATTGCTATCGAGGTGCATTTTTATATCTGCTACCCCGCGTACCTATGGCTGCGCGGAAGGTTTGGCTCGGTAGGTACCACAGTTTGTCTCGTTTTTGTAGGATTATTGATCTACGGAACAGCTTCGGTCTCACTGCACGGTGATCCGCGGTTCGTCTTACAGAGGTTGTTCGTGGTTTCGTGGTGGCAGTGGGCGTTGGGGGCAGGGTTGGCCGACATGTATGTGCTTGGAAAGGCTAGCCAATGGGCGAGGATTCTGAGCTTCAAATTCGCGCCCGCCGTATACCTGATCCTGTCACTCGCGATTGGCATTAAGGACCCCACGATCCAAGGTTTACATCTACGCTTCTGGATCTTGCCCGTCCTCTGCGGGGCGCTGCTTGGGTCCTTGGTAATTCGTCGGTGTCCTCACGTTCCTATCCTGAGTAAAGCAGGCATCTATTCGTACTCGATCTATCTCGTCCACCCAGTAGCACTTGCGGTGCTGTTGGCGGTGCGTCCCTACAGAAATCTACCAGCCATAATTGGTGTACCGACAGCTGTGGTTCTAGCCACGTTTATGTCCTGGATATTCTTTTTGCTTGTAGAGCGACATTTCCTGTCCGTCCGGCAGCGGACAGCGGAGGAGCCGCTTCCGATCCTGTCGACTACGTTCCCCGAACGAGGCCTGCGGCTGCCCGCGACGAACCTCAGGACAAATCAAGGTAGCTGAGAGTGAAAGCTGGGTCGGCATTCAGTGGCTTGGCTAGAGGTCATTTTTAATCCACAGGACGAGCAAGTACAATTACGGATTCTTTGGCCGGAGCAATCGCGTTTCCGAGATGTTGAGACTTTCAACCAGTCTTGGAGTTTTGTTCGGCAGCCTGCTGCTGATTGTATTGTGCTGCGCACAATCCCCTGACCAAGCTTTCGTGAACGTTCGCCACTATGGGGCCAAGGGCGACGGCGCCACTGACGATAGCCGTGCCATTCAATCTGCCTTGGATGCAGCTGACCCAGGTGGCACGGTTTATTTTCCTGCTACTGCGAAGAGCTACTACACCTCGACTTGTTTACGTCCCAAATCCCATACCACGCTCTTAGGCGATGGTCCCAAGTCAGAAATATCAGTTCCTGGCGCAGGATGGCCTTTGGTTCCATCAACCTGCTACGGAATCATAAATCTCAATCACGTGGAAGGAGTTCGCATCACGGGCCTTCGGGTTGTCGGTACAGTTCACGCTCTAGATTCAAATCATACGCCGAAGCTGATCTATCTTGAATCGGTTGACAAAGTGGAAATAGACCATGATGATTTCGAAAACTCTGCATTCGAGGGAATTTGGGAAGGTGGCGGACCCTCTACCCGCGTGACAGTGACAAACAACACATTCACTCATATCGGGTACGGCGGAGCAAACAAAACCCAGGGGCTGCCTGCAATTCAATGTAATTGGAGCGATGGTGTTATTTCCAATAACAGCCTCTTCGACGTAGGAACCGGTATCGGATGCAGTCAAACCAACAACACAATTACGGGCAACACTGTGGACCAGTTTTCGAACCAAGGAATCGCGATCGGAGATGGGAGAGACAACGGACCTTTCATCGTAAGCGGAAACACAGTTGTTTTTGCTGTCATGCATGCCAACGGTGCGGCGCAAGTTGGCTACTTCGCCGGTTCCGGGGTGATCGGCACAGAGCACCTAAATAACTTCTCTGGAAACACTTGCCGCTTGATTGGAACCATTGCAGTTGTACCCCTGGGAATCTGCTATGTTGCAGACTCGCCACATGTTGTGTTCGATTCCAATACGGCGGAAGTCACCGACGTCGGCCTTGGCTTCCTAGTCTATGGGCGCGTTGGAGGCTCCGACGTCACCCTATCGAATAACACATGCAGCGTGGTGAATGAGAGTGCTCGGACAGAATGTTTTATCGGCAAACCGAACGGTGCACGGAACGCGTTAACATTGTTTTCGCACGGCAATAAAGCCTACGGGAATATTCCTGCGAATGGCTCCTTTGCTTTCGATTACAACACGATTGGGGGCGGCGAGCTAAACGCTTCGGCCAGCCGAGACTTAGCCAATGAGGGGTTGATTCGGATCGGTGACAGCGTTTACAACAGCGACAGACGGCTTGATCACATTCCTTTCACGATCGATAGTCAAGCGACATCAAGCGTTGAACAAAGCATTACCTTTGCCGGGGGGCCTTATTCTAGTCTTGGTTCCCAGCCGAACGGCACCGTAACCTACTGCCAGGATTGCCAGTCCTCGGGCGAGGGCGAAACCTGTGCCCCTTCTGGCAGCGGCAAGCTTGCGGTGAAGATCAATGGTGTTTGGAAATGCTTTTGAAGCAGCGTTCGCGTCTTTTGGTGTGTCATTTTGAGGTTCCGGGCGGGAAAGGCACGAAGCCTTCGATTTTGGTGGGGTAACCTTCGTCCCTGAGGGATAAGGGGAGTTCACGTTTTTTACGATTTCCCCGGCGAAGGCACGTTCGAAAAGACTTCCCACGGTTCCCTCCGGGCAGCATTTTAGGAGCGAACTTGTGGATCCGCAGATCACTGTGACCTGAACTCTTTCGGTGCTGAACAAACCGCATTCGTCGCTTTCCGGAAGCCCCAGGAGTCCCCAAATTTTACAGGTTGGCGTTCAGAACACATTTTTATTCCGTCGATTGAGAATATGCATTCATTTCTAAGATCGGTACTGGGATGCCCTCGAGATAAGAGCGGATTGGAATTCGACGGTAGCAGGTGTAGTTGCGAATTCGGACACTCCTATCCGGTTGTTGCGGGGATTCCGGTCTTGCTAGTTGAAGATGCGCCCCAGACGATCGGGATCGCCCAAGCTAGCATTCGCGCAGCCAGATCATCGCGGGAAACATCTGGAGAGGAAGAGACGCAGTTTTACCTTGAGACCCTGGGAATTTCGGACAAGGAGCGCGCCGGTATTCGTGGGGAGCTTCAGCGAGGAAATACAGGAATCGATCCCGTAGTGAAATACCTGGTGGCCGCGACGAACGGGATTCTCTACAAACCTATGCTGGGGAATCTCGCTTCATATCCGATTCCTTCTTTCCCACTCGAAATAGGCAATGGGAAGATATTGGTTGACATTGGTTGTAGCTGGGGCAGATGGTCTGTTGCTGCGGCTCGGAAAGGCTACAAAGTGATTGGAATTGACCCTTCACTCGGAGCCATTTTGGCTGCGCGACGAGTTTCGAAGCAGCTTGGGTGCGAAGCGGATTTCATTGTGGCCGATGCGCGTTTTCTGCCTTTGCAAGCCAAGTCCGTCGATGTTGCATTCTCTTATAGTGTACTTCAGCATTTTAGTAAGGCGGACGTCCGTTCCACCTTAACCGAACTTCGAAGGATACTCATTCCCAGCGGTTGTACCGTTATCCAAATGGCGAATGCATTTGGAGTTCGCAGCATGCAAAACCAGTTGCGACGGGGGTTTCGAGAGCCCACCGACTTTAATGTCCGGTTTTGGAGGCCGACAGAACTTCAGTCCACATTTTCCGCCTTGTTGGGTGACACCGAGATGAGTGTCGATGGCTATTTCGGCCTCGGTATCCAGGCGAGCGACTCACCACTGCTGCCGTTTCGTTATCGCGCCATAGTGCGCGCATCAGAGATCCTTAAAAGGCTTAGCAGAAACGCCAAATGGATGCGTTTTCTGGCAGATAGCGTTTATTTACGCTCCGTCGTAGATGATTGTGGGATTTTGAAGGAGACCAGGTGAGCATGTGCCAAGCATTTCTCTTTCGCAGATCGCCTCTGACCACTTCTTCGTAAACAGACAAGCGTGGCGCCAACGCTTGTCGCAATCGGTCAGAAAAGTGTTCTCTTAGAAAGACTGCACTTCCTTAGAAAGATTGCCTTTCCTCTCGCTGATGCGGCGCGTCCCAACTCTGCCGGGTAGTAAGCATTTTTAAAAACAGAGATTGCAGCTTCCGCGAGACTCTCCCTCAACAAATCTTTGGCTAGCACTGCACCAGTGTCGGTTGGAAAAAACTCTTCTGTGACGCTGCCATGCTGCCGGCTAATCCCAACAACGGTACGCCGAAGCCGGCTGCTCCGTGCGGCAGATCGGGCCGGCAGGTTCAATTAACTAAAAGCGGTAGATGGCAGCGCTTCCCATAGAAGCAACGAGAGCACTAGTATTCAACACGCTCTTGACCCCACTGGTCGGAACGAACAGTAT
The DNA here is from genome assembly GCA_003134655.1 of Acidobacteriaceae bacterium. Lineage (GTDB taxonomy): Bacteria > Acidobacteriota > Terriglobia > Terriglobales > Acidobacteriaceae > Sulfotelmatobacter. Next base: position 200,460 of record PLBY01000154.1, read on the forward strand.
GTCTTCGTCCCGGACGGAGATATCATGAGCCTTGCCACGTAGCAGTTTCTTCAGATCGATCTGCTGTTCTTCAAATCCATTCTCCGTCTTGCGAAGTAGTCGGGTCTTCCCGGCGGAAGCCACGTGAGTTGGCCCGCCGGCGACAGCTCCGACCTGCAAGACCGTGATCCCTCCAGTGGAATTGAGTACATACCCGCCGGGACGCGTTACTTCCCCGAGGACGTACACAATGCCTGCCTTGGGGACTACAACCATATCACCTGGCCGCAGCACAACATTGCTGGTGGCCATTTCGGACGGATTTTTCGAGATGGAAAGTGTAGTCGTCTCCGCGTCGCCGCGGTGGGTGATCATCACTTTGTGGGCGGCTCGATCGGTGGGGCCGCCGGCCGCCTGTAGCACGTCAAACAGGCGGTGCGGGCCAAGAGCGGTATAGAATCCTGGCTTGACGACTTCGCCGGACACCGAAATTCCGCTATTGGTGTATTCCTTAGCGTATACGGAGACTTGCGGGTTGTTGACAACGTTCTTCTTGCGCAACTGTGCTTCGATGGTTGCTTCCGCTTCGCTACTGGTTAGGCCCGCCACTCGAACGTAACCTATTAACGGTATCGAGATATTTCCGCTGGCGCTCACGCGAGTGTGCCCCGATAGGTCCGGCGCCCCGTAAACGGTCACATCCAATTCATCGCCCGGGCCGAGAACCAGTGCTGAGGAATTGGTTTCAACCCGACTTGCGCTTCCGGAGGAGCCTACAGGTTGAACCGGCGCTACCGGTTCTTTTGAGGTTTCTCGCTGGGGCGGAGGGTCTTCCCGATGGCCAAGGTTCGGCGTTGAACCGCTGTCTTGGGATAGGGCCACTTGAAGAAAGCCAAAGCTGCCTGCTGCCACCGCCAAGGTCAAAGGTACGAAGAGGAAGTTCGGGAGTCGCTGCATGGGCTAAATTGATTCTAATGCTGTACGGTACAGACGTACAACCCACGTTCGAGTGCGGGCCAATCCCAACCGGAAGCCCAAAGCTGCAATTGGTCCTTATGCCAACTACCGGCAGTTTGGTGTCAGGAACCCTAGGCTTGATCACCCGACCCAAGCAGTCACCTTGGCCAAGTGCGTTGGCTTGACGAGGCAGCTTCAGTTCGTAGAGGAGGCCTTTTTTTTTCCGAGATCGATGTTTTTGAAAAGCACTCGATGTGAGACTAGGAGCGGTGCCAATGCTAGCCGGAAACGATCAATAAAATGCTCTTCTAAAAAGATCGCGTTGACCCTACCCAGTGCCGCACGTCCTAACTGTGCCGCATGTTGAGCATCTCTCAACACAGGAACTGCGCTTTCCGCGATGCTTTCTCTTGATAGATCTTTGGCCATGACGGCGCCCGTTCCGTTTGGAAACAGTTCTTCAGCTACGGTGCCGGCCAGTCCCAACACAGGAAGGCCAAAGCTGGCTGCTTCGACGCCGGCCAATCCGAATCCTTCTTGTTTGGACGGATAAAAAAGCAAACGACAGGAGCGATACATCTGATTTCGCTCTGTGTCGCTGATCCGCCCGCAAAATTCGATGCCGTCCAACCGCTCGGCTTTTACTCTTTCTTGCAATCGCCCCTTATCGTTTCCCTCGCCTACGATCATCAGTTTGGCGTCGGGAACCATGGACCTAATTAACGGCCAGGCATCCAATACGGCATCATGGCCCTTGAGGCGTTCCGAATCAGCCATGCGGCCGACAATTAAGCCGACCGGAGGGTTGGATCCGACATCGGCAATTTCGTTCTGGCGCTCAACGCCGAGCCAGGTGATTTCCACTTTCGGTAACCACGGATTGAAAACGCGGGCTTCGGCTTCCGTTGTGGCCGAGTTGGCGAGCAGAAGATTCGCGCCCAAAAGCGCTTCCCGTCGCCGGCCGACTAAAGGCTTCCAAACTTCTATGCCATGCAAGAACACAGCATAAGGAATCGCTCTCAGTCGGGGTATGATAGCGTGCAAAATAGCGAGGTCGACGTGGTCGTACAGGACAAAATCGGGAGTGTTTAGACTGCCCAAAAATGTCCTTCCCACGGCTGCCGGAATCCTTGCAAATCGGGGCCAAAAGGCATGGTGCTCCCACACCGCTGCATCGGAATGCTCTTTCAGCGCTGAGGCAATCAGCTGGGCAACCACGCCAATGCCGCCGTGCCTGGTACCGAGTCCGGAAGTGACTAGAGCAATTCTAGGACGCACTGTGCCTTTAGGGATATGAAAATATTAGTACCATCTTACGGCGACAAAGTGAAGGAGCTTTTGTAAAATATCGACAGATCTTCTTCTCTTGAGCAGCCCTCATGAAAGTTTTGCATGTGGTGCCATCGTTCCACCCCGCCTATTCCTACGGCGGGCCGATTCGCTCCACATTCGAGCTGTGTCGGAACGCAGTGGAATTGGGCTGTGAGGTCCGCGTTCTGACCACGGACGCGAACGGCTTAGATCGCGTACTGGACGTAGACAAGAACGAGGAAGTGGAACTTCCAGAGGGATTTCGAGTTCGCTATTGTCCGCGCCGGCAACTGCATTCAGTTTCGCCAACCCTGATGCGGTTACTGCCAACGTACATGCGGTGGGCTGATGTTGTCCATCTCACGGGAGTTTACAACTTTCCGACCTTCCCAACCATCTTGTGCGCCCGTTCAATGAACAAGCCGCTAATCTGGTCGCCGCGGGGGGCTCTTCAGCGCTGGGAAGGCTCTTCACGAATCGGCCTAAAGGCGGTTTGGGATTTTCTGTGGTACCACACAGCAGATCGCGCTGAATTGACGATGCACGTTACGTCAGAAGACGAGAGCCGTGAGACTTTGGCGCGTTTTCCGAAATTGCGAACGGCCATGATTCCCAACGGAGTGGAAGTCCCCGTCGAGCTCGATCGAACCGCGAGGAATGGAGACCTTCGATTGCTTTTCATCGGACGATTGGACCCGAAGAAGGGAATTGAGGCTTTGCTGAGGGCTTGCAGCCTCGTCGGATCAACACTTCCGTGGCGTCTTGCGATCGCTGGGTGGGGTGCCCCGGAATACGTTTCGCAACTCGAAGATCGAATTCACGCGCTGGGAGTGGATGGACGAGTGGAGATGATGGGAGAAGTCTTGGCGGAGGCCAAAAAGAGCCTATTTGAGTGTTCTGACGTCGCTCTGGTGCCGTCTTACACCGAGAATTTCGCCATCGTCGTAGCCGAGGCCCTTGCCCATGGTGTTCCAGTAATTGCTAGCAAGGGAACTCCCTGGAGTCGATTGGAACAGATGAAGTGCGGTCTGTGGGTCGACAATGACCCTCAAACTCTTGCGGATGCTATTCGTAGCATCAGTACGATGCCGCTTCAGGACATGGGCTTGATAGGACGAGAATGGATGGAGAGGGAGTTTTCTTGGCGTTCTGTCACTGAGCAGATGCTGGACTTGTACCACCGGTGTGCTGCGCGATCACCACTGATGAATTACGCAGATTGAACGTTATCGACTTCGAGGATTTATTTGATGTGTGGAATTGCCGGATTTGTGGGGGAGCTCTCGTCCTATCAGGTAAATGAGGCTGTGTGCGCAATGCTCGACGCTCAGTTGCACCGCGGTCCCGATGACGGTGGTTCAACGGTAATATCGGTTGGCACCGCGACGGTTGGGCTGGGAAACCGTCGTTTAGCCATCCAAGACCTTTCTCCATTAGGCCACCAGCCAATGGTTAACGAGGGCACTGGCGACATTCTTGTTTACAACGGCGAGATCTATAACGCTCCTGCGTTACGTGATTTGTTGAAGACGGACGGCTTCCAATTCCAAGGGCACAGCGATACAGAAGTCTTGTTGCGTGCTTATGAGCGCTGGGGAACCGAATGTTTAAGACGCCTTCGAGGTATGTTTGCCTTCGCCCTTTGGGATTTTCGCCGCTCACGTCTAGTGGTTGCACGTGATCCGATGGGAATCAAACCGCTGTATTATGCGGCAAAAAAGGATAGTTGGTTTGTCTTTGCATCCGAAGTGCGTGCGCTACTCCAAAGCAGGTTGCTGGATTCTCGCATTGATCATCGATCGTTAGCTGGTTATCTAGCATATGGTGGTGTTCAGGAACCGCTCACAATTTATGAGGGCATATCTTCGATGCCCCGGGGTTGCTGGCGGGAACTGGATGACCATGGGAATGTTGTGGCGGCAGGAAGGTTCTGCGAATTGTCCCGGCCAGAGCAGTCTCAGCGCGGGCGTCGTCTTGCAGATATTGTGGATGAGGGTCGCGGAATCTTGAAGGAATCCGTTCGTAGGCATCTACTCAGCGATGTCCGAGTCGGCCTCTTCTTGAGTTCAGGATTGGATTCTATCGCCTTACTAGGGCTTACCCCCGAAAAATACAACATCGACGCGTTTACTGTGTCGTTCCCAGACCATCCTGAGTACAACGAGGCCGCGGGGGCCGGCGTCGCAGCGGAACATTTTGGCGTGCGCTACCACGAATGTCCGGTCAGTGACAGTACTGCTCTACATTGGATCCGCAAAGCATTGGAGTGCATGGATCAGCCTTCGATGGATGGCTTCAACTCCTACATCGTATCTCGTGCAGTCCGTGAACAAGGGATTGTCGTTGCCCTGTCAGGATTGGGTGGAGATGAGGTTTTCGGGGGCTACAATCTGTTTCATCGTGTGCCCCGGAGCTTTCACAATATGACTTGGCTCAGTCCGTTTCCGGAATCCGTGCGCACTACTGCGGCTTGGTTTGCTACGGTATTTCGGAGCGATATCGTCAAACAAAAAGCGCACGAGATCGCTAAGGTTAATCCGGGATTGATTGGATTGTACTTTCGGTATCGCCGCTTGATCGCTGACGAGGGGCTTGGAGCATTGGGTTTTTATGCCAACGATCTCCATCTGTCAGATGACTTTCAGGTTCCGGAACAGCAGTACGAGGGTTGCTACGTACCAGGTGATTTGTTGTCTTCTGTGGCCAGACTGGAGGCCGCATTCTACATGCAAAATATACTGTTACGTGATAGCGACGTCTTCGGAATGGCGAACTCGTTGGAAATCCGTGTTCCCTTTCTGGACACCGACTTGATTGAATGGGCATCTCGACTGCCTGGAGATGTCTTGCTGCCCAAGAGAGCTCCCTTGAAGTATCTGTTGCGAAGGATGTGCGCCGATGTGTATGGAAACCTGCCCATCGCATCCTCCAAACGTGGATTTGTGATTCCCATGTCCGATTGGCTGAGGGGACCTCTGCGTGAGGTTGCGGAAGAAAGTCTTTGTACGTTGCAGGACTCCGGATTGCTTGACCCAGCAGGAATCGACGAGGTAAAGGAACTCTTCCGTCGGGAGCCGGACAGTCCAGCCTGGTCACGATTGTGGGCTCTTGTCGCACTTGGGTTCTGGCTTCAGACCCAGCGTTCAGCGCCGTCCGTTCATGTCGCTGCGGGGTAGAACTGCACGGGTTGTGAGATACCCCTATGCGCCTTAACCACCTCGGCGCGTAGCTTATAATGTGCGCAGTTCATTTCCTGCTTTGCGCGGAGTTGGATTTTACATTTTGCCCACGTCGACTTTGGTTCCTAAATAAAACTGAACATGCAAAACATTTCAGACTCTCGGACGGCACCTTCCCGCAGCGCAAACTCCGATTCCATTGCTGTCACCGTGGTTATTCCGACACGAAATGAGGCTCGACATCTTGCGCGTTGTCTGGAAGCGATTCGACGCTTTTCCGAAGTTTACGTAGTGGATTCGCAGAGCACGGATTCAACCGTCGAAATAGCCCGTGCTTTTGGTGCAGAAGTGGTGCAGTTTGACTACCATGGCGGCTGGCCGAAGAAGCGGCAATGGGCGCTCGATTCGCTTCCGTTCGAGAACGATTGGGTCTTGCTGTTGGATGCTGACGAGGTTTTAACCGCGGATTTGTGTGACGAGATTGGAGAGGCCATTCGCGACCCTCATCTCATCGGGTACCAAGTTTTCCTTCGGATCAATTTTCTTGGGAGGGAACTTCGCTTTGGAGGAAGCGGTTTCTGGAAGCTGTCTCTTTTTCGGCGCATCAAAGGACACTTCGAGTGCCGCTTGAGAGACCAGGATCACTCGATGAGTGATATCGAGGTTCATGAGCATGTAGTCGTGGACGGTCGCGTCGGCAAGCTGCGGCATGCTCTGCCCCACCACAATGTTGAATCTCTTGACCGGTATTTGACCAAACACAATGAATATTCAAACTGGGAAGCGAGGGTTCTTTTGCAGGCGACGGAGCAACGCAACGAATTGCCTCCCGCATTGTTCGGGAATCAGGCGCAGCGCAGAAGGTGGCTAAAGAAGCGATTTTTTGGGCTACCGGGTTCACCGATATTTTTCTTTTTGTACAAATACATATTACGTCTCGGTTTTCTGGATGGAGTGCCCGGCTTAATCTACTGCGCTCTCCAATCGACACATTTCTTCCACATTAAAGCGAAAATGTATGAAATAAAATGCACCGCGAGATCTACGACGTAGAGAAATTGGCAACCGTTTCACCATATCAACGCAAATCCAATCGGCAGGCGCAAGCTAGGAGTTGTTCGCTTGTACATCATAGGGATAAAAAGGTATCAGGGTAATGTCGCTGCTGCTTTAACCGCAGAAAGCATTGGAAACAGAAATGAAAATTCTCGGACTTAACGCGTTCCACGGCGATGCTTCAGCGGCGTTGCTGCGCGACGGACAGCTCGTGGTCGCGTTGGAGGAGGAAAGGCTGAATCGCATCAAGCACTGGGCGGGGTTGCCGGTGCGTGCGGCAAAAGCCTGTCTCGAAGGGGCACAACCAGACTATATCGCGATTTCGCGCGACCCCAAGGCTCACCTGAGGGACAAACTGGTGCGGGCGGCGCTGCGGCCACATCGCTGGTTGAACCTGAGTTCCCGTGCCGTAAACAGTGTGCGGATCGCGCAGGTAGGCGACTTGCTCGCGGCAGAAGGGATTGTGTCACAGCAGACGCGACCAGTGCACTTCGTCGAGCATCACCGGGCGCACCTGGCCAGTGCATTTTTCGCGTCGCCTTTCGAGGAGGCCGCCGTCGTCTCCATCGACGGCTTCGGTGATTTCAGCAGCGTGATGTGGGGCGTGGGGAAGGCGAATCAGATCGAGGTACGAGGCTCCGTCTCCTTCCCCCATTCGCTGGGCATTTTTTATACCGCGTTCACCCAATTCCTCGGCTTTCCTAAGTTCGGCGACGAGTACAAGATGATGGGCCTCTCCGCCTATGGGGAGCCTCGGTTTGCCGAACAAGTGCGGCGCGTGGTCCGCACAGAGGGAGATCAGTGCCGGTTGAATTTGGACTACTTCACCCACCATAGCAAAGGCGTGGAGATGACCTGGTACGGCGGGGAGCCGGTCTTGGGCGTGGTGTTTTCGCACAGGATGGCGGAGGAGTTCGGGGATCCACGCACCCCGCGGTCCGAGATCCGGCAAAAAGACATGGACCTGGCGGCTTCCGTGCAACTGGTGCTGGAGGAGAACTATTTCGCTCTTTTGAATTTTGTCCAGAAGCGGACGGGTGCGGCTGCGGTCTGCCTGGCGGGCGGCGTAGCGTTGAATTGCGTTGCCAATGGCATGATCTTCGAGCGCACGAACTTCCGGGACGTGTACGTGCAGCCGGCGGCGCACGACGCCGGGACCTCGATTGGCGCGGCGCTGTATGTGCAGCATCAAGAGCTGAAGGTACCGAGGTGCTTTCAGATGCGTCACGTGTACTATGGCCCCGAGTATTCGGACAGTGAAATCAACCGCGATCTGGAGGCCGCCGGATGTAAGTACCACAAGCTCGCGGAGGAGGGCCTGATTGGCAGCACGGTGGAGGCGATTGCCCAGGGGAAGATCGTGGGTTGGTTCCAAGGCCGCATGGAGTTTGGGCCGCGCGCTCTGGGGAACAGAAGCATTCTTGCGGACCCGCGCCGCAAGGATATGAAAGAGATTCTCAACAGGCGCATTAAATACCGCGAGCCATTCCGGCCGTTCTGCCCGTCGATTCTTTCGGAGAGGGTGGGCGAGTATTTCGAGACGGACTACCCGTCGCCATTCATGGTGATGGCATACAAGATCAAGCCAAAGCAACGCGAGCGGATTCCGTCGGTGACGCACGGGGACGGGACCGGGCGGCTCCAAACTGTGGAGCGCGAAGTGAATCCGCTGTATTGGAAGCTAATTCACAAGTTCGAGGAAGTGACAGGCGTGCCGGTGCTGCTGAACACGTCCTTTAATGAGAATGAGCCCATTGTCCAAACACCGGCCCAAGCGATCGACTGCTTCCTGCGAACGCGGATGGACGTGCTGTCCATTGGTGGGTTCATATTGAATAAGGAAGAAAACCTGAATCTGAGCGAGAATCGGGCAGCATTTGCGGAATTACAGATGGCTGACTCCGCCTCTTGAGCAAAGTCTGCACGGGTCGGGGATATCATCGACCTCGCGTATGAATGTGTCATTCTGGCGGAACACTGCGGTGCCTATCCAACTATTGGCAACCAAGTATCCCACAAACAATGAACATCTTGCTTCTTAACCAGGCCTTCTATCCGGACGTTGTCTCTACCGCTCAGCATGCGGGTGACTTGGCAAGAGGCTTGGTGCAGGCTGGACACAAGGTCACGGTCGTGTGTAGTTCCCGAGGCTATGACGATCCGCGTATTCAGTTTCCCACGCGGGAAACTTGGAACGGCGTCACTATCATCCGCATACGATCGACTGGGTTCGGCAAAGGCTCGAAATGGCGCCGTGCAGCCGACTTCGGCACATTCATAGCAAGCTGTGCGTTTCGTCTATGGTCATTGCCTCAGTTCGACGTTGTCATTGCAATGACCTCGCCGCCTCTGATTTCTTTTCTTGCGAGCTTAGCCGTACCCGCCAGAGCTCGCAGCCTCGTGTTCTGGTCCATGGATCTCAATCCGGATGAGGCTATTGCTGCGGGATGGCTGCGGGAAAAGTCACTGACTGCACGTGTGTTGTCCCGCATGTTGTCGCACAGCTTGCAACGGGCTGGCGTCGTCGTTGCGCTCGATCGGTTCATGAAAGATCGTATCGAGGCCAAAGGAATTGAGCCAGAAAAAATTCTGGTTGTGCCGCCGTGGGCGCACGACGATCACGTAAGATTTGACTTTGTCGGAAGGAAAGAGTTTCGCAAACTTCACGGGCTTTCGAATAAGTTTGTCGTTATGTATTCTGGGAACCACAGTCCATGTCATCCGTTGGACACTTTGCTTGAGGCCGCAGAGCGGCTCGCAGATCGCGACGAGATCGCCTTCTGCTTTGTCGGGGGTGGAAGCGAATTCAAGAAAGTGCAAGAACGCGTGCAAGATCGTAGCTTGCGCAACGTGCTTTGTCTTCCCTATCAGCCATTCAAAAGGCTATCAGCCTCGCTATCCGCAGCCGATCTCCACGTCGTGGTCATGGGAGATAAGTATGTAGGTATCGTCCACCCTTGCAAAGTCTACAATGTGCTCGCTGTAGGAATCCCGTTTCTATACATTGGTCCGACTGAGAGTCACGTGCATGACATCATCAACCAAGCTGGCGCGGGAGCTTATGCCGCCGCCCACGGTGACGTTGACACCGTTACGTCAAACATCCTTCGAGCTATGCGAAGCACTGCTGATGTTTCGCTGTGGCCACCCAAACTGAGTCAAGGATTTTCTAGGGATGTTCTCATCCGGCAACTGATCTGCGTGATTGAGCAATCTGACGGAAGCAGGACTCACGCCGACTCAAGTTTGCACAGTGAACGTGTCTGAGTGGCAAGTTGTTAGGTTTGTACAGATTTCGCATAATCGAATTGACTGTTGGGTGCGATGAGGTTCTTCGGGGCCAGATCGCCAAGAAGGAAGGCCGAAGCTTGGCCCAAATTTGCGAACTGCTTCTCAGGGGCGGGATTCACGAGTACGAGAGAGAAGGATCCAGATACCTCCATTGTTTTGTAGATCAGCTGAAGCAGATTCAATAACACCAAGTTCAGAGCTTGCTCGTCCGCGAGGCGAGGGGCAGAAACGTCAAGGCGAGCGTCCGGAGAAAGTCTTCCAGAGCTTGAGAATAAACTTTACTCCACAGGGGGGGCGAACCAGGTCAGGAGGTCTGATGGATCAGCCACAGGGGATGGACCGGATGGACCCCGGATCTCGCCGGTCAATAGTAGGTGAACTAGGAGCGCGAGCAAGCTTCTTGCGCAGCGCGTCGCAGATGTTTGCCAACTCCATAAGCAGTGCGACGACGACGGCGAAGCTGAACAGCGTCAACGTGATCTCTGTCCCTCCGGAAATCTCCTGAACGCAAGGGATGTGGTGAGGGTTAAGGAAGACGGGGTCCTGACGTGCAGCATCGGTGACACAAGCTAGTCCGCTCATACGAGCCTCCTGAAATACCAGATTGCCCGGTCGAACAGCCAGTTCCTAGTATCTACTCCGTTACCTCAGAACCTACTCTTTTTCTGGGCTCGTTTGTGTGCTCTCCTCCGCCCTTTTAGTCTCGCGCAGAATCCGAGTCCCATAACGGGGCCCGTAATCTGGTCTATTAATGCGAAAATGCCACGTAATATGTTGAAAACACACGGGATTGCACATGCATTGGAGAACGGCCAAAAGAAAAGGGCAAGTAGTGCAACCTTTGGAAGAAGAAACAAAGGAGCCACCGCCTTAAACTTCCAAACTTCCCCATCAGCAACTTTGCTTTAAGCGGAAAAACGCGAACGGGAAGGGGTGACTCCTAACCGTAGCGACGGGGGCCACGCTTTGGAGGGACAATCTGGGCAGCCCTGCCCACATCGCTCGAAGGCGGTTTTTCCAAACGAGGCCACCAAGTTCTTACTTTTGAATAGGATCGTATCGATCAGGCTCAGGGCTGTCACGAGAAGGCCCCTCACAAGCCGGCGGGCTCAGACATCCGTGTCGAAATTCGCCGCGTTGGGCTCCAAACTCCACGTTGCGCAATTCGCGCTGGACCGCTGGACCCGAATGAAGGAGGAATCGTCGCGGATACGCACCACGATGCACATTCTTGTGGCACGCGGCACAGAGCGTAATCAGGTTCCGCTCTGAGTCATCTCCGGACTGGCTAGGATGTTGTTGATGATGAACCCCAACGTTCGACGTTGTGCCGCATGCTTGGCATCTCCAACTATCCCCTCGCAACCTTCTTGACAAAGAAGCCGGTACGATTCAGGATCTAGCCGCCGCGCAAGAAATCTAAGACATCCAAGAAACGGACCGTGTGTACTGGCGTTCTTATTCGGAGACTCCGGCCGCGCGGCGAGCCTCGTTCCATTCCGCCTCGATCCTCAACTCCAAAATCCACTTCTCTAGATAAGCGCGGTCCAGCGAATCCCATCGCATTCTTAATATGCCTGCAACGTCCTCAATATGCCTTTGGGACTGTGCCAGTTTCGCCCATTCGAGCTTCGAGACGACTACATCCTCAGCGCTCGCTACAAAAAGAGATCTACCTTGCAGATTCACCAGTTTGCGTCGGCGGAATTCTTCTTCGCTGAAGGGACGGGACTTGCGGATGATCAAGTCAATCTTCCAGCCCGTTGCCATGTCAACCACGTTGAATAAGGATTGGTGCTTGCGAGCTTCGAGCACCGCATCCAAGTCCACATAGTACTGATCCTTCGAGAGAAGTTGGACGAATGTTCGCAATTGATCCGCGGTTGCTGCAATGACGAGATCAATGTCTTGTGTTGTCCGCGGGGCGCCGTAGTACGCACTGGCGAACGATCCGGCAAGCATGTAGGCAATGCCGGCCTCACCAAGCGCCGACGTGATCCTATGGAAAACCTCCGAGACACTCATCGCAACCGCGCCGGTACCGGAGCGGGCAGGAAGGTCAGCCGAATGAGTTCTCGTGCGACCTGCGCGTCCGACCATGCTGGATACTCTCGCCGGATTTGCTCCTTTGCCAATTCGCGAGCAAACAGGCTCATTTCCAGTGCCAGGAGTAGGCGCTGTTCTCCTGGCATGGCCCGTTGAATTTGGAGCTGGAGAGCTTGTGCGGAAGGGCTTGTGTCGGTGATGGGCACGGCCAAAATGTTACCATGTCGGGACGGATGAATGTTTAAGCTGCTAGCTGCCGCCGGCCTGTACCAACCGGGCTGTACCGGGTGGTGCACTGCGATCCCGTCGTCGCTTTTTCAAGTCCCATGAGCCCTGGCGTGACACTTGCCACAGAGCGTGATGAGATTCAGCTCGGAATCTTCGCCCGCATGGCTGCGAAATTCCTTATGGTGAACCTCCAAGTTCGACATCGTGCCACACGATTGACATCGCCAGCCATCGCGACACAGCACCAACTGCCGCAGATTCTCGTACGACTCCGGATCCAGCCGCAAGCGGGGAGGATCTAGTCGCATCGGGCTCATGATGCTTTCTCGCTCAGACCGCCCAGAAATGCCCGCCTCTGCTCTCCGGGTAGGAACTTGAAGAATCTCGTCATCGAGAACAACAGCGTCTCCGGATCCCCGTCGACGCATACATTTGTGAGCGAGGAATTCACGAACAGGGAATCATAGACCTTCCCTGAGGACGGACAGCGGATGTCTTACCGAAGAAGGTGCGGAGCGATAATGCTCAGGAATTCACTTGAAGTGATGATCTTGGTGTTCTTCCAGAAGGTGGAGAAGTGGCGCTGGTTTCCCGTAATCAAGTAGTCTGCACGAGCGGCGTCGGCGCATTCCACGAACATGTTATCAGTTGGATCTGAGGTGACTTGCCTTAGTCGCGACGGCGTAACCACGCGCGTATGATTTTCGATCACTTGTCGCAGTTGTAGGCGTAGGCCCTTGCGAATCTTAAGTTCCGGACGCGCTAAGACCGCGGCATATTCCGCCACAATCGCCTCCGAGACATACCACCGAGCAGGTTTGGTCATCGCGAGCAACACCACCGTGCGCTGCATCCCCTCCGGTTTGAGCGCTGCTGACACCACCACGTTGGTATCGATGACCAGCCGCAGCGGGATCATCGGCGTTTGGACCTGCGAGCAGTTTTGACGATCTGGTCGATTTGCGTGGTAGTCAGTCGATTCGTTCCCTTGCTTTTCGATTCCATTCCAATGATCCGAAGAACCTCCGGCTCGGGTACCGCCAGACGCACGTAATCCCGAACGCTGAGCAGGACGGCTCGCGGGCGGCCTCGCTTCTCAATGACAACGGAGCGCCCCTCATCCTCCACCCGGCGAAGAAGTTTGCCGAAATTCGTTCGCGCATCTAGCGCGGTAACAACAATTCCGTCGTTCATAGACTCTCCATTTCACTTTCGTAAACTCTACAGTTCGTTCGGGTGCGTGTCAACATTACGGCGGGAAGCTCGCTGCGCAGCGGCCTTACTCTCAGAATTCGGCAAGATCTCAAACTTCGGCTTGCCGATCTCGTGCCAAGCGTGAACATCGGCTACTGAATGAGCAGATGAGGAATGACGTTAGAAATGCAAATTCCAACCCCTTTTTTTGATAAAATAAGGCAAGGGATTAGTGTGCCTAGACTTTCTCTCTAGGGCTTTTTGTGCGTGTTGGGCTCGACCAAACGGTCGAGCCCTTTGCTATTTACACGCAAATCTGCTGAAACGAAGCCAGGGCGCATGAAAGCAGGAGCAAGTTCGGAATGTAGATTTTGTATTTCTGCATCTGCGAAACACCCGATCTTTCGGTGGTCAGACAGTGATGCGTTTCGCGCACGAGGTTGCTTTGAACGCTCAAGCAAAAAAGAAAGCGGTGAGGAGGTCGAATGTGACGAACAGCTGCGTCATCAGCGCTGGCGAAATGTTTGCCGATGGCACGATGATCGAACTGGTCTCCGGTTCTTCTGGACTTAACAAACCCGATCTCTTGCTGTGGAACGGGAGCAGGGCGACGGTTGGACGCCGCGTCGAACGCGGCGGCTGCATTTACGAGGCACCTGAATTGGCTCCGAGTCTATCTCGGGCAATTCGATTGCCTTCCCGGAGTAGGAGCTACGATTCAGCTCGCAGCCTGTTTGCTGCAATGACCGAATTGTTTCAGCACCACTTAGATTTGCCGAGCCGAGAATCAAATCTGCTTGCCTGCTTTGCGATCGGAACATGGCTGGCTGACTGCTTGCCGACCGCGCCAAGCCTGGCAATTTCTGGGCCCGAGCCGGAGTTGGGCGTTGACCTGTTGCGCCTCCTCAGTTGTGTCTGTCGCCACTCCCTCATGTTGGCGGAAGTCACTGCGGGGAGCTTCCGTTCACTGCCGATGCATTTGAGCCCCACCTTGCTTCTCAATCAGCAAGAATTGAAGCCCAACCTGCAGCGACTTTTCCGTGCATCGAGCCACCGTGGACAGCACTTGCTCGGAAACAAAGGAAGCCTTGTTGATCTATATGGTCCGAAAGCGATCTTCTGTGGGAGCGATGCCGTGGGAGACGCTCTTAGTGGTGGAGTGATCCACGTTGCTGTGACACCATCGCACTTGCACTTATCCACATTGGAGGAGCAGGTTCAAAACGAAATCGCCAACAGTTTTCAGCCGCGCCTTCTGATGTACCGCCTTAAGAACCTACGCAACGTGCATAAATCTCAAGTTGACGTCTCGACCTTCAGCTTTGAATCACGCCAGCTCGCCCGCACTCTAGCATTGTGCTTTCCGGAGGACTTGGGGCTGGCAAACGATGTGGTCCAGTTGCTCCGACCGCAGGACGAGGAGGTTCGCGGGCAACATTCCCGGGACGTTACCTGCACGGTTATCGAAATCCTCTGGGCGATTGCGCATCAGGGAAAGCAGCGCACAGTGCGAGTCGATGAACTCGCGAAGGACGTGAACGTGCTCCTGCAAAATCGGGGAGAGACGCTAGTGTATAGCCCTGAGCATATCGGCTGGAAGCTGAAGAGCTTAAATATTCCCCGACACAGCAGCAGCTCCGGGCGTCAAATTCTGCTTGACCGAAACACCAACCAAGCTGTCCATCGATTTGCTCGAGCCTACGATTTAGCATGCACGCAGGTCGAGGAGGTTGGTTGTCCCGACTGCGACCAGGCGAGAGCTGCTATTTCTAAATGACTTATGGAGGTTGTGAAGGTAATTGAGGACATGAAGGATTTATTCGTGTTTGACTTCAAAAAATGGGAGGACAAAATGACAAGACAAAAAGTGAAGCTTACTGATCAAGAATACCGTGAAGGCCTCTTGCGACTCAAGAAGTTGGGCATTCCGATCGGGTCCGCACCCGATCCTTCGCCCAAACCCGATCGGCTTATCTTAGAGCAGATCGACCATGAATTCGCCAGGCTTTTCGAGTTGCCTTCGGGTGCGATTGCAGTGGTCGTGCCTGCCAGGATGACGGTTCTGACCTCTGAATTGATTACGGACCTCGTAATGACAACAGCTTTTGATGATTGGCCGCTCGATTTGACTCATCCCGAGGAATGGCAAGCTTATAAGGATGTGATTGATTGGTTGCCTTCCTTGCCACCTCTCAACCATATGCTGACAAAAGGGCTCCCTCTACGTCCTTGCCAAGTGGAGGGAGTGATCATCGCAAATGGCTGGAGCGTGGTCCCCCCGCAATGCCACGACGAGACGCTTGTAAGGGCGGAGTTATTCCTCATGGACCAGAGGCGCAACGAAATCTGCGTTGAATTCGGAGTTCGGGTGGACCGCACTTTGAAGCGCAAGTACGAACGGCAACTGGCAGAACGGCGTGAAAGTGCGCGATTGACGAAGCGCCGTGGTCTATTTGAACGCGAGCAGGACGACATGGAACAAAAGAATGTCTTGGCCAAAAAAGCCATCGAGCCTCGGAGCGCTAGCGGGGACGATGACGCGAAACGCCACTAACCAAACTAGGAGATCGAAATATATCGTTGCACGATATAATGTGACATCGTGCGGGACCCTTGGCTCGTGGCACGTCCGAGTGGGCTTGAACCCATTGGGTGTGCCACTTGGCTGGGAGGGAAAGGGGTCGCGGTCGGCTCGGTTGGGCTTTCCGCGTGATAGAGCCACCACCAAGCTGCCCGAGAATGCTCACAAGGCGATTTTTCCAAACGAAGCCACCAAGTTCTTTCTTCTGAACAGGATCGTATCGATTGGGCTCAGGGCTGTCACGAGAGGGCCCCCTCACAAGCCGGCCGAAATTCGCCACGGTGGGCTCCAAACTCCACGCTACGCGAATTAGCGCTGGACCCGAGTGAAGGAGGAATCGTCGCGGATACCTTGTAGCACCTCGCAGAGAATAACGTCGGTTAACCCGAGGCACTGACGGTCCAGTTCGAAGTTCAGCTGGACCAACTATCCAACGCAACCGCGGACTGTTCGCGCACGCGGGCACCGTGAACGAGTAGACAGGAACACGGTATATCAGGGGATACGGTATATCGCAGCACTGGCAGCAACTCCAAGCAGCGCACCAGCATTCAACGCTTCCTTGATCACACTGCTGGGAATGAAGAGTATGTCATCGTTCCGGAGGGAAACATCCTGACCCTTGCCACGTAGAAGTTTCTTCAGGTCTATTTGTTGCTCTTGAAACCCATCCTCAGTGCGATGAAGCAGTCTCGTTTTTCCGGCAGAAGCGACGTGAGTCGGCCCTCCGGCGACAGCTACGACCTGCAAGACCGTGATTCCTCCCGTGGAATTTAGCACGTATCCCCCCGGCCGAGTTACCTCTCCCAGCACGTACACGATACCCGCCTTCGGAACCACAACGGTGTCGCCCGGCTGTAGCTCGACATTGCTGTTGGCCATCTCGGCCGGATCTTTCGAGATGGAAAGAGTCGTCGCGTCTTTTTGGTCGCGGTGGCTGATCATGACCTTATTGGCAGCCTTATCGGTGGTCCCGCCAGCGCCCTGTAGCACGTCAAACAAGCGGTGCGGGCCAAGAGCGGAATAGAATCCGGGCTTGGCGACCTCGCCAGCCACGGAAATTCCGCTGCTGGTGTATTCCTTAGCGTATACGGAGACGTGCGGGTCGTTAACAATGTTATTCTGGCGCAACTGAGCCTCGATGGCCGCTTCCGCTTCACTGCTGCTGAGGCCAGCCACTCGAACATAACCGATCAGCGGCATCGAAATATTTCCGTCGGCGCTTACCCGGGTGTGTCCGGAAAGGTCAGTCGCCCCATACACTGTGATCTCCAGTTCATCCCCAGGACCGAGGACGAGTGCCGAGGAGTTCGTTTCAATCCGACTTGCTTTTCCCGCAGCGGCTGGAGGCTGAACCGGCGGCGCCAGCGGTTCTTTTGAGGTGTCTTGTTGCTGCGCAGGGTATTGCTGATGGCCAAGGTCTTGCGAAGGGCTGCTGTTTTGTGCCACGGCCACCTGGAAAAAACCAAAGACGGCTGAGACCACTGCCAAGCTCAGAAGTCGAAAGAGGAGATTCGGGAAACGCCGCATAGGTGTAACTAATTCTAATGCCGTACGGTGCGGACGCACAACCCGAGCCAGTTTTTCTGCCAAGGAACGAAGGCGCAGGACAAAGGCCATGCAGAGCGGCGGGCGGCAAGAAAACAATTGCTGCACTACTTCTGCAGATGATAAGTTTGTGCAGATCAGTAGTGTACGCTCGCGCATGTGTCAGCGCAAAATGTGGCCTGCGTGTGGAGTCGCACGGCTGGAACTGGAAATGCTTTGGCATTATTATGAATTCTCAGGAGCGGAAATTGGGTGATATGGTTCGGGTCTTGGTAACCGGTGCAGGCGGGTTCATCGGTCATCATCTCGTTTCTTTTCTTCGGGCACAAGGCTATTGGGTCAGGGGAGTCGACCTGAAACGTCCAGAGTTTTGTGCCAGCGAGGCCAACGAATTTGAGTTGCTTGATCTGAGGAAGTGGCAGGACTGCCTGCGGGCAACAGCAGGGATCGATGAGGTATATGCATTAGCCGCGGACATGGGCGGGATGGGCTTCATCTCGTGTAATCACGCGCAGATCTTGCACAATAACTCTCTAATCAATCTTCATTGCATCGAAGCGGCCAGACAGAACCACGTCAATCGATACTTGTACACTTCGTCTGCATGCGTTTATCCAGAGTACAGGCAAACGGAAACGAATTGTGCCCCCCTGAAGGAGGAAGATGCCTATCCGGCTGCGCCTCAGGATGCATACGGATGGGAAAAACTCGTCAGCGAACGCCTTTGCATTCATTATCGGCAGGATTACGGGCTTGAAACTCGGATTGTCAGATTTCATAACATCTTCGGCCCACTCGGAACTTGGCAGGGTGGACGAGAGAAAGCGCCGGCCGCGTTGTGTCGCAAAATTGCAGCTGCACGACTTGAAGGCCTCAAGCAAATTGAAATTTGGGGTGATGGCGAGCAAACGCGGTCCTTCTGCTACATCGATGATTGCGTTGTGGGGTTGCACAAGCTAATGAGATCTGACTATTGCGAGCCTTTGAACCTGGGCCAAGATCGAATGGTATCCATCAATCAACTTGCCGACATGATCGCAAATATCGCCGGTGTTCAAGTGAACAGAACGCACGTTCCCGGTCCTCAAGGTGTACGCGGCCGCAATTCAGATAACACCCGTCTCAAGGCAGTATTGCGATGGGAGCCACAGATATCGTTGGAAGAAGGGCTCAGACGCACCTACTTGTGGATCGCGAAACAGGTCATGGAATTGGCTTCGGAATACAGTTTCGGGGTGGCGACCTTTCCGCTCCGAACGGGAAACAAGGAACCTTAGGCTGTGTCTGAGCTCGAGAGCGGTGTAAGCTGAATCTTTCCGTTTTCGGCACTGTCACAGAATTTCTTTCCGCCCTACCACCTTGGCGGTGTACCAAGTCCACTTATTCAGCGCGATCTTCGCGGGGTTTGTCGGTGGAAGTCTACACCGTTGGCGCAGGCACACGCTCTTCATTGTTTGGGCCCGCGAGGTCCATTTCGAAACTCTTGTTGATTCTTTCCACAGAATGTCGAGAAAGCGGAATTGCAACTCTGGGTTGAGAGTTGCTATAGTTCTCCGCTATAGATTCTACGTAGCGCCAACTTTGATCTGTGCAGTCGTACTCGAACAAGCTGTTTGCTTCGATGAAGTGTATTCGCCTCTGGCCTCATAGATGCGGAGAGTGTAGTTGTGACCTTATTCTATCTGAGCACTTTCGGAGTATCGCTGCTGTTCTCGCTCGTCCTTACCTGGGGTGTGCGCAATCTCGCAATGGGCCGCGGCTGGGCAGCGCCCCCGATTCAGGATCGCGACCTCCATGAAACTCCGTTGCCGCGGTTGGGCGGAGTTCCCGTATTCCTGTCCTTTTTGATTGGCGTTGCAATTGCGTTCTTGGCTAGTCTGTGTTTTCCGGCATTGGCTGCTGGCCTCTCACTTCGGACCCTTCTGACAATCCTTGTGCCCGGGACTCTTATTTTCCTGCTCGGCCTCTACGACGATATCCATTCCGTCGGTCCGTACCCGAAGTTTGCGGTTCAAGCTGTTGCTGCCATCATGCTGTTTGCTGGTGGTTTGAGGATTCTCGACCTGCCCGTGGTATTTGGTGCGCGGCATTTGGCTTGGTACATCGGGCTTCCCATCACAGTTCTGTGGGTCATTGGAATTACGAATGCATTCAACCTGATCGACGGTCTGGACGGACTGGCCGCCGGTTCTGCGCTATTTTCTACTTTCGTCGTTTTTGTGGTGGCAGTCGCCAGTGGTTCGTCACCGGTGTCGCTGCTGACCGTTGCCCTGGCTGGAGCCATCCTGGGGTTTTTGCGTTTTAATTTCAATCCGGCGACCATCTTTCTGGGTGACTCCGGGAGTTTGTTCATCGGATTCATGCTGAGTGCTTTGGCATTGGAGGGCGCCCAGAAGGCGCCCACGGTCATTGCCGTCGCCATTCCGGTCGTCTCCTTCGGTCTGCCGATTCTTGAGACCACTCTGTCCGTCTTGCGGCGCTTGATCAGCGGTCAGCCCTTATTCACGGCCGATCGTGAGCACATTCATCACAAGATGCTGCAACTCGGCATGTCGCCCCGGCAAGTTGTGATCGCGCTCTATGCGGTGTCGGCTCTGTTCGCCCTGCTCAGTCTGTTTCTGCTGTGGCCTGGGAGAAACACGCTGGGCTTGGTGCTGGTGGTCATAGGCACCTGCATCTGGTTTGGCGTTCAGCATTTGGGGTATCTGGAATTTTGGGAAATCCGTCGTGTTGCGCAGCGCACTATCGAGCAGAGGGGTATATTTGCCAATGATCTTGCAATTCGCCGGGCCATCGAGGAGTTGAAAGGCGCTAGCGATTACGCTCAGGTGTGTCATATCCTGAAATCCGCTTTTTCTGCTAATGATTTTGACAGGTTCGAATTGAGCATCAAGGCCCAGGCGGAAGAACCTCCAGCTATCGGCGGCATACGCCTGTGGGTGAGACCAGGAGAGAGGTTACATTTCGAATGGAGCAAGCCCGACGCTCCGAAGTTTCGCGATGACTGGGCGGCTTGGAATCTTGGGCTGGAGTTGGTTACCACCTCCAATCGATGGCTCGGCTCGATGAAAATCTACCGATTCTACACGGATCGCTCTCTTCTCATAGACGCCAATCTGTTGACCTCAATTTTCCCGGTCGTCCTTGCGGACGCGCTGGATCGTGCTCTCAACTCGAAGCAGGGTGTGGTCCCCGAAGTGACAACCAGTTCGGACTTCATGGCAGCCGAGGCTGGTTAACGTTCTTCCCCCCCGCCACGGTATCGCCAACTACAGGCCACAAACGCATTACCGACGAACAACACATAGGTGACGGCAACTTGATAACTCCGGATCTGTTCGAACCCTCTCTTGAACATTTCCGCATGCCGGAGTACGCTTGCGCCGTTGTGGAAGAAGAACTCGGCCAATCCTGCCACACGGTGGCTCTTTACGAGGGAACGATCTTTCAATCGAAAATTGCGGAGTGGTCGTACTACCTCGGTTGCGTCAGTGCGGCAGTGGAATCGTTTACCGGGCATTGTGCGGCCGCGAAGTCTTCTCCCGTTCAGCCCGCGGATTCCGAGCGCGAACATGATGCGATCAGTCTGAGGAAGTGACCGTGCCACGAAGAAAAGCCAGGCCGCGGCCGAAACTCATCAAGAATCTACCGCTCGGCCGGTTGCTCGCAAACAAGTGTCACGAGCTCGGCATTGTTGATCGCTGCTTTCCCGTGGCAGTTCGTTACCTCGTTGCTCGGGGCGGCTACCGTCCGGACTCGATCCGCGCTCTGACGTCAGATGACGCGGACGTGCTCCTGAAGGACGCCGCGGCCGTTCGAGGCAGAATCCCTTCCCTGAGGGATGGTCCCTTGGCCCATGCCCTTGCTGAAAAATGTCGTCAGCTCGCCATCAGGAAACATCTTCAACCGACTCTTCGTGTGCATCTGCTCGTGCGGGGACAGTGGACCATCGCATCGATCCAGGCGATCACGCCAGCCGAGGCGATCGAGATCTCAAAATGGCCCTGCGAGTGGTGCGGTCGCGGATTCACGCTGGTGCGGATCACTCGGCGGTTTTGCTCGGAGAGGTGTAAGATCGTCGCCTCGAACGACCATCATCGTGTACAGCATCCGGAGAAGCAGTGCGCTCTCGCGCTCCTGGAAGGTGCGCCCCACGCATTCACACCAAAGCGCAAGTCCCAGAAGTACTGCTGCCCCGAACACGAAAAGCGCGGACGGTATCTGTCCCTTCGGGACGGAACGCGGCGGCGGCGCGCTCGTCACCTTTTGAAGACAAGGCGGTGAAGTGGAGTTCTTCGACCCGACGGTGGCCACCCTTCGCCGTGGTGGCAGCGCCACTCTGCTCGGCGCTGGTACCGCCGCGATCGCGGCGAGCATGGGAGGGCAGAAGGCGTCCTCGGTGCTCACGGTAACGGTTGCGGTGAGTCCGGTATTCACCGCTCAACCGGTGAATACCAACGTGAGTGCGGTGATTGATGCCGGCGGCGTGAAGGTGCAGTGGCTGGACAATGTGGTGGGTCCTTTGCCCGGCCAGAGAATTACCGTGGCAATCGGCACCAACCCTCCGGGAACGGGGGCGCTTACAGGCACCCTGAGGCAAACCACCGACTCGGCTGGGACCGCGACGTTTCCCGATCTCAAGATCGACTGGTTGGGTGCGCGTTCGATGGTTCATCCCGAGGACGGCAAAGCTGCTGCCAAGGGCAGGGCGGCGTGAGCTAGTCCTCATGTAGCTTCGCTACGCACCACGATGCACATTCTTGTGGCACGCGGCACAGAGCGTAATCAGGTTCCGCTCTGAGTCATCTCCGGACTGGCTGCGATGTCGTTGATGATGAACCTCAAGGTTCGACGTGGTGCCGAATGCTTGGCATCTCCAACTATCCCTTCGCAATTCCCTTCGCAATACTTCTGTCCGTAGCAAGTTAAAATGT
>PLBY01000009.1 GCA_003134655.1 Acidobacteriaceae bacterium
GCCGGAAACCTTGCGAACGACGTACATGCCACCAAGAAAGTTCCCGAGGTTAGGTTGCAGCAGTCGCCAACCTGGCCTGATTATCTGGTGCGCGGTGTGGGATCTGTTTGGGGAGCGCTGATTATTGCCGGAGTGGTTCCATTTCTAACGTTTTTCATGCTCTGCACAAAGGACCAAATGGCCATCCGGATGGATGGCCTCTTCGGTTCTAGGATAGACGCGGCTCGATTCATCACGAACCTGAACCAGATGATTCGCGGTTTTGTCGCCGGCAACCTTATCGTCGGTTCCGTGATGGCGGTGGCGACCACGCTGGTGTTGTGGAGTCTTGGCATGAAGGGTGCCATAGCTCTCGGAATCGCCAGCGGGCTCTTGAATCTTCTGCCTTTCCTCGGGCTGATCGCTGCGCTTGTTCTTCCTCTTGCAGCGGCCCTCCTTCAGTTCAACACACTCGCACCATTCGTCGTCATCATTCTCACGATCCTCTTCCTCCATGTCGTATCCGCGAACCTTCTTATTCCGAAATTCATTGCCAATCGCGTGAGTATTGGGCCGGTGGCGGCGACGGTTGGGATTCTCTTCTGGGGCTGGTTGTGGGGTGTCATGGGCTTGCTGCTTGCTGTGCCCCTCACAGCATTCATCAAGCTGGTCGCGGACTTGCATCCGTCCTTATGTCACTTGTCCAACATGCTGGCGCTGACGCCACGTCCAGCTCCACGTTGGGTGCGCTACGGCGAAACGGCTTTGGAACGGGCGATTCCTTACTTGCGCCCACGTCCACAAAAAGTTCCTGTAGTCCTACGCGACCGAGAACCGAGGGGTCAATGACCGCCCTCATCGTATTTGGGTGCTCCGCATAGCAAATCGCAGGCGAAGGGTCCACCTATCGGGCGGACAGCGAGCAGAAATCTTCCCCTTGAGACCGGCGGCTCCTATTTAACAGACTGGTGCGTGTTAAGCAGCAGCGTATCCTATCGTCAAGAGGTTTAGTTCATGAGCGAAAACTCCATGCAGAGCCAGTCGCACATAGATTCGATTGTGAGGCAAGAGGAAGAAGCGCTAGAACGAAGGTCCAGCTCAGAACGTCTCGCCGATGCGGTAGGAGTCTTCGCAGGAAGCCTTCTGTTCGTTGTGCTTCATCTAGTGCTCTTGGTCGCATGGCTGCTGATAAATAGCGGCAGGATTCCCAGCTTACGACCGTTCGACCCTTACCCGTTCTCGTTACTCGGAGTGATTGTTGCCGTGGAGGCGGTCATTCTCTCCAGCTTCATACTCATGCGTCAGAACCGCATGATGCGTCGAGGGGAGCGTCGGGACCACCTGAATTTGCAAGTTGACTTGTTGGCAGAGAAGGAAATCACGAAGCTGCTACAGATGGTACGCGCACTTTGCGGGCATATGGGACTTAAGGACATCATGGCGGATAAGGAGATCCGTGACCTTAGCCAGAACACCTCTATTGAGTCGATCAGTCAGACATTGGAGGATCGGCTGCCGGGGACATAAGGGTCAACCTCCCTCAGCTACAACAGGACGTAGACAATTACACTGTCCCGGCTGAGGCGGAGAGAAGATAGTGGGAAGGCATGGCTACCGGATTACGCCAATTCTTTCCTTTTCCAAACGGTTTTTTCGCAGATGAGGTCGGCGAGCCTCCCGACTTTGAATGGTTTCACGATGATTTCGTCCGCCTCCAGCAAGGACACCCGACTGCCTGTTCGTGCCATTGACGCATGCCCAAACCGAGCTTTTCTGATCAGACTTGAGATTGGGGAAATGAGAGACTCCGTGGTGAAGACATTTGTGGGCGAGATGAAGGGTTTCATCAGGTTCAGTTCACTTAGGTCGGCCGGGAGGCTAACATGCTTTGGACTATTTTCGTTGTTTTGCTTGTTTTGTGGCTGTTGGGTTTCAGTTTGCACATTGGCGGAGCCCTCATCCACTTGCTCCTGGTAGTGGGGCTGGTAGTTCTCGTCATTAACTTATTGAGCGGAAGACGAAGTGCCGTCTGAAGCAAGGGATCACGAGTCCGAAGTGCGGTAGGTTGGGTGTCATCGTCTTGCCCGCCGTGGAGATTCCTAAGGACAGCACTGCGAACTGCGAAACCGCGGTGCCAGACTGATCGGCCACGGGACGGCCCGCAGAAGTATTCAAGGCAAAGTACATCGTCGAGAATACGCACACTGCACGTAGCCGAAGCAGTAGCGGCGATAGGTAGCATCCAGGATGCCGGAGGAATACCATGCCACAGAGCACGCACGATCGGGCCGCAGAACTCCATAACCTGGCGGCCCACGCCCACTCCGCCGCCGCCACGGCTCACGGAAAGGGAGATCATCTAACCGCTCACGAACTCAGCAAACAGGCCCATGAGCACTCGATGAACGTCAACAAACTCGTCGAAGAGCTAGGCACGAAGGCCGCAAGAGTTCAGCAAAAGCCAAAGCAGTCAACTTAGTTTTTTATCATCCTGATAACCAGCATCACCCTCAACCGCCACGGGATTTACGCACATCGAGACTTCCCGCTAGGCCGCCGAAGCCCAGCGGCCCCTCGCTAGAAAATTTGCTGCGGCCTTGTTTACACTGGGAATCGTCGGTGTCTGATTTCTTGCCATCCCGACGCTGGCGCGGATCAGCGGCATATGCGACTTCGCCGAATATGCTGGGGTAGTGCCAATGCCTGGACAAGAAATTGAAGCAAGCACGCGCGTTTTACGCCCTCATTTTCCTCTCGACGGCGGAGGGCGTCGGACTGAATTTCGTAGGCATTACTTCTGTGGAGGCGCTCTACTGGATAGCTGTCATCAATGGATTGTCAGTTCCATTTCTACTGATGCAGGGCCAACCAAGTTGCTCGATTGACTCGGTATCCAGACTGGGGCGAGAATCAGTGGGACTCGACTGCTTTGCCGATTCCTGTCGGCAACCGAGCAAACCCGCTGGATGGTTGTGAAGGTGACTAGATCGAGATTACGGGGAATGAATGCCAGGCGTGAGCCTGTGATGATGGCAGGGATGCCTGTTAACCGGTTTCACTCGTTTGAACGAATGTTTTTCAAGGACGACATTCCGGTACTCCAAGGCATTACGTTTCCGTTGAAGAAGACATCCTTCGAGAGTGGCAAGATTAGGTTGGACGAAGAGGCGAAAGTGCTGGGTGCTGTGCGTTGTCGCGTAGATGCACGGACCGTCTCTTATGCGTCGGAGTGAGGCATGAATCCAAGAGACTTTGTGGAGATCAAATACGGTCAATGGTGGGAACAGGTTTCGCAAAAAGCCACAAAGACAAAACATGCCAGGAATATTAGAGCTTGTTTGGGCGCGGTTGATTACCATAACCAAAAGAAACGTCCCCTGAATGTTCTGCTGATTCATGGTTCTGGACGATCCAGCTTCAGTTCGGCTGCGCAGGAACTCTCTAACAGCCAATTGCTGCTTCGATCCGCGGTCGAGCCGTTTCGTGGAAATCCAGCCTACGAAATCACCGAGATTGCGCTCAGGGAATACAACGTCGAACCATGCGAGGGGTGCTATTCGACAAGCAGCGCGCTTTGCGGATTTCCCTGTAACTGTTTCCCTTGGGATCCCATGCAGGAGCTTTATCCTCTGGTTCTCAAGTGCGATGTCATGCTTTGTTCGACTGGCGTCAACCAGTCAGCGATGTCTACCCGTCTGAAAACTTTTCTTGACCGCTTGATCTCCTTGGACGGGGGGTTTTTCGTGGGTGCAGATCAGTATGAACAAAAGGGACCGGAATGGCGGGACAAGTGTATTGCCCTGGCTGCCAGGCTTTCCAGTACGGGTCAGCTGCACTATGACGCTCGAATGTGGGGCCGGGTGGCCGCGTACTTCATAACGAGCAAAGATGAAAAGAATAGCGTCCGGACGGTCGTCAGAAATTTTAAGACACCGCTCTCCTACATTGAACTCGTTGCTCAGTCTCTGAGAGATGGAAACGCCGATTACGGGTTCTTTCATGCTCCGCGTCACTGGTATGCAGGTGCGTGGGCCGATCCGGATGAAGAGCTTTGCCATGACAAGCGGTATTTTTCCTCCCACCCTAAATTCTTAAAGAGAGCAAAGATTGTAGTAAAGGCTGCAATCCAGCTGGCGCAGAAGTTACGAATCAACCCAATTCCATTCGATGGTGGAGCGCGTACGAACCGGACATAGTGGAGCTGCGACAACCCCATGTTCCGATGACTGCGAGCTACGTAGGCCCTCCGATAAGGAGGACGATAACGGATGCCGTCCAATATCATTTGGGACCAAACGACACCCCCGACAGCGCTTGATATCAATCAGTTACGTCTCATCGTTGTCCTGTCATGTCAGCACCCTAGGCCTTCGGTTTCCTGCGGATCGGAATTCTTTTTGGTCCGACACAGTTCGACGGGGTAATAAATGAACAATGCCCGAGAACCTGTGCCTGGAGCCAGGTTTCAGATGGAAGTGATTCAAAATTTTGTTAGATCTTCAAGAAACTTTACGGAACTGTCCGGGTTCCAAGCTCATAACCACTCGTCGCTTTACACAAATGGCAGGGCGAAATTCCTGGTGTTACCGAACTCTTGGGCGGGGGTTGGAGCAGTGTTTCCCAACGTCGAAGTACGCCACTTGCACGCCGTCATTGTCTTGGGCGAAGAGCTGCACTTTACCAAGGCTGCCCTCAGATTGAACCTTACCCAATCTGCGCTCAGCAGACAGATCACTGAAGTTGAAAAACAGCTCACATTTCGTTTGTTCACTCGTGACAATCGACGGGTTGTCCGTGTCGAGCTGACCGATGCCGGGCAAGTGTTTGTCGCAGAGGCACGATCTTCGCTCTTACATATGGAGCGGGCTTTTCATCTGGCTCGTACCGCCCATGACGGAGCAGATAATGTTTTGACGATTGGGCACTCGCATGAGGCAGACCAAGCCTGGGTTTCGGACCTTCTTGCGGTTCGTCTCCCCCTGTACCCCAACCTCGCCATTCGACTAATCAGTCAGTTCTCAATCGAGTTGGTCCGGAGTGTTCTAGCAGGTGAACTAAACCTGGCCCTTGTGACGGCGCCGCCAAAGGACTCTCAGATCGAGGCTTCACCATTCGTTCTGTCGCCGCTCTATGCGGTCCTTCCGGAAGGCCACGCGGCCGCTGAAAAGGAACAACTCGTGCTCCAAGACTTGGCAAAAGATGAATGGATTCTGTTCACGCGCCGAGTTCACCCCATCGTTCACGACGCAATCATGGGTGCGGCTCGACGTGAGGGAATCACTCCGAAACGCGGGCACGACATCATTACCCCGCAAGAAGCGGTTCACCTGGTGTCTGAGCACGTCGGGGTGGCCATTCTCACGAAACCTACGGCCCTTGGCTTTCGCGCCGAAGGTGTAGTTGTAAGGCCGCTTTCTGATGCCTCATTGTGTTTCCAAACGTGTGTGATTATGAGAAAAGACGACGATTCTCGATTGACGAACGAATTCGTGCGGTCCTTCCTCCGCAGGTATGCAGATCAGCGGCGTCCACCAAAGCCAATCGGATCGCCCGCGTCCGCACGAGTAGTCGCCATGAAAAAGGCAAATCCGCAGACTCGCGGTTGATCACGACAATCCGAGTTTGGCCCGCCGAGACGACCTCGATTAGACGTCCAGCGATTGTTGTGATTTCAGTTAGGGATTACTCGCGACATGCAGGGAAGAAGTCTGCATTGGTGGTCTCAATCGCCAACCCGAAAGACCCGCACAAAGCGACTCTGCGAGCGGTTGTTTTCAGCCATCTATTCCCGTTGAGAATGGATGTCGGCTGAGAATTCATTGGACAATCAGAGCGGCCGGAATCAAGTTGGTAAACAACGCAGCAGTGGTTGGAGTCATGCCATGTCTGAATTCGCTCGAAAACCAGCCGAGTCCTCCCACGCCCTCCACGCGGTATCCGGCCCTTCGGCTGGACCGGCGATTGAACTAGCTCGCGAGAAGCACTACTCGATCATCGAGATCGCCGAGCTCTGGGCACTTAGCGAGAAGACCGTTCGCAAAATATTTGAAAGGGAACCAGGCGTGATTCACTGGAGCACAGAAGAAAAGTTGCACAAGCGCGGATACAGGACGCTACGAGTGCCTGAGACGGTTCTTCACCGCGTTCATCGAAAGCTACGCCGAGCAAGCTAGAGATCAACTACCCGGCCGAAGACGGGAGCAAGCTCCATCAGGCGCTTTTCGCGCGCTTAGGCGATTTGCGTTTTCCTGTTTGGTTTCCCGCATTAAGTACAGTCCAAGACTTTCGCACGTTGACCGCAAGCTGCTCCTGCCGCGCCTTGACCCACGGCGCGTAGTGCTTCTCTGTGATCTTCACGCTCTTATGCCCGAGCAGCATAGACACCTGTTCCAGCGGGACTCCGGCAAGGAGCATCTCGACCGCGAATGTGTCCCGAAACATGTGAGGATGGCAACGCTTGGATGATCCGTCGTCGCTGCGCAAATCTGCAATTTTGAAGAGGCGTCGGAAACTTCGCTGCCAATTGCCAACTACCGATTTCGGTGAACCATTGCCAGACCAGAAGAAATATCGCGGATTGGGACTGGGGCCTGGCGGAATATTTCTCAATGCCTCCGCCACATCCGGAGGCAGTGGCACGTAAACAGGACTGCCGGTTTTGGCACGATACAGAAACAATTCGCCATGTTCATTTAGCCGGCGCCGTTCCAGGGTGACGGCGTCCCTGATCGCCAGTCCACTCCAGCGCATGAGCAACGTCAGAATCCGCAGCCGCGTTGCTTGGTTCCGGCATTCCACCCAGCCTTTGGGCTGATAGATGTAAGTTGCATCCATGATCTTAGCGAACTCGGGCGCAGGGAAATAATCCGTCGGAGGACCATCTGCTCTGATTCGACCCAGCAGAACTGCGGGATTGGACTTAATCCAGCCGAGTCGCAGGTTGTAGTAAAAGAAGCCGATCAACCGCTCCTGTTTCTTTTTCTTCGCGAGCGGGCCATCGGTCCAAGTGTCACGGAAGCCCTCCAGGTCGGCAGTCGTGATCTCAGTGACGTGTACGAATCCGTAGGACGTGGCCCACCCGAGGAACTGCTTCTCGAAGATCGTGGTCAGCTTATCGAGAGTCGAGTCGGCCAGATTCTCGTTGCGCTTACTTTTCAGAAAACGTGACACGGCCTCTTTGACGGTTAGGAGAGCAGGCTTCGGCCGGGAGGCCTCTTCAAGTCCTTGCTGCTTCGCCTCATATTCCTCTTCCAGTTTGCGCTTGAAATCCTCAGCTCTTTCCCAACTGCGGGTCTTGGCGCTGCGACGGATGAAGGCGCCATCCGATCCGAGAATGCCATTGATCCACTTTGGGCAGCGGCAACGTTTGTAGTTGATGTCGTCAGAAGGGCAGGGAGGATAGTGGCGGGAGTAAACCGAGAGCATGGAATCAGCACCTTTGCCGAATCCATTGTACGTTTATTGTACGATTTTTTATACTGTTTTATAACTACTTTATTATCAGTTGTTTATAGTGGTGGAGGCGGCGGGAGTCGAA
>PLBY01000141.1 GCA_003134655.1 Acidobacteriaceae bacterium
GAACGGGTAACTGTCGTAAAATCCGATTACGCTCAAAACTCCTCAATGAGCGAAATGGCCTGTTTGCGACAGCTAAGGTTTATTCGTGAAAATCCAAGTTCATCGGCTCTTGCTTCTGCACCGCTTCTGTTCCAGTCGTCGGAACATTCGACTCAACAATCTCAAACTTCGCATCGCTGAGCCAAACCGTACCGGACCCGCTCAGTAGGACTCCGAAGAATATGCCAGTCGCCTCTTGCGGCACATCGAGCACAACATCATATTTCCTCCAATCGGTTGTGCCTTTGATTGGCCGTCCCTGCATGTTGTCAAACGCAAGTTGTTTGGCCTCCTTGTCCACCCGCATCCACAGTCCCACCCAATCCTGTGCGCCCTCCGTCTTTACGAACGCACTGAAACGAACTCTCTTCCCCAAATAGTGGTCTGCGCGGAAGTCCTGCATTAGAGTGCCGAACCCTTCGACGCTAGGCATCTTGGCCTTTAGATAGGCGCTTGGGTGACCGTTGTATTTCACCTCCGTGGCGCTGCCGGATTCGTACGCCGTTGGCTTACTGCCAGCAACAAACCACCCGTTCGGCGCTGCTGCCCGCAAGGCCAATGAACATGCTGCTAGAAGGGCGAAACTCTTTAACGCGTGAGCTAGCGGCTGACGTGCTTTGCTTGGCATAACCTACCTCCT
The DNA here is from genome assembly GCA_003134655.1 of Acidobacteriaceae bacterium. Classification (GTDB taxonomy): domain Bacteria; phylum Acidobacteriota; class Terriglobia; order Terriglobales; family Acidobacteriaceae; genus Sulfotelmatobacter. The sequence goes on from PLBY01000141.1 coordinate 680, forward strand.
ACGCTAACGTTTCAGACATGATAACCCCGATGGTCCGCCGATGGTTGGTGAAAAATCCCCATAACACTCATCTGGCCTTGGGCGGGGGCACTTGAGCGAAATGGCCTGGTTTCGTCAACCATGATTCTATGCGCTTCCGACGGTTCGAACTCTGCGGCAGTTTCTGGAAGCGGTCCATGCGTTGGCAGCTTACGTCCGAGACCTGATGCTCCCAAACCCCGACAAGAAATCTGCATGACCTCAGGTGGGCAGCCTAATGATTGCTGATTCGCTGGAGGGCCTTGGCTGCTTGGCGGACGACATTCGAGTCTCTGCCGGCTGCGGCTTTGCGTAGGTGCTCAGTCGCGCTCCGCAGATCTCCTTGTGCGGCCAGAGCCAACCCTAAGTCCAGGTGTGCCCGACTGAAACCAGGCTTTAGTTTCACCGCCTGCTGATACTCGCTCACCGCCTCCGCCAATCGCTGGTCTCTAGCGAGAAGTCCACCCAACAATACGTGGCCTTCAGCAAGATTAGGATCCGCGTTCACTGCGGCCTGCGCTTGTGTCCGCGCTTCGTCTAACCGCTCTGCGGCTGCCAGCGCCAGAGCATAGTTATAAAGATAGGGTCCATAGTCCGGACGAAGATGCGTTGCTTTTTGGAAGCTATAGAGAGCCATAGACATTTCATTCTTCCCTGCCAGCACCCGCCCCATCAGATCGTAAGCAGCCGCGTCGTACGGATCAATGCTTAGTGCGCGTTTCAAGGCTGTTTCGGCAGGTTCCATCTGCGCTTCCTGGACAAAGAGGGTGGCAAGGTTCAGGTCGCCCTCCGGCAAATCTGGATTTAGCGCAAGCGCTTTCTGAAGTTTCTCGATTGCTCGACCGGTTCGCCCAAGGTCGGCCTCAAGCATCGCGTATTGATTCCAGGTGCTACCGTCGAGAGGCGCCAAGTGTAGCGCCCGGTTCAATATCTGCTCGCTTTGTGAGACATTCCCCGATGTTTTCAAACTAGCGGCAAAGGACCGTAATGCTGTCACAGAATTTGGCTTGATCCGAACTGCCTGTTCAAACGCTCCAACGGCCGCTTTCGGATCTCCGCTGTTTTTCAGGGCATCCCCAAGTGCGATGTAAAACTCCTCCTCGCGAGGAGGATGTTGGTTTATTTCTCGGGCCAGGTCGGCTACTCCTTTCTTCAGATTATTCTGACCAGCCACTTGCGCTACAGCAAGGTATCGGCTGTTTTCGCTCGTTTTCGGCAGGGGCGACGGATAATACGGGACCACTTCTCCGTGGTATTCCTCTGCATCAGTCAAATGACGTTCCTGAAGCTCTGCCTGAAGATCACGCATTGGAACCTTACGCTGAATGAAATGGTCCGTGATAAGTGCGTGAACTACATCCTCAGTTCTCCTTTTTGGCATGTGGCACGAAACGCAGTCAGCTGCATCCGGGTGCTTGCCCTGGGCAACCAAGGTGCTAATGACGGGTTCATGACAATGACGGCATTGTCCGGAATAGTAGCTTGTCGCTTCCTCGCCCGCGGGGAGCTTGCGATGTGGATCATGGCAGGACAGGCATGTCAGCGCCCCCTTGCTCTCTAGAAAGCAACGAGATTTCCGAAGTCGATATGCAACACTCACGAATTCAAATTTGTCATCGTATCCGGTGTTAGGGGCATGATCGAAGTACAGGACAAAGTCCTCAAGGGGTTGCCCTGGGATGTAGGAAAATATCCCGCGATTAAATCGTCTCACTAAAGCTGGGAGGCGGCCGCTCGTCGGCTCCAGGTGGCATTGCATGCAGAGTTCCATCTGGAGCTTTGAACTTAGCCGTGCAGGATTCACAATTCTGCTACTGATGTCCGAAAACTCAGCGCCTGCGTGGGCTGCTCGAATATGTTGGCCGCCCGGACCATGACATCGTTGACAATCAATCCCTTCAGGAAGGTCCCCAGTAAAGACCGGATCAGCGCCCGGAACATCGCTTCCGGAGGGCACTTGAGGATATGCATCGTGACAAAATACGCATCCATACGAAACCAATCGCCGGGTCTGCGGATGACGGGAATCGAATCCTGGACTCATGCCCCAATATCCACCTCGTTCCGTATACCAACCCAGAGGAAGTTCGATCAACGTTCCTCGTGTGGTACGGTGTAGGTAGGACCTCGAGTGGTCGCCTGCACCTATCACGTAGTCAATTTTCATCTCTTCGACATTCGTCTCATTTCCGTCGGAGCCGATTTGCCACCGTCTCTGGTAATAGGCCTGGTCGCGAAAAATCATCGAGTAGTGCGTGTCAGACAAGGAGTGGTAGAACTGCGTGTTCCTTTTATAGTCTTCGATTGTGTTCGCAGGAGCGGGCTTAAACAGGGATTTGGCCATTCCCGTCTGCCGATAGTTTTCATAGATTTGACTATGGCAACGCGCGCAAAGCCGGGAGTCGACGTATTCATTTACTGGAGTGCTTTTAGGTGGGGTGACGCCTGCGACTGGTATCCCGGTTTTTCCCCAGGCACCCACAATGAGTCCACCCACGCAGAAAATGAGCCCAACCACGCAGCAGAGGCTGAACCAGCACTGAGACTTCATATCGGCTCCTTGCACCACTCGTTCCCAGATGGCGGCTCCGCGTTTTCGGGCATCTCGCCGGTAAGCGACCCGAGGAACTTGATCAAATCTGCGGGAGCTTTGAGCGTCTTCGAACTCCGGTAATACATGTAAGCTACATCATCACGACATTGCAGAGGCTTCCGAGTCGAAAGTATGCATCACTTTTAGACGAGGTTGGCGAAAAATCGCCATAACGCTCATTGAGGGGTTGTGAGCGCTATGGGCTGATTGGGTAAATCATGTTTCGGAATCCTCTCGCTTTGATCGGCGTGTAAAACAAATCGACGGGTCATGTATCCGCGCATCTTTCGATTTCGGGCGGCGGGCAAATTATATTGTCGGAAGTGACCCGCCGACGCGAACGTCACGGAGAGTGATCGGTCGTGTTCGCAGAGGGGCTCCGCAGATTACCTTCGACAGCCCACCGTGGTGCGTCCTTCCTTCTGAGCAGAGGACTACAATTAAACCGTGAGACACTACACCACCAATCGGATCGGAGTGGGAATACAGTTCAAGTGTATCCGCTGCGAATACAGCGTCAGTACACTCGATTTCGGCGCCCAGGACGGCAACCTCCGCACCCAGGCCGCTACCGCTATCAATCGGCACGCTTCCGAGGTGCACCACCAGCCCACGATGTATTCATCCCTCGATGCTCAGCGGAGCATCTGGCAGCCGTGATCCGAGGCTACCTCGTTCCTACTCCTATCTTCTTCGAGAGAACTGGCTCGACCAATCGGCCAACGATTTGAAACATTACGATTTCAATCATTACCCCCGGCCCAATTCTCAATGAGCGTAATGGCCTGTGGCTGTTGAAAAACTCCATTTTCGTCAAAACAGCCGAAATTTGGGGGATAGAAAATGTCTAGGAAAACCGAGAACGTCATTTGTAGGGCATCCTAGCGCAAAGTTTTTTCAGCCATTTTTTGGGAAGGGAGTTTTTCGACAGCCACGCCTGATAACAACATCTGCTGCTAGCCAGCAAGCAAAGAGAAGCGTTTTTTCCTGCTAGTGCAGCTTCGCGTACTCCGCCTTGGCTTGCTTCAGGATGGGGATGTCGGTGTCGGCATCTTATTGCGGGAGGTTCATGCGGCGCAGCAGTTCGGCGTAGTGCGGGTCGGAACGAAGAGAATCGTACTCGGGACGCCGAATATACCAATTCGCGCCGGTGGGATCATCTTCCAAAAAGTGATTCAACTCGCGAAAGGCCTCGTCTTTCCTTCCCAGCATCGCGTAGTCAAGCGCAAAACGCCAAGCCAAGCGCCTACATGGTGATTTTAGGTCGGTCCGGTAGTACGCCTCCTTCCCGGTTCCAAAATCCAGCTTTGCGTCCTCCGGGCAATAAGTTGTGCGTAGCTGCTGTGCAGTGGAGTAGTTACCCAGATACGCCTCCAACTCCGCATACCGCTCCGACGCGATTCCGAACTTGGGGTCCAACTCCAACGTTTTGCGAAACTGTTCGCGAGCTTCGTCGAAGCGCTTGGCAATCATGAGTTCAACACCGAGGTTTGTGTTGATGACCTCAGAGAGGGGATCAAGCTGTAGGGCCATACGGTACTCGGCTGTCGCCTCGTCAAAGCGCTTCTGCGGAAGCAGGTAGTCCTTCGCATAGAAATAATGCGCATTGGCATCATTCGGGTTGGTCTCGATTGCGACCTTGAATTCCCGCTCTGCAGACGCCCAATCGAAAGTGCTCGCGTTCACCACGGCCAGTGCTACGTGAACCTCACTCAACATCGGGTCCAGTTGGACCGCCCTTTCTGCTTCCGCTTTGCCACTGGGAAGAGTTCTTGATTCCTCAGGTGGCAAGTAGCCGCGGCCTACATTGTAGGCAATCGCCAGAGATGCATACGCCTGGGCATAGGAAGGGTCCAGGGCTACGGCGTGCTGAAAATTCTCAATTGCCCGCCTGAAGCCGGATTCTGTCCGCTGTGCGAAGAAGAATCGTCCTCTGAGATAGAGTTGATAAGCTTCCTGGTTCTGCGTTCCAGGCCCCATCATCCGCTGTTTCTCCTCGTCGCTCAGCTGCAAGCGCAACCTTGATGCAATCTCGCGCCCAATATCGCCCTGCAAGGAGGAAACATCCTTCATCTTGCGCGTAAACTGCTGTCCCCAGATCTGCGCGCCGTCCGAAACTCTGACAAGCTCGGCTTGAATCGTCAGGTCGTCTCCGTGCTGAACGATGTGGCCTGTAACGACGGCATCGACTTTCAGCGTAGCTCCCACCTGCTGCGGATCACTCTCCTTGCCCTTGAAGCGGAAGACTGTGGTGCGGGCCATGACGCGGAGTGCGGACACTTGCGAAAGGTCATTGATCACCCCTTCGGTAATGCCGTCTACTAAGTACTCATCCGTGCCCTCCCCGGATTGGCCGTGAACGGAAGAACTGCCAAACTCTCCACCGAGGAGTGACCGCTTCTCTGGCGAAGTTTTAGAATACCCGCCCCCACTCCCAGCAATACGATCAGAACACCAACACCAACCCACGTCCTCCACCGCGCTGCCAGGGAAGCTGGGGACGTCTGGACACTGTCAGCGACGAGGGGCACGGTACCCGCTTGGGTGGTGGCGAGTGCCGCACTTCGCCCAGAATCTGTGTCCCGCTTCAGTCGCTGCAGGTCAGTGCGGATCTCGGAGGCGTGCTGGTATCGAAGATTCCTGTCTTTCTCCACGCACTTGTTGATGATGTCTTCTAGCTTAGGCGGCACATCGGGATTCAGCCGCACGGCAGGAACAGGAGCCGCGTCGAGAATGGCTTTGAAGATGACTCCCGAGGTCTCCCCACGAAACGGCAGCGTACCTGTAGCCGCCTCGTACAGCACTGCGCCAAAGGAGAACAAATCCGTTCGGGCGTCTAATTCCTTGGCACGGACTTGCTCGGGTGACATGTAGGCGACCATCCCCAACGTCGTTCCCGGACTGGTCAGGTGCTCTTCCAGCGACAGGGTGGATTGTGCCATCACCGCATCTGCTCCGACATTGGCAAACACAGGTGTCACTTTCGCCAGCCCAAAGTCGAGAATCTTGGCGTGTCCGCGCTCGGTGACAAAAATATTGGCGGGCTTGATGTCGCGGTGGATGATCCCCTTGGAGTGGGCGGCGTCCAGAGCATCGGCGATCTCGATGGCGAGCGATAGAATCAGTTCGGTTTCCAGCGAACGCCCTGCGATGCGCTGTTTCAGCGTCTGCCCGTCCAGAAACTCCATGACGATGAAGGGCCGCCCATCTTGCTGCCCGATCTCGTAGATGGTGCAGATGTTGGGATGGTTCAGTGCGGAAGCAGCTTGGGCTTCTCGCTGGAAGCGAGCCAACGCTTGGGGGTCTTTGGCCACCTCCTCGGGCAGGAACTTCAGCGCGACAAATCGGTGGAGGGTTACGTCCTCGGCCTTGTAGACGACGCCCATCCCGCCGCCCCCGAGCTTCTCGACGATGCGGTAGTGCGAGATGGTCTGGCCGATCACTGGTGCGAGTCTTACGTCTGAGAAACAGGCAAGTCAATGAAGGCGATGGAGTTAGCGGTGGGTTCAAACGGGTTGTTGGTGAAAAATCTCCATTACGCTCAAAATCCCCTGGCTGGGGTTCTGAGTGTAACGGCCTGTGGGTGTTGAAAAAGTCACTGAGATAAGCAGGTGGAATTCAGCAGAAGC
>PLBY01000048.1 GCA_003134655.1 Acidobacteriaceae bacterium
ATTTTTCCGCAGCCTGCTAGGCAACGCTGGATGGAATGTTGAAATCTGGGAGTCCACCGGAGCCAGATTCTCCTATGAGGAAGGCGTATACAGTTCCGACTATCGATGAATACTTGCGTGACCGGTTGATGCCGGTGGAAGGTGCAATTCCGCACATTCCCGGCATCGAGATGTTTGGGAATTCGATTCCTGCAGGAACTGTTGGTGGTGACCTTTTTGAGTACATCAATTTTCAACAGCGTTACGACGTGAATGCACGCATTCAGCGGGCTCAGCGCCTATCAAAAGAGTTCTTAGAACCGCTTCCTTCAGGGGTCCCGGTGCACAATTCGGTTGACGATCACGTGCAATGGTTGCAACGAACCCCCGGCTACAGGTCCGAGATGGAAACCGAGTATAGATTCGCTCGGAGCTCCGAGCAGGTGCGAGTTGCGGAAGACTTGCGCGACCTCTATTCGACGGCGGGTGTTCTGCTTGTAGACGCGCAGGGGCACGGAATCATCTCAGCAAAGATTGCGTCTACGGTGCATGACACATTCCATGCTTTGATGCTCACCGAACTGGATCGCTACGGAAAAGCCACGCCGGAGCTTTTAGAAAACCTCAACCTGCGACTGGCGCAATCGGTCACCGCCCGCAATGCGCTGGGAACAAATGAAAAAGAAAGTGCGCGCGAAATCGCGACCATGTTATATGGCGAAGTCCGCCCCGGCGGCCACTTTCGCTTCGCAAATTTCGGGCATCCTCCGCCGCTGGTGTTCTCGGCGGAGTATCGCCAGTTCATGAACATAGATGAAAGCCGCATGGTGCAATTCCTCGCGCTCGGCTTGCAGATCCCTGCAGATCATCCGGATCGTAAGAGATACTACTCCGTGAACTTCCGGCAAAAAGAGTTCGACTCTTCCGATGTCGCCGAGATCACTCTAATGAGTCCGGGAGATATTCTTGTTCTCTATACCGATGGAGTTTACGACGGCAGCGACCAAGAAGCGCGCGAGCAACTTGAAGCGGTTGTGCGCAAACACTACCTCCAACCGGCTAGAGACATCTGTAATGCATTGCTGGATCACGCGGTAACGCAAGATGACCAGCTCCGACAGAACGGCGACGAGGACTTGATCGACGACAAAACTGTGTTTATCGTCAAACGAATTTGAAACGCCTCCACGCTACCCAGCGCTCCATTTTCACAATGCTGATCGTGGGGGACATGTTTCCTGACTGTCAGGAGTCGGACTGCGCGGCCCGACTAGAGTGAGCCTTTTGTACCACTCCTCAGAGCTCCGTTCTAGGTGAGTCCGTGAAAAAACATTCTCTGCAGAGAGGTTGTGCGAGCAAGGAATTTCGATGGTTACGGGGCGTCATCAGGTGCTGTGATTGTCTCGTTGCATCGCAATAGCGCAGTAGTAAAGGTTTCGCGTCGTTTTGTGAGAGGCGTTCTTCACAGGTGTGGCCGCGCGGCCACGGTGTGGTTGTCGCAACACGGATCTTAATTCGCCGGTTCGGACTCACCATCCACCTAACTTACTGAGCACTCAACAGTTTTGAACCGGCGTCAACCGCCAAACGGCTTGGCACTTCTGTTGCACCTCCTTACGCGCAGCTTTCGCTGTTTGGAGGCATCATGACGCGGTTCGCGCAGCGCAGGTTCGAACGGAAGGTGCTCACGCACATTGTTCTAGTTCTTCTAGTACTGACTACGATCCATTCAGGGTGGGCGCGCGGTGCGCAGGCCGATGATGGCCCGCCGCAGGTCGGCCAAGGATCGTTGCTCTTCCGCTCGCCCGTCTCCGGCCGCTATGAGTCGGTGCCCCTTCTTCATACGGACGCCGTAATCGATGTACGCGGCCTGGTAGCCGCGGCGACCGTCACACAGCAATATGCAAACTCCAGCGCCGAACCGATTGAGGCCGTCTACATTTTTCCTCTCCCGCAAGACGCCGCCGTGTACGACATGGAGATTCACATCGGGAACCGCGTAATCCGGAGCGAGATCCGCGAACGTCACGAGGCGAAGCGCGTTTACGACGCGGCGAAGTCCGCAGGAAAGCTCGCTGCCTTATTGGAGGAGGAGCGCCCCAATATCTTCACGACTTCGATTGCCAACATCATGCCCGGCGACCACATTGATGTGCACTTGCGCTATGTCGAGCCATTGCGCTGGGAAGGGGATAGCCTGCGGCTGGTATTCCCGATGGTCGTCGGTCCGCGCTACATTCCCGGCACGCAGGCTGTCGGACACACCGGAACTGGCTGGGCGTCCGATACGAACGCCGTTTCCGACGCATCGCGGATTACTCCCCCGGTACGCCATCCGGAAAGCCGCTCTGGTCACGACATCTCGGTTGTAGTTGATTTGGATTCCGGTTTCGAGGCGCAACCGATCAAATCGGTTTCTCACGAGATTAGCGTGCACCGTCTGCCCGACGGCCGGCAGCACGTGGAACTCGCCACTGGAGCCACCCTCCCAAACAAAGATTTCATCCTCGAGATAAAGCAGGCCGACAGCACACAGCCAAAGACAGCCCTGTTTCTCTCTCCCGTGAGCGACTCCGGGGAAACCCATTTCTTGTTGGCCGCCTTCCCGCCCGCAGTACAATCCAGGGCCCGCATGCCAGTGGAGATGCTCTACATGATTGACGTGTCCGGCTCGATGGAGGGCACTTCGATTCAGCAGGCTCGCGGAGCTTTACTCGAGGCCCTCGACAGACTCCAGCCGAATGATCGTTTTGGAATCCTCGCGTTCAGCAGCGACTATCGTGAGTTCTCGCCGGAACCGTTGCCTGCGTCGGCGGAGAATCTGGTGGCAGCGCGCCGGTATGTCCAGGGTCTCCAGGCGGGCGGCGGAACCGAGATGCTCCCCGCTCTGCTGCACCTTATGAGAAAACCCACCACTCCCGACTATCTGCGACACATCATCCTTTTGACCGACGGAGACCTCGGCAACGAAGAACAGATTTTTGCGGCATTGCGCTCTGACCTGGGCAAAGCTCGGCTCTACACGGTCGCGATTGGAAGTGCGCCAAATCTTTTTCTTGCTACCAAGATGGCGCAGTTCGGACGCGGGACCTTCACTCACATCGCTGACATCGGCGAGATTCAAGAGCAGATGGGACGGCTCATTGAAAGCATCGAAAGTCCAGTGCTGACAGATGTGAACGTGACGTTCTCCGGTGTAGAAATGGCGAAGGTATATCCGGAGCATATTCCCGATCTTTTCCTGCGTCAGCCGCTGCTGATCTTTGGGCGGATCTCCAACGGCCGCGTGGGGACGGTGCACCTGACCGCTCGCGCCGGAAACGAGCCGTATGAGGCAGTGATCGCGTTCGATGCGTCGAAGGCGGCATTTCATCCCGGCATCACCACGCTCTGGGCGCGCCGGCGTGTTGAAGATCTGATGGATCATTGGCGTAACTCGGACGAAAAGGGGCAAGCGGAGATTCGCGGGAGCGTAATTTCACACGCGATTCGCTATCGCCTGGTCACGCGCTTCACCTCACTGGTCGCGGTTGAAGAAGTGATCGTGAACCCCGGTGGACAATCCAACACGGCGGCAGTCCCGACCGAACTGCCGTCAGGGTGGCAAATGGATAAAGTTTTCGGCGCTCCTGCCACAGGTACCGCCGATGACTTTCTTGAAGCGTTGGGTCTCGCGTCTTTGTGCGGAGGAATCCTGCTGCTGTTCCTGTTAACGAGAGTCAGAGCGGGAGCACTCTCATGAGGAAGGCGTTGCGGGTCCTGTGCGCCCTGCTCCTGTTCGCGGGAGGCTGCCTCATAGCTCGATCGCTCTACATGCGCGCCAAGGCGGAACTCGCGGGAGTGCTCATTCACCGGGCATGGGACCAAAGCGTGCGCACCGGAGAGTTCCGCCCTCCGTGGCCCTGGGCCGATACTCACCCAATTGCCCGGCTACGCATTCCACGTCTTGGCTACGACGAGATCGTTCTGGAGGGCGCGACCCCACGTACTCTGGCCTTCGGACCAGCGCGCATGTTCAGCGGAGCCCGTCTGGGAGAGCCGGGGAACCTTCTGGTCGCAGGTCATCGCACGAGTTGGTTCCGGCCTCTTCAAGCGATCGCCCAAGGCGACAGGATTGAACTCGAGTGGTTTGATCCGCACGGTGGCGAATTGCATCGCCGGAGCTTCGAGGTGGGTGAGATTCGCGTGGTCGATCCGAAGGATGTGACCTTGCTGGCTCCCACGTCTGAAGAAGCTCTTACGCTCATCACCTGCTACCCCTTTGGCCATAGCGCGCGTTCGCCGTTGCGCTACATTGTGCGCGCGGTGCCCCTCGGGCCGAGGGTTTGAACTGCGACCCGCTCTATAAAATAAAGGGCTTGTTCGCACCGAGATCTGCAGATTTACTGCAAGGACAGGCTGCATTCTACCGCTGAGTCGTCGTTGGGCCAGTTGCCCTCAGGTCATCCCCGAGAAAATCTCGCCGCGAGCCGCCCGCTAGAGGTGATGCGCGCGCATTGCTCCCTATTGCGCGGCTGCATCGGAAGCATTACTTTAATCGGGTGATCTTTCCCCGGCGCAGTGGAATTCTTCTCCATGTCACGTCTTTGCCCGGCGGCCACGGTATAGGTGATTTCGGAGAATCCGCTCATGAGTTCATCGAATTCCTAGCCGGGTCAGGACAGAAAATCTGGCAGGTCTTGCCGCTGAACCCTACCGGATACGGCGATTCCCCATATCAATGCTTCTCTGCATTTGCCGGAAATCCCCTGTTCATAAATCTGGGAGCGCTTCGTGAGGAAGGACTTCTGTCGGCCGCGGACCTGGCCAGTGCACCGACTTTTCCGGACGAGCATGTGGCGTACGAACGAGTAACCGCCTTCAAACAGGAACTCCTTCGCAAAGCTGCTCGCACTTTCTTTGCAGACAGAACTGAGGCCGACCGTCGTGCCTTCGATACTTTTTGCCAGAAGGGCGGGGAATGGCTGGAGGACTATGCGCTCTTCATGGCATGCAAGAAAATCCACAAGGATGTGGCCTGGGTCAATTGGGACGCTGGATTGTGTCAACGCAATCCCGCCGTTCTGAAGGAATGGCAGAACGAATTGTCGTCCGAGTTGGAGTTCCACCGGTTTGCCCAATTCGAATTCTTTCGGCAATGGGAGAAGGTAAGAAGTCTCTGCAGGCGCCACGGCATTAGCATCATGGGCGACATTCCGATCTACGTCGCTCACGATAGCGCTGATGTGTGGGCACATCCGGAGTTGTTTCGCCTGGATGAACGAGGGCAGCCCACTGCCGTTGCGGGCGTTCCACCCGATTATTTCAGCGCCACAGGTCAACTTTGGGGCAACCCTCTTTATCGCTGGGATGTCTCTGCGTCTTCCGGTCACCGTTGGTGGATTGATCGCTGCCGGGCGTCCCTTGGGATGTTTGATTTTGTGAGACTGGATCACTTCCGCGGTTTCGAAGCTTATTGGGAGGTTCCGGCTACGGCTTCAACGGCCGCTGAAGGGAAGTGGGTAAAGGGCCCCGGTGCAGAGTTTTTCAGAGTCTTGCAAGCTGAATTGAAAGAACTGCCATTTGTTGCCGAAAATCTCGGTGTGATTACTCCCGGGGTAGAAGCTCTTCGCAACAGTTTTGGTTTCCCGGGAATGAGCCTTCTGCAGTTTGCTTTTGGAAAAGATCCGCAAGGACCCAGCTTCCGCCCGCACAATTATTCTCGTGAACTGGTCGCGTACACGGGCGGACACGACAACGACACAACTGTAGGGTGGTGGACGAGTGCAGGAGTGGGCGAAAGCACGCGAACGGAAGAGGATATCCGCGAGGAACACGACTTCACTCGTAAATATCTAGGATTTCAAAATGAGGAGGTCAATTGGGTATTCATTCGTGCCGTCCTGGCCTCCGTGGCGAATACCGCAATCGTTCCCTTGCAGGACGTATTAGGCTTGGGCAGCGAAGCTCGAATGAATCTGCCTGGTACTGTGAGCGGAAACTGGAGGTGGCGCTACAAGGCGAATAGTCTCACCAAGGAAGTTCGTGAAAAATTACTGGCTCTAACACTTCTCTACGACCGTTGAAGTCGGACGCTTGGCCCCGCGCAGGAGCAGCACAATGTGCTAAAGGGGCGAAAGTTCATCTTCGTCTTGCTCTTTCTTGACACGAACGAACTTCTCTTCCAGGAAACGCCGTGCCAAATCCCTGCCGCCAATGCCAAATGCAATGGCCAAACCAAGCATGAGGGCTCCGAAAGCAATTCCGAAGGCAACCAGCATGGTCTGTTCCGCTAAACCCAACTCTTCAAACACTACGGACAACACGAAAACCATGATAATGCTGCGGACGGCAAGGCTCAGAAGGCGAGGGGATGGAACATTCGCATTCACTGCGGCCAGCAGAGCGGCGCGAGCGGAAAAGCCCGCTGCAAGCATGCCGAAAAACAAGATCAACACTGCCACGAACAAGCGGGGCAGGAACAGGAAAAATCTCGCGATTTGCTCCTGCAGGCCCAGGATTCCCAGCACGCTCACCCCCAGCAGAATGAAGCCAAACCAGGTCACCCAGAAAACAAACCGGCTCAACATCTCGGTCGCCGAAGGGAGAGCCACTTTGGCAAGCAGTTGAGAAGCGCCGGCATTCTCTGACAGCCGGTCGAACTTGATGAGCCGGAGAATGCTGCGCAGAATTACCTTAACCACGTATGCAATCAGCCATCCCACGAATGCGAGGATGAGCATTACGATAAGACGAGGAAGGTAGTGGGCGAAACCTCTGGCGAGGTCGTGCACCGCCTGAATCAGTTCGCTGATAATCATTTCCCGCATATTTGCCTCACTCTTTCGATTTCCACATCTCGAGCAGATATGGTTTCAATCGCTCGAACTCAAGGCATAAGCCTTCGATGTTGTTCGCGACGTCATTCGCAGAACTGTTGCGGTTCTCGACCACGAACGTGAACACTCTCCCGCGAAAGAGCGGCGCGAGTGCCTGAATAATATGATCCCGATTGATCACAGACTTCTGATAAGCCGCAGCAAACTCATATACCGTCTTGACCCATAGCTCCGCAGAGTAATGAAACTCCTCTTCGCCCAAGCCGGCGATCCGCTTCAGCTCCGCCAGAGTGGAAGGAGAGAGAATCGACTGAAAGACAGACTCCAATTCTGATACTCCGGTAACGAACATCTCCCGCAGGCGTTTCCGATTGACCCGCAAGGGGTCCAGGACTAACTCCTGGTCACTCCCGTTCGTAGGCACCTCCTGAGAACCAGAAACTCCGCTCCACACCTGGAAGTCGGACTCCAACGCCGAGAACAACACACCAACGGATTGCCGCAATGTCGGGACCAGATCAGCGGCGCGCCGTTCGACCGGATCCTTCTTTCCGAGAAAGGACTGGCAGATGCGGAATCCGCTTGTGACGGCAGTCAGGGTCAACCGAAGCTCTATCCCGTTTTCGCCGATTCCATCGTTCCATCGATTCTGTCCAAGGAATTGGCTTCCGAGACGGCCTGAGAATCCGAACTCGGACATGTAGGATTCGCGGATCCTCACTCCATAGAGCGCGCGAACCATCGGGTACAGCAGGTTCGTCATCAATAGTCCATCAAACTTGTGCCTGCGATAGGTAGGGGAGACGAGATCGAAGCCGTCGTAATATACGGGTCGGAGAAGATTGGAGATCCATTCAGGGGTGATACTTTCGGATTCGGGGGAGATCACGATGCACGCCTTGGCTCGAAGCAGTTCGGCGGCCGCCAGAATCGTCCGCAACGCAACTCCGCTGTGCGGGGTGCTGGCATATTTTGTGCTTATCGCGTGCAGCGTGCGGAGCGCGTACACACTGGAAGCCGGACGCACATCATCAATGGAAACACCGGTGATCAGTTCGGGCGTGCCATCGCGTGATCCGCCGTCGGCATTGATGATGACCGCCCGCTCACGGGGAAAACCGCGGAGGATGCCGTTTCGAATCGTGTGGACGATTGCGTCGATAGTCTTGGCATTGTTATGAGTGGGTAGGCCCACAAGGATATCGACCTCGCCAACATTGATGAGCTGGCGGAGAAAATCATCGGTAAGAAAGTTGCCGTCTTCCAATTCAGGATTCCGTGTGACTTTGGTGAGTCTCCGGCATTCGACAGTGGTTCATCGTTCGCGTTCGCCTAGACTCGTCGCAGCCGAAACCAGTACGACTGGTAAGGCCCCAGCGTCAGCAGATAAGGCAGGTCGCCGATGCGGGGGAAAAGATTATTGCCGAACATTTCGATCAGAACATTTCCCTTGTAACGCCGCAAATCCAGTTCGACAGCTTGTGCGGCGCTCGAAACATTGTTGACGATCAGGACGGTTTCATTGCCGAGTCGGCGCAAGTATGCCAGTATTCTGTGATTGGCGGGATAGAGAAACTCAATCGACCCCCTTCCGAACACGGCACTGGATTTCCGGACCGCGATGATGCGCCGCATCCAGTGAAACAGAGAATGTTCACTTTCCCTCTGAGATACGACATTTACCGCGGGATACCCATATACCGGATCATGAATAATCGGAGCATACAGCCTTTCCGGTTCCGCGGTTGAAAAACCAGCGTTCCATCCTCCACTCCACTGCATGGGAGTCCTGACTCCGTTGCGGTCGCCAAGGCTTATGTTGTCGCCCATTCCGATTTCATCTCCGTAATAGATGATCGGAGTGCCTGGCAGCGACATCAGCATGGCGTTCATCAACTCGATCCGCCTGCGGTCATTATTCAATAAAGGAGCGAGTCTCCTCCGAATTCCCAGGTTCAGCCGCATCGTTTTGTCATGAGCGTACATGTCGTACATGTAGTCGCGTTCAATATCAGTCACCATTTCCAGGGTCAACTCGTCGTGGTTACGCAGAAAGAGGGACCACTGGCAGGATGGCGGGATCTCTGGAGTTTGCTGCAAGATTTCTGTGATCGGCTTACGATCTTCGAGCTTAAGCCCCATGAACATCCGCGGCATCAGCGGAAAATGAAACGCCATATGAAATTCGTCGGAGTTTCCGAAATATGGACGCAGGTCCGCAGGCCACTGGTTGGCTTCCGCTAGAAGCATTCTTCCGGGGAAGTGCTCATCCAGTCTTCGCCGCAGTTCCTTGAGAATGTCGTGGGTCTCCGGCAGGTTCTCACAATTTGTGCCCTCGCGTTCGACCAGATACGGCACAGCATCAAGCCGGAAGCCGTCCACGCCCATCTCCAGCCAGAACTTCATCACACTCCACATCTGCTCCCGCACTGCCGGATTGTCATAGTTGAGATCAGGCTGGTGACTGAAAAAGCGGTGCCAATAAAAGGATTTCGAAGTAGGATCCCATGCCCAGTTGGACTTCTCGGTATCGAGAAAGATGATTCGGGCGTCCTTATACCGCGTGTCAGTGTCACCCCACACGTACCAGTCGCGGCGAGGATTATCCTGTGAACTTCGCGCCTCCTGAAACCATGGGTGTTGATCGGAGGTGTGGTTCAACACCATTTCGATGATGACCCGGATACCGCGCCGATGAGCCGAGTCGAGAACCTTGCGGAAATCCTCCAGTGTCCCGTAGCTGGGATGGACCGAGTCATAATCCGCGATGTCGTAGCCATCATCGCGAAGGGGCGATGGGAAAAATGGCATGAGCCATATCGCGCTGATCCCCAGTTCCTGGAGGTAATCGAGCTTCTGTTCAAGCCCGAGGAAATCACCAATTCCATCGCCATTACTGTCGTGGAATGTGCGGACATGAACTTGATATATGATCGCGTCCTTGTACCAAAGCGCATCTTTATTTGCGTTCAACCGCTTTCTCCTCGGACCCGAGAACTCTTGGCAGAACAGGACTCAAAACCCAGTTTAAATGAAGTGAGGCGTTCAGCCACGATCCTGCCTTTCGCCTGCTCCAAATAGCGTTGCAAAGGAAACACGGCAGACGAGGTCGATGCTTGCAGCGCCGCCATTTGTTGCTGATTCTCGCCGGGTTTTGTGTGACAAGGTGATTACCAATGAAGGGCAACGGGCCTTTTAGTGCATTGTTCGTCGCCGGCAATCCTTTGAATTTGATGGACGGAACAGCCTTAGATCGTCGAAGAATACTTCGAACTTGCCGATCAATCCAAACCTGACGGCGCACCTGCGGAAGTTGCACGAACGCAGTACCGACAGGCGCCGGGAGACTGCGTGTTCGCGAATGAGTCTGGAAGCCCGCGTGTGCAGGAGACAGTCCTGCGGCGCCAGATAAGACCAGCAGCATCACACGCGGGCACCGGCAAGATTGGCCGGCAGACGCTCCGTCACACCCACTCAACCTTGCTGCGCAGTACGGGCACCGACGTCAAGGTGTAGCAGGAGTCGCTGCGACACGCCAACATCCAGACCACACCACAAAAGCGCGGATCATGGTTGCGATGCCTAGTCGAACGCACAGACAGACCGATGACAAAACAGCGGCAGACTGGGCACCAAACGTTACTTCTTGTCTTTCTTGGCTTCGGACCTAGCTTCCGCTTTCCCTTCAGCTACGGCTTGGGCTTTCGCTCCGCGAATTTCAGTAAGGAACGGTTGGGCTGCGGCTGGAGCCGCTACTTGGCCTAACAGCAAAGCCCGAGTAGTGACGTGGGGTCCATACATCGCGTGCCGTGAATCATTGTCCTGACGAATCGACGCACCTTCTAATGTGAGCCCCGCGAATACACCCTTGGCACGGGAGTAGGTGAGGATCTCGGTCGTCATTTTCCAATCCGTCCCAGCCTCAGCGTGTCGTCCAACTGGACCCGCCGCTGCGGAAGCATCCCCTCCAACATGGAAATTGCTGGAGAGCAGCTTTTGCATTCCTTTTTCATTCTGAATGATCATGACCAGGTCCACAGCTTCTACTCCGATCTGCAGTCCCCAGTTTCCGCCCGAAATGGTGATGAACGCGGGCGCGCTCCAGCCATTTGCCGTGCGGCAGGTGGCTACTCCTTTGCCTCCCTTACCTCCGAAAACAAAGCCGCCTTTAACCATGTGCGGTATCACGGCCACACACTTGGCGTGCTCCAACACTTCTTCCGGGATTCCCTTGTCGGGCATCCCCATAATTTCGTGTAACACCGTGGTGGAGTTGTTCAATCGGTCGGTGGCATCCTCTCGCGCCGACCCTGCCCAGCACAGCGTGCCGAGACTCAGCATCGCGAAGAAGAACATTACTTTTTTCATCGGACTGTCCTCATTTCTGTTCCCTAGTGCGCCAGCCTTTTGTTTCGTGCTGCGTCTGCACTCGCACGCAAATCCGCATAGATATGCTGGGCGCACCTGGGCACTTCCCAACCTAGCAAATCAGAATTCCGGAAGTCTGAGCAAAAATGACCACCACCACAGGGAATCACCCTCAGAATTCGCCAAGAAATTTATGCTGTTGGTGTCAACTCGTGTGAGTAGTCTCACAGTTCACACTGCCACAAGCTGCATGTACCCTTGTCCGATTCGGCATGCAAGCCGGCGGCACTCCAGAGTTGTTCAATTCTGCTCAGACCGCAGCGCGCCATGAGATTACAAACGGGACAGCCCTCAAGCGGACTCAGAAGAATCCGCAATTCGTGCTTCAGGAGGGCCAAGGTGAATTATGAAAACCAGTACGAAAGATAAGATCGAGGGCAGCTTCCACGAAGTGAAGGGAACATTCAAAGAGGAGGTCGGGAAGATAACGAAGAACCGCAATTTGAAAGAGGAAGGGAAAGTCGAGAAGAAGGAAGGCAAAGTCCAACAGCGGATAGGCGATGCTAAAGAGGACGTCGTAAACTTGAAAGAGCAGCTGGCAGGATTAAAGAAAACTGGTTAAACCTGTCCAGACTGAATCTGGGCAGAGTTGAGCCAGTCCGTAGGTGGGGCACCGCGGCACTGCCTCCATGGACAGCTACCTCTGCCGGGAAACGCCTCAATCCAGTCGCGCGTGCCAGGGCTCACGACATGAGCGATTCTGCACAGTACTGTCAGAGCAAATGAGCGAACCTATTCTCGTCTCAAGAGGACAGTTGGCCCGCCAAACCAGACAGCCTACCTGCCCTCTTGAGGCATCCAGGGAGACGAGATCGCTTGTTCTGGGGGACACGACGTGGTCGGTTGCCGAATCGGGTCTTACTCGAATGCATTTTCTGAGCGAACTCGGGTCCCGGCCAACAACTATGCGGGTCAGACGAGCGCAAATCGGTATGATCAGATGCCGATCCGAACTGGGGCACGGCGCGGTGTTTTGTTTTTGCTGTTGGCAATGCTGGTTTGCCCGGCGAGCGGCTATTCGCAATCAGGGCCACAGCCACCATGCGGAAAAGACCCCGTGCCGCCATATCCGGGCCTGGACGATTCGGTCATCGCGAAGCCATGGAGCAGGTCTGAATTTGGCCGCGACTGGAAACCGCCCGCGTGCACCGGTTGGGATGCGGTGGGCTTTACAACGTTGGTAACGACCGGCGCGCGATTCCGTCAATCTTCGGAAGCTGAAGGTTTGCTACGCCATATCGGAGCCATTTCCGAACTCGCGGGCGTGCGCTACTGGTCGACCACCCACCAGAAGTGGCAAACATTAATCGTGGACGCCTACGCTGTAACCGACTTGCACTCTAATCAACGCCGCCCAGATTTCACGCCCGAAGAGATGAAGCAAGGCCAAGTCCTCTACTACGTGCAGGTCGATAACCTTGCGGGCAGGGTTACCTACCGAATGCACATTATGGAGGCTTCGGCAGGCCGAGTCGTCTTCGCCGTCGAGAACGTCAGCACCATGCACGATCTTTTCATCACTCTGTTCCACCCGGGTGAGGTGCAGTCGATCTACTTTCTGGATCGCGAATCAGAAAATGTCTGGCGATACTACAGCATCGTGCGCACGGGAAAAAACGCAAACCGGCTGATCACAGGAAATGAGTCTTCCGCAGTCAACCGGGCGGTTGCGTTCTATCGTTACATGGTCGGAATTCCCACCGGTCAGGAACCGCCGGCAGCTCGATGACTCTCAGGTTTTGTTGCTCTGGCATCCCTGCACGCCGACCGCAGGTAGCTTGAGGATCCGCCAGTTGTTCCTGGGTTGAATTCATGAGTCGCACGGTCTTCTTGGCACGCCCCCGGTCGCCCCAGCCTCTCCCGAGGCCGCACCAGCTGTGCCCCTACATCGAGATGCTGATCGCAATTCCGACGCCGGGATACCTCTGGTTGTAAAGGTAATAGCCGTTGTCGACGTAGGCGACGTAAACGTCATCATTGTCATACCAGTCGTTACCCCAATATTCTGGCCACGGATCAATGAGGCTAATCCAATAGCCCTGGTACTGGAAGCGCGGGTACCCGCCAACAACCAGGAAGGGCAGGCCATAAATGCGGAATCCGTGATTCGAACCAAAGTATCCGCGATAACGGTCGTCAGGAATGCGGTAGCCGTTGTAGCCACCACGTTGTTGCCAGGAGCGGTGGTCTGACTGCCAGTTTTGAGCTCGATGTTGTTGCCATGCGCTCTGCTCGACGCGGTGCTGTTCCTGAGTGCGCTGAGGTTGCTGATTGCCCCGCTGTTGCTGGGCGTGCTGCTGTGACTGCTTGTTCTGGTCCTGCTTCTGCTGTTGCTGGGCGTGCTGCTGTGACTGCTTGTTCTGGTCCTGCTTCTGTTGTTGTTGGGCGTGCTGTTGTGACTGCTTGTTCTGGTCCTGCTTTTGTTGTTGCTGGGCGTGCTGTGGCTGTTGCTGTTCGGGCTTGGATTTCTCCTGCTTGTTCTGCTGCTGCGCGGGATGGTCTTGCTTGTCCTCCTGCTGCGCCCAAGCGCAGCCAGCGATTCCGAGAAGCAAGGACAGCGCCACTGTGCTGATGAGTCCTGTTACTTTCATAAGAGCTACCTCCAAGGTTGGTGTTACTGATGATGGCTCGAGCGCAACCGTCCGCCACCGCAACTAAAAGGTTGTGATCAGAGCTATTTCCCTTATAAGGGGTCCGATAATTTCTTGATGGTCAAAACTGCTCAGAGAGAAAGTGAGAGAAATGCGAGCTTAGTCCGGCGGAGATCTAGTGAGTTCAGGCAAGTTCCTTGATCTTCTGGGCAGTCGTCGATTGACGCCAAGTCTGCGCGGTGCTTCTGCCTTGTCGCCGTTTCTCGGGTCCCGATGCCGATCGTGGTAGTTGAGCCAGAGCCTGGTCTTGCGGCCCGCCCCCTTCGAGGTCCAAGGAGAGATTTCAGTTGACACTGCTCTCTATCGTTTTATAATAGTTCTTATTCAGTAATCATGCGTTTCACCCATGAACAATTCCGTGAGCTAGCCGCGAAGCACGGTTTGGCGGTGACCCACCAGCGTCAGGTGGTCTTTGAGGCCGTCATCGCTTCCCACGGACACTATTCCCCAGAAGACATTTACGCCGCGGTTCGGCGTCGCATTCCATCGATTTCTCTCGCCACGGTCTACAACAATCTGCGGCTTTTCATTGAGTGTGGGTTGCTGCGAGAGGTCACTCCGCATGCGTCCACGTTGCGCGTGGACGGCAATCTCGAACCGCATCATCACCTGGTCTGCTCCCGCTGCAAATCGGTGCAAGACATTGAAGGAGACTTCATCGATTTGAAGCGGCTATCCCGGCAACTGCCGGACGGCTTTGATCTGACGCAGCCGTTGATCGAGGTCTTTGGCCTCTGTCGCCGCTGCAGTGCCAAAAAATAGTTTTTTCACGCGTTGCGCAATCAAGAATCGAAGGAAGAAAACACATGGAAAATACGCTCGCGACTTCATCGGGGAGTGTTGTCCCCGAAGCTAAAGAAAAAAATACCACAACCGAATCGAAGTGCCCAGTAGCACACGGCGCTCGCAAATCCTACGCGAATGTTGATTGGTGGCCGAACCAGGTGAACCTGAAAGTCCTGCACCAGCATTCCCCGTTGTCCGATCCAATGGGTAAAGAGTTCGATTATGCAGAAGAGTTCAAGACGCTCGACCTGAATGCCGTGATCAAGGACCTGCAAGCCTTGATGACGGACTCGCAGGAGTGGTGGCCAGCCGACTTTGGCCACTATGGGCCACTTTTCATTCGTATGGCGTGGCACAGCGCGGGTACGTACCGCATCGGCGACGGCCGCGGCGGGGCAGGAGCCGGTCAGCAGCGCTTCGCGCCGCTTAATAGCTGGCCCGACAACGTGAACCTCGACAAAGCGCGCCGGCTGCTGTGGCCGATCAAGCAGAAGTATGGGCGGAAAATCTCCTGGGCCGACCTCATGATTCTCGCCGGCAACGTCGCCCTCGATTCGATGGGCTTTAAGACGTTTGGTTTTGGTGGCGGTCGCCCGGATGTCTGGGAGCCCGAAGAGGAAATTTATTGGGGACCTGAGGGCACGTGGCTGGCGGACGAGCGTTACTCCGGCGATCGTGACCTAGAGAATCCTCTCGGCGCGGTGCAAATGGGCCTGATTTACGTCAATCCGGAAGGGCCGAATGGAAAGCCGGATCCAATCGCTGCGGCACGGGATATTCGGGAAACGTTTGCCCGCATGGCGATGAACGACGAAGAAACGGTCGCACTCATTGCCGGCGGACACACCTTCGGCAAAACGCACGGGGCTGCCGTTCCCGCTCAATACGTAGGTGCCGAACCAGAAGGCGCCGGCATTGAAGAGCAAGGCTTAGGGTGGAAGAATAAATTCGGCAAAGGTTTTGGTGGTGACACTATCGGCAGCGGCCTGGAAGTTACTTGGACCACGACGCCTACGAAGTGGGGCAACAACTTCTTCACGAACCTGTTCAGCTACGAATGGGAATTGACCAAGAGCCCGGCCGGAGCGCATCAGTGGACGCCGAAAAATGGTGCAGGCGCCGGTACGGTGCCGGATGCGCACGATCCGTCAAAACATCATGCGCCATCCATGCTGACCACGGATCTCGCCTTGCGGTTCGACCCTGCTTACGAGAAAATTTCACGGCGCTTCTACGAGCATCCGGATCAGTTCGCAGACGAGTTTGCGCGGGCGTGGTTCAAGCTCACGCACCGCGACATGGGGCCGATCGCGCGGTACCTCGGCCCGCTCGTTCCGAAGGAGTCTCTGGTGTGGCAAGACCCTGTTCCCGCCGTGGATCATAAATTGGTCGAGGAGAAGGACATTGCTGCTCTGAAGGCGAAGATCCTCGCATCCGGACTGTCGATCTCCCAACTGGTCACGACTGCCTGGGCGTCTGCGGCGTCGTTCCGCGGCTCCGACAAGCGCGGTGGAGCGAATGGGGCGCGCATTCGCCTCGCGCCGCAAAAGGATTGGGAAGTGAACCAGCCAGCCGAACTGGCGAAGGTTCTGCAGAAGCTGGAGGCGATCCAAAAGGAGTTCAACAGCTCGCAGTCCAACGGGAACAAAGGGAAGAAGATCTCGCTGGCTGACCTGATCGTTCTGGGCGGCTGCGCAGCGGTCGAGGAAGCTGCGAAAAGGGCCGGCCACGACGTGAAGATTCCCTTCTCGCCGGGGCGCACGGATGCCTCGCAAGAGCAGACCGACGTGCACTCATTCGCCGTAATGGAGCACGGAGCGGACGGGTTCCGCAACTATCTCCGAAGCGGGCAGCGCCTGTCGGCTGAAGAGTTTCTGGTGGATCGGGCGCAGTTGCTGACACTGACTGCTCCCGAGATGACGGTTCTCGTTGGCGGCTTGCGCGCCTTGAATGCGAACTTCGGGCAGGCCAAACACGGCGTCTTCACCAACCGCCCGGAGACGCTGACGAATGATTTCTTCGTCAACCTGCTCGACATGAATACGAAGTGGGAGCCCTCTAAATCCGAAGGGGTATATGAGGGGCGCGATCGGGCGACGGGCAAAATCAAGTGGACCGGCACGCGCGTCGATCTGCTGTTTGGCTCGAACTCCCAGCTCCGGGCAATCGCAGAAGTCTATGGGAGTAACGACTCGAAGGAGGTGTTTGTGAAAGAGTTCGCGGCTGCGTGGAACAAGGTGATGAACCTTGATCGCTACGACCTTGCCTGAGCTCCGCGAAGAAGAACACTGTCCACTTCGTGCTGTTGTTTGAATCCGCTGAACCGAAGTCGTCGCTTTTTCTGGCTTGCGGGGGCGCATCGCGCGCCCCCTATTTCGGCGATTTGTTCTAGTGAACGAAAGCCGTGCAGCATCCAGAATTCGGTTAAGGCTACGGCCACCTCTGGTTTGTCGCTATCACCCTTGTAATTCCGCTCAGAAGCCCGCAAGTCAATTCCGGCCGCGTTCTCGCGGGCGAAACCTTCTTCAGCCTGTTTCTTCGTGGGATTCGCCTGAATCAAGAGCATCTGGGCAACGTCCAACACTTTGAACGGATAAGTCAGAAATGAGCACTGCCGGTTGAACCAAGAATCTTGTCTGGTGCTTCCGCGATGAGCCGGTTCAGTGGCACTCAATACCTGCGACATTTGTCGTGCTGACGGGAGTGAAATGGCAACCGCTAAACTGCTTTCCGCAGCTGCCTCGACCGCGGGAAGGTGTTGGTGCATGCAAGATGGGCTTCTGAGATGATCTACCGCCGCAGTGAGCAATTGTGAACAGACACGACCTCCAGAAGTTTTTTAGATTTCAGACTGGATTGAATCCCGGCCACCAGAGTCTCTCAACCGGAACGTGAGTAGCCATGGCCAGGCACAGAACAAACATCCCAACGGTTGGCTCGTCCATATGCTGTCGCGCTTGCAAGTTGCGAATCGGCGATGGACTGGTTCCTTGTGCGCGGGAGTGGCAGGGCGTGCACTCGAGTTCCTTTTACTCTCGTCGCTCTTAACTTCGCGGAAAGGTGTGTTCTCGTCTTTTTGACTGGGCACGCCCTCAGCATTTGCAGAGTGAATCATTTTCGGAGTTCGTCCAATTCTTAATCGAACAAAAAGGAGACATTATGGCNNATCGCTTACGCCGTTCTCTCTTTCGGAGGCTTCCTGGGCATGGGGGATAAGTTATTTGCCATTCCCTGGAGCGCTCTCACCGTCGACAAGGTTGAAAAGAGATTCATTCTGAACGTCGATAAGGAATTGCTCAAACGCGCTCCCGGCTTCGACAAGGATCACTGGCCCAACATGGCTGACCGCGCCTGGGGCACCCAAGTGTTCGAGTATTACGGGGCCAAGCCCTATTGGGATTAGCGAAGGGCGGTGGCAGGGCGATGGCCAGCCCGCAACGAGGTAGTCCTGCGACAGGCCATCACCCGTTTGATGCTCGACGACCCCGGGGTGGAAGATCGAAGCCAGCCCGGAGTTGAAAGGAGATTCCCATGTTACTGATCGTGCTCATTATCATCCTGCTGCTCGCGTTCGGCGGCGGTGGTGGCTATTACGGATACCAGAGGTGGGGGACGGGCGGAGGCGTCGGAATCTTTGGGTTGGTCCTGATCATTCTGGTGCTTTTCTACGTGTTCGGGGGAATGCGTATGCCCCATTGAAGTTCGGAGGCGTTTGGTGGATCGAACGTCCCAAGGCGCCGACGAATTGGGTCATCTTTGTGGGCTAAATCCCACGCCTTAATAAAGGAGAAATATGAAAACACTCAAACTGTGTTTAAGCTTGCTCGCCCTGCTCGTGGTCGTGACCCTTGTGGGGTGCTCAGGGACGGCCAGGCAATCGCCCGATGTTTCTGACAGCATCCGCAAATCGCTCGATCAAGCCGGCCTCAAAGATGTCTCCGTGAGTCAGGATCGCGACAAGGGTGTAGTGACTCTTGGAGGACACGTCGCAGCTGACGCGGACAAGTCACAGGCCGAATCGATCGCAAAGTCAATCGCAACTGGGCAAGTTGTTGCGAATCAGATTGCCGTGATGCCTCCGAGTGGTGAAAGCGAGGCAAAGGCGGTGAACTCTGATCTCGACAAGGCTATCGAGAAGAACCTGGACGCTGCTCTCATCCAGAACAAACTTCACAAGAGTGTTAAATATGATGTCAAAAATGGCGTGGTCACGCTGACCGGAGAGGTCAACTCACAGTCCAAACGTGCGCAGGCCGAACAGATCGCTTCTGCAGTTCCAAATGTGAAGCAGGTAGTGAACGACCTGCAGATTAAGAACCAAAAGGCCAGTTCGTCGAACTGATGGTAGTGGGCCTGGACTGACTCACTACCAGCTACGCCGAGAAACGCAAGCGTACACCGTTAACACGATTGAAATAACTTACCAACAGCAGAAAGACCAGCAAAGGAGAAATAAAATGTCAGATCAAGAAAATCGCAACCCGCAACATAGCGATCCGCAGAAGCCCGCTCCTCCGGAGCAGAAACCGATAATCCAGCCAAATCAGCCAGTGCAACAGAAACCGCAGGTCCCGATCGCACAGCCCAAGAGTCCGCAGTCAGAACCAGAGAAACACGATCAAGAGAAGAAGAAGCAGGCTTAGGCTGCAGTAAAGTTAGACCGGTGAAATGGAGAGCTCAGGGCGGTTCGATTGACATAGAGCCGTCCTGATAAACGTCGAAGCCAGCTGTGGCGAGGAAGGGCGCCATACCAAAATCTGGAAAGACTGACGTGTCCTAGGCTTCGCAGGAACGTCTCGCCCACGCCCTGCTCGAATCTGCGCCTGATGCTGTGGTCGTTGCAGATCGATATGGAACCATTGTGATAGTGAACAAACAAACCGAGCAGCTTTTCGGGTACCAAAGGGAAGAACTGGTTGTGGTGCAGGTTGAATTTCCACAGGATAACAATCGGGTCCGCCCTGTGGAAAAATCAGGGCATGGCGAAACGCAAGTTTCGGATCGTCAAACGAGAGAATAATTTCCCGGTGCTTGGCGTGTGTGAATATTGCAATGCCGAGTTCGCGGCAGATCCCGAGACTATAGGCCGACCTAGGATGCACACTCCCACATCCAAAAACAATTCATCGCGCACAAATGCAAGCGGCTCGATGCCAGCCAAAACGGGGTGCGGATCGTGAGCAAAGGCGGGCATGGGAGAGACGGCGTCAGGGGGACGATGAGAACTTCGAGGATGTCCCTCGCCCCCTGTTGCTTTCTCTTTTAGACGGAGGTGGAGTTGCGAAATGTAGCTCTCAGAGAGAAACGACAACCATGTTAGCAACGGCGAGGTCGGTAGTCTGTTCGATGGTCTTCATTTCCCCGGATGCACGGTCCGAACCCAGAACGCACAACCATTCCCTTCGCCGTTGCGGCTTGGCTATCAACAAATGCCCTCCCGTTCGGAACCGTGCGGAAGGGCATCACTGTTATAAGCAGCTCTCTCAGGAGAGATCTCGCTACTGCTTGTCGTACACCGAGGTGCTTTTGAACTTCTTGCCCTGCGGATCGGTTCCACTCGCTGTGGCCGTGCGGGTCTTGCCATCCGCCGACACCACAACTCGGCCGGTGATAGTAACCGTTCCGCCTTTCTTGATAGTGAACTCTAAGGTGCGATCATCAATCTGCTTGTACGACCGCGCATCTGAATTCGGATCGCCGGTGACGGGATAGTCTTTGCCGTCGAGCTTACCCGTCCACTCGTTATGCGCGGGCTT
Organism: Acidobacteriaceae bacterium; assembly: GCA_003134655.1. GTDB lineage: Bacteria > Acidobacteriota > Terriglobia > Terriglobales > Acidobacteriaceae > Sulfotelmatobacter. The sequence continues at coordinate 20,419 of PLBY01000048.1, forward strand.
CCCTTCGCCGTCAGTGCCATCGATCGCGACTCTTATGCTGTCACCCGCGGCTTCAAAGACGATTGTGCTGTTCTTCGGCATCCCAGCAGCGAGCTTCGACTTGGCCTCATTCAGCGTCCAGGTGCCCATCTGTGCGTCGCTGGCGAAACATACTGCCCCTGCTACAAAGCACAGCGCAAGAGTCAATACACTCGTTTTTACTCTCATGTTGCCTCCAGGTTGTCGAACGGATGACATGCTATGTTTCAGTCTAGCGCTTTGTCAGTGACCGGAAGCACCAAGTCGGATTACCCTGATTCCTCCCGAATCATCAGCCCACTCGGAGCGATGGCGTCGTAGGTCTTGAACTCGGAGCTACTCATGAATTCTCGGGCGTAGTGCTTGGGAACATCCTCGGGTTTTTGCTCGATGGCATCGCTCATGGTCGGCCCGCTTGCTGCTCAGGGAGCGGGTCCCAATCCATGAGCTCCGGGAGGATCTTAACGTCCGCGGGGAGTACCATCACAAAACGGATGGGGCAATAGGTTGACTTGCGTGGTTGCTGCTGCTGCTGTGGTTGCTCCATGTTTCCTCCAAACGCCGGAACGCCTCAGCTGTGAACCGAGGCGCGTCAGGTGAACTTTGGAGTTTTTACGGTCACTGCTTGGTGGCGGCTTGCAGCAAGCAAGAGGGTGTGTTGCGCCGAGTGCTTCTCCGCCAAGAGATGCGTCTCGTTCCAGATCACTGTTCGTCCGGTCTCTTTGTCCGTCAAGTGTGACGGTTTTGCCGCCTGTGGGCCGCCATCCAGAGTTGCGGCCCTACACAGGTCCGGCCCGCGTGACATGGGCGGGTGCGGACCTACAAACGACGGGAGATAGGCAGGGACGGACTCGCTTGGGTTAGCAACATTAAATTTGCTAACCTAACGAGTTACAATGACCGTATGGCGTTCGGACCTGTGTTGGAGCGGGACCGCGCCGTCAGCGCGGGCCGCACAGCGGGACGATCACGTTCGCGCGCCAAGGACTCACTCGATTGGAAATCCCGAAGATTGACCCTAAAGCTCCTTGCCAAAATTGTCGGTAGGGACCGAACCATCGACCAAGCAACTCGGAGCGAACAGCGTGCGGCCTCGTTGGGGATGCACTCTTTCCGCCACACGAACGCGACGGCGATGGACTCGTTTGGGAATACCGCAGCAGATTCGCAAGCAACGGCTCGGTCACAGCGGTAACGGGGTGACCGAAGGCTACACGCACACTTTCACGCAGGACGAGCGCGCAGCCGCTGAAAAACTTGGTGAGCTTTTCGGTACAGGTTGGCCGGAAAAGAAGACGGGCAAACTGATTCCTTTCCCAAATCTTTCCCAGATGCAACAAGAGCCTGCCGAGGTGAACCAGCAAGCCTTTGCGAATCAGTGAGGTTGGTTGCGGCGGGTGGATTTGAACCACCGACCTTTGGGTTATGAGTTCAAAGGGAAATTGATACCAAACAACTTACAAGCGCACGGATGACACCTAAGCACCTGTAAGTACGCGCAAGAAACGCACCTCAGTCCCTCGTTTAGTCCCTAGTCCCCAACTAGTCCCCGGTCCCTCATTAGTCCCCGTTTTACGTCCATGCCGGAGCACTGTTTTGCTGCCTTTCACACATTTCGGTCAAAACCTTGTCTGAAGGTGTCGATCTGGGCGCGAGCGTCTTCCTCGACATGGTCGCCGACGCCTCTGGCGCGGACGAACGCCATCCATGCTGGATTGACTTCGTTCATCGCATCGAGAAACGTGTAGACGATCTGCGCATCGTCGTCCGCGCAAAGCGCACGCAGATCAAGACCCATCAGAAAGGCAGGAGCCAATCCAAAGTCCTGGAGCGCAGCATCTATCACTACGTCCGAGAATATCCGCTCGCTGTCGGCTTCATATTGCAAAAGCAGGCCCCACGTATGTCATCCAGGTCCTTGACTCGCCGATGCGGATCGTCCATGAATGCGACAATTTTCAGGAGCATCAGTGCGATAGATGAGATCACCTTCAGCGTCAGATCCGGCGCAAGCTGAACCGGCTGAGCGGTCGCGAATACGTGGTCGAATCCCACGAGGCTCATCTTGAACTGACTAATGGGCCACGTGATCTGCTTGGCTTCCCGAAGCTTGGGTCCAGCTGGGATCAGGTCCAGGATCGTTGCCTGGGCGTTCCGCCATCGGTGCTCACGGTTTGCGAAACGGACCCAGCCGTCTGCAAGAAGTCGGCGTTCCAGCTCTGCGAATTCGTCAAGGTCCAAGGCGACGGCGAAATCGATGTCTCCGGTATGCCGGGACTCCGCTGGAAAATGTATCTGGTACGCAATGGCCCCGATGATTACAAGCTCCGCTCCGAGGGCCGCACAACGGTGTTGCAGGACTCGGAGGTCAGCGATTTGGTTGTCGGTAAGTTCGGGCATCGCTCAGGAGAGGAACTCGCGTTTGAGTTCTTCCGCCGCTTCGTGCGCTCTTGGATCGGAAGAATACATGAGCTCGGCATAGATCAACCACGGATGCGCGAGAGGGAACGGCTCGATTTCTCGCCAAAACGGGATGGTACCGAAGGAACGCAGAAAAATGAGTGGCCCTGCCTTGTCAGGAATGATCCGCAACTGACGACGAAGTTGGTCAGGGAACGAGTCGACGAAGATTGGCAGTTCCAACCCTCGATAATACTTCTGGAGAGCCTGAGCAGCCGGCCCGCCAGTTATCGACCACCGAATTGATAGGTCTGCAAAAGGCTTTCGGACGCTGGCGAGCATGTCGTCTAGGTCTCTGTCGGAGGACCGGAAACGCCCGATTAGAAGTTTCGGACGCAGAGCGAACTCATATCCTCTCAACAGCTCGTCCTGTAATCGCGATTTGTCGCTGATATCAAAGCCGTACCCCGATTCTCGCAGTACTCCGCGCTCGACCAACTGCTGTCGAACCTTCGCAACATTGCTTTTGCTCAACCCGGACGCTTCAGCCAGTTGACGCACGGACCAGCTTCCCGCTAGTTCCTTCGTGGCAAAGGTGAACAACAATTGAGCGATTGCGGGGCTGACCCGCTTGCCTTCTTTTGAAACGGCATTCTCTTTGTTTCCGATGATCGTACGCTCATAGTTTTGACCGAGCACGAGGTGCATGTTGCCAGCTTGGTCCACAAAGTTTATTCGTGATTCGATCAATCGCTCGGCAGAAGGCCGGGGGATGTAGCGTGCCAACAGCAAGAGGGGCTTGCGATGTACTGTTGCATAGAGTTTGGCTTGAGCGACGAGGGCATTGAGTATCCCTCGGTCCAGATACGACCGCTTCTGTTCCACGAGGAAGGAGTAGGTTCCTTTGGGAGTGCGCACCTTGAGGGTGCCGTCGATTCCTTGATCACCGCCACGGTTCTTCGGAGAGAAATCCAGATCGCTGATGAAGTGCAGGGTCCGGAGCTGCTCTAGAAAAGGAGCCAATGGAGGTTCAACTCGCATAGCGTCCATTATTATGCCATGTCCATTACTAATGGACAACAAGAAATGTGGACACGGGCCCCTGAAGGAAACGCGCGCGGCTACCCGAACCGCGACCAAACTCTGGAATGATCCCGAATACAATAACCTCAAGGAGTGGACTAGTGTCGGCGAGGGAGTCTCTTTGCCGAGGCCTCGGATCCAGGTGGTTCACGGAAGGGTTCCACAGAAATGCGCTCGTANNCAGGTATTCTGTACCGCCCGGCACTTGAAGGACTACGCTGTCACCCGCTGCCGACTTCATCAGCGCGCGCCCCAGAGGTGACACCCAACTGATGTGGTTGCGGTTGAGATCGATCTCGTCGGTGCCCACGATGCTCA
>PLBY01000088.1 GCA_003134655.1 Acidobacteriaceae bacterium
AACTCAGACCGGTCTAGTGCTATGTCCAGGAGATCAAACACCATCGCGACGGTCCAGGCGCCGGCGGGAACATCCTTGAGGACGACATGCAATGGTTCGCCCAACCAAGTTCCATTCAAGAAATTCCTGATCTTTTGTGCCGCTGGCCGTCCACCGGCGTACAGAGCTTTATCGAGTGCCTTCTGTAATCTTTCATCCATCGGGGGCTGTGGTGCCGAGCTCGATGAATCGCCGATTGGATCGACTTTCATGCCAGAGTCTTCGTTAACGTTTGAATTTTCCATTCTGCTCCTTATTCAGGATCCAACTCGATCAGTTCGCTGCAGATGTCGAAGGTTGGCGCAACCCGCGACGCTAAGATTGCCTAAAGCTCGAAACCTACATGTGTTTGTGCGTTCATTCGCTTTGTACAACTGTGGACAGCTGTGGCCACCATGAAGGTGCCAATCGGACTCCGGTGGTCCAGATCTTGCGTAAGAACACTGATTCGAGGATGCAGTACATCTGAAGACCCCAACGCCAGACGTCTACCGTGTCAAGCGCCCATATCGCTACTTCCCTTTGTCTCGCAACTCCTTACGATGCGCTCTAATCGCAAGCCTTATGTCGTTGCACTTGAGCCGTACAGCCCCAAGCGCATCCACCAGTCGAGTATATGCCGGATCGGTCGTAAACTTGTCGTCGAGGGCGGGCCGGAGAAAGCTCGATCCGCAACGCGGAATAAAGGACAAAGCCGCGTCGCTTCTACCGTCCTGGCAACCTGCTACATTAGTTTGCAATAAGAGCCAACTCTACCATTTTCGATTATCATGCTTTTATGAAAATAGAGTGGAACGGTATTTTCGACTCTTCGCGAAACGCGGTCGATTTTTCTCAAGAATTGTACGATAATTGTACGATAGACATGCTTGTGTAGGCCTTTTGGCATTTTCCTCCCTTTGTAGAATCAGTAAGTTACAGAATCTAAATGGGGATGAAAGGTTCGACCTCCCGCCGCCTCCGCCACTATCTCATTTATTATCAATTAGTTACAAGATTTTTTGGTTTCGTACAGGGCGGTTTCTCCGCCGAACTCTCTCACGGTGTCCCCACTATGCATTGATACGAACATTTCTTACTCGACAAGATCTGCATCGTACGGTTTCAGCCGAATGACCCCTTGATATGACTTACCACTGATGATCCCGCGCTTGCTGCCGCGAATGCTGATAGCTTTCTCTTCCCCGGTTGTATTCACATACAGCGTCCGTCCCTCTACTACGCGCGCGTAGACGCCTGAGGAAGTTCCCGGCCCCTTCTCGATGGCAAGGGCCGAATACAGACTGCGCACGAGCGGAGCAAGCGCTGCCATCTGCGCAGGAACGGCGAGATAGATGGCACGCCCTTTCCCGTAATCATTGACCGTGATGGCTGGCGATTTCTCGAGAGTATTCGTAAACAGAGCCATCGCCTTGGCCGTCTTTGGCTCCAGCACCTCATAGAAACCGATGCTGGCCCTTTCTGTTTTGCCATTCAGAGTGAATTCCGGAGGCGTGCTTGGCCGGTAGAACTCTTCCGTGCGGATCCCGAAAACATCGCTCAATCGTCCGGGTTGCGGTGTATCGAACCACTGATTGCTCTCATCGACCTTCGCCGACATAGCGGTCATAATCACCGTGCCGCCGTTGCGGACGTAATTTCGGATGGCGTCGGCACTTGCGGAGTCCATCACATAGTCCGCGGGCACCACCAGCAGTTTGTAGTCGAGAGTGCTGTGCCCGATATTGATGATCGCGACATCGATGTTGTCTTCGAAGAAGGGCTTCAGTGCACTCTGGACCTGATCGATATAGTTGACAGTAAAGTATTGGCGAACGGTGTTGCTTGGACCCGGCGGATGAGATGCAATGTTGCTTTCAAATGAATAAGCAATTGCGACATCCGGCTTGTGATAGCGCGGGAAGCCCAAGCGCTGCAGCTTTGAGAACTCGGTGGCAATCTTTTTGAACTCCGAGTACTTCCAGGACGGTGTGCCATCGTGATCGAGCAATCCGAAAAGCGCCTGTTCTTCTCCGCCACGATGTGTGTTGAAGGTCCACGCGAGAAACGTTTGTCCATAGTCGATCAGGCCAAGATACGCCCACATGCGAATGATGCCTTTCGGTCCGCCGTAAGTGCCTCCACCCCCGCTTGTGAATTCGTTGAACCACAGTGGAGTAGATAGGTCGCCTTTTTCGAGAAGCGCGCCGAATGACACGTCAATCGGATTTGCCGGGTAAAATCCCTCGGCTCCGTAGCTCACAAATTTCTTGTAAGAGCTCAGATAATCAAAGCCTCTGCGCCACGCCCAGTCCCACAGGTTGGAAACCGCGGGCAGATTCGGGACATTGCGTTCACGAATTGTTTCAAGATCCTCGAGGACCGAAATCGTTTCGTCAGACCAGAAGCGCCGCAAGTCAAGATATCGCTCCGGCGCAGAGGGGCCCTCCGCATAGGGCAACTGCACCTCATCGAACGAGTTCAAATGCCGCGACCAGCGCTGCGTTGCCCATGCTTTGTTAAGGTCTACAATTTTTCCGTATCTCGCCTTCAACCATTCGATGAATCTCTGCCGATCCGCTTCGGAGTACGACATGACGCCGTTGCCGATCTCATTGTTGTAGCCAATCGCCGCCAGCGCAGGATTGTGAGCATAGTGCCGGGTCAACTCATCAGCAAACCGAATCAGGTGCTCGCGATAAGCCGGGTCGCTGATGTCGTCCATGTAGCGTTCCGCCGGCTGCACGGTTGCGCCTTGTTCGTTGACCATGTTTACCGATGGGTACTTATGATGAAGCCAGATGGGCGCCGGCGATCCGCCGATGTCGAGAATCACCTTTATTCCCGCCGAATTCATCTGCTCCAGAATCTGGTCAAACCATGCGAATTCAAAATGTCCCTCGGATGGTTCAAAGGCGTCCCAGGAAAGGTCGCCCATGCGGACCAGGGTGAATCCCGCCTGCTTCATGAGCGCGATATCCTGCCGTATCTGTTCGGGTGACTGATCGACAGGCTGGTAGCAGGTGCCGACAAACAGCTGTCCTTTCCCGGGCCATTCCGGGTGTTGCTCCGCGCTCTGGCCAAAAAGCAGAGCGCTGGCCAGAAGCAGCGAAGCGATCACGATTGTTCGCAAGACCATCTCCTTTGCTGAAGCACTTCATGCTCCCTAGTCCATAATGGACAAAAGAACTTCTACTTAAAAGCGGCCTTACTTCTTTACTTTCTCCAACGTGAGCAGCACGACGTCATTGCTACGCATCGGCAGCGAAAACGTATAGCTGCCTTTCTTTCCAACCTTGATAACTCGATTGATTTCCGGGAGATCGCGTGTCAGCGAGTTGAGCTGATCGAGCTGTGGTGCTGTCAATTCTCGAGGCGCACCCATGTCGATGTAGGCGGAATAGGCGTCATTGGCGCGAAGGCCCGTCCGGTGAATTTCCAGTCGATAGCTGCCGGCATTCAGGTTCCTGACACTCACATGCAACGATCGCGCTGCAGTGGCCGGAACGACGCGACTATAAAATGGCCGGTTGCTGACCTTCTGCTCTGGTTGTTGAAAGTCCCATACAACGGTCGCAACTCGATCATTGTCTATCGCAGCAAAAACCTGCGAGTCCTGGAGCGGAATCTCGTTGCCCCTGACCGCGTGGAGATATTTGTAAGCAAAGTAGGCTGGTTTTGGGATCCCTTCGCGGTTCAACAGCCCGAAGCCGCCGTGGAACGGCGTCGGCGGAGGACCAGGTTCCTCGAAAAGATCAGTGTACGTCCAGTAGCTCATGCCCTGGACCAGGCCTGCGCTGGCTTTTAGCTTGCCGAGAATATACGGCGCGCTGATGTAGGAATCATGCACGAGGTCGCGCGGGTTGTAGCTCGTGCTCCATTCCGTGAAGTAGAGTGGCAGGTCCGGGAACTTCGATGCTTTGATCTGCCCGCGAACATTGCGTACGTCGCCGACGACGGCGTCCGGCGATGGTGAGAGTTTGATGTCCTCTTTACCATTCTCGTCAAGAAATCCGCCCTCGACCCCGTACGTGTGAGTGGTAACAAAATCGACCGCCGCGCCGCTTTGCGCCACGTGATCAAGGAATTCCGGCACCCAGGCAGCTCCCGCCGTTGACGGACCGCCGACTCGCAAATTGGGATCGATCGTCTTAATCGTATTTGATGTCAGATCGTAGAGCTCGAAATAAGCCTTCTGGTCGCCCCCTTCCCAGAATCCGGACAGATTCGGTTCGTTCCAGACTTCGAAGAACCAGCTGCGGACTTCATCCTGCCCATAACGTTGCTCGACATGGCGGATGAAGGCATCGACCAGGTCTTTCCAAGCAGGCAGGAGCGGATGAGAAGTATTGCCTTGCCAGTAGAAGATCTTGTTGTCGGACGTCTTCATCGCGTTCGGCGTGAAGCCCAGTTCCACAAATGGCTTGATGCGCCGCGCGAGCAGGTCATCATAGAGCTGGTCGATCTTGGTCCAGTCATAGTCGATTTTGCCGTTTTCGAGCCTGACGGTACCCAGAACGTCGTGGAAGATGGCATGGAAGCGGATGTAGCGGAAACCCAGTTCATCGACGGCTTTTTTGAGTTGCAGCTGGCTGTCATCGCGAATGAGTGTGCCCGGAAAGTCGGACCCCACCGACAAGTCGAAGAACCGGTCGAGCGGCTTGGTTGCCTGGGCGACATCGAGCTCGATGTCGCGCTGAGCTGGCTTGGGCGTCTTCGCTGAAGCCGCCGGGAAGAGTGCGAGGCAGAACAAAGTGAGACCGGTCAGATAACGAACCATTCGCTTTTTCGTAAGCTTCATAGGACGGGAGCTGCTCCTCATCAACGGCAAGTTAACGGCATTCGTAGTTATTCGCGTCCTGTGTATCGCCCTGGCCCTTGTAGTGGGCATGCTTCGGATAAGGGCAGAGCGGTCGACTGTGTCCTGGAAATGCATTGCCAGTCGCGATGACTGACATCGGTGCGGTTCCCTTTTCCACCCAGTTGACCAGCGCACTCAAAAGATCAAACTGATCCAGGCCGGGGCCTCCACCGCAGTGCGCCATGCCGGGAACAAAATAGAATTGGCTCCATTTAGAAACGGCTCCGGGGCCGCCGTTCGCAGCCGACATATCCTTGTAGTAACCGAACGTGTCGAGCGGGGAAAACCAGGGATCGCTGTCGCCGTGATAGAAGATCAGCTTCCCGCCGTGCCCGGAGAATGTCGTCAAGTTGGTGGACATCGAGTCCACGAGAGGCTGAATATCCGCGAGTGCTTCCTTCTCGACATCGACTTCCATCGCTGTAGTTGCTGGTCCGAAAATGCCTGGTCCTGGGGAAAGAATCCCGCGGAGAGGACCGCTTGCGGTGATGCCGGTGTCGTACAGAAAACCGGGGTATACCTGAACTCCGCCTGGGGTTTTTGGGCCGCCAACGGCTTTCTTGATCGCGGCAGCTTTCTCAGGAGTCAGGCACGACTCGCTCTTCCCCGCCTTGCACGTCAGCGCTGCGGGATCGAAATCGCAACCTAGTGGATCCGAGATAATGCCATCCGCCACACCGTCCTTCGCATCGCACTTTTGCAGCAGCGCATCCGCAATCAGTTTACGGTCAATGTCGCTGATGGCCTGCGCGATGATTGGTTTGCGATCTGCATCTTTCGGAGCGATTTGGTTGAACGCGACGGGGATCCATTTCCCGATCGCCAGGTTCGAAAGTCCGGTGCGCATGGCAGGATCACCCGAGATGATTCCGTCAAAAGCCGCGGGATAGCGTTGCGACAGAATCATGCCTTCGCGGCCCCCGGTGGAGCATCCGGAGAAATAGGAAAAGGCCGCCGGTTTTCCGTAGTACTGCGCAATGAGTTGCTTGGCGAGCGTGGCGACCTGGGCGTTGGCGAGATAGGCGAAGTCCAGATACGCCTGCTCATCCTTCATGAAATCGAAGTCGAATGGTCCACGGTGGCTCTTGTGACCTGTATCCGTGCTAACCACCGCAAACCCGCGCATAAGCGCGGGAGTGTCTCCTGCAGCATTGAGACCAAGCGGAGCCATCACCACTCCGTTTCCGCCACCTCCACCTTGCATCAAGAAATCGCCATTCCAGTCCTCAGGCATGGCTAGCGCAAAGTTGATTCCAAATTCCTCCCCGCCGACTCCGGCACGGCTATTAATCACGCCCTCGACTCGGCAATAGGCAGGAATCGGCGCACTGTGACCCGGCCCCCACGGATTCGGCTCCGTAGTTCCGGCAGCAATCGGTACAGCCTTTGAAATTTCGACGCCCGGCGATTTGAAAGTGACCAGACTGGCGCATGAGTTTGCCTGCTGAGCCCAAGCACCAGTACTCAGTGCCAGCACAGGCCACACGATGTTCCACCAAAGCGCGAATGCATTTTGTCCTCACTTTCTTAGCAAAGGAGGTATCGATCAGAACGGTAGCTACCGGCACGGTGCCTGAAAACACAGATTCTGACTGAAAAACGGGATGACGTGATTCTGAATGCGATCGGCGACCTTGCTCGTGTGAGTGCCCTCGTACACCTCAAAGCTGTTCGCGATTCCATATTTATCAAGAGCATCGTGCAGTTTCGCCGTATCGACGCGCAATCCGTCCTGGTCGCCTACGTCGATCGAAATGCCGTGATACTCGCGCAGGTTGTCGACGTACTGGTCGATAAAGGCGAGGGGCGCGTTGGCCGTCCATTTCGCGAGGACATCCGGCTGAGGTTGGCCGTCCTTGGTCGGCAGATCAAGATACAGCGGTGGATTCTTTGGATCAGGGGACCAAGCTGCTGCGGTTGCCAGCGTGGCCCGCGGGAAGAAAGACAGATTGGCGGAATCTTCCGGTGTCTTCACGGCCTCCAGGGCCTTGTCCACGTCTGCACTCGGGACGGGCCGGGGCGATAGGCAGCAGGGACTCATGATGTACAGACTGCCAAACACATCGGAATGCTTCATGCCGATGCGTGTCGCGCCGTAGCCTCCCATGGAGTGCCCAACCAAACCGCGACTGCGGCGCTCGGGAATCGTGCGGTAATGAGCGTCAATATAGGCGACGACGTCATGCGCGATGAAGCGCTCGAAGTCTCCGCTTGTGACCGAACTCGAATACATGGAACCGTTGTGCAACGTTTTCGAATCCGGCAGCACCACGATCATCTCTTTCGCTCCCTGGGCGAAAGCACCTTCAATCGTCTGCGGTACATGAATCTCGCGAGTCCACTGCTCAGCACCGATCGAATAGCCATGCAACGCATATACAACCGGGTAGTGTCGCGACTTTTCCTTGGCATAACTCGGCGGCAAGAACACGAATACCTCGCGGTCAACAGCGTCGCCCTCTAAATTCCCTTCGAGAGATTTGCCGTGGACCTTTACGCGCTCGACTGATACGGGCTTTGCCCCGGGAACGGCCGCAGGTACGTCAGTCTGGACTTGTGCCGTAACCGGAGGCCCAAGGCCGATGGCCACTCCCAGCATTATCAGATAAAGAAACTTGTTCGCTATCATCAATGCCCTCCTTGAGGACTGGTTACGAAAACGAATGCAGTGGACGGGTACCATCGATGTGGGCCGGGCGACGCCGGACCCACTTACCCCGCGGATATCACCATCCAGGAACTGCAACACCCTATTTCACGGCTCCTCTACCGAAATTGCCTTCCCGGCGTACTCCACAGTCTTGCCGGGGTTGGCCACTGGTGCGGCTGACGCGGCGTGCCCGGCGGATACCCAGACGATATTGATTTGAATACTCGCAGGCATTTCCCGGTACACGCCCCTACGATCACCGATGGTCAGAGTCTTGGTTGACTCAGACCAGCGCATTGGAATGACAGAATGCGCACCCTTTTCGTAGTCGTAACCGTCGCCAGCATCCTGGTAAAGATCGAACGTGCCGTCGGATCCCGTGTAAATCCGAAGTTCGATGGGTCCTGCGGGCTTCTCACTCGTGTATTCAATTTCTGGGCCGAGGGGGATGATCGAACCGGCGCGTACATAGAGCGGAATGCGGTCGAGCGGAGCATCCGCGTCAATTTCACGGCCTCCCTTCTGGGTTGCTCCCGTCCAGAAGTCGTACCACGCTGGAGAATCCGGCAAATACAGAGTTCTGCGAGTAGCATCCGGCTGCAGGACGGGGCTGACAAGGATTGCAGGTCCAAACATGAACTCATCCCCGACGTCGCGCGTATTTGGATCAGTCCGCCAGTCCATCACCAGTGGCCGTTGGATCGTGTAGTCCTCATTGGTAACGCGCCAGGCGAGGGAGTAGATATACGGCATCAGCCGATATCGCAGCTTGTCGTAGTCAACCAAGATCGGCCGTACTTTGTCGAACGCCCAGATCTCATTTTGCGGCCGGTGCCCGTGAGTACGGAAAATTGGACAAAATATTCCGTACTCGAACCATCGTGCGTAGAGTTCCTGGAATTTAGGATCATCAACAGGGTTGTCGTGCGGCGGCCAATAGCCTCCGATGTCAGTTGTCCAATACGGATAACCGGAGAGCGCGAAATTAAGACCGGCAGCTACCTGATGGCGCAAACCCCAATAGGAACCATAGACGTCGCCCGACCACACCGTCGCTCCAACTCGTTGCTGGCCGAAAAAAGCGGATCGCGTCAGCAGAAAGACCCGCTTCTGGTTCGTCGTCGCTCTCCAGTGCTGTTGGATTCCGAGAGTATGAGTGAACGGGAATACGTTTGTGTACTCGGCTCCGTTGCCAATCTCAATCTGCTTGTTGCTGAGAATCGCATCGCCCATGTGGGGCCAGTATTCTTCGGGTTCTGCGCTGTCGAGCCAGAATGCATCCCAGCCCTGCGAAAACAGTTTGCTGACCAGGTTGTTCCAATAGAAGTCGCGCGCCTCAGGATTGGTCGAATCGTACACGTGAGCAGTCGGCACATCGAAATGTTTGGCGGTAAGTTCCTGGTAATTCTGCGATTTCGTGTCGAAGAGTCCCCACACCGACAACATCGCGTGTACGTGCTCATCGTGCAACTGCTTCAGTTCGCCGGGGACGTCCGGGAAGTTGGAGTTGAATACAGGATCGCCTTCTGCTTTCCACCAAAACCAATCCTGCACGATGGCGTCCAATGGAATGTGCTCCTCGCGGTAACGTTTCGCTATGCCTAAGACCTCGTCTTGGGACACGTACCGATCCTTCGACTGAAAAAAGCCATACGCCCATTGGGGCAGCATCGGGGTGTGCCCGGTGAGGTTTCGGTATTCATGGATCATCTGATCCATTTCCGGACCGTAAATGAAGTAGTAGTCCACGGAATGCCCTGCGAGCGAATGCACGTTCAGTTCAAGTGGGAAGCGATTGTCGACGTGAGTGAGGGAAGCAGTGTTCCACATTAACGCGTAGCCTTTGCTCGACAAGAGCAACGGGATAGCAACATCGGTATTGTTCTGGCCGAGTTCCACGGTGGCTCCGCGGTAGTTGAATAGGCCACTCTGATGCTGTCCCAGACCGTAGAAACCCTCTGAGAAGTCCAGCGCAAATCGATCTTCGACATGGAATGTTTTCTCGCCGTTCAACTCGACGGGTTCATAGGTGCGAGGAATAGAGTTTCGCTCCCGCAAAAGCGTCTCGCCTGCCAGCGTGCTGTATTGGATATTTCCCCACTTCAACGAAAACTCGATCTTCAGCGCGTCAGTTGTGAGGATCACCTCATCTGCGGCCTGTGATATCTGGAACTTTGCCCCTGGACACGACTCCTTCGAATCAAGCATCCATGGCGGGTTCTGTCGGATCGCGTTGGACGGCTCGGGATCGGCGACAAAATGTATGACGGCGGAACGGCAAACGGAAATATGAACCTGCTCGGCTCCCACCGAAACAGTCATACCATCCGCCGCTGCCGCATACTTCACGGGAGGCAGCGGGGGCGTTTCCCACAGCTGCGACCGTGCGTCCGTTGGACTCCCGAGGAGACAGAAGATCGTTAGGACGAGAGAACTGCTGATACTGAATAGACCTGGGCGGATAACTCTCACGGCGCTCATCGCGCGAGATACCTCTGCCATTGTCATCGATACGCCTTTCGAGAGAATTAGCAAACGCATGTTCTTGATCAGGGTTTTGGACGCTCACTACGAGCTCGCACGCTTATACCGGACTCTTGGCGATTCCACTCATGCACAGAAGGAGGTCTGCACATTTCGCTATCAAAACGTTAAACGGAGCACGTACGCATACTTGGTCGGTGCCTGCGCAGGTAGTTGCACGTGCAATCCATCGGGACGCTGCTGGAATTCTGGTTTTGCATTGCTGCCCAACAGTGACACGCTCTTTACGGATTGACTTCCGGTGGTGCCCGCGAGCGAGCGAATCACCGCTTCTCCGTTCAGCGGCCACGCGAGTCCGATCGCATACAGCGCGTGGTCTTTTGTGGTAAAGCGAAAGTCCTCAGCCGTGTAGTGAGCGGTGTCGGTGTCGTGAAACGAACCAGCCGCCACCTTTGTCGGTCCCTCGCCATAGGTTCTCCAGGGGCGAGTGCCGTAGATGGCGTCTCCGTTGACATTCAGCCAGGTGCCCACATCCAGCAGGACTTGTTGTACTTCGTCCGGTATCGTTCCGTCAGAACGCGGGCCGATATTCAGCAACAGATTTCCGTTTTTGCTGACGATATCAATGAGTTGGTGAACGACGAATTCGGGCGACTTGAAGGTGTCGTCCTTGATATAGCCCCAAGACTTGTTGCTCACCGACGTATCGGTCTGCCAATAGAGCGGGCGAATGTCACCGAGTTGGCCACGCTCCAAGTCGAGCACCGCCGAGTGCTCCTGCATAGCGTAGTCCTTGTAGTTGATGACTCCGACGTGATCACCATACTTCAGGGAACGGTTGTAATAGAACGCCGCAAAGCGGGTGAGATTCGGCCGGATCGATGCCTGGCCGATCCACCAGTCGAAGTACACGATATCGGGATGATATTTCTCGACGAGTTCGGCGCCGCGCGCAAGCCAGTCGTCGGCCCACGCCGACGAAACATAGGTGAAATCATTGCCGACGGGAGTTCCCCAGTTGATGACCCCGACCTGTGCCGGACCATAGAAGGCGGCGTATTGCGGGTCGTTAACGTCCGATGGGATCTTGCGGCCCACGCCCATGAAGAAATCGTGTTCAACACGATGCGACGACACGCCAAAGTGCAGTCCCTCGGCTCGCACTGCCTTGGATAGATCACCAATCACATCGCGATGCGGTCCCATCTTGGCCGCCGTCCAGTCGCTCAACCCACTATCGTACATGGCAAAACCATCGTGATGTTCTGCGACCGGCACAACGTATTTTGCGCCCGCTTTTTTGAACAGCTCGGCCCATGCAGAAGGATCGAAATGTTCGGCCTTGAACATGGGGATGAAATCCTTGTATCCAAACTTGTCCTGCGTTCCGTACGTAGAAATGTGGTGCTTGTACGCATCGAATCCCGGCTCGTACATATTTCGCGGATACCATTCGTTGCCAAAAGCTGGGAGCGAATACGCTCCCCAATGAATGAAAATGCCGAACTTCGCGTCCTGGTACCACTCAGGAGATTCATACTTCTGCAGTGACTCCCAGTCGGGACGGAACGGGCCTTGGTTAGCGAGGGCATCGACTTCTTTCAGCAGAGCGGTTCGCTCGGCGTCGTACTTGCTGTTAGCCTTCTGCCAGATGTGATCGATCTTTGCCGGTTCCTCCGAAGCTGTGGGGGCCGTTGGGCTTTGAGCGTACATGACAGAAAACGCGGAAAAAACCAATAGGATGCCGCCGAACCAACGAATCAATAACGATGAGAACAGTTGATGCAACCCCATGATCTCCTCCCGGTCAATCGAAGCTTGTTGCCCTACAATCCTGAGGTCCCTAACCATGCAGTTCTCTGCATTGCTCACTCCGGTAGCCTCCTGGTCCCTTTCACTTGAAACGTTCCCGAAACGGACGGCGCCTCGGTATTCGGCTGGCCACCCCCAACCGAAACGGAATATTTACCTTTCGCGATAATCGGCGCGCCGGCTTCGGTAACCATGCTCAAGTCGCGATCTCTCAGCTCGAAGTGCACTGTCTGCGATTCGCCAGCCTTCAGATGAACGCGCTTGAACCCACGTAACGCACGCAGTGGCGCACCCGCCGTGTGCGGGAATTCGAGATACAGCTGCGCCACTTCATCTCCGTCTCGCTTTCCCGTGTTGGTAACCGTCACTTCCGCGGTCAGGGGATCACCCGCCTTGATTGCGCTCTTCGGTAGCGTCAGCCCACTGTAAGAGAACGTCGTGTAGCTCAGGCCATATCCAAATGAATAGAGCGGCTTGCCCTCGAAATAGCGATACGTGCGTCCTTTCATTGCGTAGTCTTCAAACGGTGGCAGCTGATCGACGCCCGTGTAGAACGTGACTGGAAGTCGCCCGGCTGGATTATTCTTGCCCGAAAGAGTCTCCGCGATTGCCGCGCCGCCTTCTTCGCCCGCGTACCAGGACTCGAGGATCACATTGGCGTGTTCCCTGGCCCAGTTCACGGCGAGCGCGCTGCCGTTGGCCAGCACCAGAACCACAGGCTTTCCAGTCGCGGTCACCGCTTCGAGCAGGTCCTCTTCAGGTTTCGGCAGATCGATACTCGTGCGGTCGCCGCCCTTGAACCCTTCCTCGCTGACCGGCATTTCTTCGCCCTCGAGTTCGCTGGTGATTCCCAACACTGCGACGACAACGTCCGCGGCTTTTGCGGCTGCAATCGCCTCTGAGCTCGGCTTGGGATCGTACTTCGACCAGATCAGTTGTGCTCGTATCGGACCGGCGTTGGGTTGCGAGTAGTCCACCTTGAGCGAGACCTTCTTTCCCTGCTCGAGATGAACGTGCCCGACTTTTGCCTGTCCCACGTCGCTGGCGTCGACCCATCCCTGCGCGACGGGCTTTCCATCCACTAAGACCCTCGCGAACCCTGCTTGAAAGCGTACTCCGACGGTGTAGTCGCCGGTCTCGGTGGGCGTGAGAAAACCGTTCCACTCCGCCCGCATCGGATACTTTCCGGTGGCTTCCTGGGGAACGTTTTCCGCCTTCAAGTCGAGTGTAGTTACATCGCGGGTGGCGAGAATGGTCGGTTTTCCGCCGAATATCTCCCCGGTTGCAAACTCCACCTTGAGACCAGGCTGTCCATCGCTCGTAGTAAACACCGGCGCGGGAACTGCGTCGCCATCGTTGCGCAGGAATTGCGTCCCCGTGACAAAGCTGATCTGCGCTTCCGGAAATTCTCGGTTCAGGCCCTCTAGTACAGAGACCGTGTGCGTCGGAGATCCGTTGTAGTTTCCCAGCAGGTATTTGGTTTGATCTGCAAGCGGCCCCACCAATGCGATTTTGAGAGCTCCCGGCTTCAAAGGAAGCGTGCCGTCATTCTTGAGCAGCACCATCGATTCATTGGCGAGAGCACGCGCCAGCGCGCGATGTTCAGGAGTGTCGAGTTCTTTTTCGTCAATCGTCGAGTATGGAACCATCTCCGGAGGATCGAACATGCCCAGCTTCACCCGCGCCGTGAACAACCGGACCAGCGCGGTGTCAATCTCGCTTTCTTTCAAGAATCGCTGCTTATATGCATCGAGGTAGGGCTTGTAGTCGTGATCGTCTTTTACTTTTGCGAAGTCAATACACTCGTTATCCATGCCGCGTTGCACGGCCAGCGCCGAAGCTTCAGGCTGGGTCTTGGTGAAGTGATGATCCCGGAAGATGTTGATGACTGCGTCGCAATCTGAAACCACATAGCCCTGAAAACCCCACTTGCCGCGGAGTTGATCCTGCAGGAGAAACTCGTTTACGCAGGCTGGCTGCCCGTTGATGCTGTTATAGGCGCACATCACCGAGCCGGCCTTCCCCTCCGTGACCGTCGCACGGAACGCCGGCAGGTAGGTATCGAGTTCGTCATGCTTGCTGACCTTCACGTCAGCCGTGTGGCGCGTCGGCTCGGGTCCGCTGTGTACGGCGTAGTGCTTGGGAGTCGAAATGACACGATAGTGGTTCGGGTCGTCGCCTTGCATCCCGGTGACAAACGCTACGCCAAGGCGCGCGGTCAGAAATGGGTCCTCGCCGTAGGTTTCCTGACCGCGTCCCCAACGAGGATCGCGAAAGATATTGATGTTCGGCGCCCAGAAGTCCAGTCCTTCAAAGATGTCGCCGTGCCCATCGCGCATGCCGCGAACGTGACTGGCGCGCCCTTCGGTACCGATCACGATGGCCATGCGGTGGATCGCATCGGTGTCAAACGTTGCGGCCAGGCCGACCGGCTCGGGAAACTCGGTGGTCCCGTCCCGAGCCACGCCATGCAGCGACTCGCTCCACCAGTCATAGTCCGGCACATTCAACCGCGGCACCGCCCGCGACTGGTTCACGAGTTGTGTGACTTTTTCTTCGACGGTCATACGGCGAACCAAGTCCGCCGCACGCTGCTGTGGCGACAAGCTCTGGTTCAAATACGCAGGCTGCGCGGTGTTTTGCGCGTACAAGCCGCCAACCGCCAGGAATATAACGATCGAAATCAGAACTCGTGAGTGGAGTGCTTTCATACCTTTTCCGATAATGCGGCCCAAAGAATTACCTGATCGGGAAGTTCTCGCCATCAGGATTTACTCTCCTGAATGTCGTGGTACACGGAAAATCGCTCATGCACAACGCTCGATAAAGGCACAAGCGCCACCGATTGATTTTGTGACGCCGCACGGAACGTCAGCTTTCCGGTCGCGGGTTCGAGCCAACTCGCCGGGTCATCGACCCTGCCCTTGAACTGCAGCGTGGGCGAGGGCTCCTGCTTCTCTTCGGAAGCGAAGTGACGGTACCACTTCTCGCGTGGTTCTTCTTCGAAGCGCGTGGCCAATACCAGAGGACCGTACATCGCCGCTTGAAGATTTTCTTTGTCGGGCATGGGCGCCGCGTGCAGGTGCATGGGAAGACTTAGGTCGATGCGGTCACCGTTTTCCCAGGGCCCGCGCAGAACGAGGTAGCTACTCGGATCCGAGAAGGCGGGCACTGGACGTCCATTTACCTTCACACTGCCGCTTTTCGCCCAGTACGGAATGCGTAACTTGAGATCGATATCGACAGTCCTCGCTGCTGACACGATCAGCGTGGTTCCTTGTTCTTCCGGGAAAGAAGTCTGTTGCGTAATGCGAACGCCTTGTTCCGGCCAGTTCACCTCTGAGGGGATGTAGAGGTTGACGAAGATGGAATTGGCATCATGGAAATAGATGCTGTCCGCCAGCTTGGCGAATTCCTCCGCGCCCGTGCCGTTGCAGCACCAGAAAGAATCGAACGGCTTGGCGTAGATTTTGGAGTAACCATTTCCGAGCGTCAGGTAGTAAACGGTTGTACCGGTCTCAGGATCGATCGTGCCCATGCGGTGGTTGAAGAGCGCACGCTCGTAGTAGTCCATGTATTGCGCTCGCGGGGACCACGCGAACAGGTGCCGCGTAAGCTTCATCAGGTTGTAGGCGCAGCAATCTTCGGACGTTTCCGAGCTGAGTTGCGTGGAAAGCACCCCCGGATCGGATCTCCAAAGCTCGAAATTGCTGGTGCCTCCCGTGCAGAATGAACGTTCGCTCGTAACTTCGTCCCAGAAGTAGTCGGCAATGTTCCAATAGCGCTTGTCCCCGGTGAGTTCATACAACCGGGCAGCGGCAATCACCTGCGGAACGTGCGTGTTCACGTGCGGGCCCTTGAGTTCGTCGCGGTGCGCCGCAAGCGGATCAAAGAATCCCTTCTTGTTGAAACGTTGCGCCAGATCCAGATACTCGCGCTTTCCCGTAACCCGATAGAGATTGGCGAGCACTTCGCCCATTCCGCCGTACTCCACTAGGAGCACGCGCTGCATTTGTGGTTCGCTCAACGGGTCGGACCAACTCCGCACCCAGCGCGCCATCTTCTCGAGTGTGTCCAAAGCCTGCTCGTTGCCCCCCAGCGTGTACATGTCAAGATGGCCGGCCATGATTTTGTGGACGGTGTAGAACGGAGCCCAGACGTTGACTCCGTCGCGAAGGCGGTCGAACAATTCCTGAGGGAAGGCGCTGAGATAGCCATTCTTGTGTTGCGCCTGACACTTGGCCAGTTCGGTAACCATGAGATCGCCGTTACGTTTGAGATCTTCGTCTCCCGAACTGGCGAATGCCAGGGCGCAAGCTGAAAGGTAGTGGCCGCCGGCAAAGTGGCCGCGCAACTCGCAGTCGGGCTTTTCCCAATCGCCCAACGGCTCCGCGGAAGATGGCAGACCAGCCGTGAGGCGAAACGTATGGAGCAGGCGATCGGAAGGCAGAGTCTTCAGGTATTTCCGATTGACATCCGCTGCCGCGCTGAATGCTCCCGGTAGAAGTTTTACATCCTTCAAAGGGAACGGACTCGCCAGCGGCACAACGGCCTCATGGTTCACGCCTTTGGATGCGGCCGCGGAACTGGCGCCGGCGCTTTGGTTTTCCAATGCAAAGGCGGGCACACGAAGCATCGCGCCCGCGCCGACGGCAGCGGCGGTCGCGACGAACTCACGGCGGCTAACGGTTTTCATGATGCTCTCCTCTGAGACAAGGCATTCTGTTCCTTATAAATAATTACTGCACCGCAAATGAATAGATATTCACGCTAAATGGGGGCACGGCAGTCGCATTAGGCATCGACGTGAGTTCTTGCTCCTGCACCTCAACTCCCGGCTTTTGTCCGACGGTGATGGTTGCATCGACGCTGGATGGAGCCATCCGCCAACGATGGCCCTGGCTTGCGAGCTTTACGCCGTTTATCGCGAGTTGCAACTGCTGCTCCGAATCTGACGGATTCAGCACGGCGAACGTGAGTGTTCTGCGGTCGTCACTAAGAGCAGCACTCACATCTAGCGGGTACGTATCGCTTCCCGGATTGACCGCCGGCTGATCGCCGCCGGCGGGGTAAATCGGTTTGGGCTGTGGCGAATCTCCGGAGACCTGCACGGGAATCGTTCCGAAATGTTCGCGATACATCTTGAATAGAAGACCGGTCGGATTCAGAACCGCGTCGGTGCGGTTTTCGCTGATCATCGCGGTCGCGAAGGTGAACGCGCCTAGCTGATAAAGATCAGAATGGCGAAACATTTCGTGAAACGCCCAGTCATAGGCGGGAACCACTTTATAAGAGTTCGGGCCGCCGCCCATGTAGGCCCATTCGTCGATGGCGATGGGAACCGGTTTGGCTTTGAGTCCTGGGATGAGCTTCAGATACTGCTGGTAATGCTCATATTTCACGCGCACTTGGGTTGCCGGCGCGCGCTCCCATTCCACCAGGGGCTGCGGACCGATGTTGACCTTCTTGCCCGTTTTAAGATCGAGGTGCATGTCACTCGAGGAATAGTAGTGCTCGCTGAGCATGTCGATGTTGTCGAGGCAGTGGGCCAGCAGATTTCCGCTCCAGTCTGCTTTGGACAGATAATCCGGCACGATCTGACCGTTGATGCGTCTGGACTGATCGGCGCCGGCCATGACGTCGGGCATGGCTCCGCCCGCAATCAGCTTGATCGACGGATCGACCCTCCGCATCGCTTTTGCGAAGAGATTGTGCTTCACCTCATATTGATCAAGCGCCATCGCGCCCATTTGATAGTTGCCCCAAGGCTCGTTGCCAATGCCCCAGAACTTGACGTGGTAAGGCTGCGGATGGCCGTTTGAGGCGCGCCATCTCCCCATCGGTGTGGTAACCGCTCCGTTGGTGTATTCAACCAGTTCCGCTGCGGACCACGCGTCGCCGAAGCCGGCGTTCACTGTGATGTAAGGCTCGACATCGAGCAAGTGGCAAAGCGTTAGGAACTCGTCCGTGCCCACATCGTTGGGCTGCACCGCGTGCCAGACCGGATCCATGATCGGCGGACGCTTATCCGGATCGCCAACCGCATCGCGCCACTCGTGTGCGGAAACAAAATTGCCCCCGGGAAAGCGATACACGCCGGAATGCAGTTGCTTCAGCGCGGCGATGACCTCCGTGCGAAAGCCTTGGACATTGTCGGCCGGCATTAACGAGACTGCTCCAATGTGAAAAGAGCTGGAGCCGGAGCCGACTATCTCGAGCCGGGCATCATCACTATCGCCTTGCGCTTGGAACGTTAACGGGAACGTCCGATACTCAGAGCGGATCTTGTGGATGGCCACTGTTTGACGATCACTTGCCGCACTACCCCAGATCAGACTCACCTTCACGGCGGTGCCCGGTGCGCCGTCCAAGACAATTCGGCCGGCGTACGATTTGCCCTTGCGCACGGCCAACCCGGCTTGCTGGATGCCGTGAGCGTCGCTGGAAGTTAGCTTCACCAGGGGCGTGTGATCGCCGGTATAGGGATGATCTTTATCCATCGTCACGAATTCGTCCGCACCGATCGGGGTCCAATGGCGCAGCGCAGTGCGCCTCCACGGCGGCCCGGCTGGCTCCGCAGGCGGATGAGAGGTGATCGGAAAATAGAACTTGCGGTCGTCGAGCATCTCGGCCCAAACGTTGTTATTGACGATTCCGCCGATATGCTCAAGAAACTGGCCGTAGATGTACTTCGAGATCGGAGCGCCGGTTTGAGACACGTCAATCGTCGCTTGGATGGGCCGCGTTTGAGCGGGACAGAGCGCCGAGAGAAGCGAGGCTATCAACGGTAGGATCGAATTCTTCGCGTTCCACTGCATAGTCGGAAACCTCCAGTCCCAGTTGTTGAGCAAACGCTTACTCAAAAAGGCAGGCAGATCGGAACGCGAACGATTCGGAGCCTTGCCATGTGGTGTCCCTAGAAGAGCCTCGGCGCAAAATCTTTAAGATCGCGGCGCCAGGTCTGCCACTCGTGATCGGTCCCAGGTGATTCGTAGAACACGTGCTGAATCTTCGCTTCATCGAGTGAGGCGTGCAGTCTTTGAAGTCCTGCGCGCATTCTCTCGGGTTCCACGGTTCCGACGCCAAGCCAGAGCAAGTGCACTTTCTTGGCAAAAGCGGCTGGATCGGCAAATACGCCGTTGTAGTCGGTCTTGGGATCGAGTTTCCGGTCGCCAAGCACCAGCATCCCGCCCGCCCCACTGAATCCGCCAATGTAGGAAAACAGATCGAGATGATTGAGCGTGATCTGGAATGTCTGCATGCCGCCCATCGAAAGGCCAGCCATTGCCCGATGATCGCGATCCGAAAGCGTTCGTAAGGTCGAATCGATGTAAGGAATCAGAGCCTGCGTCACGTCATCTTCGAACGCCGAAGCCATGTCCTGCATCGCCTTCAACATTTCGGGAGAACCGAAGGGCTTTCCCGTCAAGTCCGGCGGAGTCTGGCCGGCACGCCGGGCGTAGCCATAGGCCATGACGATAATCATGGGCTTGCACTTTCCTGCCGCGATCAGATTGTCGAGAATGAAGTTCGCGCGGCCCTGCCGGATCCACCCTGTCTCATCCTCTCCGGCACCATGCTGAAGATAGAGCACCGGATAGCGCATCTTGGTCTGAGCGTCATAGTTGGGCGGCAGATAGACCAGCGCATGCCGCCAGGTTCCGGTCACCTTCGAGTTGTACCAAACCTCACGCACCTGCCCGTGGGGCACGTCTTGAATCGAATAGTAAGCGGACCCTGGCTCAGGAACCTCCACGGCACTCGCATACTTGCCTCCGCCAAAAAACGCACGGCTGCTGGTGTCGCTGACCTCGGCACCATCAATGATCAACGTGTAATAGTGCAGGCCAGGAACCAGAGGAGTTGTAGTAACCGTCCAGAATCCGTCCGACTGCTTCTCCATATCCACTTTCGGTCCACTCCAGAAATTCAACTTTACCTTCGTGGCGTCGGGAGCTTTGACGCGAATATGCACTCTTCCAGCGCTATCGACCCGGGGATATTCCGCTCCCCAGACGTTGGTTTCGGCGGGATGAAAATCGCTGGATTCTTGCCCCCAAGAAATACTTGAGAGTAAGCACAGTACGAAGATACCGATTGCAAAATGCCTCACTGGACTCTCCTCGTAAACGTTTACGGTCTCGATCGCGCGGCGTCATGATTCGCTGACCGCGCTACCGAGAGTTTGTTATTGCTCGACCGAGACCACAGTCACGGACTTCGGCTCGAGTTGCAGAATCAACTTGCCGCCTTGTGTCCTGGCCGAAATCGGCTTGGGCACGACGGTGTTCGGAGTTTCGAAGGTGTTTACGCTGTCCACCTTGGGCGCAGTGAGTGTCTCTCCCGAGGCAGACTTGGCATTGATCCCAGTCAAATTCAACTCGACCTCGGCGGCTTGATGGGGATCGACATTCGTGATTTCAACCCACAGCTTGCCGTCTTTGCTTTTTGCTGCCATGGCATCGACGCGTGGCAGGGTGAAGTCACCGTGCTTGTAGCTGCCTGCATCAAAAGTGACGGGGACGAATGTGGAATCCTGGAATGGCACATACATTTTGTAAACGTAGTAGGTCGGTGTCAGCACCATCTTCTCGTGATCGGTCAGTATCACCGCCTGCAGCACGTTGATCATCTGGGCGATGTTGGCGCCGCGCACGCGATCGGCGTGGCGGGCAAAAATGTTCAGGTTCAACGCCGCGAGTACTGCGTCGCGCATGCTGTTCTGCTGCACCAGAAAGCCCGGTTTGCTGCCGGGCAATGGCGCGTACCAGCCACCCCATTCATCCACCACGAGCGCGACCTTCTTCTGCGGATCGTACTTGTCCATGATGGCCGAATGCTTGCTAATTAGGCCGTCCATCTCCAGAGTGAGCTCGAGCACCTTAGCGTATTCCGTCTCCCCGAAATCCACAGATGAGGATTTGTTGACCCAATCCCCCACCGTGTAGCTGTGCAGGGAAAGACCATTGATGTCCCAGCTCCACGTGTGTTGCTGGTAGGCCTTCATGACGGTTTCCGTCCAATCGGTCCAGCGCTGTTCGCTGCCGCCCGGGCCGACGGCGATCTTCAGCATCTGGTCTTTCTCCATCTGCGCCGGATTGTAGTTGCGAACGAAGTGACTGAAACTCTTCATCCGGTCCAGATAGTAATCGGGCGTCATGTTGCCGCCGCAGTCCCAGCTTTCATTGCCCAGGCCGAGCAAAGCAACTTTGTACGGCGCCGGATGCCCGTTCGTTGCGCGCTCCTTCTCGAGCGTCGTCGCCTGCGCGGCGGTCATGTACTCCAGCCAATCGGCCGCTTCCTGGGGAGAGCCCGAGCCCAGGTTGACCGAAACGTAAGCCTCGCTACCGATCTGGTCGATGAAGTCCATGAATTCGTGCGTCCCAAAAGTGCTCGGCTCGATCACGCCGCCCCAGTCTGGGTTCAGCCTCACGACTCGCTGCGGCCCGATCCCGTCGCGCCAGTGATATCCGTCGGCGAAGCAGCCTCCGGGCCAGCGTACGTTTGGCACATGAATCGCTTTCAGTGCGGCAACCACGTCGTTGCGGATGCCGCGTGTGTTCGGAATTGTGGAATCGGAGCCGACCCAGATTCCGTCGTAAATGCCGTGTCCGAGATGCTCGGCGAACTGCCCGAAAAGATTGCGGTCGATCTTCGCGCCGGGTTTGGATGCGTCAATCGACAACTCGACTTTCTGTGCAGCCATTCTCGGCGCGGCGATAGCCATAACGATCAGAGTGACAACGACAAAAAATGCACGCATAAGAGGCGATACCCTTTGAGGCGGAAGTGCTAGGGACAAACGACGAACGAATGAGGAGGATTGGGGTAAGAATCCTGTCCTCGCTGGGAGAGTATCGACATGAACTATCGGGGAACGGACTATGGATTGAGATCTATAAGCGAGTTTAAAGGCCATCTGTTCTTCTCTCTTCTCCGCAGACTCGGTGCCGACTGGCATCTCTTTTGAAGGGCCATGATAGCTCAAGACTTATCGGAAGCAGGGTGTATCTCGAGAAAAATCGCCGCCTGATCGGGTTGTGTCTGGAGACACGGCACTTTCCGAGCTCACGGAACCATCCGATCTCTCGTCCACGGAATTGAAGCCCGGGGAGTACTATCACACAGTCATACTCTGCAGTCTTTACGCGCGCTTAGACCACTGGCCGACGAGCAGAGGGACTATGACACCGCCATTCTGCACATGAAGGAATATCTGGAATTGGTTCCCGATTCGGCCGATGTGCAGGCCGCCAAAGACAGCATCATCATTTGGAAAGATCGCCTGAATTCTGTGTTTGCCGCCGCTGCGAATCCCGCGGACGGGCAAGGCCAGAAGCGGGGGGCGCTCGTCAACGTTTCGCACCGGTCGAAGTAGATCCAGCCTGATTTGTAAGGTAGGGAATCAGAAAGCAATCGAGGGAACCCTGACATGCAGCAACGATGGCAGTTGAGAAGCGCCAAATTGGCGGTAGCAGCGGCTCTGCTGTGCCTTCTGTCTCCCGCGGCATTTGCTCACAAGGATGTTGAACCGAAGGACCAAGCGGAAGCTCTCAAGTGGATGGACGAGGCGCTGAGCAGATTTAAGAACGTCAAGGTTACCGACCAATACGTCCTGTATTCGAGCGCTCAGGAGAATTTTGGGATTGCCTTACCGCGACTCAGCCAAATCGCTTTCGTGAACACGCGCAAGTATCCGTACGCTTTTTGCACCAACTGGCGGGATTACGCGCATGACGCGCCCGATCACATCTGCTGGATCTACAAGAAGCACAAAGAGGCCGAACGTTTTGCCGCTGCCCTGGAGTACTTATCCGTCGCTGCCCGGCAACAGGTCAAAGCGCAGTACGAGGCGCACTATCAGCAATTCGAAGCGCAGCTGAAGCCCTGGCGCAATGCCGCGGCGAAACCCGCCATGCCCGAGGCAGCCCGCGAACACCAAGTGCTGGCCGAGTACGCTTTCAAGGAAAAGGATGAAGAGAAGGCGATTCGCGAATACATGGCCGCTCTCGACATTTTTCCGACTTGGCCGGAGGGTCAGTTCAATCTCGCTACCTTGGCAGGAGAGAAGAGATACTATGAACTGGCCGTGATGCACATGAAGGAATACCTGGAACTTGCACCGGATTCCCCGGACGCGCAAGCAGCCAGGGACAGCATCATCATCTGGCGCGACAAGCTCTCCACCTTGCTGGCGAATGAAGAGAATGTCCCTCTTCCGCAACAGGGCAAGAATACCCTATCGACTACCGCAAAATCGAAATAATGACCACTCGCTAAGTTTGGGACAGATCTTGCGGCACTGCCTGTCGTGAGTATGAATAGTCCGTTTACAGGATTGCCAACCTCCTCGTCGCACAACCACACTTGCCGCGCTGGGCGTTGAATATGCGGAACTGACGTAAGGGACAACCGAGGACGGATTCCTGGTTTGCGCTGCAAATGTCAGGCTGGACGACCAGCCGCCCACCAGATAGCCCACAACTCCAGCGCGTTTCGCCAACCGCCGCCCGTGACCGAACGGCAGTAGATGTTCGTTATACGAGAGAATATTCAGCCTCCAAAGACACACCATGCCTGCCCTGCGGGTTGATTCGATGAATGCGGATTCCTTTACAGATTCTTGACGGTCTCTTAACACAATTGCTTACAGCCTTGGTCTCCGGCATTTTTCAGAGTGACGGTGTATGTCACAGTCGAGCCGGCCTTGACTTCTGTTGTGGGCTTGTCCAGTTCAAGGCGCGCAGGAGTTGAGAGCAACTCTCGGGGAACAGACTGGGAAACCACGGTGGGAATAAATACCAAAACGAAGATAACGATCCCCGCAGGGCGAAGCATTGGAGGAACCAGCACCATGCTCCGAACTGTGTCGAACCGACGCCGACCCTAGGAATGTCCATCACGTGTCTGTCTATTGTACGCTGGTGCTTCAGGAGCACGTCGCCCGGACGGATACATCTTCTCCGCAAGGTCGGTGCGTCCCCGCTTGATGAGCAGGTTCCTGATGTCCGCCACGTTCGCAGCGTCTTCACGGCGGTCAGCGGCACGCTGCTCGGCTGGCGACAGGACAGGCGGGAGATTGTTCGCCGCCCGGACTCTGGCACGATGGGCCTGCTTGCGAAGCCTCGAACGTTCTGCTTCAGTTCCCCCTAAATATTTTCTAGGTCTGCCCATTGATTCGACTCCTCTCTTTGCTGAACGTCGCACCGTCTCTAGCGACGGATAGACCCTGAAGCCGCTTGCCCTCAGCCTTCGGAAGTCCGCTGCGGGGATGCTGGTTCTTAACTGACTTGGGGAATGCCATCTTAAGTTTCTCCTACTCTTTGTCGAACAACGTTGGGTTCGCTGCGATTTGTTTCTGAAGCAACGTCCGTGTCTTGGGCTTGCCTGCGTTTGTCGCTGTCTCTCCTCGCTTCATCTTTTTATGGTACTCAGTGTTGTGCGAGTTCAGATTCTCCAGCCCGCCGACGACGCGAATCGGTTTGTGCGAATCACCCTTATCGATGCGCGAGATGTCTCGCACGTGCGACTCTGTGTCTTGGCGTTTCAACTCCTTCTGGCCAGCCTTCAGTCCTTTTGCGGACTCGGCTGCTTTCCTGCTTCCTACTGTTGACTTCATCTGGTGTCCTGTCAGAAAAGGGGAGAGGCACCGACCCCTTGAGAACGGTGCCTCCCCAAGCCGAGGGCGCGGAGTTCCTGCATCTTTGCGAGGTACTTGTCGGAACCGCTCTTGGCCCAACTCGCAGGAGACAGATGATCCGCGTACCGCCAGCGGGGGTTCTTCGTTCTGCCGACATAGAACGGGCGAAAGTCCCGTGGGTCGATGAGGCAGTACACCGTGTAGAAGGCGTCGGGCTTGCTCGGCATCCGTCTGGTTAGCCCGAGGAATCCGTGGAGGGGCGGTCGGCCAGCAGACGACTTGCCTGTCATCAACCGCCGCACTGACCGATGGTAGGGTCGCCCGTCACGACACAATGCGACTGCTCCATCGTGGACGGACAGGACTCTCAAGGACTCATAGCGCGCCCGGAGCGCCTCCATGTCAGAATGACGCCGACGGTTCGCGCGATCGAAATCAGCAACAAGGCAGTCCGGAATTCATTGCGGCCTTCGCTCGATCTGTCGGCGTATTACACTGGGACCGGAACCGGCGGTTCACAGAATGCGAATTACATCTGCATTCAGAATCCAACCGGGGCCTTTTGTGGATCCGGTTACACTCCAGCCCCGAACGTGGGGTTACGGCTCCACGCTCAACCAGTTAGTGAACTCCACCGCACCCGACAAAGGTGTCCAGCTCACCCTCAACATTCCCATCCGCAACCGCACTGCGCAGGCCACCCAGATCCGATCGGAACTTGAACTACGCCAGTCGCAGGTGCATGTGCAGCAGTTGGAAAATCAAGTTCGGATCGAAGTGCGCAACGCGCAGTTCTCGGTCCAGCAGAACCGTGCGAGCGTCGCTTCGGCGCAGCGGCGTTGAAACCCGGTCGGCATAAATTTGAGGCAATGACGAGCACACCGACGCCCGCCGCTTTGAATGACGTTGCTGATTAGGACTTACCCAGCACGAGAGGGCAAGACCGCAGTCTGCCCACGAATAATCCGAAGAACTGGTCACTTCGGGACAGTCTCGGAACTGAAGCCTATCCATACTCGACAGTGGATTCGCAGGCAAACAGGCGATGGTCATCCGCATGCAGGTCTTGAGCCGCCATCAAGGGATGCAAAGACAATGAGGGTGAAGACATGGACGGTGATTACCAATACGGGCAAACACGCAGACCTTGAGTCTGGAATTGAGAAAAAGGCAATTCAAAAGCCGATGCACATCAGCGCCAGCGAGTTTATTCTTTGGCTAGCACATTGACGACGAGGCTTTGCCGACGCTATTTCAGCGATGAGGCTGCTCCTGCTGGAGCGCGAACCTCTGCACTCATAACGGACTGTCAATCTTCTTTGTCTTTCGATGGCTCGTTACACGGTTGTGCAACCTCATTGACGCCAATCGTCTCGGCACATTCACCTTTTTCGTCATAATCGCAGACGCGACCGGGGTGGGTTTGTTTGCATTTCTGGCAGAGTTGAGTAGCCATTTTTCCAACTTCCTCTTATCGAAGGTGCGACCTGTCGGTTGCGTCCACCCTCACACTACGCAGTATTCGTATCCGTGTATGGTCAGAACCGACCACTTGCCAGTATGCGCACTTGGAAACGTTGTTCTAGGCTGCCTCTCCTTGGACCCGATCATCGAGCTGCTATACGCGGCATGTGCAAAAGAGACCATTCGGGAAGGCAGCCGTGAGACTAGAGTTGGGTCTAGCCGCAGGACCGTTGCCCCAGTTGTGCCACGTACTCACAAAGATAGTTTCCAACTTTCACACAAAGGAAGGCCGGACTCGCGGGACTAAGGAGAAGAACAGTGAATAAGGATCAGGTTTTTGGCAAGGTTAAGCAGGCGGTGGGAAAGGTGAAGCAAAACGTTGGGGAAACTCTCGGCAACGAGAAACTAGCCAATCAGGGCGTTGTGGATCAAGCTCAAGGTGCAGCAAAGGAGACTTGGGGCAACGCTAAAGACGCTGCCAAAGAAGTGCAACAGTCGCACAAGAACGTCGCAACCGACAAGGCACACGAGAGGCGGAACAAGATCAGTAAGTCAGTACAAAACGCCAAGGAGAAAGCTAACGAGAAGATCGACGAATTCAAGGAGCGCCATTCAGCCTGATGTGCCGTGGCTTCGATCACCGGCGAANNACTCAAGACGCAGCGCCTAGTGCGGTGGTGATTTAGCACGAGTCGGGGGTAATGAGTGTGGCAGAAATTCGACTGCAAGAAGGCGAGTCGGTGGAGAATGCCCTCCGGCGTTTCAAGCGCAAGGTTCAGGCGGAAAACATCATCGGAGAAGTGAAGCGTCACTCCTTCTACCTGAAGCCGGG
>PLBY01000139.1:0-7231 GCA_003134655.1 Acidobacteriaceae bacterium
GGCGCCAACTCCAGCATGCGGCGGTGACAGCGGAGAATTACGTCCATGACGCGATCTGAATCTCCTTCGATGGTGGTGTGCATGGCTCCCAGCTTGTAGGAAAGGCCAGATTCGTCGACAATTTTTAGGGCTTCTGCTACCAGCTCTTTAACGCCACCTGCGACGCCCATAGGAACTACTGCGAAGTCCGCGAGCATAAAGCTTTCTCCGATCAACTGATTCTCAAGTAAATTTTGCCAAATCTCGGCAACGGTTTACGATACCACCCATCCTTGCCCATCGCTTCGCAGACTGCTGAGCAGTCCCCCCCCAACGGTTCCCACGAGCGCTCCTCCATCGCGCTTGCCGGCCAAGAAGTGTGCCTGATGCGGAGGTCTGGAGCCGTGTCGGGACAAGTGGTGCTATGCGTATGAACCTGAGGTCGCGAACCCGGTCCCTGCGCCCGAACCCCATGTTCCGTACACCCAGGTCCCCTCGGAGAATGAAGATTTCGGCTCATAGAGCGGATTGTCCGAGGATATATTGCGGGGCCTTTCCGTTGGGGATCACCAGAAAAAGGCGGCTACCCAGTATTAGTAAGTGAGCAGAAGTGAGGCACGAGGCAGCAGGCAATTGGGAGGAGCTATGACACCGGACACCTTGGTATTTGACCTGGTTGAAAAACTGCGACCCTCGGCTCTCGAGGTCGAGTTGCCGGACCTGGCGTACCAAGCTGAAAACGGCGATGTCTATTGCTCCACGATGGGTTCTGTCCTCGTCCCTGAACCTGAGAAGGATCCGGCATGGGACGGTACGGACTTCTTCGATTTATGGAAGACGATGAAGATGACGAAACCCTGTCAGCAAGTCCTGATAACACTAGTCCAGAAGCGAAATCCGCTGTCACCGCAGTGGCGCAACAGCAAGTTTGCGATCTAGCAGGCGATGGCTACCCGTTGATGACGGAGCATCCGCACTTCTGCCCGAAGTGCAGGACCGGATTCAGCTGCGAAGATGAACCCTGCATGAAAGCATATGAGGTCAATTGCAAATCCTGTGTCATGAGCGAAACTAGAACGAAGATTTGAGTCGTCTTTGCTGATCCCTGCCCGATCCCTGCTCAAAGGTTCTCGAGCACCAGCTTGAGGTAGTTCCAGAAACCCTCCACAGACGAAATCTGCACTCGCTCGTTCGGGCTGTGCGGATCTACGATCGTCGGCCCGAAAGACACCATCTGCATGCCCGGATACTTCTCTCCAATAACTCCACACTCCAAGCCAGCGTGCATAGCGATCAGCTTTGCCGGTTCGCCAAAGAGTTTCTTGTGCATCTCCTGGAGCTTGCGCACGATCTCGCTGTTGGGCTCCGCTTTCCAACCGGGATATTTACCTCCGTGTTCCACTTCGAACCCTGCGAGCTCGCATATCGTCGCAACCATGCGGGCGGCGGCTCGCATGCTGCTCTCGATCGCACTTCGCTGACTGGTGACAATCTCCACTACTTCGCCCTTCGTGCTGACAGTCGCCAGGTTCGTGGATGTTTGAACCAAACCGGCAACATCGGGGCTCATGGCCAAAACACCATGATGTAGGATCGCGAGCAGTGCCACAGTTTCCCTTGCGTCATCCGCATCCATTACCTTGTCCGGGCGATCGGATTTCTCGACCGTGACTTGCAAACCTGAATCGAACCCACCCAAGTCAGTCCGGTATCCATTTTCAGCTGTGGCTACGAGCGATTTCATTTCATTCTCGCGAGACGGGTCCAGTACCACCAAGGCTGCAGCTTCTCGCGGAATCGCATTCTGTGCGCTGCCACCGTTGATTTCGGTGATTTGGACCGGAAGGCGATCCAGCAGGACTTGAAGGACTTGGCCCATGATCCGCAGGGCATTGCCCCGTCCCTGATGGATATCGACGCCGGAGTGACCGCCCTTCAGGCCCGACACCTTGATGCGCCAGGCTGACCCTGAATCCGCGGGACGAAGCCCGACTTTACGTCGAGCAGTGGTTTTGACGCCGCCTGAACAGCCGATACAAAGGGTGCCTTTTTCTTCGTTGTCGAGGTTGAGGAAATACTTGGACTTCAGCAAGCCGCCAGGGAACGCCGAGGCTCCTGTGAGCCCACTCTCCTCGTCAACGGTGAAGAGGAACTCCAACGGACCATGCGCAATGTCATTGCTCTCCATTACCGCTAGTGCCGCGGACACGCCGACTCCGTTGTCGGAGCCCAGGGTCGTGCCATCTGCCTTCAGCCAGTCGTCATCTCGTACTACCTTGATAGGGTCGACATCGAAGTTATGAACGGTGCCCTCGTTCTTCTCACATACCATGTCGAGGTGACCCTGTAAGAGAGCCATCGGCGCTCCTTCGCGTCCCGGCCGTGCAGGTTTCCGAACCACCAGATTGCCGACCTCGTCCTGTACAGATTCCAGCCCCAGCTTTACAGCCAGCGCCAGGACGTACTCCCTAGCTGCAGCTTCCTTTGTGGAAGCGCGAGGAATCGCCGCCAGTCTTTCAAAGTGCTTCCATACCGCTTGGGGTTGCAGGTTTGCGAGTGCAGGTGTCATGACACGCTCCACAGGATCAAAAGCTACGTCATCGTAACAGCGCGAACGCAAAAGCTTGACATCCCCTGCTCCCGGGTCAGGTCCGCTGCTCATCGAGTGTGGCGGCCAACCATTTAGCTGGATGATTCTCACTTTCGAGGACGAGCCCTAGACCAAAACAGTGTCAACGCCGTGTCCTCGGTGTTTCGCAACCACTCCGCGACGTCTTTTTCTTGGAAAGGGCGGTCCTCCTGGTCGAGATCAAGATTGAGCAACTCGGTGATTTCGCCGGCGGTGCTTGGTTTCTTAATCTTGTTCAACGCTCGCGAAATGTGCTCGCTCAGACGACGATCCGAGTTCGGGGCCTTCTTCATTTGGGAAGGAGAATTTTCGAAGGCAACCGCCATAACGGGGTTTAGAAGCAGACACTTAGAAAAGGTAAAGGCTGTGACATTGGTTATGCTCTAGCCGCCAGCTCTTGCGAGGGAGCTAACAGCGTGGAGGCATGCACCGTCACAGCCCTTGATGCGATCACCGCTTTCGCGGTTCCAAACCCCAACTGCCCCTCGCAGAGCCGTCGGTTTTTTCAGGTCTGGCTGCTCTTCGGGTTGCCCCGCCGAGCTGATCACTCAGCCTACTTCGGACTGGCAAAAGTTTAATTAAGCCAACCCTTTCAGCCATCGACGTGTGTCACCCTAAACACTTACCTCAGAACTGTCAATGCCGCTTTTCAGTGCAAAGTCTGAACTTTAAGAGTTCGCACACCGAGGACGCAATCCATTGATTTGTTGACGCTTAGCGAACAGACGCTTAAATTGCCTCCACTTCTCCACAGCTTAATTCACAATACACGGCAACAGCGAAGAGCCCGCCGCAGTCGGCGAAAGACAGTTTATGTGCTCCAGGGGAGGAGCGCCGGGGCGAGAGCTACTCAGAACATCGTCCTGCGTTTAAAATCATCCAAGAAAACCTATGCAGACTCGACACCTAGGCAACTCCGATTTAGAGATCACTCCCATCGGTATTGGTGCATGGGCGATGGGGGGCGGCGACTGGGCGTTCTCCTGGGGACGGCAGGAGGACGATGAATCGATTGCAGCGATTCACGCGGCGCTCGATGCGGGCGTCAACTGGATCGATACTGCGGCCGCGTACGGACTGGGGCACTCAGAGGAGGTCGTCGGCAAAGCGATCGCGGGACGCGCACACCGTCCTTACGTCTTTACCAAGTGCAGCCTGGTGTGGAATGACCAGCGCGAGATCGGGCACAGCCTGAAAGCTGCCTCCGTGCGCGGCGAACTGGAAGCAAGCTTGCGGCGACTGAGGGTGGATGTGGTCGATCTCTACCAGATCCACTGGCCCGATCCAGAGCCCGAAATGGAAGAGGGTTGGCAGACGCTGGCCCAACTCCAAAAGGAAGGCAAGGTTCGTCACATTGGCGTGTCGAACTTCAATGTCGCCCAGATGAATCGGGTCGAGAGGATCGCACCCATCACCTCGCTGCAGCCGAACTACAACATCGTGACCCGTGACATCGAGAAGGATGTTCTGCCATTTTGCCGTGAGCGGCAGATCGGCGTCATCGTGTACTCCCCGATGAAGTCGGGACTGCTGACCGGCAAAATGACACGCGAACGCATCGCGTTGCTGCCGCCAGACGACTTTCGCCCGAGGACCGCCAGCTTTCAGGAACCGCTGTTGAGTCGCAACCCTGGCGTGGTAGAAGTGCTACGCGGGATCGCTGAGCGTCACAACCGAACACCCGGCGAGGTCGCGGTTGCCTGGACGCTGCGTGATCCAGTCGTCACCGGAGTGATTGTGGGTATGCGTTCTGCCGAGCAGGCTAAGCAGATCGTGCGATCGGCAGAATTCCGTCCGACTCCCGATGAGGTTCTCGAGATCGAGAAGTATCTCAAGGCGAATCCGGTTGCTGCATGAGTGTGGACAACTCCTGTCGAAGAAGCTAGCCATGAACGTGTTTGGGGCATTCGTATTTCTTGCAGGTTCCTTACTGGCGCCACAGCGCGGCTCTGCGCAAGCCACTTCTACTTCTCCGCTGACCGCGGTGGATCATGTTGACCTCCGCCGCTACGCTGGCAAGTGGTACGAAATTGCTCGTTATCCGAATCGCTTCCAGCGCAACTGTCAATCCGACACGACTGCTATCTACACGCTACGAGGTGACGGGAAGGTCCAAGTCGTGAATGCGTGCCGTGAGAACAACGGGAAGATAACAACCGCGCGGGGCACGGCCAAGGTCGTCGACAAGAAGACCAATGCCAAGCTGAAAGCGACATTCTTTTGGCCGTTCTACGGCGACTACTGGGTCATTGGCCTGAGCGCAGACTACCAGTACGCGATTGTGGGTGAACCTAGCCGGAGGTACCTGTGGATCTTGAGCCGCACGCCCAGCATGGAGGAAGCCACGTATCAGGAGGTTCTGAGGCTGGTTGAGACGCTGGGGTACCAGCCCGGAACTTTGCAGAAGACGAACCAATCCGTGCAAGCAAACGTTCCCTCGCCTTCGTAGATGGCTTTGATTATTACGGTCGTCCCCTGGCGAAGAAAGCCACGACACCTTTTCAGGGCATGGCTTGTCTGAGTCTCTATCGAACTCTGCTAGAATACCCTCCCGAAATCTAAAGACCTTGGAGTCGCTAATGCGGCGATGGTTGGTAGTTTTGGCTGGACTTCTCTTGACCGGAACATTCCTTTCTTTCTCGCCTATCTCTTGCCTTCAGGCAAGTGCACCGGACGCAGAATTGAATGGTGCTTTCCGGCAACCGCAGAAGAATGGGTGGACATTCGTGCATCTCCAAGGGACGCCGCACCAAATCGGATTTCAGAACGGCTACTTGCTGGCGCCAGAGATTGAAGATACGCTGAAAGTCACAATTCTCGAACAAACACACGGT
The DNA here is from genome assembly GCA_003134655.1 of Acidobacteriaceae bacterium. Taxonomy (GTDB): domain Bacteria; phylum Acidobacteriota; class Terriglobia; order Terriglobales; family Acidobacteriaceae; genus Sulfotelmatobacter. The sequence continues at coordinate 5,443 of PLBY01000139.1, forward strand.
AGCAAGAAGGACTGGCAGTTCTTCCGCGATTCTGCGCAGACGATGCTGTGGCCTCGCATTGAGCAGGAATATCGGGAAGAGTTGCAAGGAATCGCCGATGGTGCCAATGCCCACGGCGTGAAGGTCGATCTGTGGGATGTGGTAGCTTTGAACGCCGCCGAGGAATGGAGCTATTACGTCAAGCAATATGACAAGGAACACGCGATCAAGTCCACGGCCTCGCTGGCGGTTCCCGAGCATTGCAGTGCGTTTGTTGCCACGGGCAGTTACACAAAAGACGGTAAGGTTGTGATCGCTCACAATAATTGGACGGGTTATTTAGACGGGGAGCGGTGGACAATCATTTACGACATCGTACCGGCCAAGGGCAAACGCATGCTCATGGATGGTCTGCCGGGTGTCATCCACAGTGCGGACGATTTCGTGATGAACTCGGCCGGAATCGTGATTACGGAAACCACAATTGGCCACTTCTCTGGATACGATCCAAACGGGACTCCCGAATTTGTTCGGGCACGCAAGGCGGCACAGTATTCGGCTTCCATTGATGATTTTGCGAGCATCATGAAGGACGGCAATAACGGCGGCTATGCCAATACTTGGCTGCTTACTGATATCAGGAAGAATGAAATCGGTCGCCTCGAACTAGGGTTAAAGAACGTTACGCTGGAGCGGAAAAACGACGGATATTTTGTGGGCTCGAATTTTCCGATTAGCGAAAGGCTCATCCGTGAAGAGACTGACTTCGACCCCCACAATATGAGCGAGAGCTCCAACGCCCGGCACCTGCGCTGGGAACAGCTAATGGCCGAGAATAGAGGCAAGATTGACGTAGCGGCGGCGCAGCGGTTTCTGGCCGACCACTACGATACGTTCGAGAATAAAGAAGATGCCGACGAACGCACACTGGACGGGCACATCGACCTTTCGCCACGAGGCGATGGAGATTGGCAGCCACCTTTCGGAATGGCTGGGGCTGTCCAGAACAAGGCTGCCGATGCGAGCTTGGCAGCAGAAATGAGTTTTATTGCTGCCGCGGGTCATGCCTGTGGTATGGATTTCAGGGCGACTGATCATTTGCGTGCACACCCAGAGTTCTCTTGGCAGCAACCTCTCCAGCGGGACATGAACTCGCATGCATGGACGACATTCAGCGTGGCAAAGTAGCCAGCCCTCAGGAAGCCCATTCTGCTGGGATTTGGCTGGCCAGAGGTTCAGGTGTCGGCTGGGGCGTTTCAGAGGTGCGGGCAGCCTTTTGGACCACCATAACGACTATGTGTGGAAGCACAGCTGGCGCGTGACGGTCGTCGCTCGGCGGAAAAGAGTCAGCAAGTTACAGTATGAGGTTGGCAGTCCCGCATTCAGTGGAGGGGATCCGATGGGCGAGATGATTCAATTCAAGCGACCGGACGAAAAGACCTGTCCCGGTTATCTGGCACATCCCAAAGCAGGACCAGGCGCGCCCGGCTTTGTCGTCATCCAGGAATGGTGGGGACTAAACGATCAAATCAAGAAGACCGCTGATCGGCTCGCCGAAACTGGCTACCGGGCGCTCGTGCCGGACTTCTACCGGGGCAAGGTCACCACGGCCGCCGACGAAGCCAACCACCTGATGGCGAACCTCAACTTCCCCGATGCCGCCGGTCAAGACATCCGCGGTGCCGTGCAGTACCTAAAACAATCCTCGAAAAAAGTGGCCGTGGGAGGGTTCTGCATGGGCGGGGCGCTGACCATCCTGGCGGCGGTGCGGGTACCGGAGATGGACACTGGCGCTTGCTTCTATGGCATT
>PLBY01000139.1:7293-16718 GCA_003134655.1 Acidobacteriaceae bacterium
GGAGCGAACGCTCAAGTTTCTGAAGACGGCACTCACGTAAACGGGGTCGCCGACCTCTCGCGCCCAAACTGAACATACCCGCGGGGGAATGGTAGAGCGCAACCTTTTTAGTCTGTGTCTATCCTGCACATTCAACAACTTGCAGGTCACGGACGGCTGCGTAAGTCGTTCCAACGACGTGCAAGTCAGACCAATTGTGGGTTCATTGTGGGTTGCGGACCAGGACTACCGGCTGCGATCTTACAGGCGCGAAAAAAGAAGGGTCAAACTGAGGGGTCGAACCCTCGCCGCCAGCGAACGAATCGATTAGCCAGACAGCGCGAATTCTCCCAGTGTTTCGATTTCCCGGTCTTGGCCAAAGTTACGGTATGTCATTGATATATAATGAGATATGCACGCTCCTGCAACGGAAATCATGCCCAAGTCTGAACCAGAAACGCCAAACTCGATTGCACCCCAGCGCGGGGTCGTGACTCTGGTTGGGTATGGCATCCAGGCCCGAGTTGATCGCGGCCATCTGCTGGTTGAGGATGGGATTGGCGCTGCGCGCCGTCATGCTCGTTTTCCACGTGTCGGACACGGCATCCGCAGGTTAGTGGTGATCGGCTCGGAGGGAATGCTTTCGCTCGCCGCGCTCCGGTGGCTCGCTGATCAGGACGTAGCATTCTCCATGCTTGAACGCGACGGCAAGGTGCTTGCTGTTACCGGGCCGGTCCGCTCTTCCGATGCAAAGCTTCGACGTGCTCAGGCCCTCGCGCATTCATCGGGCGCTGCATTGCGGATCACGCGGGAACTGATCAGCCGCAAGCTCGCCGGACAGGAACAGGTTGCGCGTCACAAGCTGCTCGATTCAACGACTGCGGACGCAATTGCTCAATTCAAGGCGCAAGTGCCCACCGGCGACAGTATCTCAACCATCAGGTTGATCGAATCACAAGCCGCCAGAGCATACTGGTCAGCGTGGAGTACATTGCCGATCAACTTCCCCAAGAATCAATTACGACGAGTCCCGGGGCACTGGCGCAGCTTCGGAGCCCGCGTCTCGCCGCTAACTGGATCACCCCGGCTTGCGGCCAACCCACCAAACGCAATTCTCAACTATCTCTATGCATTGCTCGAATCCGAGGCTCGGCTGGCCGCTGCTGCTCTGGGTCTTGATCCGGGCATGGGTGTCCTGCACGTAGACACACCGGCCCGCGACAGCTTGGCGTGCGACCTTATGGAAGTAGTTCGTCCTCAGGTTGACGCTTACCTGTTGGACTGGATTACGCGGCAGTTCCTCAATCGCGAATGGTTTTTCGAGCAGCGTGACGGCAATTGCCGTCTGATGGCACCGTTCACGGTCGAACTGAGCAAGACCGCACCGATCTGGGGTCGCGCCGTCGCGCCGATTGCAGAGTGGGTTGCTCGTGCTTTTTGGTCGACCAACCGCAAGCCCGATGCTCCATTCGCCACAAGGCTGACCCAGGGGAACAAGCGGCAAGCGAAAGCAGCTCCGTCCTCACATGCCCCAAATGCGCCAGGTCCGCAGACGCTCTGTCGTGGTTGCGGGAAGAATATCGCCGTTGGAAGAATTAACTGCGCCCAATGCTCAATCGAAGGGGCCACAGAACGGATCGTTGATGCTGCTCGTCTGGGACGGTTGGCGGCGCAAACCCCTGCAGCACTGACCAAACAGGCCGATTCTCAGCGTCGGCACGCGAATGCACGTTCGGCATGGGACGAATCCTGTCAACCAGCGTGGCTTACCAGCGAGTTGTTCTCGCGGAAAATTCAACCGAAACTGTCGGACGTTGCGACATCTGCCATTCGATCGAGCATGGGCGTATCCCGATGGTATGCGAGCCGGATTCGCCAGGGGTACCGACCTCATCCTAGGCATTGGGGAGTGCTGGCTCGTCTGGCTGGAGTCTCGGCGAAAGGTTGACGAGTTAAATGGGGAGTGGCTTTCGTCATTCTGCGAATCGAATCCTTCACAGCTTTCAGCATGTCAGTTCCTCCTGCCAGTTCCACGGAGTATCGGATGAAACAGACTGAAGCCACAGCAGGTCCGTCGTCTTTATCGGTGGGCCACAAAGCAAAACAGCGTCATGTATCGTTGTCCCCTTTGTGATCAACGAACGGCCACAGACAATCCTGCGGCCACTGGAACGTAGCCTTTGGTCCGACGGTTAGAAGTTCAGACTTCCTCGGTTCGTTAGGGTCCTTGTCTGGATCGGGCGAGGGATCGATAAATGGAACTTTGTTTTTCATTCCAGCTATGCTGCTTCTGCTTTCCGCATGGCGTACATGTAGCGGTTCATCGCCTGTGTCAACTGCGTTTCCCCCTCCGCTCGTCCGCAATGGTCATGACATTGGGTGAAAGCAAACTAATGCCTCGAAGGCTGAGATTCCTCGTCTCATGAGGCACGAGTTTTGTTTTTTTGGTTGTACGATGCTGATATCGGCTTGCTGAAGAGTTCTCGAATTTTCACCGCTAGCTCTCGGAGAAAAAACGGTTTTCCCAGGAAAGCATCGTTCGTATCGAGAACGTCTTGCTCAAGGGTCTGGTCATCAAAGCCCGACACATAGAGAACCTGGATGTTGGGGTAAAGAGGTCGCAACTGCTGTGCTAACGCTCGACCGTTGATACCTGGCATCACCACGTCCGTTAACAGCAAGTCAATTTTTCCGGTGAATTGCTGCGCAATCTGAATGGCCTCTCCCGGAAGACCTGCAACCAGCACCTTATATCCCAGCCCCTGCAAAAATCTATGAGTGAGATGACGCAGTTCGCTCTGGTCCTCTACCAGAAAGATGGTTTCCGAGCCCCGCAGAGATTCGTCGGGGACTCTCGACGCGGCGGCCTGCTCTATGATTTTCTCCTTCGCCCTCGGTAGATAAATCCTGAATGTCGTACCCTCGCCCCGCTCGCTGTTTAACAAAATGCTCCCACCGCTCTCCTTCACGATTCCATAAACTATAGACAAACCCAGGCCCGTACCTTTTCCGATGTCTTTCGTCGTGAAGAACGGATCGAAGGCACGGCTCTGGATCTCTGGCGACATCCCCGCCCCCGTGTCACTCACCGTTAGCGTAACGTAGTGACCCGGAGCAACGTCAGCCGGTTCGCCGCCACCCTGTTTCATTTCCCAATTGGCGACCTCGATAGTCAGCTTGCCTCCTTCGGGCATGGCGTCACGAGCGTTTGCCGCCAGGTTCATCAGAACCTGCTGGACTTGGGTAGGATCGGCCAGAACCGGGGCTTGCTCTCCCGAGAGAACAATACCCATCTCGATGTGTTCTCCAATCATTCGAGGGAGCATGCGGCCAGTTTCCCTCACTATCGAATTGAGATCAAAGACGAGTGTCGAAGATACCTGCTTGCGACAGAAGGTCAGGAGTTGTTTTGTCAAACTTACAGCCCGCTGAGATGCGGTGATGATAGCCTCGACATATCGTCTTCGTGGGTCGATGGCGCGAAGATCTCCCAGCAAGAGTTCCGAACTTCCCAAAATTACGCCCAAAAGGTTGTTGAAGTCGTGGGCCACTCCACCAGCCAGGCGTCCGACGGCTTCCAGTTTGCTTGCCTGTTGTAATTGCTCTTCCGATTTGCGGAGCGCCTCCTCGGCGTGTTTGCGCCGGGTGATGTCGCGGATGTTGCACTGGATGACTCTGGTGCCGCCCACTGTATAAACATTACTGACAAACTCTACCGCAATTCGGCGACCGTCCTTGGTTTCAAGGGGCAAATCGTCGTAACGGATAATGCCATTGTCTTGTAAATCAGCGAAACTTGAACGGCTGGGGGAAATGTCCTTGACGGGACCGATTTCCCAGAGATCCTTCCCCACTAACTCGGCACGCGAATATCCCAACAGGTTGGTCAAGAACGGGTTCACATCCACAATTTGCCCGCTGGCAAAATCGAGGATCAATATGCCGTCTTGGGCAGCTTCAAACAGCCGCCGGTAACGAATTTCGGAAGCTTGCAACGCTCCCTCGGATCGATTACGCCCCTTAATATCGCGAATGGCACCGGAAACCAGCATACCCTCCTGCTCCTTCACAGGGCCCAGCGTGATCCTCACCGGGATTTCGCGCCCATCCTTGTGCCCCAGCTTGTGCTCAACCACGGCTGGCCCCACATGCTATCGTCTGCCTGCTGCACATCGGGAAAAAATCGAGATCCTGGTGCGGTTGCTCTCGCCTAGAATCACAAGACGAGTAGGGAACGATGCCAGAAGAGTGTGTTAAAGCGTTATGTTTGCGTTGATTTCCGATCCAGTCCTTGACTGAGCCCGCGACAAACACAAGACTAGCGCCAAATACGTCTCTTCTGGTGAGCCCAGTCACGGAGCCGTGCGTCAATGATCGCAGGTTCGTTAGGAAGACATAAACATAAACGCAGTAATCCCCGCAGATTGAGAGCAGTCGGATAGCGTTGCTGGACCTGGCTCTGTATATTGCACCCGTTTGTAAGTACATTCTTAGGTCGTCGGTCTGACTTGACGCTAATACCATTTTCTACCTTCCCTCTTAAAGTGTTTCTGCAGGCGCTTAGTCGTGGAGAACGACGTTGAGAAGTGAACTGTGAACCTGTAATTCATCACCAACGCGATAGTTAATGAATCCCAATTTTCTGAACCTGTTCATGAAAAAATTGACTCGCGAGCGAGTGGTTCCCACCATCTCCGCCAGAGTCTCTTGACCGATCTGGGGAATGGCAGCTTCGGGCTTACCGTCCTTGCCAAATTGAGCAAGCAACAGCAGAATCCGAGCAAGTCTTTTTTCACTGGAATTGAAAAGCTGGTCAACCAAATCTTCCTCGTACCGGATATTCCGTGCTAGCACATATGCGACGAACATATCGGAGAACGCACGTTCCCGGTGAATGACTTCCATCATGGATTTCTTATCGATCCGCATCAGCGTGCAATCGGTCATTGCGGCCGCAGTGCACATGCGGAGAGGCCGTGCTGCGAGGCAACCTTCTCCGAAGAAATCGCTCTCATTCAGAATGCCTATTGTGGCTTCCTTCCCGCTCGTGGCCAGAACGGTGAGTTTTACCTTTCCCCTCTGTATGTAGAAAACAGAATCGGCCGAGTCGCCTTGAGCAAAGATTGTCTGTTTTTTGGGAGCGGCCGAGATTGTCCTGCCGCCGTCGATGGTCGAAAGGAAGGTCTTGAGGTCGAACTTGTTGCGTTTCTTGACCGCTGCCACGGGTGTCATAATGCGCCTCCTCTCAAGAGTTACGTCAGCCTTTCACCACGGACTGCTAGCTTGAAGGAAGCTTAGCCACTCGCTCATGCTGTCTTCTCCATCCGCGCGGGCCGTGCCATGCCGCAGATAGGTCTTCGAGCACGGCTTTGTCTCTAATGAATCCGTGCCGGGCTAATCGCAGCTTGTAGTCTTGTCGAGATATGATGTAACTCTGCGCTCTGCTTCGTCGAGCACCTCTCCTAACGTCTGGTGATCTGCATCCCAGAGAAATTCCAGCAGACCACCAGACACTCGAAGTGCTCCCAGGGGGGAGGGCAAGCGTTGTGCGACGGTGTTTCTTCAACGCGAATGGGGACCGTCGCCCGAATCCACTGATTCGCCTACCGACGAGTCCGCGTTAAAAGAATGCCACGAGTCCACCGTTGCCCCACTTCGCTTCTTGCTGTCAGATGCATGTACCTTTCCATCTCCGAGTAATAGTTAAGTCATAGAAAACACGACCTGGAGATCTCAGTGGCGAGTGTCAAAACTGTCGAGAGACAGGCGAGTCGACACATCCGGCCTCACCTAAGTTGAGATCCCACTAAACCTTCGGTGCTTTAAGCCAGGGCTCGTCATTTCACAGGCAAAGGCGATTCTTAGAGCCCCAAGCGGATCAGAAGGCCGGGGAGATTGGCAGAGAGCGACTGCCCCGTCCGTCGTTCGCATCAAGTGCATGGCCGGGGCGCATTCCACACGCGTCGAGCCGATCCGTCGGCATCAAGAGTATCGCTTGGCGTACGAGGTCTTTCTCCGGCGTGGTTGATCCCCGCTCCGTTGCATAGGGCTCCTTGCAAGTGGTCTTCCGCGCGGAACGTCAACTTATAAGTTATAGAAAATACGGGTCTAGTCTGTATAGCTGGCGCGCCGGTGTCGTCGGATGACTGTCGACCGCTTTGACAAACTCGACACTTCGACACGTCTGATGCCTTTTTCGATGGATGTGCCACCACAAGTCCAAGAATACTGAAAAGATGTCGTGTCCGACGTTCGTACGCACAGTGGCAACTAGCACTGGAACTCAACGGGACTAATGTTCAGCTTCTTCATCTTCGAGTAGAGGGTCGTGCGTTTCATCCCCAGTCTATTGGCTGCACCAGATTCGCCACCTATTACTCCGCCCGCCTCTTTCAGAGCTTGAAGGATGAGCTCGCGCTCGACCTCTGGGGACACCCTGCCAGAAGACGGCTTCGCGTCACTTCTCAGTTCCCCAAGTGGAACCATCAGGACTGGCGAGTTCGTCAAAATCACGCATCTCTGCATCAAGTTTTGCAATTCTCTGATGTTCCCCGGCCAGCTCCAATTCAGAAGGGTATCCATTGCTTCCCTAGGGATAGTCGCAATCGACTTCTTGGCTTCACTTGCATATCTGGCCACGAAGTAACGCACAAGGGCAGGAATGTCACTTTTTCTCTCCCGCAGAGGGGGAACGTGAATCGGAAAGACATTGAGTCTATAGAATAGGTCCTCGCGGAAACGACCTTCGGCAATACTCCGATGCAAGTCCTGATTTGTGGCAGCGATCAGCCGAACGTCGACTTTTACAGTTCGGTTACTGCCGAGCCTTTCGAATTCCTTGCCTTCCAGGACCCGTAACAACTTCGGCTGAATCGCAGTCGGAAGGTCGCCCACTTCGTCTAACAACAGGATCCCTTTGTCGGCTAGTTCCCAGCGACCGACGCGCCTATCGATGGCTCCGGTGAATGCTCCCTTTTCGTGTCCGAATAGCTCGCTTTCCAATAACTCGGTGGGAATCGCAGTACAGTTGACGCTGACAAACTTGCTGTCGGCCCGCGGACTGAGCCGATGAATAGCACGTGCAACTAACTCCTTGCCAGTCCCTGTCTCTCCCAGCAGCAGCACCGTTGCGTTCGTGGCAGCCACCGTCCTCACCTGTCTTAGCAGTTCTTGCAGAGGAGCACTATTCCCCACGATTTCGGGGAAAGCTTCGCCCTGTCCCTCCTGATTGCCCAGATCGAGATCCAGGAGTGCTTGTTCGCGCCCCGGCGTTACGACCGGGGTAGCTTGGACGCAATCCGTCTGCGCTATAAGCCCATCAGATGAAAGTGTGGTGTCCAGGAATTGAGCGATCATTGCAGCCGCACGCCGCAACAACTCTAGCATCGCATTCGTCTTGGGAATGACATGCAAACTGCCATAGCCTATTGATCCCAGCTTGTGACGACTTGTCGTCAAGGGAAAGACATAGTAAGTACGAACCCCAAGTTGGCGAAGCGACTCTAGGAAGACAGGCAACTTTGGTTCTGTGTCCAGATTCTGGACAAGTACGGATCGTTGATTCTTCCAGGCCCATCCGCTTGCACCAGTGAAAACGGGAATGGATTCACATCTTTTCTGCACGTGGCCCGCCTTCCAAGTATCCAGATGGATGTTCTCCGTACGTGAGTCGTAAAGACCCAACGTGACAAAGTCAAAATTCAAGGAAGACCGCAGCCAGAGTGCCAAGGTGGGGAAAAGAGCATCTGTTGTCCGGTGGCTGACTATCAGCTGTGCCAGATCGAGTAGATTGCGATACTGACCGACTGTCAGATCCGAGAGATAAACGGGATCAAACGCAATTCTTTGCTGCAGCATACTCTCCTGTAACCGATGGTCTAGCTTTTCGCATCGCACCACGTTTCACGGTGTCGCCCTTCAGGACACTGATGAGAACGACAACACCTTGTCAGGAGTCTTTCCAGTATTTTTGAGATCGATCTTGACAACGATCTACGTTAGCGACATTATCAAGTTAATCGCGTGGGGCGTGATCGTCCAGTCACTACGTGTGGACATCACAACGAACTCTGGCCGGGGGCATGCGCAGATACGAATCTGCCGCACCAAACCTTTGTATTGTGTTCATGGTCAGTTGTTCTCGCGGCAGTACGAAGGTAGAATTAGCGATGGTATGAGGCGGCCTGAGGGGGACCGCTTCTGTCGTCGCGGTGAGGCCTTAGTGCAGTTGCCTCTCCCACAAAATGAAAGTTCCCGTCTCGAAAGTCTTCGTAGCTTTCGTGTTCTGGGAACATCTTGCGAGCAAGTGTTCGACGACATTGCCCTTCTCGCCTCTCTTATCTGCGATACTCCAATCGCAATCATCGCTTTCATCGATGAGCAAAGCGTATGGTTTAAGGCAAGAATCGGCCTTGAGTTGGATGAGATTCCGCGAGATAGCTCGTTCTGCGCCTATGCCATCTTGCAATCCGACCTCCTGATCGTCCCGGATCCGCCCTCTGACGAAAGGTTCATGAACAGTTTCTTGGTGAAGCAAATCGGGATTCAATTCTACGCAGGGATACCGTTAGTTACCGATGACGCCCACCCCCTGGGCACCCTAGCCGTGATGGACCGAGTGCCACACCTCGTGACAGAGGAGCAGAGCGATTCCTTACGCATACTCGCCCGACGGACGATGCGTGAGTTGGAACTACGACGCACAGGAGAAGCTCAAGCGCCGCACCAGAGACTTCACCTCGCGCGCATTCGGCAGCCTTCCGCCACCATCCTGTTGGCCGAAGACAACGACAACCTTCGAAACCTTCTGCACCGGGTGCTCGAAGGCGACGGGTTTTCCGTCCTTCCCGCCGCCGATGGTGCAGAGGCACTCCGCTTGTGCCAGCAACACGATGGAACAATAGACCTTATGGTCAGTGATATTGTCATGCCCCAGCTCAACGGCCTTCAGCTCGCAGAGCGAATTCGTGGGGCTCACCCCGAGACGAAATTTCTATTTATAACGGGCTTTGGTGAACAGTTTCCCGAATTGCGTGAATGGATCAAGTACGGCGCAACCATTCTGGAAAAGCCCTTCCTCCCTTCAGAACTCCTGCATAAAGTGGAAAACACGCTCAGCCAGGGGAAGACAGCCACAGGTACCGAAGGATAGCTCCCCCGCACGCCCCTGCCCAACGCTTCCCCTCGCAGCGAGTCCTGCCCCGCGCGCGCGGGCGGGGAACCGGCGGGGGCTATTTACTGAGTTGTTACTATGGGGGACGGACTTTTTTTCTCCTACCTCCTATCCCGTCAAACTGAGGGGGGTTTATACGCATTGAGGGGAAAATGCTACACCCGCCCCCTGCCGGAATGTCGAGTGATTGAGAGGGGAATGTGGTGTGGCGCCGCGCGGGGGCGAGCGGCACGAGGGGCGCGGCGCAAATTCTCAATGAGTTCTATAAAAAGGG
>PLBY01000058.1 GCA_003134655.1 Acidobacteriaceae bacterium
GCGGAACTGACCTTTCGGCTTCGCAATCTCGGCTATGAAATCGAGGCAGGGAAAAAAGGCGCACCTGAGATTAAAGGGTATTCGCTGGAGTATCTGGATGCTTCCAGTCCCCGCCGCCAGCAGATCGAGCAGGCGATGGCCAAGAGCGGCTTCAGCGGGCCGGAGGCCGCGCAGATCGCCGCCCACAACACCCGCGACAAAAAGCAGATTCTTAGGCCCACCGAGGTTATTGAAGCTCACCGCCAGCTCGCCGCGAAGTTCGGCAATCAGGCCGACCGGGTTGTTCGAGAGGCCCACGAACGAGTTCATGCGCAGGGACAGAATCGAGTGCCAGACGCGCCCCAGCGCGCGCAGGAAGCCGTCTCCTACGCCAAGGAACGCAACTTCGAGCGCGAGGCGGTCATCGACCAGCGCGACATCATGCGCGATGCGCTTCGCCGCGGCATGGGAGACCTCACCTTCAGCCAGGTACGCGACAACTTCGAGCACCGCCACGCTATCGGCGAATTCCAAACAGTAGAGCCTCAGAAGCACGACACCGGGCCACGATTGACGACTCCCGAAACCATCGCCGCCGAACGAGCGACAGTTAAGCACATGCAGCGCGGACAGAACACCGTTGCGCCCATCATGAGCGAACAACGCGCTGCGTCTCACGCCGCTGCGATTGAGTTTTTGAACCCGGCCCAGCGCCGTGTCATCGAGGAGATACTGACCTCAAGAGATCAAATCCACGGTTTGCAGGGACTCGCGGGGGCTGGAAAGACCACCGCTCTCGCAGCCATCCGCGAAGCTGCCCAGCACAACGGCTACACTGTCGCGGGCTTCGCCCCGACCGCACGCGCCGCTCATCAGCTGCGCCAGGCCGCTCGCATCTCCGCCGACACCTTGCAAGCCTATTTGGCGATGGGAACCCGCGAGCAGGCCCAGACCAACCGTGACGACCCGGCAAATCGCCGCCTTTTCCTGATTGATGAGTCCAGTCTGACCAGCACCCAGCAGATGAAGGAATTCCTCGACCGGCTCGGTCCCCATGATCGCGTTCTGCTCATCGGCGACACACGCCAGCATCAGGCCGTAGATGCGGGGAAACCCTTCGAGCAGTTGCAGGATGCCGGAATGCGAACCGCCCAACTCGACCAGATCGTGCGCCAGAAAGCCCCCGAATTGCTCAAAGCCGTCGAACATCTTGCCAGGAATGAGACCCACACCGGCATCTCCCTGCTGCAAGCTCAGGGGCGCATCACCGAGCTCTCCAATCCCCAAGAGCGCATCGCAGCCATCGCCAGAGACTACGCCTCGAACCCCGAAAAAACTTTGATTGTCTCTCCCGACAACGCTTCGCGGCGAGACATAAATCAGGCCGTGAGGATCGAGTTACAAGCCTCTGGCGCGCTCGGAAAAGAGAATGTTTCTTTTCCCGTGCTCGTGGCTCGAAACGACATGAGCGGAGCAGATCGAGCGTGGGCCGCCCGGTACCACCCCGACGACACCGTGCAGTACATTCGTGGGAGCCAACAGCTTGGCCTGGAAAGAAACAGCTACGCCACGGTCGTCGCGACCGATCCCGCCAACAATCGAGTCACCGTTGCCAGAGCAGATGGCCAGCAGGTGGCCTACGATCCGCAGCGTTTGCGCGGAGTCAATGTTTACACCAGCCTTCCGCGTGAGTTCTCCACCGGCGATCACATCCAGTTCACGCACAATAATAAGGATCTCGACGTGCACAACCGTGATCGCGGCCATATCGAAGCCATCGGCAATGACAATCGCTTGACCGTGAAAATGGATGACGGAAGAACTGTCAATTTCGACCCCGCTCGGATGCGACACTTCGATCACGGCTATGCCGTTACCAGCCACAGTTCCCAGGGTTTGACCGAAGACCGCGTCCTCGTCAATATGGACACCAATGCGTTCTCCGAACTCCTCAACCCCCGCTTTGCCTACGTCTCCATTTCGCGGGCGTCCCAGGACGCCCACATTTACACCAATGATGCCGCCACCCTTGCCCAGCGCCTCAGCACCGATATGAGCAAAACCTCCGCCCTCGATTTTCACGAGGCACCCGCTGCGCATTCACCATCCCAAACTCCGAAGGAGCACACTATGCAACACCTCAATGAATTGAAACCGGAACAACAATCTCAGATCACCCCCGAACAAGGCGAGCGCAACCGCCAGTACGGCCCCATCGAATCAGCTCTTCCAACAGAAGCCCAGGGCTACAAGTGGCAACGCGAAACCGACGGCATCCACAGCTACCAACATCCCGAAACCCACCGCTGGTTACACATCGACAGCCAAGGCCAGTTCTTTGACCGGCACGCGCACCCCATCACACGCGAAAATGCGCTTGAACAAGCGGGCCACTCGCTCACGCAGTCCGTCGCGGAAAACGCACAGTCTCTTACCGGCAACGGACTCAACCTCAACGGCCACGGAATTAGTCTCTAAAACGTCGCCGAGAGCAGACATGGAAAGGCCGCTCGGTATTAATGGCAAGGATCGGATCGATCAAAATAGAGCGGGAGGAAAACTGATGAACGAGCATATCGTGCAACTGATACGAGAGCGCTTTTATCCGCTCGTCCGTTTCTGCGGGCCGCAATCTGCAGGGGAGGTAGAGATCGAGGGGGTGCGAGCGACGGTCTACCTATGCGAACTTTCGATTTGGCTGTGGCCGGCCAAAAGTTCTCACAACGGAGTTCTGTCCGATGAACAACTCGGCGGCGTGATTTCGCCACATTTGCTGGTTCGCAATCTGCTGTTGTCGGCGCAGACATCGATGCAATGTCTGTCATGTCACTTGGACAGGATTGAAGCGGCCGACGGAGAGACCGTCTCACTACTGCGCTATTACCTCGAAGATTCCGCTGCAACGGTAGTCGATGGGATGGCTCTGGGGCGGATACTCGGTCCACGGGCGGGCGAGACAGCGCAATGAACCGCACGCTATGACTGATCACTCTGGTGGAAGGACAGGGAATCGGGCTAGGGCGCTAATAATGCCAACTGTTTGAGATGGAAAAGTCGCGATGAGCTCTATCGCCGCACCGCCGGAGGCAAGATTTTGCAGACACTGTCTGCAGAATCTATGAACGCTATTGATCCCAACAACACAAAGCGCGACTGCTCAATGATTTGTCTCTGAGCTATCCTGGTCAATCGAGTCTCTCTTATAGGCATTGGCTTACCTGTAAGCCATAGATAAATAAGTAATTGCTTATAATTATGAATGATATTTTAATAAAACTATTGACAATTAGAAGTCGCAAAGAATAGCATAACTGTGGAGGATCAGAAATGCGGCCGAGCACACTTGAGCGCTTGAAGCGACATCTCCGCCCTGGACGCGTGTACCGCAGAGAAGACCTTTTGCCTTGGTCCCATAGTGTTGATCGACACCTCAAGGAACTCACTGTCGACGGGACCCTCCAGAAGCTCCGCACCGGCTTGTACTACTGCCCCCGTAAATTTGAATTTGGAGAAGCTCCTGCGGACGAGCACGAGCTGGTGAAGGCGTTCTTGAGGACGGACCGGTTTGTCTTGACCTCCCCGAATGCCTACAACCAGTTGGGAGTTGGCACAACGCAGCTCTACAACAAACGGGTTGTCTACAATCAGAAACGTCATGGGACATTTCCGCTCGGAAATCGAATGGTCACCTTCGAGCGCCGCATGAATGTTCCAAGGCAACTCTCTCCCGAGTTTATGCTGGTTGATCTTGTTAATGAACTAGGTGATCTTGCGGAGGATCGGGACGCCGTTCTTTCTCGCGTTCGCGAAAAAGCCAAAGAGATGGACCCGAAAAAGCTTTCACGGGCGGTTTCTCTCTACGGCAAGTACTCCACGCAGAAAAAGTTTCAGGAGATGTTGCAACATGCCTGACTCTTTTCTGCATGAGCGAAGCGATTTCAAGGCACTTGTCGAAAGCGTTGCCGACAGCGAGAAGATCAATGACCCGGCTCTCGTGGAAAAGGACTACTGGATCATGCACGCCGTCTTTGGGCTTAAACAGCTTGGCTTAACGTTTGAGCTCAAGGGCGGCACTTCGCTTTCTAAGGGCTTTGGGATCATCCATCGCTTTTCCGAAGACATCGACATTCGTATCGAACCATTCGAGGGACTACAGGTTGATACAAATCCAAATCACGAGAAACCCCCGCATATCGAATCCAGACGACAGTTTTATGAAAAGTTACGGGACAAGATCAAGATCTCGGGGATTACGACAGTCGAGAGGGATACGACATACGATGACGAAACCCTGAGAAACGCTGGCCTCCGGCTACGCTACGAGACCCAATTCGGATCGATCACCGGTCTCAAGGATGGGGTTCTTTTAGAAGTCGGTTTTGATCAGACGACTCCGAACCGCGCTGTTACGATTTCTTCCTGGATCGTCCAGTTCGCAGAGGCCAAGAAGCTTCAATACGTGGACAACCGAGCCCTCGAAATTCCGTGTTACAACCCTGAATACACATTTGTCGAAAAAGTCCAGGCCGTAGTTCGAAAATACGGCCAGTTTAGTGGAACTGGGAAAGTTCCAGCAAATTTCCTTCGGCACTACTACGACATTCATCAGCTTCTTGACCTAGAAGCCGTGCAGAAGTTCATCGGCACCCCAGAATATTTGGAGCACAAAAAGAAGCGTTTCAAGTCCTTGAACCCGAACGTTGCGGCGAGTGGGGCCTTCACCATCGATGACCAGAATATTCGCAAACGATTTGAAGCGGAATATTCAAAGACAGCCCCACTTTACTATCGTGGACAAATTCCGTTCGACACAATTCTCGCCCGCATTCAGAAGGACCTTGCGCGTCTGTAGCCTTAAGGCCGGCCATTCTCGACTTACGGCCCATCAGGCGGACTCTCTCTCGTCCGCACGTGGAACCTAATCATTCGAGTTGGCTGTGCGCCAGTTGTGTGCCGGATTTCAGGTTCAGGCATTCGGAAGCCGGTACTCAGGCCCACCCGGATCATGAATGATAAAGGACGCTACCATTCATAGAGGTGGCTACGACACCGCAAATGTAAATCGGCTTTGCGCGCGGTGCTACTCTAACAGCTGACATGGCATCAACAAAAGCGCCAGCAAAGTTGCGAGAAGGCGAGCCCTTGCGGATTGGGCGCGAAACTGTCACTTTCGGCCGAAATATCCTTCACCACGACGGAAAGTCCTTCGCGCTCCAACACCGTATGTTTGTGAACGATCCGTGGGAGTTGCTGGCGGAGGCTATAACGCGAGCGGTGAAGCCCGGCAAGGTCAGGGATATCGCTCATTCATTTCGCAGGCAGGCGGAAGACTATTTCCGCGGGGCCACTGCGGGCCGCGAGATGGCTGTTCGTCCCGTCTTGCTCTATTACGCCTTCCTGAATCTGTCGAAGGCGTACGGAGTGGCAAAGGGTAATCATGCCCTCGCGGGCTCGGCGATTCACGGCATTTCAGGCGAGTCTGACCCGAAGCGAATACCGCAGTCACTCGTGAAATTCTCTGCGAGACAGGGCACGCTGGTTTTTCAGGAATTATTGAATCTTCTCGGGGGTAACGCCGCCATCTTGAACTCGCCACTCAAGATTGGTCATCTCCTCCCGCAGATACTGCCTGGTCATCGTCTGTGGTGCTACGCAACAAACCGCGCGGAGCGCTTCTTGACAATCGAAAGATTCGAGCTCCTGCATGCCCCGCCGAAACGCGAAGTCTGGCTCAACTTCTATATAAGCAGGCTTGATCTAGAACGCCTTGATCTTACCGAGTCCAAAATACTCTCACAGGCGGATCTGGACGAATTTCAGGTTGCTGACAACGCAACAGATGTCAACGTGGTATGCCTGCAGCAGAAAAAGCCCGAGACCTATGTGAAAGATCCTGGCGAGGCGCTTGCGCTGCTTATTCAGAAAGGCCGGAATCGCATATGGGAAACGGTGAAGACCGCATCGCCCTATCGGAAGTCATATATCTATTGCACTCCGCCATCCGAACAGGCGAAGCGGCTTCCTCAAATGCTGTCCATCTACGCCCTAATGTTTTTTCTTGGTCACGTTACCCGGTACTTTCCGGGGCACTTTGAGGATTTCCTTGATTCCAGGTTTGGCCCGTTTTTCGACACTTTCATTTCCGAGTCTCCCATGCAGTTCCTGTATCTGATGGCGTCCGAGATCCTTGGTCGTGAGGTCAGCAAACCAGCGATTATTTAGGATTTGCTGCCAAGCCCGAAGGAGAGTTGATGAAATACAAGCTAAATCTCTCAACCAAAGTGAATGTCTCTGCTCCAACCCGTCACAGGTGCAGTTGTTGGCGCACCTCAGTCGTTGTTCGTTGCGTGGCAGCCGAGTACACGCAAACCTCTCCACTGCCCGACTCTACGACCGCCGCAAGAGCAAGCCCGAGGACTGTCGGACATTTCACGTTAAGTATTAGGGACAGTGATTCGGGAGTGGATCAATTGTCAAATTCAGGCTCATCGAGGACGAAGGAGAATGCTGTACCTGCGGCGGTGAGTTCCTTCACAAGCTTTCCGGCCTCTTCTTTTGCCTGCTCCCGCTCCTTCAGGGGAACTGCCGCATCAAGAGATTTCTGGCGAAGCAGCTCAGCCCTCAGGGACTTGTGGACTGGAAGTTCTTTGTTGTGGAGTGCCGTGTAGAGCGGCTCCGCTTCGCGCCAGTTACCCTGACGCAGGGCAAGCTTACATCGCAGGCCACTCTGCACATCCTTTGCCGTTCGACCTTTGAATTGTTGCTCAACGCTCCCGAGTTCACGAACAGCGTCGTCGTAACGCTCCAATTCGATCAAAATGTCAATACGATTGGTCAGAATCTCAGGAAGCGGCGGATTACGCTGCGCTGCCTTGTCAGCCTCAATTAAGGCACGCTCGAACTGCCCCTTAGCAGCATAAAAGGTCGCAAGTCGATGATAGTAATTCTCTTTTGTAGGCTCTACTTCTTCAAGGTCCTTGAGAAAGTCTTCAGCCTTTTTATACTTACCTCCCCGGATTGCGATGGCAGCGGCGAGATCAACAATGAACGGATTCCTCGGATATCTGTCGAGCGCAACCTTGATGTCTGCCTGCGCTTCGTCAACGAGTCCGAGCTGATATTTACAATGAGCCCGATCTCGATACACGGCCACACCGCGATCTCCCGCACTCTCAGCTTGAGCAAAATGTTTCACGGCGCCTTTGAGATCACCGCGCTTCCAACTTAAGAACCCAGCCAGATAGTGTTGACCACGGTGGCCACGTTCCTTGAGCGTTGCGACCACACGTTCCGCCTGTGACCACTCCGCTGCTCCTTCATGCGCTAGTCTGATGTAGGCCTTAGCAAGGATGACCCAGGCTCTATCAGGCCGCGGGTCCGCGTTTATGGCGCGTTGTGCAAAGTCACGCGCCGCTTTCCAGTCTTTCTCATGGTACGCAGCGCTGGCTATTTTGAGTAACATCGAAGGAACAATAATGTCGGCAAATTCTTCGAGCTCCTTTGCGTTTGCGCGCGCCGCCGTATACAAGGTTGCATCTATAGCATCGAGACTAGGCACCAACGTTGGATCTTTCCAGTAAAGGCTCTTTAGGCGCTGGGCAAAGACGCCGTATTCAGCGGGGGTGATAATGCCAAACTCCCGATAAACCGAGTCGCGCATGGGAGCGGCAAGAGACAACATGTCGCTGTATCTAACGATAACGCTGTGATCAATGAGGCGGGTAATCCTCGGCACAAGATCGGGCGTCGCGATATCGACGATGGTGGCCAATACATCCAGCGAAAGGCCTGGCTCCATTCCGAGGACGCGAAGAATCAGCTGATCCGCCGCATCGAGCTGCAGCTTTGTGAGGACTCTGTCAAAAGTTCTAACCTTAAGATCAATCAGAGAACTCTTGTCAGCTACAAGGGCGTCCAGGCCATAGCGGACGACGTAAGCGACGGCCAGTTGTACTGCAGGAGGGTATCCATCCAAATAGGGGGTCAGCTCCTGGGTTGTCTTTTCGTCAGGCATTTTCCCCGTTGCTGACTTAAGCGCTTGCGCGAGGAGCCGTCTCGTAGCATCAAGGGTCAACGGAGGAACCGCAAAGGAGGCAATGCGGCTGCTGGTGGTCGTTTGAGCGATTGGCGGACGTCTTCTCTGGACAACTATCACATATGGTTCTGAGGTTGAGGCAATGACTTCCCTGAATACTGCGGAAACTCTTTCAGTAAACATTCCTGATTCTTCAATGAGAGATCCTTGGTCAACAATCACAGCAGCCGCGTTGTCCTTCGCGATGCCCTCAAGCTCCCTAGCGACCATCTGAGCCTGTGTCGCCGCGGAGGCCGCCCTGAATGTCGAAATTGCTTTTTTGTATTCATCACGCGTCGTGAATGCATTGGCATCTTCCAGAAGTTGCAGGTACAGCTTGTCAAGATCGTCCGTATCCTCCAAAAGTAGTACCGGACCAAAACTTAGGGATAGATTGTCTTTCAAGACTCGTTGTGCAACAGAGCGACGTCCGACACCCTCAAGGCCGCTAAAGACTAATATTTGCGGAGTAGGAAGTCCGCTTGGCGGAGGCAGTTGTCCCGCTACCTCTTTAGTCAACTCCTCGCGACCGACAAATAGGGTCTGTTGGTCGGCTCCTTCTTGCTGCATCAATTTCGACAGGATCAGACGCGCAGCTTGTGAGGGGCGGGTCTGCGGGCAAAACAAGCCTTTCTGCATCCAAGTGGGCAGATCAGCAGGTTTAACGCTGCGGTCAATAACAACGACAAGGACAGACTTGAGTTTTCCGGCGATTCGGCGGACTTCTGCTTCATCGATTTCAAACTTTACCCAGGTACTAGCAAGAGAGCGGGCGCTCGCAAAAAGAACGAAAAGCGACGAGTTGTCCAGACCCTTTCGAATGGAGTCCCTGAAATCATCGCCAGGCTCGAAATTCTGCCGATCATACACAACTCGTGATCGGCTGAGGCGGCGCGCCACGATATCGACGTAAGCTTTATCTTCACTGGAGTGTGAAAGGAAGGCGCGCGCCATTTAGATACCCCATTCTAGTCGATGAACTACAACGGCGCATGATCTCACGCTAAAAGGAGCGTTGTCACTATCGCAGTGATATTCATTCGCTGATGAACGGGATTATCATGCGGGAACGAATAGCACAATCAGGATGAAAAGTACAAACCTCGGCGGTCCATCGCTTAACCTAACTGCCAATCACGCCAAATACTTCAATACCCCCTTGGAGCAGGTAATCGCGAGCCGCTGCCAAGAGATTGGATATGTCATCGCGCCGCCCGTGTTTCTGAACCATAGGCTGTACGATGTATATCTCAAACTGAGTCTGCTGCCGGTTCTGCACCGCCAGAATACGCGCAGCTGCATCCTCGTCTCCCCTTAGATATCCAGTTACGCTCGGGAGCGTCGCACGGTGCCGGAGTCGATTCAGTAACTGCTCGGTTCTGATCCACACGCTGGATTTCACAGCCTGGCCACACACCTCGTAGAGATCGTCTACGCGGTTGCCAGGCTGCGACTCACCGCTGGCTTTACAATGGAACATTTTTACCCTAGTTCCTGCCGCAGTTTCGTGAATGGCGATAAAATCAGCGATTTCGCCGGAACCGTCGTCACAAAAGACGACCTCGGCGCCTGATGCCAGAAGCCGCTCCTGCAGCCACTCAAAAAGTGATCTCCCGGTACCCTCCCTGGGCTTTTCACGGGTGATGTCAACGTCGGCGACTTCCCAATCTATGACCTCGACCAAATCGTCACTGAATGCTTGCAAAACTGTTGGTGTAGGAAAACGGCTTAAACCCTCGATCGCAGACAGATCCGAGCAGAAGAAGCTAGGCAGTTCTTCGTTCAGATACTCCTGCACGGTAATGTCTTCATTCGCCCGGTGAACGATGAGATCAGGTTCGTCAGGTGAGGCCGCCTGAAATAGATCGCCGCCCCCTAAAGAGAACTCGCCCCTCCAAGTGATGTCGGCATTAGTGATAGCGAAGATCACCATTCCCTCTCGGCTTTCGACAATCTGCAGGTCAAAATCCAGAAGATCGCGTTCGATCACTCTCCCATGGACATTCTGATAAAACACTGGCGGAGGATCGTAGTAAACGGGAGCCGCCCAGTTCATCGCAATAACTCCGGCCGGTACTTCGAGCAGTTCCTGGCCGGCAGATAGAAGATCGAGCCCGGAGCCAGTGACTGTCGCGCGATTCGTGGCTATCTTGGCGGCTAGCCGGTTGCACCAGTTCAGGAGTTCAGGAATCTGGTCGGAGGTATTGCTCCAGACCTTGGAGGCTGAACTCACACCGATCGTGACACTGTTGCCGTCGTCAAGCGCCTTGCCGAAGCAATGGCCACGGTCGTAGAGTCTGCCGTCTGTTTCCTGAATGGCGCGATCTCCACTGGGTCCCGTGATTATCCGATAGGATTCATATTGCCCAAGCTTGTGCCGCTTGCGCATCCCCACGTTGAAAAACTCAGCGGCGTCGAGATCGTTCAAAACGCGGTTAATGCTGCTGTTTGACAGTGGACGGGGTCTTCCGTTCACCAAATCCTTAGCCAGTCGGTTATAAAGTTCCGCGTTGCGGCGGGACGAACATATGAAGAGCAACCTAGCATCGGCATTGTAGTGGAAGATGAAGAGGTCGTAGGCGACGTTGGTGAAGCGTTCATCGGTGGACCATGGAGAGCGAATCGCCTCGCGGGTCAAATACACGGCGGCTCCGTGAGGATTGCTGATTCCGCGGTAGATGATTTGAAGCTTTTCAGGCAAGTCGGGCTCAACAGTTAGATCGGCGCCGTCCGGGCTGGAAAAAATTTTGGCATGAAAGTACGGCCTAACCGTATAAAGCGAAAAATCAGCCATGTCAGGAACGGCTTCCACCTCGAAGCTGTCAAGCACCTCACGGGTCTGAACCTCTTCTTCCACGCGCGCGGCGCCGAGATTCTGTACAATCGTGCGCCAGACAGCACCCGTCTCATAGAGCTCATCGATCTCACCGCCGCTGCTGGCCGGTTCCGCCAAAAACGTTGCGCCGCCGATGTTTGCCTGGCCCGTTCTGGCAAACCGGCCGATGAACTGGAGCGTGACGGCAAGAGACTTGTGCGGGCTGTGCACCGCCGCGATTTTCAGGTTGGGGAGGTTGAAACCTTCCCCGAACATGTTGACGCAGACGATTCCGTCTAGTTCGCCGCCCTGCAGTTTTCCGATGATTCTCTTCACATGCGTAAGCGTATGCTTGCCATTCACGAAAGCCAGGCGCAGGTCCGTATTCTGTGCATAAATATCTTCGAGTTCTTTGGCCCTTGGCAACGTATCTGCACGCACCATCACCAGATGCTCCAGCCCCGCCGCGCGATCCGCCCGGAATTTCGCCTCTGTTGCCCGTGCGATAGCTACGTCAATGGACGCTCCGCCAGGCGGGCGGCGAACTGGCTCAAACGTGATGTCTCCGAAAACACGATCTTCGTAGGCACGTCTGAGGTCGTAGGTGAATACGAACTTTCCCTTGATCTCCTTTTCGTCACGACGAAAAGGTGTCGCCGTAAATAGTGCCTGCTTCGCATTCTGCAACAGGTCGAGCAACCGGCTCCATGTCTTGGCGGGTGAATGATGGGCTTCATCAACCAAAACCAGATCGAAGAGATCCGCAGGCGGCGCCGGTATCGCACCATCGCGCGGGCTCACGCTGGGGACGGTTGCGACCACGACATCGAACTGCCGCAGGCCTTCCCATTCACCATCCGATCCGACCTCCCCTTCTGTAGCAAAGACTCTCGGGCCGTCCAGATCCGCAGGTAGGGCATTGATTTTCTTGAGATCGAGAAGCAATCGGAAATTCTCCGCAATCTGCTCGCGGACCAATCTGCTGGGCGTCAGTACAAGGACACGCTCGGCCCTGAGCATGAACGCGACAGCAATGAGAACGGTGGACTTCCCCGCACCCGTCGGCATAGTAACGATCGCCTGCTGCCTTGCGTTGAAGAAGTGTGTGGCAACGGCCTGCGCTGCGGCGATCTGCGCAGGGCGAAAGCCTGGGCGCGTACCCATCGCGATGGGAAATCGCAACTTATCGTAATGATCGTAGAAGTACCCCATAAAGATGCTTCAGTAGTTCGTGGCCCGCACCGCTGTCCTGCCGGAACAGTTAGGCGGTGGTGAGCTGATTAAGACCTATCCAGGCCCGGCTCACAGCCTCTGTCACGAACACGGCGTTTTGCTTCCCCGTGCTATCGGCTGCTTGGCGAGCGATATCCCGAACTTGAGAGCTCGTGAGGTTTCCCGTGCCGTTATATTCCGCCCATGGCAAGTGATATGCCTTGCCATCGTCGGATACGATCTGACGAGAGAATCCTTTCTGCTCCATCGCTCCGTGCAACTTCTCGTAGTCGGTCCACTCACCTTTATGAAGTTCAACGCGAACTGTGAAATTTGCCATAACGAATTAGTCTCCATTTCTCCTGTTGTTTGTTAGCTGGCTGCAGCGATGGGCTCTGCTGCCTGTTGTTGATTCAAACCGAGTATTCCCTCGATCACCTGGAGCATCGCGTCACGGGTTTGTCGTGCGTTGCGCAGCGTAAAAACCTTCTCTCCAGTCCGCTTGGTCGAGGGCACCAAGATGCCGAGCTGTTCCCAGGACGGATTTTCGCGTGAGAAAAGATCAACCTCGCGCTCCTCTCCCGTCGCGCCATGCTTTATAAGAACGGGGTGCCCAAGCTTCTCCAGGATGGAGAGGTCGACGTCTCGTTCGTGCATCTTGCGCGCAACTGCCACATAGGCTGAAATGGCGAGCGCAGAATCGACGAGGAGGGTCTCGCGCACTCTCTTGCGACGGGCGATATCCAGTTTGCCGAGCTCGGAGCGGACCTCCGCGAGTTTGTTCCAGAAGCGGACTGCGTACTCGATGTCGATCTTAAGAGCCGCCTCATCTTCCGGATTGCAGTCGCCCCAGTAGGCCTCGAAGGCTCCGCTCAGCGTATTGAAAGCGCAGAGGCGCGGGTTCTTCTTGCTCAGACGGTCGCGGATGGTGTCTACGTTGTCGCGCAGGGAAGGACATTGCTCGGCCAGCGCACCGGCAATCTTCGCGGCACCAATCCGGTGCAGCCATTTCGAGCGGGTTGGGTCGGCTTTCTTTCCTTCCTGGTTCATCGCGTAGAAGATTCGGTTTTCCTCACCCTCGGGAACGTTGTAGATCCTCACACTCACTTTCCGGTCAAGCTTGAAAGAGCTGCCCTTAGCAACACTTTCAGCTGCTCTGAGAAGAGCCATGTGCCGGTGTCCCGAGTCCGGAATGGTCGCCGCGCCGGCACCGATTTTCAGGGACCTGGTTTCGTCGCTATACTCCAGCATCGTTTCATCTTTGCGGAAATTCCAGCTTAGCTGGCCCAGATACGCCTCACCTTTAATGAGCTGTTCAGCCCAGCGGTCTACTTTTTCGTCGTCGAGGATGCGCTTGCCGGTGACGGAGTCAATCCCCCGCTGGCGGTTGTCGTCCACTTTCAAAAAGCCCGTTTTGTAGAGCTGGGAGATATCATGGGCGGTCACAACAGCGTCGTAGCAGGTGTAAGGCCCGTCTTCGGTACGAACAACATTCTCTATTGATGTCTGTAATCCCATATGTTTTTCCTCTAATATCGTTGAGTACGAGTGTTGGTACGAGTTAAAACTAGATCGGTACGAGTGTCACATACTCGTACCACCGCTGTCAAGAGGATACCCTCTGGCTCCTCTGGCTACCGATTTCGTGGAGGCAGCTCGGGGCCGCTGGACCCGTTCTTAGGGCACGAGCCGTCTTCCCGGTGAAACTTAACACGGCCTTTCAAGAAGTAAATCGCCTTCGCCTGATGGACACAAAGGTCTTAGGTTTCGAGCGGCTCCGGCTAATTCTTGCACGCTCAAACCGCTGGGGCCTTGTGCGATGCGAAATCTCCTATCCGATGTCGAGTAAGTAACCCGATCGCGGTCTACGAGATGATTTGCCTGCGGAATAACCTAGATCGTTCCGTCGAGACTATTGACCTTCAAGAATTCAGGAAGTTGGTCGGCGTGCCGCCTGATGCTTATGAGCGTGGAGACAACCTTATGCATTTCGTAATCCGTCCGGCGCTGATGGAGGTAAATGGCCTTTCGGATATTGGTGTTGATATTAAATAGGTTCGTCGCCATTCGTGCGCCTACGCGGCTGTGACGATTCGCTGGTGGAAGTAAACCGGCGATGAATTCAGAGTCGCAATGGAACGCAGTCGCAGCAAACTGGGACGAATGGCCCCGACTGAAACAAAAATCAATGGCAGAGGCTACACCGCGACTGCTGGCTGCAGAAATATAAGGGGCGACGTGTTGGACAGATAAGCCCAGCGGGTGCTCCGCTCATCCCATAAAGTCGCGGCTGTGCAGCGTTCAGGTCGCGAGGGCATGGGATTCGGATGAAGCTTGGGCATTTCATCATAGGTACGCCTATGTAGGCGACGGCCTCGGGTGGTCTTATGAACACCGCCCCACTGTTTAAAGAAGAACGCTACTTTTTCGCCACGGCAGATATGAAGGATGTTTTCAACCCATTCCTGTTTCATTCGTCTGGCACCGTGGCCGCTCTCTCCTCCTACGATAGCCCAATCGATACCTGAAATCTCGAAAGAGCCAAGATCCTCAAGCAAAGGCTCGATGGAGAGAAATTTGACCGCTGCTGGAGCTTTTCGAAGATGCTTCACCCGTGGCAGGCCATAGCGCTTGTCCTCAACGCTCACGCCCCACCAGATGTGCTGATGATGTGTTGCAAAACGCAGAGGACCGTTGAGCATATCCATGAGCCGTTCGGATCTCTTGGTCAGAACCTGAAACGTATGCCAGTTGGCATCGACCATGACCCTGACGACATCTTCGATATAGGCATCGGGAACTTCCGGCTGGAAGAGATCACTCATGCTGTTGACGAAAACGGTGCGGGGGCCGCTCCACAAGAAAGGCTCTGACAGTTTCTCGGGGACCAAGCGCAAATCGAAGCCTTGCTCGTAAGGGTGACCCGGAACGCCGCGGAATCGTTCGGCGAACGTCTCGGCGTAGCAATGTTTGCAGCCGGGGCTGATCTTTGTGCAACCCCGGAGAGGATTCCACGTAGTGTCCGTCCACTCGATCTTGGAATTCTCACTCATGCCGGCTCCCTTGATCCTTGCATCGCTTTCCATAGTAGCAACTGACAGCGCGAAGGCAAGTGTTGCGATGTCATCAGCGCTTTCCAAGTAACTCTTTAACCCTTTGCCTTTTGACGAGTCCAGCCGGTCCGTCGCGCGTTCCCTCCGTCCATCTGGTCACCTGTGCCAGCCGGATTCTATGCTCGACGGGAGGCCGTGGTATGGAGATCGTGAACTCCGTTAGTGGGTCCGGAGACTGTGACAGCGTATCGGACCGAAATTCCACTACCGCAAGCGCGACTGCTTCATAGAGAGAACTCGCGTCAACTCCGACTGTGTGGAGGACTCCGTCCGAGTCTGTGAACGAGACACGGCAACGCGCCATGAGGTAGAGTCTATCGTATTCGCTTTTTATTCGCCATATATGGTCCAGGGCAAACCGGGTTCGGGAGAGTCATCAGTTTGCACCTTGACGCGCTGGTTTCATCTGGGACAATTGGACATTGAGCCAACAAGAGATGTTCGGAGGTTCGTGGACCCAGCAGAAGCTGGAGATCCTCAGCGAGTACCTTCGCGCTTACCGGCTGATATTCCACAAGAATCCGAGAGCCAGATTCTTTGAGACCAGCTACGTTGATGCCTTCGCAGGCACAGGGGAAATCCCGCGCCGCAAGCTGCAGGGATTTTTCAAAGATGACCCTGACATGCTCAAGGCCGAAGAGGAGTTTCGAAAGGGTAGCGTTAAGCGGGCACTGGAAGTTGAGCCGCCATTCCACCATTACGTGTTCATTGAAAAGGACGCGGGAAAATGCAAAGAGCTGGAAGCGCTTAAAAAGGAGTTTACAAATTGCGACATCACGATCATCAACGAAGATGCGAATGCAGCTTTACTGAACTGGTGCGCCGAGCTGGATACCAGGAAGGAACGGGCGGTTGTGTTTCTTGATCCGTTCGGCGCGAGCGTGGAGTGGAAGGTCATCGCGGCCATCGCCGACACGAAGGCGGTGGACCTCTGGATTCTGTTCCCATACGCGGCGATCAACAGAATGCTCGTGAGCGAGGGCATGCCGCCTAAAGCATGGGCGGACCGGCTGACGCGTATTTTTGGGACTGACCAATGGGCGAAAGACTTCTATTCGACGAGTTCATGGAAGTCGCTTATAGATCCCGAGAAGCGCGTCGAGCGGACGTATAAGACTGCCGATCAGGAGCAAATCACCGAGTTCTTCATGAAGCGGTTGAAGGGGAAGTTCGCTGCGGTGGCGAAGCCGGGTTTTCTCTATAACTCCAAAGGGCTTCTCTTTGTCTTGATGTTTGCGGCAGGTAACCAAAAGGGTGCCGAGGCGGGAGTTAGGATCGCGAACCATCTAATGAAACGCTTGGGCCAGTAGTCCGGCAATCCCGTTCCACAAATCGTTCCCAAAATGGGGATTCTTACGCGACTACAGCGTGGGTAGCCCTCGCGCCAGCTGTAACTTGTTGAAAGCCGTAAACGGTTAGACCGTCACAGCAGCGTTCTGTTCGTTCGAATTTCGACTCACTGTCGGTTAGCCGTTCGCCACCTTGAGACTTCTCAGAAGACGACTTCTGGCCAATGTGGCTGCCAGAGTGGGTATCTCCGTGCGAACGTCCAGCTCAATGAGTGAAATCGTCGATAGCATCAGTTGAGGGTTACCACCGCCTCGATGCGCTATCTTATCTTGTGGATGCCGATACAATGTGCCAGAGGTCGGGCCATCACCTATGAATCTGATCAAATCCAAGAGGCGCGTTGCAGACCACGGGGAAGTGTTTACGCCTCCGTGGCTGGTCGAAAAGATGCTCGACCTGGTCAGGGGCGAGACCGAGCGCATTGACTCTCGTTTCCTAGAGCCTGCTTGCGGAAGTGGGAATTTCCTTGTCCCTGTCTTGCAACGTAAACTGGCCGCCGTAGAGGCCAAGTTCGGCAGGACCGACTTTGAGCGACGACACTACGCCCTCTTGGCGGTGATGTGCACCTACGGGATTGAACTATTAGCGGACAATATCATTGAGTGCCGCGCGAACATGCTTGAGGTTTTTGCCGACTACCTGAATCTGGATGAAACGGATGAGGTGTACCTGGCCGCTTACTACGTCGTCTCCCAAAATCTCGTGCATGGCGACGCCCTGACGATGCGCACGCATGATGGCCAGGCCATCACGTTTGCCGAGTGGGGCTACCTTGGCAGGGGCAAGTATCAGCGGCGCGACTTCCGCCTTGATGTTCTTACCCAAATGTCTTCCTTCACCCAGGAAGGCTCACTCTTTGCCCATCTCGGCAAGCATGAGGTCTTCACTCCGATCAAGGCATATCCGCCAATGAATGTGCGTGACCTTGCCTGCGTCCCTTCAGAAGATGGCCTAAGGGAGCCCGCATGAACGATCAGGCGAGCTTTACGCTTCGCGGGCGCAACCCGGATGTGTTGACCTGCATAGCCAATCTTTCCAACGATGAGGTATTTACCCCGCCCGAGTTCGCCAACCGCATGCTTGACACGCTCTCCGACGCCTGGAAAGCCGACCACAACGGCGCGAACCTTTGGGCGGACAAGACGGTGAAGTTCCTCGACCCGTGCACGAAGTCCGGTGTGTTCTTGCGCGAGATTGCCAGCCGCCTCACCAATGGGCTTGCGGCTGAGATCCCTAATCTCCAGAAGCGCGTAAATTATATCCTCACCAAGAAGGTCTTCGGTATCGGCATCACGTATCTCACCAGCCTTTTGGCGCGGCGCAGCGTGTACTGCTCGAAGCATGCCAACGGTGAGCACTCCATTGCCAATGGCTTCACCAGCGATGCAGGCAACATCTGGTTCGAGCGCACGGAGCACACGTGGGAAGAAGGCAAGTGCGAGTTTTGCGGAGCGAGCCAGAAGACGTTCGACCGTGGCGACGGACTTGAGACCCACGCCTATACGTTCATTCATACCAAAGACATCAAAACTCGCGTAGCGGAGTTGTTTGGAGACAATATGCAATTTGACGTGGTTATAGGTAACCCGCCCTACCAGTTGGACGACGGAGGGTACGGGACGAGCGCGGCCCCTATTTACCAGTTGTTCGTGGAGAAGGCGCTTGAACTCGCTCCACGCTACGCGGTGTTTGTTACGCCGTCGCGTTGGATGGCAGGAGGCAAGGGGCTCGATAAATACCGCGAGCGGATGCTCGCCGACAAGCGAATGCGCAGCATCGTGGACTATCCGAAGCTCTACGAGGGTTTTCCGGGCGTGAAGATTCGCGGCGGCATTTCTTATTTCCTATGGGATCGCGAGCACAACGGGCCTTGCGAGGTGGAAACGATCTGGGACGGGCAGCCTACCGGACCCGCCGTTGCGCGCTATCTCGATGCGTATGACATTCTCGTGCGGCGCAATGAGGCGGTGCCGATCCTGGAGAAGATCAAGGCTAGAGGTGAGCCCACGCTTGATGGTCGCGTGTCCAGCCAAAAGCCGTTTGGCCTTCGTACGTTCTTCCATGGCAAACCTGATCCCAAACGCCTGAAAAATCCCGTGAAGCTCTTCGGATCACAGAAGATTAGTTGGGTTGAGCGCTCTGCAATACCGACGAACGCAGCATGGATTGACAGGTGGAAGGTCTTGATGACCCGAGTACAGGGCACCAGCGCGGCAGTCGAGACCAAGTTCCTTAGCAGGCCGATCATCGCCGAGCCCGGAACTGCTTGCACCGAGAGTTACGTCGTCGCCGGCGTCTTCGACAACGAAGTTGAGGCGAAGCATTACGGGGGCTACCTGCGTACACGTTTCGCTCGCTTTCTTGTTTCGCTCCGCAAGTCCACCCAAGACGCGCCGAAGAACGTCTATGGCTTCATCCCAGATTTGCCACTAAACAAACAATGGACAGACGCCATGCTCTACAAGCGATACGGATTGACTGTCGCTGAGATCGCGTTCATCCAGTCTCAGGTCGCCGAGCACGACAGTGAGTTGTTCGATGAGATCGCTGCGGAGGAGATCGAAGGGTGAGTAGGGACATCGAGGAGATCCTTGCGCCAAAGCCGGAGGCTCGGCCGCGCATCTACGCCTATTCGATCAACGACAAGGCGCACAAGGGTCTTCTTAAGGTTGGGCAGACAACGCGCAATGTGAAGCAGCGCGTCGCCGAGCAACTCAAGACCGCCAGCATCAAAAACTACACCATCGAACTAGACGAATCCGCAGAACGCGACGACGGCACCATCTTTAGCGACCACGAAGTACGCGCGGCACTCGTCAGGAAGAGATTCGCGAACCCCGAGCTGGAATGGATGCACTGTTCCCTCCGCGACTTGAAGACGGTGCTCGCCGAATTGCGCACGGGACAGCGGTTCACCGGCACGCATCACCAGACCTTCCTGATGCGCCGCGAACAGGCCGAAGCGGTGAAAATGACGCACGCGTATTTCCTTTCGCGCTGGGCGGAAGATATGCACGCCGTCCCGCGTTTTCTGTGGAACGCGAAAATGCGCTTCGGCAAGACCTTCACCGCCTACCAACTCGCGAAGAAACTTGGCGCCAAGCGAGTGCTGGTGCTGACCTTCAAGCCCGCGGTGGAAGACGCGTGGCAAACCGACCTTGAGAGTCATGTGGACTTCGATGGGTGGCAGTACCTGTCGAAGTCTTCCGGCGCTGACCCCACTCAGATCAACCGTAAGAAGCCCGTCGTCTATTTCGGTTCCTTTCAGGATTTGCTGGGCCGCGACGCGTCAGGAAACATCAAGTCGAAGAACGAATGGCTGCACGCGGTGAATTGGGACCTTGTCGTATTTGACGAATACCACTTTGGCGCTTGGCGGGATACTGCCAAGGAACTGTTCGAAGGCGAAGAAGAAGCCGTCGCACAGAAGGAGGCGAAGCTTGAATACGGAGTCGCATTAGAGAATGTGAACGAAGACCTACAGGTGCTCTCCGAGAAGGAAACCGAATTCCTCCCCATCACGACCAAGGCCTACCTCTACCTCTCCGGAACACCATTCAAAGCGCTTGCCACTGGCGAGTTCATCGAAGAACAAATCTTTAACTGGACCTATACCGACGAACAGCGCGCCAAGGAAGAATTCGCCGCGCAAAACGCAGGCAAATGGAATCCATATGGCGCACTACCGCAAATGCGTTTGCTCACCTACCGGATGCCGGAGGAACTGCTGGCGGTCGCGTGCGCCGGGCAGTTCGACGAGTTCGACCTCAACGAGTTCTTCGCAGCTTCGGGAACGGGAAAAGGCGCGCAGTTCAAGCACAAGAGCGACGTACAAAAGTGGCTGGACATCATACGCGGACAATACATGCCGAAGGAGGTAGAGGGATTCAAAACTGGGTCGCCGCCGCCGTTCCCTTATTCGGATGTTAGGCTTCTTCCGTACTTGCAGCACTCGTTCTGGTTTCTGCCAAATGTCGCGGCATGTCACGCGATGGCAAACTTGCTGGCCGAGAAGCACAACATCTTCTGGCGCGAGTACGATGTTCTCGTGGCGGCGGGCGCGTCGGCAGGTATCGGCTTGGAGGCGCTCCCCCCGGTGCGCGAGGCCATCGGGAGCGGCTTCGACACCAAAACAATTACGCTATCGTGCGGCAAGCTCACCACCGGCGTAACCGTCCCGCAATGGTCTTCGATCCTTATGTTGCGCAATCTAAAGAGCCCTGAAACCTACTTTCAGGCAGCTTTCCGTGTGCAGTCTCCGTGGTCTATTAAGAATCCGAACGGAGACGATCCGGACGAGGAAGAGATCGTCAAACCTGTATGCTTCGTGTTCGACTTTGCTCCCACACGCGCTCTCCGTCAGCTAAAGGACTACGGCATCGGGCTTTCCCCGAACGAATTGAATCCGGAGAACGCGGTCAAGAATCTCGTATCGTTCCTGCCGGTATTAGCCTACGACGGCGCGAACATGACTCAGATCGATGCCGGCAGCATTCTCGACATCGCGATGGCTGGCACATCCGCCACGCTGCTGGCGCGCAAATGGGAGAGCGCACTGCTGGTGAACGTGGACAACGACACACTACGCCGAGTCCTGAACAACCCCGAGGCATTGGCCGCTGTGGAACGTATCGAGGGTTGGCGCGCGCTAGGCGACCACATCATAGAGACCATCATCAACAAGAGCGAGAAGGTCAAGGAACTCAAGAACAGGGCCAAAGACTAAGGACCTGACCGAGCAACAGAAGAAGCAACTCACCGAGGAGGAGAAGGAATACAAGTCGAAGCGCAAGCTCGTGCAAGAAAAGCTGATAAAGTTCGCCACACGCATCCCTGCGTTCATGTACCTGACTGATTTTCGCGAGAACACGCTGCAGGACGTGATCACCAAATTAGAGCCGCCCTTGTTTGCGGCTGTAACTGGTCTGACGGTGAAGGACTTCGATCTCCTCGTGCGCCTCAAGGTATTCAATACCGAGCAGATGAATCAGGCGGTGTTCGCGTTCCGTCGCTACGAGGATGCCTCACTACGTTACACGGGCATCGACAGCCACGAAGGGCTCACACACTATGGGCTCTATGACACCGTGGTCGGAAGAGAGTAAGGCGATAGCGGCTCAGAAATGACGAGCAGACATCGTGTGCCGACGGTGTGCCAGATTTGGTGGCCACCGTGGACATCTCTCGACTGACTGTCGGTCAGTCGAAAATGCAACGGGCACTGCGTTGAGAATTACCGTGGGTGCCTGCTGTGCTGATGACTTCCCATCCGTAACAGCCATCCGTCATCTCAAAAGGAAGGCTACGCCGTCTTTTCCCCCACTTCCGCCTCCTCCGGGTGGACGCCGCTTGGCCGCGGCTCGGACGGGCGTTTCGGACTGCGCCGGTNNCACTCACGCCCTGCCACCCTCCTACGGCCTCCGTTCTGTCCCTTTCACCGTTCCGCCTTGTTTCTTCCCGCTGCCGCTCAAGTGAAGAAAGAAACAAGCCGGAAACGGCAGAAACGGAAAAAACATGAAATTAGAAGAAGTCAACACACGAACCAAAGAGGCCGTGGATTTCCTCGTCGCAGCGCTGGAGTCCGGTCACAGTGAAGTCCTCACCGCATACCTCGGAGCAATGGCAAAGTTTCACACCTACAGCTTCGGCAACATCATGCTCATCGCACGCCAAAAGCCCGATGCTACCAACGTTGCCGGACTTCGTACATGGAACTCGCTTGGCCGCTTCGTTAAACGGGGAGAAAAAGGTATTTTCATTCTCGCTC
>PLBY01000101.1 GCA_003134655.1 Acidobacteriaceae bacterium
TGAACTGGCGGGCTATTGTCAGCCGGCCCTCCGGGACTGGTGCAGATCCGACCGGTCCTTCTGAGATGGCTCGAGGACTTGCGGATCGAGGCCCAGAACAGGTTGCTCCCCTCGTCCCTGTGTTGTTGGATAGCGGATGCTCTATATTGGATTCATCCGGCGGGACGGGCCGGGACTTCCAAATCATCATACCGAAGGGTTGGGCGCGCATGACTTATCTGGAGGTGGTTTTCAATTACGGAGCGATTCCGGGGGAGAACGAACTGCGGGCGATCGACACGATGCGGGAGGTGTATGGCATCCGGCGCGTGCAGTTCAACGCCAAGGAGCGGACCGTGCGGGTGGAGTTTGACGCTTCGAGGATGAAGCAGGATGCGGTGGCGAAGCTGCTGCGGAATGCGGGCGTGGATGTGCGGGAGGTGGTGGCGCTGGCCTAGGTTGATCCAAAGTCAAAGGCGACGGACAGGGGTGTCGCGTCGACGCGAGCGATTCCATTTTCGGGCAGGAAGAGCGAGCCTCAGAGGCTAAAGCCTGAGATTTTGGGGGTGCTTAACGGCAACGAATGAACTCGTGCCCCTCCCTTTTTCCATCTCGCCCTTTTGTTTTCAGTCAGATCATTCCCGGATTTGAGTGTTGTCATGGCTAGACGCGGGCGGGGGCGCCCGCGCCACATAGGTCTAAATCGAAAGTCAAAACCTGGACGCACAGGAGTGTCCGTCCCACACGTGCGTACGCTCCGCACGAGCGCTGAGAGCGTACGTTTTGCATTGGGGGGAGGGCTGAGGTGCGCGTCAGGAGGAAAAGCAAGGGGTGCTCACAGAAAACCTCTGGCCGAAGTTATTCTCTGAAGCACCCCGTTGCGCGCCACTTCGTCTGTCCTCGATTAAAGCAAGCCGCATGCCATCTGTAAACCGTTCAGAATCAAAGGCCGTGGGATTTCGCCTCGGTAGGAATTGCGCGGAGACGGGAAAGAATTACTTCGGCTGATCGAGGCAACGGAGGGGCCAAGGCGGGGATGTTGAAAACAGTTTACGTTGGAGGCGGGGTTTCCGTTTTTCAGGGAAAGAAATCTTCGCTATAATCAACGGGCGGTTCTTCCATCCAAATAGAAATGCGCCCTTAGCTCAGTTGGATAGAGCGACTGGCTACGAACCAGTAGGTCGGGAGTTCGAATCTCTCAGGGCGCACCATCTTTAATCTCTTGGTCTTTAGCTCCTTCCAGCAAGGCACTTACCTTCGAAGGTACGGCGCGATGCCGTTGCAGCCAGCTTTCTGCTAATCTCGTTTCAGCCCTGTTGCTTCTGTCGTCGATTTGTTTCACTTCGGTTCGATTAAATTACCCCCGGGTGGGTCGTCTCCGGCTATCGGGTTGCGCGCCATGTCGAAAGCAAGCCAGCAGCAAGATGTTTCCATATTGTCGAGCGCCAAGAACGGATTGGTGTATTTGACGCCCAACGACTGGGCACTGATCGCGGATAAGGCGGTTCGCCGGCAGTTCAAAGCGGGCGAAGCGATTGTGTCGAAGGGCAAGCGCACATATGGGGTGTACCTGCTTCTGAAGGGCACCGCCTTGGTGCAGATTCCGCTCCAGGGGACGGCGCTGGGCATCAGTCCAGGAGAGGCTTGCGGAGAGATTTCTTTTCTGGACGAACTGCCGGCATCGGCTAACGTGGTGGCTAAAGAGGATGTAGAGGCCTACTACCTGGACCGGCCGACGTTGCAGTCGATGTTCGAACTGTTCCCTCACCTGGGATCGCGGTTCTACCGTTCGCTCGCGGCGATTCTGTCGCGGCGGCTACGGGAACTGATTGGTCCGGGGGAGACGCCCAAAGCAACGCCCGCGAAGCCATGATCAGGCGGGTAGTGAGGCGGTTTGGTTTTAGTCCGCGCGAGATCCCTCTCTTCGCCTGAAGAACGGCTCCGTTCGGGATGACGCCCCTAGTAGTGCAATCCGGCGGGTCGAGGGTGCGGAGTGTGCTAGCCTACAGGACCAGCGCGGCCTGCGGATTTGATTCGCGAATTTGCCACGCGGAATCCTTCTTTGGTTGATCCCGTCAATCTACGACTCGCCTTGGTTTCGGCGGCAATGCTGGGATTCCGGCACGGGCTGGATTACGACCACATCGCGGCGATCACGGACATCAGCAGCGTGCAGTCGAAAGCGCGCGACGCGATGCGCTACGGGTTGCTGTATGTGGCGGGGCACGCGACCACGGTGGCGATTTTAGGATCGGCGGCAGTGGGGTTTCGCATCGCGCTGCCCGCGGCCAGCGATCGCTGGGCGGAACGACTGGTGGGCGTGACCCTGCTGGTGCTGGGGCTTTATGTGCTGGGGACGTTCTTTCGTCCTTCGACACACAGCCACGCGCGACCGCGCACGAGAATCACGCTGTTGATCAACGGGATTTTGTGGATCTACTGGCGGTTGAGCCGGATTTTTGGCGGGACGCGGGTGGAAGCTCCGCGGGTGTTCAAGGATGGATATGGGACCAGTTCGACGTTCCTGGTGGGCGTGATTCATGGGCTGGGGGCGGAGACTCCGACGCAGATTCTTCTGTTCCTGATGACGGCGAATCTGGGTGGAACGGGCGCGGGGCTGCTGGGTTTGCTGATGTTCATCGTCGGGCTGCTGGCGATGAACACGCTGATGTGCGGTGTAGCGGCGGGATTGTTCTCCGCTGACAAAGCGCTTTTATGGCTGTCTCCGGGTAAAGGCGCGGAGGGCTACTTCTCGCGCGCGCTCAATTCTGTGATGACCGTGGTCAGCGCGAACGCGGTGCCGGGTCTAACCCTTCTCACGTCGGCGTATAGCATCGTGGTGGGAACGATTTTTCTGCTGGGATCGGCCGCCAAGCTGCCTTCGCTGACAGGGTAAGGACGGCGGGACGGAGTAGCCCACTAGTTTCCCCAAAAACTAAGAAGCGTCCTGCAACTCTTGCGAGTCGCAGGACGCCCGAACAGCCCTCCCCCAGAACTGCTCACCGCACAAGCTACCCGCTTCGGGCAAGTTTGAGAATGACACTTTCGTGCCATAGGGGAGGCACGAGTGGGCCACTTGAAATTGGACGGTTGACGGGTTTAACGTGGGGCCGGTTTGAGGACGGTTGCTTTGGCGTAAGTGGCAAAAGGATGTTTCAAGTGTGCATCAGTTTGCACTTGGGCATTTTGCAGGTCCGGCCAATGTCCGAATAACTATATTCCTTGCAATGTTTTAGCAATATTTAAACTTTGGTACTCCGAGTGCATTGAATCAACTGGGATACCGTCTGTGGGTAGCTATTCCACAGCGGGATTCAGGAGGAGTTATTTATGAAACGGATCGTGTGGACGGTTCTGCTTGCTTTAGCGTTGCCGATGGCGGCATTTGCCAGCAGTTCAGTGGATTTCACGAACAGCGGCGGCACTTTGTCTGGCAGCAGCGCGGGATTGAGCCTGAGTGGCTCGGTGCTGATTGCGGTCAACGGATTGGGCGGACTGGGTCTCGTCACCGGTAACGACTTGGGTAGTTTGAGCTTTGCAACCGGGGCGCTAAGTTCTGGAAGTCTCCAGATGGGTGGGACATTCGCAGGCGGCGGGAGTTTCATGATTATGGGTAACGGGACGAACGGCATCCCGAACGCGACCCTCTTCAGCGGAAGCTTCGATGGTCCTGTGACTTGGACGCTGGTCACGTTGGCCAATGGGACGCACAATTACACGTTAACGGGTTCGATTTCCGGGACGTGGATGGGCGGTTCCTGGGTGAACGGAGCGACCGTACAGCTGACCATCAATACAGGCAAAGGTTTCTTCAACGGGTCGACGACGATCTCCAGTGGCGACACAAACATTGTGGTTCCCGAGCCGGGCAGCCTGACGCTTCTGGGCACAGGGCTGGTTGGCCTTGCCGGAGCGATTCGGCGCAAGCTGAAAGCATAGAGCATCCTCGGTTAGCAATCTCCTGAATCGAAAGCCCCGCCAGGCAATGGCGGGGCTTTTTATTGTTCCAAAACAAGTGCATCTTCCATTACCCCGGTAATCTGAGCGGGGGGATTACCGTTGACCCATCGGGCGTAGGCTCCTTAAATTGCCAACAGGGGGTGGTATGAAAGATATTCATGAGGTCCTGCGGCAGAAGCAGGCGAAATACGCCCAACTTGGCAAACAGATCGAGATGCTCCAGCAGGCGGCTGAAAAGCTGCGAGAAGTGGCACCGTTGCTGGCCGAGAACGATGATGACGACAACGGAGTGCTGGCAGAAGGGGACGACGCCACCCTGCAGGGAGATTCGATGGCGGCGAAGGCTGGCGCAGGTTCCGGCAGTGCAGCGTCATCCAAAGCAGCGCGGCCCACAGCTCCTCGCTGGCCGTAATCACGCCGACGCTGGGGACACCACGTACTTATGACTCTTCAGGCACTACTGGTTTCGACCGACGATTCCGCGTCTGACGTGTTGGGCAGAGTACTGCCCGCGTTCGGCATTGCGATGGACCGCTCCAGCGATCCGGAAACCACGCTGGCCCGAATCCAACAGCAGAAGTTCGACGCGCTCATCGTCGATTTTGATAATCCTGAGCTGGCAGCAAGCGTGCTGCGGCAAGCCCAGCAGCTGGGAACGAACCCGCTGAGCGTTGCTCTGGTTGCCGACACCGGGAAGGTGCGCGACATTCTGAGCGGCGGGGCGCACTTCGTACTGTACAAACCGATCTCTGAGGATGCGGCGAAAGCCGGACTGCGCGCAGCTGCGGCTCTGTTGAGCCGGGAGCGGCGCCGGGCGGTCCGGATTCCGGTGCAGGCGCCGGTGGAGATCACGCTGCCGGACGCGCGCAAGGCGGATGGCATTCTTCTGGATCTGTCCGAAACCGGGATGGAAGTACTGACGGCGGAGTCACAGGTGCCGGGATCGTCGCTGGCATTCCGCTTTCAGTTGCCGGACACGACCGCGGAAATCGAGGCACACGGGCAAGTGGCCTGGGCGAATTCCAACGGGCAGACGGGGGTTCACTTCCTGGATGTTGCGGAGGCCGCGAAGGCTGAGTTGAAGACATGGCTGCAAGCCGCGGCCAACAGTTTGGGCACGGATCCTGACGAGACGGTACCTCACTGCAAGTTGACCGACCTGAGTCTGGGCGGGTGCTACGTGCAAACGGATGCGCCATTCCCGGAGCGCGCGTCAGTCGATCTCTGTCTTAAAGTCCAAGAGCATGAAGTTCACACCGAGGGCATGGTCCGCGTGGCGCACCCTGGGCAGGGCATGGGAGTCGAGTTCCCTTCCCGCACGCCGGAGCAGCGCGCACAAGTTGGCAATCTGATCGAGTTCCTGCGCAACTGTCCTGCGACCATGTTGGAGCTGGTTATTTCTCCGCGGGCGCTGGTTGCGGACCTCACGCAGTTCGAGCCGGAAGAGAAGAAGGCGGAAGAGACCGGCGACGAACTGGAGGATCCGCTGCTCGAATTGCTGCGGCGGGGCGCGTCATTGCAGCAGGACGACTTCCTGGCTGAGCTTCAGCATCAGCGTAGTTAGAAACGTTCTGCCTGCGTTTCTCCTTAAATCAGTTCTATTCCACTCATTTCCATTCCACTATCCATTGGTACGGGCGCGGGCTTGTCCGGGCGGCTGCGCGGTTTGCGAAAAAAAGCCTCCCGTGACAGGTCGATGGGCAGATGATCTTTCACGAGAGATTTCGGGCGAGCGGTTTGGCGGGAGAAAATGCGCGGGAGCGGGAGGCTTCAGCGGTGGCAGCCTGTCGAAGAACCGAGGGACCCAGGCCCCGTCTTTGGCGCGGGCCCCTCAACTCTTCGTGGTCTGTTCCACCCCATTGCGAGTACGGTACCGGACGAGCATTGCGTGATGATTTCAGCAATGTTAAATCTCCGTTAAAGTAGACTGTGCTTTTCGGTTCGGGCGCATTCATTTTTTTCCTTTGAGGGGAGTGAGTCTGGGGAAGACCAGCGGGGCTGAATCTCGGGTCGGACGGAAGAGCGGTGTGGGGCTGCTGTGGGCGCCGTTGCTGGCCATTGCTGGCGCGGCATTTGCGGCGGAGATTCCCTTCTTCTTTCTCGGGACGCCGTCGGGACACGATGTGGAGTTTCATTTGTATTCGTGGCTCGAAGTGCTGGCGCAGTGGAAGCACGGAATTTTTTATCCGCGGTGGGCGGCGCTGGCGCACTTCGCTTACGGTGAGCCGAGGTTTGTGTTTTATCCTCCGGCGTCGTGGATGCTGGGCGCTTTGTTGAGCGCTATCTTTCCTTGGACCGTCGCGTCTGGCGTTTACCTGTGGATCGTGCTGGTGGCCGCGGGCGTCGCGATGTTCGTGCTGGCGCGGCGATGGCTGGAGCGGCGCGACGCCATCTTTGTGGCCGTGCTGTATGCGGTGAATCCTTATCACCTGGTGATTGTTTACTGGCGCAGCGCGTTTGCCGAATTGCTGGCGAGTTGTCTGGTGCCGCTGTTGCTGCTGTGTGTACTGAAGGCCGTGGAAGCGACTGAACATGAAGCGTGGCGGGCGATGGTACCGCTATCGCTGGTGCTGGCGGCAGCGTGGCTGACGAATGCGCCGGCGGCGGTGATGATTCATTATTCCCTGGCGCTGCTGTTGGTATTCTTTGCCTGGCAGCGGCGGTCAGCGCGGCTGCTGCTTGTGGGCGCGGGGGCGGTGGGGCTGGGGGCGTGTTTGGCGGCGTTCTATTTACTTCCTGCGATTTACGAACAGCGGTGGATCGATATTGCGCAAGCGGTGTCGGCGGGATCGCGCCCGGCGGATAACTTTTTGTTTATCCACACGACCGATGCGGAGCACGACGCGTTTAACCGCATCGTCACCTGGTTGGCTGTTGTCGAGATGGTGGTGATTGTTGTGGCGGCATGGGCGGCACGGCGGTGGCGGGA
The DNA here is from genome assembly GCA_003134655.1 of Acidobacteriaceae bacterium. Taxonomy (GTDB): domain Bacteria; phylum Acidobacteriota; class Terriglobia; order Terriglobales; family Acidobacteriaceae; genus Sulfotelmatobacter. The sequence continues at coordinate 6,869 of PLBY01000101.1, forward strand.
AGCGCAGCGCGAAGTTTGGAATGCGCTGGTCGGGTGGGCGATCGCATGCAGCGTGCTGATGTTTCCGGTGGCAGGGCTGCTGTGGCGGGCTTTGCCGAAGATGCAGTTCATGCAGTTTCCGTGGCGCTGGTTGTTGTGTCTGAGCATGATCTTTACTCTGCTTGTGACGGTGGGGTTGCGGCGGTGTTGGTGGCGGGCGGCGGTTTGTGCGGTCTCGATCCTGGTGATTGTGGGGGCGTGGCGCTATGCGCAGGCGCCGTGGTGGGACACGGCGGATGATCTGCGCGAGATGCAGGACAACATGGCGACGGGCGCGGGCTACGAGGGGACGGACGAATATACGCCGCTGGGAGCCGAGCCTGGAGTGATCGACAAAGAGGCGCGCGACGTGACCGTCGACGGTCCGGCGCAGGCGGCGATTCATGTGCAGCAGTGGGATGCCGAGTCGAGGATGTTTACGGCGGAGATGTCGGCGGCGGATCGGGTGGCGTTGCGGTTGTTTCGGTATCCGGCATGGCGCGTGGAGGTGAATGGCAGGGTGGTGGAGACGGCGGCGCGTGCGGAGACGGGGCAGATGTTGGTGCCGGTTGAGGCGGGCATGAATCGGGTGGAGATTCGATTTGTGAGGACGTGGGATCGGGCAGCGGGGGGATGGATTTCGATTTTGGCGGTGGCGGGCGTGATTGTTTGGATTTGGATGACGCGACGCGGGACTTCGGACGTCAGACCTCGGACCTCGGCTGCCTAGACTTGCGTCTGTTTTCTCGGCACCAGCAGAGTGCATAGGTCCTTCGCTTCGCTCAGGATGACAATTTTGCTTTTGTGATCGGCTCTCAATCATGCGAAGAATTTTGATTGCGACTTCGAATCCGGGGAAGGTGCGGGATTTCGCGGGGGCGGCGGCGCCGCATGGGATCGAGATTGGGAGCATTCCGGGGTTTGCTTCCCTGCCCGCTGTGGTTGAGGACGGGATCACGTTTGAGGAGAACGCGCGGAAGAAGGCGGAGGAATATTCGCGGCACGCGGCCGGGGAGATTGTGGTGGCGGATGATTCGGGGCTGGAGCTGGATGCGTTGGGTGGGGTTCCGGGGGTGCATTCGGCTAGGTATGCAGCAGATCAGCCGCATTTGGCAGACGAGAATACGGATGATGAGGCAAACAATGCGCGTGTGCTGCGGGAGTTGAGGCATGTTGCGGCCGAGAAGCGCACGGGGCGGTTTGTGTGCGTGCTGGCGGCGGCAAGGGATGGGCGGACGCTGGCTACGTTTCGCGGGACGGCGGAGGGAGTGATTCTGGATTCGCCCCGGGGGACGGGCGGGTTCGGATATGATCCGCTGTTTTATTTTCCGGAGATTCAGAAGACGTTTGCCGAGTTAAGCGCGGAGGAGAAGGCGCGGTACAGCCATCGGGGGGCGGCGTTTCGGCAGTTTCTGGAGTGGTGCGACGCGGGGTCGCGGGAGCCGGCGTGACATCCCTCAGGTTTAAGGCGCCTTCCGCTCTAATCTTCGACATGGACGGAGTGCTGGTCGATTCCGAACCGTTGCACAAGCGCGCGAAGGAGTTGGCATTTCGGCAGTTGGGGATCGAGTTGTCGGAATCGGTATATGACAGTTACAAGGGGCGTCCGGATGAGACGATGCTGCCGGAGATTTTGCGCGAGCACGGTGGCATGGAGCGACTGGCGGAGTTATCGCGGCTGAAGCGGGAGTTCTACGAGAGCATCGAGCATGAACAGCAGGCGGTTCCGGGAGCGGTTGAGTTTGTGGGGTGGGCGAAATCGCGTTACCGGATTGCGCTGGCGACGTCGGCCACGCCGCGGAATCGTGGGGCTGCTTTGGAGAGGTTGGGCATCGGCGATTACTTTGAGGTGATTGTGGATCATGGGCGGAGGCCGCGTCCGAAGCCGGATCCGGAAGTGTTTCTGATGGCGATGCGGGAGCTTGGGGTCGGCGCTGGGGATTGCTGGATCATTGAGGATTCGCTGAATGGCATTGTGGCGGCGAAGGCTGCGGGGTGTGTGACCGTCGGGATTACGACCACGTTTGATGCGGGCAAGCTTTCGTTTGCGGGCGCGGATGTGATCGTCAAATCGTTTGCGGAGTTGCGACGGGTGCTGGAATCGCTGTAGGGGATGGAGGCATCGTGGGGCAGGCGGAGAAGATGTACGCAGCGGGAGTGCCGGCTGCGGAAACGCAGTACCGCTATCTCACGGCTGGCGACACCACAACTCTGGCGACTCTGGAAGCTATGCAGCGGCCTTCCTGAAGGAGGCGGGGACTTCCAGCGTGACGTTCTTCACAACCCTGGCCGGCGAGCCTGCGACCATGCAGTTAGACGGTACGCTGCGAGTTACAACGCTGTTGGCCCCGACAACACCACCTGCGCCAATCGTGACGCCCTTGAGAATCGTTACCCCGTAACCGATCCACGCCCCCTTGCATATTCTTACAGGTTGGATCTCTTCGTCGCGGGGAAGCCCGTTGGAGATTCGCTGCTCCAAAGTAGCCGGATGGCCGTCGTAATCGCTGATCTTGCAACCTCCCGCGATCAGGACGTCATCTTCGATAATTACTTCGCGGTTGCAGGTGATGGAGACATTGTGCCCTATAAAAGATCTGTTCCCAATGCGCAGCGTAGGGCAATTATGGAATCTGCCAGAAACAATCGCGAGGCTGCCGCTGAAACGGACATCGTCGCCAATATAGAGCCGGGCGTGTCCTTGAACATTGGGCAGAGCCCACAGCTGCAGATGTTTACCCACGGATTCACACCGGCAGCAGAATATGGGGGTGGTGAAGAGGAACGACTTGATGCGTCTCCAAAGCTTTGGAATGTAAACAAGCAATCCGTAGAGAAATCGACCGGCGGGCTTGAGCATTCGCGGCACCGGGAGAGTTGCCGTGAAACAAAAGTCGACGGCCTTGCGGGCAATTCGAAAGAAGGGTGTATCCGCTCGTTTTAGTCGGAGAACAACATATTCCAACGTGTATTCCATACATTCCTCCGATGGACAGGGTGAGTCGAGGGAGAAAAATATCACTTTCCAATTATTCTGCAAGACAATTCGATACCGACTCGGCGGGGCGACGGGCCAGGGGTTGGCCACACGCTTTCCTTGACTTCACTTCTCCCGGCACCGGATAATGAAAAGTTCTTTTCTCTGTTGCGGACAAATAAGCGGAACTCATAAGGAGCGATACGTGGCGTCAGCCAGTTCTACTGCTCCCGTGGTAGCGCATGGAGTGGCTCCGTTGCGCGCTGGTCAGGGGTATTCATTCTTATTGCGCCGGCTGCATTCCCTTTCGGGGATCGTTCCGGTGGGCGCATTCCTGTTTGAACATATTCTGGTTTCGAACTCGACGGCCATCACCGGGCCGGATGCTTATGCGCGCCAGGTGAGCTTTCTGGCGAACCTGCCGCTCGTATTCTTCCTTGAGTTGTTCGGGATCTGGTTGCCGATTTTGTTCCACGCGCTCTACGGGTTCTACATCTGGTATCGCGGAGATGGGAATGTTGCCGCTTATCCGTGGAGTGGCAACTGGATGTACACAGCGCAACGGTGGACAGGCGGGATCGCGTTTGTCTACATCCTGTGGCACACCTACACGATGCGGTTTACTGGGGTCGACCTGCACGACTTTCCTCACGAGTCATTCGCGAAAGTCCAACATGAGGTGATGCACACGGGACTGTTCCTGTTCTATGTGGTGGGACTGATGGCGGCTTCGTGGCACTTCGCGTATGGAATCTGGCTGTTCTCGGCGAAGTGGGGGATCGTGTCGGGGGATAAGGCGCAGAAGAGGCTGTTGCGCGTGTGCCTGGCGCTGTTCCTGGTGCTGTGCGCGGCGGGGTTGGCAAGCTTGTATTCGTTCCGCTCGCGTCCGGTGGCGGACGACGACCAGAACCGCACCATGATTCATTCCCCGATTCATTCCCCTCATAAAGCGGGCGCGCAGACCGCCAGCAACGGAAAGCCGGTGCAATAAGATGGCGACTCCCAAAATTATTGTGATCGGCGGTGGGCTCGCCGGGCTGTCGGCGGTGATCAAGATCGCGGAGATGGGCGCGAACGTCGACCTGTTTTCGATTGTTCCGGTGAAGCGGTCGCACTCGGTGTGCGCGCAGGGCGGGATCAACGCGGCAAAGAACCTGAAGGGCGAAGGCGATTCGACCTGGAATCATTTTGACGACTCGATTTACGGTGGCGACTTTCTGGCCAATCAGCCGCCGGTGAAGGACATGTGCGAAGCGGCGCCGGGGATCATTGACCTGCTCGATCGCATGGGCGTTCCGTTCAACCGCACGCCCGAAGGGTTGCTCGACTTCCGGCGCTTTGGCGGGACTTTGTTCAATCGTACTGCGTTCGCCGGGGCGACTACCGGACAGCAATTGCTGTACGCGCTCGACGAGCAGGTGCGGCGGTACGAGTCCGAAGGCAAGGTGAAGAAGTTCGAGCACTGGGAATTTCTGTCGGCGGTGCTCGATGGGAACCGCGTTTGCCGCGGCATCTGCGCCATGGATTTGCGGTCGATGGAAGTGCGAACGTTCCCGGCGGACGCCATCATCATCTGCACGGGCGGGAACGGGGCGATCTTTGGCAAGTCGACCAATTCCGTGGTGTGCACGGGATCGGCGCAGTCGGCGCTCTACCAACAGGGCTGCTATTACGCGAACGGCGAATTCATTCAGGTACATCCCACCTGCATCCCGGGCGAAGATAAATTGCGATTGATGTCGGAGTCGGCGCGCGGTGAGGGCGGGCGCGTGTGGGTGCCGAAGAAGGCGGGGGACAACCGCGATCCGAAATCCATTCCGCAGAATGAGCGGTGGTATTTCCTCGAAGAGTGGTATCCGAAGTACGGGAACCTGGTGCCGCGCGATGTGGCGACGCGGGCGATCTTCAAGGTGGTGTACGAACACAACCTGGGGATCGATGGCAAGCCGATGGTGTATCTCGACCTGACGCACATCGACCGCAAGATTCTCGACCGCAAGCTGGAAGGGATTCTCGAGATTTACGAGAAGTTTGTGGGCGACGATCCGCGGGACACGCCGATGAAGATTTTCCCCGGCATGCACTACACGATGGGCGGGCTGTGGGTAGACTTCAAGCAGGCCACGAACATCGCCGGAATATACGCGGCGGGCGAGTGCGAATACCAGTATCACGGGGCGAACCGGCTGGGCGCGAATTCGCTGATGTCGTGTATTTACGGTGGCGGGATCGCCGGGCCCAATGCGGTGAAGTATGCGCGCGGGCTGCAGGCCGCGTCCGACGGCGATGGATGCTTTGCGGCCGAGCAGAAGCGGCAGGAAGATATCAATGCCCACCTGATGAAGGCGGATGGGGCGGAGAATCCGTTCAAGTTGTGGCGCGAGATGGGTGAGTTGATGACGAAGGATTGCACGGTGATCCGCTACAACAAGGCGTTGAAGCAGACCGACGCCACGCTGGTCGAGATGCTGGAGCGATTCGGCAAGATCAACCTGAGCGATCGCACGCAGTGGGCGAATACGACGGTGGTGTTTGCGCGGCAACTTTATAACATGCTGCAGTTGGCTCGGGTGATCGCGCAGGGCGCGGGGATGCGGGATGAATCGCGCGGGGCGCATTACAAGCCGGACTTCCCGGAGCGCGACGACAAGAACTGGCTGAAGACGACGAAGGCGTATTTCGCGCCGGATGCGGATGAGCCGAAGTTTGAGTTCGAGGCGGTGGATACGTCGCTGATTCCGCCTAGGGCGAGGAAGTACTAAGGATTTTTGTTCTTGTTGTCATCCTGGAGGGTAGCGAGGGACCTATGCAGTTTGCCGGCAGGCGGCGGAGTGCATAGATCCTTCGCTTCGCTCAGGATGACAGTGGGTATTAAGAAGGCTAAGAGCTAATGGCTGATAAATCCGTCATCATCAAGATCAAGCGGCAAGCTACTCCTACTTCCAAGACCTATTGGGAGGAGTTCTCCGTTCCCTACCGGCCGAACATGAACGTCATTTCGGCGCTGATGGACATTGCTGCCGAACCGTCCACGCGCGAGGGCAAGGCGACTACGCCTATCACTTACGACTCGAATTGTCTCGAGGAAGTGTGCGGGTCGTGCGCCATGCTGATCAACGGGAAGGCGCGCATGGCGTGCTCGGCGCTGATTGACAACCTGGAACAGCCGATTCGGCTGGAGCCGTTTTCGAAGTTCCCCGTGGTGCGCGATCTGGCGGTGGACCGCAGCGTAATTTTTGAGAACCTGAAGGCAGTGAAGGCGTGGGTGCCGATCGACGGCACGTACGACCTGGGCGCCGGGCCGCGCATGTCGGCTGAAGAGCAGGAAGCTGCGTATCCGATTTCGCGGTGCATTTCGTGCTGCTGTTGTATGGAGGCTTGTCCGCAGTTCAATGAGGACACGGGGTTCGTGGGCGCGGCGACCATCGCGCAGGTGCGGCTGTTTAATACGCACCCCACGGGCAAGGCGCTGGAGCGGGAGCGGCTGACGGCGCTGATGGGCGACGGCGGCATACAGGAATGCGGCTATGCGCAGAACTGCGTGGAGGTTTGTCCCAAGGATATTCCGCTGACCAAGTCCATCTCCGAGGTGGGCGCTCAGGTCATGAAACAGGCGCTGGGTGACCTTTTGCGGCGCTGAATTTTGTCACTTTCGGGCTTAAGTCCGTCCAACCGGATTTGCCTGAGCGACATCCAAATCCCGCCAAGTCGCGGCTAGCTGCGGACATAGGCCGGATTCCTGCGAAGTCTCAAGAATGGCCCGTGATTTGCCGATAGAACTGTTGAGCATCTTCCTTCGTGGAAGGTAAGTAACCACCCGGAAGTGCTTTGGGTACACAAGTAATGGCCTTGGCGGCGGTTTGCGTTGGGCCACTTGACAGCATGGCTTAGAATAAGCCCACTCCCAAAGAAGAATTGGTGAGGCGGTTTGGCGGGCAACAGTGCCTGCCCCACACAGGAACCTTGAGAAAGCTCATCCGATTTCAATTCGCGGCGGTTGTCCTCCTGGCGATGGTGTGCGGGGGGATGTCGGGCAGCGCCTTTGCCATGCGCCGCGCGAACACACACCGCCGGCATTTCCGGTGGCTGCGATGGAATCCGATGTTCCGGCCTTCGCACGAGTCCCTGCTGCTCCAGAATGCTGAGATCAACCGGCTCGATCTGCCGCGCATTCAGAATGAGACCGAACTGGAAGCTCTGAAGGCGGACGGTTCCCTGCTGGAAATTCGCGCTGGGGAGACGCTGCGCTTCGATCCGCGGTTGGATCCTTCGCGGAGATATTGCCGGCCGTGGACGCTCGACTTTGTGGACGACCTGAGCCAGGCCTACTACAACCGCTTCCACCAGCAGATCCAGGTGAATTCGGCGGTGCGGACGGTAAAGGTTCAGAAGAAGCTGCGGCGGCACAATCGCAACGCGGCTCCGGCGGACGGAGATACGGCTTCGTCGCATCTGGCGGGCGTGACGGTCGACCTGCAACGGCGCGGCATGAGCAAGGATCAAGTGAAGTGGATGGAGCACTACCTGTTCTACATGAAGGCGCTCGGCCTGGTGGAACCGGAAGAAGAGCGGCACCAGTGGGTGTTCCATATTATGGTCAGCGGACTCTATTCCGACTGGCGTGAGACACAGGATATTATTCCGGTGGAGCGTCCGGACAGCCAGAAGCCGGAGACGCAAGTGGCTCTGGGCAGCGGGACGAAATAGGGCAGGTTTCAAAGTTTCACGTTTCAAGGTTTCAAAATCTCCCCTCTAGATAACACCTTCCGCGGTATTTCCTTTACGATTCTCTTCATATGATTGTGTTGATGGCTGGGCTTCCCGGCTCGGGTAAGAGCACGCTCGCGCGTGCGTTGGCTGAGCGGACGTCCGGACGGGTGTTGAGTAAGGACGAGATCCGGCATTCAATTTTTTTGCCGTCGGAGATTGAATATTCTTCGCGGCAGGATGACTACTGCTTGCAGATCATGATGGAGACTGCGGGGTATTTGTTGGGGCGGGATCGGGGGCGGGTGATTTTTCTGGATGGGCGTCCGTTTTCGCGGAGATATCAGATCGAAAATGTGATTGGCGTGGCTGATTCGCTGGGGCAGCCTTGGCGGATTCTGGAGTGTGTTTGTTCGGACGAGACGGCCCGGCTAAGGCTGGCGGCGGATGCGGAGGGGCATCCCGCGGGGAATCGGGACTTTCGGCTTTATCTTGAGGTGAAGGGGCGGTTCGAGGCCATTAGCCATCCTAAGATCGTGATCGATACGGAGCGGCCATTGGAGACTTGTGTGCACGAGGCGCTGGCTACTCTGCGGCCGGGTGGCGTTAGCGCCACACGCGAGATCCCTCCCTTCGCCTGAAGAACGGCTCCGGTCGGGATGACGCCTGTTCGTCTCGCGGTTTTTCTTTCGCCCCTTCAGGGCTTTTTCCTTTCTTCAGCGCCACCCACGGCTTGCGCCGTGGGCTGCATTCTTGCGCCGCTCCGCGGCTTAGCAGACTCTCCGCCTGCGATCCTGCGCGGCTTAGGCGAGGCCTGCTCCACTTGAGGTTTTGTCGTGCCGCGGATGTCCCTATACAATCGGGGACTGCCCTGCGACCTTAGGATCGCGGGCATCCCTTTATGACAAACAGACTCCTTCTCATCTTTGCGTTGATTTCTTCTCTTGCTTTCGCGCAGGCGCCCGAAAAGGCGGCCACCGGCGCCCCGGATGTAGTCGTCAGTGCGCGCGCCCAGAAACTCCACGATTCGGCTTTGGTTGTGGATACGCATGCGGATACGCCGCAACGTTTTTTAGATGAGGGGTTCGATATCGGGTCGATGGATCCCAAGGACGCTGGCCACATCAGCCTCGACAAGGCGCGGCGCGGGAATTTGGAAGCGGAATTCTTTTCGATCTGGGTCGATCCGGAGACCAATCAGGGGCAGTTTGCGCGGCATACGTTTGATTTGATTGATTCGGTATATTTGCAGGCGGCGCGGCATCCGGACCAGATGGTGATGGCGTACTCACCCAACGACATCGACCGGGCGCACAAGGAGCACAAGCTGGCGGCGCTGATGGGGATTGAGGGCGGGCACTCGATTGAGAACGACATTCACTTGCTGCGCGATTACTACCGGCTCGGCGTGCGGTACATGACGCTGTCGTGGTCGAATACGAACGAGTGGGCCGACTCTTCGGGGGACATAGATGATCCGAAGGTGCAGCATCACAACGGGCTGACGGACTTCGGCAAGCAGGTGGTGCTGGAGATGAACCGACTGGGAATGATGGTCGACATTTCGCACGTGGCCGATAAGACGTTCTGGGATGCGATTGCGACGACCAAGGCGCCGGTGATTGCTTCGCACTCGTCGGCGCGGGCGTTGACGGATGCTCCGCGCAACATGACGGACGAGATGCTGAGGGCCGTCGCGAAGAACGGAGGCGTGGTGCAGGTGAATTTCTACAACGGCTTTATCGATGAAGACTTTCGCAAGGCCATGATGGCGCAGCAAAAAGATGCGGCTGCCGCGGTCCAGAAGTATACGGACCAACTCAAATCCGAGGGCAAGCCCGTCAACTATGTGGATATCGACCGGATCGAGCGGGAGTGGATGGAGAAGATTTCGCGTCCACCGCTGAAATCGCTGATCGATCATATCGATCACATCGCGAAGGTGGCGGGGATTGATCATGTGGGGCTGGGGTCCGATTTTGACGGGGTGAGCGGGGCGACGCCGCAGGGGATCGACTCAGCTGCGGATTTGCCGAAGATTACGCAGGCGCTGCTTGACCGTGGGTATAGCGCGGAGGACATCAAGAAGATTCTGGGCGGGAATCTGATGCGGGTGTTTCGGGAAGTGGAGGGCGTTAGCCACGAGATGCAGGCGGCGGCAGCAAAATAGGTTGCTTTTCTCGCGCTGGCTTCGGCTAGGTATGTTAAGACTGAGATCCCTTCGACTTCGCTCAGGGCAGGCTCTTCGCTCCGCCTGAAACGCGGCTCCACTCAGGATGACAAGGCTGGGATATGGCGACACTGACTTGTACTCCCATGAGGAAACGATGGGCGCGGCTGTCGTACAATGCAACGTTGCGCCGATTGCGGCAACACCTCTAATTCGCAAGGAGCTCTATGCATAAAACATTCGCGATTTTAGTGATCATGGTGGCGGCATCAGTAGCACGGGGGCAGGCCAGTTCTGGGACACAGACCGCTCCTGCAGCCAAGACTGGCGCTGCTGCCCAGTCGAGTGGTGCGGCGAAGCCTGCCGTGCATGCGTCGACCAAGCCCACGGCCATCATCAACACCACGGCGGGCAAATTGACTTGCACTCTGTTTCCCGACAAGGCGCCGGTCGGCGTGGAGAATTTTATTGGGCTGGCGAGCGGGACCAAGGATTGGAAGAATCCGGTTAGCGGCGCTACGAAGCACGGGGTGCCTCTGTACGACGGGACGATCTTTCATCGGGTGATTCCTGACTTTATGATTCAGGGCGGCGATCCGGCGGGTAATGGGACGGGTGATCCGGGTTACAAGTTTAAGAACGAAGTGTCGGCGGATCTGTTGTTTGACAAGCCGGGACGATTGGCTTATGCCAACTCCGGGCCGGGGACCAACGGCTCGCAGTTTTTTATCACCGAAGTTGCTGTGCCGCATCTGAATGGCGGGTACACGATATTTGGACAGTGCGATGAGGCTTCTGTGGAACTGGTGAAGCAGATTGCGCGCATGTCGAAGGATCCGTCGAATGACAAGCCGTTTCGTCCGGTGAAGATTATCCATATCACGATTGTTCGGAGTACGGGGGCAGCGCCGAAGCCGGTGGCCGGAACTGCGGCGAAGAAGCCTGCAGCTGCTGCTCCGAAAACGCCCGCGACACCCAATTAAACCGTAGTTGCCGACGCAACCGTTCAAGTCACCGGTAGGCCCTAACAAATTGTGGTGCTATTGAGTGCGAGGGCGAGTCGCCCTCGCGACAGCCGGCGGGACGCCGGCGCTACTATTACTCGAAAGGAATTTTATGACTCGACAACCTGGACTTTATGCCACGTTTGAAACTTCGGAAGGAACCATTGTTTGCCGATTGTTTGAAAGAGACGCGCCGAAGACGGTTGCTAACTTTGTGGAACTCGCGGAGGGGAAACGCGAGTGGACGCATCCCACGTCGCGCAAGAAATCGAAAGACCGGCTGTACGATGGAACGATTTTTCACCGCGTGATTCCCGACTTCATGGTTCAGGGTGGCGATCCACAGGGCACGGGGATGGGTGGGCCGGGATATCAGTTCGAAGATGAGACCAAGGGGTCGCCGCACAAATTCGACAAGCCGGGCAAACTGGCGATGGCGAATGCCGGACCGAACACGAATGGATCGCAGTTCTTTATTACGACTGTGGCGACCGATTGGCTGACGGGCAAGCACACGATTTTTGGCGAGGTGGTGGAGGGACAGGACGTCGCGGTGAAGATTACGGGAGTTCCCCAGAATCGCCAGAATCGGCCGAATAAGGATGTGGTGCTGAAGAAGGTGACGATCGAGAAGGTATGATCGGTCACGGGCCGTGCGTTTTATTGACTTGCCCAAGGTGCCCACGTAGGATTCTCTTCCGTCGATCGGGCAAAGCATGATCGGGCAGACTATTTCTCACTATCGCCTCGTCGAGAAGCTGGGCGGCGGCGGTATGGGCGTGGTGTACAAAGCGGAGGACCTTAAGCTCCGCCGCTTTGTGGCGCTTAAGTTCCTGCCCGATGATGTCGCCAAAGATCCGCAGGCCCTGGCCCGCTTCCAACGCGAGGCTCAAGCGGCGTCTGCCTTGAACCATCCCAACATCTGCACGATTTACGAGATTGATGAGTACCAGGGCCAGGCATTTATTGCCATGGAGTTTCTGGATGGCCTGACGCTTAAGCATGCCATCGGCTCCAAGCCCATGGACAACGAGAAGCTGGTGGCGCTGGCGATTGAGATCGCCGATGCGCTGGATGCCGCTCACGTAGAAGGGATTGTGCACCGCGACATCAAGCCGGCGAACATCTTCGTCACCAAGCGCGGGCACGCGAAGATCCTCGACTTTGGACTGGCGAAAGTCGCGGCGGGCCGAGGGACGGCAAAGTCGCTGGACAAAACGCAGACGCTGGACGAGGCGCATCTGACCAGCCCGGGGACGATGGTGGGCACCGTGGCCTATATGTCGCCGGAGCAGGTGCGGGGGCGCGACCTGGATGCGCGCAGCGACCTGTTTTCGTTTGGCGCCGTGCTGTATGAAATGGCGACGGGCGATGTTCCCTTCCATGGCGAAAGCTCGGCGGTCATTTGCGAAGCCATCATGAATCGGGCGCCGGTTCCGGCGGTCCGGCTCAATCATGATGTGCCGGCGCGGCTGGAAGACATCATCAACAAGGCGTTCGAGAAAGATATCAACCTGCGGTATCAGCATGCCTCGGAGATGCGCGGCGACTTGCAGCGGCTGAAGCGGGACACGGAGTCGGGGCGGAGCCAGATGTTGGAGTCGTCGGCGAAAACGGAGAGTGGAGCTGGACCGACGAGTTCGGGGCAGCGCAGCGCGGTCGCCGAGAGCAGGGCGGCGGCTACGAGTGGGAAGAGCGCTTACGGGAAGGTTGCTTTGGCAGTCGGCGCGATCGCAGCGATGGTGTTGGGCGTTATTTATTGGCAAGGACGGAAGGCGTCAAAGTCAGCGGCGAGTTCTGCCAATCCGCGAACGGTCGCCGTCCTTCCTCTGCAGAACATGGGAGCAGAGAAGGATCTGGATTTTCTTCGGCTTGGGCTGGCGGACGAGATTGCAACCTCGCTGAGCTATGTGCGTTCGCTGTCGATTCGCCCGTTTTCGACGACCAGCAAGTACGACTCGCCGACTCTCGATGTGCAGGAAGCGGGTCACGCGATGCATGTGACGGACGTGGTGACTGGGCACTTTCTGAAGGAAGGTTCCCAGCTGCAGATTACGCTGGAAGCGATTGATGTCGAGAACAACCGCACTGAATGGCGCGACACCATGACTGTGGCCGCGCCGGACATGATTGCGATGCGGGGACAGATCACGGCGAAGGTGCGTCAAGGGCTGGTTCCGGCGCTGGGCGCGGGAGCGGATTCAGCGGAAGGGGCCACGCGTCCGAAGAACGAAGAGGCTTACGATTTATACCTGCGTAGCATCGCGGTGCCGCACGATCCGGCTCCCAATAAAGATGCGATTGCCATGCTGGAGCGCGCGGTGGGACTGGACCCTTCCTATGCGCCGGCATGGAATGCTCTGGGACGCCGCTACCATTACGATTCGGCCTATTCCAACGGCGGGGAGCCAGCGTTTCAACGCGCGAACGCAGCGTTTGAGCGAGCGCTGGCACTCGATCCGAACTTTATCGATCCGGCGGGAGAGTTGACGGGGGCTCAGGTTGAACGAGGTCAATTCGTCAGGGCGTATCAGGATGCAAAAGCGCTGGTAGATCGGCATCCCGAGAAGGCCAGCGCCCACTTCGCACTGTCGTATGTGCTTCGCTACGGTGGGGCCATTGAGGAATCGGCGCGCGAGTGTGATACCGCGTCGGCGCTGGATCCGGGGAATTATGCGTTTCGCTCGTGCGTGTTCACGTTCGAACAACTGGGCAACTACGCGCGGGCGAAGGATTTTCTTGATCTGGATGCCTGGTCGGCCTGGGCCGCGAGCAATATGATCCGCCTTTACATTCGCGACGGAAACCTGGGGCCCGTCCGGGACCTTGCCGAAAAATTCAGGGATCAGCAGTGGAGCCCCGAGATGCTGGCGTGCGTCGATCACCGCGGTTCGGAGAATGCAGCGAAGCTCGCGCAGCAAGAGGCAGAGAAGGTTTTTGCCGACCCTGACCCCGAAGTGCACTATGTCGTAGCGAGTGACGCGCTGTTCTGCGGACAGAAAGCACTCGCGCTGCGGATGATCAAGACTTCGATCGAAGGGCACTACTGTCCGTATGAGGGACTGCGGAACGATTCGATATGGGCTGAACTCAGGGGCGCGCCTGAGTTTTCCGAACTGCTCGCTGGGGCGAAGAAGTGCCAGGAGGATTTTCTGGCGCAGAGAGCGCAATCCGTACGCTGAAGAAGTGCCGATCAGCGTGGGATGGAGGGTTCAACGATTCGGCAGCACGTCAATGTCCGGCAATCTGGCAAGTTGTTCGTCGGCAGTCACCAGAGTTAGACCGAACACCTTTGCAGTCGCGGCGATAAAACCGTCCGCCGGATCGTTGTGAGGCAGCTTTAACGAAGATATCGCGAGCGCCACTTCAAATGTGAGCGGCGCCTCGCGAATCCTCAGTCGATTGAGATTGTCGTAGATCCAGCTAACAGCATCTGGGATCAACTTCAAGCGACCTTTGTCATGAAGTAGCCGCAGTTCCCAAACACTGACCGCCGACAGCCAAATTTCATTCCCTGGATTGACTAACTCTCGGGCGACTCGGGCAGAGAGGCGCTGCGGCTCTAAACTGCCCCAAACCCAAATGTGTGTATCCAGAAGCAGTTTCAATCGCGACCGGCTTCCCAGTCTTCAATACTGCCGGTTGGACCGACGATATCGCCCATAATGGCGCCTGTGCCCGCCATGCAGCCTAGCCAACTTTTCGGCTGTTCATCCGGCGTAGGGGGCACTACTTCGGCCACGGGCTTGCCGAAGCGGGTTATGCGAATCGGCTTGCGCGTCTTGCGGACCTCTTCCAGAATGCCAAGGCACTTGGCTTTGAAGACCGAGATGGCGACTTCTTTCATGTTCCATTTATACCATGGTCAATAACCATGGTCAACTTCACTCTGCTAATTATAGAGCCATCGGGTGCTAGGATGATGCCCTGACATGAACCTCTACCCTACGCTCGTTGCCAGCACCATATCTCCGGAAGACATTATGAAGGTGCTCATCTTTGCGCTCGGGTGTATTGCATTGTTGGGGCTGGGGCGCTGGAGTTCGCGTTTGGGTAGTGGCGGATATGAGGATGCCGGGAGCGAGGTGCGCGTTTCGAGTTCGCGGCCCTTGGGCCAACAGGAGGAGTCTCCGCGGGTTTGGGCTCCAGGGGCGGAGGAGGTCGCGGCCTCGTTTCCTCTTGACCCGCTGCTGGGCAAGATTCGCATTAAGAAGTTCTTCTTCGAGAAAGTGGATGCGATTCCGGGGCCAGACGATCCGAGTGTGTTTGCCGACGAGTTGCACGTCCAACTGTACGATCCGGACTCGGGCCATTGGTGGTGGCAGTCCTATTTTGTGGCGACGCCGCAGGGACTGGCTCAGATTCTGCGGGAGAAGGCTTGGAAGTACCTGCATGCTCCGCAAATACTGGTGCTGCCGCGATACGATTTGGAAGAGATTCGGCGGGCGGTGGTCAGCCGGATCATGGCGGACCATGAGTTCTTCAACGACAAGGAACAAGCTGAAGAGGAGTCGCTCTGAGAGAAACAAATCCCGCCTCGTAAGGCGGGATCTGAATAATCAGTCAGACTTTTAGAATTACACTCCGATTACTCCGCACAACTCCTTCACTGCCGCCGCGCTCTTGTCTAATCCGGACTTCTCTTCCGCCGTCAGTTTGATTTCGATGATCTGCTCGATTCCCTTGGAGCCCAGCTTCACGGGAACGCCGACGTAGAGGCCGGTGATGCCGTATTCGCCTTGTAGATACGCGGCGCAGGGGAGGATTTTCTTTTTGTCTTTGAGGATCGCTTCGACCATCTCGGTGGCCGCGGCGGAAGGGGCGTAGTAGGCCGAGCCGGTCTTGAGATGCTTGACGATTTCGGCGCCGCCGTCGCGGGTGCGTTGCACCAGGGCTTCGAGTCTCGTCTTTTCGATCAATTCGGTGATCGGGATTCCGGCGACTGTGGAGTAGCGCGGCAGGGGGACCATGGTGTCGCCGTGGCCTCCGAGGACGAAGGCGGTGACGTTTTCGACGCTGACTTTCAGTTCGTCGGCGATGAAGGCGCGGAAGCGAGCCGAGTCGAGGACACCGGCCATACCGATGACGCGCTCGCGGGGGAATCCGCTGAGTTTGTAGGCAGCTTGCGCCATGGCGTCGAGCGGGTTGGAAACGATGATCAGGATGCAATTGGGCGAGTGCTTGACCACCTCGCCGACGACCGCTTTCATGATGTTGTAATTCGTGTTGAGCAAGTCGTCGCGGCTCATGCCGGGCTTGCGCGGGATGCCGGCGGTGATGACGACGATGTCGGAATTCGCGGTGTCTTTGTAGTCGTTGGTGCCCGTGACATAGGAGTCGCGCTTTTCGATGGGCATGGCTTCGAGGAGATCGAGTCCTTTGCCCTGGGGAACGCCTTCGATGATGTCGATGAGTACGACGTCGGCGAGTTCCTTGGAGGCGATCCAGTGGGCGGCCGTTGCGCCTACGTTGCCTGAGCCTACGATGGTTACTTTCTTGCGCATATGATTCCTTCCTATGAGAACCTCAGGGGCTAAAAGCCCGATTTGTCTTAGCTGCAAACGCGGCGCTAAAGCGCCGCTCTTCCACGGGCCGTTCTTCCACTCTAGTACGCCGCTCTTCCACAACGGCGATCGCTACACCAACGGCGGATCGCTATAACAACGGCGAATCACTGCACCAGAGGCGAACGGCTAAACCAGCACTACTGCATCCATATTTTCGATCACGTGTCCGGCGAACTCGCTGGTTTTCACTTTGGTGGAGCCGGGCATCAGGCGCTCGAAGTCGTAGGTGACTTTCTTTTGCTCGATGGTGCGCTCCATGCTCTGCTCGATCAGGTCGGCGGCTTCGTTCCAGCCGAGGTGGCGGAACATCATGACGCCGGAGAGGATCACGGAGCCGGGATTGATGACGTCTTTGTCGGCGTACTTCGGGGCTGTTCCGTGGGTGGCTTCGAAAATGGCATAGCCGTCGCCGATGTTGGCGCCGGGGGCGATTCCCAGGCCGCCTACCTGGGCGGCGCAGGCGTCGGAAATGTAGTCGCCGTTCAGGTTCGGGCAGGCGAGCACGGAGTATTCGTCGGCCCGGGTCACGACTTGCTGGAAGATCGAGTCGGCGATGCGGTCGTTGATCATGATCTTCTTCTTCCACGCGCCGTTGCCGTGCGTCGCGTAGATGGCATCGAGGACTTGTTTCACTTCTTTTTCGACAGCCTGGCGAAATGCCGGGGGAGCGAACTCCATGCCGGGCTCGACCGCTTCGGCATTCTGCGCGACGGTCAGGTTCGGACCCTTGTCTTTGTTGCCGACGATCCAGCTCTCGCGTTCGGTGATGACCTTGTCGCGGAATTCCTGGGTGGCAACCTCGTATCCCCACTGGCGGAAGGCGCCCTCGGTGAATTTCTGAATGTTGCCCTTGTGCACCAGCGTGACGCTTTTGAGGCCATTTGTAATCGCGTGCTGAATCGCCATGCGGACCAGGCGCTTGGTTCCGGTCACGGAGATCGGCTTGATGCCGATGCCGGAATCGAGGCGAATCTGATTTTTGCCGCCTTTCAGCATGTCTTTGTTGAGGAACTCGATGAGACGGGCGCAGTCGGCAGTTCCCTGCTCCCACTCGACGCCGGCATAGACGTCTTCGGTGTTCTCGCGGAAGATGACGACGTTCATGCGCTCGGGATGCTTCACCGGCGAAGGCACGCCTTTGTAATATTTCACGGGACGCACGCAGCAGTAGAGATCGAGAATCTGGCGCAGGGCGACGTTGAGCGAGCGGATGCCGCCGCCCACGGGCGTGGTCAGCGGACCCTTGATGGCGACGCGAAACTCTCGGACGGCATCGACGGAATCATCGGGCAGCCACGTATCGAACTTGGCTTTGGCTTTTTCTCCGGCGAAAACTTCATACCAGGCGACGCGGCGCTTGCCTTTGTAGGCCTTCTCGACGGCTGCATTGAAGACGCGGAGCGAGGCTTTCCAGATGTCGCGGCCGGTGCCATCGCCTTCGATGAAGGGGATGATTGGGTTATCCGGGACATCGTACTTGCCGTTTGCATAACCGATTTTCTTTCCGTCCGCGGGTACAGCTACGCCGTTATAAGAGCCAGCCATGCACAAGCCTCCGCTATGATGTTTTGCGTCTTTATTTGGAAAACTCACAATTATAAAGAACTAGCGCGCAAACAGTAGATTATTCTTGCTTTCGTCGTCCTTGTGCCATAATTCCTGATGCTGAGTCGGCTAAGCTTTCCGGGCTCCGAGGGCGAGACGCCCACGGGACAGCCGGCGGGACGCCGGCGCTACCAATAGCCTGTGAGGTTCTATGAGATCTGCTTCTCGCTTCGCGTCCGTGATGTTTGCGTGCTTGCTTTTTGCCGGGGCGCTTTCGAGCAACGCGTTCGCTGACGGCGCTCGCGATCGCACCCAATTCGGGCGGAGCATCACCATCGCGCCTGGAGACGATGCGTCCGACGTGACCTGCTTTGGCTGCAGCGTTCGGGTGCGGGGACATGTCGATGGAGACGTAACCACCTTTGGTGGAAGCATTGTGGTTGAGGATGACGGGCAGATCGGTGGCGATACGACTTCGTTTGGCGGCGATGTGCGCCTCGACAAGGGAGTGAAGGTCGCGGGCGGTGTCACTGTGTTCGGAGGCCGACTGCGCCGCGATGCCGCGGCCGTGGTAAGCGGAGATGTCACCGCTTTCAGCGGGACGGGCTGGCTGTTTCTGGTGTTCGGGCTTCCGTTGGTGATGTTGGGAGCGGTTTTCGCATTGGTGATCTGGCTTGTGCGGCGGTTGATGCGGCCGGCTATTCCAGTGGCGGCATGAGGTTCAGGCACGTCAGGGGCTTGAAACCCCGGATCATTTGGAGCGTCTAACAGCACGACTAAAGTGAGCCCTTCCGGGATTCGGTTAGCGTTGGTGGAGATGGCTAGACACCGGCGGGGCGCCCGCGCCACATCGATCGAAGATCAAGAGCAAAGTCAAAACCTGGACGGACAGGAGTGTCCGTCCCACACGGGCACTCCCGCGCACATAACCCGCAGGTGTAGAAACTGACGGCAGATCCTTGCTTGCGGCTCCGAGCGCGAGACGCGCTCGGGACAGCCGGCGGGACGCCGGCGCTACTTACCAGCGGCGGGTGCCGAAGGTTTTTCGTACACCTACAGTCAGGAAGCGGCCCCATGGGCCGTTGGTGCCTAGATCGGCGGGACCGAGATAGGTGTCGCGTGCGCCTAGACGGTCGAAGAGGAAGTGCTGGGTCACGCGGAACTCGAATCCCTTGTTCATGTAGACTCCGAGTCCCCAGGAATGTTCGATTCCAATCGCGTCAGGGGACCACGTATAGAGCGTCTTGGGGATGGTCTTGCCGAAAAGGAAGGTGGGCGCTCCGTATACCATGAAGCGACGCAGCGGGCCTCGTCCGAAGGGGCGAACCTCTAGAATTCCCGAGATCATGTAGCGCGCAAAGAGACTGCAGGGCGCGTTGACTCCGCCATATTGACCGGCATTGCCGCCGCATTGATTGGGATCAATCTCGTTGTGCGGAGGCGCCAGGTCAACCTGCACCCAGCCCCACAACATGTCCTTGGGGAAGAACATGCGGTCTCCGCTGTCAGCGTCGTGCCAGGTGCCCTGTGAACTGGTGGTCTGGGGAGTGTTCGACTGCGAATTGAGGGACGATGAGACCTGGGCCCCTGCAAGTGATAGCAATACTGGAACCAACAACAGCCACGCCCATCGCTTCATTTCGCCTCCGAAAGCTCTGGTTCTGACGAGAGATGCCGGAGCGTCGGCCCGTGCCCGAGGTTTGGAGTCAGGCGTCGACGAAAGTCCGGCTGAGTAGAGCGCCACATTGTAACCTGCACGCGACTCAGTGTCGGTGCTGGTCGTGGTGCATGAGGCGAGTTCCGACCAAATTCTGTTGGCAAATTGAGAGTCGCGGGATGGGTACTGAGGTTCCAACGGTGGGTACAGAAAGCGGCTTCCCTTCCAGAATCCATATCCCATACCGGATTTATTCCATTCATAGTACGTTCATGTTAGTGCAAATCGCTGTAAACCACGCCAAAACATTGGATTACGGGTTTGGTGGGCGGATTGCACTATACGGAAGTACAGTAAAATCCAGGACCCTTATGCCACAAGAGATTTCCGTCTCGTACCAAGCGATTAAGAGCAAGGTTTACCGGTTGATCGATTCCCTCGTGGTGGGTGAAAAGAGCGAGGCAGAGGTGCAGGAGTCGGTCCGGCGGTGGTGGGCGCTGATCCATCCAGCCGACCGGCCGATCGCCCAGAAGTATCTGTTGATGGTGCTGGGGCGCTCGGTTTCCGCGCTGGACAACATGGGGGACGCATTTCTGTCGGTCAGCAGTTGTGAAGTTGTCCGGCCACAAATGACGGACATCCCACTTCCCGGCAAGCGAGTGCGGCTGCTGGAGCGGATGGTAAAGGAAAGCTCCGTCCGGACGGCGCTTTAGCCCGGCGAACGTTCAAGCTTGGTCCACCCGCATTCAACCGCTAGGACGACCGCAAGACACAGAATTTACATTTCCCCGGTTGCTTTACGCGCGCTCTCACCCGTATCTTCAATTACATTCCCTAGGGATAGCCATCGCACAATCTAAATGCGCAACATAGGAGACTGGAATGACACCGTCGTCTTTACACCAATCCACCAAGCCGGGCAAACTGGGAATTATTCTTTCTGTCGGAGTATTGCTGATTATGGCCACATCACTATTTGCAGGTTCGGGTGTCTACACTTTCACGCTCAATTCGATCGACGGCAAGCCGGCGCCGCTGGCTGATTACAAGGGCAAGGTCGTGCTGCTGGTAAACGTGGCGAGCCAGTGCGGGTACACTCCGCAATACACCGCGCTGGAGGCCATCTACGAGAAGTACAAGGATCAGGGATTCGTGATTCTCGGCTTCCCTGCCAACAATTTTGGCGCGCAGGAACCGGGGACGAACGAGGAGATCAAGACGTTCTGCACGCGCAAGTACAGCGTGACGTTCCCGATGTACGCGAAGATTTCCGTGAAGGGGGCGGATCAGGCGCCGCTGTATGGGTATCTGACGAAAGAGACGGGCGCTGGGATCGCGGGAGACATCAAGTGGAACTTCACCAAGTTCCTGGTGGATCGCGAGGGGAAAGTGGTGCAGCGGTTTGAGCCGGCGGTTACGCCGGATTCGAAGGACGTGACTGCGTCGATTGAGAAGCTGCTGAAGTAGAAAGCTGCGAAGAGAATCCCCACTTCTCCCGAAAAAGAAGGGAGAAGTGGGACACCCGGCCAATCGCCGCAGAGGCGCCTCAGCAGTTTCCCTGATGCTTGTATCCGGCAAGCTGAAACAAGAACCGCGCTGCGTCGGCGAAAGTCGCATCTTCGGGAGAGTGTTCGTAAGAATCCGGACACCAACGTACGGCAATGTGATACCTACTCTCCTGTACGCCTTCCATTATCCATTCGGCTCCATCGAAACCCCGATGTTGTGACTCGCTCGCCATCTCCCAGAAATGCGCCCCATCCAAACGCCTTAGAAACTCGAAAACTCGATCCCTAGGCACGGTCAGCGTTTGTTCGCTCTTGACCCGATCACGCGACTCATCGAGGACGCTCATTCTAATTTGGCCGCCACCGTCAGGGAGAACGGTCAGAGTGACGGCCTTCGGCCCAGTGAATGCTCCCAAGTACGTAAAACGGTAGGTGTTCTCATTGTCAGGGGATGGAGGCCAGAGTGGTATTTCACCCAACCGGTACATGTCGCTCGAATACCAAGCAACTTGGAAGTTCGCGGCACGACTCGTGAATGTCCGTGGGGGAAAGTAATTCACGAAAAGGGCTGCATTGGTGGCTTCTACGATCTTCAAAGACACCTCTGCGAGTGCCTTTGTTGGCGAAGCTTCGGGAACGTTGCCTAATACCTCTCTAATAGCCTTGAAACGCTCGGCGTCGCGGAGTCGGAACGTCCCTCCCCCGGCAATACCAGCCGCAACCGCCCTCTGGTCCTTTGCAGGCAACTGGTTCATCGCCGACAAGAAACCGTCAGGATCAGACAATAGAGTTTCGTCGTAGAAATCTGTTAGATAGGTGAATCGGAACAAGGTTGGCAAAACCGACTTATCTCCACTTCGATACGCTTCAACGAGGGTCTGCACGTCTTGATTGAGGTGCTTGCACTCGCGGCTTGAAACCTCGTTGCGGTGGAGACAGGCATGTATTCCTTCGAGTGCTTTGTCTCGTTTTGTAGCTGGCACTGAGTCGGCATACGACAATGCTGTCGCTGCTATGGCCAGCGTGATTAGAACGAGGATTCTTCGCATAAAGCCCTCATTGTACGTTCGGCCAATTGTCGAAACCAAGCGATAGAACTCATGAGGAGCCTCAACTGCTACCCACTGTCCTAAATGTCGTAGTACAACGCGAACTCGTAGGGATGCGGACGCTGGCGGATCGCATCCACTTCTTTGGAGCGCTTGTAGTCGACATAAGTCCGCAGCAACTCTTCTGTGAAGACGTCGCCTTTCAGCAGGAATGCGTGGTCGCGCTCCAGGGCGTCGAGAGCGTCTTCGAGCGAGCCGGGCATGGAGGGAATGTTCGATAGCTGCTCGGGATCGAGTTCGTAGATGTCTTTGTCGAGGGGCTGACCGGGGTCCATTTTGTTTTCGATGCCGTCGAGACCGGCCATCAACATGGCGGCGAAGGCGAGATAGGGATTGCAACTTGGATCTGGCGGCCGGAACTCGACGCGCTTGGCTTTGGGCGCGATGGAATACATGGGAATGCGGCAGGCCGCCGAGCGGTTGCGGCGCGAATAGGCGAGATTCACCGGGGCTTCAAAGCCGGGTATCAGGCGCTTGTAGGAGTTGGTGGTGGGCGCGATGATCGCGGAGAGCGCGGGGCCGTGCTTGATCAGTCCACCGATATACCAGAGAGCAAGTTGCGACAAGCCCGCGTATCCGTCGCCGGAAAATATGGGATCGCCGGACTTCCACAGCGACTGGTGCGTGTGCATTCCACTTCCGTTGTCGCCGAAGATGGGCTTGGGCATGAACGTGACCGTCTTGCCCTGAAGATTCGCCACATTCTTTACGATGTATTTGTAGAGCAGCATTTTGTCGGCGGAGCGGACCAGCGAGTCGAACTTCAGATCGATTTCAGTCTGACCGCCTGAAGCTACCTCATGATGGTGGCATTCCACGTCGATGCCGCAGTTTTGCATGGTTAGGACCATCTCGCTGCGCAGGTCCTGATAGTGATCGGTGGGCGCCACAGGAAAATAGCCTTCGCGATAGCGGGGGCGATAGCCGAGGTTGTTCTCTTCCCTGCCGGAGTTCCAGCGGCCCTCTTCGGCGTCGATGAAATAAAAGCCGTACTGCTCGCGCTGGTCGAAGCGCACGTTGTCGAAGATGAAGAATTCCGCCTCGGCCCCGAAGTAGGCGGTGTCGGCGATACCGGTGGAGGCGAGGTAGAGTTCGGCTTTGCGGGCGATGTAGCGGGGATCGCGGTCGTAGCGCTGCTTGGTCACGGGGTCGACGACATCGCATACCAGCACGAGGGTAGGTACCTCGGTGAAGGGGTCGAGTATGTGAAAGTTCGCGTCTGGTTTGAGGAGCATGTCGCTCTCGTGGATTCCGGCCCAGCCGCGGATGGAGGAGCCGTCGATGCCGAATCCGTCTTCGAACGACGATTCCGTCAGTTGCCCGATGGGATAGGAAACGTGGTGCCAGAGTCCGGGAATGTCGGTGAAGCGAAGGTCGAGAATCTTCGCGTCGTGCTGCTTCGCGAACTCGAGAACTTTCTTGGCGTCAGCCATCAAAGACTCCTTGCCGGGCGCAACTTCCCTGTCGAAACAGAGCGAACCTTTGCGGGGAGTCCTGCAATCTCCCACCCTTGCCACAAAGAACGTGCCAAGGATGGGGCACCCGGCAGGCTGCTACAATCGGTCGCGTTAAGCGGGACCGGGAGAGTCTAAAGGCAGTCGCGGGCGCTGGCAATTCGATTGTTTTTATGGCGGGGATAACGCGACTTTATACTTAGACCTGTCAGCTATCAGCTTTCAGCTTTCAGCGAACCCGCGTCGGGCTGCTGGATGGCCCGATGAACTGCCTGGCTGACAGCTGAAAGCTGACGGCTGAGAGCTTTCTATGGACTTTGACCAGCTCGAAACGTTTCTCGAAGTGGCGCGGCACGCATCGTTCTCGCGGGCGGCGGAGAAGCGTTTTCGGACGCAGCCGGCGATCTCATCACAGATCCGAGGGCTGGAGGAAGAAGTTGGAGCGAAGCTGTTCGACCGGTCGGGCGGGAAGGTGTCGCTGACCGCTGCGGGCAAGGCTTTTCAGAAGTACGTCGAAGAAACGCTGGACGCGCGCAAGGCAATGCTAGTGGCGATCGCCGAGATGGAGCGCGTGCCGCGGGGCGAACTGATTGTGGGGGCGAACGAAGGGACCTGCCTGCACATCCTGCCGTATGTGTTTGCGGACTTCAAGAAGCAGTATCCCGATGTGTCGGTGAACATCAAGCGCGCGGACTATGGAAAGATTCTGGAATCGATCGTAGACAACTCGGTCGACTTCGGCGTGATCTCGCTACCGGTGACGGACCCACGGCTGACGGTGGTGCTGATCCATCGGGATGAGTTGATTCTGATTGCGCCGCCGCAGCACCCGTTGGGGAAGCTGAAGTCGGCGACGATCGCCGATGTGTCGAAGTTTCCGCTGGTGGTTCCCAAGGCTGGACATACGAGGGACGCCATTGAGCAGCTCTTCCACGAGCGGCGGCTGAAACCAAATTTCAGCATGGAACTGGATTCCAGCGAATTGCTGAAGCGATTTGTGGCTGCCGATGTGGGCGTCGGATTCATTGCGCGTTCGAATGTGGAGGAAGATGTCCGCGCCAAAGTGCTGGCGGCGATTCCCCTCGCCGACGCGCAGGTGCGGCGCGACCTGGCGCTGGTCTTCCGCAAAGACAAGGCCCTCAGCCGGGCCGCGCTGGCTTTCATTGACATTGCGGTGAAACACAAACCCGCGGAAGAGTTGGCGCAGATTCCAACCCGATGACGAAGGCGATCCCCAGACTTCTGCTCCTGCGATGGATTCTGCTCGCTGGGTTCTGCCTGCCCGGAATGGGTCAAGGAACGACGTCGAAGGCTCTGGCCCAAATGCCGGCCTCCGCGCGGCAGCTGATTGCCATCAAGGTCACGGGGAGCAAGCGATTCCCCGAAGCCGCAGTTGCGGCGGCGACCGGATTGCAGATGGGCGCGGCCGTCAACGACGACGACTTCAAGAAGGCCGCGCGGCGACTGGGGGACATGGGAGTCTTCACCGAAATCGGTTACAACTACTCGTATTCCTCGGCGGGAACTAAGCTTGAACTGCACGTGGCCGACGCCGACAAGTTTGTTCCCGCCCGCTTTGAGGATTTCGTCTGGTTCTCCGATACGGAGCTTCTGAAGCGCATCAAAGAGCACTCCCCTCTGTTCGACGGAGAGCTGCCGTTGTTCGGACGCTTGGCGGACGAAGTTTCTGACGTGCTGCAGGCCATGCTGGTGGAGAACGCGATCCCGGGGCACGTCGAGTATCTGCGCACGGGCAAACCGGGCGGCCCGGTCGAATCGATCAACTACCACGTGAACGACGTTCTGATTCAGGTCCGGCATATTGAGTTTTCGGGGGCAGCCGAGGCCGAGGTGCCCGCGCTGGAGGCGGCGGGAGAGAGACTTCCCGAGCACGAATACTCCCGCAGCCGGCTGGAGTTGCTGGTCCAGCGTCAGTTGCTGCCGGTTTATTACGCGCGAGGATACTTGAAGGCGCAGTTCGGCGAGCCGGCACCGAAAGTCGTGAAGCAGCCTTCCGCCGAAAACGAGGATGGACCACGCAACCAGACCGTGGTCGACGTGACCTTCGCGGTGACGCCGGGCCAGCAGTACAAGCTGAAGGGACTGGAGTGGTTGGGGAATCGCGAGTTCCCTACCGAGACGTTGCAGAAGATGGTGCGGGCCGAGCCGGGGCAGCCGGCTAATGCGATTCGGCTGGCCGATAACCTGAAGGACATCCAAAAGCTTTACGGTTCGCGCGGGTTTATGACGGCCACGATCACGCCGGAGGCGGTGTTTGACGAGGGCGCCGGGACGGTTGTGATTCGCCTCGATGTGAAGGAAGGCTTCGCCTATCACATGGGCGAACTCGAATTCCGCGGCCTGGATAACAGCTTAATGGCGAAACTGCGTGCTGCCTGGAAAATCCGGCCGGGGGACGTGTACGACTCGACGTACCTCAGCGAATACCTGCCTGCGGCGCAGAAACTGCTTCCGCCGAATCTCGACTGGGACGTCACGTCGCATGTGACCGCCAACGTCCGGGACAAGTCGGTCGACGTCGATCTGATCTACTCAGTGAAGGCGCCGAAATAGGCGCCGGACGCTCCGAGTGGTCTTGTTCGGATTTTGGAACAAAATGCGCGAGGTTTTTCGATGCCCTCTCAGGGCGAGTACTCTGGGCCCACTTCCAGTCGAGCTGCGCGGAAGAATTTGTGTGGGAACCCCGGGCGATGTTTGTGAAATCTGGGTGAATTGGTACACTGGCGCGCAAGTCCTCGGGGACGAGACCGCGGATGAGCTTCGAATTGGAAGGAGAAAAGGGATGAGGAGTGGTTGGCGACGCTCGATCTTGATTGCGGTGTTGGTGGGTGCGGCGAATCTTTGGGTACAGAGTCCGGCGATGGCGGCCGGCAAGCAAACACTGACTGGCGAAGTGGGCGACGCGATGTGCGGGACCAAGCATATGGAAGGCGCGCCGGCGGAGTGCACGCGCACCTGCGTCTCGCACGGATCGAAGTATGCTCTGGTGGTGGGCGACAAGATTTACGTTCTGAATACCAGCGACAAGGCGGTGCTGGCGCTGCTCGATCAGCAGGCCGGCAAGAAAGCCACGGTTACCGGCACGATCAACGGCACGGCTGTTGATGTGAGCTCTGCGGTTGCAGCCAAGTGATGCGCGGGTTTGCAGGCGGGTTTCGTCGCGTTGCCGGCGAGTGAGTTTGGACGTGAAAAGGTTTTGCCCGGGCCCTCCCCCTCCACAATCCGGGCATAAAAGCGGGGACGCGCGCCAGCGCTCCCCGCATTTTTTTTGCTTCTGGAGTATAAATTCACATTTCCTTTACAAAGCAATGTGTTAGATTGTGCATTCTCAACACTCAAATTCTCTCTTTGGAGGATCACGGAATTGGGCAAAGATATGGTTCCGAAGCGGATTTTCTTTACCAAGGGAGTGGGAAAACACCGCGAGCGGCTGACCTCGTTCGAATTGGCGTTGCGTGACGCCGGTATCGCCGCCCAGAACCTGGTGCGGGTTTCGTCTATCTTTCCGCCCAACTGCAAACTGCTGGCTCGCAAAGAAGGCGTGAAGTACCTACATCCGGGAGAAGTCGTTTTTGCCGTGGTTGCGGAGAACTCTACGCGTGAGCCGCACCGACTACTGGCTTCGTCGATTGGCGTAGCGATTCCCGCCGACCGAAACACCTACGGTTATCTTAGCGAGCACCACTCCTTTGGCGAGACGGAAGACGCCGCCGGGGAGTATGCCGAGGAACTCGCCGCCGAAATGCTCGCGACCACGCTCAACGTGGAATTCGATCCCGACCGGTCCTGGGATGAGAAGAAGCAGATCTACCGCCTGTCGAACAAGATCGTGCGCACGGCAAATGTGACGCAGTCGGCGATGGGTGACAAGCGCGCCCTCTGGACTACCGTGATTGCCTCGGCGGTATTGATCTTCGACTAGCCGCGGGGCGCTCCCCCTCATTTACAACCAGCCGGACTCGACCTCCAGGGTAGGCACGTTGCCGTTCAAGTTCCCCCGCCATGGCGTCACCTTTTCCCGGGGGGGCTACAGCGTTTTTGTGAGTCGAAAGTCTGGGTCTACTTTTCTTCTACACTATTGAAACTAAACGAACTAAATGAATCTTTCTGCGGGCTGGAACATCTTAATGGAGACACTTTGGTAACCATACCGTGCTGTCGGATGTAACACTCCGTTAACAGGGATCAGTTATGATTGAAGTGATAGAAAAAGACAGAGGATCGAGGACTCGACAGACAGTGGACATCGAAACACGCAGAAAGAAGCAGCAGACCATGATGGTGCAGTTGGTGGAGCGAAAGGTACGCTCCCGGGCGAAGCAGTTGTACGAGACACGTGGTCAAGAAGAAGGCCAAGCATTGCAGGACTGGTTTCAGGCTGAATCGGAAGTTCTTGAAAATAGTATCCTTGCCCCGCTTTACCGGCGGCTTCGGACGGGCAACCATGACGTCCAGGAGGGCGACTCCACCCCGGAGTTTATCGCTCAGGATTCGCCCGCTTGCGAGAGTAACGCGTAATCCCCTTCTCGGATCTAACCCCGACTATTGTGGTGTAAGCAGGAAGGCGTGGCTTTCCCCGTTGATCAAACCTGAGCCTGTAATCTGTCCAGCGTCATTGATGGCATAGGCGAAGAGCAGCGTCCAGCCCGAGGTCGCGTCGATTAGACTGTTCAGGTCCTGCATCCCCTCGGTCTGGGTCCAAATAAACGCATGACCGCTCTCCCCGACGACCTGCCCTTTGTTGTTGATGCTATTTGCTCCGCTGGCCGAGGAGTCGGGCAATATTCCCAAGTCCCGCATGCCGCTTGAAGACCACAACACCGCGTGAACGCAGGAAGAACCACAGGAAGAAGTTCCCACGACCTGCCCCGAGTCATTCACAGCGTTGGCCGTAGCGCTCGTGCTCTTGCCACTATCCAACGTGCCCAGATCTTTCATGCGAGCGGACTTGGACCAGCTGAAAGCATGCCAGTTGCCAGCGATCGTGTTCGACATGCCGACAACCTGGCCGAGATTGTTGACGCCGAAGGCTTCGCTGTAATACCCCTTGGGCAGAACGCCTAAATTCTGCATTCCGCGGTCCTTGCTCCAGAGGAAGGC
Organism: Acidobacteriaceae bacterium; assembly: GCA_003134655.1. Classification (GTDB taxonomy): domain Bacteria; phylum Acidobacteriota; class Terriglobia; order Terriglobales; family Acidobacteriaceae; genus Sulfotelmatobacter. Next base: position 35,706 of record PLBY01000101.1, read on the forward strand.
GTTCGGCGAAGTGGTCGCGCTGTTGGACGCGCCTACAACTTGAGCGGAAGCATTGATGGCGTCGGCCCAACTCTGTGTGCCGCCCGGGAGGGTGCCCAGGTCTTGGATTCCGCTGTGGGTCCAGAGGACAGCGTGGGTATTCTCGATTTCGTTGTAGGTGGCATAGCCCGCGATCAGGCCGGTGGCGTTGATGCCCATCGCGACTGAGTATCTTTCGCCTTTCAACCGCGGCAAGCCGAGCATGGTTTGACCGGGAGTCCAGACGAAACCTTGCAGGTTGTACTCATCGTCGCCGACGACCTGCCCGGCGGGGCTGAGGGCACGGCCCTCGCTGGTCGTGTCTCCGGAGAGCAAGCCCAAATCTGTGACGGTGTAGGACTGCGCCGCAGCCAGAGGCGCAAGAACGAGCAGCGTGAAGACCAAGAGCGCGGGCTGGTTTGCTCTCGCCATCGGGCACCTCGAAAATCAAAAGAGTTGCTTCCCTGGCCCATTCAGACTGCCGAGCATTCTACTTCCGTTTTGCCAGTTCTTTTTTTCCTTTTTTCGCGGTCTTGTGCCCTTTGCCCAGGCGCTCCAACACTGCGGCCACGATGATCGGAAGGCCGACCGTTGCGTCGACGAAGACCTCGCCGAATTTTCCGCCTTCCGATGGCGGCACGAATTTTCCCCAGGAAATTGCTTCGCTGTAGGGACTGCCCGACAACCCGCCCCAGTAAACGGGCTCTGGGCAAATCCTGAGGCCGTAGTGATAGCGCTTCAGAGGGACGTTCTCGCCGAGGCGCCGGTGGCGGAGTTCGATGAAGGGTCCGAACTGCTGCGACCAGTTGCGCGGAACGCCGCCGCCGATGGTAAAGATTCCGAGCTTCTTCTGGCGCAGGAGGGTTGCGGCAAAGTGCTCGAGGTCTTCGAAGGGATCAAAGCGAATCTTGTGTCTTCCCGTGGATTCCCGCAGCCGGTTGTTCAGGGCGGTATCGAGACCGAGCTCGGAGTCGCTGAAGGCGGGCACGAAGACTGGGACGCCTTGTTCGTATGCGGACTTCAGGATTCCGCGCTGGTTCTGATCGCGCTTGGCGAGATAGGCTCCGATGGCGTGGTTCAGCTTGTAGGAGCACATGACCTCGTTGTGGTCCCAGGCCTCGAGGACGGCAGCCATGACCTCCTCGACGTCGTCGAGATTCTGCTCGGGTTCGAGCGTGTCGTAAACGCGGTTGTAGCCCTGCTCGTAGAGTTCCTCGTCGGAGACTTCCGGATTGGCGCGGAAGTGGGCTCGGCCGGTGGCCTCGACCAGTCCGTGAGCCATCAAAGCGCCGGTGGAGACGATGGCGTTCACGATGCCGCGGTCGATCAGCTCGGTGACAATCAGGCCCTGCTTTGCTACGGTCATGGCGCCGGCGAGGGTCATCACGATAAAAGCGTCTTCGTCGAGCGCCATCGCCTCGAGGACGTCGGCGGCCTCGCCCAGCTGGCGACCGGTGAAGGCGGTCTTGGACATCGCGCGGACCAGGCCGTCGATCGAGTGGATCTTCCCCAGGTCGAGGGGCTCGAGCGGAATCAGTCGGTCTTCGATGGGATTGTGCAGATGGCGGTCTTTGCCCTCACCGCCGGGCGCATTTCCCTGTCCCTGATGCGAATGGTCCTTCGAGTGGCCGTGATTGTTGTGCTTCAACGCGAGCCTCCAAACCGATTGCAATTCTTCCCGACAGGATACTGTACAGGAACCGGGTGAAAGGACGCCACGCCACGAATCCACAGCTCGGTTAAACTGCCATCGATGGCGAGCAAGCGCAACTTCGAGGAACAGGTCGCAGCCCTGGATGAGCTGCGCTCGCAGCCGGAAGAATCGCGGGTCGGGTCACTGCGGAAAGCACTCGCACAGCGCAACAACTTTCTCGCGGCGAAAGCGGCTGATCTGGTGCGCGAATTCCGCATGGCGCAGTTAATGCCGGAATTGCTGAGTGCTTTCGAGCGCTTCTTTGAGAGTCCGGAGAAGAGCGATCCGCAATGTTGGGCCAAGAACTCACTCAGCGGGGCGCTCGCCGCCCTCGAGTGCCAGGATGCCGAAGTGTTCCTGCGCGGGATGCGTCACATCCAGATGGAACCGGTTTGGGGAGGCCGCTCCGACACTGCCGGGACCCTGCGCGCCACCTGCGCTCTCGCCCTGGTGCAGTGCCGCAACCTGACGGAAAAAGATCTGCTGGAGCATCTCATTGACTTGTTCGCGGACAAGGACAAGGCAGTGCGAGCAGAGGTGGTTCGGGCTGTGGAGCGGTTGGACTCGCCGTCGGCATCGCTTCTGCTACGCCTGAGAGCGGTTCTTGGCAATGATGAGTCGGAGGTTCTGGGTGCGTGCTACGGCGGAGTACTGCGAATCGAAGGCGCGCGTGCTATTCCCTGGGTACGGCGATTCTTGGCCTCTGGTGATGACTCAGCAGCCGAAGCCGCCCTCGCCATTGCTGGCACGCATTCGGCGGATGGATTCAAGGTGTTGCAGGAATGTCTCGCTAAGGCGACCGATTCGTGGTGGCGCTCGGTGCTGCTGTCCGCGATCTCCCTGACGCGGCAAGACGAGGCGCTGGAGTTTCTGCTGGAGCTGGTTCGCACGGAATCGCTCGACGCAGAGGCCGCGATCGAGGCTGTTCTGCGCTCCGTGCCTTCGGAGGAAGTGATCAAACGCCTGGAGAGCCGGGTTGCAGACAATGCGCGGTTGAAGCGCGCCTTCGCAACCCACCGCAGCGCGTCTTCCTGAGGTCCCGCAGGGGCCGCCCTGGCACAAAGGAGAACCTCTATCGCAGCGCTAAAAGCGCTGCGCCACCCAAAAGCGAATTTTCGTCGGAAGCCAGTCGCTCCTGTAGTCTGTCAGCAAACTGGAAAGGTCCACCCTATCCAAACGATCCCTCAATGAAGTACCAGTCATGAAGAGGGCCTGGCGATGGGTTCTGCTGAAAGCTTACGGCTGATAGCTGACAGCTCTCCCTGCTATATTTGTTCGCGGAGGTTGGAAACGCGTGCCCCCTGAGAAATTTCGCGTGGCGCTGGTGCAGATGTCGTGCGGCCCGGAGCCGGAACAGAATCTTGAGAAGGCCATCAGCCGAGTTGCAGACGCTGCCGGGCGTGGGGCCCAGGTCGTCTGCCTGCCCGAACTTTTTCAGACACAATATTTCTGCCAACGCGAAGATCATGCGCTGTTCGATTTGGCCGAACCCATTCCTGGTCCGACGACCGAGAGACTGGCGGCCACGGCGCGAAACTATGGGGTGGTTCTGATCGCATCGCTGTTCGAGAAACGGGCCGCTGGCGTCTACCACAACACCGCGGCAATCTTCGACAGCGACGGTTCCCTGCGCGGACTTTATCGCAAGATGCACATCCCGGACGATCCGCTCTATTACGAGAAGTTTTATTTCACTCCCGGGGACTTGGGATTCCGCGCGCTCGACACCAGCGCGGGGCGAATCGGGACGCTGGTCTGCTGGGATCAGTGGTATCCGGAGGGCGCTAGGCTGACGGCATTGCAGGGAGCGCAGATACTCTTCTATCCGACGGCAATTGGATGGCATCCGGCGGAGAAGGCGGAGTACGGCGTGGCCCAGCACGATGCCTGGCGGACGATCCAGCGGGCTCACGCAATTGCGAATGGCGTTTATGTGGCGGTCGTGAACCGCGTCGGATTCGAGACCGGCAATATTCGGGGCAAGTCAGCGCCTGGACAAGGACTTGAGTTCTGGGGTAGATCGTTTTTTTGTGATCCTTTCGGGCGCGTGCTCGCCGAAGGCTCGCATGACCGGGAGGAGATCCTGGTCGGTGATGTCGACCTGAAGGCACTGGAGGATATCCGGAGAAATTGGCCTTTTCTGCGGGACCGCCGCATCGACGCGTATGCTCCTATCACCAAACGCTTGATCGACTAGGACCCGAGAATTCACTGTGGCTAAAGCCCTGCGCAGATCTTCAAGTAAAACCTCGACCGTCGAAACAGCGACTCCGGCGGCGCTCGGATACCGCATGCCGGCAGAATGGGAGCCACACGCCGCTACATGGCTGGCGTGGCCGCACTATCACGGCGACTGGCCGGGTAAGTTCGAGCCGATTCCGTGGGTGTACGCCGAGATTATCCGCAATCTGGCGAAACATGAGCAGGTCGAGCTGATCCTCAACGATGCGAGCGCTGCGCGACAGGCGCGCAGAGTTCTGGAACGCGGGGATGCTTTTTCGTCGAACATCCGATTTCATCGCTGGGCTACCAACCGGATCTGGCTGCGGGATTCGGGATGTATTTTCCTCACTCCACAGCCGGGCGTTGCCCGGCCGGACAGCCGAGGGCGGCTGTCCCCACATGAACCTGGTTCACTTGCGCTGAAGTTTCGCTTTAATGCTTGGGCGAAGTATTCGAACTGGAGGCATGACGAAAAGATCGGCAGCCTGATGGCGAAGGCGGCGCACGCCGACGAACTTCGAGCCGTGTCCAAGGGCGAACGGATGGTGCTCGAAGGCGGATCGATCGACGTGAACGGCCGCGGCACTTTGCTCACTACCGAGGAGTGTTTGCTCTCCACTACTCAGCAGCGCAATCCGTCGATGGACCGTGCAGCCTATGAGCAGTTGTTCGCGGACTATTTTGGTGCCCAGTCCGTCATCTGGCTCGATTGTGGCATCGCTGGCGATGACACGCACGGCCACGTCGACGACATCACGCGCTTCGTCGCGTCCAATACTGTGATCACGATGGTCGAGCAAAATGAACGCAGCGAAAATTATGTGCCGCTGCGTGCCAACTTGGGCCGGTTGAGAAACGCTCGCACCTCCGACGGACAGAAGCTTGAGATCGTCGAGATCCCGATGCCGCGCCCGGTGTTGTTTGAAGATCGGCAGTTGCCCGCCAGCTACGCCAATTTTTACATCGCGAATGGGGCGTTGCTGGTCCCGGTATTCAACGATCCCAATGATCGCATCGCCCTTAACACGCTTGCAGAACTCTTTCCCACGCGAGAGATAGTGCCGATATACGCCGGCGATTTAATCTGGGGATTTGGCGCACTCCACTGCATGACCCAGCAGCAGCCGCGAAAATAATCATTTGCTAAATGGAGCGCCGGGCGTCCCCGCGCGGCCCACCTGCATTGGACGGGCGAGACGCCCGTCACTCCACCACCCGATCGTTTACACTTCTACTCGTGAACGCCGAGATCATCGCGGTCGGGTCAGAGTTGCTGACTCCGCATCGTCAGGACACCAACTCGCTTTACCTCACCGAAAAACTGAATGAACTGGGTATCGAAGTGCGCTTCAAGTGCATTGTGGGCGACGATGCTCAAGGACTCACTGCAAGCGCAAAACTGGCGATGCGCCGCTCCGACATTATTATTTTCACGGGCGGACTCGGTCCCACTGAAGACGACCTCACCCGCGAATCGGTGGCCGAAGCTCTCGGTTTGAAACTGCAACGCGATCCCGCACTTATTGCGCAGCTTGAAGATCGGTTCGCCAAGCGCGGCATCAAGATTTCGCCCAATAATTTCAAACAGGCAGACGTCTTGACCAGCGCCGCGATTCTGCCGAATCCCGTGGGCACCGCTCCCGGGCAATGGATCGCCGGTAAATACGATGGTCGAGACCGAATTCTCGTGCTCTTGCCCGGTCCTCCGCACGAACTCAAAGCCCTGTTCGAAGCGGAATGCGTCTCCCGTTTGCGTGCCCGAATTCCCGTCCAGCACATCGCTACGCGCACCTTGAAAATGGCGATGATGCCGGAATCGCAAGTCGACGCTCGCGCAGCGCCAATTTATAAAACATACTCTGACGTGGAAACGACGATCCTGGCGGGCGCGGGCGAGATTCAACTCCACATGCGTTGTCGCAAGGATTCCAAGGCTGAGGCCGAGGCTCGAGTGGAGGAACTCACGGAAAAGATCGAAGACGAACTCGGCGACGCGATTTTCTCGCGCAAAGGCGAAAGCATCGAGCAGATCGTAAGCTACCTTTTGCAGATGCGAAACATGACTCTGGCTGTCGCTGAGTCATGCACCGGTGGCCTGCTGGCGGAACGCATCACCTCGATCGGCGGCAGTTCGCGTTACTTTCTTGGCGGAGCAGTGGTCTATTCGAATGCCCTGAAAACGCAATTTGCGAACGTTCCAAAGTCGATGATTAATCAGCATGGAGCGGTCAGCCGCGAAGTGGCGGCGACAATGGCGGAAGGCATTCGCAAGCGCTGCGTGTCGAGTTATGGAGTCGGTATTACGGGAGTCGCCGGACCAAGCGGCGGGACCGACCAGAAACCGGTTGGCCTGGTCTACGTCGCTCTTGCAGGAGAAGAAGGCACGCAGGTGGTGGAGCGAAATTTTCTTGGCGATCGCAAACGCATCCGCCAGTTTGCAACCGAGCAGGCGCTGGAGATGGTTCGCCGGGCGTTGCGATAACAACGGTGCTGGGAGTGATGCGAATATTCATCGGCATCGATCTTGATCCGGAGGTGCGAGCCCGGATCGCCCGTTTCATCGAAGGAGCGCAAGGCTTCGCGCTCGATGCCCGATGGGTGCGTCCGGAGTCGCTGCACATCACATTGAAATTCATCGGCGAACAGGCGCCGGAGCGCGTTGCGGCCATCGCCGAGAGGTTGCATGGAGAAAGCGTGGCGAGTGAAGAATTCGAGATCCACATCTCAGGGTATGGATTTTTCCCGACGGCGAAGGCTCCGCGAGTATTCTGGGTCGGAATAAATGCAGAGCCGCAGCTATCAGAACTCGCGAAGAACATTGATGCAGCTGTCGCCGAACTTGGCTTTCCGCGCGAAGACCGGCCGTACAGCCCGCATTTGACTTTAGCGCGCGGCGGCGCAGGAAGAAAATCAGGCTCTCCGAAATGGCGCAAGGGCGACGGCCCCAACTCAGTTTTCGCAACCCTGGACAAGAGGCTCGCCGCGCTCGAGAAAATTGATTTCGGCAAAATGACGGCCCGCGAGTTTATTCTCTATCAGAGTCAGCTTTCAGCGGCAGGATCGAAGTACACGAAGTTGTATAGTTTTCCACTGCAACGGGGATAGCGGGGAGATAGGCTTCTCTCTGCCTCGCGAGCCATCGTTTTTCGAATACGCATGATTCCTTACCTCATAATCGCTGTAGCCAGCTATTTGTTAGGATCAATCCCTTTCGGATATTTGCTGGTTAAGATTTTCAAGGGCGAAGATGTACGCATCAGCGGCAGCGGCAATATCGGCGCCACCAACGTTGCGCGTAAATCGCCAGCGCTTGGTGTTGCGACTCTGCTGCTTGACGCCGCAAAGGGTTTAGCTGCGGTTTTAGCGGGGAAGGTGCTGGTTAGCGGCGTGCATCCGCAGTTGATCATGACGATGGCGGCCTTTTTCGCCGTGTTTGGCCATCTGTTTCCGGTGTGGTTGAAATTTCGCGGAGGCAAGGGCGTTGCGACCAGCCTCGGCGCTTTTATCTTGCTTACTCCCAAATCTATATTTTGCATGGTGGCGCTCTTTCTAATTCTTGCCTACGCTTTCCGTTACGTGTCGCTCGCGTCGGTCGCTGTGGCTGCAGCTTTTCCGCTTCTTGCCTGGGCATTTAAGGAGTACGCCGACTCGCGTCAACTAGTTCTAATCGCCTTGGTCTCCGCGCTCGTAATCTGGAAGCATCGACAAAACATCCGCCGCATCTCGGCGGGGAAGGAATCAAAGCTTGGGAAAAAGTCAGAAAGCAATTTGACGACAACATCAGCGCCAGACCCGAATGATAAGTCAGTAAAAATGGGAGTTACTCGCCAATGAGCCGCATTGCCGTAATCGGAGCAGGCGCGTGGGGTACGGCCTTGGCGATTGTCCTGGGGCGTAAAGGAACGCATCAAATTCAACTTTGGGCTAACGAAACAGAAGTAATTGAGAGTATTTTGAAGCGTCGAATGAATGAGCGCTTCTTGCCCGGCTTTGTTCTGTCGGAATCCATTGCAGCCACAGGAGACTTACACGCTGCTCTCAACTCCGCAGAGATCGTTGTCAGCGTAATGCCCTCCCAGCATTGCCGACCTTTGTTCGAACGCATGGCGCCCTCGCTTCATAAGGAGATGCTTTTCGTCAGCTGCACAAAGGGTATTGAAGATGGAACTTTGCTGCGGATGACAGAAGTGATTGCCGACGTCTTGCGAAAAAATAACTTTAATCCGGCTTTGGCAGCACTGAGTGGCCCATCTTTCGCGAAGGAGGTCGCACGAGGCGATCCCACCGCCGTCACTGTGGCGTCCCTTAGCGGAAAAGTCGCGAATGCCGTTCAGCACGCTTTCAACGACTCCCGCTTCCGGGTTTATACTAACGACGATGTCATCGGTGTGGAGCTGGGCGGTGCGCTGAAAAACATCATAGCCATCGCCGCCGGCGTTTGTGACGGCTTGGGCCTTGGTCACAATTCTGTCGCCGCGCTGATCACGCGGGGTCTGGCGGAAATGGCGCGACTGGTCGTGGCCTGCGGCGGTCGTCTTGATACCATGGCTGGACTAGCCGGATTGGGGGATTTGGTTCTAACCTGCACCGGTGATCTCTCGCGCAATCGCAGCGTCGGCGTTGAACTTGGCAAGGGCAGGAAACTGAGCGACATTATCGCGGACATGCGAGGCGCTGTCGCCGAAGGCGTTCTCACCACCCGGGCCGCAGTTGGCCTGGCGCATAAGAAAAAGGTCGAGATGCCGATCACCGAGCAGATGTTCGCTATTCTCGAAAACGGAAAACCACCGCAACAGGCTATTGAAGAACTGATGTCGCGGGCCGCGAAGTCTGAATTTAGTTCGCATCTCAAATAGTGATTAGGGATCCCGTCGAGCTCGACGCAAAGTTGTGGGTCAAGAAGAATTATTAGTTATGAGTAATGTTGTCGAGCTCCCAGAGATCATTGTTCAGTGGCCCGAGCCTCCGCGGCTGCTCGTGGAATGGTCGTCACCCTGGGAAGAATTTAAATCTGCCTTGCGTCCGGCGCTTCGTCGCTCCACTAAACCTCTCGCGGGAGAAGCGCCGATCGGAATATTTCCGTACCGGGGAATTCTAGTTTCCTGGTTGCTGGAATGCCTGCTGCTGATTGCCATTATTGTTCTGCCGTCGCGCTTTGCCAACCTTCAGATTCCCGCTCTTCCGAGTCGTCAACAATTCGACGTCATTTACTACTCGGGCGACGAGCTCCCACAAACGAACGACCGCGGCGGAGCGCGGGCCGGTAAGACGGGACGTGCAGGGGGACAACAAGCCCAGCATCGTACCCAGGCTATTCGCGTGGCGCGTGGGGATAAGACGGTCGAAAAAGTGGTGGACGCGCCCAAAGTTAATCTGCCGCATTCCGATTCCGCAGTTGCCAATCTACTCGCCTTCAAGGCGAATCCAGGACCGCCGCCCGCTGAAGGCTTACATTCGTCTCTAACCGCGCCAACTTTGCCGGCGATGACCGTTGTTGCGCCATCACCGGAATTAAGTTCGTCGCCTAGCCGATCGATAAATGCGCCCGCAATAAACGTCGTCGCTCCTGCGCCCGAGGTTTCTACAAGCAATTCCCGCACCTCGCCAATATTGAGCGCCGCCATCGTCCCGCCCACACCGAATGTCTCGCGCGATAAAATGCGGATCTCTAATTCGCTTAATTCGCTCGCGCCGACGGTGGTCGCACCTGCTCCGCGAGAGACGCAACGGGACTTGGCCAGTGCGCGTGTTCCGCTGACACAAACCGTCGATGTCGTCGCTCCGCCAGTATCTGCGCCGCGGCGCGACGTAACCTCCAACTCGAAGTTATCGCTTCCAGCTCCAGCCGTGGTTGCCCCGCCGCCATCCCAAGTGAGCCGCGAACTTAATAGTTGGGGAAGCACCTCCTCGGGAGACTTGCGCGCAAAGCCCGTTCCGCCGCCCCCGTCTGAGGCAGGAGGATCGATGGCAAGAACAGGTGTTGGTCCTCTCAATCCGCAAGTTGTGCCATCACCCTCAAGCATTGAAGGATCAGGCGTCACCAAAAACGGTGCTAAAGGAAACGACGGTCGCGCTCAATCCGCAGGGTCACTTGTCGGCTCCGCCGATATCGTGCCACCTCCTCCCGGATTGGGCGGCGGAAAGACCATCACTGGCAGCGGACGAGGCAATAAGGGCGCAGGCGCGGGCAATCCGCTTGACCTGGGTTCTTCGGTCGCTCCGCCGGCCAAGGCTGGAGGCAATGCGGCGGGCGCCGGCGTAGTCGTTTCCAACCAGCCCGGCACAACAGTTGGATTGCCGAACCCAACCACTGGTGGATCGCTCTCCATGTCTCCAACCGGCACAGCCAAAAGCGGCGTCGGTGGGAGCGGCGGAGGCGCCGGCATCGGCAAAGGCAATGGCCCTGGAAGCGGACTGCAAGCCGAAGGATCAGGCGCGGGGAGAGAAGGCGCAGGACGACGCGGCTCCGATCCTAATGCACGCAGTGGCATCTCGCAGTATCCGGGAGCTGGCGGCGCTGGCACCGGGACCAGTGGCACTCCTGCGGTTCCCGGCGTGTCCGTCGAAGGCGGCACAACCACGGTCAACCTTCCAAGTTTCGGACCGCCCGGCGGCGAAGCGCCGTCAAACGGCCCCGGCCGCTCTTCCACCAACGCACACAAAGGATCGGGAATCACGATTGAAGCCACGCCGCGCTCCGGCGGAGCATTCGCTTATTACGACGTTCTAAAAGGCGATCGCAATTACTCCATTTACATTGAAACATCACTCGGCACAGCCGTGATGCAGTACGCTGATGCCGCGTCGGCTGCGCATCCCAGTTCAGTAAGCCTCACCGCTCCCGAACCCATGCGTAAGGATCTCCCGCCCGGACTTCGCTCCACGCACGTCGTAATCGCATGTATCGTCGATCGCTCCGGGGATGTGAAAGACCTGAGAGTGCTCGAACCCGGGGCCGCCGAAACTACTTCGAAGATTTTGGTAGCTCTCCATAGCTGGAAATTTCGTCCCGCATTCCGCGGAGATGCGCCAACCGAGGTAAATGCAATTTTAGGATTCGGAATCGACACCCGCTAAGCCATCCGTTCATCTCGAAATAACCGATGGAGCGCCGGACGTCCCCGCC
>PLBY01000005.1 GCA_003134655.1 Acidobacteriaceae bacterium
TCATGGACCCGTGGACTTTCAACCAAAAAAACCTCATGAAGTGCTGTAAGGAATTTCTCTTGCCTGGAGGCAAGCAGATTCCGTTCTGCGCCTACAATACCGTCGGCTATCGTGAACAGGCTCGTGCTCAACTGCAGGCGATGGAGCCCGAGCGCAGGCGCGCGAAGGCGGAAGGACGCAGGTTCGAGCCCCGTTCCATCGCATTTGATGTAAAGCGCGCGGACGCTGCTCTCACTGGGCTTGTTAGCCTCGGCTCTCGGAAGTGATATGGCTACGAACAACGACACCATCCGCGTTCGCCCCGAGCAAGGGCAGGTTAAAACCTGTTGCGCCACACTGTACGAAAGCGACCTAACACGGTTCCTGCTCGGCGACTCTTTCCATCCGGGTGGCTTGCAATTGACGGCGCAGCTAGGGCGCATGCTTGGCCTGACTCCCCCCAGTCGTGTCTTGGACGTGGCGTGTGGTAAGGGGACGACAGCGGTCTTCCTTGCTAAGAAGTTCGGATGCGAGGTCTTCGGGGTCGATTACGGAGATCGGAATGTCGCGGCTGCACGGTCTCTGGCGCAAGCAGACCATGTGGACTCACGGGTGCAATTTGAACGCAGCGATGCCGAAAATCTACCGTTTTCGGACGGGTCGTTCGACGCTGTGATTTGTGAATGCGCCTTCTGCACCTTTCCAGACAAAGTGGCAGGGGCGAGAGAGTTCTTCCGCGTGCTTCGCCGGGGAGGTCGTGTAGGCATCAGCGATCTCACCCGAGAGAGAGTACTCCCGGAGGAGTTGGACGGGCTGCTCGCGTGGATTGCGTGTATCGGCGATGCCCAGACTTTGGAAGGTTACACAGCCTTCCTTCGAGATGCTGGCTTCTCTATGGATAACATCAAACAACAGAATGAGGCGCTTGAGGAAATGGTGAATCAGGTTCGCGTCAAACTCCTCGGCGCGGAGATCATGACCGGATTGAACAAACTGCAACTGCCCGGTCTTGATCTAGGAGCGGCCAAGCGGATGGCGAACAGTGCGATGGCGGCGGTCAAGCAAGGACAACTGGGGTATGCCCTCATCTGCGCCATGAAGCCGGACTGACGCGCGGGCAATGCCGAGAGTTTTTGTTTACGGTTGTATGCCGGAGGATATATGACGACGTTTCTAAATGTGGGGCGCATGGATCGCGCGTTACGCGTGGTTCTGGNNGGCTGGGCGCTTGGAATCGCCGGGGCTTCGGTAATTCTTAGTGGCACCTGTGGTATATGACTTACATATCGCGTGCTCGGGCTGAGCACAAAAAAGAGCAACGACCAATAGTGGCAGTGGCTGCGCCTTTTCGCACAACTCCGCACTCGAAAGAAGGTCCTTGTCGCCCAGACGGCGTGTAGCTGCCCGATCCCGATAGGGATTCATCAGCACATTCACCTGGAGAATAACATCCTGTTCCCGCGCGCGATCGAGATGGAACGAGGGCACTGAGAGAAACGGAGACAGGATGGCTGCACAGGCAACCCGCATCGAGACAGCTTGTTGAACCGTGGATGCAAATCTCGCAATGCCTCATCGGTCATGGCGCGCAGCGAACGCAATGGGTGGTCCTGCGGCACTCGCTGCTCCGGGCTGACATAGCTGAAGACATCCAACTGCTGTTCGTCTTTTCCGCGCATACCTTCTTCTTAGCAGGTTGTGTTGTGGAAACAAAGGACCGAGTTTTTCCGCAACCTGCTAGTGACGGTGTCGCGAAGCGTCCCTTTCCTACCTAAGGAGACTCTGAATAAGTTCTCTGATATCCACCGGTGTTGAAGATAGAGTGGGTGGCGGAGGACAAATAGAAGATGAAACAGCAGACCTTGGCGATGGCGAACGGGTTTGAGCGCTACACGAAGAAGACGCGACGGACGTTGTTTTTGGAGGAGATGGAGCAAGTGGTGCCGTGGGCGGAGTTGTGTGCGCTGGTCGAACCGGTGTATGCCAAGGCGGGGAATGGGCGGCCTCCGGTGGGAGCGGAGCGGATGCTGCGGATTTACTTTTTGCAGCAATGGTTCAACCTGTCCGACCCCGGGGTGGAAGAAGCGCTGTACGATTCGGCGGGGATGCGACAGTTTGTAGGCATCGATCTGGGGCGGGAACCGGTGCCGGACGAGACCACGGTGTGCAAGTTCCGCCATCTGCTGGAGGAGCACGAGTTGGGGGAGCGGCTATTTGAGCGGGTAGGCGAGCACTTGCAGGCGAAGGGACTGCGCCTCAGTACCGGGACTATCGTGGATGCGACGATTATCAACGCTCCGAGTTCGACCAAGAACGCGCGGCAGGAGCGGGATCCGGAGATGCACCAGACGCGCAAGGGCAAGCAGTGGTACTTCGGGATGAAAGCCCACGTGGGAGTGGACAGCCAGACGAAACTGATTCATTCCGTGGTGGCGACGGCGGCGAATGCCGCCGATTCCACGATGCTGCTCCACCTGCTGCACGGCGAGGAGACGCGGGTATGGGGCGATCAAGCCTATCGCGGGCAAAGCGAGGTGCTGCGCGAACATGCGCCGCATGCCCAGGACTTTACCCACCAGCGCTATCGCTACAAGGATCGCATCGACGAGGTGGAACGGGAGAAGAACCGGACCAAGTCCAAAGTGCGATCCAAGGTGGAACACGTCTTTGCCGTACTCAAACTCAAGTTTGGGTTCGTCAAAGTGCGCTATCGCGGACTGGACAAGAATGCGAACCGCCTGTTTGTGACTTGCGCGCTGGTGAATCTGTTCCTGGTGCGCAAGCGACTGCTGTGTACGACGGCGGTATAGTGCCGAACGAAGCTGCGAACCGTTCGCAGGGCGGGGCCAAGGCAAACCGCACCATCGCAGGTGGCCGCTACCCAAGGGTTTCTATCCTTCGCTTGGCAGCGGACAATACTTGTTCAGAGGTTCCCTAAGCGCGCGGCGAGTCACCCGCGCATCTCGGCGGCTTCCGCGTGTTAAATTCCATCGGCACGGTCAAAGTTTTAGCCGACTCACCGGCCGCGACTATCCCTTAGAGCAGGCGCAACGACTATTCACCTAATCATGGATGTTCTCCTTGCCGATGAACTCATTGCAAAACCAGTTCCAAATCCTCACCGGCAGCATTCAATTCCAAGCGGCCTTGTTCAAAACAAAAAGTTCAATAAAAAAGCCCCGCCTGTCGACTTCTGGGCAGGGCTGCTCGCCAA
>PLBY01000160.1 GCA_003134655.1 Acidobacteriaceae bacterium
ACGAGCACCTTCATGCCGCTCGTTCCGCTCGCCTCCCAGGGTGGCCGTGGCGTGTTGATCCAGACGTCCACCCCCTGCACCAGGTGCTCCGTTAACAGCATGTCGTAGTCGCTCAGGAAGACGATGTGGGGTCGGGTCTCTCGCTGGCGGATGAAATTTATCCATTCATGGATCAAGGCCTGCCCTGCCCGGTCCTCCGGATGGGCCTTGCCGGCGATGATGAGTTGCACCGGGCGCTCAGGATTAGCCAACAGGCGCAGCAAACGCGCCCGATTGTGCAGCAGCAGGTTCGGTCTCTTGTAGGTCGCGAAGCGGCGCGCAAAGCCCAGTGTCAAGGCGTTGGGATTAAAGAGATGCTTGGCACCGTCGACCGCCTGGGGCGACGCTCCCGAAACGGCCAGTTGTCCGGACAAACGATCACGAGCGTATTCCACAAAAGACTTGCTGGCGGCGGTGCGAAATTGCCAGAGCGTGACATCCGAAAGGCGGCGAATGTCCTGCTCCATGTTTTCAGTCGGCCCCAGCCAACGGGATTTTCCACAAGTTTCCGTCCAGAGATTGTCGGCTGCCGCCGAGTCCCAGGTCGGCATGTGCACTCCATTGGTCACGTGTCCGATGGGCACTTCGTCCTCTGGCCAGTGCGGAAAGAGCGACCCAAAGAGGTGTCGGCTGACTTTCCCATGCAAGCGACTCACACCATTCACCGCCCCGCTACCGCGGATGGCGAGATACGCCATGTTGAAATTCTCCGAGGAGTCGTTCGGATTCTGGCGGCCTAACGCCAGCAAATCGTGGAGCGTTATGCCTAGTTTCTTCTCTGCATACCCTCCAAGGTATTGTTCGATGAGTGCCGGAGTGAAACGATCAAAGCCGGCGGCCACTGCCGTGTGGGTGGTGAAGAGGTTCCCCGCTCGCGTGATGGCGAGTGAGACTTCGAAGGGCTGCCCGGTCTCTTCCATGAAATCTCGGGCACGCTCCAACACAGCGAAGGCCGCATGCCCTTCGTTCAAGTGACAGACTTCCGGCTTGATGCCCAGCGCACTGAGCAAACGCCAGCCACCAATCCCGAGAAGCAGTTCTTGCACGAGGCGCAACTCCAGCCCGCCGCCATACAGTTCGCTGGTGATCCCTCGATGAGCGGGGAAGTTCGCCGCGTCATTGCTATCCAGCAGATAGAGTTTGACTCGACCGGCCTGGACCTGCCAGACGCGCAGCCAGACTGGGTAACCGGGCAAGGCGATCTCCAACCGCAACCACTCCCCGTTCGGGTGGCGCAACGGCGTGATCGGCAACTGGCCGGGATCGTTGTACGGGTAAAGAGCCTGTTGCGCTCCGTCCTTGTCAATCACCTGGCGAAAATAGCCTCGTTGGTAGAGCAGCCCCACGCCGACCACTGGCACACCCAAATCGCTGGCAGCCTTGAGCTGATCGCCAGCCACATTACCAAGTCCTCCCGAGTAGATAGGCAAAGCTTCGCTCAACATGAACTCCAGGCTGAAATACGCCACGCAGGTCAAGGGAGCTTGCGGATGCTTTTGCTGAAACCATGCCGGACTCTCCGCCGCCTGACGCTTGTCTCGCAGCAGGTCGTCAATGTTCTTACGGAAGGCAGGATCGGCCAGCACGCGCTCGATTTGGTCGCGCGACACCGTCTGCAGGACAACCCAAGGATTTTGAGTGAGTTCCCAAAGTATGGGATCAAGCGTGCGCCACACTCCGTCGGTCGCATGGTTCCAAGACCAGCGCATGTCCAGGGCAAGTTCTGCCAGTGAATCGAATCCGTCGATTTCGGTGGGTAGAAGGTTGTAGATCGGGTGGCTGACGCGGGTTTGGTCGCTCATGATCTCTCTCTGCCGGTGGCACTTGCCCTAAGTCGATCCGAATGAAACGACCAGTATCATGCGGTTCATTGGCCGTGACCGAGCCAAGAAGCAGACGACGAAGCTGACCGATAGCTATGCGTCACTTATGTCAATTCCCATAGTCCCTTGACAGAATGAACAACGCAGAAAATCCCTCATACCCGGGAGACAGAATAAGAAGCGAGGCGGTGCATGTCTGGCCCTGACTTTCCAGCACGCCTGTCTTTCGTGAAAGACCTACCACACGAACAAACGGGCACCGGCGCCGGGGGAGCGGACCCTGCCAACTTGGACAGAGCTATCGCGACCGGGAGCCACGTTATCGCCGACCGTGCTGGGGAGGTGCGGTACCGAGGCGCTGAGTTCTTCGATCTCCACAGCGGAATTGTGGTTCATGATCTCAGCAGCCGCGTCCGCGTTCTCGGCCGGACCGGTTGCGAAAACCATAACTCCTCCACGCCGTACTCCTCGAACGTAAGCTTCCGCGTCCGCTTCGACGGCCCCAATCGCTCTAAGGTCCCGAATCAAATCCACTTCAAAATCAGTGTGTGGGGTACTCATGACTCCACTACCCGCCATCTCCCGCGTCTCGCGTAAAACACGGACGTCTTTCTGAGGGATACCGCTGGCTTTGAGCTCGCGAACAACCTTGTCGACCGAGCCCGGATTCTCAAACAAACCAACCGCCGTTTTTGCCATATTGACCTCCATCAATTTAATCTGGCAGCACTGAAGACTGCACAGGTGAAGTCGCCAGGCTTCATCTCATCCACCAGCCCTATCTGATTGGAGCGCGCGGGTGTGATGAGATGCGCTTTGAGACCTGCAATCGTGCCATGTAGTCTCCCTTTGCTATGCTGCGACTGCATCGGCTTCATGCAATGAGTGGTACGCAGGATGCGTAGTCTCGATGATGTCCTTCGCCTGTGCCACCTCTGCAGCCGTTCCATGGACGATCAAGAGGAACTGATCTGTCTTGAGCGCTGTTTCGTACTTCACAACACTGTCCTTAGGAATTCCTATGCTGTAGAGGCCGGCTCCCAGAGCACCCAACGCCCCTACCTCCACCGCACCTTCCAACCCGGCCACGATCCATGCCACTACCGGTCCCGCCGCTAAGATTGGGCCGAGCCCCGGAATTATGAAAAGAGCAGAGCCGAACAAAAGTCCCCAGAAACCTCCCCAGAACGCACCAACTTTGCCCCAATATTTCATGCGGTCGCCGGTATTGTAGTAGCCAACCACCTGCTCATCTGTGTGGTAGCCTTTCCCAACGATCGACAATTTGTGCAGGTCGACTCCGCCACGTTGAAGCTCTTTTACTGCTTTATCCGCCTCCGTATGAGTGTGGTACACCGCGACAACTGAATTCTCTTTGGACATTCCTCGTCTCCTGGGGGACTTGATGTCATTCTCAGACCATTAATCGAAGCCCCAGTCAGATCATGACAGTGCACCTATCGGGAAAACTGTTCCCTATTGCACAGTGTCGGCGGAGAACGCGTGGGCGTACGTGGCGTGGCGACCAACGCAGATCTGATGATCGTGTGGATGTCCTCTCCGCTCTGGGATGGACCAATGAGTAGGGCGCTAACTCGCATAATTCCGCCAGCATAGTTTTGGGAGAATTAGCCTCGTGGCCCAGCAGTGGTCGGCCTCTCTGCCCGTCTGACGGTTCACATTCCCGCATTCACTCGTTGTGATCCCCAGATCCTCCTCTCGGATGGCACATCCGATTGGCCGGGCGCAGGTGAGCACTCTTGCTCAGAAGAACGGCAACGCCGCTGTTAAGGTCGAACCCTGGGGGGAAGAGAGCAAGACGAACCTTCCAATGACAACCTCTGCACTCGATTTCGTGACTGCGACCGCTGCAGTTTCCGCACCCGCACAGCTCAAATATGGCAGCTCGATATGCAAGACCGAAAATGCAGTCAATAACTACCCAGGAGGCAAACAATGTTAGCGAACACTACGCATTTGAAGGGCCTTGTGATCCGGGCCACGGATGGCGAGATTGGAAAGGTAGATCAACTGTATTTCGACGACGAGTCATGGGTCATCCGTTATCTCACGGTTAAGACCGGCGGCTGGCTGGAGGACCGGGAAATCCTGATCTCACCATTCTCTGTGACGAACGTGGATTGGCCAGCCAAGCGGTTGGATGTGGCGCTGACGAAGAAGCAAGTCAAGGACAGCCCCAACATCGATACAAAGCGGCCAGTTTCCCGACAGTACGAGACCGAGTATCTCGGCTATTACGGCTATCCCGTGTATTGGGGCGGACCTTTAATGTGGGGCCGGGGATCATACCCATATGGCTTGACCAACCGGATCCCTACGCCGAAGGAAGTGCTGGCAGGAGATGTGCGACGGGCCTCGATGGACTCGCACCTGCGAAGTACTACGGCTGTGACGGGCTATCACATCGAAGCGGAGGATGGCGAAATCGGCCACGTGGCAGGATTCTTCATGGATGATGAAGCTTGGGCTATCCGCTACATTGAGGTGGCAACGCGCAATTGGTGGCCGGGCAAGAAGGTACTGGTTTCACCCGCGTGGATTCAAAAGGTAAGTTGGGTGGATTCCAAGGTTTATGTCGGCCTCTACCGGGATGCGATCCAGACGGCGCCGCTCTTCGTCGATTCCGTTTCGCTCACTCGTGAATATGAAGACCGGCTCTACCGTCACTATGGCCGGCCCCCTTATTGGGTACACGAAGACGAACACAAGCCTGTTTTCTCCCTAAGCGGCGCTTAAGTAGGGCATGGGCATCCGGTAAAACGGTTGCCCATGACTTTCGCTTGCAGCAGCGTCCCATCGCAACTTTGAACGTTCCCTCTGGAGATCAGCATGATGAACAATACCGAACACCTGCATCCGATGGGCGAGAGTCATCATAGCCACGGCCAAACTCCTTACTGGAGGCGTGCGCATCATGATTGGCATCATGATTGGCGCTTCTGGTTAGGCCTTATCGCCATGCTTGCGGCCATCGGTATCTACGTCGGAACCAATGACTTGTCGATGGTGCCTTCTGGCCGCCAGAAGCAGATGCCGGCTGGTAGCCGAGTTCCATGAACTTCGTAAATGAGAGGTTTGAGCTTGGCAACTGCGCCTTAGACGCTCAAGCGCTCATAGTGCATAACAGCTTAGCGGCAATGTATGAGCGTAAAAAACATCCTTGATCAAACAGTTAGGCAGGAGATCAACATGCAGATCCAAGTCAATACAGACCACACAATCGAAGGTCACGAGGCGCTGGCCGCTCAGATCAGAGGCGTCGTGGAGAGTGCCCTGGGCCGAATGAGCGATCACATCACGCGGGTGGAAGTCCACCTAACCGACGAACGTGGCCCTAAGAGCGGCAAGAACGACAGACGTTGCATGATGGAGGCGCGCCTCGAAGGCCGCCAGCCCATCGCGGTCACCGACGAAGCGGCGACTCTGGACCTGGCCGTCGACGGCGCCGCAGATAAGTTAGCGAGATTGATCGAGCATACCCTCGGCAAATTGCACGATCAACGGAATCACAGAACTGATCCGCCTCTTCACGAGCCGACATTCTCAGACCAGTCATGATCGACACCATCGTAAGCCTGGCTGTCGACGACGGGGAAGGAGCAATGAACCAAGCCCTTCTGTATCCCCTGCGATTCGAACCGATCTATCAGTACCGGTTGTGGGGCGGACGGCATTTGACGGACCTGCTTGACGCCCCTCTACCTAGTGGACCAGTCGGCGAAGCGTGGCTACTCAGCGATCGCGATGACCATCAGAGCCAAGTTTCCAGTGGACCGCTCAAAGGACAGACGCTTAGTCAATTGCTTAAGCAGTTTCCAGAACAGATGCTGGGAAGGCTGGCCCACAAGTTTCAGCGATTTCCACTGCTGCTGAAGTTCCTCGATGTACATGAAATGCTCTCAGTTCAAGTGCATCCGACGAAAGCGAACAAGAACCTATTGCCCGTAGGTGAGAGCGCGAAGACCGAAGCATGGGTCGTGCTGGAAGCCGGGACACAAAGCCGCATCTATGCCGGCCTCAAGCCAGAAACAACAGAAGACGATCTGCGGCGGGCGCTCACGAATGGGACGGTGGCGGACCACCTCGCATGTTTGACTCCGAAGCCCGGCGACGCCGTTTTCCTCCGCGCAGGAACGGTTCACTCCCTGGGCGGCGACATCGTCGTGTTCGAAATTCAGCAGAACAGCGACGTGACCTTCCGCCTGTATGACTGGGACCATCTTGACGCGAAGACGGGCAAGCCGCGGCCACTTCAAGTCGAGCAGGCGATTGCCTGCATTGATTTTGCGGAGGGACCCGTCGGCCGGGTTGCGCCGGTGGTGGAGGCAACCACGCCGGTGAAACGCGAGAAACTGTTTCACGGTGAACATTTCTGGTTATGGCGCCTGCGCGGACAATCACCGTTTTCGGTCGGCGCCGCAGGTGTGCCGCGCTTGCTGGTATGCATCGGCGGCGCTGGACAGGTCGAGCACGGAGGTGCCACTTACGCTGTCGCAAAAGGCGATGTATTTCTGTTGCCGGCGATGATCGGTGCGTGTACTTTTCGACCCCGCAGCGCAGTGAACTTGTTGGAAATTGCGCTGCCGGATTGAAATACCAAGAATTCAGAGGCAGAAAGGGGGAACATAGTGAAAAAGCTAATCGTGTTTGATCTGGACGGCACGCTTGCCGAAAGTAAATCGGCTGTTGACCCTGAGATGTCGGGACTGCTGCACGACCTTCTCGGAATTGTCAAAGTAGCCGTGATTTCCGGAGGCGGTTGGCCGCAGTTTGAAAAGCAAGTTATCTCTAAACTCCCTCATGACGAACGCCTGAGGGAGCTATCCCTGCTTCCTACCTGTGGAACAAAGTTCTACCAGTACTCTGGGGAGTGGAAAAAACTCTATGAAGAAGATTTCACGAAGGATGAACGAGAGAAGATACTCAGTTCTCTCAAACAAGCGCTGGGAGAAGCTGGTTACAAAGTCGCAAAGGTCTGGGGAGAAGTCATCGAAGACCGGGGAAGCCAGATAACATTTTCNNAAGAAGATCAAAGCGATTCTTGACAACATTATTCCCCAGTTTTCTGTCCGAATCGGCGGCTCGACGTCGATTGATATCACGAAACCTGGCATTGACAAGGCATACGGGATCGGAAAGCTGCGAGACCTCCTGCACATTTCATTGAAGGAGATGATTTACATCGGCGACGCGTTGTTCGTAGGAGGGAATGACTATCCCGCGGAAAAAGCAGGTGTGGATTCTATCCCCGTTAAGGGTCCCGATGAGACGAAGCGGGTTATACAAGCGATCATCGCTTGCTTGGCAGATCGCGATCAGGCGGCGTGACTTTTTGAGGGGATTGATGAGTGGATTTAAGTTGCAGCGCCTTGGAATGTTGATGGAGCCGCAGCCGGGGAACCCCCAGGAGGTCGAAGGCGTCCTGAATCCGGCTGCCGCTCGTGGCCCGGACGGTGAACTTTACCTGTTCCCGCGCCTAGTAGCGCGGGGAAATTACTCGCGCATCGGCATTGCCCGAGTACGGTTCAATGAAGCCGGCGATCCGGCAGGCGTTGAGCGGCTCGGCATCGCACTGGAACCTGAAGCCGATTATGAGCTGCACCTCGACGGCAGTGGCGGCTGCGAGGATCCCCGCATCACGTTTGTGGAACCGCTTCAGCGTTACATAATGACTTACACGGCGTTTTCGTCCCGTGGCCCACGGATCGCCCTGGCAATATCGCAGGATTTGTTTCACTGGAAGCGACTGGGGCTCGCGACCTTTGCTGAATTTCAAGGCATCGATTTCGTTCACGTGGACAACAAAGATGCCAGCCTCTTCCCTGTCGCCATTCCCAATCACGCCGGGAAAATGCAGATGGCCATCCTCCATCGACCGCTTTTCCCTGGCACTCGTCCCGAAGAAACCGCGTGCCAAGCCACATCGCGGGTGGTGGACCTTGATCATGAAAGCATCTGGATTTCCTACTGCCCGATGGCCTTGGACGGCCCCGAACCTGGTCACCTCGGCTTGTTTAATTCGCATCATCGGCTGGCCGCCCCACTATCGCCGTGGGAGCGGCTCAAAATCGGCGGAGGCACTCCGCCCATCCTGACGCGGCACGGCTGGCTGATTGTCTATCACGGCGTCCGCGAAATCGAAAAAGCAAACTACGACGAACACCAACTCTGCTACTCGGCCGGCGTGATGGTGCTCTCGAAAGAGCATCCTCAAGTGATTAGCTATCGTTCGGCAGAACCGGTATTGACGCCGGTGCTGCCGCAGGAATGCAGCGGGACCGTCCCCCACGTTGTGTTCCCGACCGGCATCGACCGGCGTGACGATCTCGGCTTATCCAATCGCTTCGACGTCTATTATGGGATGGCGGACAGCCGGATTGGTGTCGCACGTCTTGACATGCCGGATGTCTTGCTGACGGAAGGAGTCGCAGACCCACCGGAAGCAAGGGTATAACGCGTTTGATTCCGGGAATTCAAAATACTCCGCACCACTGCAGGTCGTTGGCTGTTATACCTGTGCCGCAATTGAGCAAAACGGAACAGACTATTGCAGCCGCGGGTGCAATTCTGTCCCTGCGTGCGAGAAATGGGGCTGCACGAAACGACCCGCAAGTTGACTATTGCGACGAGCAGATCTGGATCGAAGATTTTTCTGAACACATTCACGAATCGACCAAAGGAGCTCCCATGAAATCATCGACGAAATGTGCGCATCCCGCTTGCAACTGTGTACCTGCTGACGGAACTAAGCACTGCAGCACCGCCTGTGCCAACGCAAAAGGCATGTCTCAACTGACCTGCCAATGCGAGCATCAAGACTGCCAGCGTAAAGGCCTTAAGGCGTAGTCCATTCGTACTCCTGTGAGTCCATAGGAATCTTCGTTCTTTGGCTGCCTAGGTTTTATCTCAACAATATACGGAGGCAAAGCGCACCCATGACATTTTCGATGACCCTGTCGCCGACTCTCGCTCCGCCTGCGTTGGATGAGCTGTGTATCAACACGCTACGTTTCCTTGCAGTGGACATGGTGCAGAAAGCCAACTCGGGTCATCCTGGGCTCCCGATGGGCTCGGCGGCTATGGCCTACGCACTCTGGGATCGTTCCCTCAAATTCAACCCGCGTGATCCCCTCTGGCCCGACCGCGACCGCTTCATTCTCTCAGCCGGACATGGATGTGCACTCTTGTACGCTCTGCTTCACGTCACCGGCTTTGACCTGCCGCTCGAGGAACTGAAGAGATTCCGCCAGTGGGGTAGTTGCACGCCAGGCCATCCCGAATATCGCAAGACCCCCGGCGTCGAAGCTACCACCGGTCCTTTGGGGCAAGGACTCGCCGACGGCGTTGGCATGGCCATTGCCGAAGTGGCCCTTGCCGCACGATTCAATCGGCCCGGTCACACGATCGTGGACCACTACACCTACGTTTTAGTCAGTGATGGGGACTTGGAGGAAGGGATCTCTTCCGAAGCTGGATCCGATGCTGGTCACCTGCGGCTGGGCAAGTTGATTGTCCTGTATGCCAACAACCACATCACCATCGAAGGCAGCACAGAGCTGGCCTTCACCGAAGATCGTATGGCACGTTTCGCCGCTTTCGGCTGGCAGGTCCAGCGAGTTGAACGGAGTAACGACGTCGAAGCGGTGGCCTCAGCTCTGAAGGCTGCCCGCGAAGAACGGGATCGTCCATCCTTGATTATGGTTCGCACCCACATTGGCTTCGGCAGTCCCCACAAGCAGGACACTGCGGCGGCACACGGCGAGCCACTCGGCTTAGAGGAAGTCCGTCTGACGAAAGAGGGGATGGGCTGGCCGGTGAATTCAACGTTCCATTTCCCCGAGGAGGCTCTGCAGCATTTCCGGGGAGCGGTCGCGCGGGGCAGCATCGCACAGGCGGATTGGGAAGTACGCTTCAAGGTCTTCACGGAAGATCACCCTGATCTGGCTGCGGAATTCGAGCGAGTGATGCAGGGGCAGCTTCCCAAGGGCTGGGACGACGACCTTCCAACATTTGCCGCGGCGGACGGTCCAATGGCAACCCGCATCGCTTCAGGAAAGGCGATAGAGATTCTGGGCGTTCGCCTGCCCGAGATGATGGGAGGGTCGGCCGATCTTGATCCCAGCACCCACACGCACATTGGCGGCGCCGGCAACTTCGAGCCGGAAAATTGGGCTGGACGCAACATGCACTTTGGCATACGGGAGCATGCCATGGGCGCCATCTTGAACGGCATGGCGTTGCATCGCGGCCTTATCCCTTATGGCGGGACCTTCCTGATCTTCAGCGACTACATGCGGCCTCCAATGCGCCTTGCGGCTATGAACGGGCTGCCGGTGATTTATGTTTTCACTCACGACAGCATCGCCATGGGAGAGGACGGTCCGACCCACCAGCCGGTGGAACAATTGGTGGGATTGCGATCGATCCCTGGAATGGTTGTGCTCCGGCCGGCGGACGCCAACGAGACAGTCGCCGCCTGGCGGATCGCCATTGAAAGGGAGGAAGGTCCGGTTGCTCTCGTACTGACGCGCCAAGGACTTCCCGTACTTGACCTGGGACACTATCCCGGCATTCCCGCGGGAGTGCCACTTGGCGGATATGTCCTCGCCGATCCTGCCCCGGGTACACCACCCGACATCATTCTGATCGCGACCGGCTCCGAGGTGCATTTGGCGCTGGAGAGCCGCGAGCGATTGGCGAGTGACGGCGTGTACGCGAGAGTGGTGAGCCTGCCGAGTACAAACCTCTTCTCGATGCAGCCACAAAATTATCGGGATACTGTCGTGCCGCCGGGCATTCCTTTGTTGGTGATCGAGGCCGGCGCTTCTCTGGGATGGAGATCTTATGTCGGACTCCAAATCGCCGTGATCGGCGTCGACTCCTTCGGCGCATCAGCCCCAGGACCGGTCGTGATGCAGCACTATGGCTTCACCGTGGAGAATGTTTGCAAGCAAGCTTATCAGGTGATCGAGCAGGCTAGAGGAAAAGAATGATGCTCGTGGGAATCGCGTCGGACCACGGCGGCTTTGCCTTGAAAGCGCAGATGGCCGAGTCTCTCCGTGCCTCAGGATACGAGGTCGTGGACTTCGGCGCACACCAATTGGACCCCGGAGACGACTACCCCGACTTCATCATTCCTTTGGCCAAAGCCGTTGCCACAGGACAGGTGGAACGCGGAGTGGCGTTGTGTGGCAGTGGCGTGGGTGCTTCCATCGTTGCGAACAAAATCTGTGGTGTTCGTGCCGCGCTCATCCATGATGTTTTCTCCGCCCATCAGGGCGTCGAAGATGACGGCATGAATGTCTTCTGTCTGGGTGGAAAAGTAATCGGACCTGCGCTGGCCTGGGAACTGATCGAAACCTTTCTGACCTCTTACTTCAGCGGCGCCCCACGACATCGGCGCCGAATGGCTAAAGTGCAGGCGTTGGAAAACCAGACGCGGGAAAACCAGGAGGTTGGAGCGTGAGAGAAGATTCAGGACTCCGATCGGTACAGTCCGGCCGACATAAGCAAGAGGCAGCTCCCAAGGGTGGACGCGTTCGATGACGGCCTCGCGTTCGGACGCCCTAGTGCTCTTCGGTGTGACAGGCGATCTCGCTCATAAGATGATTTTCCCGGCACTCTATGCCATGGTGAAAAGTGATGTCCTGAAGGTCCCGGTAATCGGTGTCGCCTTCCCCAAGTGGAGTCTCAAGCGTCTGCACAGACGTGTGACCGACAGCATCAAGCGGGCGGGCGGGATCGATGACAAGCGCGCTCTCCACCGTCTTCTGGCCCTGTTCAAGTACGTGAGCGGAGATTACAAAGATCCGGGCACGTTCGCAGCGTTGAAAAAAGAATTGGGTAGCGCTCGGCGCCCGGCGCACTACCTCGCTATCCCACCCTCGCTCTTCGAGACAGTGATCAAAGAGCTCGGTGCCGCGAACTTGGCCGAGCATGCGCGCGTCATTGTCGAAAAGCCGTTCGGGCGTGACCTCGCCTCCGCGCAGGAGCTCAACCGCGTCGCCCACTCGGTATTCCCGGAAGATTCGATCTTCCGCATCGACCACTTCCTGGGGAAGGAAGCGATCATGAATATNNTTCCGCTTCGCCAATTCGTTTCTGGAGCCGATCTGGAATCGCAACTACGTGGCCAGCGTGCAAATAACGCTGTCCGAGAACTTCGGTGTTGGGAAGCGCGGCGCATTTTACGAAACTGCCGGCTGTCTGCGCGACGTGATCGAGAACCACCTCTTCCAAATCGTCGCGCTACTTGCCATGGAACCCCCGGCCGATCGGGACTATGGAGCCGTGCACAACGAGAAAGCCAAAGTCTTTGAGGCTATGCGCCCCCTGAAGTCCGTCGACGTGGTGCGCGGCCAGTACGCTGGCTACCGGAAGGAGCCGGACGTGGCGAAGAACTCCGACGTCGAGACTTTCTGCGCCCTGCGCGTTTTCATCGACTCATGGCGCTGGGATGGCGTGCCGTGGTACGTGCGCTCTGGCAAATACCTGGCCGATACTGCGACCGAGATTTTGGTGGAGTTGAAGCCGCCGCCCCAGAGGCTTTTCGCTGACTCGGCGCCGTCGACTGGCCGGGCTAACTACGTGCGCTTCCGGCTCTCCCCCAACTCGGCCATCGCCCTCGCCGCGCGCGTTAAGCGCGCCGGCAAGGAGTTCGTCGGGGACCAGCGAGAGCTCTATCTGTTCGAAGAACAGCAGGGAGAGGAAACGCCTTATGAGCGGCTTTTGGGCGATGCCATGATCGGCGATGGAGCGCTATTTACCCGTGAGGATGCGGTTGAGGCCGCCTGGGCGGTAGTTGATCCGGTCCTTAAGCACCACCACCGGGTTCGCCCCTACAAGCGCCACAGCTGGGGACCCAAACAGGCTGACGCGCTCATCGCTCCGGAGGGCTCCTGGCACAACCCCAAACCGAAGGAGACATCCAGGGAATGAGCCGCCGTGGCCATGTTTCTTGCCCGCTCTGCTCGCAGCTGCCCTCACAACGCAGCATCGCTCTGTTTTAGGAGAAAATCTATGAAGGCGACTCAAAAGCTTTACGAAATGGGCCAGAGCCTTTGGCTCGACAACATCACCCGCGGTCTATTGTCCAGCGGCACGCTCCGCCAGTACATTCAGGAGTTCTCGGTCACCGGGCTCACCTCGAACCCTACGATTTTCGATCACGCCATCAAGAACAGCCACGACTACGACGACGCCATCCGCCAGAAATTGAAGGGAGGTAAATCGGGCGAGGCGCTGTTTTTCGAGCTCGCGATTGAGGATCTCAGGCAGGCCGCCGATCTGTTTCGGCCGATCCACGACCTGACGAATGGAGTAGACGGTTGGGTTTCATTGGAGGTCTCACCTCTGCTGGCGCACGACACCTCGGGCACCCTCGCCGCAGCTAAAGCCCTCCACGCTCGCGCAGGACGACCCAATCTCTTCATCAAGATTCCAGGTACCCAGGAAGGCCTGCCAGCGATCGAAGAAGCGATCTTCGCGGGCGTGCCGATTAACGTGACGCTCCTGTTCTCTCGCGCGCAGTATGTCGCGGCGGCAGAGGCATACCTTCGCGGCATCGAGCGCCGCATTGCCGCCGGGCTGAATCCCGATGTCGGCTCCGTAGCTTCGCTGTTCGTCAGCCGCTGGGATGTTGCGGTAGAGAAAGAAGTGCCCGATGCGCTACGCGACCAACTCGGCATCGCGATAGCCGGACAGGCTCATGAGAGCTACTGTCGTTTGCTCGAGTCGCCGCGCTGGAAGCGGACCTTAAACGCAGGAGCCCGTGTGCAACGCCTCCTGTGGGCGAGCACTGGAACCAAGAACCCCAAAGCCTCCGACATCCTTTACGTCAGGGGCCTAGCCGCACCCTTCACCGTGAACACGATGCCTGAAGCTACGTTGAAAGCGTTCGCCAATCATGGGGAGATGGTCGAGACTTTGTCCGTACACGCTGAAGAGGTACTGGCCAAGTTCGCCAAGGCCGGCATTGACACGGATGCCTTGGCCGCTCAACTTCTGGACGAAGGAGCCGCATCGTTCGTCAAATCCTGGAAAGATCTGATGGAGTGCATCGCGTCGAAGAGTGTGCTGCTCAAAGCTGCTTGAGTCCGAGACTAGTCGTGAAGGACAACAGTTAGAAGTGAACTATGAACTTGTAACGCTTGCTGTGATGCAATACTACATTTGTTTCTATTCGCATTTCGCGTGTAATAAATGATCAAAGAGTGTACGACCTCTCTTTTAGGAAGAGCGTTTGCCGCGTGAACCGGAGCGTCTGCGAGAAAAGCTGCTTGGTTTTTTCCAAAGTCGGGATCCGCCGAGGAACGCGTTAGAGTTATCCCCTAAACAAGCTTTGGCTGGAAGCGTCTTGAGCAACCGCGCGTTGCCTCCGCCGAGCACGACGTAGTCGGCCTGTAGCGCCATCCTCAGCCGCTTCACAACATCAGCCACATAGTGACGCCATCTTTTCTTTCCCAGGCGCTTCAGCCCCGCCAAACCTACATAGTCCTCAAAGGTTCGCCCTTTTCTGTAAGGCAGGTGTGCCAGTTCCATGGATTCGAGCACTCCATCGACGATCAGTGCCGACCCCAGCCCGGTACCCAAACCCAGGAAGAGCATGCGCCCTCCTTCATAGCTCCCCAATGCCTGCATGGCTGCGTCGTTGACAATCTTAACGCGATGACCGAATGCCCGCCTGAAATCGAAGCCGACCCAACCGCCCCCGAGATGGTACGGTTCGCTGACAGGTCGGTCGTGAATAACCGCACCTGGATAACCTATCGATACCGCAGAATACGTCCACCCGGCAGACAGCTTTTTCACGTCTGCGACCATTTTTTTCGCAGTCATTTTCGGCCCGGAAGGAATCTTCACAGGCTCCTTGTGCCCCGGACGATGCACCTTCACGTGGGTACCTCCGACATCAATGACCAGAATCTTCATGGCATCCACTATTGCGTACTGGTTGCGCACACTCGCGAAGCAAACGAACCATTGGTGCAGCGGTTTCGGATAGCGATATCCGCATCGGCACTCGGCGTACGTCCCAACGTTATTAGCAGAGTCTCGACAAGTCAGTCGCCGAATTTCATTCGAGCTGCCCCTCGCTTTAGGTTGCGGTAGCGCCGAATCAGTGCATTGGTCGAGCTGTCATGCTTTAGCGGTGGCTCGTCGGCTGCCTCAAGCTCCGGGATGATCCGGTTGGCCAGGACCTTGCCCAATTCGACGCCCCACTGATCAAACGAATCGATTTGCCAGATCGTTCCCTGTGTAAACACGCTGTGCTCATAAAGTGCGACTAGTTTGCCCAGTGTTTCCGGGGTCAACCGTTCCCCGAGAATCACGTTGGACGGACGATTGCCTTCGAAGGTGCGGTGCGGAACCAGCCAGTCGGGCGTTCCCTCTGCCCGAACTTCTTCCGGGGTCTTGCCGAATGCGAGCGCTTCGGCTTGCGCAAACACATTCGACATCAACAGGTCGTGGTGCTCACCCAGCGGGTTCAGCGCCTGGCAGAAACCGATGAAATCGCATGGGATGAGTTTCGTTCCCTGGTGAATGAGCTGATAAAAAGAGTGCTGGCCGTTGGTCCCCGGCTCGCCCCAGAAGATCGGCCCAGTCTGGTATTCCACGCGTGCGCCGTCCAGCGCCACGTGCTTTCCGTTACTCTCCATGGTCAACTGCTGCAAGTAGGCCGGGAAGCGTTTAAGGTATTGCTCGTAGGGCAGAACAGCGATGGTCTGAGAGTCGAAAAA
>PLBY01000105.1 GCA_003134655.1 Acidobacteriaceae bacterium
ATTTGCGCCGAGAGTAAACGTGTCCTGCTCAAGGTTCGGCCTACACCCGGGGGCCCCGCTCGATGCATTGGTATACCCCTGCGCGTTGAGTTGTTTACACAACGCGGCGTCGCCCGGGTTGGCTTCGGTCTGCGCGATGAGCCGATGACCCTCGGTGCCCACGTAAGACAGAGTCAAGACGGTGGATTTGCTCAACTCACGCTGGATCGAGAAATTGAAGTGCTCAGCGTACGGGAGCTTATTATGAATGTCGTATCCGGGGAAATAAGACATCGGCTCATAAACCGAGAAGTCGAGCGTCTTGTTTGACGGGCTGCCCGGAATCGGGACAGTGAACGGGAAGCGCTGTCCCTCGCCGTCGGTGCCTCCATCCAGCCGATTTCGGAAGGGCTCGGAGAAGTCAACGGAACCCGGACTGGTCCAGTACAAGCCGAAGGGAGCGTCTCCCACTTCGTAGAAGAGGTTCAAGTCCTCAACCGACGTGTAGTACAAGCCGTACGAAGCACGCACGCTGCTTCTTCCCGGCCCGCCAAAAACCTTGCCCAACACTCCATCGCTAAAGCTCGGAGAGTAAGCAAGACCAAGGCGCGGTCCAAAGTTGTTGTATCGGGTCGGGGCCAGCGTCTTCGGAATGCCTGGATCGCCGGGATAGACGAGGCCCAGGGGGGAATTCGGAAAGACCGTTGACTGCTCTCCCTTAACCCAAGTCTGGATTTTTCCCTGCGTGTCGTACCAAGGCATACTCGCTTCCCAGCGAAGACCCAAATTCAGCGTCAGATTGGGAGTTGCCTTCCATGTGTCTTGCACATAAGCGCCGCCATACCGCGTGCGCGAGTCCAGCAGCTGTGCGGCCGCTTGAGTATAGCCATTCCCGGCTCCCGTTGTTGCTCCAAGCAGGTAGTCAGCGAAGTCGACGCCGGTTACCGTGCCATCGAAAACAAAAGCCCCATCCTGGCTGGCTAAGTTGCGTTCGTTCACCTGCAAATAGCGGAATTCTCCACCGAACTTAAGCGTGTGCCTGCCTATTACTTTGGAGAACCCATCCGACGCCGTATAGGTGTTATTAGGTTGGAACGTGATCAGAGAGGGGGTGCCGATGGCAAAGTTATTGAAATAGATTTGGGGTACATACTCCGGAAAGCCGGGAGTAGCATCTGGAATGATGCCGAGGGTACCGACACCGGTCACGAACCCGAGTGAGGCAAGCGACGCCTTCCCGCCGGTCGGGTTGTCCAGATGTGTTGAGGTGCGGAAGAAAGTGACGCGCGCCTCGTTCACAGCGTTAGTTCCGATGGTCTTATTGTTGCTGAAAACGAACTCTTGCGCGCGGGTTAGCGTCACCGCCGGGAAGCCTGGCACGCTTGCTCCGCCGCTGGGCAGGGCGCTGTTTACCGTCGAGTCGTCAAAGTGATAGTAGAAGGACCAGTTGCCCGTCTTCCGGCTATTAAAGTCGACCCGCTCTCCAATTTTGTTGTCAGTAATCCTATTCTTTTGCCTATTGTCCGAGAATGTGTTGTTGGTGTTATCAGTTGGCGCCGGGATGTAGGGGAGAATTCCAACTGCCGCTGGCGACCAAGCAGCTTGGGGAATTACGCCGCCTGGAAAGACGCAGTTCGCCGTCGAGTTACAGCCTGCGAAACTGTATGGCTCACCGTTTGTGACCGTGTAACCCAATCGATTTGAAAGCGTCGTGGGCCAATCGAAACAGGGCGCGACAGCCGGGGGACAACTGCCGGCAGGACCAGGGCCGCCATCGACGGTACCGGTCAAAGTTGTAGGATCAAACTGGCCCCCAAGCTCGGCAGCGCTCGGCACGGGAACGCCGCTGACTTCCGCGGCCCGTACTTGTCTGGTTCCTTGATAATCCGTGAACCAGAACAGCTTGTCTTTCCAGAATGGACCTCCTGCTGTAAAACCGAACTGATGCTGGCGCAGCTCGGACTTAGGCTGGCCGGAGAAGAAGTAGTTCTGGGCATCCAGCGCCTCGTTCCGCATGAACTCGAAGACATCGCCGTGGAAGCCATTCGTGCCAGACTTGGTGATGGCGTTCATCACCGCGCCGCTGAACTTTCCATATTCCGCGTCGAAGCTGTTGGTGATAAGCCGAAATTCTTCGACGGAATCAAGATTCGGAACCAGGCCAGCCCCCAGATTTCGCCCTTCGCTGACGTCGCCGCCATTCACCAGAAAGGCGTTGGCCGTCTCGCGCTGGCCATTTACTGAGATGTTGCCGGCGTTTGAGAGATAGCCCGAGACCGGCCTGTCGCCACCGATCGTCCCAGCCGACGCCGGGGCCACGCCGGCCTGCAGACCCAACAAATCCAGATAGCTGCGGCCGTTGAGCGGCAACGCCAGCATCTTCTTCGAATCGATCACATCGCCAAGTTGCGTGCTCTCGGTCTCGACTTGGGCCGCGTCGGCGGCGATGGTGATTTGCTCATTGATACTGCCGACTTTCAGAGTAATGTCGATGCGTAGTTGGTCGTTCACCTGCAGCACGATGCCGGTCGAGTTGTACTGCTGGAAGCCAGTGATCGCGGCGCTTAGATTGTAGGTTCCGACAGGCAGGGCAAGAAAACGATAGGAACCGTCATCAGCCGTAGCGGTCGCAAGCGACAGGTTGGTCTGTGTGTTGGTGATCCTGATTCGTACGCCCTTGACTGCGGCCTGTGACGGATCGCGCACAACCCCATTGATGGACCCGGTGACGTCAGCGAGCAGAACGCCCGGGGACAAGAACAACGCCACGATGACGAAAATTGGAGCGAAGAACCTCTGACCACTTCTCATCACCTATCTCCAGGGGCGGCAGTCTTCATCGACCTACCAGCCCAATGACACGTGCTTCTGCAGATCCGCACTGGCTCCAAAAGGTGTCAAACCCGGCGCGGTACAGCACCGCCAACAACATGATTTGGGACATCCCCAGGCTTGGCGCGAAGTGTCCCATAAGTTACTCAGAAGCTCCCGGACAGTCAAGATGAAATCTATTTTCATCTGGTGATATTCTCGAATCCACGAGCGGGGCAATGTGACTCAGACTCATGCGGCGTTCAAAATACGCAGTGTCTGAGCGCAGGCCGAGGCACAGAATCGATCTGAACACGAAGGTCATTTCAACTCTATGGCCGTGAACCGACGCCGATTTGTCCATCTGTCTGGAGGAGTGCTGGCAAGTGTTTTGTTGCCCGCATGGGACCGACAGGCGAATCAGCGCACAATTGAAACTCCGTCCAAGGCGTCCAGTTCCAATCGTCCCTTCGGCGCCTATTTCACCGATGTCGCCAGGCAAGCAGGCCTCGTGCTGCCCGTGCTTTACGGCGAGGTGGACCACAAAGACTACATTCTGGAAACCGTGGGCTGCGGCTGTGCCTTCTTCGACTACGACAACGACGGTTGGATGGACGTTTTCATTCTGAACGGCAACCGACTGCGCGGTGTTCCGCAGGGAACGACAAGCCGCCTCTACCGCAACAACCGCGATGGCACCTTCACTGACGTTACCGAGAAATCTGGTTTGGGTGCGGCAGGATGGGCATCGGCCGTGTCGGTCGGTGATTATAACAACGACGGTTTCGAGGATTTGTTCTGCACCTACTTCGGACAAAACAAACTGTATCGAAACAATGGCGACGGAACGTTTACCGATGTCACCAGATCTGCAGGACTCTGGAACGATCACCCCCGATGGGGCGCCGGTTGCACCTTTGTCGACTATGATCGCGACGGGAACCTCGATCTCTTCGTCTCCAACTACGTTCAGTTCGATCTGGAGCATGCTCCGAAACCCGGCGCCAACGTCAATTGCACCTGGAAGGGAATTCCGGTGAACTGCGGCCCGCGTGGTTTGACGCCTGGAGTGAACTCTCTTTATCGGAACAACGGTGACGGGACCTTCACGGATGTAAGTCAGCAGGCGGGCATCTCGGCGGCACGGAACGGCTACGGCATGACCGTGGTGGCTGCGGACTTCAACGAAGACGGCTGGCCGGACATCTACGTTGCCTGCGACTCGACTCCGAGCCTGCTGTTCATGAACCAGCATGACGGGAAATTCAAGGAGGAGGGAATCGCGCGCGGTGTTGCACTCAGTGAAGACGGTAAGGAACAGGCCGGCATGGGGATCGGGGTCGGCGACTACAACCTCGACGGTCATCTGGATATGTTCAAAACCAATTTCTCCGACGATACCAACACCCTCTACAAGAACGACGGCAAGGCCAACTTTGAGGACGTAACGTCCACAGCCAAGCTCGGCGCCGAAAGCCGTTACATCAACTGGGGCACCGCGCTGGCCGACTTTGACAACGACGGCTGGCCCGATGTCTTCTTCGTGTCGGGAAGCGTTTANNTTCGGTGATTTCGATAATGACGGAGACCTCGACATTCTTATCGTCAACATGAATGAACCGCCGTCTCTTTTGCGCAATGACGTGCGCGGGCAGAATCACTGGCTGAAAGTGAAACTCATCGGCACCAAGTCCAACCGCAGCGCGATTGGAGCCCGCGTGCTGGCGCGCTATGCCGGGAAGGTGCAGGCCCAGGAGGTCGTCAGCCAATCGAGCTTCTACTCTTCCAATGATCCGCGCTTGCACTTCGGACTGGGCTCAGCCATGTCGGCCGAGGTGGAGATTCGCTGGCCAAGCGGCAACAAGGAAGTTCATTCCAACATCTCGTGCGACCAACTCCTTACCGTGCGGGAGAGCACCGGCATTGTTCCCAGTCTGGGTTGGCCCAAGCGCTAGCGGCGGTCGATCTTGCCTCAGTGGCTCGCCGGTTTTCGAACGGCAATCAATGAGACCTGTTCCAGTCCAGGGAAGTGATCGTCTTTATCGGGCTTGCGCTCGGTGGGCGAAATTTGCTGCACCGTGGTTCGCGCCGGCGGCATCGGTCCAAAATACTGGGCGTACACGTCGTCAAAACTTTTCTGGTCCGAGAGATCATCCAGATAAACATTCGTCGAAACAACCTGGCCGAAATTCATCTCGGCCTCCTCCAGATTGTCGAGCTGGTTGCGCACGGTCTGGCGCAGTTGATGCGGCGTAGTAGTGGCGTATACGCCGCCATGCGCTCCCGGAATAAACCCGTCCTTTGCGGAACAGTACAAAGTGTCTCCCGCAAAAACGCACGGACTCGCCGTCGGACTGGGCGGCATATTCTTCGGACGCACCGCCTTCCTGAGCTTGATGTCGCGCACGGCCACGCCCGTTTATTCGATGTGGGCGCCCGCCGGGAGGCTCGAGACCTGGATGGTGGCCCGTGCCGGAGTATTTCCGAACTCAAACCGCCTCGCGTACCGTTCATTCATCGCCTGCATGGGAATGTCGGCAGTCAAGTAGGGATTGACGAAAACCATATTGCCGAGTTCAAGCCCTTCGGGCTGGACCAAACTCGGCTTCCCGCTCCAACGCCGCGTCACCGGCAACGTCTTCTTCGGCGTGGGCAGCGAGAACTTCTCTCAAATCGATCAGATTGGGCGCTTTTCTGCCCACACCTTCGGCGGGGGTCTGCGCTATCAATTCGCCGCCCGCCAGGACATCACGGGCTATGTAGCTCGCCAAACTCGCACCCACGGTCAAATCGATACCAGCCTCGGACTGAGTTATGGGATCCGTTTTTAAGGAAATCGCAAAGCTCGGGGCCGCTGGGTTCGTACTGGAGGCGATTCTGGTCTCGTTACTGGGAATCCTTCTCCTCGTGGGATTCATCGTGCTGCGGCGCTGGTACCGCGCCCGCTACTTTCACAGGAGAAATCAGCGCACCGTTGCCTTGCGCTCCCAATGGGATGACATCCTCTGCGGCAAAATCCCGGCCAAAGACTGGCGTTTTAATGCGCTCGATTGCGACATCGTCGAATCCATTCTGCTCGATAGCATCGAGATGTCGCCGGCTGACCAGTTACCTGCGCTGCTCGATTGTCTCCGCGTCAGCGGATTGCTCGATATGCGCATTTACGAAGCCCGGACATCGCGCGGATTGAAGCAGCGAACCGCCCTCCTGGCGTTGGGACGAACTCGCGCCATGGAGGCGATTCCCGCTCTGGCTGCGGGATTGGATTCGCGTTTGCGCGAAACTCGCATCGCCGCGGTTCGTGGCCTCGGCCGTACAGCTCGCATGGAGGCCGCCATCCCGATTCTTGACCGCGTCATCACCGGTCAGTTCGATGCGCCCGAGCGTTCTTTGAAAAATGCCCTGGTCAATTGTTGCCGCTCCCACCCCGAGATACTGGTCAACTATGTTGAGCACACGCAAGGACCGGTTCGGGAGTTACTGGCACGCGTGCTCGGCGAGCTGGCATCGCCTGAGCTCGGTGAGGAGTTACTCGTCCTGGCCTCTGATGTTTTACCCGAAGTGCGCGCTTCCGCCGCCCGCGCTCTCGGCAATACCAACGCCTCTTATGCTTTGCCGGCGCTGCATAGTTTGGCCGCCGATCCCGAATGGTTTGTTCGCCTCCGCGCCGTAGTGGCGTTGGGTCAGATCGAAAACATCGGCAAAATCAGCATCCTGCTGCGCTCTCTTTGCGATGCCAACCGCCACGTGCGTCAGCGCGCCGCGTGGGCACTTGCGCGGATGGAGCCGCAACTCGATCAGATCCTCGAAGATGTTATCGCCACCAAAGACGATTACGCCTTGCAGGCATTTATCTCCGAACTCGAGCGGTCCGGCGCCATCGCGAACATTGTCAGCGGTTTTGCCCATTCCGACCATCATTCCGCCGAAACCGCGCTGATGGAAGTCGTCACAGAAGCAAGAAAACGAGTGGAACTCACCGGTAAAGCCGTGGCAGCCGTGGCCGGGGCGCACTGACCGTGCATTTTCTCGCCATCTCGAACGATGCCCTGTTCGTCTATTACCTGCTGTCAAACGTCATTTACCTTGGACTGCTGATCGTTGCGATTGTCAAAAACGTCCGCCATCGTCATCGTCTCGGCAGTCAGCGACTGGAGTTGGTGAAGGCTTCTCCCTTCACGCCCCCCATCACTCTCATCGTTCCCGCACACAATGAAGAACGGTCCATCGTCGGCAGCGTCGGAGCGTTGCTTGGACTCGAATATCCATGCCTCGAAGTCATCGTCGTCAACGATGGATCGGACGATGCCACCATGGAGAAGCTGCGGCAGGCCTATCAGCTTCAGACCGCCCGCATCCTTTATATAGCTGACATTGCAACTGCGCCGCTCCATGCCATCTATCGCAGTCCGCTTGATCCACGCCTGTTCGTCCTCGACAAAGCAGCCGCCGGCTGTAAAGCCGATGCCATCAACGCAGGAATCAACGCCGCCACCAGTCCTTACATCTGTGTGGTCGACGCCGACTCGATTCTTGAAAAGGAATCGCTCATCCGCATCATGGCAGGAGTATTCGCCGATCCCGGTCGCGTCATGGCCGTAGGCGGTATCGTACGCGTCTTGAACGGCTCCCGCGTCGTAAACAATCAGATCGAGGAAGTGCGCCTGCCCAAAAGTCCGATCGAAGTCATGCAGGTCATCGAATACCTGCGCGCCTTCCTTGTCGGCCGTGAGGCTTGGGCAGGTTTCAACATGCTCCCCATCATCTCAGGTGCATTCGGAGTTTTTCAGCGCGACCTGGTCCTGCAAGTCGGAGGTTTTCGCACGCACGCAGTCGGAGAAGATCTCGATCTCATCATTCGCATGCATCGCCGCCTGCATGAAGATCAGCGGCCTTACCACATCGACTTTATTCCCGATCCCACTTGCTGGACTGAAGTCCCCACCGACTTGAAGTCGCTCGCCCGCCAGCGCGCACGGTGGCACAAAGGTCTCATCGATACACTTTGGCCTAATCGCGACATGCTCTTCCGCGCCCGCTACGGACGCGTCGGCTGGCTCGTCCTTCCTTACATGTGGATCTTCGAATTCTTCGCGCCCATCATCGAGGTCGGCGGATATATCACCATCATCCTCGCACTGATCTCAGGAGTGCTGAGCAAATCATTCTTCTTGCAATTCCTGTTGTTCGGCTACGCATTCGCGACGCTGCTTTCCATCGGTTCAGTACTGCTCGAAGAAATGACCTTCCGCCGCTACAGTGACTGGCGCGAGGTTGCGCGCTTGCTAGTCTACTGCCTCTTCGAGCACTTCCCCTACCGCCAACTCACGATGGTTTGGCGTCTGCAAGGCATCTGGCAGTACCTCCGCGGAGACCTGCAATGGCGATCCATGAAAAGAGTAGGAATCCCTAGCAACCCAGTCGCATGACCCGCAATCCAATTCTGGCGCCGATTACTCACGCTCGTAAGCACATGTTCAAAAACTCTTCTGGACGATCTCGAGGCTGTTGCCGAGCGCGCAAAGCCCGAACCCGAGAACTTCTGGCTGCACAAGTTCCGCGCCACGTTCGGAACCCGGCGCCTGTGGGCTGGCGTCGATCTGCGCACAGTGCGGCAATGGCTCGGTCACTCCGACATGGAATCGACGATGCGATACCTGAAGCTGTCGCGCAGTCAGCAGACCCGCGAGAAGGTGAACGAGATTTCCGCTTAGTCGTGGGAAA
Source organism: Acidobacteriaceae bacterium (assembly GCA_003134655.1). GTDB lineage: Bacteria > Acidobacteriota > Terriglobia > Terriglobales > Acidobacteriaceae > Sulfotelmatobacter. The sequence continues at coordinate 8,515 of PLBY01000105.1, forward strand.
CGACATTTAAAAGGGAACTGTGGACCTCGATCCCATCCCTTCCATAGCCAACGAAGCCTAATTTCCTGAACCGATTCATGAAAACATTGACCCGTGAGCGCGTTGTGCCGACCAGCCAAAAGCCTGGCGTGGGCTGGGTTCTCATCCGTGATGCATGGTTCTCGCTTGGGGTCTCACGGAGTTTGAGCGGTCAAGGTAACACTTTGAAGCCTTGAAGGTCCCAGAGCGCCGAAGTGATCGGGACCCGACATCGGGTTCGACGTAAGGTTGTGGGAAAAAGTCTGTGCCGGATTCACTCGCGATCCTCACAAGTGGACACAATCCGGCTTGTCGACCGAGCCGGGCGCCCTGAATGCGGGCGATCCCAAAGTTCACGACTGGATGGTCACCGACCTGCCCACCGATTGGAAGCCCGAGCCTTTCAAAGGGCAAACTATCGATCTCGGAGTAGTATCATGTCTCCCCGCGGCCCGACGGCGTTCATTGGGACGGTATCGAGTACTGGGATCCAGATCGCCACCGAGGTGTGGTCTATGCCTTTCGCGGCACGACTGAAGATGAGAAGACGTATGCCTACGTTCTGCAAGGACTCGAGCCGTCGAGTCGTTATCTGCTCAAATTTAACGATCACAGTTCTCCCGATCGAACCGTCACCGGATATGAACTGATGAGACGAGGCCTGAAAGTGACCCTTCCGGTAACAAACAGTTCGGAACTGATCTTCCTTAGTACGGAAGGCGCAGCCGCTCAATGAACTACGCCACCAGGATCCTGCACCTCGCCGCAGTTGTGCTCGTGAGCGCAATGATCGCCACCGGCCAGCAGCCTAAACCCTTCCCAGTAACCTCCGTCGTCGACGAGCCCTCGATCGCGGGACATCCGGTGCAACTCGACGCGCAGGGAAAACTGTTGCCGTGGCCCATGCCCGACAACATCGGCTACTCGTACTCGTCTCACTTCCTCACGCAGTGGACGATCTTGTGGGACCAGTACTATCGCCAACGCCTTCCTTATTTCTATTGCTGTTTTGATTTTGATCGCACCACTTTTGAGCTGCAGCCCGATCCGTACTGGGTTAACTCCACCGGCTACCTGCGCGCCATGATGCAGGGCTTCATGGAACGCCTGTATCCCTACACCGGCGATCCGCGCACGCTTACGTTCTTGCAAGACTTCGTCGATTACGAACTGGAAAACGGTCTGACGCCCGAAGGCTACGCTTGGTCGCAGGTGCCTTACGCCTCCGCGAATCCCGGCGCGAAACGCTACACCGGATGGAGCCAGTTGGGCGCCGAAGATTTCATCGAACCTCACGTCGTCGGCGAGGATGGCTACGGCTATCTCCGCCTCTACGAGATGACGGGCAACACAGAGTATTTACGCGCCGCGATCCGCTGTGCGGACGCGCTCGTCAAGAATTTCAAGCCCGGAGACGAGGTCAATTCTCCGTGGCCCGTGCGGGCCTTCGCGCGAGACGGCAAAGCTGACGGCCCTCCCATGGGTCCGTATTCCGCCAACGTCATTGAGCCCATCATGCTCTTCGACGAACTCATTCGTCTCGGACAAGGGGATGTCGCCGGCTACACGCGCGTGCGGGCCGGCGCCTGGGACTGGTTCCAGAAATATCCGCTGGCGCATGACGTGTGGGTCGGCTACTTCGAAGACACCGTGGCCAGCATGGACAATATGAACCAGGTGATCCCGCTGGAGTTTGCCCGCTACGTCTTGCTGCACCCGGAGAAAGATCCGCAGTGGCGCGAGCATGCCCGCCATCTCATCGAATGGGTCAAGATCACTCCCAAGTGGCCGAAGTACATTGTGCATGGAGCGACCGTCACAACCGAGCAGGGCAATGGCATCAACTTCTGCTGCAACCTGCCGAACCAGTGCTGTGACAGCCATACCTCGCGCCTCGCCGCCGTGGAGGCGCTGTACTTCGCAAAGACTGGAGACGCCGCTTATCGCGATGCCGCCTTCCGCTCGTACAACTGGGTCACTTATTTTCAGGGACTCTCCTACGGCGCGCACGCTCCTTTTTCCACGCAGTGGTGGTTCACCGACGAGTTCGCGGACGGCCCTAGAAGAATGATGGACGCTTTCTGGGCCATGCCCGAGTGGGCTCCCGCAGACGAATCCCATCTGCTCGGCTCGACTTCCGTGGTCACGAAGATCAGCTATGGCAAGGGTTCGGTGACGTACTCCACCTTCGATCCCGAATCTTCCGATGTCCTTCGGCTGGATTTCTCACCGGATTTCATCACTGCGGACGGGAAGCCGCTGACGCGTCGCAAGGATCTCGATCAGTCCGGTGGCTACACGTTCGACGACGAGACCCATGTCCTTCGTATCCGTCACGAAGGCGCACGCGACATCGACATCCAGGGCAAAGGCGGCAACGCGCCCCCGCAGTGCATCACCTTCGACGATCCCCATCTCGCAGCCGGAACCGTTTTAAAAGGCGAGTATCCCTCCGGAGTGATCGACTGGGGCACAGACGCCTGGCGCATCAACGTGCCCGAAGGCGGCCTCGGAACCTTCAACCTGGCCCCTACCGACGCCAAAGCGAAGACCGCCGAATTTCGTTTCTACTGGCCGCGCATCTTTGTCGGGGTCGATGTCTACAACGGTGGGCCATCCGATGCGACCGTAACCATCCACACTCCCGAGATTCGCGAAATCTCATTCACCATCAAGCCCGGACAACTCCAGCGCCTGCGCACCGGATGGCGCGATGCGAGTTCCAGTGTCATCTTCGAGTTCAAAAATGGAGAGGGCCTGCGCTTCGATAATCTGGCGTATCTGCATCAGTGAAGTCACAAGATATTCAGTCCCCGGCAATTCCAAGGAGCCACCGTGAAACGACACCGGATTCAGGTTGTAGTCGTCATCTTCCTCGCAAGCCTAATCGCAAGCGCTCAAGACACGCGCTTCCAACCCACCGATCAGCAGATCCCCGCGCCCGATTGCCTGAGCGTGGCCGTGAAAGATCTCTGGTTCCCGGGCTCAAGGCTCTGCGGCCCCAACGAGCACGAAGCGTGGCTGGCCGACATCACCCACTGGCGCGACGAGCGCCGCATCCGTATCGGCTATGACGGCTCGCGTTACGACCGCCCCGAGTTCAAGTGGACGCAATCCAGCTTCATCCAGCCCCAGATGATGGTCCACGACCGCTACTTCTACGACCCCGTCGCAGGCAGGTACACCGTCGACCGCTACCTCGACGATCTGGACAAACGCTTCGGCGGAATTGATTCGGTCCTGATCTGGCCGACCTACCCGAACATGGGCATCGACAACCGCAATCAGCACGATCTGATTCGCAGCATGCCGGGCGGAGTCGCCGGCGTTCGCCAGATGATCGCCGATTTCCATCGCCGCGGCGTGCGCGTTCTATTCCCGATGATGATGTGGGATCAAGGCACACGTGCGCCGGATCGCTCCTGGCCCGAAGAAATCGCCGCGCTCATGGCCGAAGTTGGCGCCGACGGCATCAACGGCGACACCCAAGACGGCGTGCCTCTCGCCTTCTCACTCGCCGCCGACAAGTCTGGTCACCCGCTGGTGTTCGAGCCCGAAGGCGGTCCCTCCGACGAAGCTCTCGCCTGGAATCTGATGACCTGGGGCCAATACCAGTTTCCCTTCACGCCTCTGGTGGACAAATACAAATGGCTCGAGCCCCGCCACATGGTGAACATTTCCGACCGTTGGAACCGCGAAAAGACCAGCGACCTGCAGTTCGCTTTTTTCAACGGAGTCGGATGGGAGAGCTGGGAAGATATATGGGGCATCTGGAACGGAATCACTCCGCGCGACGCCGAAGCCACGCGCCGAGTCGCCACCCTCGAGCGCGCGTTCGCTCCATTCTTAGTCAGCCGAGATTGGGAGCCCTTGGCACTGATGCTGCGCTACGGAGTCTATGCCAGCCGCTGGCCTCTCGCAGACCAAACTCTCTGGACGATCGTCAACCGCAACGAATACGACCTCGACGGCGATCAGATGGAAGTTGCTCCCACCCCCGGAACTCGCTACTTCGACGTTTATCACGGCGTCGAACTCAAGCCGCAGCCTCGCGGCGCAGAGCGCACGGTATTAAGTTTCTCCATTGAAGCCAAAGGATACGGCGCTATCCTCGCGACGAAAGTACCGGACGAAAAACTGCAGGGCCTGTTATCGAAGATGAAGCAGATGACCAGCGCTCCGCTGGCCAGCTATTCGCATGAATGGAAATTCCTTCCGCAGCAGATTGTGCCGATTCCGCCGACCGCACCCGTGACCGCTACTCCCGACGGCATGTTGAAGATTCCCGCAGCAGATTTCGACTTCGACGTTGCCGGAATTGAGGTCGAAGGTCTCAACGACATGGACGTTGACGTCCAGTATCCCTGGGAAGATTCGCCGCGACGCTTCCACTCGCATCCCCTGCACATCGATTCCTTCTACATCGACAAGTACCCCGTCACCAACGCGCAGTTCAAGAAGTTCCTCGACGCCTCGCACTACCACCCGAAAGACGATTTGAATTTTCTTCGTGACTGGAAGAACGGAATCTTTCCCGACGGTTGGGAGAATCGCCCCGTAACGTGGGTCTCCCTCGAAGACGCGCGCGCCTACGCCGCCTGGGCGGGGAAGCGACTTCCTCACGAGTGGGAATGGCAGTACGCCGCCCAAGGCACCGACCGCCGCCTCTATCCCTGGGGCAACGAGTGGGACGCCAGCTCCGTCCCTGCGCCCGACAAGTCGCGCACCATGCGCCCGCCTGACGCTGTCGACGCACATCCCAAAGGCGCTAGCCCCTTCGGCGTAATGGACCTCGTCGGCAACGTCTGGCAGTGGACCGAGGAGTTCGTCGACGAGCACACCCGCGCCGGCATCATCCGTGGCGGCAACTACTACCAGCCGCAAGGCGCCATCTGGTACTTTCCCGAGGTGTACAAGCTCACCGAGCACGGCAAACTGCTGCTGATGTCGCCCAGCATGGATCGTTCCGGAACTCTCGGCTTCCGTTGCGTGGTTGATGCGCGCTGATTCGTGGGCGGGCCACAAGCCCGCCCTCCCAATGTATACTCTGTGCTTTCCGCGAGCTGAAATCAGCTCGCGCACCCGGACCGAGCCAACTCTGAACTGAGGAGATCGCCCATGCAGAGCCGCATCACCGGCACCACCATGCCCGTCCTCGAATTTGCCCTTGACCCCAACGAGTCCATCATTTCCGAGGCTGGGGAACTTTCCTGGATGGGCAGTTCGATTCAGCTGACCACGCACACCCAGTTCGGTGGCGGAGGAGGCCTGTTCGGAGTGCTCAAGCGCGTGGCCGGCGGCGGCTCTCTCTTCATGACGGAATACCGCGCCATCGGCGTTCCGGGTGAGCTCGCCTTCGCCACCAAGCTACCGGGCCACATCGTCCCCGTGGAAGTCTCGCCGGGACACGAGTACATGATTCACCGCCAGGGATTTCTCTGCGCCACGTCACAGATTCAGGTCGGCGTGGGCTTCCAGCAATCGCTGGGCGCCGGAATTTTCGGCGGCGACGGCTTCCTGCTGCAAAAGGTCAGCGGACAAGGCACCGCCTGGCTCGAACTCTCCGGAGAACTGGTGATGCGCGATCTTCAGCCCGGCGAGACCCTGCGCGTTCATCCCGGCCACGTCGGCGCGTTTCAGTCCAGCGTCTCGTTCCAGATCACGACCGTTCCCGGCATCAAGAACATGATCTTCGGCGGTGACGGAATCTTCCTGGCGGCACTCACGGGCCCAGGCAGAATCTGGTTGCAGACGTTGCCCATCTCCCGACTGGCGCACGCGATCCAGCGCTATCTTCCCCACGAAGTTTCAAGACAGACCGTGGAAGGCGGCGTGGTCGGCGGGATCGTCGGCTCCATTCTCGACAACATGAAGTAAGCGCCACCGAATTCTCCGCCCCAGGCGGTCGACGCAACCCTGCCTTTGCGTTCACACATCAGCCAATGTGCAGCCGGTGAGGAGGGATGGAAGTAGCGCCAGCCACTAGGGCTCAGGGCCCCATGCTCGTAGGAGTGCACGGATCGTGGCCCAGCGACGCTGGAGTCACCGGACTCGGAGGCACCGGCGGCGTAGCCCATGGGATGCCGCTGAAATCAAAGAAGTCCAATAGATCCGGCTGCGCGGCATCCCGAGGTGTCAGGTGCGCAGCACTACTGATAAAGCGGTTTTCGACAAACTTGATCACCGCCGTATGGTCCATCGGTGTGTGCGAAACATAATGGCGCCTGGTGAAAGGAGAGATGATCATGTTCGGCAAACGGAAGCCCAGTTGTGCGGCGAAACCCTGGATAGCCGGAGCGTCAGCCGAGTTCGCACCGGGATCATCAGGACCCAGGTCGCAATGCAGTGTCGCCGCGCCTCCGGTTGGCAGGCACGGGAAGTAGCTATCGGCGTTTACGGCGATTTGCGCGATATCCGGGATCGTTCCCAGTGCGGCATCGGTGTTGTCGTTAGAGTGGCCAGGCACGGGCGGGACATGATCGTAGGGCCCTCCACCTTCGTCGTAGCTTAGAAAGAAGACCGAATCCTTCCAGGCAGGACTAGCCATGAAAGAGTTCAGAATACTCGCAACCTGCACCTGACCGGACAGAATCGATTGGCCCGATCCGGGATGTTCGTCGTTATTGCCATAACCGGCTTCAATAAACGCAAAACTGGGAAGCGTTCCGCTGGTGAGATCGGTGAAGAAAACGGACAGCGGAGCGATGTGGGTCGGATCGATGCAGAAGGAGTTCGTCGTATCGCCCACCACGCTCGATGCCTGGGTGACGCCCGTACATGGCGCGCCCGATGGGTTCTCGTACAAGAATTGATACGAGTACGTCAAGTCGGAGAAGGTAGTCGCCGGATAGTAAACGCTCGCCGAGCCCGAACATTCATCATCGTTGAGGCAAAAGCCGTCGGTGACGGTGTAGTACACCTTCCACGACACTTTGGCCTGGTCCAGTTCCTCAAAAATCGTTGGAATATCGAGCTGCGCGAGGTGGTCGTCATTGCCCGGGTCGTTGACCAGGCCCTGGGTCGTGCCGGCCGTGAAGGTCGCGATGCGGTTGGGAATACTCTTGCTTGATACCGGCGAAAACCAGCGATCCGACAACGCGAATTGAGAGGCCATGAAGTAGTAATAGTTGAGGAAGCCTTGATCGTAGTATCCCATGGCGCGCTGGCCGGTCAGATCGGTGAAATTACCGGAGCAAGTACCGGAAGCCACGCAGTTCTTGGCAAAGCCTTCCGCCGTGTGGACAAAGCCATCCATCAGGATCGGGCGGGTCAGGAGGAAATCGTAGCGGTTGACGTCACCATAGCTTTCCAGCCAGGCCGAGCTCACATCGTCGATGCACGTGCTGGTGAACTTGAAAAGCCCGAAAGGGTTGCCTTCATCGTCGAGGTTGGTAATCTTGGTCAGCTTATCGTCGATGCCATCCACTTCATAGTCCTTGCCGTCATCTCCGATATTCCAGCCCAGGGCGTTGCGGTAAGGGTTCAGCATGCCGAAATAAGAGTCAAAGGTGCGGTTCTCCTGCAGCATGAAGATGACATGGTCAATGGATTGGAGGTTGCCTGCCGGTGCCACAGTTACGGTCGTAGTGGCCGAGACCTGTCCCCCGGCTCCGATTGCGGCCGCCGTGTAGGTGGTAGTGACTGTAGGGCTGACGGCTTGCGTGCCGCCGTTGGCTTGCAAGTTGTACGCGCTGCCATCCGTTCCCGTTACCGTCACCTGCGTAGCGTTGGTCGCAGTAACGGTTAGAGTCGACGAGTTCCCGGAGGTGATCGAAGCGGGATTCGCGGTGATACTGACGGTCGGCGCTGGATTCTTTGGTACCACCGTCACCGTCATGCTGGCCGAGACCTGTCCCCCGGTTCCGATTGCGGCCGCCGTGTAGGTAGTAGTCGCCGCCGGGCTGACGGCTTGCGTGCCTCCGTTCGCTTGCAAGTTATACGAACTGTGATCCGTACCGGTGACCGTCACCTGAGAGGCATTGGTCGCAGTAACCGTCAGGGTGGAAGAACTCCCGGAGGAAATCGAACTTGGGCTAGCGGAGATGTTGACTGTCGGCGAAGGTGGAGTAGCCGCTACGAGTCCGCGACATCCGCTAAACAGCAGAGATAACGCAAGACTGGATAGGAGCGCGGTCAGGGAAAGAGCCCGGGAGAAGGACCGGGGAACACGAATCTCAGTCAAGGCTTCTCCTCAAAATACTTCCGTCGCGGGGCGCGGCAAAACAGAACCTGAATCAGAGCCCGTGCCGGACTGGGCGTTTCCGGCTGGCGTCGCAATTGCGGGCCAGATTCTCTCGATACCGAATCGCCCAAAGATGTTTTCATCGGGGAAAACGTGGAACAAACCGCAAACTCCAGTTGCTCGATCGAGTGACCACTCCGGCCACTCTCCCTCTACGAATCACAAACCTAGCAGACCTTGCGCGCCAAATATGGTCAAAACGGAACACTCGCGCGGCACACACCCCGTTCGAGATCACCCGTTACGGCACTCGACGGGTCATCTTTCTTCCTAACACTCATGCGGTGTCACGCTCCTGCTGCCGGATATCTCAGGTAAACTATCCCTGATCCCTTACGCCTTAGCAAAATGATCAACGGCAAGCGCATCGCGGTCGTCATGCCCGCCTACAACGCGGAGAAGACTCTTCAGGCCACAGTGGGAGAAGTGCCGGAGTTGGTGGACGTCTGCATTCTGGTCGACGATCACAGCAAAGATCAGACCGTGGATCTCGCCCACCGCCTGGGCTTACTGGTTTTCCAGCATGACCGCAACTACGGCTACGGACGCAATCAGCAGACCTGCTATCGCGAGGCGCTGGCCGCGGGCGCCGATGTCGTCATCATGCTGCATCCCGACTATCAGTACACACCGCTGCTCATCACCGCGATGGCCAGCATGGTCGCCTACGACGTCTATGACGTTGTGCTGGGATCGCGCATCATCGGCGGCCGCGCCATGCTCGGTGGCATGCCGATTTACAAATACATCGCGAACCGCCTGCTCACCGCTTTCGAAAATCTATTTCTGGGCGTCAAGCTTTCCGAGTACCACACCGGGTACCGCGCCTTCAGCCGCAAGGTGCTCACCGATTTGCCGTTGCTGGAAAACTCCGACGACTTCGTCTTCGACAATCAGATGCTCGCCCAGTGCGTGCACTTCGGCTTTCGCATCGGAGAAGTTTCCTGCCCCACGAAATATTTCGAAGAGGCCTCGTCGATCAATTTCCGACGTAGCGTCGAGTACGGCTTTGGTGTCCTGGCCACGACCCTGGAGTTTGCCCTGCAAAGATTCGGCCTGATTCACCTGCCGCGCTTCAGCGACAAAGGCCGTAAACTCGGCGATGGCGGCGAGACCTACTACGCAGCGCGTACGGACACCGTGCGTCCGGCCTGAAACCCCGCGGCCTTGTTCCTTGGAATGTCAGAATCTCCGCAAAATCCGCCCCGCCGTTGGTTGGGCCAGGGCGATTTCTCCGCCACGAATCTGCTGCTGCTGGCCCTGCTCACCGTGCTTGCATTTTTGGTGATGGGATATCATCCCGGTCTTGAGGACGATGCGTTTTACCTGGCCGCGATCAAGCGCAATCTGAACCCGGCGCTGTTTCCGCACGACGCTGAATTCTTCCGGCTGCAGTTTCAGGCGACGATTTTCGACAAGCTCATCGCATGGTCGGTCCGCCTCAGTCACGTGCCGTTGGCGTGGGCGGTCTTGCTGTGGCAGTTCGCCGCTATTTTTTTCCTGCTCCACGGTTGTTGGCGGATCAGCCGCCGATGCTTCTCCCAGCCTCAAGCGCAGTGGGCCGCGGTTGCTACTGTTGCCGTCCTGCTCACCCTTCCCGTGTCCGGCGTCGGCATCACGCTCGCCGATCAGTACCTTCACCCGCGCACACTCGCGACGGCCGCAATCCTCGCGGCCATCGTTGCCGTCCTCGACCGTCGCCTCTGGCTTGCCGGAACTCTGCTCGCCTTCGCTTTCGCCGTCCACGCGATCATGGCGATCTTCGGAATATCTTTTTGCGCGTTCCTGCTCTGGAACCAGCGTGAAGCCTTGCCGCGTCGCGCATCCTCATTGCCCGTGGCAGCCGCGCTTCTTCCGCTGGGATGGATCTTCGAGCCCGCTTCCGACGCGTGGCGACAAGCGGCTTCCACCCGCAGCTTCTATTTTCTGTCGCATTGGGAGTGGTACGAGTGGCTGGGCGTGTTCGGCCCGCTCGTCCTCCTATTTGTCGGTCGACGATTCGTGCCGCGCAAACAGCAAGAGGGCTCCACTCTGTTAACCGTCACTAACAGCCTCCTCTACTACGGCATCTTTCAAACTTTGGTCGGACTGCTTGTCATGCTTCCGCCAAGCCTCGAGCGCCTGCGCCCGTTTGAACCGATGCGTTACCTGCACCTGCTCTACCTGCTCTTCTTCCTAATCGCGGGAGGGCTTCTAGGCCGCTACATCCTCGACCACAAGATTTACCGCTGGCTATTGCTTTTTATTCCTCTAGGCGCGGGCATGTTTTATGCCCAGCGCCAGATGTTTCCCGCAACTGCTCATCTGGAGTTACCCGGCGCCGCGCCGCAGAATCCCTGGCTGCAAGCCTTCGCCTGGATCCGTCAGAGCACGCCAGTCGACGCCCTGTTCGCGCTCGATCCCCATTACGTGACACTCCCGGGTGAGGACTACCATGGATTCCGCGCCCTCGCCGAACGCAGCGTGCTCGCCGACTACGAAAAAGACGGCGGCATGGCCGCCCGTGTCCTGCGTCTGGCCCCGCGCTGGCTCAAGGAAGTAACCGCGCAGGCCGGCTGGCAGAATTTTCAAGCAGCCGATTTCCAGCGCCTGAAGCAAGAGTTCGGCGTAACGTGGGTGATTCTCTCGAGCACCGCGCCGGCTGATGAAAGCAGGCAATTCATGATGTGCCCATATCGCAACGTCCAGCTCCAAGTGTGCCGTCTATACTAGGAAAGCAGCGCCAAAAACAGTAGCGCAAGAAGAAAGTAGCGCCGGCGTCCCGCCGGCTGTCGCGGGGGCGTCCCGCCCGCGCATCCAGCGTCCTGAACGAATGCCGACAGAGCCTTCCCCAAAACGCGCTCAACCATACGTCCTGATGGTGCTCGTCGCCCTCGCCGTCCGCCTCGCCGTAATCCCCTTCACCTACCACGAATGGATGGACCCTTTTGTCCTTGAGCACTGGGCCTTCGGTCTGATCGCGCGCTCCATCGCCTCCGGCCACGGCTTCGGCAGCCCACTCGCTGACACAGGATTGTCCGCGCTCTTGCCGCCGGTGTATTCGTACTTGCTCGCAGGCATATTCAAAGTCTTTGGCATCGAGACCCGCGCCTCGGTGCTCGCGGCCTTGTCGTTGAACAGCTTGTTCTCGGCGCTGACCTGCATTCCAGTTTTCCTCCTGGCGCGACAAGCTTTCGGCCAGCGAGTGGCGAAGTGGGCAGGCTGGGGATGGGCATTCTCTCCCTACGGCGTGTATTACGGAGCCGACTGGGCGTGGTCCACGTGCCTGGTCACGCTCGAACTGTGCTGCCTGTTTCTGTTTGCCCGGCGCCTGGAGAACTCTTCACGGAAGCGCGACTGGATTCTGTTCGGCGCTCTCTGCGGCGTGTCCGCGCTCACCGAGCCGGTTGTGATGTCCGTCCTTCCGCTGCTTGGGATCTGGACTCTCTACCGTCGCTACCGATTGGCGCGCCCGTGGAAAGCTCAGATGATCGCTGTCGCCCTCGCCGGAGTCGCAACGCTCTCGCCCTGGCTCGTGCGCAACTACATGCTCTTCCACAAGTTCATTCCTGTGCGCAGCGGCTACGGACTCGAACTCTACATCGGCAACAACGGCTACACCCAGCACTGGGTCAACCGTACTCTGCATCCCAACCACAGCGATGCCGAACTTTCTGAATACGAACGCGTGGGTGAGGTCGCCTACATGGACCACAAGATGCAGCAGGCGAAAGGCTACATCCGCAGCCACCCGGCATGGTTTGCATGGATGACGTTCCGCCGCATCGTCTACATGTGGACCGGCTACTGGAGCTTCGACGCCGCCTACCTGAAAGACGAGCCGCTCGATCCGCCCAACATTTTCGTCAACACGACCATGTCGATCCTTGGACTATGGGGCCTGCGGCGCGTCTGGCAACGCGATCGCTCGCTAGGGGTGCGCTTTGCCATCGTGCTGCTGTTCTTCCCGCTGACCTATTACTTCTCTCATCCCGAGACCTATTATTTCCGTCCCGTCGATCCGCTCATCGTGGTTCTCGCGGCGGTAGCCGTGGCGGGGCGATCGAACCAAGACGCCGCAGCGTAGCGCCGCCATCCCGCGCGGGCGAGACGCCCCCGCGACAGCCGGCAAGATGCCGGCGCTACCAGTGCATTGCAGCTTCTTTCGAGTGGGGGTTAACATCTAACTGGCGATGGCGAACGCTCCCGCTTTATCTCTCAGCAGCACTCAGCACCGGTTTACGATCGGGCTCGGCGAGATCCTGAATTTCGCCTACGACGCCTTCTGCAGCAACAAGCTGCAATTCACGCTCACGGCCCTGGCCATGGCAGTGGGGACGGCATCGGTAATCCTGGTCGCCACGATCGGGCTCACGGGCAAGCAGTACATGTTGCGCCAGTTGCAATCCATCGGCACCAATATGATCTACGCTGACTATCAGGGTGGCGCGCAGCGGCTCGACTCTACACCCGATCCCATGACCGTGGAAGATGTGCAAGCCGTGCGCGAGCAGGTGCCCAACGTCGTGGCCGCCTCTCCCACGGTGGCGCTGGAGGACCACATCAGCGTCGGCGCGGGCAAGCAGAGCGACATCCTGGTTCTCGGCGTCGACCCCGAGTATCTGCGGGTGCGCAATCTGAAAGTTCTTGCCGGACGCTTCTTCGATTCCGAAGATTCCTCCGGACGGAACAAGGTCGCGGTGATCACCGAGAAGCTGGCGCAGAAACTCTACGGCTCCAGCCCCGTGGCGGTCAGCCAGATCATCAAGTTGAGCGGGGGGCTTCCGTTCACGATCGTGGGTGTGTTCAAGGAAAGCGTGGACACCTTCGGCCAGTCCGAAATTCAGGAAGATACCATGCTGATCCCCTACACGGTCAGCCGCTTCTTCGTGCCGACCGCGGCGATCTATCAGATCTATTTTTCTGCCGCCAGCCCGCAGGATGTGATCCCCGCGACTGCTGCCATCAAACGCGTGCTGCAGTCGCGGCATCGCGCTGAGTCTGTGTACAGCGTGCAGAACCTGACGCAGTTTCTCACCGTGGCCGGACGCATCGCCGATGCGATGACCCTCATCCTCATGCTGGTCTCGTTCGTCACGCTGCTGGTGAGCGGTATTGGCATCATGAACATCATGCTGGCGACGGTGACGTCGCGCATCCGCGAGATTGGGATTCGCAAAGCCATCGGCGCCACCAACCGCGCCATCCGCTTCCAGTTTTTGGCGGAAGCCATTCTGATCTCGCTGACCGGAGGCATCGTGGGTATCGTGGTCGGCCTTGCCATCCCTTGGTCGGTGCGCTTCCTCACCGACTATCGCTTCCCGATCTCCGGGTTGTCGGCGATCATTGCCATCGTGGTGTCATCGGTGGTCGGGATCATCTTCGGAACCGTCCCCGCCACCCGCGCCTCGCAGCTCGACCCCGTCGAAAGCCTGCGCTACGAGTAAGTTGGCGCGTTCCTAAGGAAGTTTTCCACAGTGTTCCTACAGGAGATTAGCTGCGCGCAAAAACCACAAAGCCGGGCTGGTTGGCCCGGCTTTTCTCTTTGTGGAGCTGGTTCAAGCGGTCTTGTTTCGATCGTGGACCAGAATCTCGAAATCTGGGGATCAGGTTCGATCCCCGCGCCTTCCAACCCAACTGTTGCGTTTTCTCACACAGCGGGGAAGGCCGAATCTCATTTGTGCTGCGGGTTCACCAGGGCCGCCGCGCGGAGCCCTTACATCACCATTGCCAGGTTCTCGAGTTCATGCACCAACACCGGCATGGCACACCCGGCCATCTCGACGCGGCCCGCCGCGTCCAGCGCAGCCTTGGGCGAAACCCCATAGCCACGGCCCATCAGAAACACCTGCAGCAGCTCCGCTGCCTCGTAGGAGTCGATCATGCCCCCTTGGAGCAGATCGTTCCTGAGAGCTGCCAGTTCGGTCACGGTGAATCTGTCTTTGTCGTTCATCTTTGCGTTCATCAGCATTTCTTCGTTCGTCATGGCCGTCATCACCTCCGACTCCGACCTTCTACGCCTTTGCCGTATTAGACTCATCGGCAGCTGTGGAAGTTGCATGCAATCCGCATGCCGAATTTACCCTACTTTTCCTATTACGGTCCCCAAGCCCCTTTGGTTTCATTTAACCCCTGTGGATAGCCAAAGTTGCGGGTACTTGGGGAGTGGGTTTCGGCCTCCCAAAGTTTCCTTCGTACCCAACCGGTAATCTCAAAACTGACACAATGTGTCAGTGCTGAGGACGCACCAACAAAGAACGTCGGTTACCGGCGGGAAGGGAAGCCGTTTAGGCGCGGGCAGCGTTCCCGTCATTTTTATAGTGTCAGGTGATGCCCAAAGCGTTTCTCGCGGGCTAGAAAACCCTCACAAGAACAGAGGGGACCTTGTCGCAGCGCTAAAAGCGCTGCGACACCCAAATGCCAAACAATCTACGCTCCAACACGATCAGCCCGGCGTTTCCAATTTCTTGATCACCGTCACCTTGCTGTATGCCACCCGGAAGCCCAGGCGTTCGGCGTTGCGCTGCGAGGTGGTGCCGCCGTTCGTGACCACGACGGCGAACTCGCACCCGGCCTGGACCGCGGCCGCCATGCGAGCGCGCAACAACGCCGTCTGCAAGCCTCGTCCTCGGAACTCCGCCAGCGTGCCTGCGCCGCAGAGGGCAAAGACCCGGTGCTCCGGGATGACCAGCCCCGTGCCGCACGCCACCAGTTTGCCCTCAACACTGGCCACGAATGCCAGCGCCCGCTCCATCTGGTAGAACGGCGCGACCAGCCCGCGATAGGCCTCCGGCGCGCCGTCGGGGAAGAATGCGCTTTCCACGATTGCGCCCGCCGTATCGGCCTCTTCCTGTCGACTCGGCCGGATCTCGCATCGCGCTGGGGGCGGAGGGAACGTCTCCTGCGCGTCCAGCTTTCGGAACAGCACATTGTTCAGCTCCGCGATCGCATACCCGCGTTCCTTGAACAGCTCGAACACTGCCGGCTCGTGCATGGGACACAAATCCACCTGCGACGGAGCCTTGTGCGCGCGATAAAACTCTTCCACGCGATCAAGATCCGCCGCCGTGAACTCACGGTCCAGCCCGACGCCGGTCGCCCTTCCGATGGGCGACCCCAACCCCGCAAAGATCATGTGACCGCCACAGATTTCTTCCTCTGCCGCTCCGATCTCTGGGCGAGTCTTCTGAAACGTGCGCGCGTACATCACCTGCGGCATCTCCTCGACCGACTCCAGCCGGCGGGCGAATGCCTTATCCACGAATTGCATGGGAATCGTCCTTTCTGGTTTTGACAGCTCGTGTGGAGACAACAAGACAGGAGCGCCGCACGCACCTTCGCGCGCGTCCCGCTCAACGTTGCAACCGGCAGAATTAAAGGACGGCAGTCATAGGCAGGAGGACAGACTACATGGGAATCGCGAGGTTTTCAAGGCTAGACGAAAGCTGAAGGCGTCATCCCGAATCCGGCGCAGTTCAGCCGGGTGAGGGATCTTGGATGCAGGATCCTGGGGCGAGACCCTTCCTCCGCCTGAAAGACGGCTCCGTCAGGATGACGCCCTGTGATTTCTCACACCTGCTGGCGCGCCTCGCCCAGCGACACGCTCATGTCCATCTTTTTCTTGTTACGGTAGATGGTGATCTTTACCGTATCTCCGGCGCGGTGGTTGTTCATCATCTGCGAAAGGTCTTCCTCGTCCTGCACTTTTTGATCGTCGATGGCCACGATCAGATCGCCACCCAGCATGATTGCGGTATTTCCCAGGTAAGCGCGCTCGGTGCCGGCGCGAAGGCCCGCGCTGTCGGCGGAACCGCCCGGAGTCACCTGGATGATGAGCAATCCGTAGTCGACTGGCAAACCCATTTCATCCGCCAGTTCGGGGCTGATGGGAATGGTGCGTACTCCGAGTGCCGGACGCCGCACCCGGCCCAGCGTCATCAGGTCGTTCAAGACGGCTTTCGCCGTATTGATCGGAATCGCGAAGCCGATGCCTGCGTTCTGTCCGACATTGGAAAGAATCATCGTATTGATGCCGATAACTTCGCCGTGCCAGTTCATCAGCGGGCCGCCGGAGTTTCCGGGATTGATGGCCGCGTCGGTCTGAATGGCTTCGTCAATCATCGCTCCGTTGGGCTCGCGCACCGGACGGATGGAACTCACGATGCCCCGCGTCATCGTCCCCGCCAGGCCAAACGGATTACCGATGGCATAGACTTTCTGTCCAACCTGCAGATTGCGTGAATCGCCCAGCACTGCCGGAATCAGGTCGGGGGCTTTGATCTGAATCACCGCCAGATCGTGCGGCGGATCGGTACCGACCACAGTGGCCTTGTACTTTTTGCGGTTGTGCATGGTCACTTCCACCTGCCGCGCTTCGGCGATCACGTGGTAGTTGGTCAGGATGTGTCCTTCTTTGTCGATCACGAATCCTGAGCCTTGGCCTTCCTGCGGAACGAGGCCGTAGAAGAAGTCATAGGTCATGGCCCGCGAAGTGACGTTCACCACCGACGGAATATTCTTCTTATACACAGAGATATTGTTTTGTTCTTCGCCGTCGAGCAATTCGTTCGGCGCCGCCTCGGTGATCTCCACCTGCGCGGGATGGCTGAGCCAACTCGAGGGATGGAATCCTCCCGCCTGCGAGTTCGAGCGCCAGGTCGTGAAGTAGAAGAACCCGCCGGCAATGGCCAGCCCGAAGATCAAAGGCCGCATGACTTTCATAATTCAACCATCCGATTCAAACCCTCCGATTCAAACATCCGAAGGTAGGTACGATGTCGGGGAGTAGAAAGGTCCCTGAATCCAATTCTAAACAAAGCCGCGCTCCTCGGCACGCCCGCCACGGCGCAGAGTGCACGCGGCGCACGAAGGTTCATGTGGGGACAGCCGCCTTCGGCTGTCCTTCGGGCCAAAGGCCCGAATATCTCGCTGGCTAGGAGAGTCAAAACCTGTCGAGCTTTGCTCGACCGGACAGCCGAAGGCGGCTGTCCCCACATAACCTCTCGTTCTAGGCGACGCGCGGTTTACCCTCCAGTTCCAGTTCCCGCAAATATAGGAACAAAGGCAGGGCGAGCGAAACGCCGACCGTAAGCACCGCGATCACGACGAGCCACCGCCTTCGAATGCCCAGACGCGCACTCTCGATCCTCGTGAAGACGAGCAGGGCCACGGCCGAGACGATGACATCCATGCCGAAGAATGCACCGATGCGGTTCGCGAAGAGTTCGCGTGCGAATAGAGGAAGATTCAGTCCGTGCTGCAGGACCCACGGAACAAACTGGGAGTAAGGAAGCAGCAAGCCGATGAGGCAGAGCACGAGGTACAACGTCTTGGGCTTCATGCCCGGATTCTAGGCGCACAGAAACCGTGCTGTCATCCGGCGCGACGCTCTTTGCCGCGAAGGATCTGTGCAACTGGCGGGGGAGTGCATTGGTCCTTCGCTTCGCTCAGGATGACAACTCTGGGTTACCCTAGGATTTCTCCGGCTTCAGTTTCTGCCAGACTTGGCGTACTTGCTCGCGCGTCTTCTCGAGCGATCCCGAGTTGTCGATCACGAAGTCGGCGGCCTTGATTTTTTCTTCGTCGGAGAGTTGCGCGGCCATGCGGCGGATAACTTCTTTGCGCGCAGCCTCGAGGTCGATCTTCTGCCGGGCGGCGAAACGGGTTACGCGCTGTTCTTCGCTGCAGGTCACCACGATCAGTCGATCGAAACGCTTGCCTGCACCCGCCTCGAGCAAAAGGGCGGCCTCGACGATCGCGACCGCGTGCGGGTCCTGACGACCCACCTCCTGCATCCATTCCTCCTGGCTGCGGATGACCACGGGATGCACGATGCGGTTGAGTTCCTCGATACGCGAGGCGCGCTTGCTTTCGGGAGCGGTCGCCGGTCCGAACGCAACCTCGGCCAGTTTGGCGCGATTGACGCTGCCATCGGGATTGAGAATTTCGCGGCCGAAGTGACGTACCACCTCGTTATAGACCGCTTCCCCCGGTTGCATGAGGGAATGCGCAATACGGTCCGCCTGCACCAGGCGCGCACCCAGTGCGACAAACATTTCTCCCACAACAGACTTGCCGGCGGCGATGCCCCCGGTCAGCCCAACCTTCAGCATCCCGCCTCCAGACGAAAAGCTTTCACCACAGAGACACAGAGCCACAGAGAAAACCAAGAAGGGGAAAAGACAGGGTTTCTCTGTGGCTCTGTGTCTCTGTGGTGAATTGTCATTGCGTGGTCAAACCCGCGACAGTTCGGGCACGCGACTTCCGCGCCGCATCTTCGCGGCCTTCACCGTGTTGAACATCAGCATCGCAATGGTGAGTGGGCCAACACCGCCGGGGACAGGCGTGAGGGCTCCGGCAATCGCTGCGACTTCGGGATGCACATCACCGATCAGCGTGGATCCTTTCTTGCGGAAGGCCTCTTCCCGCTTCGCGTTGCCCGCGAAAAAGCGTTGGAATTCCGCGGGATCGGTGATCGTATTCATGCCCACGTCGATGACAGTCGCGCCGGGTTTAACGAAATCATGTGTGATCATCCCTGAGCGCCCGATCGCCGCCACCAGAATCTCGGCGCGGCGGCAGACTCCGGGCAGATCGTGCGTCTTTGAGTGGCAGACCGTCACCGTGGCATTGGCATTCAGCAACAGCATGGCCGCAGGCTTCCCCACAATGTCGCTGCGCCCGACAACCACGGCTTCGCGCCCGGCAATCGGAATGTTGCTGCGTTTCAGAATCTCAATGACTCCCGCGGGCGTACAGGGCACGAGGCCCGGCCTCTGCGTCGAGAGAAACCCAACGTTCACGGGATGAAAGCCGTCAACGTCTTTGGCGGGGTCAACCGCCATCAGCACTCTCTTGGCATCGACCTGAGCGGGCAGCGGCAACTGCACGAGGATTCCGTCGATGTTGTCGCGCCGGTTGAGATCTTCCACAAGCGCCAGCAATTCGGCGGTGGTGGCGGTTTCGGGCGGGGTCAGTTTCTCGCTGTAGAGGCCGACTTCCTCGCAGGCTTTGACCTTCCCGCGCACGTAAATCTCAGACGCCGGATTGTGTCCGACCAGCACGACCGCCAGTCCGGGACGCACTCCGGCGGCGGCCATGGTTTTCACTTCCGCAGCCACTTCGCCGCGGATGTCTTGCGCGATCTTGGTCCCGTCGAGGATGAGGGCTGGCATTCGGGCTCCCGTGAAATTCTATCGCACCGGCCGCAAAGAGCCCTCACCACGGAGACACGGAGGCACGGAGGAAGCGCGAGAGCAATTCATGGACGAGAGCCAGCGCGCCCGTCTATCGAGGATCTTCATTGCCATTTCCTTGTTCTTCTCCGTGCCTCCGTGCCTCCGTGGTGAGAGGCGTTTGTGAGCCGGGTCACATGCCCGGGCCGCCCCATGTCGTACAATTCCCTCGTCATGATTGCCAAAGACCTCCTGGAAATTCTGGTTTGTCCGGCCTGCAAGCAGGCGCTCGAGTACCGCACAACCCCGGAGAGTTTGAAGTGCAAGCAGTGCCACCGGGTTTATGCGGTCAAGGACGACATCCCCATCATGCTGGTCGATGAGGCTGCGGTCGAGCCTTAGCGGGCAGCCACCGGGGAGGTCCGCGGCTGGAGGAAATTGCTGATTGTGCGATTTCTGATTGTTGATTGAAAACCATTAGCCGACAGCGAAGATTCCCAATCATCAATCAAAAATCAGCAATCAACCATGTTCTTCCGAAAGGAAGGTTCCAACGTGGCTGCACAATACTTTTACTGCACTCAATGTCATAAGAAACATCCCTCGCACCACAAGCTGTTCGACACTCTCAACGACTTCACGAAAATGGCTCCGGAAGACTGCCCAGCCTGCGGAGGCACGCGCGAACTGCACGTGAATCTCGACTTCCAACTGGGCGCCGGCGATGGGGACTTCAAGGTGGTCTCCGCGCTTCTGCCCGACAAACTGGAGTCGTGGCTGGGTGATGGAGAAGAAGAGGTCACGTTCTATCCGTTCCTGGTTGTGCTCCAAGGCGGCGTGGAAGGCAAGCAGTTCTGCTGGATGCCCTACTGGCACGTCACCGGAAAAGAAGCCCGCTACGGACAGCACGCCGTCTGCCTGGAACATGCCCAGTTCGAGAGCCTTGTCGAGCAGGCAAAGGATAAAGTGCTGGAGCCGGCTTTAGCGATCCTGTAACCGGGACGATACGGGACTAGACCGTCGTGACCGCGGCGCAGCCAGAGGCTTCGTGCGGCATGAGATTCTACGTCCTTTAACACGGTATTCACATTCCCGTAATACTATCTGCGGATGCCTCAGGAGCCTTTGCAGATCGAAGACGTCAGCGGGACGCCGGCAGGACAGCGAGTTCTGCGTCTGAGCGGTCCCATCCTGCTCTCCAACTTCTTTCCAGTTTCAGGCGTTGGTGCGCGCCAGCACAGCTCCCACCCTCATCCTCGACCTCGCGCAGGTTCCCTACATCGACTCTGCCGGCATCGGTGCGTTGGTGGGCGCCTACGTGAACCATCAGAAGGACGGCCGCCGCCTGGCGCTGGTCGGCGTCACCAAGCGCGTACGCGACACTATGCAAGTCACGCACGTGGAGCAGTTCTTCCCGTTTTACGACAGCGTGGCGGCAGCGCAAGCCTAATCTCCGGTTCCAGCGTTAGTGCAGCCGCCACGGCGACTGCTCGGGCCACCGGCTCATCGCGTCCTCGGCCCAAGCCGTCGATTTGTCGGCGTGGCACGACGTGCAGGGATTCGGGATTTTGTACTTGTCCGTCATGGCCGGGGTAATGAACCGGAAAGTGTGGGCGTGGACAAACGTCCCGGGAACGCCTTCAGTTTCGATCGCCGGCATATGGCAGGCCACGCACTGGCTTCCGGCGCTGCCCTCTTTGTGGTGCGTGTGCGCCTCGAGCGTGGCTGTGTGCGGACCGTTGGCCGACGAAGATCCGTGGCAATCCAGGCAGATCTGATTCGCAGGCTTTCGCAGCTGGGCGTAGTTTTCCGTGCCGTGAACGTCATGGCACGAGGCGCAGGTGATGCCATGCCGGTACATCACGCTCTGGGCAAAGTCGTTGCCCTGCATGCGATTCTTGTGCGCCGTGCAGTCGGGAAAGTAATAGAAACTGGTTTCACCCAGCGTGCAGTCTTCGAGTTTCCAGTAGTCCTGCAGTCTTAGACCGACCCGATAGCCGACTGGCCAGTCGTAATACTTGCCTTCGATGGGGTTTTTCAGAGGCTGTCCCTGGGAGTGGCACTGGACGCACGTGTCATTGGCCGCGACGTCGTCGAGGTGGCCCGGATTCAGAATGTCTCCGCGCGTCGCATGCGCCACATGCTCGCTGCCCGGTCCGTGGCAGCGCTCACAGCCCACATTCCACTCTGCGACCTGCTTGGTCTGAATGTTGTAGTCGACGGAATGGCAGCCATCGCACAACGGGCCGGTGGGCCGCTGCATGTTGTCGGGAGGGTACACGGCCGCCCACCAGTCTCCACCCTTGGGAACCATATATGGGCGCCAAGTGCGATTGCCGACGTCCCACTGCACGGGCAGGGGATAGTAGTCGTCCCCGACCTTGGT
This sequence comes from Acidobacteriaceae bacterium, assembly GCA_003134655.1. GTDB lineage: Bacteria > Acidobacteriota > Terriglobia > Terriglobales > Acidobacteriaceae > Sulfotelmatobacter. Next base: position 30,314 of record PLBY01000105.1, read on the forward strand.
GAAGTAGCGCTGCTTCCAGAGGCTCCCGTAGACAAAGGCCACCTGGTCAACGGTGAACTTGGCCACGTTGTTGGTCTTGAGGTCGGGAGTGATGGCTTCGGGATGGGTCTTTGGATCACGCACCACGTTCGCCATGGGCGTCTTCTTCCAGCGGGCATAGATCTCCGCATGGCACTTCTCGCAGGCCTGGGAGCCGACGTAGTGTGCCGAACTGGCGGCTGCCGCCTGTTGCGACTGTTCCTGCTGGGTTAGCGGACGGAGGGTTCGGATGTAGGAGACGAGCCTCCAACTATTCCCGGACGATTCCGCGTGGGGACGAGCCCAGGCGGGCATGCCGGTCAGCTGGACTCCGTTTTCGATGATGTAGTGGATCTCGCCGTCGGTGAGGTCCTGCGTGGCAGCCGCGCGCAGGTCAGGAACGCGGGGATAGAGGCCCAATCCGACTGGCGTCTTTCCGCTGCCGTCAACTCCGTGACACCCGGCACACTGAGCCAGGAAGAAGTCCCGGCCCTGCTGGGCAGCCTCCGAGGATCCCGCAAAGGGATTCTTGTCAGCGCGCTCGCGAGTGGGGATCGCCACATTCCGCAAGTCTCGAGCCAAGACGGATTCCCACCACGGCGGGGTTGCGGTCGCACGGAATCCGTGCCGCACCAGCAGGACACCGCCGACGGCTCCGACGACTACGATCGCGAGAACAACGAGAAGAAGCAGCTTCAGGAATTTCATGCTCGTTCACTCTCCGTCGAATGCCAGGCCGACCAGGAGTTCGTCCGTCGGCGCCGCGCCATTCTAACGCGAGACGACAGGGATTCCCCAAGTTCCTCCTGCGGGGCGGCTCTTTAGCCACCGCGCCGTTGCGATTGGACGCGATCTCATTGCATAGTGGAAGCGATGACAACAGACATCCCAGCGCTGCAGGGTAAGCACGTTCGCCTCGAACCGCTCGATCACCGCCACGTCGACGGCCTGGTCGCCGCGGCCGGCGACGACGAGTCGCTCTACCAATGGAGTCCCGTCCCTCGGGGCAAGATCGCGGCCATCAGTTACGTCGACACCGCCCTGGCCTGGCGAGACGCAGGCAGCGCCGTGCCGTTCGCGATTGTCCGAAACGAAGATGGTCTCGTCATCGGCTCCACGCGCTTCTGGAACATCGAGCGATGGGCATGGCCGCGGGGGCATCCCTCGCACGGCCGGAACGCGCCGGACGCCTGTGAAATCGGTTATACATGGTTGACTCGCCCTGCCGTCCGGACCGCAGCCAACACGGAGTCCAAACAGCTCATGCTCACTCACTCCTTTGAAGATTGGCAGGTGCTGCGCGTCTGCTTTCACACCGACGCGCGCAACCAGCGCTCACGAGCGGCGCTGGAACGCATCGGCGGACAATGCGAAGGCATCCTTCGCGCTCACCGCATGGCCGCCGACTTCATTCCGCGCGATTCGGTACGCTACTCGATCCTGGCAGCCGAGTGGCCGGCCGCGAAGCAGAGGCTGCTTCAACTCGTCGATCGAGCGTAAGTGTGGCGCGGGCGCCCTCGCCCGCGCGGCGTGCAGCCACAATTTGCGGCGCGAGCGAGGTCGCTACGCGATTGTCTTAGCTTCAATCCCGTCATTCTCCGGCTGATCCTTGCCCTGCTTCGCTACGGGATGCTGGAAGCAGAGACCATAGCCGTCGGGATCCTTAAACCACAACTGGTTCATGCCGTAAGGCGCCACCTTTGGCGGCTTCAAGTTGACGCCGTGCGCGCGGAGGTGTTGGTAAGCGGCGTCGAGATCCTTGCACCCGAAGAACAGACACGTATCGTCATGGGCGGCCACACGCGGCGGATCCGGTGCCGGCGGCCTGTGGTCTGCCTCGTAGGCTGTATTGAGCATCAGCTCGGCGCCATTCAACTTCAGCCATGACCAATTGCAGTCGTCCCCAGGCTCCGACGTGGCGTGAACGCCGAACCCCAGCACGTCGCGGTAGAAGCGGATCGCGGTCGGCATGTCGAAGACCTGCAGCAGCGGACAAATTCCGTGGATGTCCATGGCCCAATTAACCTCCTTCGTTTGGCCGGAAATATATCAGAAGTCCGGAGTCCCACAAATTGGAGGTGTTTGTCCCGCCCACAGTAAGCAGAAGGAATGCCTCCCCGGTCAGACTTGTGAGAAAGTAGTCCTGATTCGAGAGAGAGATTGAAATGAACGTGGATTCCATTCGCGCGTACTGTCTGGCTTTTCCAGAAGTGACAGAAAAGCTTCAGTGGAGCGACGCCCTGTGCTTCAGGGTCAGGCAGAAGATGTTTGCTGTGCTGGGGCTCGATCAGGTGCGTCTGACGTTTAAGTGCACCGGTGAGAAGTTTGCCGAGTTGATTGAGCGGGAGGACATCGCTCCAGCGCCTTATGTCGGGCGCTACAAGTGGGTGATTCTGCACAGGCTGGACGCGCTGCAGACTGATGAGTTGCGAGACATGCTCCGCCAATCGTATGAGATGGTCGCCGCCAACGCGCCGAAACTGGGAGTTCGAAAGCCCAGTCGCGAGAAGAAGGGCTTGAAGAAGAAGGCGTCAGGGAAGACTCGCGCAAAGAAGAAGAAACGGAAAAAACCTTAGCGACCTCCCGATGCGAAGGAGCAGATCAAACCGCGTTCTGGAGGGCCCGTGTTGACGTGCACCCCTGCAACGCGTGCTATCTTTAGGTTTTGCGTGGGAGTTGGGAAGTGCCCGTCACCTACAGTATCGACACCACACGACGGCTCATTCGTACCGCTTGCACTCGGCCCCTGAGGTTCGAGCAGGTGATCGACCACTTCCAACAACTCAACGACGATCCCGCCTGCTCCGGACGTCTTGACGTCTTATTGGATGTTACTGACGCTGACACGTTGCCCAACAGCAGCCAACTGGGGGCCGTCGGCGCGGCTGCGAGCGCCATTCGCAAGAAGGTGCAGTTCGGGGCGTGTGCCATATTGGCCGCCAGCGATGCTATGTTCGGTATGATGCGAGTGTTCGAGGTCCAGGCCGGCGCCCATTTCGGCGCGATGCGCGTGTTTCGAAACGCCGATGAGGCCGAGAAGTGGCTGGCTTCCAATCCCGCGGCGGCTGATCCGCGACCGTAACCCGCATCGCCCCCACTCCGGTTCCCGCAGCCTTCGACGGAGGTCCTGACTGCGCGCCCCTCCGGCATTTGACTCTGCTCGCTTCGGTCGGCTAGCCTCAAGAGTTCGTGGCAACTCATGGGGCCTTCAATCCGCATGCGATCCCTGCATAAATCATTGATTTTGCTGCTGATGGCGCTTGTGGCAGTAGGCGCGATGCCCTCCGCCCAAGCCTCCGTACATCCGGTTCATGCGCAGCACGCAATCGTGGTGAGCGTGCATGAACTGGCCTCGCAGGTTGGGGTCGAGATCATGCAGGCCGGTGGCAACGCCGTCGACGCCGCGGTGGCCACCGGATTTGCGCTGGCCGTGGTGCACCCTCCGGCGGGAAATATCGGCGGCGGCGGATTCATGCTGATCCGCATGGCCGACGGCAAGATGCACTTCATCGACTATCGCGAAAAAGCCCCGGCTGCGGCGACGCGCGACATGTTTCTCGATGCGCAAGGCAATGTCATCCCAGACGCCAGCGAAATTGGCTACAAATCAATCGGCGTGCCCGGATCGGTGGCCGGCTTGGTTTACGCCGAGCAAAAATACGGCAAGCTGACACTCAAGCAAGTAATGGCTGCGGCGATCCGATTGGCGCGCGATGGTTACGCGCTGACTTGGGGAGAGGCGCATGACTTCCAGACGGACAAATATCTGGGCCAGTTTCCCGAGTCGCATCGCGTGTTTCAGCGCAACGGCGACTACTACAAGCCGGGAGAGATTTTCCGCCAGCCCGACCTGGCGCGGACTCTGCAGCGGATTGCCGAGAAGCCCGACGACTTCTATCACGGCTCCCTCGCCCGCGAACTGGCTGCGGCCATGCAGAAGGGTGGAGGCCTGATCACCGCGGACGATCTGGCGCACTATGAAGTCAAGGAGCGCACGCCGGTGCGCGGAACCTATCGCGGATATGAAGTGATCAGCGCTCCGCCGCCGTCCTCGGGTGGAACCGTGCTGATTGAATCCCTTAATATTCTGGAAGGCTACGATCTCGCCAAGATGGGCGACCGCTCGGCCCAGTCGATTCACTACACCACCGAGGCGTTCCGGCGGGCATTCTTCGACCGCGCCGAATTCTTGGGCGATCCGGATTTCGCCAAAATCCCCGTGGCGCAGCTCCTTGACAAACGATACGCAGCGGCCTGGGAAGATACGATTGATCCCGTGCACGCCACGCCCAGCAAAGACTTGAAGCGCCCGGCAGTGTTCAATGAACTCGAACAATATGCGGCCGCGCATCCGCCGATGGCGCCGCATGAGTCCAACCACACGACGCACTATTCCGTCATGGACGCCGACGGCAATGCCGTGTCCGTGACCACAACCATCAACGACTGGTTCGGATCGCGCGTCACCGCCGATGGCTTGGGCTTCCTGATGAACGATGAGATGGACGACTTCTCGGCCAAGCCCGGCGTGCCCAATTCCGACGGCTTGCTTCAGGGTGACGTGAATGCCATCGGGCCCGGGAAGCGGCCGCTATCGTCGATGACTCCAACGATTGTGGTCCACGATGGCAGGACCGTCATGGTCCTCGGTTCGCCGGGCAGTTCCAAGATCATTACCACGGTCGCCAATGTTCTAATGGGTGTGGTGGACTACGGCATGAACATTCAGGAAGCGGTCAATGCACCCCGTTTTCACAATCAATGGATGCCCGACGTCCTCAGTGTGGAACAATGGTTCTCACCCGATACCCTGAACCTGCTGCATCACATGGGATACAACATTGAAGTAGGGCTGCACTACGGCGGGGATGTGGAGTTCTACTGGAGCGACGCGGAATGCATTGCCGTCGACGCCAAAACCGGCGATCGATTAGGCGCCAGCGACGGCCGGGGCAGCGGAAAGGCAGTGGGATATTAGAAAGGTAGGGATGATTGTTGATGGTTGTAGCGCCGGCATCCTGCCGGCTGTCGCGAGGGCATCCTGCCCTCGCACCTGCGGGCGAGACGTCCCCAGGACAGTCACCGAAACGGCGGCTCTACAACGGTCAACAATTCTCTAAGGGACGCGCATGCTAAAAGCAGTTTCCACGTATCTGTTCGTGAAAGAGCGGCTGCATCCCGGCATTCTGGATGGGCTGACCCGCAGCGGTGTGCAGGCAGTCGAGATTTTCGCGGCGCGCCAGCACATCGATTACGCCAACCGCAAGGCGCACGTCAAGGAAATTGCCGACTGGTTCCGCGGCAGCGGGATTCCGCTGAACTCCGTCCACTCGCCTCTCTACGCCGACTACGAGTGGGGCCGGGCCGGCGCGCCACCGGTGAACATTGCCTCCACCGACCGCGCAGGCCGCGTCGAGGCCATGGACGAGATCAAGCGCGCCCTCGAGATTGCGGAGCAGATTCCGTTTCGATTCCTGGTGCAGCATCTGGGCGCACCCAACGAGGATTTCAGCGAGAAGAAGTTCGAAGCGGCCATGACTTCGATCGAGCACCTGCGGGCCTTTGCCAAACCGCTGGGAGTGCGCATTCTGCTGGAGAATATTCCGAACGAACTCTCGACGCCCGATCGCCTGGTGGAAATGATCCGCGGCGCGCACTTTGATGATGTCGGTGTCTGTTTCGATTTCGGCCACGCCCACATGATGAGTAACGTCCGCGAAGGATTTGAAATTCTGCGGAATCACATTTGCTCCACCCACGTTCACGACAACGACAAGATGAAAGATTCGCACCTCTGGCCCGGGCAGGGAACTATCGACTGGAAAGAAGCCATGGAACTCCTGCGCTCCGCTCCACAAACTCCGCCCCTGCTCCTGGAACTCGGAGAAGACGAGAAAGTAAATCCGTTGGAAAAGCTGGGAGAAACGTTCGACAAGCTGGAAGGAGCCTAGGTTTCATAGTTTCAAAGTTTCAAGAACTCTCATGGGTTTGCCTTGAAACTCTGAAACCTTGAAACTTGAACCCTGAAATTATGTCGTCACCCGTCACCACCATCGCAGAAATCGGCAAACACGAAGGCCAGTCGGTCACTATCCGCGGCTGGCTCTACAACCTGCGCGAAAGCGGGAAGTTGCTGTTCCCGCAATTTCGCGACGGCTCAGGCATCATTCAAGGTGTCGTGCCGAAGAACGCGGTTTCGCCCGAAGTGTTCGATGCCATCAAGACGCTGACGCAGGAATCGAGCGTCATTGTCGAAGGCAAAGTCCGCGCCGACAAGCGCGCCCACGGTGGCTACGAACTTGATGTGGCCAACGTGCAGGTCGTGCAGCGCGTGCCCGAATCGACGCCCTATCCGATCACTCCCAAGGAGCACGGCACCGACTTCCTGATGGAGCACCGCCATCTGTGGGTGCGGTCGCAGCGGCAGGCGGCGATTCTGCGGGTGCGTGCTGAAATCATCAAAGCAGCCCGCGACTTCTTCGACGAACGCGGCTTCACACTGACCGATCCTCCCATCATCACTCCGGCGGCATGTGAAGGAACGAGCACGCTGTTCCCGGTCAACTACTTCGATGAGCAGGCCTTCCTCACGCAATCCGGCCAGCTCTACGTCGAGGCGACCGCGATGGCGCTGGGCAAGGTGTATTCGTTTGGTCCCACGTTCCGCGCGGAGAAATCAAAGACCCGCCGCCATCTCACCGAATTCTGGATGGTCGAACCCGAAGTCGCTTACGCCGAACTCGACGACGTCATGGCACTGGCCGAGGGACTCATCACGTTCATTGTGAAGCGTTGTCTCGAGAAGCGCCGCGTCGATCTGCAGACCATCGGCCGCGATATTTCCAAGCTCGAAAAAATAGAAGCTCCCTTCCCGCGCATCAGTTACGACGAAGCAGTCAAGAATCTGCAGGAAGGCCATGCTAAGGGCGCGCTCGAATCGAAATTCGAATGGGGCGGCGACCTCGGCTCGCCCGACGAAACCTATCTCTCAGCGCAGTTCGACAAGCCAGTCATGGTGCATCGTTACCCGGCGAAGGTAAAGGCGTTTTACATGGAACCCGACCCGCAGCGGCCCGAGCTGGCTTTATGCGTCGACGTGCTCGCCCCCGAAGGTTACGGAGAAATCATCGGCGGTTCGCAGCGTATGGCGTCGTATGAATTGCTGCTGCAGCGCATCCATGAACATAACTTGCCGGAGGAAGCCTTCACGTGGTATCTCGACCTGCGCAAGTTCGGCAGCGTACCGCACGGAGGCTTCGGCATGGGCATTGAGCGCGCGGTAGCGTGGATCTGCGGCCTGGAGCACGTGCGCGAAACGATCCCGTTTCCCAGAATGTTGTACCGGCTATATCCGTAATAAGTTTTGCGAATCACTTGATTGCATAATTCCTCAATCCTTGTTGATTGACTATGACGACAACCGCAAGCTCCTCCAACATCACTCCCAGAAAAATTCGCGTCATCGGCGTTCCCCTTGATCTCGGTCAATCCCGCCGCGGCGTCGATATGGGACCGTCCGCCGTGCGCGTGGCTGGCCTGGAAGCGAGACTGGAAGCTCTCGGCCATGAAGTGGAAGACGGCGGCAACGTGCCCGTCGCCATTCCCGAGCAGAAGAAAGAGGGCGACACCCACGCCAAGTACTTGAAAGAGATCACCGACACCTGCACGAAGCATGCAGAACTCGTGATCAAGACGCTCGAGGCCGGCAAAGTTCCCCTCGCGCTCGGCGGCGATCATTCCATGGCCGCCGGCACGGTCTCAGGTGTGGCCGAGTACTACCGCCGCCAGAACCTACATGTCGGCCTCATCTGGATCGACGCCCATACCGACATCAATACGCCCGACTCATCCCCCAGCGGCAACGTCCACGGCATGCCTCTGGCCGCGCTGATGGGCCTGTGGCCCTCGGAACTCGGGAACATCTTCGACTTCTCCCCCAAAGTGAAGCCGCAGAACTGCGTGCTGGTGGGCGTGCGCGATATCGACGCCGTCGAAAAGGAGAACGTCGTCCGCGCCGGCATCGGCGTCTTCACCATGCGCGACATTGACGAGCGCGGCATGCGTACGGTGATGGAAGAAGCTCTCCGCATGGCCGCTCGCGGCACCGCCGGCTATCACATTTCGCTCGACATGGACTGGGTCGACCCGGAGGACGCGCCCGGCGTGGGCACTCCCGTGCGCGGCGGCGCAACGTATCGCGAGGCGCACCTCGCCATGGAAATCATCGCCGACCATGGACACATGCTGAGTTTCGAGATTGTCGAAGTGAATCCCGTGATCGACGAGCACAACCGCACCGCTGATCTGGCTGTGGAGTTAGCTCTCTCGGCGTTCGGGAAAAAGATTCTGTAGCAGTTCGGGTGCCCCATTTCTCGCGTTCTTTGCGAGAAGTGGGGACTTCACGAGTTCCGCAGAGACTTGAACCTGTATCAACCCTGCGATTGACGCGCGCCTCCGTTCGCGTCCACACTGGAAGGTCATGGAAAAGCTTCGGGTCGGTATCTTATTCGGCGGGCGCAGCGGGGAGCACGAAGTTTCGCTCCTCTCGGCCGCATCGGTTCTCAACGCTATCGATAAAGAGAAGTACGAGGTCGTGCCCATCGGCATCACCAAAGATGGACGCTGGGTCACGGCAGAGCACGCCGAGAATCTTCTGACCGGCAAGCTCGTGCTGGAACCGCGCAACCTACGCGCCGGCGATCCCGAGACCACGACCTCAGCCGCAGTACTGGCCCGCGGAGAAGCCGTCGTCGTCCCGCCTGAGCCGGTTCACCGCCACAGCGGCTTGGTGCCCTTTCAAACCGACGCCGCACTCATGCGCCGCGCCAGCGATCGCGCCATCAATGTCGATGTGATCTTCCCCGTGCTGCACGGCACCTTTGGCGAGGACGGCACCATCCAGGGCCTGCTCGAACTCGCCGACATTCCCTACGTTGGCGCGGGCGTGCTGGGCTCGGCCGCCGGCATGGACAAAGATATTATGAAGTCGTTGTTCATCGCCGCTGGGATTCCGATCGTGAAGCATGTCACGATCCTGCGCGGCGCGTGGGAGAAAGATCCAAAGAAAGTTCAGAAGCAGGTCGAGAGCAAGCTGACCTACCCGGTCTTCGTGAAGCCGGCGAACCTGGGATCGTCAGTAGGCATCAGCAAGGCGCACAATCGCAAGGAGCTTGGCCCAGCGATCGAGGAGGCGGCGAAGTTCGACCGCAAGATCGTCATCGAGCAAGGCGTCGGCGGAAAGAAAGAAAAAGCTAGAGAAATCGAATGTTCGGTGCTGGGCAACGACGAGCCAGTCGCCTCAGTTCCGGGAGAAATTGTCCCCGGCAAAGAGTTCTACGACTACACCGCGAAGTACGTCGACGAAGGCTCGCAACTGATCATCCCCGCCAAACTCACCAAGGCGGAAACCAAAAGAGTTCAGGAACTGGCGGTCAGGGCATTTCAAGCAGTGGACTGTTCTGGTCTCGCCCGCATCGATTTTCTGATGGATCCGAAAACCGGAAAGATCTTCCTGAACGAGATCAACACCATGCCTGGATTCACCGCAATCAGCATGTATCCCAAGCTGTGGGGTGCGTCGGGCTTGGCCTATGCCGATTTGATTGACCGCCTGATTCAACTCGGCATCGAGCGCCACGAAGACAAGAAGAAGAACCAGTACAGCCGGTAATGCCGGTGGAGTTGGGTTCCTTCGTGATCCTTAGTGTCCTTCGTGGTTGACGCTTTTCATTTCGCGCACACAAAGTTCGCCGCATCATTCGTATCGCCGCTGCCCTTGTACTTCGCCGCCTGCGGATATTCACACAGCGGTCGCGTCATCTTCGGGTGCGCCTTGTCCTCGCTGGCATACTTCGAAGCGATGATCGTGGATGGCGCCGCCCCGCTCTCTACCCACTGGTCCAGCGCCGCGTCCACGCTGTGGTGCGGATCGTCGAACGTAAGACGGCCCACCTGCCCGAAAGAGTCGGCACCGGGGCCATCGCCGCAATGCTGCATGCCCGGCACCATATACAGCCGCACGAATGAATCCGCGTCCTTCGCTCCCATCTTTGCCAGCACGCTCTCGTAGTAGTTAACTGTGTTGAGCGCCGGAATCGCCGGATCGTCCCAGCCGTGATACAGAATCAGTTTTCCACCCCGTGCCTGGAACGCCTTCAGATTCGCGTCGGTCGCGTTCAGTGCGCCCGCAGTTTTCTCTTCGGCTAACTTCAATCCCGCGTCGACCGCGAACGTCTTGTAATCCCAGTCGGATTTTTCGTACACCATGTTCGTGAAGTATCCGATGCCGAAGAATGCCATCAGGCTCTTGGCCGGAGCCGGACCGGTAATCCAGATTCCCCATCCGCCCTGCCCATCCTCCGCGCCGGGTAAAAAGCCGGGGAAGACCTCGCGCCCATGAGAGTCATGCGGCCCCACGTAGATCGCTTTCAGCGCAGCTGCTTGCGGCGCCGTCAGACATTTGTCATTGTCTTCGCCCACCTTGCACTGGATCGTTGCTGGATCGAAGTGGCATTTTCGAGGATCGTTTAGGATCCCATCGCGCACTCCGTCGAGTTCGTCACAAGCGGCGTTCACCGCCGCGGCGATTGTCGCAATCTTTGCCTGCGGAATAAAACTGGCCGCGTCGAGCGTCAGTACCTGCGTGTCCGTCGCCGCGGTCGAGAGCAGCGCGGTCCAGTAGTTGGCCGGAGCTCCCGCCAGAATTCCGTCGTAGTCCGCGGGATAGCGCTGCGCCTCCATCAGCGCCTCGCGCCCGCCGTCGGAGCATCCCGCAAAGTAAGAGTGCTGCACAGCCTTTCCATAGAACGCGTGCACCAACTCCTTGGCGACGCGCGTCATCTCGTGAATCCCGCGATGTCCGAAGTCCACGACCTTCTCCGGATGCCCCAGCGCCCACGCCGCATCGACGGGCGATCCCGTATGTCCCGTGTCGGTCGCGGTGGCGGCGTATCCCTTGCTCACGGCCAGCCCAATTTGCACGTAGTCGATCAGCCCCGCGAATCCACCGTTCCCCATGCCTTGCAGCTTGCCATTCCATCCCGACGCCGGCAACCAGACTTCGAGCTTAATGTCGGAGTCTGACGTCGGCTTCGCCTCCGCCACCACGCGGCAGAACGCCGGCAGACCCTTGTAGAACGCGGATACATCCATCCCGCTGAATGGCGCGGGAGGTCCGGCGAACGTTCCGGCCGCGACCGTTTGTGAGAGTGTGATCGTCGCGCCGGGAATCTTTGCCGCCGCCAGCTTTTCGCAAGCATCATCCCCAAAGGCGAGGACGCTGAAAACGAGAAGGGAAGATGCCAACAACAGATGTGTAGTTTTCATAATATTCCTGAGCTCTCGGCAGACTCTGTGTCCTCAGTGTCCTCTGTGGTTAAGGATTCGCCTTACCGATAAACGCAGCCTGATCCGCCTTCATCTTCTTCAGCCCTTCCGTCGGCAAGTACACCATGTGTCCCGAATCGTAAGTTGCAAACGAAATATTGTCGCGATATTTCTGCGGCAGGTTGAGATGATCCACCGTGTAGTTTGCCGCGTAATACGGCGTCGCCAGATCGTAGTAGCCTTCCATCACCAGAATCTTCAAATAAGGATTCTTCACGATCGCCTGCCGCATCGCCGACGCCGTGTCAGGAAATCCCTGGATTGCCGATCCCCAATCCCAGGTGTCGTTTGGGCCTCGCGGCGCCCGCACGTTATAAGGCATGTCAACCTTGTACCCCAGTTCTGTGCGCAGGTAATTGTTGAACACTGAAGTGAATGGCGGTTGCGTAGCCGAGCCCGTCGGATCGTAAAAGGGAGTGTCAAGCAGCCCATTCGGATCAGGACCGGTGTAGCGTGCGTCGAGCCGGCCGATGCGCAGTTTCTGATCAATCAGCAGATAATGCGTGAACTTCTGAACGTTGATCCGCAGGTTGGCTTCGTCGATCACTTCCTTGCTCAGTCCTGTGAATCGCGCCAGTTGATCGATGACTTTCTGCCGCTCCTGCGGAGTCAATGAATCTCCCTTAGCCAGCGCCTGCGTATATTCGGTCGAAGCCCACTGCTCCGCTTCCTGCCGCGCCTTGTTCATATCCTGCGCCAGATCGGGCGCCAACTTGTGGTGGTAGCCCGCAATCATGGTGAACGACGGAATCAGAAAAACATAAGGCTGATCGTTGGTGTTGTTGTCCTCGAGTGTCTCGAAGTTCAGGACCGTCGAAAGCAATGTGATGCCGTTGAACGAAATGCCGCGGTCAGCGAGATACCCGGCGATGCCCGCGGAACGCGTCGTGCCATAACTTTCTCCGAACAGGAACAGCGGCGACGTCCAGCGCTCGTTGCGCGTGATGTAGAGCCGAATGAATTCGCTGAACGCCTCAATGTCTCCCTTGACTCCCCAGAACTTCTTGAACAGTTCGGCGTCAGCAGCCCGGCTGAACCCCGTGCCAATCGCGTCAATCAGCACCAGATCGCTCTTGTCGAGCAGCGTCGAGGTGTTGTCCTCCATGCGGTACGGCGCTGGAGGCATAAAGCCATCCGGCTGCAGCACGACTTTCCGCGGACCGAGCGCGCCCATGTGCAGCCAGATGGAAGCTGATCCTGGCCCGCCGTTGAAGGCGAACGTCAGCGGTCGCTTGGCCGCGTCCTGTCCGTCGAGCGTATAAGCGACGTAGAACATCTGCGCCTCGATCCGCCCGTCGCCGCGCTTGATGGGTAGCCGCCCGGTCGTTGCCGTGTACTTCAGCAGCTTCCCGTCGACGGTCATCTGGTGATGCGTCACCACTGGCGACGCTTCCGTCATGTCGTAATGCTCTTCCTTGTCTTTCTCTTTATCGCCCGAAGCTTCGCGCACCGCAGGCTTCGGCTCGGCGGCAGCCTCTGGCTTAATGGCGCTCTCCGCAGGCTTTTCAGAAGATTGAGCGGCCGCTGGCTTCTTCGGAGGCGCTATCTTGGAAGCGTCGGGTTGTTGTGCGAAGGATGTTGCCGCCACAAGACTGGCAACGATTGAAGTAAGAAATACGGCAGCCAACGCCCGGAACATCCGTTTCATAGTTCGTCTCCGCGCAGGATAGATCGCACCAGATTGTTTGGACTCTGCAAGAAGCAGGAATTGTACACCGGACCCCAAACCCAAAGAGAAGGCAACGACAGCCATGCTATCCTTCCGCAGCATGCGACTTCGCGCAATCGTCACTTCCATCTCCCTATTTCTGTCTCTTGCCGTCTCTCCACTCCACGCGCGCGTCCTTCGCGTCGAGATCGCTTCCCGCGCGGACGTGCTGCAAGGCAAACCCTTCGGCGATGCAGGAGCCTACGAGCGCATTACCGGACGCGTGTACTTTTCGCTGCCCGTTGCTAATCCGCACAACCAGCGCATCGTCGACCTCAGCAATGCGGTGAACTTGAAAAACGGGGAGGTAGAGTTTTCATCGGACTTCGTTGCGGTCCGCCCGAAAGACGCACACAAGGGCAACGGCTCCCTGCTTCTGGAAGTTCCCAACCGCGGGCACGCGCGCATTCTGTCCCTCGTGGACGGCGGCGATCAGGATCTCGCACACGAGAGCGGGGATGCCTGGTTACTGCGCAATGGTTTCACAGTCGTAAGTCTCGGCTGGCAGTGGGATGCCGACGGCCCCGACGCACTGCGCCTGTATGCGCCCATCGCGAAAGAGAACGGCAAGACGATCACCGGCCTGCTGCGTGGCGATGTGATGCTCGCGAGAATCTTGCCCGAGATTCCTCTAGGCCACCTGTTTAGTGCAGGAATTGGCGGCAGCGAATACCCCGTTGCCGATCCCAACGATCCTCGCAACGTGCTCACCGTCCGGAATTCCCGCGAGGCCGTGCGTACCGTGATTCCCCGCGCCGAGTGGCAGTTCGCACATACCGTCGATGGCAAACTCATCCCGAGCGACCGCCATATCCACCTGAACGGCGGCTTTCAACCCGGCAAGATCTACGAATATGTTTACGTCGTCGCCGATCCGGTCGTCGCTGGCGGGGGATTCGCTGCCATCCGCGACTTCGCGTCTTACGCCAAGCACGCACGCGATGCCGTCACTCCTGCGGCGCGCGTCTACGGCGAAGGTATCTCGCAGAACGGACGATTCCTGCGCGACTTCCTCTATCAGGGCTTCAATGCCGACGAAGAGGGACGCATCGCGCTCGACGGCGTTCTCGCCCACGTCGCCGGAGCTGGCCGCGGCAGCTTCAACTACCGCTTCGCGCAGCCCTCACGCGACGCTCAGCCCACGTCATCGGTTTTCTTTCCCACCGATATCTTTCCTTTTACCGATCAACCGGAGAACGATCCCGTCACCGGAGAGACGGCAGGACTGCTCGACCACGCCGTCACCGAAAAAGTCGTGCCGAAGATTTTCCTCTCGAATACGTCATACGAATATTGGGGCCGCGCCTGCGCGCTGATCCATGTCAGCGCCGATGGGAAACAAGACGCGTCTATCTCCGACCGCATCCGCATCTATCACCTGACTGGCCTGCAGCATTACTCCGGCCCGTTCCCTCCGAGAAGGGGAAGGGTGATCTGCTCGGTCAGCAGTTGCAGTCACCGCTCCCGGTCCAATATTTCTGGAGGGCCATGATCGCCAACATGGACGCTTGGGTGCGCAGCAACACCCTTCCGCCCGCCAGCAGTTATCCGAAGATCGCCGATGGAAACCTCGTGCCGCTGTCAGCCTACGCCTTGCCCGCGATCCCCGGCGTGAATCGGCCGCACGAAGCGAACACCGCGTACCGACTCGATTTCGGACCGAACTGGCGCAACGGAATTCTCAGCCTCCAACCGCCGAAAGTCGGCGCAGCCTTCCCCGTGCTCGTGCCCCAAGTCGACGCCGACGGCAACGAGCGCGATGGCGTGCGCCTGCCGGAGGTCACCCTTCCGCTTGGGACGTATGCCAGTTGGAATCTTCGCGACCCGTCTATCGGCGCACCCAATCAGCGCCTTGCCTTCGAGACCTCCTACATCCCGTTCCCCAAGACCGCCGCAGAGCGCCAGAAAACTGGTGACCCGCGCAAGTCCATCGCAGAACGCTACTCCGATCGCGAAGACTATATGACGCGCTACAAGAAGGCCGTGGACGACCTGGTGAAGCAGCGCTGGATTCTTCCCGAAGACCGCGAAGCCCTGATCCATCGCGGCGAGCAGGAATGGGCTGAAGCCACGAAGTGAATGGTTTGTTGAGAGAAGTCAGTTGGCGGATGGGCCCCCGACCAGCCGACGCGAACCACTAGACGGCAAACGGACGGCGCCACGCCCTTCCGGAGGGACGCGGGCCCGGAGCAATGGCTGCAGCTTGCTCCTCGTCAGAAGCGGCTGCATCGACGCCGCTCTCGGCCCGGGACAAGAACAAGTGGAACCAGCGCAGAATGATCAAGGTCGCTACGATCCACCACAAGAACCATGTCTTCTCAATGAAAGAGATCACGGAACCCCTCCACCGCTGCAGGTGACCACCGCCACCCAAAGTCTTAATTCCAGCCACGCTTTGGGCAATATACCATATAGTCCATTGATATACTAGACATTAAGCGGCGATACGCCAGCTTTCCAGGAACTGGTAACGGAGCGAGCGCTGGTCGCACAGAGCGCGAGATTGTGACTGGATCGATCTTCACATTTTTTTTCGTGCCCGTTCGTAAAATACTCATTCCTAAGAACTTGTGTGATGGAGACAGGAGGGTGTCCTGGTAAAATACTGAGCCGTAAGGACTTATAGGTAAAATCTTCTGGAATAAGGACTTAGGTTCTGGCTGAAGGCCCTGAAGGGGATCGGTCGTCGGGAACTGGATGGGAGAAGCCTCGCGCATGTAGCGAGCTTGCTCTTTCTGAAATCCTCAGTAAAGGTTGTTCGTCACACGAACTCGGATTTTTGTTGTGGAAAGCTGTGGAAAAATACGGTTGGGGCGGCGTAGAAAAGGTCCCGTGTGTCCCCAGCGTTCCTTCGAAGGTACGCCGCGAGGAGAGCGTCTCTGTCCTGGTGCGCCTTCGCCTATGAGTGTGCGTGGGCTGAGAGAGATGTTGCCGGCTTGATGGCTTTCAGCGAGAAGTGGGTTTGCTCGCTCTCGGGCTCGTTCAGAACGTGGACCCGGGCTTTCTCTTTCAATTTGAACTTGTACGGATTCCGAGGCTGGCAAGGACAAATCAACCGCTGCCATTCCGGCGAACCGGCAACGTCCTCGATGTAGGCTCCATTGCTGTAGGTGAGGCTGAATTCTTTCACCAGGTACTGCATGCGGCAACTTGGACACTCCACGTAAAGGCGGGTTCTCGGCATCGGGTTCCTGATTCCTATGAGAGAAATCGTGTTCCTGGTGCGTCCTTGTAAGTCTGGCCGTCCGGATTTCGCCGTTCGAGCCAGAGGCGGATCGGCTGCCTATCCAGCTGCGGAAGTGGCCGATGAGTGCTAGTTAAACACGGCTTGGACTGCGTTGAAATGGCTCCAAGGGTTGGTTATCAAAGTAACCGAAAGACCGGGGAACGCCGGAGGGACGCCAGAAAAATTATTGATGCCATCGTCCGTGGTGCCCACGCTTCGAACGAAAGGTGGGAACCACGGACCTCGCCCCTATGTTCACTCGTCACATACTCACAGCCTGCGTCTATGCTATGAATCCTCCATGCCCAACCGACTCCATCGCTACTACGGCGCCGGATACCTTCGCTTCATCACCACGAGTTGCTACCGGCGCCGTCCGCTGCTCGACAGCCCGCGAAATCGCGACTTGTTTCTCCAAGTCCTGAAACAGGTCCGCAGCCGCTATCGTTTTGTCGTCGTCGGCTACGTAGAGGGTGGCCCATTCAAGCCCGGTTTTGGCTTGGGTGGGGCGGATGTAGGGAGTAAGGATCATGCGGAGAACAGCGGCCACTCTGATCATTTAAAATTCCTGATCAAGATCACATCACTGCTGATGTCACCGCGCACGAGGAGCAACTGCTTGCCGTCGCGCGACCAACCGAAGCGGAAGATGCGTCCCGACTTGAAGTCGGTGATCTGCTTTGCCGGTCCGCCGGTCAACGGTTGTCTCCACAAGTTGGATACCGCATCGCGCGTGATCACGTAATCCACGGCCTGCCCATCCTGCGCCCAATGAGCATCGTCTATACCAGCGGGGATGTCCCATGAATACATTCGTTGCCCGGAGGCGGCGTCAACCACCACGATGACATCGTGTTCATCCTTCGGCCCAAGCGTGGTGTACAACACGAGGCTTCCGTCCGGGGAAATCCGAGGACCATAAGCCCATTCATGAGTCAATTGGACGGGCTTTCCGCCATCGATGTTGACGCGCCACGCCGTAAAGCCTAAGGACTTGTCCGACGCCAGATAGACCACCCATTTGCCGTCTGGAGAACAATCGGGAAACGATTCTCCATCTCCGCTGGTTAGCTGAGTCGCATTGGATCCGTCCGCGTTCATTACCCAGATGTGTTCCGTCGAGCGAAGAGACTCGTAGACAATATGCCGACCATCTCCGCAGGCCGCAATCGCTCGAACATTGTGCGCGTCGGGAGTTAGTAACATGTGATTGGCTCCCTCGTGATCTACGGTCAACAGGTCGCCTTTGATGTTTTGCAGAACAATCTTGTTGTCCGTCAGCCAACTCGCGTCAACGATTGCCGCGTTCGATGTGATCTGCCGCGCCTTATCAGTCGCCCCTGCTGGCGCCAGCCAAAGGTCGGCGACATAGTTATTCTCAACGGTCGCGATCGTGTCGGCATTTGTCGTCAAATCGAGGCAACAGAGGTTGTAATTGGTTAGATCGTTGGTGAGCCTTTGCGCTGTCCCATGCGGGTAGGGCAGATACCAGATTTGGCCACTCAATCCCGTCACTGGATCGGCCAGAACCATGAGCAGGCCGTCGCCGTTTGGCAGCCATCGCTGTGGACCAATGAAGCTTTTGCTTGAGTAGATTTTTTGTACTTTGCCGTCAGACACAGAGAAAGCGAGAACTGAAAAGACGCCGCCCCTTATTCCCTCGCTGACTGACGCGACGATCGTTTTCCCATCTGGCGACCAGGCAGGGCCGACAAAACCGAAGTAGGTGGAGAAGTTCGCCAAAGCAAACGACTGGAGATTGTTCTCGGTGGCAAGCACCTTTTCGTTGCGGCCGTTGTTGTCGGCAGTGACGAGGTAAGATTCGCCTTTTGCAGGATTCCCTCGAATGAAAGCTGCCCTCTGTCCATCGGGAGAGAAGGCGATAGGAGTATCGATATCTTGAATCAGCAAACGCGGAGTGGCTCCAAGAACCGGCATCTGGTAGAGGTTTGCGAAATTGAAAGACCCCCCGTCGCTGCGCTGGAAGTAGATGTAATTGCCGTCTGGAGAGAAGCTCAATCCAGATAAGGGCGCCAAGTCAGGAGGCAAGATCTGCACCGTGCTCTCAGCCGCCACCTGACGCATCCACAAGCCCTGTTTTTGCCCTTCCGATAGAACATAAACGACATAGCGCCCGTCGGGTGAGATGGCGACATCGTTAGCCTTGCCATTCTCGGTAAGTCTTGTGATCCGCATATTTTGCAGGTTCAAAGGGGAGCTATGGGCGGTGCTCAACTCGTAAACTCCGAACCCAACTGCGATCAGAAGAAGCAAAGCGCCGAGGACCGCCGCGACGGCAAAGCGATAAGGTTTGCCTTCGCCTGTCAGTACCTGTGGTGGCTTGGGAACAGGATCTACGGGGATGGGCGGATTACTAGGTTCCAGATGTGCGATGAAGCGGTATCCGCGTCGCGGAATCGTCTCCACAAAGCGCGGCGAGTCTGCAGAATCTCGCAGTACGTCCCGCAACTTGTTGACCGCTTTGTTGAGACCGCGTTCGTAGTCGACGAACGTTCCATCCGGCCAAAGCCGCTGAACTAATTCCTCGCGACTGACTAACTCACCAGGCCGTTCAAGCAGCGCGAGCAGCACCTGAAGGGGCTGCTCGTTCAGGAGCATCTTGCGCCCGTTATGTTGCAGTTCGCCCGAGCGAACGTCAAGTTCGAACGGCCCAAAGCGAACGGACGGGCCAAGTTGGCTGTGACTTTCCAATGGGTCACATCCCTGGAGTGCTTCGGGCGAGTCTACCACCCCCACCAGAACTATCCAACTGCACCGGAATACGCCAGGAACAAAGCACGTAAGTTGCTGTTGCAGCGAGAGTAAGCGGGAAACAACTTCGAGTCCAGCGTCCCACACAGAGAGCATATCGAGGTGTCTTGAGGTCCTGATCTAGAGGCCTCAATGTCCGCGTCACCACACGCACTTGCGGAGGTGACGTATGAGACCATTCTGGCCTTTGATCGCTCCTGCAGCGATCCTAAGTCTGCTTTGTAGCGCTTCACTAGCCCAGTCCGATCCAGCCCCCGTGCTGGGCGAGACACAGCCCACCTTCAATCATGCCGTCGAGCTTCCCATTCGGCTCTACCGGGATTACTTAGTGGTTGTGGAAGGGAAGATCGGGAATCTGGAGAAGTTGTCCTTCCTCATCGACACGGGAGCCTACCCAAGCGTGGTCGATCAGAGAATTGCAACCGCTCTTGGTCTAAAGCGAACCGCTGGCAAGATGGATTTGGCCAACAAGACTGTGCAGACCGAACTTGCCACTCTGCCCTTCATTGAGGTTGGTCCTGCCCGCGCCGAAGGTCTTCCAATCTTTGTGCAAGACCTTTCCTCAATCGAGAAGAGACTGGGGCGGAGAATTGACGCCGTTGTCGGTCTGGACGTTTTGGGGAAAAATAGTTTCAGCATCGATTACAAAACCAAACAACTGCGCTTTGGCCCGGCGAAGCGAACCAAGTCCACAGTGTCGTTCGAAGCCGGCACACCCTTTGTCATAGTGGAAGTGCGGTTGCACAACCAGCCTGTACGGTTGCTGGTCGACACGGCAGCTTCAGCCTTGATGCTATTCCAAAGTCGCGTCAAGGATCCCCTTTTCCTGTCGGCAGGAAGAACGTCCAAGGCGACCAACCTCGACGGAGATTTTCAACGTCGGTCGGTACAAATCCCAGACACGCGTCTGGGGAAGCAAGAGTTTGGGCCACTGACCGGCTTCGTCGTAGCAGACCACGGAGATAATGGACGCGACTTCGATGGTCTGTTGAGCGTACGAGGTCTGCGCCTGGAAGAAATCGGATTTGACTTTGAAAATCACGAGATCAGTTGGAAGAAATGACAGAAACCTGGGGCGGGTGCCCATGCAAGCCCCGCTTTGGCTTGAGTTGGGCAGTTCTACCACTGGACAAAGTCTTCCCGCCGCTCGTTCGCATCTTCAGCGTCCATTCCGAACAGACGGGTCCGACAGACGGGGTGGAGTGCACTCCGGAACGTACCCGCAATCTAACGGGAATTTCCACAGCCCTCCACAACAAAAATCGCAGTTCTTGTGACCAACAACCTTTACTGAGCATTTCAGAAAGAGCAAGCTCGTTACATGCGCAAGGGCTCTCCTAACCAGTTCTCCATCGCCAGTTCCCTGAACGGCGATCGGCCAGGAGCTAAGTCCTTATCCCGGAATATTTTACCTGTAAGTCCTTGCGGCTCAAGATTTTGCCCGGATCCCGTCTGCTCCAAACTACCCAAGTCATTCATAATCAATATTTTAGGAAACCTAACGAAAAAAATGTGGAGCCATCGCTCCCAAGCTAAGTCCTTATCCTGGAATATTTTACCCTTAAGTTCTTGCGGCTCAAGATTTTGCACGGATCCAACCGGGTCCATTCAAAGTAAGTCATTACGAATGAATACTTTAGAGAAATACAGAGAAAAAAATTGAGGCGTCGATCCTGTCGACTGCCATGGCCCGATCCCTCCAAACAACACCCACCAGATCGAGACCGGGAGGGAAGCGCATACGAGTTCTCGGAGGGATCGCCCCACCGCGAATCAAGGAACAAGATAGGGAAACCCCTGTCCGTAGCAAGTTAAAATGTCCGGTTTTTGTAGCAAGTGAAATGTCCGGTTTCAAAGTTGTACCCTCGCCGATTGGGTTGGGTTGGTTTTGGGGAT
>PLBY01000020.1:0-3729 GCA_003134655.1 Acidobacteriaceae bacterium
ATGCCATAATCCTGCAGAATCTTCCTAAGTTCTTCATCAAAGTCAACGCTACGGTTAAGCTCTGTACAGAACGTCTCATATTGCCATTGCGCCATTTTGGGCCCTCCTGGCCATCGTTTGGACTCCTGTCAGCGATCCACGATGACTTCGCAATCAAACCTGCCAGTAATGTTCGGCGGTGCCAGACAGTTCCTTTTGCAAAAAGCCCGAATAGGAACAATCTCGATTCAGGATTGCCAAGCAGGCGGGTCGCTCGCCGGAAAGCTGTCGGCAAGGGTCTTGTCCATCGCCTTATCTTTCCGCTGCTCCTCGTTGCAATCGTCAATCACACGATCTTCTTGGGTCGCGTAGGTAGTTGTTCCCGTGGGTGTCCATTGCTACTCCGGTCGCGACCGCCATTCTCCGCGCCCCGGCCGAAGGTCATCTGCCCGCACATAATCCTCTCGGGTGTGCACTGGCCTCTCGGGGTGGTCAGCAGCATCCTCGACACCGTCGACTGCCTCCGCCTCATATGTTGGCTCAGTGTCGGCGAGTTCTTCGACGCTTTCGGCGGCAGCGTCAGCGATTTGCGAGAGCCCCTGAGTATCCCCTGATTGCCCAGCGCTGTCCGAACCCACGTGCCCGGGATCGCTTCCTAGTTCATCGAGCTGCGCTTCGTTATCACGCGATTTACGTTTCGCCACGGAACCTCCCAAGAATTATCTTCAACCTTCCATTGGACGCCAATTCACGAGCTTCCCAGCACGTCTGTCTTTCGTGAAACAGCTACCATACAAACAACCGGGCACCGCCCCCGGAAGAACGAATCCGCCCAGCTTGGCCAGAGCTATTGCGACCGGGAGTCACGTTACTGCGGTCTGCACTATGGAGATGCGGTTGTGAGACACCAAGCTCTTCAAGCTCGACGGCACGGTGGCGGTTCATAATCTCAGCAGCCGCGTCCACCTTCTCGCCCGAACCCGTGGCAAAAACGATGACTCCTCCACGCCGGATTCCTTGGACATAAGCGTCCGCGTCCGCTTCGCCGGCTCCGATCGTCCTGAACTCCCGGACCAAGTCCACCTCAAAATCAGTGTGTGGGGTACTCATCATCCCGCTACCCGCCATTTCTCGCGGTTCGCTTAAAACGCGAATGTCATTCCTGGGAAAACCACTGGCCTCGAGATCGTGAACGATCTCGTCGATCAAGTCCGATTTCTCAAACAAACCAACCGCCGCCTTTGCCATATTGGCCTCCATCAAAACCTAACTTGCTGCAATAGGGTTTCGCCGCCTCGCTCGAAGAATGTCAACGGCACTGCTCCTGTCTTTCCGCTGCCGCTCATTAATCTTCAAAAAGGAGAAAGCACGTTCATCGATAACTTGGACGCTCACCACGTGTTTCAATTCTCCTCATTAATAGGCCCGCTGCGCGGGCTATCAGAATCCAGGGCTATGGCGCTCAGGTGTTCCATCAACTCGCGAACCGAGACTTGCTCCAGTTTGGCCACCGCGTCAGCAATGCTGGCACGTTGATCTGCACTTGCATTCGGGGTGGCAATTTTGTTGAACTTCTGAACGGCCACTTCCCACGACATCGGACGTGTATGGAACCCCTCATAATCCTTAGTTTCTTGTTCGAGCACGCGGCTGTCTTGCAGCGTGATCTTCACGCGACATGGCATCTCATCTGGGAAGCGTTCCGAAAAGAGTTTACGCGGCTGAACCGAGATCTTGCTAAGCAGTGTTTGTACGTCTGCCCGCTGAATACGCTCGGCGGCGTACTGCTCAGGCATTACCTGTCCGTCGAGAATCGCCGCGGCGAGCACGTACGGCAGACTATGATCAGCTTGTTCCTTGGTAGAAACGGTGCTCTTGTCGCCTTCTTCTCCTCCACCAATGATGTTGTAGGCCACATCAAAGATTTCCACATCCATCCGCTTTATATCGGTACTCGAGAACTGGTACCGTTGACGCAGAGCAAGAACGGCCTCGATGGCAGTTTGGGAATGGATCTCCGCGTTGTACTTCTTAACCGTGGTCCGCCCCACACATCCGAAGTCTTGTCCGGCCCAGGTCACCTCGAAATAGCCGGTGATAGCATCCATGAGGCCCTTATCTCCCTCAATTACCTCGAGCGGACCCGTAATACCATGCTTGGCCAGCAGTGTCGCACGAGTACAGCAAGCAGCCAGATTCGGGTAGGCAAGCCCTTTCCAATGTGACAATTTTCCGGTCCTGGTCACCCGCAAGGCGTTGAAGGCTGTCCCGCTGATAGCCACTGCGTTGGCGGTCTGCGACGGGTTGAGCCCTAGGATCTTGGAGACCCCTGCAGCCACACCGTAAGCGCCTTGAACTGTGTGGTCGAATCCTCTTGCTCGAACCGGGGCAACATCGCTCAAGCGGCATTGGACTTGGTAGGCGACCGCAAGAGCGGTCATCAGGTCGCGGCCTGTGGTCCCGATCCATTCACCTGCCGCCAGAATCGCTCCCAGATTGTCGCTCGGATGACAGGTTTCCCCCTTGGCCAGATAGCTATCATTGAAATCGAGATAACGTATCAGTGCGCTGTTATAAAGAGCGGCTCGGTCAACATCAGTGGACCCACCACCAATCAAGGTACAGCTGCCGCTGCCACCCAGTTCGCTGATGTAACTACGTATCATGCATATGGGTTCAGCATGCAGTGCTCCAAGACTGCACCCCAGCGAGTCCAAGATCCGGATCTTGAGTTGCTGGCGGGTATCGGAACTTAGAGCTTCAAAGCGTGCTCCATGCACGAATTCTGCGATGTATTCCACTTGCCTCATAACGCCTTCTTGGAGAGTTGTAGTCATTCCTGACTCGCATGAATCCATCTCCAGCTCCCCGCTTTCAAGTCGCTCGCGTGCCCCGCCAATAGGAGTGCCCTTGGTCTCTATTTGCTCACTCCTGCCTGTTCTTTCAAATAGTCCATTCGTACTCGTAATAGAAACAAGCATCATGTTAGGGGGGGAGGAACGTATTTCACTACTGTTCGTGCCAATCATCTAGCTAGACGTGCGGAAGATCGCCATGGAACAGAAGACGTACCGCACCTTCCACTTCGAGAACACCGTTGCGTGCAAATCCGCCTTCACCGGCTGATGAAAGTAGCGATCCAAGGCGCACTCGAGCGCCGAGATGGGAGGTACCGTGTGACTCAGAGCACAGTTCAATCTCGGCCCGCCATCGGTTCGCCAAAATCATCGCCTCGGTTCTCACCGCAATGTACAACCATCAATACAGTTCATTAACTACCCGTACTCAGCGGGTGGTTTTCAGTTGATAATCAACGGTTGGGCATGACAGAACTTATCTGTGGGTCGCGAGAAGACGTTACGGTGCTTCAGAGGACTGTGTTCCCTCAGGATTCCGTTTTCCCGGAGGAAACAATCTGAACTTGAGACTTTGTTCGCGGCGGCTCTCTTCTTCCAAGTGCCGCGAGCGCGCCTTCAGCAAATCGTTGAGCGACACCAGACCTAGAAATTGTCTGGTGGCACGTTCCACTACAGGCATTCGCGTGCAACCCTTTTCAGCCATGCGATATACGACGACGCGCAGCGGCTCGTCCGGATAGGCCTCAACCGCGCTTGTCCTCACCAGATCACTGATCGGCCCTCCCAGGGCTGCATCCCCATTCTGTTCCATTCGCTGGCTTATATCCCCACGCGTCACCACACCGACAAGCTGTCCTTCTGCGTTCACGACAGGGAGCAAGCGTTGCACCTG
>PLBY01000020.1:3795-4091 GCA_003134655.1 Acidobacteriaceae bacterium
ACCAGCAAGGGCAAAAACACATTTGCGTCGTGCGTCAGCTCAAAGGCAAAAACAATACTCGTGAACGGAGCGCGCATAGTACCGCCAAGAATGGCACCCATGCTGATCAATGGCCAGAAGCCCGCCCCTTCGTTGGGGAGAAACATGGCTTCGAGGCCACCGAGAGCGCCGCCCATCATCAACAGCGGCGCTAGAACGCCGCCCGATGTGCCTGAGCCGAGTGATACCGCCCAGATGAACCACTTGACGAGCAGGACTCCGAGAATCACTTTTGTGGTCACGCTCCCCTGGAGCAG
>PLBY01000020.1:4132-8065 GCA_003134655.1 Acidobacteriaceae bacterium
CGCATCCGAGTAGTCCTTTTGGTCCAATGAATAATGGGTGAACCGGCACGGGAAACAACGGCCCGAATCCCAAGATATATCTTCGAACGACCGCAGCCATCGCACTGGCTAATGCCACAGGAATCAGGCTTCGCGGTTTCCATTCGAAAAGCAGCAATTCGACGGCTAGCAGCACCGCAGCCACAGGCGCCGCAAAGGTTGCGGACATGCCTCCGGCAGCTCCGGCCACGAGCAGCGTTTTGCGCTCCGCGCTCGTCAGATGGAACAACTGAGCGATCATCGAACCTACCGCACCGCCCGTCATGATAATCGGGCCTTCCGCGCCGAACGGGCCGCCAGAGCCGATTGAGATTGCCGAAGAGATTGGTTTGAGAAGGGCGACTTTCGGTTCTATCCGACTACCGTTTAGGAGAATGGACTCGATCGCCTCCGGAATGCCGTGACCTCGGATGCGCTCGGAACCGTACTTCGCCATCACTCCGATGATTAGTGCGCCAGCGATGGGAACGAAAACGCTGTATACGCCGAGATGGTTGCCCGCCGGCGAAACCATCGCGGTGCTCCACCGGCCAAAATAGAAAAGATTGGTGAATAACCCGATTAAACGGAGAAGCGCTAGCGCTACAAAGGCGCAGATTACTCCGATCACAATGGCCAGGACGGAGATGGGAACGACGCGCCACGTGGTTGTGAAATCTCCCAACTCATCGTTGCGGTGCTTCTTGTTTAGTACCCTCTTGTTGTCCCGCAATTTCGTTTTGCTATTCTTGCTCACGATTCCCCTTCGTTCGGCCATGCTGCGCGCTCTTCTTCACCCTTACCCTTCGTGAATTCGGTTTGCGTCCCAGAAGCGTATCCAGTGCATCAGACAGTGCTTCTCCTCCTCCGCGCATTTCCGTAAGCCGTTCCCGGGCTACCCGTTCAACCAATTCTTCCCCACGCGGAAGCAACTTCACCAGGACGCATCGCCGGTCTTCCGGGCTTTGACTTCGGCACACATATCCGTGCGTCTCCAGCCGNNGCAAGCAACAGCAAATACTGCTGCGGTTCGAGCCCCTCGCGGCGCGCCGCGGCATCCCCTTCGGATAGAAAAAGACGTATCCGGTAGCGCAGCGCGGCCAGGGCGCGGTAGTCGGATGTCGCAATTCTCATCGTCATGAGTAACATATATCGTAACACGATATCCTATTGAACAACTACGGGGCCGCTATGGCCACTAATCGGCAGCGGACAACGGTGCGAGAGGAAATCCGTCTATCTGGCTGGGCCGCGAACGAAACTGCCCAGCAAGGCATTTTTCGTTGTTCATGTATACACTGTATACATGAACAGTGTTTCCACCTCTTGCAAGATTGCCAATGCAGCCCGTCCCCTGCTGGACAAAGAGGGGACGGAGGCGGTGACGTTGCGCCGAGTAGCCAAGGCCGTAGGCATCACTCCGATGGCGATCTACCGTCACTTTAAGGACCGGGCGGGCCTCCTAAACTTCCTGGCGGACGAGGGGTTCGAGGAGTTGACTGCACGGCTGGCAGCCAAGCGTCTCTCCGGCGACACCGAGAAACGGCTCACGAAGTTGGGGGAGATTCACCTGGAGTACGCTCTCCAACATCCGCGACTCTACGAACTCATGTTCCTCAAGCCGCGTGGGGGTGCTCGTCGCTACCCGCAGGACTTTCGGGCCGGCCGCTCGCCCACCACCAATCCGACGTTGGAGCTCATATGGGAAGGGATGAAGAGCGGCTACCTCCGCAAGGATGACGCGTGGGAGATCGTTTTCGAGATGAGCGCCCTTTCCCACGGCCTCATCATGCTCTATTTGGGCGGACGCGTGGGCGTGCCACCCACTCGTTTTCGCGCCGTCTACCGGCGCTCCTTCAGGAGGTACATCCGTGGCATTCGCAACTGACTACAGGCGCATCGGCATCGGGTTCCTTGCGGTGGTTTCCACAGCGGTACTGATGTGGTTCGGCAACGGCCTGGTCCCCTGGTGGCCGCTGATGTGGTTCGCTCCACTTCCCGTGCTCTTGTTCGCGTCGCGCACTTCGTGGTGGGGCGCGGCTTGGGCCGCATTCCTCTCCTCGCTAATCGGCAGTCTCAGCATGTGGCAATACTTCCGCGCGGCGCTGCATGCCCCGCCCACCCTGTGGATGGGTATTTATTCCACCGTGGCGCTCGTGTTCACTTTGGCGGTGCTGCTCTTCCGCGCGCTGCTGCTGCGCGGTGCTCCATGGAGCGCACTGATGGCCTTCCCGGCGACATGGGTTTCGTGCGAATACCTTGGGAACCTCACTACGTCGAACGGCACGGCGGGTAGTCTCTCCTACTCGCAGCTGAACTTCGTACCCTTCCTGCAACTCGCCTCCGTCACCGGTCCCTGGGGCATGAGCTTTCTGCTGCTGCTGTTTCCTGCCGCGCTGGCCATCGGCCTATATCTGCGCCATATCGCGCCGAAGCAAGCGTTGCGCATCGTTGGCGCGAGTTCGGCCGTGGTTGCGCTGGTACTGATCTTCGGCGCGGTGCGCCTTGCTCTTCCATCTCCCCGCCAACAAGTGACGGTGGGCCTTGTCACGTCGGACGAACCAGCCAATGTGGATGTTGCGGCTGAGGGTGCGGACCTCGAGCGATTGTTCCATGCCTATGCTGGCGAAGTTGAAAAACTCGCCGCTGCCGGGTCTCAAGTCATCGTCTTGCCGGAGAAGCTCGGGGTGGTCGAGGATCCCAATACCAAAGGCACCGATGCTATCTTCCAATCCCTGGCCGACAAGACTAGATCCACGATTGTCATAGGTCTGGTTCACGTATCCTCACTGCTATCGCCGCGGCCGGTGAAGTACAACCAGGCGCGCGCGTATGTGCCGAGGGGTCCCGTGCTGAGCTATAACAAGCACCACTTGCTGCCACCCTTCGAATCCAGGCTCAAGCCGGGCACGACCCTCCTGCTCCTGCCTGAGCCCTCGCAGAGCTGGGGTGTGGCCATCTGCAAAGACATGGACTTTACGCCGCTCCCCCGTCAGTACGGCGAGGCGGGAGCGGCCTTGATGCTGGTGCCCGCGTGGGATTTTGTTGTGGACCGCGTGTGGCATGGCCACATGGCAGTGATGCGAGGCGTAGAAGACGGCTTCAGCATTGCGCGCGCTGCAAAGGGCGGCTCCCTTACGGTGAGCGACGACCGTGGCCGAATGCTAGCCGAGACTCAGAGCGACTCTGCGCCTTTCGCCATGCTGGTGGCGAAGGTACCAGCGGTGCACGACACAACTCTCTATCTTCTGCTGGGGGACTGGTTCGCTTGGGTCACACTGGCCACTCTCTTCTTCACACTCGCGCAGCTCTACCGTTCCAGGAATTCACGCACATATCAAAGTTAGGCCGCGCAAGACCATGCCGATCACACCGGCAAAGGCAGTCTCAGAGGCGTTCATCTTCGATGACTTCAGAGGATGGGTGACGGGCCATCCCACTAGTAATCGAGACGGCAATCTAAATCGGTAGTTTTCTGGTCAGTATCTTTTGGCACACAATTGGCCCACAAATTTGGGGTGAACTCTTCTGTTGAGACAGTTTGGAATTGGCACACCTGCAGTTCAATGGTTCTTCCTTCTCAAATGTCCTCTTCTCTTTCAAGATGACGCTCGGCTGGTGAAGCGGGGGGGCGAGCTCTGCTGGAGAGCAACTCGCCGAGGAATAACCAGCTGGAGACTCATCGGAACGATGAGCCGGGGGGCGGCTCTTGGGTCGCTCCCCGATACTGGTTCCTCCTCCATCGGACTGATAGATCTCCCCATGCCTGAAAAAACTCATGGTTGCTCCAGCAGAATTCACCGCGGTATTCGCCTCTCGCTCGAACTCTTCCGGTGGCCGATAGCCCAGCGCCGAATGTAAACGGCTCCGATTGTAGTACTGTTCGATGAACGCTTCGATGTTACCTAGCAAGTG
>PLBY01000107.1 GCA_003134655.1 Acidobacteriaceae bacterium
AAGAGCAGCCCGCTGTGTGACGTCCTTCGGAGGCCCACGGGCGAAGCCTCCTCGGACGGCTGCCTAAACTAGTTAGGCTGCGTATGCCATCTGTTGATTGGCAATTATCATTTTGCCCACGATTACGGGTGTGTGCACCCCGGCATGCCTCTTGGCCGCAAGCATCTCCGTCGAAGCCGTGACGCCCCCACTGGTGGGATGGCCATTCAAAGAACTATCAAACAGGCTCTACGAGCCACTTCCAGACTAGGTGCTACGTGCAGGGAAGTCAAACCCCGAACGTACCTTGTCCCGGTCACACCTTAATGATTAGATGCTGCCTTGCCCGTTTGGGATCTTATGGCCCGGGATTTGCCATCTTCTGCCCGATCAGCACCGCGTCTTGCATCTGCCTGTAAAGATCGCTGACCGCTCCCGGCGAATGCGACATCAGAATGGTGTTGCTCCGATCGTTGCTTCCTATTTCTTTCATAGTGTCCAGGTATTGGGTCACCAGTACAAGCATCATCACGTCTTTCGGTGTTGATCCCTCCACGGCCTTAGAGAACGCTTCCACCGAGTCCTTCAGACCCTCGATGATGGCCTTGCGCTGGTTGGCGATGCCCTGTCCCTGTAGCGCTTTGCTCTCGGCTTCCGCCTCGGCCTGCTTCACTTTCAGGATCTTTTCCGCGTCGCCTCGCGCCGTCGCGGCGACCTGTTCGCGCTGCGCGGCGTTGATCTCGTTCATCGCAGCCTTCACCTTGTCATCGGGCTGAATGTCGGTGACCAGCGCCTCATCGATGGCGTAGCCGTACGCTTCATCACGTCGTCGAGCCCCTGCTTGATCGCGGCCGCAATATCGGATTGCTGCAGAAACGCGTCGTCCAGATTCATCTTGGGCACGTGCCCCAGGATCACGCTGAACACATACGACGAGATCTGCTGCCGCGGATTGGCCAGCTTGTAGAACGCCTCGTACACATGGTCGGGAATCACGTGATACTGCACCGACACCGGGATTTTCACGAACACGTTGTCTTTGGTTTTCGTTTCCACGTCGAGCGCCAGTTGCTGTACTCGCAGATCGATGCGTCCGGCAATCTGGTCCAGCCACGGCAGTTTGAAATTGATGCCTGCGCTCGCGACTCGCGCGAACTTGCCCATGCGCTGCACCACCACGGCCTCCGCGGTGTGTACCTGGAAAAAGCCGCTCAGGATAGTCCCAAGCACGAAAATGCCAACGATCACGCCGATTACTAACGACATAGCCTGCGCACCCTCCATCAGTATCCTCCGCCAACCTCAAAGTGCTTTCGGTATGATTCGCGCACGGGCACGGGCTCGCACAGGAATCTCAGGCATCATAACGTTTCGAACGGCTTCTCACAACGAGGGACGTGGAAACAGTCGCGGCGATCTTTGCTTTACTGCAGCGTACGCATCCCTTCCAGCCTTGTCTTCACCTCCGGCCACTCGTGGTCCAGGATGCTGAAGTAAACGGTGTCGCGCACGCGTCCGGTCCATGTGAGCATATGCCGGCGCAGAGTGCCTTCTTCTTTGGCTCCGATGCGCAGAATCGCATTGCGCGACTTCTGGTTCAGAGCATCCGTCTTCAGTTCCACCCGCATGCACTTCCACGCTTCAAACGCATGCCGCAGCATCAGGTACTTCGCTTCGGTATTCACGCCCGTGCGTTGCCAGGCGGGCGCAATCCACGTCGAACCGATCTCGACCCTCCGGTTGATGCGGTCAATGTTCATGAAGCGCGTGCTGCCGATGACGCGGCCGGAACTCTGTTCCACGGTGGCGAACACCACCGATTCTCCGCGCTCTTGCTCCTCAAATGCCTTGTCGATTAGGTGCTGAAAGTCCTCCCACGTTTTCATGGAGTAAGGAATCCAGCGGAAGACGTCGTCGAGGTCGTTCTTCGCCACGTCCCAAAACAGGTCCACATGCTCGCGGCGAACCGGTTCAAGTCGAACGATCGATCCCTCCAGCGTCAAGGGCAAAACAATATTCAGTGGACCAGTACTCGGAGGACCAGCGCTCATGCTTTCCTTTCGTAGTGAGACTTAACATCATTATCTTGCATCTTGCAGCCTTTTCAGGCATCTCTAGTACGACGTGGGTTCCACGGGATTTCTTCTTTCGCAGGACTGTGTTCGATAATGAATGGCGTCGATTTGCGGTGTTGACTTGAAATGATCTCATACGTCCAACAGGCGGCCATGCTTCGGGCGATACGACAATGTTGTCAGGAGAACTCTTAGTGAAGGCGCACTGTCTCCCGTTCTCCCAGATTCCGCACACCACGCCGCTGTTCGCAGACTTCCTTGCATTTACCCCTAAAGTGCAGTCGTTCTATCCGCGGCCTCCCCATTTCGCCGAATGGCTGAAAGAAGAAGCTGCCAGGATTTCCTACGATCCGTCCCGCCGCGAGCGAGTTGCCGCTATCCTCGAGCGCCAGAATAAGTCCTGGGACGCCTCCCCGAAGACCCTCGCCAATCTCGAGCGCTTGCGCAATGGCGCGGCAGCGGTCGTCACCGGGCAGCAGGTTGGCCTTTTCGGCGGACCCATGTTCGCCATCTACAAAGCGCTGAGTGCAGTCAGACTTGCGGAACAAGCCACTGCCGCGGGAGTCGATGCTGTCCCCGTTTTCTGGCTCGCCACGTACGACCATGATCTGGCCGAGGTGAATCACGTTTCGATTCCAGGCGCGGACGGCGCCCTGCAGGTTCTTACCACGACGAGCCACGATGTTCCTGGAGCGCCCGTCAGCGCCGTGCGTCTGGGCGACGAAATCGTACCCGTCGTCGAAGAGGCCGCGAAGCTGATCGGCGATTCCGAGGCGGCAGAATTTCTGCGCGAGACCTACCGTTCCGGCGAAACTCTGGGCACGGCTTTCGCCCGCTTCTACGCCCGCGTGTTTGCTGAATGGGGCGTGATTCTGCTCGACGCCTCCGACGGGGAACTCGACCGTGTCGCGGAACCGATCTATCGTTCCGCTGTTGAGCGGGCGGGCGAGCTATCTGCCGCGCTCCTGAAGCGCGGTGAGGCACTCGAAGCCGCAGGCTATCACCAACAAGTAAAAGTCACTGCTTCGTCGGTCTTGCTCTTTACGCTGCAGCAAGGTGCACGCACGCCGATTCATCGCCGCGAGGCTGGCGGCACGGCAGAATTTGTGATCGGCTCCGATGCCGGGGCAGAGAAACTTTCGCCGGCCGAACTGCTTGACCGCATCAGTGCGAGTCCGGAGCTATTCAGCCCGAATGTTCTCTTGCGCCCCATCGTCGAAGATTATCTGCTGCCCACGCTGGCCTACACCGGAGGCGCTGCCGAGACCGCGTATTTCGCGCAGGCCGGAGCGGTCTATGAAGCTCTCCTCGGCCGCGTGACGCCGATCCTTCCCCGCTTCTCAGCCACCATCGTGGAACCGAAGATGCAGCGCCTGCTCGAGCGACATGGAATCAATCTGCCCGACGTATTCGCCGGTCCCGAGGCAATGCGCCGTCAACTGGCGGAGCGCGGCCTGCCCGCGGACCTGCAAGCGGCCTTCGACGCTGCAAGGAAATCACTGGACTCGCACCTGTCCACGGTCAAAGAGAAGCTGGAAAAGCTTGACCGCACCCTAATTGACGCCGCGGAGACCGCCCGCTCGAAAATCGAATATCAACTCGAACGCCTGTACTCTCAGGCCGCGCGCGCAGAAGCTCTAAAGAGTGAACTCGTGACTCGCCACGCGGAGAGTCTGAGCCAGGCGCTCTATCCCGACAAGGGCCTGCAGGAGCGTGGCATCGGCGGCGTCTACTTCCTTGCCCGCTACGGACGCGAATTCCTGCAGCAAGTGCACGATGCAATCCAGCCCGACTGCCACGACCACCAAGTGTTGGAGTTGTAGCCGGGGGCTCGAGCCTTATTTCTGAATCAACAAGGATTCAATGGTTGATTTCACTTGCGCGGTGCTGGCATCGTTCGGCGCGCCGTGGATTTGTTGGACCATATTTCCCGCCCGGCCAAGGATGATCAAGTACGCGTCGTCCTTCTCCTCATAGCCCACAAGCCTCTTGAGATCGGCCTCGCCTTGCACAATGGGAACGAAGTGCTCACGCTTGTTTTCTGGCACGCCTTTTCTGATGCCGGAAATCACCATGCTTCGGAAGAGCCTCGGAACGTCTTCCAGCACAGGAAGTTGGTACAGCTCAACATCTGGATGTGTCCCTAGATATGTCTGCAGTTTGTCCGCCCATGCTCTTGTCGGAACCTTGGAGGCCTTGGTAAACCCGAAAATAAGGACTGCGACCTTGCCTGCGGCAGCATCGGGCAACACTACGGTGTGGCCGGCAAAGCTCTCTCCTTGGATCTTCGGCATCTGTGGGACACTCTGCGCCACGGACACACAAACCAAAGGGAGCCAACAAAACAAGGGGAGGAGATCCGAGCCACGTTTCTTTTGACTATGCACTTCGATCTCCGCGGCAATCCTATTTGCTCTCGCTGGTGGCAAGATACGTTCCAAGCCCGATCATGATCGCGCCGGTCACCGTCCTTTGCCGGCGGCGAAATGTCGCTGAGGAACGAATGCGTTCTCCGAGTGGCCCCGCCAGTGCGATTACGATCAAATCTGCCATTGTGTTCATGACCACCGACATCGTACCCAGTGCCACAAACTGCAGGAAGACGTGCCCGCCGCTGCGGTTCACAAACTGCGGAATGAATGAGAGAAAGAACAACGCAGTCTTGGGATTGAGAACTTCAGTCGCTACGCCTTGCCAGAGCGGATTGCGGGCTGGTTTCAGGTCCTGCGGAATCTCTTGCGCACTCGCGTTCTCTTTTCGTGCATCGAGAATCATTCGCACGCCCAGGAAGCATAGATAAGCCGCGCCGACATATTTCACCGTGGCGAACGCCGCTGCCGATTTCGCCAGTACAATCGACACGCCCAGAGCCGCCGCGAACACATGCACCATTCCTCCAAGGAATGTGCCGAACGCCGACAGCACTCCCTCGCGCTTTCCGCCCGCAAGGCTTCGCGCAAGAACATAGAGCATCCCGGGGCCTGGCGCGATCGCCAGCAGCACGGCCGCCGTTAAGAAAAGAAGAAATCGAGTGGAATCAAACATTGTTGTACCGACCTCGTTAGTTATTACTGCTTGAGCCAAGTCTCCAGCCCCGCGAGCGATTCGACCCGGGGAAACTCGAGATCACGGTACGCTCCGGCCACATCGAACAGCACAGCTTGCATTCCAGCTTGGCGCGCGCCGACATAGTCGACCGAATATACATCACCCACGTACAAGCTCTCTGCCGGCGAAGCCTTCATCTCGCCCAACCCAGCTTCGAAGATCGCCGGATGCGGCTTCTCCTGCCCCACGATCCCCGAGTCGGTGATGCTGGCAAAGCAGTCCACAATTCCGCAGCGCCGCAGCACGGCGTCTATTCTGCCATCCGCGTTCGAGATCACGGCAATCGCATATTCCTGCCGAATGCGCTCCAGCGCGTCGCGCGTTCCGGGCAGGATCTGGTCCCAATTAGCCGAATTCTGTGTATTCGCAATCAGCGTATCGCGCACGCCATCGTCCAGGGCATTGAGTCCCTGCAGCAGATAAGTGTGAAAGGTCCACCAGAAGCCGTGGTCGACCTTGCCATCCATGAGTCCCTGATCGAACTCCTGCTTGGTGCGGCGCTCCAGAGCCTGCCAGGTGGCCAGCGTCGGATGACGATCCTCCGGCAGTGGCGCCAGCATGCGGGCGCGATTGGGGAACAGCAGAGTATTGCCTACATCGAAGAAAATGAAACGGCACTTTGCCATGAATCCATATTACCCAACGGGGACGCTTCCGGCGGGCTCCTTGACTAGAAGGTTGCCACAGTTGCTTTGAGCCGTGAACCGAACCGGGAAAAGATGTACTATTCCAGTTCTCGGCCTAGGCCCGCCAGTAGGGCTTTCAGGCCCGTGCTCACGCTATGCCGCTGCCTGCCGCTATGTCGTTGATCGCCGGCTTCACCCGCACCACGCGGGCGGCAGTGGCCGCCTACGCGATGGCCCGCCTCTACGCAGCCGTGTTATTTGGCATAGCGGTTACGGTTTTCTACCGCGCGACGCGCGAGGACGTTTACAACATCCTCTGGGCAGTCGTGTTTGGTTTTGCGACGCTCAATATTCTCAGCCTGGCCGCGCGGCGCCTCGAACCTACCAAGCGCGGTCTGTCGTTCGGGGAATTGATGGCCGTGATGGTGGTACTGATGTCGGTCGTTCTGCTGGGATGGGAAATGCTCAGCCTGTTCCACGTCTTTCCAATCAAGCTAAGGCACTGAAAAGAGTCGAGCGAACGGTGACGCCACTTCGTACGCCATTTTGCGGTATGATTCGCTTAGATGGCGAAGAAGCCAGGCAATTTCGAAGTCACCTGCCCTTGCTGCAGCGCGGTGCTCAAAATCGACACCGAGGAGCACGCGGTTATCGCGCACACCGCAGCCGTCAAGCCGAAAATGTTCAACGACATGGAGGCCGCGGCCAAAGCTATGCGTGAACAGGACAGCCGCCGCGAGTCCATCTTCCAGCAGTCCGTGGAGGCTCAGAAAAATGCTTCCTCGCTTCTGGAAAAGAAGTTCCAGGAGGCGGTGAAGAAGGCGAAAGAATCGCCCGACACCGGCAAGCCGATCCGGGATTTCGATCTTGATTGATTCGCCTCGACTGATGTCCAGCCTATGAGCCGTCCTCTCCTTCTCGGTCATCGCGGCGCTCGCGCTGTCCAATCGATTCCGGAAAATACAATCGCCTCTTTTGATCGGGCTCTGGCAGACGGCTGCGATGGCTTTGAATTCGACGTGCGCCTTACCGAGGATGAAGAGGCGGTGGTTTGCCACGACGCGAAGGTTTCCGGATATGACGTTTCCCGTACGCTCGCAAAGCAGGCTTCCCAGTTGCCCCGCTTGCGGGATGTGCTGCAGCGCTATCGCGATTCGTTTCTCGACATTGAACTAAAGGTGAAGGGGCTGGAGAGAATCTTGCTCGATCTCTTCCTCCGGCACAAGCCGCGGCATGGATTCGTGGTCTCCTCCTTTCAGCCCGGAGCGCTAAAGTCCGTCCGCGCGTTGGACGCCACGATTCCGCTCGGCCTCATGTGCGAGTCGAAGACCCAGCTTCGCCTCTGGAGTGAACTTCCGGTCCAGTACGTAATCCCACACTACGACCTGGCCGAACCAGACCTTGTTCGCAAAATCAAGGGAGCCGGAAAGAAAGTCTTCGTCTGGACGGTCAACGACTCCGCGGACATGCAACGCTTCGCAGAGTACGGCGTCGACGGCATCAT
Organism: Acidobacteriaceae bacterium; assembly: GCA_003134655.1. Lineage (GTDB taxonomy): Bacteria > Acidobacteriota > Terriglobia > Terriglobales > Acidobacteriaceae > Sulfotelmatobacter. The sequence goes on from PLBY01000107.1 coordinate 7,293, forward strand.
TTCCGATGACACCAGCCTGCTCTGCCGGACGCTGGCTGTATAGCTTCCCGTTTTGCCACATGCAGTAATGCGACCTGTCCTTTGGGAAGGCAGGCCGCAAATGAAGCAGGCCCGACGTTCTCGTCGGGCCTGCTTTTTCGAATTGCTGCAGATCTGATTACTGGGCCCCGGCCGCGATCGCGTTTCCCGAGGACATCGCAGCCTTCGCTTCCTTGATGCCGGACTGGATGTGGGCCTCCCAATCGAGATGGGGAATTGGAGACGCTGCCGCGGTCTGGTAGAGGGCCAGCGCATCCTGCGGGCGATTCAGGCGCTTCAGGCAAAGTCTGGCTGCGCTGAGTTGAGCGGTCAGAGCCTGCCGCTCGCCCGGATACGACTTGGCAAGAGCCTGATACTCGTCCAAGGCGCGATCGAACTCCTGCAACTCTTCAGCGCCTTTGCAGACTTCAAGCCATGTTGCCGCCGGCAACTTGCCCCCGCCGGAATCGATGAACTCGGCATAGTCTTGGAACGCCGCTTCGACTTCGTGCGTTCGCACATGCAGGGCACAGGTCTGAACGGTCGCTGCGAGGTACTCTTTCGTATTATTCTCTCGCGTGTGGATCTGCCGCAGCATATTCCAGGCATCGAGCGAGTTCGGCTTTACGGCAACATAGTCGGTCAAGAGCGTGATCGCGTCGGGGAGTTGTCCGTGCTCCATCATGTTGCTGGCTTGTTCGAGTTCTTGGTCATTGGTCCAGCCGAGTTTTTCCTCGATCGCTTTGTTCGCCTTGTGCTCGAGGCCGGAATGCTGGATCGCCAGCGCGGCCAGCGCCCCAAACAGGAATCCGCCCACATGCGCCCAGTGCGCCACGCCGCTGGATGAGCCGAGGAGCGATCCGAAGACGATTTCGGTCACGAGCCAGAGTGGCAGCAGCCAGTAAGCGGATGCCTTAAATCGAATCATCCGAAACGGATTCCCGGTTCTAAGGAGTGTGAAGATGCTGAACCACCAGATCCACGCCATCTCGATCTTCATCTTCGGGAAGCGCACCAGGAACGCCCCCATCAGTGCGGCCACCGCACCAGAAGCGCCAAGCGTCGGGGTAATGCTCCCTGGATTTGACCAGGCATAAAACTGCAGCGCCGCCGTACCCGCAATCAAATAGAACAGCGAATACAGCCAGCGTCCCCAGACGTCCTCCAGCACAAATCCCGCCAGCCACAGGAACCACATGTTGCCGATCAGGTGCATCCAGCCGCCGTGCAGAAAATTGGCCGTCAGATAACTGATCGCCGTGGGATGTGCCGGCACGAAGGCGTACTGCTCGGTAAGCGACACCTTCGAGAGGCTCACGAACTGAGCGTTGAGCGAGTCCATCTCATCCTGCAGCTTCGACGGATCCTCGATCATCTTGATCTTGGCGTCGTAGGCGTCGATGATGTCGCGGTAGGGACTCTGTACATGCTTCCACTGCTCGCGATGGCTCTGCTTGAAGCTGTCGACCAGATGCTGCGACTCGGTCTGCAGCTTTAACTCAGGATGCTCGGCCGCCAGCATGAGAATGTGCGACTTCACCTCGCCGAGTTGCGGCGATTCATCGTCGATCGCCGACATAGTGAAGAGGAAAACCAGCACATTGACAGCGATCAATGCGAGAGTGACCACGGGCCAGCGCCGGGCCTCCATGTTCTCGTGCTTGATGGGTATCAACATCGACTACGCCTCTGCATCGCCGGAAAATCCGACACACTCGCGCCAGTGTAGATTCGGCCGATTGCGATTCAAAGATGACTCCTGGTCGTGGCCAATCTTTAGTAACCCTCCTTTCGCTGGGAGTCATCCTGACCGGAGCCGCTTTTCAGGCGGAGGGAAGGATCTCGCGCTCAGCGGTGGGAGGCCTCGGAGAAACTCCGCGCGAGATCCCTCGCCCCGCTGGTAAGAACGCGGGGCTTCGGGATGACGCCTCGTGAAATAGGGCGCTAAGAAGCCACCTTGCGATATACTTCCGAAACTTCAGCTTCTCACCCATTGGGGATGTGTCTGCATGGCCGTTGGCGTTCGCACTCAGGACCTGCGCAAGGTCTATAATTCCGCCCCACCGCTGGGCGCTGCCGGGGGCTTCATTGCGCGTGGCGACGCCAAGGGATCGAAGCAGCCCAAGGCGCAAATTCCAGCGCTCGACGGCCTTTCGCTGGAGATTCAACCAGGAGAGATCTTCGGCCTGCTTGGCCCCAACGGCGCGGGCAAGTCGACCACCATCGGAGTGTTGACGACTCGCGTGCGGCCAACGTCGGGCCAGGCCTGGATCGGCGATCACGACGTGTGGAAAGAACACGCGGAGGTCAAGCGCCTGATCGGAGTGGTGCCGCAGCGTCCGAATCTGGATTTTTCTTTGACCGCCCGGGAGATTCTCGTCTTTCACGGTGCCTACTTCGGAATTGGCTCCAAGGACAGAAACGACCGCGCCGACGCTTTGCTCGAGAAGTTCAAACTCACCGAGCGCGGCAACCAGATGGTGCGCGGTTTCTCCGGAGGCATGATGCAGCGGCTGTCCATCGCCCGCGCCATGATGCACGATCCGCAGGTCCTGTTTCTCGACGAACCCAGCGCGGGGCTCGATCCGCAAACCCGGATCCTGTTGTGGGAGATCATTCGCGAGTACCATCAGGCAGGGAAGACCGTCCTGCTGACCACCCATAACATGGAGGAGGCCGACGCGCTCTGCCAGCGTCTGGCCATTGTGGACCACGGGCATGTGATTGCCGTTGGAACACCCGGGGAATTGAAAGCGTCGATCCCGGGAGGATTTCTGCTGCGCCTCCGTTTCGGAAAGCAGACTCCGGAATTGCTCCAGCGGTTGCAGTCGCTGGCGGGTGTGCGCGAAGTGCGCGCGGCGGACGGCTCGGGTGCCGACGTTTACGCCGACCGCGGCGGCTCGCTCATCCCGGAGATCGCGAACCTCGCGATGAATGCCGGCGCGGAGTTGTCAGACGTGCATATTTCTGAGCCGAGTCTGGAAAATCTTTTCCTGCACCACACCGGAAGGAGCCTGCGCGATTGAACTGGAAAACCTTTTTCGCGATGTTGGCGCGCGATGCCCACGTGGCACGGCGCAATGCCATTCAACTCTTCATGCAGACTTTCCTGCAGCCTTTGCTGTTTGTTTTCATCTTCGGCAAGGTGATGGTGGGTAGCGGATACATGCCGGCCGCGTACAAGAGCCTGCTGCTCCCCGGCATCATCGCCATCAGCATGACCTTCACCGGAGTGTGGGCGGTCGCCATGCCGCTCATCGCCGAGTTTCAATGGACCCGCGAGATCGAAGACCGCCTGCTCGCTCCCATTAGCGTCGGCTGGATTGCGGTCGAAAAGGTCATTGCTGGAATGCTGCAAGCTTTAGTGGCGGGCCTGGTTGTGCTCCCACTGGCGTGGCTAGTCCTTCGGCCCGGGGTAGAGATCAACATCGGCTCTCCGCTGACCTTCGCGGTGATCATTCTGCTGGTCGCGGGCTTTTCGTCCTGCGGAGGACTGGCTTTGGGATGCAGCATGAATCAGCAGCATATTGGCCTGATGTTCAGCATGGTCATGACTCCCATGATCTTTTTCGGCTGCACCTATTATCCGTGGAGCGCGCTGAAGACCTTTCCGATCCTGCAAAAGGCAGTCCTTATCAACCCGCTGGTTTACGCCAGCGAGGGACTGCGCGCCACGCTGGTTCCGCAGTTTCCGCATCTATCGATCACGGCGGTTATCGCGGCGCTGCTGTTCTTTGACGTCCTGTTGCTGGCGCTTGGTCTGCGGCAGTTCGAGAACAAGTCGGTCACCTAGATCGATCGAAACAGACTGCGGGAAAAGCTTTGGGCGCGGCTGTAAGCCGCGCCCTTTCAAAACAAAGAAAGATCGAATCTTCCTCAGAGTCTTACGGCGTGATCTTGAATATCACTCCGCAGCCCATGCTACAGCTAAAGTCGCCACCCTGGGAGGTTGCGCCGTAAAGATTGCCTGCGTTGTCTCGTATGAGCCCCACTACGGGATACAACCCATCGTTGATGTCAAATGAGTGAAGCATGGTGTACACGCCCTGGCTGCTCACTTCGAAGACGGTTCCATCGGATAACGATCCGCCGTAGAGAGTCGTGCCGTAGAGGTTCCCGGCGGCATCCAGCAGCAGGCTCGATGCCTGTAAGGCAGGCTGAATTTCCTGCTCTGTGAAGTTATGAAGCACAGTCTCGTTCCCGGTCGGATCCAGTTTGAACACTAAGCCGCAGCTGCGGCAGTTGCCTCCGAAGGTCGCCGTGCCATAGAGGTTACCGTTCGAGTCGCGGACCAAGCCTGAGGAAGGACCTCCGCCGTCAGTACCCCCAGTAAACGCGTGCAGGACTGTCTCCTTGCCGGTCGGGTCTACCTTGAACACCACGCCGCAGCCCGCCCCATGGCCACCGCACGTGAGGTCGCCACCGCCCCCCGCGGTGCCGTAGAGGTTGCCCGCAGGGTCGATGACCAGGTCAACGTAATGCGGGTTGGAGCCATCTGCGCCTCCCGTGAAGCTATACAAGACTGTCTCTGTGCCGCTCGGAGTAATCTTGTAAACCGTTCCGCAACCCTGGCCGTTGCACCCAATGCCACCCACGTATGTGGTGCCGTAGAGATTGCCTGCTGAGTCTGCTACAAGACCTGCCAGCGGGGTTGCGCCATCCGTTGGGCCGCCGGAAAAGCTGTGCACGATTGTCTCTTTCCCGCCGGCACTAATCTTGAAGACGGTCCCGCAGCCAGGAACGAGGAAAGCAACACAATGCAGATCGCCGCCGTTCTGGGTGGTGCCGTAAAGATTGCCAGCTTTATCCCGGATCAACGGGCCGAGGGTTGGATTTCTTCCATCCGTGGTGTTGTGGCTGAAGCTATACAGACTAATCAGCTTGCCCTGGCTAGTTAATTCGAAGACGGTTCCTTCATTCGACATGCCGCCCAACGCTGTTGTGCCGTAGAAATTCCCGTTCACACCCAGCAAGCCGGACGGAGTGTTCCCGGTCTTCCGGAGAGGAAACTCGTAGAGCATTTGAAAACTCTGGGCTTGTGCAGGAACAGCCAGCATTAGCGCAAACAGAACTGCCAACGGCATTGCGAAGCGACACCATCGCTTCGTGTTCTTCGCGAAAGGCCGGAAGGTGGATTCACAGTAGGGCGTCGCAGAAATCGGCATCATGGTGACCTTCTCTGAGGAAGCGATTGCGTTGTGCCGAGGGAAGGCACACGCGTGATCCCGAGAGTATCCGCCTGCCGCGAGGGGCAGTCAAGGATGCAAGATTTTGCATGATTTCAATTCGAGTGGGCCACGACGAGTGACTGCGATAGTTTGCTTCTTGCCGAATTACGGACTAGTCCGCCGCTAATTCCAACGCAGCGCGTCCATGCGATGGCTTCTTCAGGAAGGCCGTGCGCTCGGTTTCAAACACTTCCAGGTTCGCTCCTAAGGCTTGCTCGTTCCATCCGAGGACAGCGCCAATGCGCGCCGCCGCCTCCCGGCTGCAGGATTCCGACCAGCAGGCTCCCAACGCCACCGGCACCCGTCGGAGCAGCACGTCGCCCAGCGTGATGGCAAATTCGTTTCGGTAGGCCTCCACCACTTCGGCCACGATGTGCGACGAGTGCGGGCAGACTGGCGCCCGCAGTTCCGCACTGACAAGAGCCATGCGGGCAATGTCCATGGCACGAGGGCCGTGCCACTCCATCATGCCGCGGGCGGTTTCTTCGCTCACCGATCCGGCGCGGGCGATCTCGATAATTTCCTGATCGAGCATGGGATCAAGTGAACTTCCCGGGCCCATCGCCATCATGGTCGGCTCCGGAACCGGGATCCCAATCTTGCGCGCACATTCCCGCGCTAGGGAAGCGGCGGTGGTCAGTTTGCCGCCAATCACCGAAATCAGCCGAGCCGCACCGTCCGCCGTATGGTCGTGCAGGAAATACCGCCGCGTCACCGCCGACGCCTTATTTCCGGGCGAGTTGGGGAGAGGGCGAACTCCCGCAAAGGCATACTTGATGTCGTGCGCCGAAATCTTTGCCTTGGGGAAGAGCTTGGTTACGGTGCGCAACAGATACTCGATTTCCTCATTCGAAGGCGCTGTCTTCCCTGGGTCAGTGGTGTCCTCCACTTCGGTGGTGCCTACGAGCATCTGATCGTTCCAGGGCAGAACGAAAATCGGACGACCATCCGCCGCCTCGGTATAGAGCCCTGTGCTCGGTGACCCAGAAAATCTCGGCAGAACAATGTGCGATCCCCGCACTCCACCAAGCATGGGCTTGCCGGTGCGGATGGACGAACGCTGGCAAATTCGGTCGGCCCACGGACCGGTACAGTTCACGATCCATCCCGCTTCGACGCGCTCGTCTTTTCCGGTGATGCGGTCGCGCAGCAGCACCCCCCGGGCCCGGCCCTGGGTCACGTTTACGGCCAGCACTTCACAATGATTGCGGACGACGGCTCCGGCCTCGGCCGCCTCCATCATCCACTCGGCGACCAGGCGCTCGGGAAACTCGCACTGCGCATCTTCGTAATTGAAGATCGACCACTGGTGGCCGGCGTCGAGTGCGCGCTCCACACGCTTCAATTCCATCTCGCTCAGACCCGCCGATTTTCTCGCCGCAAACCGCTGGTAGAGCCACAGGCCGGCGCGCACCTTCATGGCGCTACGCTGGCTCTGTTCGTTCAGCAGAAACAGGAAGTGAACCGGATGCACCAGGTGTGACCGTTCCCGCAGCAAGTGCTCGCGCTCGCGCACCGACTCGCGCACCAGACCGATCTCTCCGTGTTCCAGGTAGCGCAACCCGCCGTGAATGATCCGGGTGGAGCGGCTCGTCACGCCTGAGGCAAAATCGTTCTGCTCGACCAGCAGGGTACGCTTGCCGGCGCGGGCACATTCACGCGCCAGCGCCACGCCGTTTATGCCGCCGCCGATGATCACTACCTGGAAGTGCTGTCCTTCCAATGGCGGTCGAGGTTTAGTCGCTAAACTCATGTATTTAAATAAGATGCAAGAGTGTCGGAAGAGTTCGCCGAAGGCCCGCATCCCGAGAGCGGACACCTCCACCTAAGTTTATTGTGCTCTCATTTGGGGCGAAGATGAAGGTGACCTTAGTCCACACCGCGCATGGCCAGTTCCCAGCCTTCATCGGACCGTCGGTCCGAACGTAACCTGTGTATTTCAAAATTCACCCCGACCCTAGCTTTGTTCGCCTAGCCGGGGTGAATGATTACGACAAACAAGTGGGAATTACGCTGTCTTTCGTAGAGCCTCCGACTCAGTGGCCTCGGCGAACAGACGAATCATCTCACGGTTGAAAGCGGGAAGATCGTCGGGTTTGCGGCTCGTGACCAGGCCCTTGTCGATCACGACTTCTTTGTCGACCCAAGTGGCCCCGGCGTTCTTCAGATCGGTCTTGAGCGAAGGCCACGATGTCATCGTGCGACCGCGAACCGCGCCGGCCTCAATGAGAGTCCAGGGGCCGTGACAAATCGCCGCCACCGGCTTGCCTGCGTCCGTGAAGTGCTTCACAAACTCAACCGCCTTCGGATTCATGCGCAGTTGGTCGGGATTCATAACCCCACCCGGTAGCAGCAAGGCGTCAAATTCTTCCGCCCTCGCAGAGTCCAGCGGAACATCCACGGGAACTTCGTTGCCCCACTCCTTGTGGTTCCATCCCTTTACTTTTCCACTGGCCGGAGACACCACCTGCGTGGTCGCGCCCGCCTCATCGAGCGCTTTTCTCGGTTCCAGCAATTCAGATTGTTCGAAACCGTCGGTTGCAAGAATTGCCACTTTCTTTCCTTGAAGTGGACCAGTCGTCATCTTCGTTCTCCTTGAAATAGTTTTTGCTTGGATAAAGTCTGCGTTTCAAACGCGGGGAACTGATTTGGTCAGGTTAGGATGCTGTCTGCTGATCTGCGGTTGGCGAGTAGCGCAGAGTTCCCTTCGACTTCGCTCAGGGCAGGCTCCGGCGGCTGTCGCGGGAGCCTGCCCTGAGCTTGCCGAAGGGGCGTCTCGCCCGCGCGCCCGAAAGCCAGGACATCCACGCCCCGATCATTCCAGCGTGCTCCCGCGCATTGCCTCCCGACTCCACCCTCATTTACATTGGTTGCCGCATGTCCTCCACAGGAGAACGTTTCGAGCGGGCCGTCGCCATCATGGAGCGCCTCCGCGCCCCCGGCGGCTGTCCCTGGGACCGTGAGCAGACCTTCGATTCCATCAAGCCCTACACGCTCGAAGAGACCTACGAAGTTCTCGAAGCCATCGACAACCGCGACTGGCCCGAACTCGCCGGAGAACTGGGCGACCTGCTGCTACAGGTGCTTTTCTATGCCGAGATGGCGAACGAGCAGTCTTCCTTTTCGATCGACGACGTGTTAGACCGCCTCTCGAGCAAACTCATCAACCGCCATCCGCACGTGTTCGGCGACGTGAAGGCCGACACTTCCGCCGAAGTCAAGCGTAACTGGGAAGCGCTCAAGGTGGAAGAGAGGAAGAAGCGGCAAGCTGATGTCACCGAAGGAGATGCTGCTGCGACGAAAGAGCAGAAGCAGTCGATTCTGGCGGGAGTTTCCTCCGCCATGCCTTCCTTGCTGGAGGCTTCCAAGCTCAGCTCGCGCGCCGCGCAAGCCGGCTTCGATTGGCCGAATGTCGAAGGCCTGTTCGACAAGCTGACCGAGGAGACGAACGAGCTTCGCGAGGAGCTCAAAGAATTCCCCGCGCCCGGCCCACGTCCTCAGGGCCGAGGTATGGCCGGGTCCGGGCGGACCGTCGTCCCCGAAGATCTTCAAGCGCGGCTTGAAGATGAGGTAGGCGACCTGTTTTTTGTGCTCGTCAATATTGCGCGCTACCTCTCGGTCGATCCCGAATCCGCTCTGCGCAAGTCCAACCGAAAGTTCAAGCGACGCTTTCAGTGGGTGGAAGCCCGCCTCCACGAATCCGGACGCCCCGCCGACCAGGCTCCTATGGAGGAACTGGAGTCCCTCTGGCAGCAAGCTAAAGCCCATGAGAGAGACAAATCAGAGAAGCCTGCCGAGGAGAAGCCGGCGTGACCACCGACCCCGTCACCCTGCGTCGCTGCCACAGCATCGAAGACTTCCACGCCTGCGTCGCGCTGCAGAGAGAAGTCTGGAATTTCACCGACGCCGAGCTGGTGCCCCTGCGGATGTTTGTCGTCGCCGACAAGGTTGGTGGCCAGGTGATGGGCGCCTTCGACGGCGATGTCATGGTGGGCTTCGCACTCTCGGTTCCCGGGACGCGCACCGGTCACGTCTACCTGCACTCGCACATGCTGGCGGTGCGCAAAGATCACCGCAACGGAGGCCTGGGCCGCCGCCTGAAACTCATGCAGCGCGAAGACGCGCTCGCCCGCGGCATCGAACTGATCGAGTGGACCTTCGATCCCCTGGAAATCAAGAACGCCTATCTGAACCTCGAAAAGCTGGGCGCCATCGCGCGACGCTATAACATCAATCAGTACGGAATCACATCCTCGCCATTGCAGGGAGGCCTGCCCAGCGACCGCCTGATCGCCGAGTGGTGGCTGAAATCAAAGCGGGTGGAAACGCTGCTGGCTACGGGAAAAAATCCTCCGGTCGTTAGCGAATCCGGCATCGAAGTACCGGCGCAGATCTACGACTGGAAAGCCGCGCCGCAGACTCGCAGCAAAGCCCAGCAGGTGCAGGAGCGCAACCGCGAACAGTTCCTGCGCGCGTTCTCCCACGGGCTGGCCGTGATTGGCTATGAGCGCGATGCCGAAAGTAACGGTAAGTTCCTGCTGGGACACTGGGACGAGAAGTGGTCGTACGCATCGGAATAAGGTTTCAAAGTTTCATGGTTTCAAGGTTTCAAGGACCCACGAAGTTGTCCCGAAAACATTGAACGCTATGGCGAAACCTTGAAACCTTGAAACATTGAAACCTTGAATCATGAAAATTGAAGCCATCACGCTCCGCGAGATTCACATGCCGCTCGTCCATTTCTTCGAGACGAGCTTTGGGCGCACCTACAGCCGCCGCATTCTGCTGGTCACCGTTCATAGCGAGGGCGCCGACGGATGGGGCGAGAGCGTCGTCGGCGAAGATCCCTTCTACAGCAGCGAGTGGATTGAAAGTGCCTGGCCGACGTTGAAGCAATATCTGATCCCCGCGCTGTTGGGAAAGCGCATCGACTCGGCCCGCGAGTGTCCGGCGCTGTTCGCCAAAGTGCGCGCCCACCGCATGGCCAAGGCCGCGCTCGAAAACGCTCTCTGGGACGCCGAAGCCGCGCAGAAGCAGTTGCCTCTGTGGAAGTTGCTCGGCGGCACGCGCCGCGAAATCCCCTGCGGCGTCTCGATAGGCATTCAGGATTCGATCGAGCAACTACTGGAAAAAATCCAGATCGAACTGACCGCCGGTTACCGCCGCATCAAAGTCAAAGTCAAGCCCGGCTGGGACGTGAACGTGCTGGAGCGGATCCGCTCCCGCTGGGCCGAGATCACCCTGAGCTGCGACGCTAATTCCGCTTACACGCTCGACCAAGTCGAGCACCTGCGCAAGTTCGACCAGTTCAACCTGCTGATGATCGAGCAGCCGCTGTGGAATGACGACATCTACTACCACGCGCGCCTGCAGAAGGAACTGCGCACCTCGATCTGCCTCGACGAATCGATCGTCAGCGTGCGCAGCGCCGCTTTCGCCGTTGAAACCAGCGCTTGCCGCATCATCAACGTCAAGGTCGGCCGCGTGGGCGGATTCTCCGAAGCGCTGAAGATCCACGACCTTTGCCAGGCCCACAATATTCCCGTCTGGTGTGGAGGGATGCTGGAGACTGGCATCGGGCGCGCCCAGAATATCGCGCTCTCCACGTTGGAAAACTTCCGCCTGCCTGGAGACGTTTCCGCCTCGAAGCGGTACTGGAAGGAAGACATCATCGATCCGGAAGTGGAAGTCTCGCCGCAAGGGATGATTGCCATCAACGACCAGCCGGGAACCGGCTATCGCGTGAAAGAAGATCTGATTGAGAAGCTCACCGTGAGAAAAGAGACGCTGCGCGCGTAAACTGCAGCAACGATTTCTGCGCAGAGTGTGCAATTCTGACCAGTTCCCGGTTTCCTCGGCGCGTATCATGCAGCGTGGGTATCGACCGTTGCCATGGCGGTCGCCAGAACAGTCTCTCGCCCACTGAGAGGTACGCAAGATGTCGAGCCTCGAGAAAAAGCGTCGCACCATTCTTCATTACGGGACCGATCGGGTGGTGCTCCTTTTGCGCGCTCGTGGTCTCAATGAGATGGGATACCACGTTTTAAACGCCAGCGATGGATTTGAAGCAATCAGGTTGGCCGCCCACGAGCACGTGGACGCCGTAGTGCTGGACCTGGACCGCAATCATGCCGAAGTTGCGCTGGTCGCAACCGAAATCAAGCGGTGTCGACCGCAATTACCCACTATCCTGCTGGCGGACGAGACGACCCCTCCGGACCGCGCGCATCACCTGGCAGACGCCCTGGTGCCGAGGCGAGACAACGTGAAAATGCTGGTAACGGCACTGGAAAACGTCTTGACCGGCGGCGTCGGAACCTCATCGAAGACGCTTCCTGAATAGTAAGCAGGCAATTTCGTTGGATTACTGCGGAGTCTTCTGCGCTTCGGTCGGCTGCTCCGGATGAGGCTGGTCCGGATGAGTGTTGGTGTGCCAGCCTATCCTGTTCGGCCTTCAACATCTCCACGGCCTGAGCGAATGTCAGGTTTTCCGGCATCTTCCGGAAATCGCTCAGCGTCTCGTCCGACACCATGTTCAGGCTCTTGAACAGCAGAATCTTGCCCGTGACGTTCAAACTCAGCTCGGTAATGCCCCACGCTCCATCGCCCAATTCCAAGTCGCCCTGCTTTACGAGGAAGTGTCCGCCTTTGTCGAGATGGCCGATAATGCCCCAGCCGAACGTGACCTCGCGGAACAGCGTGCCGTCGATTTTCGCGATGCGTCGCGCTCGCGTGTCGATGAGCAGATCGCCCTGCATTCCTTCGAGCACCTGCTCCACGCGTGTCGGTGGCGAGTATGCCAGATTGGACGTGAACTTCAGCTTCACCAGCGGGTTTCCGGCTTCGCCCAATCCTGGAGCGCCGGTTTCTGTGCCGGCGTATTCGTATCGGAACGCATCGGGCAGCGCCTTTACGATCCGCAAAGTCCGCTCTTTATCTTCTTTTTCGCGTGCGTGTTTCTTGCGCAACTGGTCGGGCGTATTCACCAACCACGCGAGGTGGTCGGTTTCGGCCTTTTGTTGCTGTGCGGTCAGCGGTTGATCGTTGATGGCGATGAGCATCGCCGCGAGAGCATCTTTGGTTTCCACATAAAGCCGGGTTTGCGAGCCTTTGGGTGTCTTTCTATGCGAGCGGAACATGTGCAGAATCTCTGGGTGGTTTGCCGCCGCAACTTCATTCGCCACTGTAACCCGCACTAGTTCGCCCGGCGACATTTCGGGTGTCTTCGCATCCTGCGCCGAGATCGTCGTCATGGCCGACAAAGCCATGATGGCGCCTGTTCTCAGCAGACACCTCGCCAACCGCGTTTGCGCCGCCCAAGCCATCCCCGTGTTTAGAGTAACAAGGAGCCCGAGGGGTTGCAGTTTGTGTTTCGCGGATGTTGATTTCAAGACGTTCTAAGTGGCATCGATTAAGCACGTCGCTTGCCGCATGCTGTCGTAGTTGGGTATAGTCGAGACAAGCGACGCGGCCGTTTCGGTACCTGCCTTCCCAGTTATCTTGGTACTGCAGTTTCCCCCGCTTCCTTAAGGAGAACATCCATGAGTGCTCCGTTGTCGGCAGATTTGGCGCAGATTGGCAAGTCCGTGGTCATCAAGGGCGAATTGTCGGGCAGCGAGGACCTTTATGTCGATGGTCAGGTCGAGGGTAGCATCGCCCTCAAGAACAATAGCTTGACGGTCGGTCCCAATGGCTCGGTGAAGGCCACCGTTGATGCCAAGGGCGTAGTGGTGCAGGGCAAGCTCGAGGGCAACGTGCAGGCCAGCGACCGCGTCGAATTGCGTAAGTCCGCCGTGGTTACCGGGGACATTTCGACCCAGCGGATTTCGATTGAGGAAGGCGCCTACCTGAAGGGCAAAGTCGATATTCAGGGCAAGGCCGAGAAGGCGGCAGGAAAGTAACTCCCGCGGGCCCTCTGCCTTGAGTTAAAGTGTTGCTTTTAGATGTCGATTCAAAGTCTCAGGGGAGCAGTCGCCTTGGACAACAGTGTGCAGGTCTGATGGCATCGACTCAGAATTTCATGAAGCTCTTTCGCGGCTCATCGGGTGGGACAGAGGCGGCAACTCCACAGGCCGCTCAAAAACTCACGCGCCGCTCCAGCGGTCTCGGCGAACTGGCCCGCATCTGGGAATCAGACAACCCTCTGTGCGTCCTCGATCTCGGCTCCACCTCGGCGACGAACATTCGCTTCTTCACCGAACGCAGCCACAAGATCTACAGCGAAGATCTTCTGGTCGCCTCGACCGATCCCGGTCTGGTCACCAAAGACGAGCAAGGAAATGTGATCCTCGACAGTCGGCGCTTTCTGGCCGACAACCTTGTCTATCCAGCGGCACATTTCGACGTGGTGCTCTGCTGGAACCTGCCGGACTACTTGGACGAAAGCCTGGTGCGTCCGGTGATGGGAAGACTGTGGTCCGTGCTGAAGCCCGGAGGAATGCTGCTCGCTTTCTTCCACACCAAAGACGCCGGACCCGATTCGCCGTGCTACCGCTTCCACATCGTCGGAAAAGATGTCCTTGAAATGCAACGCATCGTGCTGAAGCGCGAGGCGCGCCGAGGACCCACCGGTGCGGTTCACACCGCGATCACCGACGGCTTCCGCCTGCAGCGCGTCTTCAACAACCGCCACATCGAAACCCTGTTCCGCGATTTCGCCTCCATCAAGTTCTTCCTCGCCCGCGACAACGTCAGAGAAGTGCTCGTGGTTCGCTGACGATTCCGAAAGGTACATAAGCTTGTATGTGGGGACAGCCGCCTCGGCTGTCCGTCGAGCGGAGCTCGACAAGGGGAATTGTTACGAGGCTCGAATGTCCGTGCACTCGCAAGTCTTCCACGCAATCGCTCCCATCCGGAACAGAAAGTGACGTGAGATCTCGACGCGAGTTGCAGTCTCCGCGCCTGACGACAGAATCTGCCGCATCTCGTCAGGAACATAGGCTCGCCGCACCGACGCCAAGCCGTCGACTCGCGACACGTAGCTTCGCATGAGCGGGAAGCCTGCATACACAAGCGCAACGTGCAGCGGATGGCGGACAAGGTCGTTGATCAGGACCGCGCAGCGGCTTACGCGCAACGCCTCATTGGTAAAGCACGCCAGTTCGTCGGGTTCGAGATGATGCGCGAACAGGCTGCAACTGACAAGGTCGAAGCTGCCGTCCTGAAAGGGAAGCGCGAGCGCATCGGCGACCACGGCGCGGTTTCCGCGGAGCAGATGAGTACGGACGCGATCGAGGTCCGTCACGTCCAGCGTAATCCCCTTATGTGCGAGTTGCCGGCCGGCAATCTTCGACACTTCGCCAAATCCTGCGGCCACTTCGAGCACGGAGAAGTGCTTGAGTCCGGTGGCAGATGCGACGCGCTCGATCAGCCTGCGGGTGGTTGCTACTCCGCCGAACCAGCGGTTGATGCGGCACAGATCGCGCAGAGATGCTTCGACTTCGACCGGCGGACAGGTGTCCGAATCGAGGATTTCCTGCGTGCTGATCCGCTGCATGGTGAGCAAAGGGGGCCCCAAACCCCAGTGTAGATGGCCGGACAATCCAAGGTGTCAATAGGATGTCAGACTTCGGCCAGCTCTTCTTCCAGCAATTGCTTGTTATACAGGTCGTTGTAGTAGCCGTTCAAGGCCAGAAGTTCGTCGTGGGTGCCGAGTTCGACGATGCGTCCGCCGTGGAGGACGGCGATGCGGTCGGCGTTGCGGACGGTGGAGACGCGGTGCGATATGAAGATCGTGGTGCGGCCCTGCATGACGTCGCGCAGATGGTTGAGGATCTTGTCCTCGGTGTGAGTGTCGACGCTGGAAAGCGCGTCGTCGAGGATCAGGATCTTGGGATTGCGGATGAGGGCGCGGGCGATCGCGGTGCGCTGCTTCTGGCCGCCGGAGAGCGTAATGCCGCGTTCTCCCACCATCGTGTCGTAGCCCTCGGGAAAGCCTTCGATGTCGGTCGCGATGTTGGCCGCGTCGGCGGCGTTGTGAATCTGCTGATCGGTGGCGGAGTCGACGCCGAGAGCGATGTTCTCGCGGATGCGGTCGCTGAAAAGGAAGGTCTCCTGAGGCACGAAGCCGATGCTCTTGCGCAGCGATGCCAGGGAGTAATCGCGGATCGGACGGTCGTCGATCAGGACCGTTCCCGGCTCGGCGTCGTAGATGCGGGGGATCAGGCTCACCAGCGTTGTCTTTCCCGAGCCTGTGGGGCCGACGATCGCGAGGCTGCTACCGGCGGGGACGCGCAGGTTCAGATCATGAAGCACCGGCTTGCCTTCGTAGCTGAAGCTGAGTCCGCGGAACTCGATCTCGCCTTCGATCTCGCGGACTTGCGCGCCGGGAGCGTCCTTGATCTCAGGCTCTTCGTGCATGATCTCGTTGATGCGGATCAGAGAAGCCGTGCCACGTTGAAAGATGTTGATGACCCATCCCAGAGCGATGATCGGCCAGGTGAGTTGCATCATGTAGGTGCTGAAGGAGACGAATTGTCCGACGCTCATCGAACCGGAGAGAGACAGCGTGGTGGTGATCGCGGGATGCGACGTTCCCAGATTTGTGACCAGCGTGACATGCGACAGTCCGTGGATGACTTCTCGTCCGCCCAGCCACAGCACGAGCACCACCGCGCAGCCCAGCATGAGTTCGAGTGTGGGCCAGAGCATGCCCATGAGCCGAACTAGTTTCAGGCTGCGGCGGATGTATTCCTGGTTCTCGGTTTCGAAGGCGCGAATCTCGGCCTCTTCCTGCACGTAGGCGCGGATGAGGCGCGCACCCGAGAAGTTCTCCTGCGCGCGCGCGGAGATGTCGGAGAACATGGCCTGGATTCTTTCGAAACGATCGTGAATGCGGCGGCCGAAGGTCTGGATCACGACGCTGACCGCAGGCAGCGGCAGGAACGTATAGAGCGTGAGCCACGGACTGATGGAGATCATGAAGGCCAGCGCGCCCGCGGTGTAAACCATGGTGTTCGCCGAGTACATGATCGCCGGACCGAGCAGCATGCGGACCGCGTTCAGATCGTTGGTGGCGCGCGCCATAATGTCGCCGGTGCGGTGGCGCTGGTAGTAGGCATACGACAGGCTTTCGAGTCTCTGAAAAAGATCGTTGCGCAGGTCGAACTCGATCTCGCGCGAGACGCCGATCACGATCCAGCGCGTAAGGAACTGGAAGATCCCTTTGGTGGTGGCGATGGCCAGCAAGATTCCGGCATACAGCAGAAGTTTGTGGCGGGTTACGCCCGAATTCAGATCGTCGGCGGCCTTGCCGAGCACGAGGGGAAACAGGATCCAGATGCCGTTGGTAAGGAAGACGCAGAGCGTGCCCGCGACGTAACCCCAGCGATAGCGTTTCAGGTACGGCAGCAGCGGGCGCAAACTCTTGAGCATCATGCCGATTCAGTAGATGAAATTCTAGCAGGGGCGGTGCAGGTTCCCGGCCTCCCGTCGCCGCGCTGCGCGCAGCGGACAGCCGAGGGCAACTGTCCCCACACTCTGTGAGGTCCAGTGAAGAGGTGCATGAGGGGTAACTCCCATTTTTTTTCTTCGCTTTGCACAAAATCTTGATTCTGTTGTAGTTACCCAGGGGGATCTGCCCTCGACCCCCGCAAAATCTTGGATCGAAAGGACTTGCTGGTAAAATCCTGCGGAATAAGGAGTTAGCCCCGCAGATTGCGTTAGCGACTCTCGCTCCGGATTGGTTCTGGTCTGGGCGCACGATTCGATTGTGCGCTTTCTATATCCTCGGTCAAGGTTGTTCGTCACACTCGGACGAGTTTTTCTTGTGCGGAACTGTGGAAAACTGATGGAGGTTTTTTCACTCTTGGCATGACTTGCCCTGTTCGGAGAATCTGGCAAGAACTTCATCGAAATAGGCAAGAGCTCCAAGGTCCAGGAAAGTATGCTTAGACTCGCTGTGCCCGTGAGGCAGACGGAATTTCGCGGTGTAGGAGAAACAATGCAGAAGCGCAAACTTGGAAAGAGCAACTTGGAAGTCTCGGCCCTCGGGCTCGGCTGTATGGGGATGAGTTTTTCCTACGGGCCGCCCAAAGACAAGAAGGAAATGACCGACCTTCTCCACGCCGCGGTGGACCGCGGCATCACGTTCTTTGACACCGCGGAGGTGTACGGCCCGTTCCTGAATGAGGAGTTGGTTGGCGAAGCTCTCGCTCCGTTCCGGGGGAAGGTGGTCATCGCGACCAAGTTCGGGTTCGACCTGAGTGGCAGCGATAATCGGCCGGGAGCACCGCCCGTGAGTAGCCGACCCGAGCAGATCAAGCGGGCAGTCGAGGGGTCGCTCAAGCGGCTCAGGGTGGAAAGCATCGACTTGCTGTACCAGCATCGGGTTGACCCGAAGGTGCCCATTGAAGATGTCGCCGGCACGGTGAAGGAACTGATTCAATCCGGCAAGGTCAAGCACTTCGGCATGTCGGAGGCCGCACCAAAGACGATTCGACGAGCACACGCGGTCCAGCCGGTCACGGCGGTGCAGAGCGAATATTCGCTGTGGTGGAGAAAGCCAGAGCAGGAATTGATACCGATGCTCGAGGAACTCGGAATTGGTTTTGTCCCGTATAGCCCGCTGGGCAAGGGATTTCTGACGGGAGCGATCAAAGAAGACACGAAGTTCGACAGCACCGATTTCCGCAGCAAGCTCCCGCGCTTTACGCCGGACGCTCTCAAGGTGAACCAGGCGTTGATTGATCTGCTCGGCAAGATCGCCCAGACGAAGAAGGCGACTCCTGCTCAGATCGCACTGGCCTGGCTGCTTGCTCAGAAGCCGTGGATTGTGCCGATTCCGGGCACGACGAAGCTGAACCGCCTTGAAGAAAATATTGGTGCGTTGGCGGTGAAACTGACGGCTGACGATCTGCGCGAGATTGAAAGCGCCGCTTCCAAGATCACGGTTGAAGGGGCGCGGTACCCGGAAGCCATTGAGAAGATGACCGGTCTCTAAGAGGGCAGAAGATGGAAATCAAAAGAGCTGGTTCGCAACCTTCCGCGAAGGGTCCGTCGGAGTGGTTCACGGGCACGGTACGGATCGATCCACTATTTCAGGCACCCGACCCGGCATTTGTTCAAGGCGCCAGCGTCACGTTTGAGCCCGGCGCGCGGACGGCATGGCATACGCACCCGCTCGGTCAGACTCTCATCGTAACGGCTGGCTGCGGCCGGGCACAGCGCTGGGGCGGCGTGGTTGAAGAAATTCGGCCTGGCGATGTGGTCTGGTTTTCGCCTAGCGAGAAGCACTGGCATGGGGCCGCGCCGGCCACGGCCATGACGCACATCGCCATTCAGGAAAAGAAGGACGGCAAGGTGGTCGACTGGATGGAGCATGTCAGCGACGAACAGTACGGCGCCGGGAAATAAAGGACATTGCGATGACCAATAAGCCAACGAGGAATGATGTATTAAGAGACCGCCTTTCCCGATCCAGCGAAGTTACCATCAGCGTGACCGGCAGAAAGTCAGGACGCACCAACTCGATTCCGGTTTGGTTCGTGCTCGAAGGCGACACGCTGAATCTCCTCCCAGTTCAGGGGTCGGGCACGCAGTGGTACAAGAACGTGCTCAAGAACCCGTCGATTCGGATCAAGGCCGGGACCGAAGAGGCTGAATTCAAGGCTGTTCCGTTCACTGATACAAAACAGGTGTCGTCTGTGGTCGAGAAGTTTCGCGCCAAGTACGGGGCCAGCGACGTGAAGAAGTACTATTCGAAGTTCGATGTTGCGGTTGTGGCGCAGATAGGCTGATCGTCCGTCATCATGAAACGGATTGTGGAGCGAACGTAGCGGCGAGTTATGATGTTGGCCTAATCAGACTGGGGTCCGAGAGACGCAGGGGTCTTTACGCAAGAGAGTCATCTTAATTCTGAATGTCCCTTGGGAGGGAATTCTCTATGGTCACGCTCAATGTGAATGGAGTGCGGCGCGAGGTCGCGGCAGCGGACGACACTCCGCTGCTCTACGTGTTGCGCAACGATCTCCAACTGATCGGTCCGCAGTTCGGCTGTGGATTGGCACAGTGCGGAGCTTGTTCCGTTCTGATCGAAGGCAAGGAAGTGCGTTCTTGCATTACGCCGGTCGCGAGCGTCGCCAACCAGGAGATCACCACGCTCGAAGGTCTGCCCGCGCGGTGGGCCAAGCAAAAGGGCCTCTCCGCGGACGAGGCGAAGAACGCGCTTCACCCCGTGCAGCAAGCCTGGATTGAAGAGCAGACTCCGCAGTGCGGCTTTTGCCAGAACGGGATGATGATCAAGGCAACCGAACTGCTCGAAACCAATCCCAATCCGTCCCTGGCGCAAATCAAAGCGGCCTACACTACGTCCGGACCGTCGCCGAATCTGTGCCGCTGCGGAACCTATGTCGCGATCATTGAAGCCGTACAACATGCCGCCACCATCATGGCGAAGGGGAGATAAGCGATGGCGACCATGAGCGAAAAGCCAGGGAATGTCTTGCGACCGACGCTATCGCGGCGTCAATTCATCAAAGCCGGTGGCATCCTCGTCGTCGGGTTCAGCTTCGCTGGCTCGGAACTTCTGAAGGGCGATACCGCGAAGGCCGCCCCGATGAAGAACACGCTCGATCCCACTCTTCCCAGTTCCTGGGTTGAGATTCACCCGGACAACACGATCCTGATCCGCACCGGCAAGAGCGACTTTGGCCAGGGCTCGACCTTCACCGCTTACCGGCAGATTGTGGCCGAAGAATTGAGCGTGTCCTTCGAAGCGATCACGACCGTTGTTGCAGGAGACACGGATCGCACACCCGACGGCAGCGGAGCCTTTGATTTCCTCGGCCGTGGGACACCAAACATCCGCAAGGCGGCGGCCTATACCTACCAGGCTCTGCTCGACCTTGCATCTGAAAAACTCGGCGTGCAGAAGGACAAGCTCTCCGTGAAGGACGGCGTCGTCTCGGGAGGTGGCAAGAGTATTTCCTACGGCGATCTGATCAAGAACCAGCAGTTGAAGCTCACGATTCCCGTCAAAGGGGACCTCACCAGCATCTTTGGACTGTCCATCGAGGGCAATCCGCCGATGAAGCCGGTCAGTGAGTACACGGTCATCGGCAAGTCGTTCAAGAATTCGATCATCAGTTCGAAGGTGGCTGCGAAGGAAACCTGGGCGACCGATGTGCGCCTGCCGGGCATGTTGCACGCGCGGGTAGTGCATCCGAAGACGCTCGGCTCGACTCTCGTGTCTGCCGGGAAAGTGGACAAAACCAAGTTCCCGAATTCGCAGGTCATCGTGAAAGGCAATCTTGTGGGTGTGGTTGCACCCACCGAGTGTGAGGCGATCCAGGCGGCTGAGCAGGTGGCCGCCGCCACGAAGTGGACGGAGTGGAAAGGGCTGCCCGGCAATGCAAAACTCTACCAGCACCTTCGGGAGGAGGCCGATTGGACCACCGCACCGGTCGAGAATAGTAAGGCGAACAAAGGTGATGCGGGCCCTGCGCTCGCGTCGGCTCACAAGAAGCTTTCCGCCACATATCAGCTGTCCTACATGAAGCACGCGCCGATCGGCCCGACCATGGCGGTTGCCGACGTCAAGCCTGACGGCGCAGTGCACATCTATACGCACAATCAGAATCCGCAGGCGCTTCGCGGCGAAATTGCGGTGATGCTCGGCACCACGGCGGATCATGTGATTGTGCATTCGTATCCCGGACCCGGCCATTACGGCAGGTCGAACGGAGGAAATGCGGGCGCGGAAGATGAGGCGGTGCTGTTGTCGCAGGCGGTCGGCAAGCCAGTGCGCGTGCAATGGATGCGCGCCGACGATATGCAGTGGTCCACCCAATCGGCGGCGGCTTTCTCCGATGTTCAGTTGGCGATCGATGAAAAAGGCAAGATGGTTGCGTATCAGATCGACCACTACATGACGGCCATGCAGGACGATCGTCCGATCGGTGCCGTCATCGCGGGGCTGCCCACCATGTCGGCCCCTCAAGTGCATTCTGACGGCGTAACTTCCACGGTCAACGGTCTTGAAGATCCGTGGATTTACGCTGGGGTTCCGAACCTGATGGAGCGCGGCCATGGCACATTCCAGGTGGGGCAGAAGGCTTCGCCACTCGCCGTCGGTCTGCGCGACCACAGCATGCGCACGCCGGGACAGTTCCAGCAGAACTATCCGCGCGAACTGGCGATGAGCGAGGCAGCGGCGCTCGCGGGTGCGGACGCCCTGCAGTTCCGCATCGACCACGCCACGGAAGAACGGGCCTTTGGTGTGCTGAAAGCGGTGCGAGACGCTTCTGGTTGGGAGACTCGCCCGTCGCCGCGTCCTGGTGCTGTGTCCACGGGATCAACGCCTGTGCGGGGCCGCGGAGTTTCGCTGATGCTGCGCAGTGGGACATACTGGGCCTGCGTTTGCCAGATCGCCGTCACTCCCAGCACGGGTGCGATTGTGGTGGAGAAGTACACGATCGCGGTCGATCCCGGCATCGTGGTGAACCCGATGCAATTGAAACGGAATGTCGAAGGCGGCGCGGTGATGGGAATCGGCCATGCGCTCTTTGAGGAGGTCACGTTTGATGAGAGCGGAATCACCACGGATGACTGGATTTCCTATCCCATTCCAACCATGGCGGACATCCCTGAGATCAAGGTAGTGCTGATCAACAATCCGAAAGTCGGTGCTTACGGCGGAGGTTCCGAGGCGGCGAATGCACTCGCCGCTCCGGCGATCGCGGCGGCGCTTCACGATGCAACTGGAAAGATCATGCGGCAGCTTCCGATGAAGCCGGCGTACGTGCAGGCGGTTTTGAAGGCCTAACGCAGCGGCATACTGGGTGGGACATGACTTTCGATCAAAGCGTGCTTGGGGCTCTGCTCGACTCATGGGACCGGAACAATCGCATCCTCGTCAACCTGCTCCGCGCTCTGCCCGAGGGCGGGCTGGAGGTCAGGGCGATGGAGGGCAGTCCGACCGTGGCAGAGTTGTTCGCGCACATCCACTACGTCAGACTTGTGTTCGTTTCCGAGGACGCACCCGAGTTCGCCCGAGAGCTGCCGAACGAGGAGTGGGTAGCCGAGCGTGACCCGGCTTGCATAGCTCAGATGTTGGATGAGAGCGCCAAGACGGTGCGGGACGCAGTGAAAGGTAGGCTGGAGGCAAGCCGGGGCATGGACGTTCACTATGATCATCCGATCCTGCTGCTCCAGCACATGATCTGGCACGAAGGATACCATCAGGGACAGATGAAACTCGCCCTCAAGATGTCGGGCCGTCCGATCAGCGATGAAACGGCCGGCCCGCTTACCTGGGGCGTCTGGATGCGGAAGAGGTCCAAGTCGTCCGATTCCTGAACGACTTTGTTGTCAAGCGTTACTATCGATTGCTGCCCTTCAAGTCGCCGTGCAACTCGGGATGCGGTCCCTGTTCCACTTGATCGAGCTTCTTCTGCTGGTCATCGTTGAGGAGTATTCGGATTTTGTTGTCGGCGGCGTATCGCGAGTCCCTGACTTTGCTCAGGCGCTCTTCGTGGGAGAGACTCTGGTCCTGCACAAGCTTCACGGTCGTGTCATGCAACTCCTGCAGGATGGGTTTGATTCTCGCCTGCTGATCGCCGGTGAGATCGAGCTTCGCGGTCAGAAATGTCAGCTGGCCCTCGGCAGTGGGTACGCCGGCGTGCTCGCCCGCCGACAGGCCTTTGGTTGAGGCGCTGGTGGCAGGCTGCTGCGCGGTCGTGGCCAGAGCGGACAGCAACATGGTCCCGATTGCAAGTAAGCGAAAGCGGTTCATCGTGTTTTCTCCTTTGCCTATGATTGGGCAATGTAGCGGTCGAACGCCGCGCAGTCGAGAGCGATTTTGAGTTGCTGAACAAAGAGGCGGTCGATGTCCAGGAACGAGCGCTCCAAGTTGCAGGAACAGGCCGTGGCAAGGGAACATGGAGTCATGCGGCATGGCAAACCTGATGAGCGCGTCCGGCGTACGCACGAGCGGCTGGGCAGCGCACTGGTGGCGTTGATCCAGGAGAAATCCATCGATGACGTGACGGTGCAGGAAGTCTTAGATCGCGCCTCGGTCGGTCGTTCCACGTTTTATCTTCACTTCCGCGACAAGAATGACCTGCTCCTCAGCCAACTGGAGACGTTCCTGGAAATGATGAGCACGGCGCTCAGCACCCGCAAAGAGAAGTCTCTTCGAGTGGTCCCTGTCGCAGAGATGTTTGAGCACATCGGCAACCAGAAGAAGGTCTATCGCGCGTTGGCTGACTGTGGCCGTTTGAACGACTTCTTCGATCTCGCGCAAGGCTATTTTGCTCGCGGAATCGAGCGGCGGCTGGTCGAGTCCGGACGTCTGCCGAAACTTCCGCAGCGTGAACTGGCTGCGCGGTCGTCTGCATTGGCGGGAAGCTTGCTATCGCTGCTGCGGTGGTGGCTGGATCGCGGCGCCAAAGAAAAACCCCGTGCCATGGACGAAATGTTCCACAAGATGGTATGGAGCGGGCTGCAATGATTGCAAAAGGGAGTATTCTCGACTTCGTGAACACCAACGGCAAAGTCGTCTCGCTGCGACGAGTGGACAGGATTGTGGAATCCACTGAATCGGATCTGCAGAAGTTAGGACGCTTGATTGCCGCCTATGCCCCGCACGACGGCAGTTTTGAGCTGCGCGTCCCGGGCTTGCACGCCATTCGCCTCTCACGCGTCAACAAAGAATGTGTGCATGCCGTTCGGTTGCCCTCGTTGTGCATCGCCGCACAAGGAGCGAAGACCATTATCGTGGGGCAGGATGTGTACGAGTACGACCCTACGCGCATGATTGTGTTTTCGGTGGCGTTGCCAGTGGCAGGCCAAGTCACGCAGGCCAGCCATTCCGAGCCGTACCTGGCTCTCAAATTGGACCTCGACCCGCAAGAGATTGCCGAGCTTGTCCTGAGGGTGTTTCCCCACGGCCTGCCTCCCGCTCAGGAGAGAAGCGCTGTTTACATCACTCCGGTCGATGAGAACATTGTGAACGCCACGACGAGATTGATGGAGTGCCTGGCGAATCCCGGCGATGCCAGTCTGCTCGCCCCGCTGGTGAAGGATGAAATTCTGATCCGCCTGCTCCGCAGCCCTATTGGTGTCCGCGTGGCTCAAATGGGCTTTGCCGAGTCCAGCGTGCAGCGAGTTGCGAAGGCGATTTCCTGGCTCCGCGAGAACTTCTCTCAGCCGATGAAGGTGGAAGAGTTGGCCGAACTGGTGCACATGAGCGTTTCCTCTTTTCACGAGCACTTCAAGTCCGTAACGTCGATGAGTCCGCTGCACTATCAAAAAGTGCTGCGCCTGCAGGAGGCCAGGCGTCTCATGTTGTCGACAATCGTGGATGCGGGTGCTGCGAGCCAGCGCGTGGGATACCTAAGCGCGTCCCAGTTCAGCAGAGAATACAGCCGCTTCTTCGGGAGTGCGCCGACCAAGGACATCGCCAGATTGCGTCAAGAGACTGGGCTTTGATGGCATCAGGGCGTCCCGCTGGGTAACTGGCGATCATCTCACTCATTTCTTTGCCACGTGGAAAGACACCCACCCCGGTGTTCCCGTGCTGAAGCAAGCCAAAACCGAGTACGCGAAACTGCAGCAGCCGGTTGGAAGACCTTGAACTTCAGTGTAAGGTTCGCCGTTTTTCCAAGGATCTCTCTGGGGGACAGGGTCCTGGAGGCGAATCGAGATGCGCCTTCGAGGGAAGCAGGTCACGGCCGAAAGCTTTCACGGTGACGACCGCGACAATCACGCTCCAGGCAGTGAAGAACAGCCATCCGGCGTTCGAGAGAAATGAGTCACCGAAGGTCATGAGGGTTGCACCGTCATCTGCGTTTCTGCCGACGCGGGGCGCGGCCAGACCACCTCGCGCCGGCAGTCATGAACTCTGCGTCCCAGCCGCAGAGTTCTGCTTTCACATTATTCCGAGGGAGGAGCGGGCGGCGCTTCCTGCATGTGCTTTTGCATGCGGGCTTCGTGCTTCGCCTCGATCTCCTTCAACTGGGCGCGCTGGTCCGTCGTCAGCAACTGGTAGAGCTCGTTGTGAACGCGCGTCTCGTTGACGGTGAGCTGGGTCTGGACTTGCGCCTTCTGTGCGGCAAGGGCCTGCACCTTGGCCGGATCGAACGTGCCTTCCACGTACTGGCGGAGTTGCACGTCGATCTGGTGCTGCTGCTGCATCAGCGGCTTCATGGCAGGATGCTCTTTCTGCATAATGGTCTTCATCTGCGCCTTCTGCTCGTCGGTCAGGTTCAGAGCTTTGGCAAAGAATCCCATCCTGTGGCCTTCGCCTTCCATGCCGTATCCGTGGCCGTGCATGGGTGGCGGCGGGGGAGCGTCGGCGGCGGTCTGGGACTTGGCGATCGAACTGCCCAGCAAAACGGCCATAGCGGCGATCAATAAACGGTACCGAATCGATTTCATGTTGACTCCTGGAATTCTCCGGGATGTCCCGGGACTGTGCGTACATTGATAGGAACACGGATGCGGGGGAAAAGGCGGTAAAAAGACGGTCAACCGGAGTAAAGTTTTGTCAAAGGAGGAGGGACTCGGTTCCCACCCACGGCTCCGCGGCGAGACGCCCCCGTACAGACGGCGGGACGCCGGCGCTACTATCTCATTTGACAATTCTTTACTACGGGGGGCTCTTGGCGGGTGCACAATAAGGTTGCGATGGAACGAATTCTTGTTATTGACGATGATGTCGAACTTTGCCACCTGGTTGGGGAGTATCTACGGGCGGAAGGATTCACGATTGACTGTGTGCATGACGGCGAGAGCGGGCTGAAGAAAGCGATGGCCGGCGAGTATCTGCTGGCAGTGCTGGATGTGATGCTGCCGGGGATCAACGGATTTGAAGTGCTGCGCAGGATCCGCGCGACTTCACGGTTGCCGGTGTTGTTGCTGACGGCGCGAGGCGAGGATGTGGACCGGATCGTCGGGCTGGAAATTGGAGCTGACGATTATCTGCCGAAGCCGTTCAATCCGCGGGAACTGGTGGCGCGCATTCGGGCGGTGTTGCGGCGAACGCGGGCGGATGGCAGCGCAGCCGCGGCCGCGCCGGACATGGTGAGTGTGGGCGACGTGGAACTGGATCCGGCAACCCGGACGGTACGGCTTGAGGGCAAGCCGGTCGATCTGACTTCGGTGGAGTTCAATTTGCTCGAAGTACTTTTGCGGGAAGCCGGACGCGTGGTGCCGCGGGAACGGCTGGTGAATGCGGTGTTGAGCCGTAAGTTCTCGCCGTTTGACCGGAGCATCGACATGCACGTCAGCAAGGTGCGGAAGAAGTTGGGTGATACCGATAGCGATGAGCACATCAAGACCGTGCGGGGTGTGGGGTATATTTTTGCGCGTCCGCGGGAAAAGGTTAAGGCCTAGAGCGGCGCCTCAGGGGCTAAAGCCCTCTGGACCGACGAAAGCTTTATCGCAGCGCTTAAAGCGCTGCGCCACCCAAAAGCGGGCTGAAGATTCAGTTCTGACAGGCTGAGAAGCCGATCGTGGCGCGACAAGAAGATGTAGTAACGAATTGAAGAGTCCAGCATGAAGAGTCTATTTCTGCGAATTTTTCTGTCGTTCTGGATGGCGCTGGCGCTGTTTGTAGTGCTGGCCGTTCTGGTTACCCTGGCATTTCGGCCTCGCAGTTCCACCTGGGAAGCTCTGCGCACGACGGTGCTCAACGAATCGGTCAGCGCTTACGAAGAAGGCAACGAAACGCAACTGCGGGAGTACATGGAGAGCGTCGAAGCGACGCAGCATGTGCGGGCCTATCTGTTTGACGAACGGGGAAACGAGCTGTCGGGCCGTCCCGCGCCAGAGTGGGCAATCCGAGTGGCCTCGGGCGGACCTCGCATGCCTCGAGATGGATTCATTTTCCCGGCGCCGCCGCTGCCACGAGACTCGCGGGCTTCTTCCGACGGCAAGCACCGTTACACCCTCGTTCTGGGATTGCCTCCGGGCCCAAGAGTATTCTTCGGGCCCCGGGGAATGCCGCTCCCAGGGCTGATCATTGCGATCATCTCTTCCGGACTGGTCTGTTATTTCCTCTCTTGGTATTTGACCAAGCCGATCATCCGTCTGAGGGCGGCGACGAGGCAGTTGGCGGCGGGGGATCTCACGGCGCGCAGCGGAGCTCCCGCAACCAAGAGGAAGGACGAAGTGGCGGGCCTGATGCGCGACTTTGACGCCATGGCGGAACGGCTGGAGATGTTGGTGAAGGCGCAGTCTCGCTTGCTGAACGATATTTCACATGAATTGCGGTCGCCGCTGGCGCGGTTGAATGTTGCGCTGGGGCTGGCGCGGCAGCGGGCGGGCGTGGAGAGCGCCGACATGCTGGATCGTATTGAACTCGAAGCCAGCCGGTTGAACGAATTGATCGGAAGGATTCTGACGCTGGCGCGGCTGGAAGACGGCGAACAACGTGTTCCGCAGACTCCGGTGCCGCTGGGCGAATTGGTGGCGAACGTCGCGGAAGATGCGGAATTCGAGGCGCAAGAGCGGCATTGCCACGTGCATACGGTGATCCCTGAGGGCGACTGGGGAGTTCGCGGGAATGACTCGCTACTGCACAGCGCGGTCGAGAACGTGGTGCGCAACGCCATCCGCTATACGGCGGAAGGTTCGTCGGTTGAGATTGCGCTGACGAGCGAGGAACGAAGCGGAGGGGCGGAGGCGGTCCTGCGGGTCAGCGATTCGGGGCCGGGAGTCCCTGAGAATGCTCTGGCAAAACTGTTTGAGCCGTTCTACCGGCTGGATGACGCAAGGGGTCGTCTTACCGGGGGAGTAGGACTGGGCTTGGCGATTACAGAGAGAGCAGTGCGCTTCCACGGTGGGAAGGTGGCGGCCTTCAATCGTGCGGAGGGCGGGCTGCTGGTGGAGATTCGGCTTCCGTTAATCTCGCGGTTGGCGGGGATGGAGGAACGGGCGGAAGTGGTGCCTTCGGGGCAGGAAGCGTAGGACGAGATATTCGACAGCGTGGCGGCCCCACGCATGCGAAGGCAGGATGCCCTCGCGACAGCCGGCGGGACCCTTCGACTTTGCTCAGGGCAGGCTGCCGGCGCTACTTGTATACTTAGAACTGCTGGGGATCGCGGGCAACTCCGTGGCGTTCCCAGGGTTCCAATAGCGGTTGTGGGGGTTTGCTCTTCCCGCGCATTCCTGATACACAAATGGGTTGAGATTTTTCCCGCGTTTTCCAGAGTGCAGGACCCGTCCGGCGGGGCGCCGAGGGTGTGTGCACCTTTAAACCTCACAAATATATGGAGATCAACCAGAGAATGTCGAAACGATTTGCGTGGCTGCTCGGGGTGGTGGTGCTGGTTTCAATCGGAGTGCTGGTGGCGTGCGGCAGCAACTACAACGCTTCGTCCGACGGGTTGGTGCTGGTGGGGAGCCAGGGCTCGGGGCTGATCGAGACATTCAGTTTCAATCTGAACAACGGCGGAAGTTCCGCGATCAGCAACACCCCGGCGGACACGTCGGGTCAAGTTTGCGTGCTGAAGGGGATACCTTCATCGATTGTGGTGGACCCCAAGGGCGCGTACGCCTATACGATCCTCAACGAGAATTCGTCTTGTACTTCAAGCTCTACGGGAATCCTAGCGTTCAAGATCAATTCCGACGGGACGACCTCGCAGGTCGGACAACTGGTGCCGTTCACCGCGGAGACCGTCATTCTCCCGGGGGTGCTTCCTCCGAACAACACGGAAATGGTGCCGGTAGTACCGGGCATGATGTCGATGGACCCGGCTGGGAAATTCTTGTTTGTTGCGGACCGCACGACCACGGACCCTTCGCAACTCTTCGTGTCGGGCGCGGTTTCTGTGTTTGCCATCGGGAGCGGAGGGACCCTGACGGAAGTAGCGGGTTCGCCTTTCTTGCCCACTCCTCAGTCGATCGTCCCGGAAGCGAGCCTCGACATCATCAGTGTCGCGCCTACACCCACCGTGTTTCCCGCGATCGGACTCAATGGAGTGCAGAATTCGGTGTGCTCGACCGCGGGACTGAACCCCCCGACAACGCAATATCTGTATGCGGTCGACAAATTGGGGAACCAGGTATTTGAGTTCGCCGTGAATACTTCAACGGGTGTTTTGACGAATCCGTCGTCCCTGATGCAAGAACCAGCATTTAGTGCCGACGCGTTGCCGGTGGCCGTCGCTGTGGACGCCTGCGACCGATTCGTCTACGTGACGGGCAGCCTGAATGGCAGGGTCAACGCGTATACCATGTGCAACGGAGGTCCAAACCAGTCTTCGACCCGCTGCCCGCAAACTCCGGATGGCAGCTTAGTCGAGGTGGCGGGATCGCCCTTCAGCCTGGCGGGATCGAACATCCAGGCAGGGCCGCTGGTGGTGGATCCGTTCGGAAACTACGTTTACGTTCTGGGCACCCACTCCAATTCGATCAATATCCTCAAGATCGCTCCAGTGTCGGGCGCGCTGACGGCGTCGAATCCAGCGACTGTGGCCACGGGCCTAGGACCGACGTCGATTGCGATTCGCGCCGACGACAACTGGCTTTTCGTGACGAACTTCAACGGGCCGAGCGTGTCGCAGTATTCAATCACACCGGCTACGGGAGCGTTGACGGTGCTGCCGGCCATCCAGACGGACAACTATCCGTGGGGCGTGGCGGTGAAGTAGGAAACAGCCCGCAGGGGCTCAAGCCCTCGCTCACTTGGCTTGCCTTACGCGGCCCTGGAAGGGCCGCTCTTCTACGGTCGTGCGACGCGTTTGTAGTCTTTCAACCTCTGCACTGGTGCCCTTCCTGGGTTTGGATCAAAGTTTCGTGGTGAATGCGTGAGCGCGGGCGGGGGCGCCCGCGCCACATAGGTCGGAGATCAGAAGCAAAGTCCGACACGAGCACTGCCATACCAGCTCTACGTGGGCACCTTCAAAATCCGATAGCCTCCGACCATGATGAAGATCAGGTCTGGCGACCATGCTGCCAGGGCCGGAGGGAGTTGGCTGAGGTCGCCCATGGCCTCGAACAGGCGCGACACTACCGTGTAGAACACGGCAATTCCAACCGCCACGGCGATTCCTGTGATGGCTCCCTTCTTTCCCGCGGAGAGCGAGAAGGGAATCGCGAGCACAGCCATAATCAATGTGATCAGGGGATACGACAGCTTCTTGTGCAGTTGCACGCGCAAGCGAACCACGTCGAATCCGCTCTGCTGCAGGTCGCGGATATAGCGGCGCAGTTCCTCATAATTCATCTCAGTGTACTGTTTCACTTCCTTCTTGAAATACGAGGGCGTCTCGCTGATTTCGGGGAAGGTCGAGACATCGAAGGTGTGATAGCCGTCGGCGGCGATGGCGGAGCCGTGCAGAGAACGGTCCCAGCCTTGTTCATAGACCCAGCGGTTCAGGTTTTCGGCCCAGTGGGCGCGGTCGGCGTGGATGCGTCGCGTGATGGTGAAGGTCGCGCGGTCGAGTTCAAAGACCGTGACGTTGCCGAACTGATCGCGATCGGGATCGAAGAACTGGTAGTAGTAGATGTCATTGTGCTGGCCGAAAATCCACCTGCGGTCGGGGCGCAAGTAGGTTTGCGGAGGCTTGCCTTTGATCTGATTGTGCAGGGCTTCCTGGCGCTTGTTGGTGTGGGGCAGGTAGAACTGGTCGGCGAAGAACAATCCCACGCTTAGCACGCCGGCTGCGACGACGACGGGAGTGACGATGCGGTAGATACTGGTTCCCGTGGCTTTGATCGCGGTGATCTCGTTGGAGCGCTGCATCATGCCAAATGTGACGAGCACGGCGAGCAGCATAACCAGTGGCGCGACGTTGTAGAGGAGATAGGGCGCGACGTTGAGCAGGTATTCAGCGACTACTGTGGCGGGAACCTGGTTGTGCAGAATGTCACCCAGCAACTCGAAGAGGGTGAAGACGGTGACGAGCACGAGGAACGTGGAGAGAATCATCCCCAGGTACACAAAGAAGTCGCGCAGCACGTAGTCGTCGAGCAAGGTGGGAAAACTGGCGCTGAACATGCGGCGGCGGGTCGAGGCGCGCTCGAATGCGTTTTCGCGACGGTTCCGTGAGAGCGATTGCTGCGGGCCGGAGGGGTCTTGTTTCCAGATCGCGCGGAACGAGGCCAGTTCAAACGGACGTTTCTCGGCCCGCGAGAACAGAAAAATTGCCAGCGCGAGAAAGATAATGTCGGCCAGCCATGCTCCGAACCAGGGCGAGACGCGCCCTTGCCGGGCCAGAGAAACTCCGACCAGCGAAATCACGTAATACACAAAGACCAGCAGGATGGTCAGCACGAATCCGCCGGACTTGCCGCTTTTCTTCGAGGACAGGCCCAGCGGAATGCCCACCAGCGCAAGCACCAGGCAGGCAGTGGGCAGTGCGAAGCGCTTGTGGAATGCGATGAGGTACCAGCGCGCGGAAACGGAATCGACGCGGGTGGCCCTCTGCCAGAGCGCTCCGGTCTCCATTACGTCGGCGGGGAGTGACTCGTCCGACTTGTTCTCGGTCGAAGGGAGGTCGAGGGGAATATCAGTCTGCTGGAAGGTCGAAATTTGGTAACGACCGGCGTCTTTGGGATCGGTCTCGTGCTCGGATCCTTCGACCAGATGCAGGTGCAGGCGGTCTTGACCCTCGCTAACGACGATGGCTTCCTTGGCCAGCGTGATCTTGGGGTTGGTGACGTCAGTCAGGTCGGCCATGAACACGCCCTTCCACACGGCCGCACCTTGGGCGCTCTTCACGTCCTGTACGTAGAGAACTTTCTTGGGGAATCCCTCGTAGAACACCCGAGGCTGGATTTCGAATGAAACCTGGGAGCCTTTCAGCCGGTCTTCAAGGTGGCCCAGGGCGGCTTGGGCTCGGGGTGCGATGTAGAGGCCATTGGCGAGCGCCATGAGCCATGCGGCGAGGACAAAGACTGAGAGCGAACGAAGGAAGCTCCAGATGCCCATGCCGCTGGCTCGCATGGCGGTGATTTCGCTGTCGGCGGCCAGACGGCTCAGGCCGATGAGGATGCCAACCAGAACGCTCATGGGCAGCGTGTAGGTAAGCGCGAGCGGAACGGTGAAGAAGAAAATTTCCGCGACGCTGGGCAGGGGAGCGCTGGCGCGGACTACCAGTTCGAGAATGCGTCCAAGGTCGTGAGTGAACAGGACAAAGGTGAAGATCGCCACGCCGATGAGCGCGTGCGCCGTCACTTCGCGTAGGATGTAGCGGGTCAGAATCCGCATGAGAGACGCGCTTTAGGCGAGGATACCACGGGAATGGGATGGGGGAATGTGCAACCTCTAAAAGGACCGGCTTCCGTTCTGGACGGACAGCGCGAGAGCGAGACGCTCTCGCGACAGCCAGCAGGATGCCGGCGCTACGCAACATCGGAACCGGAGTGGGGTTGGGTGCGTATCGGTTACACGAATGAGGAGCATGAATGATGCTTGAGCAGGGACTTGAGCGCGACAGGCACTCTCGGAGTGACACGCTGGCCCTGGTGGGCATTGCGGCGATTGTGGCCGTTGCCCATCTGCTGACGAACGGTCGTTATGGATTTCATCGCGACGAATTACAAGTGTTGAGCGATGCGCGGCACCTGGACTGGGGATTTGTGCCCTATCCGCCGTTCACCCCGTTTGTGGAGCGGATTGCGCTCTCCCTCTTCGGTCTGTCGCTGGTGGGACTGCGGCTGTTTTCCGTCATCGCGCAGGCGATCCTGGTGGTGGTTGCGGGGTTGATGGCCCGTCAACTTGGCGGTGGACGGTTCGCGCAGGTAACCGCTGCGCTGTCGGTTGCACTCTCTACCCTTCTGCTGTTCGAAGGGACCGAATTTCAATACACGACCTTCGACAATTTGTGGTGGGTGCTGATTGCCTACTTCGTGATCCGTCTGCTGAAGACGGAGAATCCGCGATGGTGGCTGGCGATTGGCGCGACCATTGGCCTTGGATTTCAGACAAAGTACACGATGGGATTTTACCTGGCTGGGATCATGGGCGGCATTTTGCTGACGTCTGCCCGGCGCTATTTGGGAAACGGATGGTTCTGGGGCGGAATGGCGCTCGGATTCTTGATCTGTGCGCCGAATCTACTTTGGCAGGTGAAGCACGATTTCATCTCGCTGCACTTCCTGCAGCACATTCATGCGCGCGATGTGGGCGAGGGGCGGGCGGAAGGATTTTGGCGCGATCAAGTTTGGATCTGCGCGAATCTAGTCGCGACTCCCCTGTGGATCGCTGGCGTGATCGGCTACTTGCGCGACCGGCGGTACCGGATGCTGGCTTGGATGTATTTGATCCCGCTGATTCTATACGCCATCGGGAAGGGTCGAGGGTATTACCTGGGCGGGGCGTATCCGATGCTGATCGCGATGGGCGCGGTGATGGGTGAGCGCTGGGTTGCGTCGTTGTCGACGATTCCGCGGCGAGCGGTGGCGGCGGCGGTGTTCTTAACTGGGGTTGTCGCTTGGGGGCTGTTCATGAGCGCGATGATTCTTCCATTCGCGTCGAGTGGCAGGCTGATGAAGTTTGCGCTGGAGAATAACGGCGACCTGCGCGAGGAGATTGGGTGGGACGAGTTGGTTAAGACAGTGGCGGGCATTCGGGACTCGTTGCCTCC
Organism: Acidobacteriaceae bacterium; assembly: GCA_003134655.1. Taxonomy (GTDB): domain Bacteria; phylum Acidobacteriota; class Terriglobia; order Terriglobales; family Acidobacteriaceae; genus Sulfotelmatobacter. The sequence continues at coordinate 41,074 of PLBY01000107.1, forward strand.
GGAGCAGCAAGCGAATGTGGGCGTGGCGGTTAGGAATTATGGGGAGCAGGGAGCGATCGAGATCCTGGGTCCGGCCTATCATCTGCCTCCTTCCATCAGTGGAGTCAACTCGTCGTGGCTGCGAGGCTATCCGACACCGCTGTCTTCGACTTTGATTGTGATGGGACAGTCGCGCAAGGAAGCGGATCGGCTGTTCACCGACTGCCGGTGGGCCGGACACAACGGGAATTCTTTAGGCGTGAAGAATGAGGAGAGCGAGGATCATCTGACATCTTCGTGTGCGGGCCGCCATGGTTGGCATGGCCGGAGTTCTGGAAGGAATACAAAGGGTTCGGTTAAATGTACCTCGGAGGCTAAAGCCTCGACTAAAAGAACGGCTTTATCGCAGTGCTCAAAGCGCTGCGCCACCTAAAAGCGAGTTCGAGCGCTACACTCAAGTTTCTAGCCTTACGTTTGGCTCACGGCAGTTGATTCAGGTAGCAAGCGCCGCTCGTGCTTTGCGCGGGCGGTGTTGGCGGCGTCATCCACGGTGGGAAGTTGAAGCTGAAGAATTCATTCATGCTTTTTTGTGCGGCGTCGCGCTTGGTCAGGGCTGTCAGGCCGAAGCGATTTTCGATGAACTTTAGGATCGCAGTCGTGTCCATGATCGTGTGCGACACGTGGTGTTTTTGTGCATAGGGCGACACGACGATCAATGGCAATCGGTAGCCCGTGTAGGTGAAATCGCAGTCGGGGCCGGTGGCCGTGGTGCAGATGTCGCCGGTCAGCAGATCTTTGGGCTTGATGCCATCGGGGCTCACGGCAGGCTGAGGTGGCACGTGGTCATAGAGTCCCCCGAACTCATCGTAGGTCAGGATGAAGGCAGAATCTTTCCAGGAGACGCTGGTCATTAACGCGTTGATGATCGACGCAACGTACTGCGCGCCCAGTTGGATGTTGATTGGATATTGGTCGGAATCGGAGCCGTGCTCGTCGAGGCCCGCGCCTGATGCGGGTTCAATCTGAGCGACCTGTGGCAGCGTGCCGTTCTGCACGTCGGCGAAAAATTGAGTCATCGTCGCGAGGTTGTTTGGGTAGTTGGTCGGGATGGTCTGTCCCCACGAGAAATTCTGGACATAGCTCAAGGTGAGCAAGCATTGCGGCGTTTCGTTGTTTGAGCAGGGAGTGTTGTTGGTGTTGATGTAAATCTTCCAGGTGATTCCCGCGTTTTGCAATTTCTGAAAAATTGTTGTGGCCGTAAGCAGCGACTGGTCGCCGCTGTCGGTGCCGATGGGGTAGACATCTCCCTGCGACGTGGCGGCGATCAGATATTCTCGATTCGGGGCGGTGCGCGACATGACTGGGGAAAACCAGCGGTCTGACGTGCTGAACTGGGATGCCATGTAGTAGTAGTAGTTCAGGTCGGTGTCGTCGTAATAGCCCATGGAGCGGATGCCGTTGGTGTCGTTGTAAGGCGGAACGATGGCGCGGGCGTCGTGGGCGTTGGTCCAGACGAAGCCATCGAGAGTCGCCGTGGCGGAGTAGGGGTTGTTGAGATCCCAGTCGACGTGGCTTTCGTTCCACGAGGGGCTCGGGTTTTCAATGCACTGGGTGATCAACTTGTACGAGGTGATCTGCGGACTGGCGCTGTCTTCGGTGCAATCGCTCGGCGGTGGGAATCCAGGATCGCAGCCGGGATTGAGGGGTGGCGGTCCGTACAGCGGGGCGAGGCCGGACGTCGGATTGAATTGAGGCAGGCCGTCGAACGAACGGTCGGCGAAGCCGTTGTTTTTCCAGTAGGAACGTAGGGCGCCGAAGTAGTGATCGAGGCCACGGTTCTCCTGCGCCATGAAGATAATGTGGTTCAGAACTTTGACGGTCTGGTTCACGTTGAAGGTTGCGGTGGCGGACTTGTTTGCGTTCATGGTGAGTGTGCATGGACCGATGACTTTGCATGCACCGGACCATCCGGCGAAGTAATCGCCCTTGGCGGCGGTCGCGGTAAGTTTCACGCTGGTGCCGGAGTTGAACTTCGCGCTGCAGGTGGATGGGCAACTGATGCCTGCGGGAGAACTCGTTACGGTGCCGGTGGCGTTGCCAGCGAGTTGAACAGTCAGGGTGTACGTGGTCGCCGGCGCGGTGGCAGAGGGTTGCACCGGCGCGGATTGGGCCGGCAGCCCCGTGGCCGAAAGACAAACCGCGGTCAGAATCATTGCACGCACAAGAGCATGATGACGAATCAACAGGACCTCCGACGATTTGAGAGACAGACCTGTTTTGGATGGCTGGGGGGAGTGAGCGGGTTGGGCGCGAAATCAGGCTGCCGGCGATTGTGCGGGAGACGCGGGGCTTCGCCCACGCGAGACGGCCGAGGCGGCCGTCTCCACATGAGTCGTGATGGTCAGCTTGCTTTGAAGAATAGCGCGGCCAGCGGAGGAAGCGTCAGCTTCAGCGAGAATGGACGGCCGTGCGTCGGAATTTCTTCCGCGTTCACTCCGCCGAGATTGCCCAGGCCGCTGCCGGCGTATTCGCGGGCGTCGCTGTTCAGCATTTCGCGCCAGTATCCGCCATGGGGGACGCCGACGCGGTAGCCGACTCGCGGCACTGGTGTGAAGTTGCACACGACCAGCACCGTGTCCTGAGGCACCTCGCTCTTGCGCAGCAGCGAGACCGTGCTGGTGGCGTTGTCGTTGGCGTCGACCCACTCGAACCCGGTAGGATCGTTATCGAGCACATGCATGGCGGGCTCGTTACGGTAGAAGCGGTTCAACTGCTCCATCCAGGCTTGCACGCCGCGATGAACCTGGTACTGCAGAACATGCCATTCCAGGCTGGAGTCGTGCGCCCACTCACTCACCTGTCCAAATTCACAGCCCATGAACAGAAGTTTCTTGCCGGACTGCGCGTACATGTAGGCGAACAGCAGTCGCAGATTGGCGAACTTCTGCCACTCGTCGCCGGGCATCTTGCCGATCAGCGATCCCTTGCCGTGAACGACTTCATCGTGCGAGAGCGGCAGCACGAAATTCTCGAGGAACGAATACAGCATTCGGAAAGTGAGATCGTTGTGGTGATATTTGCGGTGGATGGGATCGTTCTGGAAATAGCGCAGCGTATCGTGCATCCATCCCATGTCCCACTTCAAGCCGAAGCCGAGGCCACCGACGTACACCGGCTTTGAGACCATGGGCCACGAAGTGGATTCCTCGGCCGTCGTTTGAATCTCGGGATGTTCCTTGTAGGCTTCCTGATTGAAGCGGCGGAGGAAGTCGATGGCGTCAAGATTTTCGCGTCCGCCGAATTTGTTGGGGATCCATTCGCCCTGCTTGCGCGAGTAGTCCAAGTACAACATCGACGCAACCGCATCCACGCGCAGGCCGTCGATGTGGTATTTGTCGAGCCAGAACATCGCACTCGACATGAGAAAGCTGCGCACTTCGGGGCGTCCATAGTTGAAGATGTGGGTCTTCCAGTCGGGATGGAATCCCTGGCGCGAGTCGGAGTGCTCGTAGAGATGTGTGCCGTCGAAGTAGGCGAGGCCGTGCGCGTCGGAGGGGAAGTGCGACGGTACCCAGTCGAGGATCACGCCGATGCCGTGCTGGTGCAGGTAGTCGACCAGGTACATGAAATCCTGCGGCGTGCCGTAGCGCGAGGTAGGTGCGAAGTATCCGGTGGTCTGGTATCCCCAGGAGCCGAAGAACGGGTGCTCCATCACGGGCAGAAACTCGACGTGGGTGAAGCCCAACTGGCCGACGTATTCGGCGAGGCGAGGCGCGGTTTCGCGGTAGGTCAACGGGCGGTTGTGATCTTCGGGCACTCGCATCCACGAACCCAGATGCACTTCGTAAACTGCCTGAGGCGCGCGCAGAGAATTGCGACCGGCGCGCTTTTGCATCCAGTCGTGATCGTTCCACTGATAGTCGAGGTCCCAGACGACCGAGGCGGTGCGCGGAGGCTTCTCATGCAGCAGGCCGAGCGGGTCGGCTTTATCGACGCGGTATCCGTGGCGATTCGATTCAATATGAAACTTGTAGAGCGCGCCTTTAGTCACGCCCGAGATGAACCCTTCCCAGATGCCGGACGAGCCGCGGGAGTTGAGACGATGCGACTTGGAAGCCCATTCATTGAAGCTGCCTACGACTGACACCGACCGCGCATTCGGAGCCCAAACGCTGAAGACGGCGCCGGCTTGTCCGTTGTGCGTGACGAGATGGCACCCCATCTTGTCGTAGAGGCGGTAATTGCTGCCCTCGTTGAAGAGGTAGAGGTCCTGATCGGTGAGGAGTTGCGGGGAGGCGGTAATGGATTCAGGGCTCATGGCGTCGCCGAACTACGTGCGGGCCTTAGTTTACAGAAGTGGCCGCCTGTGCGCACGGATTTGTGGGACGGCAGCCGCCGATAGGGAGGCAGGTACCGCCATTCGTGCGCCGATCCGGAAAAACCTCATGCTAGACTGACTCTTCCAGCCATGCCTGCTTTGCGCGTCATTCTTCTTTGGCATCAGCACCAGCCGTTCTATAAGGATCTGGTCACGGGAGAATATCGTCTGCCGTGGACGCGGCTGCACGCGCTCAAGGACTACTACGGCATGGTGAAGTTGTTGGACGAGTTTCCAAACGTCCATCAGAACTTCAATCTGGTGCCGTCGCTGATGGTGCAGATTCAGGACTATGTTGATGGGACGGCGCAAGATCCGTTTCTCAAAGTGGCGGCCAAGCCGGCGAAGGATCTGTCGCTGGAGGAGCGGCGCTTTGCGCTGCAATATCTGTTTCAGGCGAACCCCCAGAACCTGATTGGGCGCTATCCGCGGTACCGCGAGTTGTGGGAGCGGTTCCGTGAGCATGGCGACCATCCAGAGCGCGCAGAGAGGTATTTCCAGGCGCAGGACTTCACCGACCTGCAGGTGTTGTCGCAGTTGGCGTGGTTCGACGAATTCTTTCTGGAAGAGAAAGACGTCGCTGCATTGGTGGCCAAGGGCCACAGCTTCTCGCTCGACGATCAGAAGTTTTTGATTGTGCGTGAGAGGGAATTGCTAGCCAGGGTGCTGCCAGCGCACGCCACTGCTGCCAAGAAGGGATCGATTGAGCTTTCGGCCACGCCGTTCTATCATCCGATCCTGCCGCTGGTGTGCGATACCAGCGCGGGGGCGGTGTCGTCTCCGGGATTACCGCTGCCACAAAATCGATTTCGGCATCCGGAGGACGCGCGTGAACAGCTGACGCGAGGTCTGGATCTGCACGAGAAAGTTTTCGGGCTGCGTCCCAAGGGCGTTTGGCCGTCGGAAGGCAGCGTCTCGGAGGAAGTGCTGGCCATCGCGCATAGCGTGGGCGTGCAGTGGATGGCGACCGATGAAGGCGTGCTGGGGCGGAGCACAGGATTGTTCTTCGCCCGCGACGGCAACGGGCGCTTGCCCTCGCATTTGGCGGATAAGCTCTACAACATCCACCGTTACGAGAACGGCTCAGCGGCGATGAACATGGTGTTTCGTGACCACACGATTTCGGATCTCGTTGGGTTCGTGTATTCGGGAATGCCTCCAGCAGATGCAGCGAGGCATTTGATCGGCAACATCAAGGAAGCGGCCAAGCCGGTGCTGGCCAAGGGGCGCGATGCGGTGGTGTCGATCATTCTCGACGGCGAGAATGCCTGGGAGTACTACCCGAAGTCGGGACGCGAATTTTTGCGGCGCTTCTACGACGGGTTGCAGAACGAACCGGGCGTGGAATCGGTCACGATCTCCGAGGCGATTGCGCTGCACAAGGACTTCAACAAGCTGACGTCGCTGGTGCCCGGGTCGTGGATCGGTGCGAACTTCAATGTGTGGATCGGAGCGCCCGAGGATAATCGCGCCTGGGACTACCTACACCATGCGCGCGAGTTTTATGCGCAAAATGCGGCGCGCGCCACCGAGGCGCAACGCAAGCTGGCATTTGAAGAAATCCTGATTGCCGAGGGCAGCGACTGGAACTGGTGGTACGGGCCGGAACATCATTCGGCCAACGACCGCGATTTCGACGAGCTCTACCGCAAGCACCTGTCGAACGTGTATCAGGCGCTGGGAGCGGTTCCGCCGGACTCTCTGGCTCAGCCGATTACAGGGGTGGAAGTGCGTCCGTCGTTTGTGCCGCAGACGGCGTACATTCATCCGCGAGTGGCGGGCGACAAGGTGCGCTATTTCGAGTGGATGGGCGCGGCTATTTATACCGCCGATCACCGCGCGGGCGCGTTGCACGGGAAACAGTTCTTGCTCGATGCGGTGTATGCCGGGATCGATTCCACCTGTGTTTATGGACGACTCGACTTCACCGGCAACGTTCCGGAGGAAGATTTTGATCTGGTGGTCAACTTGGAATCGTGGGCGAGCGGCGAGCCGCGTGCGCGGCGTACGCTGCGGGTTGAAGCCTCGGTGCACGAGAGGAAGCTGAAGGACTGGAAGATCGAAAACGGGTCAGAAGAGCGGGTGAAGGCATCGTCGTCCCAGCCCGAGGAGCACGTGAAGCTGGCGCTGCTGCGGAACTTTGAATTTAAGCTGCCGCTGGTGTGGCTGCTGGCGACTCCGAGCGCAGGCCCGGTGGACCGAGCGGCGGAACGGAAGGCTGGTGCGGTCGCCGTGGGGGCTACTAGCAAGCTCCGTTTACGCTTCAGCCTCTGGCAGAATCGCCTGCCGGTGGATTCGTTGCCGCTGGAAGGGTGGATCGAGTTGCAGGTGCTGAGCGAGGGGGAGTTGATCTTCGGGGCGTGAGGTAAGGCCCTCGTTTTAGCTATGGAAAATCGATGAGCTCGTAGATTTTCGCATTATCAAGCTGCAACGATCCCGGTCTTTTCGATTGAATAATAGGTAATCTGCGTTTCGATTGCGATTTCGCTCCGTCGGTCAGCGTGCTTTAACCGACCGGACTATCAGATCGTTGACGGTAATGCCTTCTTGATCTGCCTGTTTCTTCGATCTGGATTTCATCTTGTCTGGGATGTCGATTTTGATTTTCACAAGACTATTCTCCCATGAGGCCCGCAAAAGAAAACGCCGGAAGCTCTCGCTATCCGGCGTCTCAAAGAAGTTCGAGAGAAGTTCCGGCTACTTGCTGCCGCCACTTGAGGGCGCGGGTGCCGCAACGGGAGCAGGGGCCGGTGTAGTGGCCGCGCCCATCGCCATTGGCCGATTCAATTCCAATGTTAGTTCGGTGCCGGCGGGCAAGGTTGCAGAACGGTGCTTAGCCAGCCAGTGCACAGTGGTTGCGCTGGCGCCCACGGCGCCGCCAATCAGGATGCCCGGACCGCCGCCGATCAATCCTCCAACGAGCATGCCGCCAGCGGTGCCGCCACCAACCTCGAGGGTGTCGCGACGGTCGTGGCCGGTTCCCTTGAACTGGCCCTCAGCGCTCACGTCGGTGCCGCGGATGTTGGTGTCGACGAGGGTCGCGTCGAGGTAGTAGCGCTCCCCGGTCGGAAGAATCACGGCCTCAGGAAGAATCCCGATGGTCGGCTTGCCAGAGATGCGCCGCGGCTCATTCACCTTGGTGACGCGGCCTTCGACGGTCGCTCCGACGGGAATCAAGGTATTGCCGTTGACCACAACTGCCTGGGTGACCTTGGCCTGGAAGGGATCGCCGATCCGGTTGCTGAAAGTAGCGAGGGTCGTGTCGAGCCGGACCATCAGGGTGGTCCCTGCGGGTACGGGGGAACCGGTCTGCGCCGTAAGGACGCTGGCGAGCAGCAGCATGCAAGGTAGAGCGATCCATTTCTTCATCGTGCCTCCTCAAAATTCCCGAACAGTATTCTATCCCTTGACTCTAGTCCCTGCAGATGCCCGCGACAACACGCTGACGGGACAGGGGAACCATAGGAGATAAGGGCGCGATGGAGTGGCCGAAGGGACAGTCCCGAAGGCGGAAATTGTGCGGGAACCGCGTGTCCGGGGTCACACTGCAGACTTGTCCTTCCGCTATAATCGTTGGTTCCGCAACACAGCTCTGGTGAGACTTATACAGGCGCGGCTACCTCTTCGAACGCCTGATCGCCGGGAACAGCGACTATCCGAACCGGGGTCTGCGATCCGGGAAGCGGTACTGAAATCATAACCTTTGAGGAAAGAGAAACTACTTATGTCAAATATTGCAGCCATTCATGCGCGAGAAGTTCTGGACTCACGTGGCAACCCCACGGTGGAAGCGGAAGTGTTTCTGGCCGACGGTTCGATGGGACGGGCGATTGTACCCAGCGGCGCGTCGACGGGCGAACACGAAGCGGTCGAGTTGCGCGACGGCGACACGAATCGTTTCCTGGGCAAAGGCGTCCTCAAGGCGGTGGAAAACGTGAACGGTGAGATCGCCGATGCTCTGGCGAACTGGGATGCGTTCGACCAGCGCGGGCTCGATGCCCGGATGATCGAACTGGACGGCACGGAGAACAAGGGACGGCTGGGCGCGAATGCGTTGCTGTCGGTGTCGATGGCGGCGGCGCGCGCGTCGGCAAAGACTCTGGATATCCCGCTGTATCGCTATCTTGGCGGAGCCGGCGCGAATACGCTGCCCACGCCGATGATGAACATCCTGAATGGCGGAGCGCACGCCGACAACAACGTCGATTTCCAGGAATTCATGGTGATGCCTGTGGGCGCGCCGACGTTTCATGAGGCGCTGCGCTGGGGCGTGGAAGTTTTCCATACGCTGAAGGGCGTGCTGAAGAAGCGCGGATACAACACGGCCGTGGGCGATGAGGGCGGATTTGCGCCGTCGGTGAAGTCGAACGTGGAAGCTATCGAAGTCGTGCTGGAAGCGATCTCGAAGGCTGGCTACAAGCCGGGAGAAGAGATCGCGATCGCCCTCGATCCGGCGGCCAGCGAGTTTTTCCAGGACGGCAAGTACGTGTTCAAGAAGTCGGACAAGTCGGCCAAGAGTTCCGACGAGATGGTCGCGTTCTGGGCGAAGTGGGTGAAGGATTATCCCGCGATCGTATCGCTCGAAGACGGGCTGGCCGAAGGCGACTGGGATGGCTGGCAGAAACTGACGAAGGAACTCGGCGGGAAGATTCAGCTGGTAGGCGACGATATTTTCGTCACGAATATTCAGTTCCTGCAGGAAGGGATCGACAAGGGCGTGGCTAACTCGATTCTGGTCAAGGTCAATCAGATCGGCACGGTCAGCGAGACGCTGGATGCGATCGACCTGGCGCGGCGGAATGGATATACGTCAGTTATTTCGCACCGGTCGGGCGAGACGGAAGACACGTTCATCGCGGATCTTGCCGTGGCAACGGGAGCGGGACAGATCAAGACTGGATCGGCGTCGCGCACTGACCGCATCGCGAAGTACAACCAACTGCTGCGGATTGAGGAAGAGCTGGCGGGGACGTCGCGGTTCCTAGGGCTGGCGGCGTTGAACTATAAAGGCTGACCCAACTAACCGCTCATGCATTGTCATCCTGAGGTCCGCGTGTTTTGCGGGCCGAAGGATCTGTGCAACTGGCCGCAGATTGCATAGATCCTTCGCGTTGCTCAGGATGACACTGCTTCAGAGCAAACAGCTAGGAGCTAGAAGCTGACTTATGTCTCGTCCTAAACCGCTGATTCTGACGATTCTCGATGGCTGGGGTTACCGAGCCGAAACCAAAGCCAACGCCATTGCTCTCGCGCGCAAGCCTACGTATGACCGGTTGCTGCGCGAGTATCCCAACACGCTCATTCATACCAGCGGGCCGTTCGTGGGACTGCCCGAGGGGCAGATGGGCAACAGCGAAGTCGGGCACCTCAACATGGGCGCGGGGCGTATCGTGCACATGGACATCACCCGCATCGATCTGATGATCCAGAACGGGGAATTTTTCTCGCATCCTGTGCTGCTCGATGCGATGAAGCATGCCCGCACTGGTGAACGCAGATTGCATCTGTTTGGGCTGGTTTCCGACGGAGGGGTGCACTCGCAACAGGCGCATCTGTACGCCCTGCTGAAGATGGCGAAGCAGAACGGGCTGGATCACGTCTTCGTACATGCTTTTATGGACGGACGCGACACGCTGCCCACCAACGGTGCCGGATATCTCGAACAGCTTCAGCAGAAGATGCGCGAGTATAACTGCGGCAACATCGCCACGGTCAACGGACGTTATTACGCTATGGACCGCGACCGGCGCTGGGAGCGCATTGCGAAGGCCTACAACGCGATGGTGTTCGCCGACGCGGAAGGCGGCAAGTGCGCCGATCCCGTGCAGGGGATGAAGGATTCCTACAACAAGGGAGTGACCGACGAATTCGTGATTCCGTTCGTCTGCACTGACAGCCGCGGGCAAGCGCTGGCCACCATTCGGGACGAAGACGCTTGCATCTGCTTCAACTTTCGCGCGGATCGGGTTCGTCAGATCACGCGCACACTTGCGCGCAACAGCGGGCTAAACGACAAGGGCGGCAGCGACCTGCCGGGCGCGGCCGATCTGGATACGACGATTCCGCGCGACCGTGTGCCGAAGAATCTGCGCTATGTCTGCATGACGCAGTACGACAAGAATTTCAGTCTGCCGGTGGTGATTCCGGCGGAATCAATGGCGAACATTCTGGCCAACGTGATGGGCGGAATGAACATGCGCAACCTGCGCGTGGCCGAGACCGAAAAGTATGCGCACGTCACGTATTTCTTCAACGGCGGCGTGGAGACTCCGTTCCCCGGCGAAGAGCGCGTGATGGTGCAATCTCCCAAGGTTGCGACTTATGACTTGAAGCCGGAGATGTCTGCGGCGGGGATTGCCGATGCCGTCGTGAAGGCCACCGAGGATGGAACATTCGATGTGATGATCGTGAATTTTGCCAATGCCGACATGGTCGGGCACTCCGGCAAGATTGAGCCCACGATCAAGGCGGTCGAAACCGTGGATGCTTGCCTGGCGCGCATCGAGAGCGCCGTTCGTGCCAAAGGCGGAGCGATGCTGATCACTGCTGATCACGGAAACGCAGAGATGATGATCGATCCCGTGACGGGAGGACCGCACACCGCGCATACGACCAACCCGGTACCATTCATCGTCGTGTCGGAAAACGCCAGGCAGTTCACGCTGAAGCCGAATGGATCGTTGCGCGACATTTCGCCGACAATTCTCGGAATGCTGAGTGTCGACGAACCGAAGGAGATGACGGGAACGGACTTGCGAGTTCCGCTGAAGAAATAGAAACAACGACAAAAAAGTTCTGGGGGCGACAGACCACGTCGCCCCCAGTGACTTGTCTTAAGAGCTTAGTTTGCCAGTAGCGCCGGTGCCGTGGCCAGGAGTCCGGCCGCCAGCTCCAGGTCGTGCAGATCTTCGCGGCTGAAATCTTTCGCAAACTTCGGATCGAGTCCTTTGCGGGAAATCTGAATCACGCCCACCACCGCTGAATCCCGGTCCATGATTGGCACGGACATGAGCTTCTGAATGGGTGACGGCGCGGCCGGTTCGTCGGAATTGTCCCCGTCGGCCTTGATCGTTTCGAAGATGCTGGCGTGCTTGACCCGGGCGAAGTTATTGAAGATCTCGGCTTTCTTGCTCAACGCCGTGTGGGCCGCCACCGCTTTGCTGGACAACGGAATCGCCCCCGTGGTCCGCAAGTATTCTGGGAACACGAAGCGCAGCAGGCCGCCCTCAAGCCGCAAGAGCGCGACTTCGTTGTACTGCACTTGAAAAATCCTGGCCAGGACCATGCACAGGTCCAGCGCACTTACTCCCTGGCCGAGCACAGATCCCAGGGGAATGAGATGTTCGGGGAGGACGACTTCTTCCATCATCCCGTGATCGATATTTTGGGTCATAGGTAGCCCGCAATCTCCGCTTCTCGCGGATGAACTTAAACTCTATCGCACTTTGGCCGCCACAGGGTACTTCCCAAAGTAATGAGACGCGCGGCCATAAATCCTTTGTTTTCAGTGGAAAGCCAAACGAAAGTCGGTGTCTTGCACAGGACTACTCATGCGGTAACGAGCCGCAAACCATCAACGGGTTGACAGTTTTTGTCAGGTGTATCCTGCTTAGGGCCTCCCGGCCCTCAGATCCGAGCATCCCGTCGATTCCTTCCCGGCCGCAAAGTCATTTACACTTCCCGCTATGAGTAATCCGACGCAACCCAACGTGAAACTGACGAACGGCCCCGACTATCGCGAAAACTATGCCAACAGCGTGCAGATGCGGGTCAATATCTGGGACTTTTTCCTGGTTTTCGGCACCCTGCAACAACAGACCGAGACCCATGTGGAGATCAAGAACTTCCAAGGCATCTACCTGAGCCCGCAGCAGGCCAAGGCGCTGCTCGGACTCCTGCAGCAAAACGTTGCCGGGTACGAGAGTGCCTTCGGCGAGATCAAGCTCGACCCGCGCATGGGGGCTCAAGGGCCGGTGCACTGAGCGACCGGCGAACCCATCGTAGAGACGTAGCTTGCTACGTCTCTGCCGCCAGCATTACTGACGGTGGCGAGCGAGACGTTGCAAGCAACGTCTCTACAGAAAGATCCCCGATCGTGCGACGCTTCCACCGGTAGAATGACTTCTCCTATACGATCTCCCCGCCTGCATCCACCCTTGGTGTTCGCGGGCATCTTTGTGGGAATTTTTCTGCTGCATTTGCCCCTGCTGCAGCTTCCTTACTTCTGGGACGAAGCGGGCTACTACGTTCCCGCCGCGCGCGATCTGCTGCTGAGCGGCAGCCTGATTCCGCACACGACTGTATCGAACGCGCATCCCCCGCTGGTGATGGCTTGGATCGCCCTGTGGTGGAAATGCGTGGGCTTCGCGCCGGTGGTGACGCGATCGGCGATGCTGGTGGTCGCCGCCTTCTCGCTGCTGGGAGTGTTTCGGCTGGCCGAGCGCGTGGCGAATACCGAGGTGGCGATCGCCTCCACGCTCTGCACGGCGGGGTACCCGGTTTTCTTTGCGCAAAGCTCGCTGGCCCAGGTGGATCTGGCTGCGGCGGGGCTGATCTTCTGGGGCCTATGTGCTTATCTGGAGGATCGTCCGGTCGCGGTTGCGGTCTGGTTCTCGCTGGCCGCGCTTGCGAAGGAAACGTCGATTCTGGCGCCGGCAGGGGTGGCATGCTGGGAAGTTCTGCGTTTCGTTGTGCCTCAGCGGTTCGAACCGCAATACTGGACGAACAATGTGGGGACAGCCGCCACCGGCTGTCCGGTCGAGCGGAGCTCGACAGGCTGGTCGCGCCGCATTCTGCCGCTCTTGCTTCCGCTACTCCCACTGGCTCTCTGGTACGCCTATCACTACACGCGGACCGGATATGTCTTTGGCAATCCGGAGTTTTTCCGCTACAACGTCGCTTCCACTCTGAACCCTTTGCGATTCTTGCTGGCTCTGGTGCTGCGGCTATGGCAGGCGTTCGGCTACATGCATTTGTGGCTGCTGACGCTGGGGATGCTGCTAGCGATGCTGTGGTCTCCGGTGAAAGACGACGGGGTCGAGCGGTCGCGCATCGCGATTCCGGTGCAGATGATCTTTCTCGTCGTCGTAAAAGTCTACGTAGTGGCTATGGCATTGATCGGCGGCGCAGTCTTGGCTCGCTACATGCTGCCGGCGGTGCCGCTTGTGATTATCGTGGGAGTCTCGACTCTGCGCCGGCGATTGCGGCATTGGCGCGCGGCTGTCGCCGTAGTTGCCATCGCTTTTGTGGCCGCATGGTTCTGGAATCCGCCTTACGGATTTTCGCCGGAAGACAATCTCGCGTACCGCGACTACATCGTTCTGCACCAGGATGGAGAGCGCTTTCTCGAGGCCCGCTATCCCATGGCGCACGCGCTCACTGCCTGGCCGGCTTCGGACGAACTGGCCCGCCCTTGGCTGGGTTATGTGACGCGCCCGGTCCAGGTGGTGCGCATCGAAGATTTCTCTCTGGACGAAGTGCTCTCAGCCGCCGACTTCCGCTCGCACTTTGAGGTAGCGCTCGTCTTCTCGACCAAATATGAACCCGCACGTCCGTTGCTGGATCGCTGGAAAGTTTGGATCGACCTCAAGCGCCGTTTCTTCGGCTACCACCGCGATTTGCCGCCAGCGGCAGCGGCGCGGATTCTCGGCGGGCGGGTTGTGTTCTCGGAAGAGCGCAAGGGGCAGTGGGTGGCGGTGATTGAAATGGAACGAGAAGATATGCAGAACGCCGAAGCCACGCTCCCTCGCTTTTGAACTGTGGAAAGCGAGTTCGCCGATCAGACGAAGCTTGCAAGATTCTGCACGTTGCCCGGCGATCCCGAATCTGCGTATAATCCGCCGGACAGTGGGCCACGACCTCTCCCCCAAAAACAATCCTTCCTGTGGCAGGAGATTTTACGCATGAGACGATCTTTGGTGGTATCCATTACATTCTTTGCTCTGGCCGCAATGTTTACCGGTGCTGCCGTCGCTGAAACCGGCAATGTTGTCCACGTCTTTAAGAATTCGCCGGACGGTGACTATCCCATGGCCCCGTTGATTACGGATTCAAAAGGAAATTTCTACGGTACCACCCACTTCGGCGGTGCAGCCAACGAGGGAACGGTCTTCGAGTTGTCGTCGAACGGTAAGGGCGATTTCACTTACACGCAAATCTATTCTTTCGCATTCGGCGCCAGGGATGCCGAACAACCCGATGGCGGTCCGCTGTTGATGGACGGCTCCGGCAACCTTTTTGGCACCACGATGTTCGGGGGGAACAACGGCGGCGTCGGCACGGTTTATGAACTCAGTCCCATCGCCGGTGGAGGATGGAGTGAGAAAGTAATCTACAGCTTTCAATGCTGCAACGAAGACGCCTTCTACCCGCTCGGTGGAGTTGTCATGGATGCGGCTGGAAATCTTTACGGCGCCAGCTCGAACGGCGGGACCCACGGCGTTGGAACCGTGTTCGAACTCTCACCCGATGGCAGCGGCGGCTGGACCGAGAGCATTCTTTACAGCTTTACCGGCAATCGCAACAGTGGACCGGATGGAGCAGAGCCTGTGGCTGGCGTGGTTTTCGATGCGGCGGGCAATCTGTGGGGAACGACCGCGTTGGGGGGCACCTATCTCAACGGCATCGTGTTTGAATTGAGTCCCGGCCAGGGTGGCGCGTGGAAGGAAAAAGTGATTCACGCCTTCAGTGGCGACGATGGTTGTAACCCGGCGGCCAGGCTGGCTGTGGATTCCGCCCACAATGTCTACGGCACTACGTCGAACCAGTATGTGGTTACCAACTCATGTATTGGCGGTGGCACGGTCTTTCAACTCTCGCCGTCATCGCAGGGGTGGACGGAGACGGCAATTCACGAGTTTAGCGGCCCTCACGACGGCGATATTCCCAACGGGATCATTCTTGACTCCAAAGGAAATATCTACGGCACGACGGTTTTGGGGGGAAGCTCGCTGTATGGAGAAATCTACAAACTGACGCCCACAGCAAGCGGAGCCTGGACAGAGACGCAGGTCCATGCCTTCAAGGGAGGGTCGGGAGCAGGTCTCCCCCTGGCTGGGGTCATATTTGGGAACGACGGTATGCTCTATGGCACCACATCAGCATACGGCGGACCGAACGGGAAGGGCGTCGGTACGGTGTATCGGAACCAGCCGTAGCTGCCCATTTACTTGCTATTTCTGCATCAAGTGACACGAGTGCGTCTTGATCACCAGCCACACTTCGCAGCCAGGCGCGAGTTGCAGAGAATCGCGTGCCGCCGGAGTGAGGTGGACTTCCATTTCGACTCTACATTTCACTCGCGCGGTCACGATCACGTCTCGCTGCTCGAGTGACGCGATGCGCCCCGGAATCACGTTGCGCGCGCTTAGTCCGACCGGCGGCGCCGTTGCCAGCAGAATGTCTCCGGCGCGGATGCCCACGCGCAGAGCGGAGCCTACTCCCCCGCGCACGAGCGGAGTTTCGAGCACCACCGGACCCGTGTCTCCCGCTATACGGCAAGACATGGTGCCGCGCTCCGGGTGTACGGACTCCACCACGGCGTCGAAAATGTTTTCGAAGCCCACTAACTGAGCGAACGTTTCCTGCAGTGGTGCCGATATGACTTCGTGCGGCGTGCCTTGTGCGACGATGCGTCCGGCGTCGAGGACGACCACGCGATCACCAAGAGCAAAGACTTCCTCTCGGCTGTGCGTGACATACAGGATAGGGATGCGGTGAGCCTGATTCCAACTGCGCAGATCGTCGATGATTTTCCCCTTGGTCGCGGCGTCCAGCGCCGCCAGCGGTTCGTCGAGCAGCAGCACCGCGGGATCGGTCACCAGAGTTCGCGCTAACGCTGCGCGCTGACCTTCCCCACCAGACGTTTCGCGCGGGTAGCGCGACGCGAGACGCGAAATCCGAAATGCCTGAAGAATTGCAGATGCCTGCGCTGCACGCTTTTCCTGCGAAAGATGCGAGAGGCCGTATTGGACGTTCTGCTCCACCGTGAGATGCGGGAATAGGGCGAGACTCTGAAATACATATCCGACGCGCCGTTTGGCTACAGGGAGATCGGTGCGCTGAGCGGTGTCAAATAAGGCGCGGTCGCCGATGGCGATGCGTCCCGAGTCGGGCGTGGTCAGTCCGGCAACGCAGTCGAGCAGGGTTGTCTTGCCCGCTCCGGACGGGCCGAAGAGGATCGTGATCCCCGGCGCGGCCTGAAACTCAACGTCTAGGGAGAACTCGTGTCCTTCCGATGGCACTCGCCTGCGCAGGGAGACTTGGAGGCGCGGGCCGTCTGATTCGCTGCGTTCTGCTGGCGCAGGCCGTGATGAAGGAGTCACGATTTCAACGGACGCAGTTGCGCGCGGTTCGTTCATCGCAGTTCATTCTAGGGAGCTTCGCTTGGATTGGCAAAGTCAGGGCCGGCATTAGTACCGAGAGGGAATCCTCGACACGCCGCCCTCGTCGCACTTGGAATAGGGATCCTTCGACTGCGTGGCTGCTTCGCTTCGCGACGCACCCACTCCGCTCAGGATGACATGCCGCGGGGGCGGGAGACGCTGATCCCAGTTACTTTACGGGTCCGATGACCCATGCTTTTCGGTTCGTGCCATACACCACGGCTAGCACGGCGAAGCTGAACGCGAGCAACAACAGCGCAGTTTCGTTGGCGGCGGCGTAGTCAGAGGCCTGGACGCGGTCGAAAATGTCGATGGAGACGGTGCGCGTAATGCCGGGAATGTTTCCGCCGACCATGAGCACCACGCCGAATTCTCCCATGGTGTGAGCGAAGCTCAGGGCCGTGCCGGTAATTAGTCCGGGGACGGAGAGCGGCGCGATCACACGAAAGAAAGTCCGCAGCGGGGAGGCGCCCAGCGTCGCCGACGCCGCAGTCAGTTTGCGATCGACGCCCGCGAACGACGCGGCGAACGGCTGCACCGCGAAGGGCAGACTATAAAGGATCGAACCGATCACCAAGCCGCTGAAGGTGAAAGCCAGCGTGTGGCCGGTGAGCGCGATCCACCAGCGGCCTAGAGGACTGCGCGGGCCGAGCGCGACCAGTACGTAGAACCCCAGCACAGTTGGAGGAAGAACGATAGGGAGGGCTACCACTGCTTCCACCAGAAACTTCCAGCGCCGGCGCGAGAACGCGATCCAGTAGGCGATGGGCAGACCGAGGACCAGCAAGATCGCCGATACCGTGATCGCCAGTTGCAACGTCAGACAGAATGCTTGCCAGTCGATTGCCATCGTTTTTTTCCTGGGAACCCCTCGTCTTGCTTTCGGTGCTGGCATGCGCGGGGCGGGACGCCCCCGCGACAGCCGGCAAGATGCCGGCGCTACGGTTGCTCGTTACGGGAGTGTGAAGCCGTACTTTCGCAGCACCTCTGCTGCTTCTTTCGTTTTGATGTACTCGAGAAACTGCGCTGCTTCCTTCTTATGCTGAGAGTGCGACAGCACAACCACTCCCTGCGCCAGCGGAGGATAAAACTCCGCCGGAACTTCCCAGTACTTTCCTTTGCCGCCCATCCCTGGCGCTAACGCATACGCGAGAGCCACGAATCCTGCCTGCGCGTTGCCTGACTCCACGAACTGCGCCGCTTGCGCGACGTTCTCGCCCTGCACCAGGCGATCCGCAATGCGATCGTACACCCCGGCGTGCTTCAGCGCGGCCACCGCAGCCCGGCCATAGGGTGCATGCTGTGGATTGGCAATGGCAATCTTTTTGACCGAAGGATCCAGCAGAGCATTCATGCCCAAGCGTTGCAGGTCGAGCGGAGAATCCGCCGGAACCCACAGCACAAGCCTTCCCACCGCGTACTGATACAAGCTGGCTCCTTCCGCGTCGCCGGCGGCGATCAACTGGCGGGGATAGTCCATATCGGCCGAGAAAAACAGGTCAAACGGTGCCCCATTCTGAATCTGCTGGGTCAGGGCCCCGGAGGCACCGAACGAGAGCTTCACCTTTACGCCGGTCTTCTTCTCGTAACCGTCGCTGACCTCTTTCAGCGCTGCGCTCAAATCGGCGGCGGCAGCCACCACGAGTTCCGGGGGAGTGGTTTTCTCCTGTGCCGATCCCGAAATCGTGCTTATGAGAACAGACGCTGCCAGCAAAGCGCCACAGTATGACCGCATGTTCCCGAACTTCCTTTCTGATTCTGCGTTCTTTTAGCCGAAACCAACGGAGGAAACAGATTGTACAAGCCCGTCACCCACAGGTGTTGAGGAAGTCACCAGAATGGTTTTTCCCAAAGTGGGCCAACTGGCATCCTTCGCGGCGCTTTTGCATTGCTTCGTCCATGGCCCCTTTCGATACTGGCAGGTGAGTTTCATCATGCCAACCTGCCGTTGTCTCTCTTCTTTTCTGGTGCCGGTCCTCCTACTGATTTGCCTCGCGGATGTTTCGGTCGTACAAGCCCAAGGCGCGAAGCAACGAGTGCCTGACAATCCCGTTTCTGACCCAGACGCCGACCATGTCAAAGAGCGCAACGAGTGGTTCTTCCGCGGACGCGTGATCCGCGGGGAGCCGTCCGCAGAATTTCGTCGACGGGCCTATCAGTCGAAGCTGCAGTTGCGCGCGCAACGTGCTGCGGCATTCGGGGTGACAGGGCAGACCTCGCTCTCGACAGGCTCATGGATACCGCTAGGCCCCATGCCGCTGGCGTCGGATGCGACCGGCAACGGTACGCAGGACTATCACCAGGTGGCGGGACGCGCGACGGCCATCGCGATCGATCCCGCGGATCCCACGGGCAACACTGTCTATATCGGCGGAGCGCAGAGCGGAATCTGGAAGTCGACGAACGCCGCCAACAACACGGCCAACAGCGTGATGTGGACTCCCGTGACCGACGATCAGGCCACGCTCTCGATCGGGGCGATCGCCATCCAGCCAGGTAGCACCGACCCGGCAAAGACGGTGATTCTTGCCGCTACCGGGGAGGCGAACAACTCCGGCGACTCTTATTTCGGGCTTGGCATTCTCCGCTCCATCAACGCCGGTGGTACGTGGAGCCTGATTCCCACGGCCAACGGCGGTGCGCTGAAGTTCAGCGGCCTCGGTGGGACGCGCATGGCGTTTAGCACAACCAGCGGACAGACGAATACAGTGGTCGCGGCAATGGCCACCTCCTCTGAAGGGTTGGTCGATGGCGCGGTCACCGCCGGCACTACGCGCGGTCTCTACACTTCGCTCGACTCGGGGCAAACTTGGACCTACAACGCGTTGGTCGATCCCGGCGGCGCCACCGATGCCACGTCAGCAGCGTCGGTCGTTTACAATGCCAGCGCCGGCCAGTTCTTCGCCGCAGTTCGCTACCACGGCTTTTATTCTTCCTCCGATGGCGCCCACTGGACGCGACTCGCGGTCCAGCCCGGCGGAGCGCTGCTGAGCACCGCAGCGTGCCCTGCACAATCGACCTCGAACAATTACGCTTGCCCGATCTATCGCGCAGAAATTGCGACCGTCCCGGGTCGCAACGAGATGTATGCCTGGTTCATTTCCCTATCTTCGACGGGCAGCCCCGTCGACGGCGGCATCTGGCAAAGCGTGAACGGGGGCGCGTCGTGGGCCGCGATCTCAGACACTGCGATCACGAATTGTGGCGACTTTGAAGGCTGCGGTGCGCAACAGGGGTCCTACAATTTGGAATTGCTGGCGGTTCCGAACGGGGCTGCAACGGACTTGTACGCCGGAGCGATCAATCTCTACAAGTGCGGCATCACTACCCAGAACCCTACGTGCGCAGCCACCGGATTCATGAACCTCACTCACGTCTACGGATGTAACCCGATTGGCGCGCCTGCCCACGTGCATCCCGATCAGCACGCGTTGGCCTACGCGATTCCTACCTCGGGCAGTGATTCTGGGAACGCCTTGATGTACTTCGCGAACGACGGCGGCATTTACCGCGCGCTCAATGGATTTTCAGGGCTCAACACCGGCGTGTGCTCGGGCTCGAATCAGTTCGACGACCTCAACCAGAATCTGGGATCGATGACGCAATTGGTCACCTTCTCGCAGCATCCCACTGACATGAACACGATGCTTAGCGGGGCGCAGGATAACGGTTCACCCGCAACCACTCAGGCAACGACGAATCCAAGTTGGGTGAACGTGCTCGGTGGCGATGGCGGCTACAACCTGATCGATCCGGGCGCGACCTCCAACTGGTATGCGTCCAATCCTGACGTTCCTCCCGGCGGGCTGGGCGTGCAACTGTGCACGAGTGGCGCGAACTGCAATGACAGCGGCTTCAGCTTCGTGGCCACGAGCAGCACGGTCGGGGGCGACGATGGCGCGTTTTACTTTCCTTACATCTTCGATCCGAAGACCGCGACACCGATGCTGATCGGCACGTGCCGCGTGTGGCGAGGGCCGCGCACGGGCGGCGCCTTCACTGCGCTCAGTCCGAACTTCGACAGCCTGGGTTCAGGAACATGCACGGGAAACGAAGTCAACCAGGTGCGCGCACTGGCCGCCGGAGGCACAACCGACAGCAACGGTTGCGTCGTCATCTACGCCACCACCAGCGGATTAGGCCCGATTGACGGCCCTCTCTACACACCGACAGGTGGTCACGTCTGGGTCACTACGAACGCTTCGACTGGGGCCGGGGCTTTCGCCGACGTCACCAGCAACGGCCCTCAGGGCAACATCAATCCGAACCAGTTTCCGATCTCAGGGGTGGCGATCGATCCGAGCGATGTTACCGGCAAGACTGCGTATGTGACTGTCATGGGCTTTACCGGAGGCACAGGACATGTCTGGAAGACCACCAACGCCGGCACGGCCTGGACGGACTTCACCGCCAATCTGCCGGACTCGCCAGTAAACGCCGTCGTTGTTTATCCCGGTTTGTCTCAGGTTTACGTCGGGACTGACGTGGGCGTCTTCGGCAGTTCCACCTCCGCAGCCAGTTGGACGGAGCTTGGGCCCGCGCCCATCACGGATCAGAACGGCTTCCTACCCAACGTTGCAGTCACGGCTCTGGGAGTCTTCACGGGTGGCGGCCAGCAGTTGCTGCGAGCTTCCACCTACGGACGCGGCATCTGGCAATTCAATCTTGTCATCACACCGGACTTCCAGATGTCCGTCTCCAATTCACCGCAGACCGTTTTCGTGGGACAGACAACCGCGTTCAATGGTACGGCCAGCGCGCTGAACGGGTACGCGAGTTCGGTAGCACTGAGCTGTGCTGCCGGCTCGACCGCCCCGCCCAGCACGTGTTCCGTGTCTCCGTCGACGATGACTCCAGGAAACAAAACTCCGTTTGCTGTCACGGTGGGTGGTGCGGCCGGGGATTACAGCTTCAATGTGCAGGGGGTCGGGTCTGACACAAAGCATGTCACTCACACGGTTCCAGTCACTGTGCACGTCGTCAGCTTTGGGATGACGACTCCATCCCCGGCAAACGTCACCGTGGCCCGAGGAACCACGTCGTCTCCGGCGAGCTTTCAGATTACGGCTGCAGGATCGTTTAATCAGAGCGTCACCGTTTCCTGCAGTTCTGGTATTGCCAGCGCGACCTGCGCGCTGACGCCCGGAACCACTGTCAATCCCACTTCAACTGCTCCGGTGAATATGACGGCTAGCGTATCGGTGCCCGCGGGAACCGCGCCTGGAAGTTATCCTGTGACGATTCAGGCTACGACGACCGGAGCGCCCTCAAAGCTGACGACATCATTCACCCTGAACGTCACCTCCAATGCAGATTTCGTTTTGACCGAGCCCATCGCATTTCCCGAGGTGAACGCCGGCAGCACCGGCACTACGGGGTCGATCTCGATTGCTTCGCAGGACGGATTCAGCGGGACTGTCACTCTGAGTTGTCCGACGACGTACGGTGCTGGCAGTTGCAGCATCAGCCCCACATCGGTGAGTTCGTTTCCGGCGACGGCAACGCTCACCGGTTTCGTTTAACGTTGGTGACTATTCGATCTCAGGAACGCAGACGCTATCTTTGGCGCCGGGCGGCCAAGGCACAGCCAGCCTCAAGTTGACCTCGTCCAATTTCTACAGCGGAAAGGTCAACGCTACCTGCGACGCCAGTGCTCTTTCGGGAGCAATGTGCGTGCTCTCTCCCGCGAATCCGATCAACCTGGCCAGCGGAGGCACGGCGGCCCTCACGGCGACCGTCAACGCGCCCAGCACTGCAAGTCCGGGAACTTACAACATCAACATCACGACCCAGGACACCACAGGCGCGCCCAGCCACTCCTTCACCGTGGCGCTGACCGTGGCGCAGGATTTCCGGCTCACCTCTTCGACCCCGAGTCAGACGGTGACGGCGGGGCAGACCAGCGGCGCTTATAACCTGGCTGTTCAGCCCGTGGGCGTATCGTTCACCGGGACCGTGACGCTGGCTTGCTCTGCCGGGATTCCTGCCGGGGCGCAATGCATCTTCAACCCGCCCACCGCGGTCACTCCCGGAACCTCCGCGGTCGATGTCATGATGAATATTTCCACCGCAGCAAGAAAGGCTGGTCTGCAGTCGCTTTCCACTCGCGCCTTCATCTTCTCCGCCCTCTGGTTGTTCTCGCCGGGAATCGTGATCGCTTGGGGCGCCGCGGGGCGCAAGACCGGGCGGCCGATGCATCGCGTCTTCGGTTCGACCGCAATGCTGCTACTTGCGGCGCTTCTTATTTCTTGCGGTGGGGTCAGCAGCGGTGGGGGCACCCCTCCTCCGAAAGGAAACCAACCTGTCACCTATCTGATCACCGTCACGGGAACCTCTCCCGGCACAGCTTCCGACGCCGGCCAGAGTGTACAAGTGACGCTTGTCGTAGACTAGAGCGTCGCGCGGTTGGTCCCTGCGACCAAGGGATGTCTGCGCGACCGTGCAGTCGCGTGCACAATGACCGATTCTAGCTACAACGTAATCATCATCGGCGGTGGTGTGGTTGGGCTCGGAGTCGCGCTCGAAATCACACGCCGCTTTCCGCATCTTCGGCTGCTCCTGCTTGAGAAAGAAGACCGTGTCGCCCGCCACCAGAGCGGACACAACAGCGGGGTGATTCACTCCGGCGTGTACTACAAGCCCGGCTCCTTGAAGGCCCGCCTGTGCGTTACGGGAGCCGCGGCCATGGTCGAGTTCTGCCGCGAGCACGGCATCGCCCACAATGTCTGCAGCAAAGTCATCGTCGCAACCCACGCGGACGAACTCCCGCGCCTGGAAGAATTGCGCCAGCGCGGGGAAGCCAATGGCCTGACTGGCCTGCGCATGATCGGTCCCGAGGAGTTGCGCGAAATCGAACCTCACGCTACGGGACTGCGAGCACTGGTCGTACCCTCGACTGGAGTTACCGACTATGCCCTGGTTTGCGAGAAATACGCGGAGTTAATTTCGGCAGCCGGCGGCACGGTTCTTCTGTCCGCGGCTGCCACGGGCATCCGCCGCATGCCGAACGAAATCGTTGTGGAAACTTCGCGGGGAGCGTTCTCCACCGCTTCACTCATCAACTGCGCCGGACTGTTCAGCGACCGCATCAGCCGGATGGCAGGCGACGATCCCGGTGTCCTGATCGTTCCATTTCGTGGTGAATATTACGACCTGGTACCCGAGCGCGCCTCGCTGGTGAAGGCGCTGATCTATCCCGTGCCCGATCCGCGCTTTCCGTTTCTTGGCGTGCACTTCACGAGGCGGATCACTGGCAAAGTGGATGCCGGCCCGAATGCCGTCCTTGCGCTGGCGCGGGAAGGCTACCGTCACACCGATATCAACCTGCGTGACTTGGCGTCGGCGGCGACATTTCCTGGCTTCTGGCGCATGGCGGGACGGCACTGGCGCAACGCTCTCGACGAGTGGCACCGGTCGCTTTCGAAGCCGGCTTTCGTTCGCGCGTTGCAGCGTTTGCTCCCGGAAGTAGGCGAGAAGGATTTGGTTCCGGGAGGCTCCGGTGTGCGCGCTCAGGCCCTCAAGCCCGACGGATCCCTGGTCGACGATTTCCAGTTTGTGCCTTCCGGTAAAGTGCTGCACGTGCTCAACGTGCCCTCGCCCGCGGCCACGGCCTCGCTGACCATCGGCAAGGCCATCGTCGAGACGGCAGCCGCCAGTCTTGGTCTCTCTTAGTCTCCTGCGACCTTCCGTTAGAAAATCAGCCGCAGCGACATCTGGACCTGACGCGGGCTGCCAATCGTCTTATTCGTGATCCCCAAACCGCTCAGCGTCGGGCAGACGTACAGGGCGGTGAAGTCCTGGTTGCACGGCGTGGTTGCGCCTGCTTGACCGACAGCAGGGAAGCCGTTGAAGTTGATGTTCTGGCTGACGTCGTCAATCGGGATATCGAAACTGGCCGTATTCGTCAGGTTAAAGACGTCGATGGAGAACTTCAGGGAGGAGCGCTCAGTGATCTGGGTCGTCTTCGAGACCGAGAGATCCCAGCGCTTCTGCCAGGTCTGGCGGAAGATATTGCGCTGGCCATGGTCAATGAAGTTCGTCTCGTACGGATCGTTGGCAGGAATCGCGCCGTTCAGGGCTCCCGGACTCAGCAAAGGCAAGCCGAAGCAGGAGGCCTTCAGCGCAAATGAGTTCGGATCCGATGGATTGGCGTGCGCGCCGGAGGATCCGGTCAGCGCCTGCTTGGGTGAGCAACCGGAGAGGGGAACCACCGGATTCGTGATGCCGTCGTTGACTCCGTAGAAGATGCTGCCCACTGCGCCTGAGTAATCGACAACGCTGTAGGGCTGGCCACTCTGGATGACGGTCAATCCGGAGAGGGCCCATCCATCGACGATCCTGCCCTTGAGTGAGGTTTCCGAGAAAAACTTCGGCAACTCGTAGGTGTAAGTGAAATTGATCACGTGCTGGCGGTCAAAGTCTGACAGGCCGTAACCAGACCGCAAGTTCTGCGGGTTATTTCCGTTGTAGAAAAGGCCCATTGCACTTTGCTCATCGGTCGCGTGCGAATACGTGTACGAGAAGCCCACTTGCAGGCCATGACTCATTCGCTTTTCGACGTGGGTCTGAAGCGCGTTGTAGGCAGAGATGCCGGCTGCGGTATAGGACTCGGACTCGGACGAATAACCGATGTACGGAACACGCAGATCGACGTTTCCGCCTTCAAAGGTTTGCAGGTACGGTTGACCGTTCGGAAGCGTGGCTGGGTTGAAGGTGCCGGCCTGGGTGACGATCGAATAGCCGTATGTATAGTCCTGCTCAAAACCCAGCGGATTTCCCTTCATAATGGGACTTGTCGGCGACGCGATTCGCGCCTGGTTGAAAGGCAGGGGAACGACTTCGTGGCGCCCAAGATTTCCGACATACCCAATCTCAATCATCAGGTCGTGGCGCGGCTGCCACTGAATGTCGAGCGTCTGGTTGAGCGTGTAGGGAAGCTTGTTGGCGCGGTTGTAATCGGCGAACGAGAATAGCGGCAGGCCGGTGGCGATCGTAGCCGCATTCGGAATCACCAGGTCTGCGGGATTGCCCGAAGGTGGCGGACCCAGCGTCGGGCCCCACGGCGCCTCAAAATTGCTGCAGTTCGAATACGCATAGGGGCTGCAAGACTGCGAATTCACCCACGGTGGAGATTGATTCACGCCGAATGGACCGCCCGCAATCACGCCGGAAGCAAAGCCCGGAGAAAGATACGCGAACAGTTCGCCCCGATCGTAGTACATGCCCCAGCCTGCCCGAACGACTACCTTGTCGCTGAATATTCTCGGGCTCCACGCCAATCCGATCCGCGGCGCCAGGCCCCACTGGCGGCCGGTAAGCGTCGAATCGCTCACGCCCTTGGTGGGGAAATCAGGGTTGTTCCCGGCAACGATGAAGCCGTTCGAAGTGATCGTATCTGTAGTTTGGTCGTAGCTGTACCGCGCGGGGTCGAAGTTGAAAATGCGGCCGTTCTTCTCCTTCAAGCCTCCGTGATAGTCGAAGCGGATACCGGCGCTGATGCTGAGGTTCGGACGCAGCTGAAACTTGTCTTGAAAGTACCAACCCGTTTCGTTCGAGCGGTAGTAGCGGTTCGCATCACCTTGCAGGAAGGTGGTGGCAATGAATCCGTCTGCGGTGTAGGTAATCGGCGTGCCCGTGACGAAGTTGTCAAAGTTGGTGAAGCCGACCATGCCCGAGTTCGTTCTTTGATCGCGGGCGTTGAGCTGAGTGTAAGAGTAGCTTCCGCCGAAGGTGAACGTGTGCTTGCCGTGGTTCCAAACCGCATTGACAGAGGGCATCCACCGGTTCTGGAAAACGCCTGTGAACGCTCCCTGCGAAGCCGCTGTCGAGCCGATCGTGGTTCCCGCGTTGAATACGAAGTTCGTGTTGAGCGGGGAGGAGTTGCCTAAGTCGTCCACAATCGTAATTCCAGGAAAAACGGAAGATCCAAGATTATTGATCCCAATGGACTGAGGAGTGAAGGGCTGGCCAATCGTGCTGTATACCTTTTCGCGGATGAAGCCAAATACTTCAGCTACGCTGAAGCTCGGTGTGATGGACTGCGTGTTTGTAATCGAGGCGACCTGGCTTCCAGCATCCAGGTGCTGGGGAAAGCCTTCGACCGCGGAATATCCGAAAGGAGCTGTTGTCGGATCATGCTGGTAGTAATACTTCAATGACAGCGTGTCCTTAGAAGTAGCGAGGTAATCGAGATCGGTGACTGCTTGGTCGGAGATGAAATATGCCGGCTGGGTCAGGAAAACATTCTCCGGGAAGTTCAGCGTCGGCGTGTAACTCGGATTGGCCGAGGGAAACAGGTACTGGCCGTTCGGCAGTTTGGCCGTCAACATGGCGTAAGCGACCGGGTCGATGTTGAGTGTCCCGGTTGCGCCCGGTATGTTGGCTGCGACGACGGGATTCACAACCGTTCCCCAGTTGTTCAGGACGACGGCGGCCAATGCTGTCGGACTTCGGTCGTTACTCAAGCCTGTCGGCACCGCCGTGCGCGAAGTTCCAATCTCCAAGTCCGAAACGTGAATGTGCTGGTAGCTGACAAAGCCGAAGAGCTTGTCCTTGATCAGAGCTCCGCCCAGGGTTCCGCCCGCGGTGTAACGATGCAACTGCGGGACCTTTTCGTTGCTGGGAATGTTCGGGTCCTGATTGTAGAAATACGGCGCGGCGTTCAGCCAGTCTGTCCCGCGGTGAATGTAAGCCTGACCGTGAAGCGTGTTGGTGCCAGACGCGGTGCTCATGTCGATGTGGGCGCCACTGGTCGATCCTTGTTGCGCGTCGTACATCGAAGTATTCACGCGAAACTCCTGAACGGTCTCTGGCGCAGGAGTCGGCAACGCCTGGCCGATAGCCAGATAGGGCGACGCTGTGCTCTGAATGACTTGCGCGGTGGTACTGCCTGCTCCCGAAACGCCCGTGTTGTTGACGATGCGCGCGGAAGCCACCTGGCTGGTGCTCTTGCCGTTGAACAGATTGCTGGCGTCGACGCCGTTTAGAAGAAACGTGTTGCTGGTGTCGCGCTGTCCGTTGGCCCAAATGGGTTGATTCCCTAAGCCAGCATTAGCGCCGGTTCCGTTTGGCAATTCCGCATTGACCCCTGGCGAAAGGATCGCCAGACCCGTGAAACTTCCTGTCGGCAACGGGATTTGGTCGATCTGGTCTTTCTCCAAAATGTAGCCATTCGTGGTGTCGACCGCGTTCATAGCAGGCGCTGCCTCTACGTCAATCGTCGTTCCTACCTGGCCGACTTTCAACGTGACGTTCAACGTGGCCGTTCGATTCGCCTGCACGAGAATCGACGGCAGCCTTTCCGCCTGGAACCCGTCGTGGCTGACGGTGACGGTGTACGTGCCGATGGGAAGGTTGACGAAGTCGTAGGCGCCATTTCCATTCGTTTTCAGCGTACGCGTCAGCTTGGTCTGGTCCCCGACGATGGTGACCGTAGTGTCGGGCAGCACACTGCCGCTCCTGTCGCTGACCGTGCCCGTAATGCCGCCCAGAGTCTGCTGCGCCACCGACAACAGCGAAAATTGCAAAAACCCAGCCAACAAGAGAATGCCCAGCTTCGTATGCTTCGCCATGATTGTGTACCTCGCCAGGGGTAGAAACACAAATCCAAAGCAGCCGCCAACGGCCGCGCACCGCGGTTTCACTTTGTACGACGTTGCTGCAGAGTTGGTTGGCTCCGCACTTCCCCACTTCTAGGCTGGAAAACTATGCCGCCAAATGTACGCGAACTCCGGCGAAAGGGAA
Organism: Acidobacteriaceae bacterium; assembly: GCA_003134655.1. Taxonomy (GTDB): domain Bacteria; phylum Acidobacteriota; class Terriglobia; order Terriglobales; family Acidobacteriaceae; genus Sulfotelmatobacter. The sequence goes on from PLBY01000107.1 coordinate 69,556, forward strand.
AGACACAGGCTCAATGAAAATTCTTTTGACTGGAATCAGTAATTTTTATGGCTCAGACAGTTCGACACTCTCTGACAAGGCTATCTTCTTGCTGCGAGAGCGAATCATGAACCATCCGAGCCCCGCGATCAAGTAAGCGAGATACATGTAAGGGAGCTTGCCGTAGGGCCCTTCGGGCACCGGGTAGAGATTGCCGATCAAGGCCATTAGCATGGCCGTCGCCGCCAGCCACGGAACGATCTGGGCGCCGGGAGTGAACGTGCCATGCTGATGCAAGTAGCGCGGCAGTGCAACGCACACCAGGGCGTACGCCACGATGAAGCCGTAGGTCGCCAGAGACCCCAGCCAGCCATACACATCCAACCCGCTGGCGCCGCGGTATGCCAGCACTGCCACTGGCAGCACCGCGGCAATGCCGGTGATGACGACGGCACGACTCGGGGTGTGGTTTTGGGCGTGTGTCGAACCTAGTGATTCATGCGCCAGCCCATCATGCGCCATTCGCAAAAGCACGCGCGCCGCGGCCGTAATGCAGGCCAGAGTTCCGGCAAACATACTCACCAGCGCACCGACGTCGATCAGTATCCCTAGCACCGGCACGCCGCCAACCCGGGCGAGCACGTGCATTTGATCCGGAGTGGTGCCCAGATCCTGACCTACCATATGGAATCCCAGCACTGCGGCATATGCGCAAATGGTGAAGAATGCTCCCGCCAGAACAGCGCTCTGAATCACCGCTCGGGGAATTGTCTTCAGCGGATTGCGGGCCTCCGTGCCCAGAGTGGTCGCGCTCTCAAAGCCCACAAAACTAAACAGCGCCAGCACCAGACCAAGGCGGAGTCCGCTCCCGGTCATCCCATGCAGATGGAGTTCATCCGCGTCCAGGTGCCAGCCGTGACGAAACAGCACGAGCACGACGACGATCACGATCACCGACACCGACGCAGCTTCAATCCACAACATGAGCCGCGCGGAAATCTTTACGTCGCGATACGCAATCCAGATGGAAACTCCCGTGACCAAAAGCGCCAACAATACAGCAGAGAAAACATACCCCGTGGCATCGCGCAGCAAGAGGTTCGCGTAGTGATAAAAGCCGCCAATCACGCTCGATCCCGTGGCTACATAGGCCAGCAAGAGGCTCCAGGCAACGGTGGCGGACAGCCACGGCGGCAAGGTCGTCGATGCGTACGTGTAGAGCGACCCCGGAGAGGCCGAATGACGGGCGTAGCGCGCAATGCACAATCCGACCAGAAATATTGCGACCGTTGCGAGCGCATATGCGAGCCAGGTTCCGTTCCCCGCGAGCGCGCACACCAGCGGAATGGTCGCCGCCGGCGTGGTCGTCGGCGCCATGGTAGACACCGACTGCGCCAGAGTCTCCATGGGAGAAAGAATGCCGCGTCGCAAACCGTAGTCTGCGCTTGGGGACGACTCCGGCAGTGTAGGCTCCGTCAATTGAACTGCTCCTTTGCCGACCAAGTGTGATTGGGGTGGGATTGTACAACAACGGATGTGAGCCTCAACGCAGGACTCGTCGCGCGGAGTTAGAAGAAAAACCAATTCGTGGCAACCGAAAAGACGCTCGTTCGATGCCAGGCGTCGTGCTAATGTGAGTTTCTGAGCGGATAATTTGGAGTGGAGAGATCGACCGTCATCTCAGCCAAGACTTGGAGATTGTATGAGAGCTTGTCCTAACAGCGAATGCAAGGCTTTCGGCCACATTGTGTACTCGGTGGCGACTCGATGCCCATTGTGCCGGTGGGACTTGAAGAACGCTCTACCTGCGAGTGAAACGGCGCCTCCGCCGAAACCTGACAGGCGCGCGGCCTCGGTGCGCTAAGCTCCCGCAGATCGCACGACCTCACTTCCCAATATCCTCATTCCACAAATCTGCATGTGCGCTGATGAAATCGCGCATCATGCGAATGCATTCCGCGTCGTCCAGCACGATGACACTCGCACCGTGTTGCCGGAAAAGATCCTCGGCACCTTGGAAGTTTCGATTTTCGCCAATGATGACACGCGGAATCCGAAACAGTAATGCGGTGCCCGTGCACATGACGCAGGGACTGAGCGTGCTCACCAGCGTCAACTCTGCCCAGTCACGCCGGCGGCCGGCGCTGCGCAGGCATACGGTCTCCGCGTGCGCCGTGGGGTCGCCGCTCTGAACCCGCAGGTTGTGTCCTCGAGCGACGATCTGCCCGTGCTTGTCCGCCAGGACCGACCCGATCGGCAATCCTCCTTCGCGCAACCCTGTCCTTGCCTCTTCGAGAGCCTGTTGCAGTAACGCCTGATCGTCCATGGTCCTCCGAAAGTGTTAACGAAGTTTGTAGCGTTGCAGTTTGCCGGTCGCTGTCTTTGGTAGCTCTAGAAAGAATTCGATGTGGTGCGGCCGCTTAAAAACGGGCAGACGCTCCAGAACAAACCGCTGCAGTTCCTTCGCGACGTCCGGATTTCCAGGCTTGCCATCTCGCAACACGACGCAAGCCACCGTTTTCACGAGCCCGTCTTCATCTTTCCGTCCAACGACCGCAGCTTCTTGTACCTCGGGATGTTCGAGCAGTTGGTTCTCGATTTCCACCGGACTGACCCAGGTGCCACTGACTTTCAACATGTCATCGGAGCGTCCTGCGTACCAGAAATATCCGTCGGCATCCTGATAGTAACGGTCCCCCGTGCGCATCCAATGCCCGCTGATCGTGTCTTTCGTCTTCTCATGCTGGTTCCAATAGCCCGCGCAGGCTGCGTCGGTCTTGATAATTAAGTCGCCCATTTCGCCGGGCACGACAGGCTGCTGATTCTCATCGTCGATGCGCGCATCAAACCCAGGAATAAGTTTCCCGCTTGATCCGGGTTTGACCGCTCCTGGTCCGTTCGCGATGAACATATGTAGCGCTTCCGTCGATCCGATGGCGTCAAGAATCTCCACGCCAAAGCGCTCCTTGAAGCGGTGAAAGATGGCGGCTGGCAGGCATTCCCCCGCGGAGATCGCATGACGAACCGAAGAGAAATCCGGGTTGCGTCCCTCGTTCTTCGGATGAGGCAGCAGCTTCGCATAGTTGGACGGCACAGAGAAAAATAGCGTTGGACGAAATCGTTCCACCACGTCGAAAATGCTCTGCGGTCGCGGAGGACCAGCCAGTAGGATGCTGGTCGCTCCTACGGCCAGTGAGAAATAGAGCCCGTTCCCCAGTCCGTAAGCGAAGAAAAGCTTGGCCACGCTGAAGAGGCGATCATCTTCCGTGACTTTCAGAACCGCCTTCGCATAACGTTCTGCGCACACGACCATGTCGTGCTGCAGATGCACACAAGCTTTCGCCCGCCCGGTGCTCCCTGAAGAATAAAGCCAGAAGGCGGCATCGTCCTTGCTGGTGTGCGCCGCCTCGAGACTGGCGGAGCGGTCGCGAGTCCAGGAATCAAATGACAGTGTGCCCGGTCTTTCCTCGCGTCCGACGACAATCATCTTCTCAACGTAAGCGAGTTTCTCAACAGGAATCGCCTGCAGCAGAGGCAAAAGGGAATCGGTGACAATCGCAACCCGCGCCCGAGAGTTATTGAGCAGAAATTCGTAGTCAGCCGGCTTCAACAGAGTGTTGACGGGGACAGGTACTGCTCCAATCTTGATGGCCCCGAAAAAGCTCGCGGCAAATTCCGGAGTATCCAGCAAAAGCAGGAAGACGCGTTCTTCGGGGCGCACATCTAAACTCTTCAGCGCATTTCCAACCCGGTTGACCGACTCGAAAAGCTGGCGGTAAGTGACACGCCGCTCCTCACATTCGATTGCGACCTTATCGCCACGCTCCTCGGCGATATGCCGGTCGACGAAGTACGACGCCGCGTTGAATTCTTCTGGAAGTGGGAAGGGTGACTTCGTCATAGAGGTCACGCAAAATCCAGTTTAACGGGTGTGGACCCCGCGCATGGCCATGATTTCTTTCGCCGCTCGATGGCCCTGGTCGATGGCAATGTTGGTATAAGCGTGCCCATCGGCATCGGAATTTGCGACCGTAATCCGTCCAAACGGCTGCCGCCCGATCACGCACGGACGCTCCGAATCCGGGCGGTCCAGCGGTTCGAAGAGGCGATTGTATTCGTAGGCATAACCATGCGGCCACCGATTGACGGTGATTGCCTCGATGTCCGAGGCCGGATCGAATCCCCCAGCAGAAAGCATGCGGCCCAACTGATCGCGCACCTGATGCTCAAAAGTGTCGAACTTCGTGGTGACCAACTCCCATCGTCCCGCCCGGTACTGGTCTTTGCAGGGAAGTCCCGGTTGGCAAGGAGTGCGCAGCAAATGCAGAACGCACGGCTCTTCGGGCGAAGCGGGAAAGTTGTATCCGCCCATCGACACGGGATAGTCCAGCGCTATGTTCGAGAAGTATCCCCCCGGAGCGTAGATGGAACTCAGGCCCAGCTTTTGAAACGACTTCCAATTTCTGATTTGTACATTCACATAGACGAGGGGGATCTTCACCGCGTAGGCGAGAGCTTCCTTCTGCTTGTCCGGCATCTCCGGACAAAGATAGGGAATGACCATGTTGTAGCAGGCTAGAACGCAGGATGCGGCGCGCACCCGGCGCGCCTCACCTCCGCGAACATAGGTGACCTCAACCTCTTTTGCGGTGTTTGGATCGCCGACGTGCTTCACGTGCACGGCAGTGCTGTTCAGCCTGATCCTGACTTTGGACGCGGGATCGTCGAGGGCGGCGTAATCCATGCGAGCGGTAACGATGTCTTCCATCGAGTTCCCCGGTGCCGACCCCGGCGCCAGCGAACGCACCAGCATCCGCGCGATCGAGGCGTTGCCGTCAGGGAAGTGGAAGATGTAAGGCTCTCCTTCGTTCTCATCGTCCCCGACGCGCCGCTTTGGCAGGTGCATCCCGGCGAAACCGGGAAAGCCATATTGGGCGCAGTCATAGGCGCAGACTGCGTCAATGCCAACGGCATACTGATCGTGTGTCGTGGTCTGGAAAACCTTCACGACGTCGGCATGCATCTTCACGTCTTGCAGCAAAAAATCCTTGTAGCTCTTCTGGATCAACTTGACCCGCTTCTGTTCAGGACTCAGTCCTGCCAGATAGTCGACCTTCGTCTCTTGTAATCGGATCAGGTCGCGCCGTGCCTCCGGCGCTATCGGCATCTGTTCCACCACTTTGTGCGAGTAGCGCGGACCCAGGTAGCGGGATGGTTCCTCGATGACCAGTCGATCCTCGCCAAAGGTTTCCTTGTTGAAGAACGTGCCCTCGTTCAACTTCATCTTGTCGAATAGCTTCTGGTCGTAGTACTTGTAGAAGCGCTTTACGTCGATCCCCAGCTCGCGCAGCAGTTCCTTGGACACGGCGCTGTAGTGGGCCGGCGCCTCAATCGACTGTGTGCCTCCATATCCCAGCAGCAGGGCGGCCGCCCGAGCGAAACTCGTTTCGCTTCGCATGTCCGCCAAAGTCGTCATGATTGTCGAGAATGAGGATTCGGGAATCTGTCCCCGCGAATTTGCGGAAGAAATACGCCGCGGCCAGGCCGCTGATGCCGCCACCGACCACGATCAAGTCATATACTTCCTGGTCGGCAGTCCCTTCCGGCCATTGCTTGCCGTCGCGCAGGTCATGCGCCACTTCCCATGAACCATCATGGCTCCCGCGCATGCCGGTCTTGGCGGGCGGATAATAGTCCGCTTCATTCTGCGGAGCGAAAGGAGACTTCGCGATGCCAAACGCGTCGACCCACGGGGTGCCCGCCACCAGGGAAGTGCCCACGGCGATGCCCACCCCGTTGAGGAAATCTCTCCGCGTGATGGTTCGGCCCAGGCCTAATTCTCGATCGGTGGAGGTCTGCGGAATAGAGTCGCGTTCGTTGCGCATTGATGTGTCAGTCTAGCGAACTACGCTATGGACAAACTCGAAACGCTCCGAGGCCACAACCGTGCGCCACGACACGAGAGTTCCGATTTTCAGAATTGCAGTCAGAATCATTGGTGCGAAAGGGGGGACTCGAACCCCCACGGTTTTACCCGCCAGATCCTAAGTCTGGTGCGTCTGCCAATTCCGCCACTTTCGCACTGCGGAATAATAGTTTACTGCCTTTGCTAGCAGCGGGGAAGATGCACCGGCGCGCAACAGAAACGTCGGCCGCTAGTGGGTCAGTTCCGCGATCTGCACATGATAGGGCTCCAGCAATTCCCCGGTGGCATGATCGAGGCCGGCCACTGCGAGCTGATAGTTGACCTCGGCCTGCAGCAGGCTCAGTTGCGCGCTGGCGAGTTCGGTTTGCGCCTCGAGCACAAAGAAGATGGTTTCCGAACCCAAATCATACTTGCGCTGTTCCGCGGCCATCGTCTTCTTCGCTAGGTCCAACGATTCCTTGCCGGCGGCGATGCTAAGTTTTGCCTGCTCGAGTTGATGGACGGCGTTGCTGACATCGAGCATGACCTGCTCGCGGAGTTGGCGGTCGTTGTAAAGGTCGCTGCGCCGCGATACCAATGCGCTCCCCATCTCGGCCTTGGCCGCACGATTCTTCAATGGAAGACTCAACGATAGTTGTGCGTAATAAGTTGGGTAATTGAAACCAAAAAGCTGATTCACCGACGAACTCGTAACCTTCTGCCCAGCCGCCGTAAACTGCGTGCCTCCCACTCCATTGCTGGCGTACTGGGCGCTCAAGTCGAGCTCGGGCAGTAGATGATTGTGCGCCAGGCGAATGCTGGTTTCGTCCCTGGCCAGAGCAGCGCGGACTGCGTCAATCTCGGGGCGCTTCGTCAAAGCTTGCTGCAACGCAGTAGCGGTATCGATGGTGCGCAGTTCGCCCTCTGGTTCTGGCTTCTCGGTGAGCTCAAGATCGAGCGCCTGAATATTCGGATCCTGATCCGCGCCGATGGTCATGCGGAGTTGATCCTCCGCTTGTTTGAGTGCGTATTCGCTTTGAATGACCTGCAGGCGCCGCGACGCCACCTGCGACTCCGACCGGTAGATGTCCAAGGGAGGCAACGCGCCCAGTTCCAATGCTCGCTTGTCCCGCTTGTAGGTGACCTCGGCTGCATCCATCGAACTCTTCGCGACCTCAAGATTTCCGCGCGCCTCGACCACCGACCAGTACTGTGCCACGGCCTGCAGAACGTTGTTGTTCACTTCAGCCGCAAAGTTGGCCTTCGATTGCTCGATATTGCGCCGCGCGATGATCAGCGGCGCTCGATTGGCAAACAACCATCCGTTGCGTAGCAGGGGCTGCATAAACTGAAAATTCAGAATCGAATTGATCGACGGATTAAAAGTATTGAACGAGTTGTTGGTGAAATTGTTGTTGCTGTTCAGATACGCCTGAACGTTCGTGCCGGTCTCAAACGTCTGCGCGTACGTGAACTGTGCAAATTGCGTGGTCGAACTGAAGGTGGGTGTTTGTCCGGTGCCCTGCAGTTGGCTGGAAGTGGGAATCATTGTGCTGTTGATGTTGTAGGAAGTCGTCAGCACCGGGTCGAAAGGCGCGTGCGCCCCCAGCAGCGCGAATTTCGAAAAGTCCACCTGTGTTTCCTGAATCCTCACGAAGCTGTTGTTCTCCAGCGTGAGGACGACGGCGTCCCGCAGGCTGAGCCGGAGTTTTCCGTCGGCCACATAACTCCGCAGGTGCTCCGGCGCTCCTAGTTTGTCGGAGCGGACTTGCGGCGTGGCAAAGTCGCGGTATCCCTCGCGCTGTTGCGCCCAACTTGGCGGGGTGAACAGAATGAACAGCAGGAGACAAACGAAAAGGCCCAGACGAGAATATTTCATTCCTCAATTCCTCCAAGGTGTGTTGACTGGTGCCGTGAAGATGACGGCCGCGCCGCCTACTCCCAGCGAATCGCTTCGACCGGATCCAGACGTGCGGCTTTGACTGCAGGATAAATTCCGAAAACGAGACCCACGGTAATCGAGACGATGAACGCGAGCAGAATGGAGCTCAGCGTCACGATCGTCGACCAGCCTGCCAGCAACGCGATGAGGCGCGACATCACGAAGCCAAACAGAATGCCGAAGCTTCCGCCCACGAAAGAGATCAGTATGGCTTCGACCACGAACTGGCGGATAATGTCCGACTGCCGAGCGCCCACTGCGCGGCGAACGCCAATCTCGCGCGTCCGTTCCAGAATGCTGGCCAGCATGATGTTCATGATGCCAATCCCGCCCACCAGCAGGGAAATGGACGCGATCGCCACCATGACCGCATTGAATAATCTTTCTGTCCGCTTCTGCTCGGCGAGCAGTTCAGCCGGGACAATGACGCTGAAATCGCCCGCGGAATGATGCGACGAATCGAGGATCGCCCGCACCACCTGCGCCACCGACGCCATATCGGCGCTGTCGCGAATGTTCAAGTAGATGCCGTCAATCTCATCGCGCACGCTGCTGTAGTTATCCTCGAGCCGAAGAAGCGCCGAGTTCAGGGGAACGTACATGATGTTATTGAGGTCCTGCGAAGGCACGCCTGCCACTTCAGTTTGTGAACTCAGTTGCGGCGAGGCCACGCCAATCACGCGGAACCAGGTCTCGTTAGCCTTCACATACTGACCGACCGGATCCGCGGAACCGAACAGGCTCGAGCGTGCTGCCGCGCCCAGCACGACGACCGGCGCGCCACGCGTTTCTTCGTCCTCATTGAAGAACCGGCCTTGCAGCACGTGCAGCCCTGCGATCTGCAAGTAGTTCGGATTGACTCCGTAGACAGTCGGCGGATCCTGCTGTGCTTTCGGAATGGTCTTGGAGAGAATCATCCGCTTTCGCGGCGTCGCCGCGACAATGTCGTTCACATCGTCGCGAATCACCCGATAATCCTGAAACGACAGCCCCTGCGACAGTTTGCGAATCTTCTGATGAGCCTGATCATCAGTGGTCTCTTTCGCTTCGACGATCAAGTTGTGAACGCCCATCTGCTCGATCAGGGCCATCACTTTTTGGCGTGCGCCCGCGCCGATGGAAAGCATCGAGACCACAGCCGCGACACCAAAGATCATCCCCAGCATGGTCAGCAATGAGCGCAACCGGTGCAGCAGCAGGTTCTGCAGTCCCAGTTGCATGTCCGGGAGCCACTGCTGATAGCCGCGAATGATGCGTGCGTGGGGAGTGGAGGCGATGGTGGCCACTACGGAGTGCCTCCGCCGCTGGCAGGCGAGGCTGCGCCTGGAGTCGTCGCTTTCCTTGGTGCCGTGGGATCGATCAAGGCGATCTCCGTGCCGGCGCCGATACCTTCGATGGCAGCGCGGCTTTCGTTCTCGGCCTGAATCTTCACTTCATGCGGTTCAAAGTTGCTGCCGTTTCGCACAAATAGGACGCGCTTGTCTTCTTTCAAGAACAACGCCTGCCGAGGCACGTACAGCACGCCCTTGCGCGGATCGCCATTGATGAAAATGTGCGCCGTCAGTCCCGGACGCATGCGCGGGTCCGTGGCGGCGAGTGTGATGGTCACTTCGAACTTGGTGCTGGTGTCGTCTTCCCAGAATCTGCGCGTGTTGTTGCCGCCCACCGTCTTTACTGTGCCGTGGAACGTGTTGCCGGGGAATGCGTCGAACTGGATGTCCACCGACTGTCCTTCTTTGACATTGTTGCGTTCGAGTTCTCCCACTTTTGCGCTCAGTTCCATTTCTTTCGGATCCACCACCTGCCCCACGGTTCTGCCGGGCTGCACCTGGTCGCCTTCGCGATACTCCGGGAACGTCTGGCCCGGGAAGCAACAAAATCCACCCATCGCCCCCTCGTTCTTTTCCAGCGCCACCAGGCCGTCCATGGGAGCGGTAACCCGCATCTTGTCGATGTTTCCTTGTGCCTGGTCCATTGCCAGCTTTGCCTTGTTCCGCTTTTCTTCCGCCAGCAAGATGGTGGCCTGATTCGACGCGCTACGGGACTTGACGTCCTGCTGCAGTTCGGCGAGTACTCGCTTGGCCTGTTCCAGAGCCAGATCATTCTTCCGCGCGTCGATGCTGCTGACCAGTTCGTTCTTCTGCACGTCCAGTTCGGCGCGTCTTACGTCGAAACGTGCTTTGAGCAGGGCGACCTTGTCCTGCGCCGCGACTACTGCTGCGTCGGCCTTTGCCTTGGTGATCTCCTGTTCGGCTTGCAGCAACTCGGAACTGTTCTGATCCACCTTGAAATGCTGCTCGGTGGGATCGAACTCCATTACCAGTTCGCCCTTCTTGACGGGCGCACCCGTATGGAGCAAATGCGTGATCTGCAGTGAGCCTCCGCCAATGGGAGGCGCAAGCAGCATCTTCGAACGACTCGCGTGCAGTTCCCCGGTGAGATACACCTTCATGTCGAGATCGCCGCGCTTCACGCTTCCAGTCGGCACATCGTTCGTCGTAGTAGTCGGCGATGCCCGGCGCACCGCCGCCAGCACACCAACGACGGCGCAAAGGACGACCGCTGCGACCGCCCACGTGATGGCACGCCTGCTTTTCATCGCGACTGGGTCTACTCCTTCGCCGTAGGATCCCTCAGCGCCACTTGTTCTCCGGCGCTGACGCCTTTCGCAACCATGATTTTGTCACCACTTCGCCTGGAGACGTCGATGACGCGTTCCTCGAACTCCGTTCCACGCCACACGTAAGCTACATTTTGTCCCGATTTCTGAAACATCGCCTGGGCCGGGATCGTGATGGCGTCGGGCACCCGGTCCACGATGACAGTGACCTGCCCGGAGATGCCAGGCTTGAAGCGCGAGTCCGTCTGATCGAGAGCGATCTCGAGAACAAAGTTACGAGTGGGAGGCCAGCCACCGGAAAAATCCATACTGGCAAGGGCTCCGATCTGCTCGATGTGCCCCGTGAACTGCCGGTCTGGAATGGCGTTCAACTGCACCGTTACGGACTGTTTCGGAGCGAGTCGGCCGCGTTCGGTTTCATCCACTCGGGCGGAAACGCGGAGCGTCGTCGCGTCCGGCAAGTTTGCAATAGCTGCTCCCGGCCATGCGCGATCTCCCGGCCGGTACGGAGCGTCGCTGGAGCCGGTCCAGTGGTCCAGCAGGCTGATCGTTCCTGCAGATGGCGCGTGGACGCTCATCTGCGACAAAGCCCGCTCCGCGCGTTGCACGTCAAATTGGGCCTTCTTGCTTGCCTGTTCGGTACTCTCGATGGTCGCCTTGTTGAGAGCCTTGTCCGATTTCTGTTTCGTCTCCGCTTCGCGCAGCGCCTGCTCGGCGTCCGCCAGCTTCAGCTTCGCTTCCTCTCCTTCGATCTTAGAAACGATCTCCTGCTTACTGGCCTCGAGCTTGGCTGACTCCACCGCATAGCGCGCTTTCAGAACCGTGGTCGTGTCTTCTTCTTCCGTCAGTCGCGCCTGCGCGCGCGCCTGATCGATTCCCGCCTCCGCCGACTTCAGGCTTGACCGGTACTGCGCGAGGTCTTGCTCCGTTTTCGTTTTATCGAACTCAACGACCACGTCGCCCGGCTTTACCACCGTGCCTTCCGCGGAGACTTTGATAATCTGCAGATCGCCTGCATCCGATGGCGCGCTGATGGTTACCGATTTCAGCGCCTTCACCTCACCGCGAAACTGCAGTGAGTCGAGAAACTCTCCACGCTTGACTGCGATCGTCGGTACGGTAGGCGCGCGCTTCCCGAGACGCACCGCGCCCAGCAGAACTCCGCTTCCCGCTAGCACCAGAATCGCGATAGCCATCGCCTTGCGTTGCATCGAAAGCTGGCGGAAGCGCTTTATCATTACGAACCGCTCCCTTGGGTCGTGTTCGATCCGGCACTCTGTTTCGTGACATCCACATCCACTGCGGCAGAGAGATCGGGCATCAACTTAGGATCATTTCCCGTGATGGACACAACCACTACGAACGATCGCAGCTTGCTGGAAAAATCCCCTCCTTCCCCGATAGGCGCCAGTTGTTCCAGCTTGGCGGGGAACACCAGATCCGGGTAAGCATCCAGCCGGACTTTCGCCGTCTGCCCAACCTGCAGGCTGGGGAAATCTTGCTGGTTGGCCATTACCCGCACCTGCATCGCCGCAGGATTCACCACCTGCATAAACGGCACGCCCGGACGTATCTGGTCGCCCTCCTGCACCTCGCCCATGGTGCCTTGTTTCCAGATCGTGTTCAGCACGACGACCCCATCAAGCGGAGAGCGAATCTGCATCAGGTCCGCGTTCGCGCGCGCGTGCAGCATGGTCTGCTGCGTGCGATCGCGTTGAATTTCCAGAATGCGAATTGCCGCCTGCGCCGCCTTGCGTTTCAGGTCGAACGTCTCCCGTAGCTGGTCGTAAGTCGCCTTGGCTTCGTCGAGATTCTCCTGATTCTTTTCCGCATCGATGCGCGACACAATCTCCGTTTTCTGCATTTCGAATTCTGTCTTGCGGAGATTGTCTTCAGCCGTCTTCAACTCGGTTTCATCTTTGGCCCGTGCCGAATTCTCCTTCGCCTGCTCCCCTAGCACCTGATCGACGAGCTTGGCGTAGTCGGCCTGCTTATCGACGAAATCGCGCATCTGCGCCTGCCGGTCAAACTCCACCAGCAGATCGCCCTGCTTGACGCGCGTACCCGCAGCGGTGAGGTGGATGATCGTAAGTGTCGGCACCGATTGCCCCGCCAGCAGGGGCGCGAGGATGGCACGCGCCTGCACCGCTTCCGTGATTCCCTTGAGCCGGAGGACTTGACCTGGAGCAATTAGGGTCGATTGCACCGACTGGTTGCCCGGTCCAGTAGAGCGAGTACGGGTTACCAGAGCAAGAATGATGGGCAGCAGAACCACAATGGCGACGCCGATCCCGATCAACCAGCCGCGCAACTTTCGCGGGCGCGATTCGTCGTCCCTGGGTTGTTCCGGTCGTGTTCCCGGATCGATTGGAGACTCAGGTTCGGGAATTACTTCCGCAGGAGCTGAGTGCATGAGTGGAGTTCTCCCGCCGTAGGAATCTGGTTACCCGTAAAAGTTGCCCGCGTCCACCGACGTTACTAAGTTATCTGACCGAGGGTATGTTTCCAAGCTCTATTAGATCGCTGCGATAGAGCTGTCTTGCGAGTCGCGATTCGATTTTTCTTCACGGAGGGAAATGACAATCACAACGCAGACGATGCTACTCGTCGTTTCCGGAAAACTTGCGCCTCGACACCGACTCATACCGCTCAACCAGCAGCCGCGCAGGACAGGGACTGGCATCTCCTCCGGCGCCCCCGAAAGCACCGGGAAACACGCGCGACAACGCGACGGCTTTACAGCCGACCTGGCACTACAACCCGCGAGGCCACCACGAAACGCGCCGTGACCCCGCCAATGACGCTTACTGCACTTCGTTCAGCTTTTGGTAGATCAACATCGCAACCAGCACCAGCAGAAAGACTCCCGACCCGATGCTGAAAACCCGGACCGGCAGCACGAGCCGGTTGACCTTGGTCAATAGTTCCGTCTGCTCTTCCTGCATGTGGGAATTGTGGTCATCCAGAAACAGCTGGTCATCCTCGTGCATGGTGAGTGTGCTCTTGTAAATCAGGAGGATGATCAGACCAACGGCGAACACTCCGAACACAACCGTCACGACAGTCAGCGTCATAAGCCACCTCGGCGGATTCCAAAACCAAGTGCAGCGGCTTTCCACTGAGGGAAGCAGGGTGCGCAGAACCCCGCGTCCCGTCCCGGGGGAAGGCCTTAATGCGAATGATTATAGACCTGTTGGCAAGCCCTGGCTGTGAATTAATCCCTTTGTTCGGAGTCTGTTACGGCAACGGGAAGAATGCGACTTCCCATCCCCAGGGCGCATCCAACAGATAGGTGGTTTTCCAAGTCCGTTCCAACATGAACGCTTGTGTCAGAAACCACATTTGCTATAATCAAACAGCTTTAAAGCCAAGGAGATACGAATGGCCACCACAACCGTCCCTGAAGTGACCAAGAAGGCTGCCCCTGTCACTCTAACCGCCAATGCTGTCACCAAGGTGAAAGAGATCATGGGCCAGCAGAACCCCGTTCCCGCCGGCTTGCGCATTGGAGTCGTGGGTGGCGGATGCTCCGGCTTCTCCTATTCCATGCAGTTCGAAAACGGCGCTGGAATGATGGACAAGACTTTCGAAATGGACGGCCTGAAGGTGTTCGTCGACGCGACCTCGGTCATGTATCTGAATGGCTGCATCGTCGACTACGTCGAGACCCTCGAAGGCGCGGGCTTCAAGTTCGAGAACCCGAACGTGAAGAGCACCTGCGGCTGCGGCAGCTCGTTCAGCGTATAACGTTCCACGTAGGGACGGACGCATTCGTCCGTCCGCCGTGGGCAGCACGGCAGGTTCGTCAGAAATCAAAACGGCCTCATCGCAGAGATGAGGCCGTTTTGATTTTGCAGTCGTGCATGAATGATGTGGAGATAGGGTCATTGGGGACAGCCGCCTTCGGCTGTCCGCCGTGCGCAGCACGGCGAGTCTCTTGGGCCCTTACTGTTGCTGCTGCTGCGGAGGATTGCTCGGCGGATTCGGTTGCCCAAATCCTCCATTTGCCGGCGAACTCGGACTGTTCCCCATCCCCGAAGGAGACGAGCCAAACCCGCTGCTATTGCCGAAGCCACCGCTAGGTTGCCCGTTGCTGCCGTTCTGCCCGTTGACGTTGGGCGCCTGGCCGAAGCCCTGCAGCATCGGTTGGTACGGAGTCGTGATCAGCCTTCCCTGCTGATCCTGCGCCGGATCGTAAACAAAAACCCAATCTTTATATTTCTTCTTGTGATTGAACTCGCGGTAGGTCGAGTCCTTGATGGGACTGTTGCTGGCGACTCCGACGATGGGCCCACCGATGATTTGTCCAGAGCCCAGTTGATTGCTTCCGGGAGTGCTGGCCCCGGCGGGCCCCGTCGGATTCGCTCCGGTTGCGTCCGGAGAAGTCTGCGATCCCGGCTGCGACGGATCCGTTCCAGCCTGCGGTGTACCGGCCGTCGGCTGATTCTGACCCGACGGCGAATTGGGGCTCGCGCCAAAAGAAGGGCTCGCGCCGAAGGCAGAAGGCTGACCTCCCGGGCCGCCATTCAATCCGCCCGCGTTTGCGCCGACGGGATTCGCCCCGGGAATCGTTCCGCCGCCGAATCCGCTCATCGACATCTGGACTTCGCCGAAGTGCAGCAGTTTGAAATCCGCGCACTTGCCGCTCCTGCAGTTCAGCGGATCCTTGTAGCGTTTGCGCAGAAACCGCATGTTGTTGGCACTTTCGAGATCTTCAATCTTCGTCGGATAGCGCCCGAACTTCTTGTAGTACGCGCGGATCGCCCGCGAATACTGCACCCCGCGATGAATCATCTCCTCTTCGCGGTCGCGCTTGATTTCGAAGGTGATGGATGGAACGATCACTCCCGCGAAGATGACCATCAACGCCATCGCCAGCAGCAGCGTCAGCATGATGTAGCCGTTTTCGTTTCGCTGGGCAGGATTTCGTCGAATTTGCGAGTTCAACTTCATAAGAGCACAGGTTTCAAAGTTTCAGGGTTTCAAGGTTTCGAAGTCGACTTAGCTGATGGTTTGACCTTGAAACATTGAAACCTTGAAACTTTACCCCTGCGTGAGCGGAATATTCTGCGGCGGGCCGCTATACACCATGTCCTGAATGGAAACCGAGGTCGGGGTGATGTGAATTACTTTATACCGCCGGTTCACGATTTCACCTTCGCCCGCCACCCATACATCCTCGCCCGATGCTGACTTGAGGAATATCTTCTTTGGCTCCCCGGGCCTGCTTGCAAAGCCATAAAACTTCAGCGGAATCGGCGGCGGCGGAGGAGGATCAGGCGTGCGGTACTTGGCCCCCTCGGCTTTCTGCGCGTCGGTCACCCCGGGTGCGCCCGGCTTGGGAATGACCACATCTTCCGCCTGCGACACAAAAATATTTCTTCCGCGGCCTTCATACACTGTCTGCTCGGTCGAGGCCAGCAAGTCCAGTCGCAGCGTCGGATCCAGATTCTCCACCCGCGGTTTCTTCCCTGGCTTTCCTCCAGGACGCGTCGTGACACGTGGAGCTACCGGAGCGGCCGCCTGCGCGCTCGATGCCGGCGTCGACGAATCGGACAGCATCGGGATGATCTCGTACGCCATCGCCAGAACTGCGATGACGCCAAGCACCGCCGCCCACATCGTCTGTTTCTTATTTTCGAATCCCAGTTGCACTTACGATCCTGCCTTCAAATACGTTTCCAACTTCATGCTCAACTTGACCGGGCCCTGCTGCTGGCCGCCCAGGGTCACGCCGTCAATAATGAAAAACATCTCGTCCCGTTCCAGCGCGTTGATGAACTTTGCCAAAGAAGTGTAGCTGCCCGCGAAGTCCGCTTCGATTTCCACCGGCTGCAGTCCGCCGATTTCCGCGTCGTGCACCTTGTATTTTTCCTGATCCAGCACCACGCCATTGGCCGCGCAGAGTTTGCCCAGTTGCGTGGGGATCTGCGATTGCTGGGAAGGGAAGCGCTTCTTGTAAAAGTCCGTGATCTGGTGGCCGGCGAGTACAACCTTCTGCGGAAGATCCTTCAGCGGCGCCACCTGGCGCGTCTTCGTAATCAATTCCGTCTGCAGCGTGTTCAATTCCTGGCGGCGCGTTTCGGGCGAGCCCACTAGCGGCGAAAAATAAACGATTGCGGCCAGCAGATCCACTCCCGCCATGATGGCGATTGCCGTCTTCAGGTTCTTCCGGGTTCTCCGTAGGTCTGGCATCTAGTGCTTACTTCCTGTCGGCGCTAAGCTCTTCGGCCTGACTCCGGCTTTCGGTGTTACTTCTGTCTTCGATTTTGTATTCGTCTTGGGTGCCGCAGGGGCAGCAGAGAGGACGATCGGTTCCGGAATGTAAATCGCAACAATGTCGAAGCGTTCGGTGTCGCCAGTCTGTGACTGTTCGGCGTGTCCGGCTTCGACCCGGGTTTGCGCGAAGCGCCTCGAATCCTCCATGCGGCGCGCCAGTTCCAGGGCCCGATCCCGCGAATCGCCCGCCACCGTCATCTTCAGCCCGAGTTGGTTGTCCTCATCCAGTTGCGGGCTGATCGACTCCAGGTGCACGTGCGGCGGCATCACCTTTTCGAGATTTTCCAGCACCCGAGTCCACGAAAAGGCTTTGCGCTCAATCAGTTGGTTCAAAAACTGTGATTCGTCGCGGGTGGTGCGGTTCTCCGGCAGGTTCAGGATCCTCTCCGCTTCGGCCCGGATCCGGTCGCGGTCGGCAATCATCGCTTTCTTCTCAGCGATCGCAGCGCGGTCGCGACGTGCATTGACCCATCCCGTGACGTCGAGCGCTAACAGCACCAGCGTGAGCAGCGCCACCGCGCCCACGGCGGTGCCCCAGCGCATCCAGAACTGCCGCGAATCTTCGTACGGCTGGCTCGCGAGATTGATATCTAAACGCATAAATTACGAGATTAACGCTCCGACCACTCCTGCCATTCTCCAGCGCGGCACGGAACCTCCCATGCTCGCTCCCAGTTGCGCCGAAGACACAAGTTCCTGCACCTCGGCTCCGGTCTGCGCGCGCAGTGCGGGGGCCGCGCCGCCCGCCTCCGGCAGTCCCGCAACAAAAATCTTCTCAATATTCAGGTGGTACGTGTCCTGGAAAAACACCACTGACGGATATACTTCCTCCGCCAGTTGCTCTCCCGTGATCGTCACCCCCCGCGTATTTTCCAGCGTGCGGAACAGTTGCAACTGATCTTCATTCAGGATTGCAATGCTGGTCGTGTGCGCGTCCACCTTGATAACCAGCGTCGGCTTCTTCGCGTCGGCCGCACCAATCGCCGCCAGCGTAGAAGGCAGCACCACGCCCGGATTGAATCCCGCTTCGCGGAACGCGGCCTCGTAATCGTCGATCACGCTGGCCATGGCCACGGCCGCCACCACCCGTACCTCACTGTTGACCTTCTGCGCGTGATAGGAAACTTTGGCTTTATCGACGTCAAACGGCAGCGACTTCTTCAACCGGAATCGCACCACGCCCAGCGCCTCATCGTGATCGGAGGGCAGAGTGTCGAACTCCACCAGCATCACGCGAACGGCCGCATCCGGCACGATCGCAATCACGTCTTTGGAGCGTTGTGCCACGCCGCCCAGCGCCGCTTCAATCCCTTCGCGCACGGCGCCGCGCTGGCGCAGGTTGTTCTCCACCAGGTCGGGGATCACGCTGCCCGGCGCCAGTTCGCGCGCGGCCGATGCTTCCAGGCCGTTTCCGTGGTCGGAGAAGCGTCCGGCGAGCACGCGGTCCGCCGCGATTTCGCAGGCCAGTTTCGGCTTGGGTGTGTTGGAAGTTGAACTCATTTCCCGAGAATGCCCCTGGAGAAAACTCCTCTATAAATCAGAACCCGAATCATCCACAAATGCAATAGCTGAGAGGGCACCGGAGAAGGTTTCAAGGTTTCAGAGTTTCAGGGTTTCAAAGTTGCTGACTTGACCGGGATACCTTGAAACTCTGAGACCTTGAAACTTTGAAACCTGACCCTGCCTACCGCATGGCCTCAATGAACGTGACTTTATTGATCTCTTTCAGCGTGGTCATGCCCAGCCGGACTTTGTCCAGCGCCGACTCACGCAGGAACCGCATGCCCTCATCGCGCGCGGCGCGCCGGATCTCCGACGTCGGCTTCTTGGCCAGAATCATCTCGCGGATGCGGTCACTCAAATCCAGCAGTTCGTGAATCGCGGTTCGTCCGCGGAAACCCGTGCCCGCGCACTCAATGCAGCCCGGCCCTTCATACAGCGGAACACTCCCCCACTGCGCTGGATCCAGTCCGCTGGCTTCCAGAATGTCGGGCGCATAATGCACTTCCGTGCGGCACGACTCGCAAATCAAGCGCACCAGCCGTTGTGCCAGAATGCAGTTCAACGCCGAAACAAAGTTGTAAGGCTCGACGCCCATGTTCAGGAAGCGCCCGATCACGTCGACCACGTTGTTGGCGTGAACCGTGGTGAATACAAGATGCCCGGTCAGTGCCGACTGAATGGCGATCTGCGCCGTTTCCGCATCGCGGATTTCGCCGACCATGATCTTATCCGGGTCATGACGCAGAATCGACCGCAGCCCGCGCGCGAAGGTCAGCCCCTTTTTCTCGTTCACCGGAATCTGCGTAATGCCGCGCAGTTGATATTCAACCGGGTCTTCAATCGTGATGATCTTGTCTTCGTCGGTCTTGATCTCGTTGACCGCGGCGTAAAGCGTGGTCGTTTTGCCGCTGCCCGTCGGCCCCGTTACCAGCACCATGCCGTAGGGTTCTTTGATGTAGCGGCGGAAGCGGCGCAGATCATCCTCGTCAAACCCAACCACATCCAGCGTCAAACTCTTGAACTTCTCGCTCATCGACTCTTTGTCGAGCACGCGCAGCACAGCGTCCTCACCGTGAATCGATGGCATGATCGACACGCGGAAGTCGATGGCGCGCCCGTTGTATTTCACGCGGAAGCGGCCGTCCTGGGGCACGCGCCGCTCGGAAATATCGAGTTCGCTCATGACCTTGATACGCGAAATCACGGTCGAGTGGTGCTCTTTCCCGATGGGCGGCATGGCCTGCGTGAGCACGCCGTCGATGCGGAACTTGATGACCACCGAATCGTCGCGGGTCTCAATGTGAATATCGGAAGCGCGCCGCTGCAGTGCGGTGAAGATCGTGGTATCGACCAGGCGGATGATCGGGCTGGTATCGCCCGTCGCTGTCAACTTGTCGATGGTGAGCGTCTCTTCCACGCCCGTGTTTTCATCTTCGCGGACAATCTGGAAGCCTTCACTCGCCTCTTCCAGCACGCGCTGCGACTGCTCGGTCTTCTTGAGGATGTCCGAGATCTGTTTGAGCGTCGAAACCTTGGTGATGATGCGCTGCTTCAACAGCAGGCTGATCTCGTCGATCATCATCAACTGGCTGGGATCGGCGATCGCGATGGCGAGCTTGCCGTCGGCCGTCTCTTCCAGCGGTACAAAGTTGTAGCGGAACATCAGCTCGACCGGGATCTTCTTGAACAGTTCGTGATGCAGTTCGAAGCCCGAAAGGTCGATGAATTCGCAGCGGTAGCGCCGCGCCACGTCCTGCGCGCGCTCCAGGTCGGTGATGGGATTGCCCGTCGGGCTGATCGGCCCGCCGTTCCCACCGTTCACGAACAATGATTTTTTATCAGCTGTTGCCATTCGTTTACCTGCGCCCGCAATCCAATCTCTTTGTCATTCCGACCGAAGGGAGGAATCTGCTTCCCCTGCCCTCAGTGCACGCCCATGCTGAAGATCGGCAAATACAGCGAGATCAGCACGCCGCCTACGAAAACCGCCATGATCATCAGAATGATCGGCTCAATCAGCGCCATCGACGCACCCAGCGCCGTCTGCACATCTTCCTCATAAAATTCCGCCACCGAGTTCAGCATAGACGGCAGCGCGCCGGTGGATTCACCCACCTCAATCATTTCCACCGCCAGCTCCGGAAAAATCTTCTGCTCCTCCAGGCTGCCCGCGAGTCCCTGTCCCTCGCGCACCCGGACACCCGCCCGCATCACACCCTTTAGGATGCGCCGGCTGGTCATCGACGCGCCCGCCGTTTCCATCGCCGGCACCAGCGGCAAGCCGCCCTGCAGCAGTGTCGCCAGCATCCGCGAAAAGCTTGCCACCTGATGTTTCAGCCGGATATCCCCCAGCAGCGGCATGCTCAAAATCACGCGGTCAATGCGGTCCGCGCCGCGATCGGTGTCTTTCCAGCGCCACATCACGAATCCGAAGACCGCCAGTCCGACCAACACATACGGAGCATACCTCTGCGCATTCTGCCCAACTGCCAGCATGAACAGCGTGATCGCCGGCAGCTTCTGATCGAGACTCTCGAATAGTTCCCCGAACTTGGGCACAACGTAGGTGAACAGAAACGTCACCATGATCAGCACCACGGTGACCAGCAGCGTCGGATAAATCAGCGACACGAACAACTTCTTGCGGAACGTCATCGCCAGCCGCTGAAAGCCGATGTAGCGCGTCAGTACTTCGTCGATGTTGCCGCTCTTCTCACCCGCCATCAGGGTCGTGGTGTAAATCTTGGGGACAATCCCCTGCGCCGCGAACGCGTCGGAGAGCAACTCTCCGCCTTTGACGCGCTCCCGCACGTTCTCCAGAATCAGTTTCAGTTGCGCGTCCTTCTGCCGCTTGATCAGCAGTTCCAGCGAGTTCAGGATCGGCAGCCCGGCGCGGATCAGCGTCAGAAACTGCTGGTTAAATACCAGAAACGTGCTCTGTTTCAGCTTCCGCCGCCGGCGCAGCGACACTCCCGACGTCAGCATTCCCTGGGGCTTGACCCAGTAGACGAGGTAGCCCTGCTGCGAGAAGCGGTCGCGCACCTCGGCCTCCGAGTAGCCCTGCTCGATGTGCTGCTGGACCCGCCCGCGATCGTCCGCGATTTTTACTACAAATTCCGCCATTTGCCGACTTTTCTACCGTTTTTCCGGAGATACGCCTTATCGCTCAGTCTAACATTCTCACTACTATTCTAAGCCGCCAACCACCCCGAAACGCCCTCCCGCCAGTACCCCAAGTAACCCCGGCTTCATGTGGGGACAGCCGCCTTCGGCTGTCCGCCAAGCGAAGCAAGGCAGGTTTTGCTGGACCGCCTTAGCTGGACCCCTAGGGTTCCAGCCCCCCCTCCACCGTCTCAGTCCCCGCCGGAGGCTTAAACTCAAACCGCCCATCCCCAATCGCCACATTTTCCTTCATCCCGTCAAAGCGGTATTCGGTGGCCGCTCCGTCCACTTCCTGGATGACAATCCGGGCAATCTGATGGTCCGGTGTAACTTCCAGCAGAATCTCGCTCACCCGATCCGCCAGGGCCTGCGGCACCCCACGCAGAACCACATTCCCCGAAGCCAGCGGCTCTACATCCGGAGCCAGAGACAATCCCTGCAACTCTTTCTCCAGCTTGGTCTTACCCAGTAAGAACGCCAGAGGGGAACGCACATCCTCCAACTTCTTGGCCGCCGTCTTCCGCGCCTGCCGGTCTGCCGGGACGTAAAACCACGCATCTTTCCCGTCGCTGACAAACAGCTTCTCCCTGGGAGAACGGTACTCCCACCGCATCTTGCCAGGTTTTTTCAGCCACAAGGTCCCAGTCTCGGTCCGCTCCATCCCCGACCCGCGATACACCTCGGTGAAGTCCGCCTCGAGCGAGCGCAGATGATTGTAGTGGGCGTCGACGGCCGCAGCCATGGTCTTCACGTCAACGGCAAAAGCAGCCGCAGCGAGGACTGCAGTCATCAGACACCACACCATCGCAAAGCGAAGCCAACGAACTCGCATCTCGATAATTTTTCACCGTGTACCCGCCCAAGTGTCAGCACCCTCGCGCAAATTCGGGAGGGAAACACGGGGCAGGCTCCTGCGGGGGGACTCCTGCCACGATTGTAAGCCGTGCCGCAGCACTTGTCATTCACCGCGGGCAGATGCCTTACCGAGGCGTACCTAGTGGTTGGTGAACAGCGAGTACTGTTGCTCGCCCGCGATCTTCCTCAGTTTTTTGCTTTCGCTCAGCGTGTGTTCCAGCAGCGGGTTGTGATAGAGCATGTACACCGGCCTGGGATGCTCGCGCAAGGACTGATCCAGCTTGGCGACCACTTGCCGCATTCCCGATTCCGGGAAGGGATTGAACAGAAAAATCACCAGCGGATCAGCGGGCAGTGGGAATGCGGTCGCGTCGGCGCAGATCGATTCAAGCACAAAGCATTTCTGCGACTCGCTCTTGTACTGGTGTAAGTTTTCCTGCGCGATCTGGTGCAGAGAAGGCAGAAGTTCCACACCGAGGATCCGGCGGAAGGGGTATTCCGAAGCCATCAGCAGTGTGCGTCCCTTGCCCGATCCGAGGTCGATAAAAGTGAAATCGCGCAAGGCGAGAGTCGTGTGGTCGGGCCCCCGCGTCTGGTGAAGCGACTGCTGAAGACCCTCGATCATTTCATGAAATGCAACTGGCTCCGTGGGTTGGTACGCGGAATGGAACATGCCCAGCAGCCGGTCGCGCCACCCCACCGCGCCGCTAGTCGTGTTGACGCGATAGTCCCAGTCGTACTCGGCGTCGCCAAAGCGCGCTCGCAGACGATCCGGCGTCGAGTCGCGGGCGAACTCCCACAGTACGCTCACTAGCCGCCGCGTCGCGGCGAGCGTTCCTTCATAGCGGGCGGCGTACCTCCACCACTGCCACGCGGTTTGCAGCACGCTGATTTGTGGTGGCAAGTCCATGCGGACACGAACAACAAGCGCACAGACATGATACGGGGAACAGCGCTGCTTAGCTCTTGGTGTGGAATTTGGGCGGCGCGGGTTTGTATGCCGGAGGCGTGCCCTTGGTGATGAACGGAAAATCGTCCGGATTCTGCACTTCGATGCGGCCTTGCGCAGTGAGCTTGTAAGCATTGCCGTCGGGATCGACCGGGATGCCGCGCCAGTGTTGGTCCGCCACAAGTTCCGACATGCTGCTGGGCAGGCGCCCGGTCCGCTGGCCGAACTTCGTGACGATGGCTTCCAGGTTGGTCACGTCTTCGTCCACCCGGATCGCGCGCAGGTGTTCGACCGCATTCTGGCGGATGTTGGCTTCGTACGCGTTTTCGTAGGTGGCGCTCCACAACATGCGGGCGGTGGCGAAATCGCCGGCGTGCGTGGCCATCTGCGCCGCCAGGATCTTCATGAAAGGATGCGCGTTGGGAACCTTCGAGCCGCGCTCAAAGACAGCAGCGGCGTTGCGGTAGTCCTTCAGCTCGGTGTAGTAGACGAATCCGAGATTGTAGTAAAGCTGCCAGTCGTCGGGATTGTGCTCGATGCCAAACTCCATCAACTGAATGGCGCGCCCCGGTTCGCCAGCTCCGTTCGGTGGCTTGGGAGCCAGGAAACTGGCGCCGAACTGGTACGCGGAAATCAGATGCGGGTCCAGAGTGGTCGTGATCTCGAGCAGCGGAGCCAGTTCGTTGTAGGTGTGCGCGCGGTCGAAATGACGGTGCCCGAAATATTGCACCGTGCGCGTCCAGTAAATGCAGGCCATCAGGCCGTCGAATCCCAGGCTGGCGCGCTTCACCATCTTCGGAGAACTGATGTAGAGGGCGTCCTCGAGAGTGGCTTGCGGGCGGATCTTGTCCAGGTGCCGCAACAGAAGAACGCAAGCGACCGCCGAGATCACCAGGCATGCGGCGGCGATCACGGTTGCGCGCTGCCGGGCGGTCATCGAGTTCCTCTTGCGTTGCGGAGGCGGCTGTCCCCACATAAGTCCGAATGACCTCAGACTTCGAACAATCATTTCAGGTTCCTGCGCTCGAAGATCAGCACTGCCCCGCTCAACGCCATCGCCGTGTAAAACAACGCATAGAGCGTGTTGTGCAGGATGAGCTGCAAACTCACCGGTTGCTGGTGTGCCACCGCGCTGATCACATTGAGTGCCGAGAAATTGGGCACCATGTAAGCCGCTGCTGTTGTGAACCAGCGTGTTACCCCGTGCGCCAGTCCTGCGAACCCGCGAAGATCGTCGGCGAAGCTTCCAATCACGAACAGCGAGAACGCGAAAACCGCCGACAGCAGCGGGGAAGAGAACGATGAAAACAGCAACGCCAGCGAACAGATGATCAGGAATTCGAGGATGATGAAATAGAGCGCCACCAGGATGAGCGCGTCCGGCCTGGAGAACT
The DNA here is from genome assembly GCA_003134655.1 of Acidobacteriaceae bacterium. Lineage (GTDB taxonomy): Bacteria > Acidobacteriota > Terriglobia > Terriglobales > Acidobacteriaceae > Sulfotelmatobacter. The sequence continues at coordinate 94,144 of PLBY01000107.1, forward strand.
TGTGCGCAACGTAGAGCAACGCGCCAAATACTCCAATCGCCATAAAGAACGCGTTCACCACCAGCGTTCCCGCCAGACCGAAGAACTTGCCGACAATAAATTCCCAGCGGCGCACGGGCCGTGAGAGCACCGTGTAGAGTGTGCGCTTATCTATTTCCTTCGAGACCAATCCAATGCCGATGAAGATGGCGATGACAATGCCGAACAGCGACACTGCGGTGAGCCCGAGGTTGATGACCACCAGGCGCTCTATGTCGATGGAAATCTGGCCGACGAAAATGGCTGCGCCCGAAAGCAGCAGGGCGAACGCGATCAGGTTGTAAAGTACGCGGTCGCGGACCGCTTCGCGGAACGTGTTGCGAGCAATGTGAAGAATGCGCGCGTTCATACGGCGGTCCCCACCGTCTTCCCCGCGGGAGTTTGGGGCTGCTGCAGCTTCTCGACGAAGTAGGCTTCCAGCGAAGTGCGCAGCGGAGTGATCGCTATCAGACGAATACGTTCGCGGCGTAGTGCGTCAATGGCCGCGTCCTGCTGATTCTCTGCGAGCACGGCGCGAACCGTGTCACCAGTGACGTGGCACTCCGCGCCCAGGGCTTTCATCGAGGCCGGAATCTGCGTGCCTTGCCAGATGACTTCCACCTTGCCCTGAACGGTCGACGTCAAGTCTTCCACCGCGCCCACGCCGCGCAATTCGCCTTTGTGAATGATCGCGACGCGGTCGCACAGCGCTTCGGCGTCCGACAGAATATGCGTCGAGAAGAATACCGTCTTTCCTTCCTGCTTGAGCTGCTCCATCAGGTCGCGAACCTCGCGTCGGCCGAGCGGATCCAGTCCTGACATCGGTTCGTCGAAGAACACCAGCTTGGGATTGTGCAGAATCGCCTGCGCGATTCCAGCTCTCTGCAGCATGCCTTTGGAAAACTTGCGCAACTGCACGCCCTTAATGTCGGTGAGACCCACCCGCTGCAGGACTTCCTCCACGCGGCGCCTTCGGTCTTTCGCAGGAACTCCGGAGAGTTGTCCGTAGTAGTCGAGCAATTCGTGCGCGGTCAGGTAGTCGTAGAAGTACGGCTGCTCGGGCAGAAAGCCGATCTGCGCTTTGATCTCGGGATCGGTCCAGTCGCGGCCCAGAATGCGAGCGGTTCCAGAGGTGGGGAACACCAGCCCCATCAGCATCTTCAAGGTTGTCGTTTTGCCCGCGCCGTTCGGACCGAGGAAGCCAAAAATCTCTCCCTCTTCCACGGTGAGATGCAACGGCTGCAACGCCCGCTTGGGTCGCTTGCGCCAGAAGCCCACCATGTAGGTCTTTTCCAGCCCGAGGATCTCGATTGCGGCCATGTTGCCCAGGGAAGTCCCGAGAAGTATCCGAAAAGATTATAAGCAAGACGGAGCGGGAGAAGATCGCTCTGCTCGTTACGAGGGTCACTGAGGCGCAGGCGCGAGATCAGAGCAGAGGCGATTCCGCGGAAGGGGAGACTCCTCCTGGGAAGCTGAGTCTCACCTTGACATGAGATTCAGCCGTTTACTGCGCCACCGGGAAAGCCAGGCACGCGGGTAGCACGTTGACCGGAACGTCGCCGGGATTCGCCATCTGTGAGCGCAAAACGCCATCGTTCGTGGAGCAGTAATCGTGGTTGCCGGTGGAATGCGCTAGCACGGGTGCGGCCGCCGCGACAAACGCCGAGTTGTTGAGGGCGCCCGCGGTCATAATGCCCGTTGCCAGAAAGACGAAACCGCTCTTGCCGCCACTGCCAGGGGTAGACCCGGACAACTGGCTGTCGACTAGACACGCGCTCGTCGAGGATGGAGTGCAGGGGGTCGCGCCGCCTAGCGACGTGATGTCGGGAGAAAAGCCTACGGTCGGGTAGGCGGTGTCGTAGGCGACCTCCGCGCTCTTGATGGCGGACAGCGAGCCGACCGCCGAGGCTTCGTTCGCCGACATTCGCGCCTGCAGCAGACTCGGGATCGCGATAGCGGCGATCACGAGGATGATCGCTACTACGATCAGTAACTCGATTAGTGAGAATCCCTTTGCTGAACGCATAAAACTCCCCTCCCTACGGGATCAACTCAACTTCGGGTGCAGACAGTGAAATATTTGCAATCTCAGTACCAATGCCGTCAGCCTGCCCGGAATCTTTAGTAATGCTCTCGAAAGTGGAAAGCCGGTGGATAGTCCTGCAGAAGGGGCTGCCTTGATGGTTTGCCAGGCGGCCTGAAAACTACAAGGGCAGCGAACTGGTGCTCGCTGCCACCGGTTTGTAACACAACTTCGCTGAAGCTAAGACCTGCGTTACTGGTTCAGCGGATTGAAGGTCTGGATGCCCGCTTCCGTGTTGGAGCAGACGCCCGCCGGATCGACGCGAATCACTGCGTCTTCGTCCGCGCAGAAACCGCGAATGCCGGTCTGGTTGATCGAAAGCGGAACCGCTTTGGCCGCATAGCCTACGTTGACGCCGCCCGCGATTGTGCCCGCACCGGTGGTGAACGAGTAGCCGCTCTTGCCGCCACCCGTCGGGTTGCCGTTGTTGGAGAGCACGGAATCAATCAAGCAAGCTGTGGTTGAGCTGGGAACGCAAGCTGCACCCAACGCGCCGCCCAGGTTGGTCAGAGCCGGAGCATAGCCGACCGTGGGATACGCACTCTGGTAGGTTATTTCTCCAGTAGTGATGGTGCGGACTGAAGCGACTGCAGACGACTCATTGGCCGCCATACGGGCGCGGAGTAAGTTCGGGATTGCGATCGCTGCGATGATCAGGATGATGGCCACAACGATTAGCAGTTCGATCAGTGAGAAACCCTTTTGTTTCCGCATTTCTATCTTCTCCCAAGCTCTTTGGTTTTGAACTTTTTATCTAGTCTCGATGATTCGTACGCGATCATGTTGCACTCGCCTGGCCGTCGTCTCCGGTGACTTTGGTTCGCACAGCGCCGCAGCAAGGCGTTGTTTGCACCAGCGGTCAGAAGCTCAACTCGATTCTAATCCTTCCCCGGCTGGATTAGTGGCAAATGCCGCGCCAGAGTGACAATTCGTGTCAGTCCGGGTACAGAATGCGGCCGAAGTCCCCGCTTGCGTTTTCGGCTGGATTTGGGAAGATCTGCAACCATCCCAGAGGGACCACTTCCATATCTGCATCAAAAAAAACAAAGGGCAGCGAGCGTGTGCTCGCTGCCCTTCTTGGCTCGTACCCTCCCCCAGGTACTCGCCAGACTGAAACGTTACTGGTTGAGCGGGTTGAAGGTCAGGATGCCCGCTTCGGTGTTGGAGCACACGCCGGCCGGGTCGACGCGAATCACTGCATCTTCCTCAGCGCAGAAACCGCGGATGCCCGTCTGGTTAATCGAGAGCGGAACCGCCTTTGCCGAATAACCTACGTTGACGCCACCCACAGCCGTGCCGGCACCCGTGGTGAACGAGTAGCCGCTCTTGCCGCTGCCCGTCGGGTTACCGTTGTTGGAGAGCACGGAGTCAATCAAGCAAGCTGTGGTGGAGCTGGGAACGCAAGCCGCGCCCAACGCGCCGCCCAGGTTGGTGAGGGCCGGAGCATAACCGACCGTCGGATAAGCCGTCTGGTAAGTGACTTCGCCAGTGGTGATGGTACGCACAGAAGCGACCGCAGACGACTCGTTGGCCGCCATACGGGCGCGGAGTAGGTTCGGAATCGCGATAGCTGCGATGATCAGGATGATGGCCACCACGATCAGCAGCTCAATCAGTGAGAAACCCTTTTGTTTCCGCATCTTCTATTTCCCCCACGCTTTTTTAAATTTTTGAATTGTTTCTAAGTCCGAATGACCTAGTCGAGCAAGATGTTGCACTTGCGTCGCCAAAGGCCTGACGCGATTCTGATTGCGGCGCATTGGGATGAAGTTCTTTGTTTTCAACTGCAGGACAAGCATCCGTCTTCCTCGGGCTACTCCACAAAACGCGTTGTGCCAAAGTGGGGCAGCGCGGCTGACAGTTTTTGTCACTTCGAGATCGTCACTGCGACCTGCAAGCTGTCGCGACGACTCGGTATTTCAAGAAGATGGAAGATCGGCAAGAAGAGTTGCCCGCGCTTCTAAGCCTGAATCCGGTCGCTTGCACATTGGCGCGACGCTGGAAGGGCAAGCGCATTCGCGATGGTTGTAGCGCAGGATCGTCCGGCACGAGAAAAAAACAAAGGGCAGCGAGCGTGTGCTCGCTGCCCCGATTGGCGTATACCCTCCCCAGGTATTCGCCGGTACTGAAAGTTACTGGTTGAGCGGGTTAAAGGTCACGACGCCCGCTTCGGTGTTGGAGCAAACGCCGGCCGGGTCGACGCGAACCACTGCATCTTCCTCAGCGCAGAAGGCACGGATGCCGGTCTGGTTGATCGAGAGCGGAACCGAAACCACTGTGTAGCCGGAGTTGACGCCACCCACAACCGTGCCGGCACCCGTGGTGAACGAGTAGCCGCTCTTGCCGCTGCCGGTCGGGTTGCCGTTGTTGGAAAGCACAGAGTCAATCAAGCAAGCTGTGGTCGAGCTGGGAACGCAAGCCGCACCCAACGCGCCGCCCAGGTTCGACAGAGCGGGAGCATAGCCCACTGTCGGATAAGCGGTCTGGTACGTCACCTCGCCCGTCGTGATGGTACGAATGGACGCGACAGCAGACGACTCATTAGCCGCCATGCGGGCGCGCAGCAAGTTCGGAATTGCGATCGCTGCGATGATCAGGATGATTGCCACCACGATCAGCAGCTCAATCAGTGAGAAACCTTTTTGTTTCTGCATCTCTATTTTGTCCTCTCGTTTTTGAACTGTCTTGTTGTTACCCAACTGCTGGTCACGGATGACGCAGTCGTTACGATATTTGCACTTGCCTCGCCAAATCCGGTAGTTACTTAAGTTCTAAGACGGATTCCGGGAAGGGCTTTATTTTCAGTAGAACGGGTCTGCCGCTCTACCGTCACGACCTGCCAAATTCGGCAAATGCTGGCAAAATTCGGCGATTGCCCTGACAATTCGTGTCAGTTCGGAACTGCACTCGTTCCATAATGGAACGCATTCCGCTGCTACAGTTTGGCGCGCGTTCCGTCGTTTGCACTACAGAACTTGACGATGCCGCGGTTGGCGCTCGGCGGCTGCGTAGAATGTTCCCGCGAAGTCGTGAAGCAACCATGGACAATTCCAAAGCGAATTTTAAAATCGACGCCGAGATCGCGCGAGCCTGGACTCTGCCTGCGCATCTCTATACCGATGCGAGCATTTTCCTTGCCGAAAAAGAAAAAATCTTCGCGCGAACGTGGCAGGTCGTTGGTCACACCAGCCAGGTCGCGAATCCCGGCGACTATTTCACGACCAACCTCATCGGCGAACCCTTGTTGTTCGTGCGCGGCATGGACGGAACGCTGCGTGGCTTCTACAACGTGTGCCGGCACCGCGCGGGGCCCCCGGCGGAGGGTTGCGGTTCCCGCAAGCTGTTTCGCTGCGGATATCACGGATGGACCTACGGTCTCGACGGCGCGCTCATCAGCGCGACTGAAATCGAAGGCGTGGAAGACTTTTGTCCGGAAGATTTTGCGCTCAAGCCGGTCCGCACCGAAGAATGGTTCAATCTGGTGTTCGTGAACCTCGATCCGGAGGCGCAGGCTCTGCGGGAGAGCATGGGCGAGTTGCCGCAACAGGCGGAAAAGTTTCCTTTCGCGCAGATGAAATTGTTCGAGCGCCGCACCTACGACATGAAATGCAATTGGAAGACGTATGTGGACAACTACCTTGAGGGGTATCACTTGCCGAGCGTTCATCCGGGACTGAATCGCGAACTGGATTACAACGCGTATGTGGTCGAGCCCTATGCGCGGCACGTGCGCCAGTTCAGCCCGATCCGGGGAGCGCAGCCGGGCGATGCCACGCCGCGCCGCTACCAGGCGGCGCGGGAAGATTTGGCATCGGATCTAGGGGCGGACTACTTCTGGATCTTTCCCAACTGGATGCTGAACTGCTATCCCGACAACGTTTCGTTAAACATTGTGCTGCCGGTCGATGCGGAGCGTTCGCTGGCGATCTTCGAATGGTACTTGCCAGAGAAGGATCACGATGCTCCGGCGGCGAAGGCGTCAGTGGAGTTCAGCGATCAGATTCAGATCGAAGATGTGGGCATCTGCGAGATCGTGCAGAAGAACCTGCGGTCACGAAGTTATTCGCGCGGGCGGTACAGTGTGAAGCAGGAAAAAGGCGTGCATGCCTTCCACCGGATGTATGGAAAGCTGATGCGAGAGTGATTCTCAGGGAAGTTGTACAACTATGTACGTACAACGGAGGCGTCTCGTTCTCTGCGCAGGATTTCCCGTTCGAGACGCTGCTTAGAATGCTCTTTCCTGGGCCGGAAACGGCCCTCTCGTCCACGATCGCAGCAGCGCTGGAGGGGAAGGGTTGTCCGCGGCGAGATCGCGCGTCCTGGAGCCTCGCAGGGCAGTCCTACGAATAATCAATCACTTACACCAAGCCTCAACGACTTACACCATGTTTCAATGACTTGCGAAGATCCGAACGTGCTTCTGCAATCCGTTCCAGTCAAATCGGTTCTAGAAGCTTTCGGATTTCAGCAGCATGCAAGTGACGTCGTCGTGCTGCGGAGTGTTGCCGACGAACAGATCGACTTCGGCCATCAGGCGCTTGAGCATTTCCGCGGGCTCGACCGATTTGCCAGCTTCGATCGCGGTCAGCAAGCGTGCCTCGCCGTAGTCTTCCTGGCGGGCGTTTTCGGCTTCCACTAATCCATCCGTAAAGATGATCAGCCAATCTCCCGGCGCGAGCGTGATCGTGGCCGAGTCGTATTTTGTGTCGGGCAGAATGCCGAAGGGGAGGCCGCCGACGTCGAGACGCTCGATCTGTCCGCTGGCCCGGCGCAGGATGGGATTGTTGTGGCCGGCGTTGATGTAGTCGACCGTACGTCGGATGGGATCGTATTCCGCGAGGAAGGCGGTGGTGAAACGCAATCCGCCCTGACTGTTCGAGCAGGCGTAGCGATTCATGTTGGCCGCGAGTTCGGGCAGGGCTACCTGCGCGGTGGAAAGAGTCTTGAGACTGGCCTGGAACGTGGCCATCAGCATGGCGGCCGGGATGCTCTTGCCGGCCACATCGGCCACGGCGAGCACGACTCGGTTGTCTTCATTGCTGCGTCCGGGCCGCGGAAAAACGTCGTAGTAGTCTCCGGCGACGGTGTTGGCGGGGCGCGTAGCGTAGGCAATAGCCAAGCCGGGGATCTGCGGGGGAACGCCGGGCAACAGCCAGGTCTGGATCTCGCGCGCGATCTGCAGGTCGCGTTTCATCACGACGCGATCGGCGATTTCGAGCATGAGCAACAAGAGCAAAAGCAGCGCCGCCCAGAAGTGAAGGTCAAACTCGATGGCCTGAACCTTGCCAGCCTCCCCGCTATATTCGATCGCGGCGTGCGGGATCACCAGCAGAATCAGAGCCAGCAGCAGCAGGACGCGGCGCGCGGGCGAAAGTTTCTCGAACACCGCCCAGAAGAATTCCTTAACGATGTGCAGGTTGCGGCCGCCGTGAGTCAGGCCATCGGGCGTTTTGGCTTCTACGTCTCTGGAATACAGGCGATAGCTGGTGCGGGCTTCGGATTCGAACTGCGACCAGAGCTGGCTGACCTCGAGACCGTCGGTGACGCGCCGCCAGAAACGGTGCAACCGCACGCCGAAGGTGTTGGGCTGGCCGGGCTGTGGTGCTGGTGGCGAGGCGGTGACCATGGGAATTTCAGATTATAGAGGATCGAAGGATTGCCGTTTTTCAATGACTCAGTGACTCAATCACCCAGTGACTCAATCTTCAGAACAGGTTCAACTGCTCGTCGAAGGCCTGCACCGGCCACTTAGTCGCGAAGGGTGGCCGTTCGCGGCGGTGGGCCCGCGTCATTTTGTATTTCTCACGCAGGTGGGTGACGAGGTGCGACAAACGCTTGGCATAAGCGGGCGGAAGGAAGGCGCGGTCCTGATAGCGCTGGCGGTAGCTCTCGGCGAGATGCGGGAAGTTCTGCGCGAGGAAGGGAAGGAACACAGCCGCGGAGCATGGTTTCAGAAAGAGTGGGTTCGCGAAAACGTAGTCCGCTCCAGCTTCGGCAGCAGCACGGATGACACATTCCAAGTCTTTGGGGGCATCCGTGATTCCTGGGACGACCGGCGAGCAACTCACGCCGACGCGCAGTCCTGCCTGGCTCAGCTCGCGCACGGCGTCGATGCGGAGATCGGGACGCGGGGCGCGAGGCTCGAGAATTCGCGCTAGTTCCACATCGAGAGTTGTGACTGTGATGTGAACGGAGAGGCGATTCGTCTTCGCCACTTCTTTGAGCAACTCGAGGTCGCGGACGATCAGATTCGACTTGGTGACAATGCCCAGTTCGAAGCCGCGATGGCGTGCGAACTCTTCCAGAATCCCGCGCGTGACTTCGTAGCGGCGTTCGGCGGGCTGGTAGGGATCGGTCGCGGTGCCGAGCGCGATGGCTTCGTCGGGCTTAACGCGATGGAGGTCGTGGCGGAGCAGTCCAGCGGCGTGCTGCTTGACGTAGATCTTCTGCTCGAACTCCATGCCATCGCGCATTTCCATAAATTCGTGGGTGTAGCGGGCATAGCAGTAGCGGCATCCGAATTCGCAGCCGCGGTAAGGATTGATTGTCCAGGTGAAGGGCATCTGACGGTTGCTGACGCAGCGGTTGAGCAGAGACTTGGCGGGAAGAGTGAAGTATTCGACATTGTGCCCTTCGCGCAGTGATTCGCCTTCGGAGGCGAGACGCGCGATGCCGATCAGGCGGGGCTTGTCGGGCAGAGGGAGCAAGGGCTGGGAAGACATAAGAATTCGCCTTTTGTTCGCCTACAATAGCCTGTCTGGATCCCGCCGTCAAGGGAAGATCGGGGATAGGTGATGGAGATGATGAAACGACACATGGATGTCGATTAGATGATAAACAGGTGGAGATTTTGTGGATGATGACGCGCGCGGATGTGGATTTGGGGCGGACCTGGGGGGCGAACACACGGCGCAAGCTTGCTCTAAGGCCTGATAACAACATTCATTCTGGTATGCTAACCTTCGCGATTGCGCCCGGTGGGGCAAGAGGAGCTGCTACATGGGGAACCCGGTCTATCTAGGCTTTCTTGAACTATCCGCATTGCTGCTGGTAACGGGGTGCATTTGTCACGCTCAATCGGATATGGCCCACGCATCCGCCGCTTCACCGTCCGGTGCCAAACCGCTATTGCTTGAAAAGAATGAAGGGGAGCTGCGGACGCGCCGACCGCGCCCAAAACCCAGTCCTGCATCGCAATTCATGCTCAAGGCAGGCCCTAAGATCAACGGGTCACAGCATCTGGTGGTGGGCACAGAGCAGATTGCGCCCGGAGCATCGATACCGACCCACAAACATCCCACTGAGGATGAAATTGTGCTGATCCACTCCGGCACAGCGCACGCATGGGTCGGCGAGCAGGAGCGCGATTTGCATGCGGGCGGACTCGTCTTCATTCCCGCAAATACTTGGGTCGGATTAAAGAACACGTCTGCCGAACCGCTCGATGTGACATTCATCTTCTCTGCGCCCGGATTCGACGAGTTCCAAATGTGTATCTCAGTGCCAGCGGGTGAGACCCCAACTCCAATGACCGAACAGGACCTACAGAGATGTGAGGCTCCTGGGCATATGATCTATAAGGAGGCCGTTGCGAAACAGCAGTGAGCCGTGAGCTGTTCTCGTAACTGGCGAAAAATCCCCATAGCACTCACTGACGAGGCCGCTGCCGAACACTTCCTTCTCCATATCCGCAAAGGTCTCATCATGAAGTGCAATCGTCAGATACTTGATCTGATTTGACCAGTCTTGCGCCAACTATGAGGCTAGAGTCGCATTTGTCAGCTCTGGCTCCGAGCCAAAGTGTGCGAGGAATCAGGCTGCGGTAAGAATGCCAATACCGGGAACGAGAAAGCTCCCCCGGAGCCGGAAGAGCGTCGTTTAGACATTCGAAGAAAGTTTGGAGAAGGCTAATGAAAACGAAGTTGCTTTTGACCGTTACCGCATTCATGGTTTTGGCTGCGGGATCCCTTGTACAGGCGCAAACTTTTACTGTCCTTCACAAATTCAACCTTAAGGACGGACAAAATCCTCAGGGAGCCTTAGCCCAGGATAAAGCCGGGAACCTTTACGGTACGACCGTGTTTGGTGGATCGTACGCCAGCGGCGGACAAGACAAGGGAAATGGAACTATTTTCAAGCTTAGCCCCGGCGGCAAAGAGACAGTGCTGCACAGTTTCAGCAGCGGAACCGACGGCGGATCTCCTTACGCGGGCTTAATTCCGGGCGGTCCGAACAACTTTTACGGCGTAGCAATGGTTGGCGGAGATCTTTCCTGTCCCTCTGCAGACCTGGGCGGCTGCGGAACCATTTTCAAAATTAACACCTCAGGGAAATTGACCACCGTGCACGCCTTCACCGGCGCCTCCAACACTCCTACCGACGGCCAGGGACCTGAAGCCGGTTTGTTCCGGGACAAGGCAGGGAATCTTTTCGGGACCACGTTTTGGGGCGGGCTCTCTTTTGCCCTCGACTCTAACGGTTGCGGCACTGTCTATGAAGTGAACCCGAATGGAGTGGGAATCGGGCTCTACAGCTTTGAGTGCTTCCTCAACTCCGCTTCCGACGGTTGGCGTCCGGCATCGAGTCTGGTGGAGGATTCCGCGGGCAATCTTTATGGAACGACCGAACTGGGCGGCCTGGTCGACTGCAGTAGCCCATTTTCCAATACGGGTTGCGGTACTGTCTTCGAATTGACCCCCGGCTCAGCCGGCTGGACGGAAACGATCCTCTACAAGTTTACAGGCGGCACGGACGGTTCCGCTCCCATGGCGGGACTGGTTATCGATTCCCAAGGCAGTCTCTACGGAACAACCAGTGCGGGCGGCGATCTAAGTTGCCCGACGCTCGGCAGCAGTTATGGGTGCGGCACCGTCTTCAAACTTACTAACAGGAATGGAACGTGGACCGAAAGCGTTTTCTATGCCTTCCCAGGTGGCTCGAACGGGGCCGCTCCTGAATCTCAACTGGTGCGAGACTCGGCCGGAAACTTTTATGGTACTGCGGTGAACGGCGGTTACGTTAAATGTCCCTACGGCACCAACGGTTACCCTGGTTGCGGGGTGGTGTTTAAGCTTACTCCCCAAGGGAAGGAGAGCGTTCTGCACGCCTTCAAAGGACCGGATGGCTTTACACCGTTGGGAGGGCTACTCCTCAACATGTCCACCAACACACTCTATGGAACGACGACCGGTGGAGGAGATATCGCGCATTGCAGTCTCGCCGGTTACTACAGCGGCTGCGGAGTGGTCTACAAGGTAAACCCGTAGTCGCGGTGTGCGGGGCGGGGCGGGGGCGGGGGGGCAGTATTTCTAAATGGGCATCACACCCTACCTCCCCTGACCAACCGCATTTGGAGACCGAGACTGACTAGGTACGCTCCAATAATGAGAAACATCAGGTTCTGGTTGCCCATGATCATGCTGAGGTATTCACAGAATCCGCCGATCATGGCTCCGATCAGGTTTGCGCCGAAGAAGGAAGAAGGGATTGACGCTTGGCGGAAGGTCGTGGAGAAGATCAGGCCGGCAAAAAAGATCGGCAGCGGCACCACGAGAAGAGACCACAGCAATCGTTCGTCGAAACTTAACGCCAGAATAGAGTCGCGTTTAACCAAGTAGAGCAGCAGTAGAGTTGCGATCAGTGGCGCGTAAAGCCAAGTCCGGAAACGGCTCATGCGCATGGCCACCATGTTCGCAGCCAACACCATCAGAAGAACGCCCGCCACAACCACCATGGTTACAAACCAGGTGGTACCAAAATAGAGCGAACAGTCCGCAATGCTCTTCGTCTCGAGAAGCAGGAAACCCAGGCCCAGAAACAGAAAGTGGCCATCGTTCATGCCGAATCCTCGGCCACGCAGCATGAACACCGCCGGTATAGTGATCGCCAGTAGAATTCCAATCACGATCAGGTAGTCGGATGGGATGGTTTTGCGAGAGAGATAAAGAAAGGGCCAGTCGTCGGTAGGGACGACGGCGTCGGATAAATCGTCACCTGCCGGGAAGACTGTGCGCACGAATCGGCCGTATTGAGGGGGCAGGTCCGGGTGCTGACCACGGAAGGCGCAGATCACCACCTGTCCTTGACTTTCATACACAACCGGCATCTGGTTTGTAGCGAGTGCAACCATCCGCACCAGCTTGCGGGCGAGCCAATCGTGCCCGGCCATGAAAGAAAGCGACAATACCCCATTGTCGTTCAGCAACCGGAAGGCCGACTGCATGCTCTGCACGGTGTAGATATAACCGTCTAGGCGGATGTTACTCATCGAGCTAAACAGCGTTTGTGAGTCTAAGAAGCCGAAGACCACCATGTCGTATCCGCCGCTTGAACGCCGAAGAAACGCTCGGGCATCCTCCACGTGAATGCGAACCTTCGGATTCTGGTAAATTCCCGAAGCATTGAATCGGTTCGACAGTTTCACTAACATCGGATCGATTTCCACCGCATCCACCTGTTCGGCTCCGTTCAGCACCGCGATCTGTGTGTCCGTGCCTCCTCCCGCCCCTAACATGAGCACCCGTCGGTGGGCAGGAGCCAGCGCATACGGCAGATCGTACTGCAATCTTGCGTCGAGAATCTGGGTTCTGTTCAGCGGAGAATACCGGCTTGGGTCGAAGGTCCCGTCGCTCTGAAGAAAATAGTGATTTACCCTCACATCGTAGATGGGCGGATCCTGCATCGTGCGTAGCCCCGGGTATGGCTCTCGTATGGGAGTATTCCCGTGCTTATCACCCTGCAAGACCACGACGATGTAATAGTACGGTGACCAGATTGCACTGGGACTGACCGAAAAATACACCCCCGCCAACGATAGGACCAGGATCGGGATTGATCGCAACCACTGCCCTCGCGGAAGAAGCAAAATAATCGCGAAAGCCACGAATCCCATTCCCAGCATCGGCGAAAAGTACTTCAACGAGAAAACCCCGAAGCACAGCGTCCCTGCAAGGCTGCCACCCAAGTCCCACGAGTAGGCCAGTAACGGGGGTAGGGCTTCAAAGAGCGATCCGATCCGCTGCCCCAGCGGTACGAACACGATTGCGTTGCTGACAAAGATTCCCACCAGACTTACATAACGCAGGAGTTGAGGAGTAGGTGTGTAAAACCTGCTCTCCGACGCAGTAGTCGGCAGAGTGATGAAATGGGCAATCAACAGCCATACGATGTTGATCAGCAGCAGAGCTGGCAGCCATCCAAAGAGCGACTTTCTCTTCTTGCCGACAATCGCTCCGACACCCAGACCGAGGAAGGAACTGATCAATATCAGATTGGCGTAATAGGCGATCAGTCTTACGACCGCAGGGGCCCAGCGAATCACCATCAATTCGAGAAAGAGTGCGAGAAATGACAGACAGAACAACTCCAGCCCGCGCCGCCGTCTGACATCCAAATCCGTCGCTTGAGACAACGACTGAGCGGGTGATGCGGTCGAACCCATGCAAGATTCTCCTTCGGGTGCCAGGATGTGGCAGTGTTTTAAGGGCGGAGTTGATGATTATAGCCTTGGCCTACACTTTCTTAGACCGCAGTTGAAAATCCCGCTATTTTCGCCAGTGCCTCCCGGCGTCTTGCATGTGGTCGGCGTCGTCCAGCGCGAACGAGTGCGGCATAGGGTACCTGGTGAAAAGTCGCCTTAACACGCATTGACCAGGATCGCGCACCTGGATAATTGTTCCACGCCGAAAACGCAATTTCGACAGACCTCCGCCCTTCGCCCCCGGCTGATCATGTACCTTCGATTGTCAATCGACCTCAAGTCAAAACGCGCGTGACCGCATTTTTCCAAGTATGCTCTTGATGTGCAGATGCTTCGAATCCTGGTGGCGGTAGCGCTGGTCAGCCTGGTTGGATCCTCGACGATTCCGCGGGAAAAGCACCGGGACCCGGCCGCGCTGCATCTGCCGAGTGAAGATCAAGCGTGGGCGGAGAAGACCTTAGCAAGCCTTTCCCTTGAGGAGAAGGTCGGGCAGCTCTTCATGGTTCGTATGCGCGTCGGACTCTCCGGCGTTCGGAACCCTGAGTATGAGCGGATCTCCAACAGCATTCGCAAGTACCACATCGGGTCGGTGGCCATGTCGGCGTCGCCGGGAGCGCGATTACTTCCTAGCGACCATCGATACGAGACCGTGGTCATGCTGAACCGGCTGCAGACGGAATCGAAACTGCCGCTGCTGATTGCCGGAGATTTTGAACAAGGCGTGCTTCCCGCGCGCCTTTTCGGGACAACGGTATTTCCGCACGCGATGGCATTTGGCGCAGCGGGCAAGGCGGCCTATGCCGAGGAGTTCGGACGCATTACGGCGCAGGAAAGCCGGGCGATCGGCGTGCACTGGAATCTGTTTCCCGTCGCCGACGTGAACTCCAATCCGGCGAATCCGATCATTGGCACGCGAGCGTTCGGCGCCAATCCCGAGCAGGTCGGGGCGCTGGTGGCCGCCTACATCCGCGGGGCACGAGCGAATGGGATGCTGACCACGGCCAAGCACTTTCCAGGGCACGGCAATACCGGGACAGACTCGCATCTCGCTCTGGCACGGGTAGACGAGAGTGCGAGGGTGCTGCGTACTGTGGACCTGCCTCCATTTCGCAAGGCGATTGATGCCGGAGTCGATGCTGTGATGACGGCGCACATCCGGGTGCCCGCGCTTGATCCGGATCCGAACCTGGTGGCTACGACGTCACCGGCCATCGTCACGGGTCTGCTGAAGGGCGAGCTTGGCTTCAAGGGAATCGTTGTCACAGATGGCCTGGACATGGCGGGGCTGACCCGCCTGTACGCAGGACACGTTGGACGAGCGGCGGTGGATGCCTTCAAGGCCGGGAACGACGTGCTGACGATGCCGGCTGATCTGGATGCCAGCTATCATGCGGTTCTCGATGCGGTGCGCACCGGCGAAATTTCCCAGCAGCGTCTCGATGCCTCCGTACTGAAAATATTGCAGGCCAAAGCTTCCGTGGGTCTGCACAAGGTTCGTCTGGTGGACGTGGCGGCGATTCCGAAACTGGTGGGCAGTCCGGCAAACGTTGCCACCGGTCAGCGAATCTCTGATGCATCCATCACGCTGGTGCGGGATAACGGCAAACTGCTTCCGCTGAGATCTGGGGCAATGGTGAAGAACGCTGCTCTCCATCAAGCGGGAGGACCGGATCCTCGCCCGGTGCTGGTGGTTGTTCTCTGCGACAACGTGCGAGCAGAAGATGGTCGTGTTCTGGAGCGCGAGATTCGGACGCGTATGCCCGATGCGAACGTGGTGTATGTGGATCCGCGCGTGGCGCCGAGCAGGACCGATGGCGTGCTGAAAGCGGTGGACCAGGCGCGGGCAGTTGTGGTCGCGGTGTACATTGTGCCCTCAGCCGCGAGATCGAGGAAACTGGGGCGCGGTGGGAAGCATCCCGCGTCTCTGCCGGATTCGACGAGCGCACTGTTCGAGAAAATTCTCGGCCGCGCCGGTGAGAAGACCGCGGTTTTGGCAATGGGGAATCCGTATCTGACCGATGACTTTCCCGCAATTCAGAACTACATCTGCACCTTTTCGAATGTGACGGTTTCCGAGGTCAGCGCCGCCCGGGCGCTGTTTGGGGAAATCCCGATGTCAGGTCGAATGCCAGTCACGCTTTCCAGCGCCCGCGCGCAGGCTGAGGGAAGCTCGCTTTCAGCACCAGTCGCGAACGTGACGCTTCCGTAGCGGCGTTGCAGAATCTAGACCGACGCAGTTAGCGTTCCAACGCTTTGCGATCCCAATTTCCCGTGTCGGCGGCTGCGTCGTAGGTACTCTGCAGGAATTCCATCAGCGCCGTTTTCGGGGACGCCGCGGTGCGCACGTCGTCGTACATCAGCAGGAACTCTTTCAATTGCGGATGGTAGAAAGCCGCTGCGGGCTGAATCTTACGTCCGGCAAAGCCGGAGGGCTCAGGTGCAGCGTAGGAATAAAAAGCCGGGCCCTTGATGTCGCCTCCGCCGGGCCAGAATCCGGCGCTGCTTACCTCATGAGAGTAGGCTTCACGAGTGATGGGGTCGGCACCGGGCCTTTCGGGAGCGCGGCGGCCGGAGAATCGCGTCACCGCAAGATCGAAACTGCCCCAGAAGAAATGTACCGGGCTTACTTTGCCTAGAAACCCAGCGCGGAATTCCCTGAAGATCTGATCGACCCAGGCCGTGATGCGCCAGAATTTGTGAACGGCGACGGGATCGTAGGCGGCGTGAAGGTAGTCCTTCTCAAACGGCGTCGGGTCGGGAATTTCACAGGGCATCGTCCAGATCTTCACGGTGACACCGAGATCGGCAAGGGCGGCCATGAACTCCTTGTAGAACTCGGCGACACTCTGGGGCTTGAGCGCGAGAGCCACCATGCGGCCTTCGCTGGTTTCGATCAAGAGCTTGTGGTCGATGAAATCGAAGCGCACCTCGACTGTTCCCCGCGGATACGGCATGGCGGAAGTCGTCATGCCGCGCGCGGTCAGGTAGAAGGTCACGTTCCAGAAATGATTCACCAGGGGGCACAACTTGAGGCGCACCTTTCCGACGACCTGCGTCCACATGTGCAGGGTGGCGAGAGTGTCCTTCCAACTGTCGAAGGGCAATGCAGGTAGAAGATCGCGATCACTGGCGGCGTTCGGCATCATGGTTCCACCCTGGCGAACTAATGTACACCGAAACGCCCGTGCTCTGGTTATCTCGGGAACTAGTTCTGCTGACGCAGGTTCACTTTAGCGAACCGACCCAGGACTTAAGTCCTGGTTCTGTGCCTCCGCTACGCGGCTCGTGATCGGCACGTTCAGCCACACGCTCTACAACGAGAAAACTCTACTGCTTGTCCTGCTTGTCGGCCGGGGCCTCCGCGGGCTTGGCGAAAATCTTGGGATCGACCGTGGGATTCAGTTCGATCTTCTTGAATTCGGCGTTGCTGGTTTCCTGGCCGTTCTGCTTGTTTTGGTGTTTGTAGGGCATGGAGAGTCCGTCGACGGTGCGCCAGTCGGAGAGATTCGACTCGCCATCGAAGGGGCCCGATTGTCCCGTGGCTTTGTATTTCTCGCGGAGAATGTATCCGGTCTTGGGATCGATGTACCAGCGCACCCACGGGATGGCGCCACCGATATCGAGGATGGCGGCGTCGACGTCGCCGATCTTCTCAGTGCCCGCGGCGGTAAAGGTGAACGCAGGATCATCGACGTGCTGGGCGACATAGACCAGATCGTGATGAAGTTGCGCGAGCATCTCGTTTTTCTGCGCGGGAGGCATACTGCGCGTGCCCATGCCTGCCATGCTCATGAAGGCGTCATCGGGGGTAGCGACGATGGTGAGCGCGCCCTGCGGGGTTTGTACGTCGACGTGCATGCGGTCGGGAAAGGCAAGGGTGACATCCACCGGACTCGGCGGGCCACCGCCGTCGCTCTCGGCGATGTTCACGTGAATCGTTTTGATCGATTGTAGCTTGGGCAGGCCTCCCATGGCGGCTGCGACCTTTGCGGCCAGCGCCTTGCCTTCGGGATTCGAGGCGGCAGGCTTGGCGGTGTCGGCCTTGTCGGCCTTTTCCGCGGGTGGAGGCGGAATCGTGATGTCGATTTGCTGCACGCTGCCGAGCGATGACAGAGGTTTGTCGAATTCTTTTGTGTTGCCGACGACCAGCACGGCGAGTTGATCCTTGTGCAGATACTTGGCGGCGACCCGGTTGGCATCGGCTGCCGTGACCTTCTTGATTTCCGCCTGATATTTGTCGAGCCAGTCGGGAGGATATCCGTAATACTCGTAGGTCATGCGCTCGCCGAGAATCTTGTCAGGCGAGTCGAGACGGAAGATGAAGGCGTTGAGGATGGCGTCTTTGGCGCGCTGGATCTCGTCGTCGGTGATGGGCTGCTTCGTTAGATTGTCGATGTCCTCGCCCGCGGCTTGAATCGCTTCGATGGTGCTCGCGCTCTTGGTTCCCATCGCGACTTGCAGAATGCCGGGATGTCCGAAGTTGGTGCCGATGCCTCCACCGACGCTGTAAGCCAGGCCGCGCTTGGTACGGATGTCATTGAACAGGCGCGAAGAGAAGCCGCCGCCGAACGCTTCGTTGAAAACGCTGATGGCGTAATAGTCGGGATTGTCGCGGGTGGTACCGAGCGCCACCATGTGGATGGTGCTCTGGTTCACATCGTCTTTCGGGATGAGGTAGTAACCGGGCTTGGCCGGATTGTATTTGATGTCGTTCTTCGGAACGTCAGGACCTTTCGGCCACGCGTCGAAAGCCTTGCGCAGCCTGGCTTCTATGGCGACGGAATCAAAATCTCCGCTGATGCCGAGAATGATGTTGTTGGGGTGCACATATTTGTGGTGCCAGTCGATCAGGTCCTGGCGCGTGATGGCGGCGACCGTCGCGTACTCGGGGATGCGGGCGTAGGGATTGTCGGGGCCATAGGCCAGCTTGATCGATTCGCGCTGCGCAATTTCACCGACCTGGTCGTTGCGGCGGGAGATGCCGTCGCCTTCTTCCTTCTGGGCGATGTCGATTTTTTCGGCGCGGAATTCGGGATTCTGCAAAACGTCGACGAAGGCTTTGAATACGTCGTCTAGGTCTCCCTTGAGGCAGGAGAAGTTGACCGACGTGGAGTCAGAACTGCTGCCGGTTTCCACCTTGGCCGCGCGGACTTCGAGGAAGTCGTCGAGTTGATCTCCGGTCTGAGTCTTGGTGCCGCCGGTGCGCCAGACTTCGCCGTAAATATCCATGAGGCCGGCTTTGTTGGCAGGCTCGTTGACCGAGCCGCCGCGGATGCGGGCGGTGCCGTCGATCAGCGGCAGTTCATGATCTTCCTGCAGAAAGATCACCATGCCGTTTGATAGCTGGATGCGTTTAGGTTGCTGCGGCTTGAAAGCCGGCAGGGGAGGAATGGGAACCTGCTGCCAACTGGTGGCCTGGGCTGCTGCTTGAGGAACGATTGCGAACGTCGCTGCGGCTGCTAGAACGAGGAGAAGAAGAGTCCGCTGCATTTTCATTGCGCACCTCCCTGATCGGAGCCGCCTTGGTCGCCTCCGCCGGGAGCGCCACCTCCGCCTAGGTTTTCGATCACGCCCACGGTCCGGTTGGTGTCGACGAAGACTTCGTTGGCGACTCGCCGAATGTCAGCCTTGGTCACCTGGTCGATGCGGTCTACCGATTTAAACAACTCGCGCCAGTCGCCATAGCGCGTCTGGTAGGTGGCGATCTGCGTGGCCAGGCCTTCGTTGTCGGCGAGGCCGCGAATCAGATTGGCTTTGGAGCGAGTCTTGATCATCTTCAGTTCTTCGTCGGTGATGTCTTCTTTCTTCAGCTTTTCGATTTCCGCGTGGATGGCGTCGCCCATCTCCTGCGTCGTGTGCCCGGGCAGCGGCACAGCCAGAAATGCGAACAGGTGGGGATATTTAATGCCGGGATATCCGGTGAGCCCCTCAGAGAACGACGCGATCTTCTTGTCGCGGACCAGAGAGCGGTAGAGGCGCGAAGTGCGGCCCTCGGACATGAGATCGCTGATAGCGTCGAAAACGGCGTCGTCTTTGCTGCGATAGTCGGGGCGGTGATAACCCTCAATATAAATCGGCTGCGCGCGATCCTTGAGCACGACTTTGCGTTCGGAGTTTTGCGGAGGCTCGGTGGTTGTGATTTCGTCGGGCTGCGGACGCGTGGGCAGGCGGCTGAAATATTTCTCGAGGATCGGCAGGGCCTCGGCGGCCTTGATGTCACCGGCGACGGCGACCACCATGTTGGACGGAACGTAGTATTTGTCGAAGAATTTCTGGGCGTCGGTGGCAGAGAAGGAGTTGAGGTCGGACATCCATCCGACAGTGGGCCGGTGGTACGGATGGGCGGCGAACGCCTCTTCGGTGAATTGCTCAAGCAAGCGACCGAAGGGGCTGCTGTCGGTGCGCATGCGGCGCTCTTCGATGACCACGTTGCGTTCCTTGTAGAACTCGCGCAGCACGGGGTGCAGGAAGCGCTCGGACTCAAGGTAGGCCCAGAGTTCCAGACGATTGACGGGCAGAGAGTAGTGATATTCGGTGAGGTCGTAACTGGTGGAGGCGTTCATGTCCTCGCCGCCATTCTGCTCGACGAGTTTGCCGAAAGCGTTGGGGACGACGTATTTGTCGGCTTCGGTGATGGCGTCTTTCCAGGCTTTTTCGAGTTGCTTCAACTTTGCTTCATCGCGGCCGACGGTCTTGTCCCGCTCGGCGATGTAGGCGGCATAAGCGACCTCGACTTTTTCCAGAGCAGGTTTTTCGGCGGCATAATCCGTCGTGCCGATCTTGTCGGTACCCTTGAACGCCATGTGCTCGAACATGTGGGCGAGGCCGGTGGCGCCCATGGGGTCTTGCACAGAGCCGGCATCGACCATCGTGTAGAAGGAGAATACGGGAGCCTCCGGGCGCTCGCAGACCATAAGAGTGAGGCCGTTGGGCAACGTCTTGACCGTGATGCGCTTTTCAAAGGACGCGACGTTCTGGGCCAGAGCCATGGCCGAGAGAAGAAATAGGGAAAGGGCGATTCTTAGAGTGCGGTGTTTCATCGGACCTCCGACGGTGGGACGATTATGACGAGCATCTTCTTCTGACATGTGTTGGACGGACTAGCAGGGCAGAAGTTTGAAAGTACGTGGGGAGAAGGGAGGTTGTCAAACGGCTGCTGGGCGCCTATAGCGGCGCGGGCGGGACGCCCCCCGCGGCAGCCGGCAGGATGCCGGCGCTACGGACACGCTCGAATCGGCGCATTTTGCGCTGCGCAGGCTTTCAGGCACAATGGCTGGCGGAGCGCGCACGTGACAGACACGGCTGTTGACATTGAGGGTAGGCATCTCAAGCTTTCGAACCTGGAGAAGGTGCTGTACCCCGCTGTGGGATTTACCAAACAGCAGGTCATCGACTACTACGCACGGATTGCGCCGGTGATCATTCCGCATCTGGCGGGGCGCGCGCTGACGCGCAAGCGGTATCCCGATGGCGTGGACGGCGAACCGTTCTTCGAAAAGAACGCGCCCATGCACAAGCCGGAATGGGTGAAAACGGTGCCGATCTGGAGCGGGCGCAACCGGCGAACCGTCAATTATGTCCTGGCGGATGATTTGGCCACGCTCGTGTGGCTGGCCAATCTGGCGGCACTCGAACTGCATCCGTCGCTGGCGCTGGCCAAGGACATTACTTGTCCGACGGAGATGGTGTTTGACCTCGATCCGGGGTCGCCGGCGAACATTGTGCAATGCTGCCAGGTGGGGCTGTGGCTGCGCGAGATCTTCGAGCACTTCGGGTTGCAGAGTTTTCCGAAGACTTCCGGGTCGAAGGGACTGCAGATTTACGTTCCACTGAATACTCCGACGACGTATGACGCTACCAAGATGTTTTCGCACGCGCTGGCGCAACTGCTGGAACATGATCACCGCGATCTGGTGTTGTCGGAGATGAGCAAGCATGCCCGCACCGGCAAAGTGTTTGTCGACTGGAGTCAGAATGATGAGCACAAGACGACGGTGGCGGTGTATTCGCTGCGGGCGCGGGAGCATCCCACGGTTTCGACGCCGGTGACGTGGGAGGAAGTCGAGCGGGCGTTTAAGAAGAAGGATGCGGGACTGCTGGTGTTCGAGGCGCCGCAGGTCGTTGCGCGGGTTGAGAAGTTGGGCGACTTGTTTGAGCCGGTGCTGGAATTGAAGCAGCGGTTGCCGGATCTGAAGGGTGCCGTCGCGGAAGAACCGAAGAGAATCGAGATCGCGGCGCAGGCCGAGGAGGAAGATCCGCCGCGGAAGACTTCCGGGAAAAAATCTATGCGGAAGGGGCCCGCTCGGAAGAAGCGGGGCAAGGTGTAATCCCGGTTTTGCCAAGTCCTGATACTGTCGAAAGTTCCCACCCTAGCCGCAAACAGCGCAGCTGGGATGGGGCACCCGGCAAGAATCGTTAACCACTAAGGACACGAAGGTTCACGAAGGAACGCGAGATGGCGCAATTTTTTGCAGGAACGTCGGGATGGGCCTACCCAACGTGGAAGCCTGATTTTTATCTGGCCAAGCTGGCCCAGAAGAAATTCCTCAGCCACTACTCGACGCAGCTCAATACCGTCGAGGTGAATTTCACCTTCCGGCAGCTGGTCAAAGAAACGACCATCCAGAACTGGCTGCACGATACGCCCGCGCATTTTCGCTTCGGCATCAAGGCACACCAGGTGATCACGCATATCAAGCGGCTCAAGGGCACGGAAGATTTTGTGCCGCGATTTCTGGCGACCATTGAGCCGCTGGCTGCTGTGGGCAAATTGGGACCGGTACTGTTCCAACTCCCTCCGAACTTGAAGGCCGATCTGGCGCTGTTGAAAGAATTTCTGGCAATCCTGCCACGCAGCGTGCCGGCGTCGTTTGAGTTTCGTCATGCGTCGTGGTTTGCCGACTCGACCTGGGAATTGCTGAGGGCGAGCAACGTGGCGCTGTGCGTGGCCGAGACCGAGACGCTCACCACGCCAGAAGTCGCGACCGCTGGTTTTGTGTATTACCGCTTTCGCAAGCCGAGTTATACCGGCGAGGAACGGCGATCAATGATCGAGCGCATCCGACAACATATCGCCGCGGGGCGCGATGTCTTTGCGTATTTCAAGCATGAGGAAACGCCGGAAGGCGCGCGGTACGCCGTGGAATTGCTGCGGGAAGTGGGCGGCGCGGAGGGAGCGTGATCAGGCTGAGCGCGGGCGCTCTCGTCTGGGCTGCGTTCTGCCTGGTGGTGAGCGCTGGGGCTGCGCAAGATTCCCCGCTGCGCTCGGTTCACGTTTTTGTCGCGCTCGCCGACAATCAGAGCCAGGGCATCATTCCAGTCCCGGCGAAGCTCGGCAACGGGGAAGATCCGGAACGCAACCTGTACTGGGGCTCGGCGTATGGCGTGAAGACGTTTTTCTCGCGCAGCGCTGACTGGGAGCGAATTGCCTGCGCTGAGAAGCCGAAGGCCGAGGTTCTTGAGCGGTGCGTGTTCAAACATCGCGCGACCAATGTATATCTTGTCGCCGACGCGTATCGTGGCCAGGAGATCCGGCAGGCGATTCTTGATTTTCTGTCTTCGGCAGCGGGAGATGACCCGGAGATGGTGAGTGTGCCCACTGCGTCCGGTGCCGTGAAGTTGCAGACTCGTGGTGGCGCAAATCTGGTGGCCTACATTGGGCACGACGGGCTGATGGATTTTCAACTGCAGCAGTTTCCGCGCAAGAAAAACGAGATTCGTCGCGACGCCATTGTGCTGGCCTGCGCGAGTAAACAGTTTTTCGCGGAGCCGGTGCGGGCCGCCGGGGCATACCCTCTGCTATGGACGACGGGGCTGATGGCTCCTGAGGCTTACACGCTGAAGAGTGCCCTCGATGGGTGGATTGCGGGAGAGGATAACGAGCAGATTCGCGATCGGGCCGCCTGGGCGTATGACAAGTATCAGAAATGTGGACTTCGCGCGGCGCACCGGCTATTCGCCAGCGGGTGGTGACGTGGTGAGAGAGACGTAGCAAGCTACGTCTCTACGGCGCGATTCCGTTCGCATCCTCCTCAGTACTTTTGCTTGCGTCCGATAACCGTCATACTGAATCTCTTCTGCTATGGCTTCCCAGGCGAACGCGGACGTGCTTTCCGGCTTTCTCGACTACTTGCGCATCGAGAAAGGGCTGGCGGCGAATTCGATCAGCGCCTATGCAACCGACATCCTGCAATTTTCTGAATTTCTGGAGAAGCATAAGCGGGTTCTGCTGAGTGCGCGGCGGAACGATGTGCGGGAATTCCTGCAGCAGTTGTTTTCGAATCAGGTCGACGGGCGCAGCGTGGGGCGGAAGCTTTCGGCGCTACGGCATCTGTATCGTTATCTACTGCTCGACAAGAGAGTCGACCACGATCCGACGCTGAATATTGAATCGCCCCGGCAGTGGAAGGTGCTGCCCAAGTCGCTGGCGCGCGATGAAGTGGAGTCGACGCTGGCGTCTCCGGCTACGCTGTTGGCGAGCGGACAGCGCAACTCGAAAGATGCGGCGGCATTGGCCGCTCGTGATCGAGCCATGCTGGAATTGCTGTACGCGGGGGCGCTGCGGGTTTCGGAGATGGTGAACGCCACGCTGGAGGATTTGAAGCTGGAGTCGGGATACATGCTGGTGCGCGGCAAGGGGGACAAGGAACGCATCGTGCCGCTGGGAAAACCCGCGCAGGATGCGTTGTCGGAATATCTGGCACAGGGGCGGACCGCGCTGGCGGAAAGAAAAGTCAAAGATCCCCACCCCTTCGACAAGCTCAGGGCAGGCTCTCTCGCAAAGAACGCGAGAAGGGTGGGGCACCCACCGACACTTGCTGTCACGAGCGGGAATTCGCCGTTTTTGTTTATCGCGCGGGGCGGGCGTAGATTGACGCGGCAGCGGGTGTGGCAGATGGTGGGGGAATCGTCGGTTGCGTCCGGACGGCACGCGTCACCGCACATGCTGCGGCATTCGTGCGCCACGCACATGGTGGAAAACGGTGCGGACTTGCGGACGGTGCAGACAATCCTGGGTCACGCGGACATCTCGACTACGCAGGTGTATACGCATCTGGCGCTGGATCGGCTGCGAACCGTGTATCAGAAGCATCATCCGAGGGCGAAGGCGAAATGATATTCACCACGGAGGCACGGAGACACGGAGGAATGCAGACAATAATTTCTGTTTCGGGTTCGAACGAGACTCTTGCCGCGGTAAGATTTTACAAACTCCTGTTTTCTCTGTGTCTCCGTGTCTCCGTGGTGGAGTTGGTGAAGTAACATGAATCCCGACAAGACCATCGTTTCGAAAGCCGTTGCCGATTTCCTCCGCCACTTGCGCGAGCGCAATGCCTCGCCGCACACAATCAAGGCGTACAGCGGCGATCTGGCAAACTTCGCTGCCTACGCTGGGTCGCGGGGATGGAAATCGATCGACCACATCGCGATTCGCGGATTTCTCTCGCAGCTTTACGAAAAGGGACTAGGCAAGACGTCCGTGGCGCGATCACTCGCGGCGGTGCGGTCGTTGTATCGGTGGCTGGCGCGGGAGGGAGTGGTCGAGCAGAATCCAGCAAAGCTGGTGGCGACACCGCGGCTGCCGAAAAAGTTACCGCGCGTGCCGACCATTGAAGAAATGAACTTCGTGCTCGATGGGCAAATGCCTGAGGTCGCGGCTTTTCCTGAGCGTGATCTTCTCATGCTCGAATTGCTTTATGGCTGCGGCATCCGCAACTCGGAGCTGACCGGAATTAATCTTGACGACATCCGATTGAGTGCGGAAGCAATCTTGATTCGCGGCAAAGGGAAGAAGGAGCGCTACGTTCCGTTCGGCGGGTCAGCGAAGAGCGCGCTGGCGGGCTATCTTCCGGCACGGCAGGCAATGCTGGCGGAAATCCGCAAGAACTCCTCTGCGCTGCTTATCAACCAGCGCGGGGGGCGTCTGACCACACGCAGCGTGGGTCGCATCATCAAGAAGATTGCCGTTGCCAAGGGGCTTTCTCCGGACGTGCATCCGCACACTCTGCGCCATGCGTTCGGCACTCATATGCTGGAAGAGGGCGCCGACCTGCGTGCTATTCAGGAGTTGCTCGGCCACGAGCGCCTGGCCACGACGCAGCGCTACACGCAGCTTTCGATGAAACATGTGCTGCAGGTCTACGACCAGACGCATCCCCGCGCAAAGTAGTGACAGGCCCCGGGCGCGGCGCCTGAGAGATCCGTGTCACTAAGGCTTTCGCAGTCCTTCCCACATCTCGACGATCCGTTTCTTCAAATCAGCAGTGAGTTTTTCGTAGGTGGCTTCCGACGCTTCGGATTCCGGCGGCGGAACCATGGGATCTCCGAAGACCATCTTCAGTGGCGTGAATCCTCGAAATGCCTGGTTGCGCGGCCACGCGTCATGGAAGCCCTCAATCGCCACCGGAATAATCGGCACCTGCAGGTGAATCGAAAGAATGGCTGCGCCCTTTTTGAAGATTCTGGGTGTGCCATCGATGGAGCGCTCGCCCTCGGGGTAGAGAATCAGCGCGAGTCCGTGCCGCAGGCCGAACGCGCCGGCGCGCATGGCAGGAACCAGGTTTGCATCGGGATCGAGCACGACTACCTTGATGGAGCGCGCCAGTTTTCGCATGAATCCCTGGCCGAAGATGTCGCTGGTGCCTACGGCAAAAGCTCGAAAGAAAACTTCCCGTGGCAGCAAACACGCCAGTATCAGCGGATCGAGATAGCTCTGGTGGTTTGACGAGATGATGTAGGCGCCATCCTTGGGGAGTTTCTCGAGTCCGGTCACCTTCAGATGAAAGCGATCGAGAACGAACATCTGCATCACTCTGGTGACGAGATACCAGAACGTGTCGTTGATTCGACTGGGATGGGCCAGGCGAATCACGTCGGGATCGTCGGGATCCTCGGCGAGGATCGATTTCCACCCGGCGAAGGTGACGCGCGATCCCGGGCCGCCAGCGCCGCTGGCCGCGCTTTGCAGCACGGCGTCGATGAGATCGCGGACGGTGTAAATTTCAGTCAGCTGGGACTCTTCGAGATTGCCGCCGAGTTCTTCTTCGAGGCGGCTGAGTAGTTCGACGCGCTGCATCGAATCGAGGCCGAGATCGAGATCGAGGCTCAGCGTGGGCCGCATGGTTGGCGGAGCGGAGCGCGCGCCTTCGCGGACAATCTTCAGACCCCGCTGCACGTCCGGCTGGTCGAGCCATGCGGCTTCGTCCGGGGTGAGCGGTTTCTCCGCCGGCAGGTTCGCATCGTCGGCAGTCTTGTTGGTCTGATTGGCTCTGACTCGCTTCGCGACTTCGAAGCGCTTTATCTTGCGGGTCGTGGTGCGTGGCAAGTCTTCTTGCCAGATCTCGTAGCTGCCAATGCGCTTGGTGGAGGCGATCTTTGGCGCCAGGCCTTCAATGTCGAAGCGGATAGCTTCCTTCGCGTTCACGATCTTGCGCTGGCGAAGAACATCGAAATTCGGGACGATCACGGCGTGCAGCCGGTCGCCGCCCTCGCCCGGTTTTCCTTCCATTCCCATCACGGCGATTTCCTTGATGATCGGCGACTTCAGATAGTGCGCTTCGATCTCCTCGGGATAGACGTTCTTGCCGTTGCTCAGGACGATGACTTCTTTTTTTCGTCCGGTGAGGAACAGGTGCCCGTGCGCGTCGAAATAGCCGAGGTCGCCGGTCAGGAACCATCCGTCGCGCATGACCGCGGCCGTGGCATCGGGGCGGTTCCAGTAACCCTTCATCACCACCGCGCCGCGCACCGCGACTTCACCGACCGGCGGACCCTCTTCCTGCGGTTGAATATCGACGATCTTGCCCTCGACGCCTTTCATCGCCTTGCCGCAGGAGCCAATCACGTTGTCGTGGGGAGAATTGACGAAGATGGCTGCGGTCGTTTCCGTCAGGCCTAGTGCCTGTAGTATGTCGATGCCAAGGTCGTGAAAGTCTCGCATGATCTCGGGATCGAAGCGTGAGCCGCCGGTGGCCAGATAGCGCATTTTCGGCCCGAGGGTGTCGTGGATTTTGCGGAAGAAGACGCGTCCGGCATTGATTCCCAACTTGCGCAGAGTGCGGTTGACCGCGACCAGCAGCGAGAAAACTTTCTGTGTTACCGCGCCGCGCTTCTTGATCTCCTGGAAGATACGTTCATGGATCAGATAGTAGAACTGAGGTACGACGGCGAACGCGGTGATGTTGCGCTCGCCCAGAGCGCGCATCAGTTCGGTGGTGTTGAGCGTTTCCAGATAAACGACGCGCGATCCCTTCACCAGCGGGAGCAGAAGATTCGCCATCTGCGCCAGCACGTGGAAGAGCGGCAGAACGCCGAGCAGCGCGTCGGTGGGGCCGAGATCGATCCAGTTGAACACGGCCTCAACTTCGCCCAGGAAATTGGCGTGCGTCAGCATCACGCCTTTGGGGTCGGCGGTAGTGCCGGAAGTGTAGAGCAGGGACGCGAGATCGTCGTCCTTGGCAGGGGCGGGTTTAAATTTGCCCGGGCCCGCTTCGAAGATCGCAGGCAGATTGCCGAGCCAGTGATCCTCGACGGAATGGCTGGCCATGCGGTCGGGGTCCATGAGGACGAGACCCAGGTTCAGTTCGGTGACTGCAGGCCGTGCTACCGGAAGATGTTTGGCGTCGCAGAAGACTGCCGACGCGCCACTGTCTTTCAGAAGCTTGGCGACCTGGTCGGTGTGCAGGGCAGTGTCAAGAGGAACGGCGGCGCAACCCGAGGCAATAATTCCCAGGTAGGCCGCGACCCAGCGCGGGTGGTTGTCGGCGAATATCGCGAGTCTTGATCCGTGCGGGAACTCGTTTTCGGTGATCCAACGGCCCACGGATTCCGCCATGCGGTGAAGTTCGGCGTAGGTGCAGCTTTCGATGTGATCGTGGCGCTGGAGTTCGAGCGCGACATTATCAGGCCAGCGCAGGGAGCAATCGACAAAGCGGTCGTAGAAGGTGGGCATTCGTCGTGGCGAATATACACGAAATGCGTTACGGAACGCAGTACGCGTGGTCCTTCCCCTGCCGATTATTCCAGCCTTCACCCAAACCGAACGACGCAGTGGGAGGCGCGTCCGGCTAGGGCTTCTTGGGAGGTTGCGGTTTTTCAGCATCCGCGATTGCTTTGCGGAACTCGTCGACGGCGGAAACTTGGGGCGGCCGCAAACAATCCTTGGCGATGTAGCGCCAGACTGCCGGCGAGTCCAGTGGAGCTGCAACGCCCCCGCGATACACCTCAAACGTATCTTCGGACGGCCCGACCTCGTTGGTCACGCGTGGCCCGCTCTGCGGCACGCCCATGCCGGGATCGCTGAGCGGAGGAGGATGACCCTGCTGCGCGCCGATCCGAATGCTGCTGTCCGTGGACTGTCCCATGCCCGGGCGACTGTCAATTGGACCACCCTTGATAGAGGGTTGCACCATTTTCCCGGAGCCCGTCCTGATCGCGATCACCAAGTCTGATTCCGCGCCGTCCATGACTGGGCGCAACCGGCCCCATTCCATCACAGCTTTCTCCACATTGTCGCGGGCGGTGGCGTTGGCCATGGGCTGTTCGAGCGGCTCTCCCGCTTCCGGGTTGACCACGACCAGCACGGTCGTAGCTCTCAAGACATATTCGGGCAGGGTCTGCTTCTTTTTGTCCTTCGCATTGGCAGGAAGGGCCAGCAGAGTAGCTAAGAGGATCAGCGCGGAAAAGCGTGCAGTCATGGGAGGCTCCGTGACCGGTCAACTGACTGCGCCATTATACTGAAGGTAATCCCAAGCGTGTGTCGTTGCGGCCTCCGCTTGCATCGAATGTGCTAGGCTTTAAAGGTACTGTTGGGCGTGCTGCCCCTGAAGGAATTCGAGTTTGATCAATCAGCTATTAGGCAAAGTTTTTGGGACCAAGAACGAGCGTGTGATTAAAGCGCTAATGCCCAAGGTCCAGGCAATCAACGCGCTGGAGCCGCAGATCCAGAAGCTCACCGACGCCGAGCTGCGCGCAAAAACGGATGAATTCCGGCAGCGCATTCAGGAGCGGCTGAGCCACGTCACCCGGACTCCGCAAGCCGAGGCCCCTGCGCCCGGCGCCGACGACGAACCCGATGTTGACGAGCAGAAGCAATTCGAAAAGCGGGAGTACGAAGCGATCCGGGAGGTCCTCGACGAGATTCTGGTGGAGGCCTTTGCGGTGGTCCGCGAGGCCGGACGCCGGGTGCTCAACATGCGGCACTTCGACGTGCAGTTGATCGGCGGCATGGTGTTGCACCAGGGAACGATTTCGGAAATGAAGACCGGCGAAGGCAAGACGCTGGTCGCGACTCTCCCGGTATATCTCAACGCGCTCAGCGGACGCGGCGTACACGTGGTTACGGTCAACGACTACCTCGCGAAACGCGATTCGGAATGGATGGGCAGGCTGTACCGGTTCCTCGGTTTGACGGTTGGCGTCATCGTGCACGATCTGGACGACGAAGAGCGCCGCGCCGCCTACGCGTCCGACGTGACGTACGGCACCAACAACGAGTTTGGATTCGACTACCTGCGCGACAACATGAAGTTCGACATCAAGGATTGTGTGCAACGCGGGCACAATTACGCGATCGTCGACGAAGTCGATTCGATCCTGATCGACGAAGCCCGCACGCCGCTGATCATTTCCGGCGCCAGCGAGGAGTCGACCGACAAGTACTACAAGGTCAACCGAATCATCCCCAAGCTTGAAAAAGGCGAAGAACTCGACGTCGCTCCCGGCGAGCCCGCGCAACTTACCGGCGACTTTGTGGTCGACGAAAAGCACCGCAACATCACGGTGACTGACGAAGGCTGGGTGAAGGTCGAGGGCCTGCTCGGGATCGGGAATATTGCTGACCCGGAGAACTGGGATCTCAAACACCACGTCGAGACGGCGATCAAGGCGCACGCGCTGTACCGCAAAGATGTGGAATACGTCATCAAAGACGGGGAAGTCATCATCGTCGACGAGTTCACTGGACGCATGATGCCGGGACGACGCTGGTCTGACGGTCTGCACCAGTCGATTGAAGCCAAGGAAGGCGTGAAGATCGAACGCGAGAACCAGACGCTCGCGACCATCACGTTCCAGAATTATTTCCGCATGTTCAAGAAGTTGGCGGGCATGACCGGAACGGCGGAAACGGAAGCAACCGAGTTCGACAAGATCTACAAGTTGGAAGTGGTCGTGATTCCGACGAACAAACAGATGTTGCGGCTGGAGCATCCCGACGTCGTTTTCCGGACGGAGAAAGAGAAATACTTCGCGGCCGCGGATGAAATTGAGAAGCTCCACGCCAAGGGCCAGCCAGTGCTTGTCGGCACTACGTCGATTGAAAAATCCGAGCGGCTCTCGGAGTTGCTGAAGAAGAAAGGCTTGAAGGACCATGTCGTGCTGAACGCCAAATTTCACGAGCGGGAGGCCGAAATCGTTGCCCAGGCGGGACGAAAGGGCAGGGTCACGATTGCGACGAACATGGCGGGCCGCGGCACCGACATTCTTCTGGGCGGTAATCCGGAGTTCATGGCCAAGCAGGAGTTGGTGAAGAAAGGGATCGCGCAGCAGTTGCGCGTGGCCCAAGGCAAGATCGAAGGGCCGCAGGAAGATGGAGAGACTTCCATCTTCTACTACAACGGCAACGAATACACCGTCCCAACGGATAAGTGGGCTGAGGCCCTGACTCGCTACAAAGCGCAGACCGACATTGAGCACGATGAAGTGACGTCGGTCGGCGGGTTACACATTCTGGGCACCGAGCGGCACGAGTCGCGGCGTATTGATAACCAGCTTCGCGGGCGTGCCGGGCGCCAGGGTGATCCGGGGTCTTCGCGCTTCTATCTGGCGCTCGAAGATGACCTGATGCGCATCTTCGCCAAGGAGTGGGTCTCGAACCTGCTGCAGCGCTTGGGCATGGAAGAGGGCGTGCCGATCGAGTCGAAGATGATTACACGCCGTATCGAGACGGCGCAGAAGGCCGTGGAAGGCCAGCACTTCGAATCGCGCAAACACCTGCTGGAGTACGACGACGTGATGAACAAGCAGCGCGAGGCCGTGTACGGCCTGCGTCGCCGCTTGCTCGAAGGCACCGACCAAAAGGATCTCATCCAAGAGGATTACGTCTCGGCAATTCTTGGCGAATTGCTGGAGCAATACTGCCCCGCGAAGGCCCACGTCGCGGACTGGAACATCAAGGGGCTGAAAGACGCAGTGTTCACGCGTTTCGGCGTCGACTTCCTGGCCGAGGGCGTGAAGGCCGATACGCTGAATCGCCAAGAACTCGGCGACGCGATTTTTGAAAAGCTCAAAGAGCGCTACGACGCGAAAGAAAAGCTGATTGGGCCGGAGGCGATGCGCCATCACGAGCGCATGATCATGTTGAGCGTGATCGACCAGCAGTGGAAAGATCACCTGCTCAGCATGGACCACCTCAAGGAAGGTATCGGGCTGCGCGGTTACGGGCAGCACGATCCGCTGGTGGAGTACAAGAAAGAATCCTTCGACATGTTCGAAGCGATGATGCAGCGCTTCCAGGAAGACACGGTGCGCTATCTGTACCTGATGCAGATCCTGGAGCGTCCGCCAGACGTGGGCGCGGGTGGTCCGCCGCCGAGCGCGCCCATTGGGCAAGGGCCGGAGCCGGGAGTCCCAGCGCAGCACGGCGGGGATGGCAATGGAAGGCGTCCTCCGCGGATGGTCTCGACCTCGGCCGATGAACTAGAGGAAGCGTTCATGCGCCGCAAGCGCCGTGAACTCGAGCAGGCGCGGATGGCGGGCGCGGGTGACGCGCCGCAAGTGCAGCAAGTCGTCCGCGGACAGGAAAAAGTAGGGCGGAACGATCCGTGCCCTTGCGGGTCAGGGAAGAAATATAAGAAGTGTCACGGCGCGTAATCTGAGAATCGGGTGCCCCATCCTTGTCGCGTTTTGTGCGACAGGGTGGGGCTTTTGATTTTGGTGGGGAGTTCGTGGAATCTCCATGTGAAGAAATCCAAATCCCTCAAGTCAAAGTTCCCATCCCTTGGACTTCCCTCAGGGCAGGCTCTGTCCCTCCAAAAACCCAGAGGGGCAAGGATGGGGCACCCTCTATCTCTTGACTGCGGCGAAGGTCATTTCGCTGGCGGGACTCCGCGTTTCCAACTTCCAGTCCGTGAACAGGGTTGCGTAGTTCTTGGTGATGTAGTGTGAGGGCATGACTCCCAGTCTCTTCGCGGTTGTGTCAATCCAGCGCGGCGGGCCCTCGATCTCGCAGAAGTTCCCGATTGGTGTCTCGTCGACCACGACTTTCCCCTTGCCATCGGTCCACTCTGCGCGGAACTTTTCGTAGCGAAATGTCGGTGCATACCCCAGCCCGCGCAGAATGGCGTCCATCTTCTTCCCGTCCGCGACGCCCGTCTCCAATTCCACCCGGCTGCTGTGGCGGGCCTTTATGCCTCCGCTTTTGTGGGTCAGTGTCCACGACGAACCGTATTTTCGCAGCCGAAGCAGTTGCCTTCGCGCCCGCAGGATTTCACCGGGCAGGTCGTACAGGGTATTCATCTCATTGGTCCGCGGCGTGACCAGCCGGAATCCTGCGGCGCGTAGCTTGCGAGCCAACGCCCGCAGATCGGCCACGCGAAATTTGATTTCGATTTCCCGCTGCATGAAGAGAGTGTATTACGGATGCGCCGCACCTGCGGCGGGAGTGGCATTGATTCGGATGCGCGTGCCGGTTCTCTTCCCCCAGTCCACTTCGTCCAGTGGGCCGACCACAAACCACCAACTGAGCCCGCCAATCCAGGCGACGACCGCAGTGATAAAGAATGGCCAATAGTAGGAGCCGGTTCGGCCCAGAAGGAATCCTGTGAGTGTGGGCGCAACGGCGCCCGCAAGATTCCCGGCGAAATTCTGCACGCCGACCCATCGGCCCACCATGCGGGGTCCGGCCAGCATCTGCGAGATCGCCCAGCTGTTACAAATGCTGATCCCTAGGAACGCCCCGGTGAGGGCCAGGGCTGCGGTCAACAGGGGGCCAGGCGCCATGACGGTCAGGACCAGAAGGATGCCAATGCCCGTGTGTCCGAAGACCATCATGCCCTTGCGCACCAACGTGGGAGACGCTCCCGCCTGGATCCAGCGGTCCGACAGTTTTCCGCTGGCTGCGGATGAAATCGCGGAAACCAGGAAGAGCAGTCCGCCAGCGTTGGCCATTTCGTGCGAGGAAAGGTGACGTCCCCGCAGCAGATAGAAGGGCAACCACGTCACCAGAAAATACAGGTAGTAATTGATGGAGGACTGGCCGATGCAAGTGCCCCACGCGGACCGTCGCCGCAGAATGTCGAGAACACCGGCCGCGTGATCGTGCGACCGGGAGGGAGCGGTTGCCCTGCGCGGCATCCACGCCGACCACAGAGGGAGCCAAAGCAAACCCGCCAAGCCGAGCGCGACAAAAAACGGCCGCCACCCGAAACGTCCCACGGCGCGGCCCCCCACCCACATTCCAAGTGCGGGGCCAAACGCCAGACCGGCCATGATCATGGAATTGGCAAATCCCCTGTGATGCTCCTTGAAGTATCCGCCCAGGATCTTGCTATACGAGGGAAACGCGACTGATTCCCCGAGACCGAGAATTACACGGATGATCAACAGCGCCGCGAACCCGTGCAACAGTCCGGTAGTCGCCGTTGCAGCCGACCAGACGAAGAATCCGGTGGCAAAGACCCACTTCACGTCGAAGTGGTCCACCAGCCAGCCGGCTGGAATCTGCATCAACGCGTAGGGCCAGAAGAATGCCGATAGCAGTACACCCAGCTGTAAATCCGAGATACGGAGTTCGTCCTTGATCAGGTCTGCCGCAATTCCGAGGTTGCTGCGGTCAATGTAGTTGATGAGTACCGACAGGGTGAGAAGGAAGAGGACGCCATTCATCCGGGCGCTGCTGGGCGCGTCGTGAGTTGTCGTGGCCGTCATCGCGGAAAGCCCGACAATGCTACACCATTCCCGCAAGTTCGTCGGAACTTTCTAGATGCCTACCGACGTGAACTCGGGCCGCCGGCGATGCTATCATTTCGGCGATTACCAAGCCCATACTGAGGGCGAGCATGAAGAGCTTATTTCAACCAGAAGCCGTCCACGACGTCATCTCGCGCGTCGAGACGCTGCAGCCTGCGACGCAACGGCTGTGGGGCAAAATGGACGTGGCGCAGATGATGGCGCACTGTTGTGCAGCGCTCGACATGGCGTCAGGTCAGCTCAGTCTGCCACGCCTGTTCATCGGGAGACTCATCGGGCGGTTCGTCAGGCCGATCTACTCCAACGAGAAACCTTTTTCGCAAAACAATCCCACCGACCCAAAACTTGTGGTCTCGGATCAGCGAGACTTTGTGCGCGAACGGGAGCAACTCAAGGTCAAAATCCGTCAGTTTTACGAGGGCGGAGAGGCGAAGTGTACCCGGCATCCTCATCCGTTCTTTGGTTCGCTGACGCCGCAAGAGTGGGGAATAGGCATGTACAAGCACTTGGATCATCATCTGCGGCAGTTTGGCGCGTGATGCCCGGCAGGCTTGTAGTCGCGCTATGAAAATGTGGGGAGCTTGACCAGATCGTCCTTGGGGATCGATTCCAAATGGCCCCCGGCTTTGCGCCAGGCGGCCAATCCGCCGACGATCACAAACGTGTTGAATCCTCTTTCCTGCAGTAGATGCGCCACCCGGGCGCTAGTCGCTTCGCGCGCTCAAGTACAGTAGAGGTAAATGTCCTTGTCTTTGGGGAGCTTCTTGATTTCCTCGTCGAGGTTATTAGGTTCGATGCGTATGGAGCCGGCGATGCGTTCTGCTCCAATGTTGTAGTAGCCGTGGCTGCGCACGTCGACAATCAGGACGCGGTCCTTCTCGCTCGAAGCCAGTCGGGCAGCGAGTTCCTGCGCCTGCACGCGGGGCATGATGCGGTATTTCTTGTGCCGGAGGAATTGCGTGACGCGATAACCGGCATATACGACGAGAGCGGCGATCACAATGACTTCCATGGCGCGCCCCGCCGTGTGAAATCCGTTCAAGGTGGCGGCAAGAAAATCGCGCGATAGATATCCCACCAGCAGGTAGGTGCCGGAATACAGCATCGCTCCGGCCATGTCCAAACGAAGAAACTGCCCGAAGCGCATCTTCATGCTGCCCGCCAGGGGCGCCGCCATGGTGTTGATTCCGGGGATGAACTTGGCGATCACCAGCGTGAGCTTGCCGCGTTTGTAGAACGATTCAGCCGAACGAAGAATGCAGGTCTCGGGATTCATCGACAGGCGGCAGAGGACGCTAAGCAGGGCCCAGCCGGTGTAGCGTCCGAGCCAAAACTGCGCCGTGTCGCCGATCATGAGAGCGAGCATCGCGGCCAGAAGAACGCCCGGTCCCGACAGCTGGTGGGTGGGGGATGCGGTGGCGGCGCCCGCTGCCACTAGTGCGATCGCGGCCGGAAAGGGAAGGCCAATCGCCTCGGCAAACAGCAAGA
Source organism: Acidobacteriaceae bacterium (assembly GCA_003134655.1). Classification (GTDB taxonomy): domain Bacteria; phylum Acidobacteriota; class Terriglobia; order Terriglobales; family Acidobacteriaceae; genus Sulfotelmatobacter. Next base: position 130,179 of record PLBY01000107.1, read on the forward strand.
GGAACGTCAGGGCATAGCCGTGGCGCGCCATCATGGAGAGCAGGTCATTCATAGACAGTTTTCGATCAACGGGCCTTGCAGAACATTGATTTGCAAAACACTGATTTGCAAAACACGGGTTGCAAAACTGTGATTTGCAAAGGTTTGATTCCCCAGTTCCCGGAAAGGGTTCAGTATAAACAAAGCCGGGCGGGTCCGATGGACCAACGCCCGGCTTTTGCTGCACGAGGAGCGAGTCTCTCAGGAGGACTTTCCCCGTTCAGGGTGAGCAAGACAGCGGCTTGCACTCGAAGACTCTTCCGGCCCTGTCCGGGCCGGCGCGTCGAAAAACCTAGGCGCCTTTCGTCTAAAGCTTCGACTGAAGCCGCCGTCTCTCGTTGATGGTTCGTCCGCTACGGACAGGACCCTCAGCGACCTGCCTTTCTCAGGTGCCGGGGGGAGGCTGGAGGTCGCGATATCCGCGCCTCATCGCATGCCAGTGCGTCTCTTTAGCCTTCCGCTCTGGCGGACAGTCCCAGCAACTGGCCGCATCTTGCAGCCTCCCGAAAAAAAAATCTGTAACAGCGGTCACGGATGTTCGTGACTGCGGTCAATCCGGGTGCAACGAGTTTTCTGTGCTTCCGCGCACAGGTCGGATGATGATGGATTCGAAGGGCTGCCAGTGGTTGGAGGGAGGTCTACTTCTCTCTTGCGACAACAAATTCCGGCGCCCAGAGCAGTGCACGCTTGATCTCGGTGTCCGGGAAGGTGCAGATCGTTTGCTGCGCCGATTCCGCGTACTGCGCGGCACGGGCGGTGGCGGCTTCCAGCGATCCGTAGCGCCGTAGGATTTCCAGAATCTCGGCATGCGTGACGCCGTTGAAAGCTCCATGCAGCAACACCGTCTCGATTTTGGAGCGCTCTTCCGGAGTGCAGCGTTCGAGCGCATGGATTACCGCCATGGTCGCTTTGCCTTCGCGCAGATCGCTCGCCACGGGCTTGCCCAACACGTCTTCCGACGCGGTCAGGTCGAGGACGTCATCGACAATCTGAAACGCCATGCCGAGGTCATGTCCGTACTGGCCGAGAGCCGCTTCCTGTTCGGGGGGGGCGCCGGCGAGAATGGCTCCCAGCCGCATGCAGACCGAAAACAGGCACGCCGTTTTACGGAAAATGAGGTCGAAGTGCTCGTCCAAGGAAATCAACTTGCCGAGCTTTTCCATCTGCAGCAGTTCGCCTTCGACCATCTGCTGCGTGAGTTCGATCAGGGTGTCGAGAATGCGGAAGTTGCGTTCCTGCACCGCGATCTTGAAGGCCTGCATGTAGAGCCAGTCGCCAGCCAGCACGCACTTCGAATTCCCCCACTGTGTGTTAGCAGCGGGACGGCCGCGCCGCGTCTTGGCTTCGTCAATGATGTCGTCGTGCACCAGGGTGGCGGTATGGATGATCTCGACCACCGCACCCAACCGGACGGCACCTTGACCCTGGTAGTCGAGCAGTTTTGCGGAAAGCAGCAGCAACGCGGGCCGGATTCGCTTGCCGCCGCCCGCGCGCAAATACTCTCCGATCTCGGTGATGGCTTGAACGCGCGAGACCGTGTCGCGGCCGAACTCGCCCTCCAGCGCGGCGAGGTCGTCCCGCAGCAGATCGAATACTTCTTTTCCGTTAATGGCGGCCGGTGCGCTCAATTTGGATTCCAACTACTCGTTCACCGCGGAGGCAGGGAGACACGGAGATAAGAAAAACCTGAAATGCGATCGAAAAGCATTGATTTTGGTTTTCTCCGTGACTCAGTGCCTCCGTGGTGAATTGGTTCTTCTAGTTCGTTCTGTAGTTCGTAAACTGCAAGTCGATGCCAAAGTCGTGCCCCTTCAGCAGGGCGATCGTCTCCTGCAAAGTGTCGCGATCTTTGCTGCTGATGCGGACCAGGTCACCCTGAATCGATGCCTGTGCCTTCTTTTTCGAGTCTTTGACCAGCTTCACGACCTCGCGTGCTTTCTCGATGGCGATGCCTTGCTGCATGGTGACTTTGCGCTTGGCCGTTCCGCCTGCAGCCGGTTCGACTGCGCCGTAGGTCAGTCCTTTGAGCGAAACCCCGCGCTTCACCAGCTTCTGTTGCAGGATGTCGTTCACGGCTTTCAGCTTGTATTCATCGGCCGAGTGCAGCACGATGGCATCTTTTTCCAGTTCGATATTCGACTTCGAATCCTTCAGGTCGAAACGCGTGTGAATCTCCTTGAGCGCCTGTTGAATGGCGTTCGAGACCTCGTTCAGGTCAATCTTGCTCACGACGTCGAAGGTGTTATCGGGCATACATTTCTAATCTTTCTGAAATAAGGGAATCTGATTCTTGAGGGTACCAGAAGTAGTGGTTTTAGCGCGCCGGAACTTTGCTTTCAGCAATTTCAGCCAATTTGAAAAAATTGTAGAAATTATGGGAAGTGCGCTCTCCCACCTCGTCCATGGAGAGTCCGCGTAATTCGCCCAATTTACGAGCCGTTTCCTTGACGAATGCGGGCTCGTTGCGCTTGCCGCGGTGCGGAACGGGGGCCAGATACGGCGAATCCGTCTCGATCAGCATGCGGTCGAGCGGAACCGCAAGGGCTGCATCGCGAATCTGCTGCGCCTTGGGGAAGGTCAGGTTGCCCGCGAAGGAAATCATGAAGCCCATGTCGAGCGCTCGCTTGGCGTGGTCCCAGTTCCCGGTAAAACAGTGCAGAATCCCGCCCAGTCCGTGCGGAGCCCACTGCTCTTTAATCATGACGAGGCAATCCTCCCAGGCATTGTCGCTGCCGTCCGAGGGCCGGCAGTGAATCACGATGGGCAGCTTTGCTGACGCTGCGAGCTCCATTTGCCGCGCAAAGACCTGCTTCTGCGTGTCCCGAGGTGAATGATCGTAGTAGTAGTCCAAGCCGATCTCTCCCCATGCGATCAACTTGGGATGCCGCGCGAGTTGCTCCATGGTTTCATAGGCGGCGTCATCCGCGAGGCGCGCTTCGTGCGGATGGATCCCGATGGTCGCGAACATGAACGGGTGCTTTTCCGCGAGTTGAATTCCGGCATCGAGCGTGGGAGGGCCATCCCCATTGCCGATCGCGACCATGGTTCGCACTCCGGTCTCGCGAGCGCGAGCGATCACCTGCTCGCGATCGGAGTCGAACTGCTTGCCATCGAGATGTGCGTGCGAGTCTACGAACATGCTTGTGTGGTTGTGTGGGGACGGGCGCCTTCGCCCGTCCGCCGAGCGAAGCTCGGCGGGTGTTGGCCCCTTTTACTTAAGCCGTGCGCCCACCGGTACGTCCTCCAGAAAGCTTGCCAATACTGGCTTCCCACCCTCCAGCGACGCGGCCACGATCATGCCATTCGACTCGAGGCCGCGAAGTTTTCGCGGAGCGAGATTGGCCACGATCACCACCTTGCGGCCGATGAGAGTCTCGGGCGCGTATGCCTCAGCGATTCCGGCTAGCACCTGCCGCACCTCGGTGCCGATGTCGATTTCCAGTCGCAGCAGTTTGTCCGCTTTGGGCACCCGCTCGGCGACCTTCACGACGCCGACACGAAGTTCGATCTTCGCGAAGTCATCGATCGTGATCTTTCCGCCGTCGGTCGGGGCAGGGGGCGCAGGTGTCACGGCGGCCGGCGGCGCCTTCACAGCAGCTTGTGCCGCTGCGGGTTGTGCCGCCGGTTCCTTGGATTCTTCAACCGCCGGACCTCTTTGCTGATCTTCCATCTGTTGCATCCTTTCGATAGCGCTCTTGTCGGCGCGCGGGAAAACCGGATGGATGTCGCCAAGTCTCGTGCCCAGCGGCAACTGTCCCCACGCGAGATCGGCGAGAGCAAGCTTCTTGATGTCGCCGAGCCCCATCTGCTGCCAAATCTTGGCAGTGGCATCCGGCATAACGGGATGAGCCAGAGCCGTGGCGATGCGCAGTGCCTCTGCCGAGGTATAGAGCACCGTGGCTAGGCGGGCGCGGCTTTCATCATCCTGCTTTTCGCCTAGCGACCAGGGCTCGTTCTCGACAATGTATTTGTCGACCGTGGCCACCAGGCCCCACGCGGTTTCCAGCGCCCGCGAAAAATGGAATTGATCGAACAATACGCCAAATTCGCGAATCGTTTTGCGGGCCGTCTCAGCAATCGCCTCATCGCCCGGAAGTTTCGACGCCGAGGGCGACGGATAGGGAACCTCGCCCTTGAAGTACCGGTTAATCATGGTTAGCGTGCGGCTGGCCAGATTGCCCAACCCATTCGCGAGGTCGGAGTTGTAGCGCTGCACGAGAGCGTCGAAGGAGAACGATCCATCCTGCCCGAATACGACTTCGCGCAACAGGAAGTATCGCAAGGCGTCCGCGCCCAGCACGTCGAGAATCGTCTCGGTGCGCACAATGTTGCCGCGCGACTTCGACATCTTGCTTTCTTCAAACAGCAGCCATCCATGCGCCACAATCGCCTTGGGCAAGGGCAAGCCCGCCGCCAGCAGGAATGCCGGCCAGTACACGCAATGGAAGCGGACGATTTCCTTGCCGATCATGTGGACGTCGGCCGGCCAGTACTTCTTGAACGCTTCCTGCGCCCCCGCGTGCGATGACCCGTAGCCGATAGCGGTGAGGTAGTTCGCCAGCGCGTCGAGCCAAACGTAGATCACATGCTTCGGATCGTCGGGCACGGGAATGCCCCACGAAAATGTCGAGCGGCTTATCGAAAGGTCGCGCAGACCTGATCGCACGAACGAAATCACTTCATTGCGCCGTGTTTCCGGTCGAATGAAGTCGGGGTTCGCGTAAAGCTCGAGCAGTTTGTCCTGAAAGGCTGAGAGCTTGAAGAAGTAATTCTCTTCGTGCACGGTTTCGGTGATACGCCCGCAGGTTGGACAGGGATCGCCGGGTTGCGCGCCGTCGACGTAGAGTTCGTCGGACACACAGTACTGGCCGGTGTACGTGCCCTTGTAGATGTAGCCATTGTCGCGAATGCGGCGGAACAGTTCCTGTGTGCGCTTTATGTGGCGTTCTTCGGTCGTGCGGATGAAGTCGTCGTTCGAGATGCCCATCCGCTTCCAGAGGTTGCGGAACTCGGCCGAAATCTCATCGGCGTACTGCTGAGGAGTTTTGCCGGCGGCCTGCGCGGCGCGTTCGATCTTTTGGCCGTGCTCATCGGTGCCCGTGAGGAAGAACGTGTCGGCGCCCAGCAACCGTTGCCGCCGCGCAATCGTATCGCAGGCGATCGTGGTGTAGGCGTGGCCGATGTGCGGCCGGGCGTTCACGTAGTAAATCGGAGTCGTAATGTAGAACTTTCGAGTCATATGTCTCTTATCCGCAGAGGCGACCGCGGCCCCACAGAGGAACTCTCTGTGTACTCCGTGTCCTCTGTGGTTATTGCTTTTCGCCTTTCCCGAGATACTCCCGCGAGGCTTCCTGCATCACCGTCTTCAGGGGCACGTGGTGCTCGGCCGCAATGCGGCGGCAGTCTTCATACTCAGGCGCGTAATTGGTGACGGTTCCGTTCATGCTGGCAATCTTGATGCGCACCTCGCCCCATTGGGTGCGGACATTTTCCCAGCGGCGCGCCAGCGTTTGCCGCACTTCATCCCGCCGCCGCACGCCCAGAGTTGTGGTTTCAGTGAACAGAAGCTGCGTTAACTTGCTCGCATCTTCGGGCTTGCAGAGCACGGTGAGCAGGGTGCCGGGACGATTCTTCTTCATCTGCACTGGCATGCCGAACACGTCCAGTGCACCTTCTTCGAGCAGGCGATCCATCACATACCCGAAGACCTGAGGATTCAGGTCATCGAGATTCGCTTCCAGTACGGTCACGATTTCGGAGGCAGTTTTCGCCGCGAGCGTTGATGCGGATTCACCTACGGTCAATCGCACGACATTGGGAAGGCCCGGGAACTCCCGCGTCCCAGCGCCGTAGCCCGACTTCTCGATCTTCATCTCGGGGAACGCGGCAAAGCGCTTGGCCAAGACCTTCACGATCGCGGCCCCGGTGGGAGTGACCAATTCGGCCTGCACGCCAGAGGAGTACACCGGCGAGTCTTTCAACAGTTCGACCGTGGCCGGGGCCGGGACCGGGAAGGTGCCATGCGCGCACTGCACCGATCCGCCGCCGACGTTGAGAGAAGAGCAGATAATCTCGTCTACGCCTAGGGCTTCTGCCCCTACGGCGGCACACACGATGTCGACCATGGCGTCAACCGCGCCTACTTCGTGGAAATGCACTTTCTCGATAGACGTGGCGTGAATCTTCGCTTCTGCGGTTCCGAGAGCTTCAAAGATCGCGATGGCGGTCTTCTTGGCGGTTTCGCTGATTCCAGATTTGCTGATGATCTCGCGAATCTCAGTCAATCCGCGGCCGTGCGCATGGGAGCCCTCGTGGGAATGTTCATGTGGCGCGGGCGCCCCCGCCCGCGAGGCTTCGTGATCATGATGATCCTTGTCCCCATGGTGATGCTCGTGGTCGTGATGATGCTCGTGCTCGTGGTGGGCGTGCGCGGGCGTGGGCGCCCGCGCCACATCTTGCTTTTTCCAGTACTCTTCCCGCGGAAGATCTTTCTCACCATCCACCCAAACGTCGACCTTGGTCGCTGAAATACCGCTGCGGACGACTCGTGAAATCTCCAATCGCGCGCCTACGCCCAGCGCCGCGACCGTATCTTCAAGCACTCGCGGCGGAACTCCGGCGTCAATGAGGGCGCCCAGGAACATGTCGCCGCTCACGCCGGAAAAACATTCAAGATAGGCAATGCGCATAAGGAAACTCATTCACCACGGAGACACCGAGGCACAGAGCGGAACTAAGGTCAAAATCTCTTGAAGTTGGATATCTCCGTGCCTCGGTGTCTCCGTGGTGATCCGATTTCGCTGATTTTTCATCATAGGGAACGGTTCCATCTGCGTCAAACGCGCGCCCGCCACGTCCTCTGGTAAAATCACTGTTTCTTCAATCACTTAGAGGGACTTCTTGTACCGTTATCTGGAACATCGTTTAGCCCAGCGCGTGCTGGAGTGTCTGCAGCGCAAGTATCCCGGCGCAGCCTTGCCCGATGTGGTCGTGGAACAGCCTCCGAAGGTCGAACTTGGGGACTTCGCGATCCCGATTTTCCCTTTCGCCAAGCCTCTGCGCTCGGCGCCCCTGAAGATTGCCGAAGCTATCCGGGCGGAGATCGGCACGATTGAGGGCATCGCCGAAATGCAAGTGGCGCCTCCCGGCTATTTGAACGTCAGGATCGACCGGGGATGGATGGCCGCTGCTCTTGCAGCGGACAAAAAGCCGGACGCCGAGGTTCCTGCGGGCAAGATACTGGTGGAGCACTCCAGCATCAATCCCAACAAGGCCGCGCACATCGGGCACCTGCGGAATGCCATTCTCGGCGATACGTTCGTCCGGCTTCTGCGTTATGCCGGCAGGGAAGTGGACATTCAGAACTACATCGACAATACCGGCGTGCAGGTGGCGGATGTGGTGGTTGGCTTCACGCACATTGAGAAGAAGTCTCGCGCGGAAATTGAGGCTCTCACCCGGCAGCCGCGATTCGACTACTACTGTTGGGATCTGTATGCCCGGGTCTCGCAGTGGTACGAGGCGGACAAGCAGAATCTGCAAGTCCGCCTGCAAACCTTGCATGCCATCGAAGATGCTTCGAGTGAAACAGCTGCCGTCTCCGAACTCATCTCCGTTGCGGTGCTCCGTCGCCATCTGGAGACCATGGACCGGCTCGACATCGAGTACGATTTCCTTCCCCGCGAGAGCGAAATCCTGCACTTGCATTTTTGGGATGCGGCGTTCACCAAGCTGAAGGAAGCTGGCGTGCTTACCTTCGAGAGTGAAGGGAAGAACAAAGGATGCTGGGTCATGCGGCGCGCCGGGACTGCAAAACCAAGTTCCACCACAGAGGACACAGAGGAAGACAAGATCACTGAGGAAGATCAGAAGGTGATCGTTCGTTCCAACGGGACCGTCGGCTACGTGGGGAAGGACATCGCCTATCACATGTGGAAGTTCGGGCTTCTTGGGCGGGACTTTGGATATCGCAAATTTTACCGCTATCCCAACGGCCACGACTGCTGGATCTCGACAGCGGACGGGGAAAAAGATCATCCCCATTTCGGCGACGTTGCGGAAATCTATAACGTGATTGATGCCCGGCAGTCGGAGGCGCAGAACACGGTCATCGAAGCGCTGCGTGGACTCGGGCACGGCGAAGCCGCCGAACACTACACGCATTTTTCCTACGAAATGGTCGCGTTGACTCCCCGCTGCGCCGCGGAACTGGGGTACAAGCTGAGCGAGGAAGACAAGGCGCGGTCCTACATCGAGGTCAGCGGACGCAAGGGTTTTGGCGTGAAAGCCGACGATCTCCTCGATCAACTCATTGCTTCCGCCAAGAAGGAAGTTGACTCGCGCCATCCACAGATTGGCGAACCGGAACGATTGCAGATTGCCACGCAGATCGCCATCGGCGCTTTGCGGTACTTCATGCTGAAGTACACCAAGCAGTCGGTGATCGCTTTCGATTTCAAAGAGGCTCTCAGCTTCGAGGGCGAGACTGGACCCTACGCGCAGTATGCGGTCGTGCGCGCGACTAGCATCTTCCGTAAGGCAGGATTTGATCCCGATACTTTTTTCGGAGACAGTGCCGGTCAGATCTCAGCTGCGGATTTGTCGAATTCTCTAACGGGCGAGGCCGCCAACGAAATCTGGGAACTGTGGCTGGCGTCGTCGAAGACTTCCTCGGTGATCGACCAGTGCATTGCGACCACCGAACCGGCGTACCTGGCCAAGCATGTGTTCCAGCTGGGGCAGCTTTTCAACACCTTCTACCACCGTCATCCCATCCTGAGCGAGCCGGACGAAAAGCGGAAGCAGTTCCTGTTGGCCACGGTTGCGGTGGTTCGTCGCGAGTTAATTCGATGCCTGGCAGTCATGGGCATCACGGTTCCGCCGGTCATGTAGAATACGGGGCACTACGGCGCGGGCAGTCGCGCCGGATATCCCTGTTCATGCCAAACGCTGCTCCCCCGATCGCGCCGTCCCATCCCTGGCTCCGCCGCATCCTCCTCGCCATGTTCTTGTTCGTGCTCGCCCTGGCTCTTGTCGGAATGATCTACGAGAACATCTCTGAGGCCCGCGATCGACGATTCAATCCCGAAGACGGCCGGTTCTTTGACGTCGGCGGCTTCAAGATGCACATCTACTGCACGGGGGAGGGAGGTCCGACCGTCATTCTCGAGTCTGGTCTGGGAGACAGCTACGTTTCTTGGCGCAAGGTGCAGCCGCAGATCGCCAAGTTCACCCGCGTTTGTTCTTATGACCGCGCGGGAATCGGCTACAGCGACTCGAGTTCACAACCTCGCACCAGCAAAGTGATGGCCGCTGAGTTGCATGCTCTGCTGAGGGCCGCACAAATCCCTCCACCTTACGTTCTAGTCGGCCATTCAATGGGTGGATACAACGTGCGTCTATATGCCAGCCTCTATCGCAGTGAGGTGGCGGGGATGGTGTTGGTCGATGCGTCTCATCCGGACCAGGACAATCGGTTTCCACCCGAGCTCAAGAATATGGAAGGCAGCTGGCTGCGCGAGGCTGAGTTTCTGGAATTCACCAGTCCGCTTGGCATTCCGCGGCTCATGGGACTGTGCGACCAGGATCCCGTGCTGCGAGCCGCCGAATGCAATTTTCACAGCGCGCGCGAAGGCGTGGCGGAACTGAAGGGTTTTGCGGAAAGCGCTGTCCAGACGGCTGCCACCGGATCGCTCGGCGACCTGCCGCTGGCGGTGCTCTCGCACGATCCCGAGAATCCGTCCGCCGATCTTCCGGCCGACCTGGCCGAGCCCACCAACGAAGCATGGGAGAAGATGCAGGAGGAACTAGCGCACCTTTCGACACGAGGAACGCAAGTAATTGCGAAGAACAGCTCGCATTACATCCAACTGGATCGGCCCGACGTTGTCATCGATGCAGTCCGAGGTGTGGTGGAGCAGGCTCGCGTGGCGCAGAACAGCGCGCCATCCAAATCCAACTAATCTCGCTTACAACGTGCCATTGCTGATCTGCTTGCTCAAACCTGCTAACCTTTTTTCTCTCACCTTGGAATCGTCACATGAGTGCCGGTCGGCTTCCGTACCTTTGGAGTACATGATGAAATCAACGAATCGGACTGCCTTGGCACCGATTGCGCTTGTCTTCTTACTGCGTATCTTTTTGCCGCTTTCCTTGATTGCCCAGGACACGCCGTCGATTACTCAACCTCCGGTTCCCGCTTCTCGTCCGCGAATTGGCCTCGCTCTCAGCGGCGGTGGTGCGCTCGGTCTGGCCGAGATCGGGGTGATCCGCTGGATGGAAGAGAATCATATCCCGGTGGATCGGGTTGCCGGAACCAGCATGGGCAGCATCATTGGGGCGATGTATGCCACGGGCATGTCGCCAGACGAGATCCAGAAATTTGCCGAAACGATTGACTGGGACGAAGCTTTCTTGCCCGGGCCGGTCTACTCGCAACTGTCCTATCGCAGGAAGCAGGATCGGCGTGACTTTTTGATTGCGGCACCCTTGGGTCTGAAGCATGGCCTCAACGGGCCCAACGGTTTCAATTCCGGCCAGGGGGTAGGACTGCTGCTCGATCGCATCGCGTTCCCCGAATCCGGCGCCGCGAGCTTTGACGACTTGCCCATTCCATTCCGTTGCGTTGCCACCGACATGTTGAGCGGCGAGGGCGTTGTGCTGCGCGATGGCACGTTGTCCCAGGCGGTACGCGCTTCCATGGCGATCCCGGGTGTGTTTACCCCGGTGGAGATCAATGGTCGCGTGTTGGCAGATGGCGGCATGGTGCAGAACATTCCGGTGGAAACTGTTCTCGGGATGGATGCCGACGCCGTCATTGCAGTCGAGTTGCGCCTTCCACCTGGCAGCCGCACCGAGTTGGAAACTCTTACGGGAGTGCTCACGCGCGCGGTCGACGTCATGATCACGCAGAATGAACGGCGTTCTCTGGCGTTGGCCAAGGCCACTGTGAGCATCAGCATGGCCGGGTTCGGTGCGACAGATTACTCGCGGGTCAAAGAGCTTGTGGATCTCGGGTATAAGACTGCGGCCAGCCAGTCTGCCGACCTTCTGACTTATGCCATCCACGATCCGGAGGAATGGCAGGAATATCTGGCCGCGCGTGCCGCGCGCAAACACCGGCCGCCTGACAAGGTGGAAACCGTCGAAGTAGTCGGCGCCGATCCCGACACGGATGGCCGAATTCAGAACCGGCTCAGCAAGGCGCTTCGAGGCCCGCTGGATCTCTCCAAGGTCGACACCCAACTGACCCGAATTGCTGGCGAAGGCCAGTTCGACCGGTTGGGATATGAGGGTTTTACCCAGAATGGACTTCCTGCCCTACGCGTCACTACACACGATAAGTCCTACGGCCCGCCGTTTATCGATCTCGCCGTCAATGTCGACGGTTCGGGCGTGGCGGCGTTCGATTTTTCCGCGGGCGCGCGAGTGACATTCATGGATGTCGCCCACCACGGTGGAGAGTGGCGCAATGATCTGCTGTTCGGGTCCAGTAACCTTGCTGCCAGCGAGTTCTACCAGCCTTTGGGCCAGTCGCCTTTCTTTGTTGCGCCGTACGCGTTTGCTTCCAAGTTTGCGCGAAACTCCTTCAGCGGATTGACGCGCGTTGCCGTCTTTGGCGACGAGCGCGCTGGAGGCGGCTTTGACATCGGCTATAACTTCGGACGCCGCAGCGAATTGCGCGTCGGCTACGAGATCTTCGACGGAAAGCTGAGTCCGCTGATCGGCGCCTCAGGGCTGCCCATCGTCGACGGCAGCACCGGGGAGTTCCGCGCGCGTTACGTGTGGGACGGCGAGGACAGTCCTTCGGTACCCGGTAGTGGCACGCGAATGGTAGTAACGGCCTCACGCGTTCTGCAGAGCCCCGGTCTGGCGCATCCGATCGGGCAACTCGACGTGCAGACCGCTAGCTTTGTCCCAATCAGCCCGAAGGCTTCGCTCTTCTTTGATATCTCGGGCGGCACAACCTTCCATGGTTCGGCTGGGCCCTTTCAAATGTTCGCGCTGGGCGGACCGTTTCGACTGGGAGCGTACCTTCCTTACGAATTCCTGGGGAACAACTACGCATATGCGTCGCTGGGATTTCGCCGCGAGCTTTACCGCCTGCCCGCGCTGGTCGGCAAGAAAATCTACTGGGGTGGATGGTATGAGGCCGGCACGGCCTTCGGCACGGCAACCGACGATCCCGGGCCGGTGGTCGTGCGCGGCACATTTAACCTGGGAGTGATCGCAGATACGATCGTCGGGCCGATCGCGCTCGCGGGTAGCGTCAGCCCCACTGGGCAGAGCCGCGTGAACTTCTCCATCGGGCGAGTGTTCTGACGCTGGGATCCCGGATGCAGTGTCAGCCCTTCGCGAGTGACGCCATATCGATCACGAAGCGGTAGCGCACGTCGCTCTTCAGTACACGCTCGTAAGCGTCGTTGACCTTCTGGATCGGAACGACCTCGATGTCGCAGGCCACGCCATGCTTACTGCAGAAATCCAGCATTTCCTGGGTTTCGCGAATGCCGCCGATCTGCGAGCCCGCAACACTGCGCCGGCGCGCCGTCAGGGAAAAGGCTGAGATCGGGACGTCTTTCTCCGGCAGGCCTACCACGACCAGGGTTCCGTCGACCCTCAGCAGGGACAGGTATTGATTCCAGTCCATCTTCGCCGAAACCGTGTTGATGATCAGGTCGAAAGAGCCCGCCAGCTTAGTGAACGTTTCTGGGTCCGAGGTGGCATCGAAGTGATCGGCGCCCAGGCGCTTGCCATCAGCTTGTTTCTTCAGAGACTGGCTGAGCACGGTAACTTCAGCGCCTAGCGCGTGCGCGAGTTTGACCCCCATGTGTCCCAGGCCACCTAGGCCGACGATGGCGACTTTCTTGCCCGGACCCGCCTTCCAATGGCGCAGCGGAGAGTAGAGCGTGATTCCGGCGCACAGCAGGGGCGCGCAGGCATCGAGGGGAAGATTGTTGGGCATGCGCAGAACATAATTTTCGTCGACCACGATTCTGTCGGCGTAGCCCCCATAAGTCGGAGCGCCTTCTTTGTCGCGGCCGTTGTAAGTCCAGACCGTTTGCACGCTGCAGTATTGCTCGAGGCCTCGCTGACACTCCGCGCAGTTGCGGCAGGAATCGACGAAGCAACCCGCGCCTACTTTGTCGCCCACCTTGTATTTTGTAACCTTGCTGCCGACCGCGCTCACGACACCGGCAATCTCGTGCCCGGGAACCATGGGGAAGATCGATTCTTCCTGGTAGTCGCTCCACTCGTCGCGGGTCTGGTGGATGTCGGAATGACATATCCCGCAATACTCAATGTCGATGACGACATCGTGCTCGCGCGTCTCGCGGCGTTCGAACGAATACGGCGCCAACTGTGCTTTGGCGGTCAGTGCAGCGTAGCCTTTGCTCTTGCTCATGATTCCACTCTCTTTCCGGAAAATGTGGGACGGATGATTTTTTCTATAGATGACGTTTCTGGCAATCGGTTTCGCAATCTGACTACAGCACCGGCAGTTTCCCCAGTCTATCGCGGATTGGTATACTGCGCCCCTCGGTTCATCTCTAGAAGCTGCACGGAGGAAAACTGGTGCGCTCGCCCATCCTGCGTTTGGTCCTGCTTTTATCCGTCGCTATTTCGGTCGCCGCACAACAGGCTACGCAACCGCCTGCGGCAAAGCCGTTGTTCAAGATTCAGGAAGCGATGATTCCGGTACGGGATGGAGTTCATCTGCAGACAGCAATCCTCACTCCTGTCGATCAGCAAGGTCCGTTGCCCATTTTGTTTCGCCGCACGCCTTACGGAGTGCCGGAAAAAGCCCCTGAGCAGATACCTGTTTCCCTGAAAGAACTCGCGCAAGACGGCTACATTTTCGTCTTCCAGAACCTGCGGGGACGCTTCAAGTCCGAGGGAGTGTTCAACCTTTCTTCCTGGGTCGATTTGAAGGATCCGAAGGCCACCAACGAGACCACCGATGCCTACGACTCGATCGAATGGCTGCTCAACAACGTTCCCAACAACAACGGCAAGGTTGGAATGTTCGGGGTTTCTTACGACGGTCTCACGACCGCACTCACACTGCTGCACCCGCACCCGGCGCTCATGGCCATCAGCGAGCAAGCATCACCCGTCGACCAGTGGATGAACGACGACGACCACCGCTTCGGCGCGCTGCGCGAGAGTTACGATTTTGAATACGCGGTGATGGAACAAGCTGACAAGAACAAGAACACGCACTTCGATTTTGAAACCTACGACACCTACGAGTGGTATCTCGATCTTGGACCGCTTTCGAACATCAATGCGAAATATCTGCACGGATCGATTCCTTACTGGAACTCGAGCATCGAGCATCCCGATTACGACGACTTCTGGAAAAAGGAAGCATGGGTCAGCCAGCTTCACGCCTCAACGGTGCCCAATCTGAACGTTGCGGGATTCTGGGATCAGGAGGATCCGTGGGGACCGTGGCAGATCTTCCGTCACGCGGAAGAGAACGACCCGCAGCACACGAACTTCATGGTTGCCGGTCCCTGGTTCCATGGCGAGTGGCAGACTCCGAAGGGCGACCAAATCGGCATCATTCCGTTCGGAGGACACGAGACGGCCCGCGAATTCCGCGAGAATATCCAAGCGCCGTTCTTTCGCTACTACCTGCACGGGCAGGGTGAGAAGCCGGCGTGGCAGGCCAGCACGTTTCAGAGCGGCTCGAATACCTGGCACACCTACCCAGCGTGGCCTCCGAAGGAAGCGAAGCCCACCAAGCTTTATCTGCACACGGACGGCACGCTCTCGTTCACCGCGCCGGACGCGGCCAAGTCCGAGCGAGCTTACCGTGAGTACATCAGCGATCCCGCGAATCCCGTGCCATATCGCCAGCGTCCCATCTCGCCCACCTATCCCGAGGGGGACTGGCGAACGTGGGAGGTCGCCGACCAGCGCTTCGTCGATCGCCGGCCTGACGTCCTCTCGTTCACCAGCGAACCGCTCGACCACGATCTCACCGTTACCGGCCCGCTCGCGGCGAATCTCTACGCTTCAACTTCTGGAACCGACAGCGATTTCGTAGTCAAGCTGATCGATGTATATCCGCAGGACGCGCAGAAAAACGCCTGGAGCCCGGACGAAGGACCAAAGCCCGGCCAGTATGCCCAGTCGTTGAATGGATATGAACTGCCTATCGCGATGGAGGTGCGCCGGGGCCGCTATCTTGCCAGCTATGAAAAGCCATCTCCACTAACGCCGAACAAACCGGCGGAGTGGAACATCCCTCTGCGCGATCACGACCACGTCTTTCTGAAAGGCCACCGCATCATGGTGCAGATTCAATCGACGTGGTTTCCCGTGATCGACCGCAATCCGCAGAAGTTCGTTCCCAGCATCTACAAAACGAGCGCGTCTGATTTTGTGTCCGCGACGCAGCGGATCTACTGCTCGCCCGATCTGCCTTCGCACCTGGTGCTGCCCGTCGTGCCGTAATCGAGCAGTAAAAAACGGTCCGGGAATCTCTCCCGGACCGCGTTACCTGCAAGACTTCTACTTCCCGCCGGCGGTGCCGTGCTTTCCCAGCCATGACGCCAACTTTGTTTCTTGCTGCGATTTCAAATCGACGCAGTTATTGATGCGTTCAATGGATTGTTTATAGGTGCGCTCCGCGGCCGCGACCTTGTGAGCGGTAAAGAATTCCGTCACCTGATCGCGCATGCCGGCGTCGCAGAAAACGCTGGTCGCTCCCACGACTTGGGCGCTGGCGAAGGGGCCGCCCGCTTTCTCAATTGCCGCCCAGTTCTGGCGGATGAAGTCCCAGGCCAGTTGCTCGCCGGCGGGATTCCCCATCACACTCGTGACCACTCCAAGAGCATCCTGCGACCGCACGTCGGGCGAAATCGCGAACTCCAATGTTCGCTGCAGCAATTTCGGATCGCCAAACTGAGGCAACGTAAACAGGTAGCCGTAGTATTCTTCCGGTGACTTTGGACTTTTCAAGGCCGCCATCACCCGGTCGTAAAATGCGGCGTCTCCATTGAGTGCGGCCAGCCCCAGCGCGACTCCCGCCACTTCGCGATCAACCGAAGCCGGATCGGTCAGAACCTTGTCCGCGATCTTGCGGGCCTGCTCGAGTGTCTCAGGATCGCGAGCGTCGTATCCCAAAGCATTGAACAGTCGTGAACGCAGGGTCCTCTGCTCATCTGCTTCGCCCGGTTTGGGCTCATATCCAACCTCTTTCATGCGAGGAGTCAGATATTGGCGAAGCCACATTCGATAGGCGTCACGATCGCTGTCACTTACTAAATACTGACCGATGTAATTGAGGCCTCCCAGGACATCTTCCACGACGGCGCGGTTACTGTCGGACTGCAAACCTTGCGCGAATGCGAGGTAGTCGCCGACCGGTTCGCGACCGACTCGTACGGAAGCCCAGATGTCACCCTGCAGTGAGATCCGCTCGGCGGGAGTCAGTTTGCCTTCTGCGTCGGTAGCCAACGCCCTGACCGCATCCGGTTGGTAGCCTGTGCGATAGTATCCGGTCGCTCCTGCATTCGCCAGAACCCAGGTCGAGCAACCCGGCAGCGTGAACGTTTCTTCTTTCTTGGTCATGAGTTCGCACTTCGCGCCGCCACTGGCCGAGCCTTTCAGGCACAGCGGAATCTGCCATAGTTGGTCGTTGGCCGCTTCGAACTTAGCCCGATCGACGTAATACCGCTGCTGTGCCAGCGTGACGTTCGTCGAGTTTCCCGAGCATTGTGCTGTCACGTTGATGATTGGAGCGCCGGGCTGCTTAACCCACGTCGGCATGATCTTGTCGACGGGCTTGTGAGAAGTCTTCGCTTGCGTATCCCAGAAGTCGTCCGCCGTTGCGTTGGCGTACTGGTGTTCTTTCAGATAAGCGTTCACGCCGGCGCGGAAGGTCTCTTCGCCGAGATAGGCCTCGAGCATGCGCAACACTGATGCCGCCTTACCGTAAGCGATGCCGTCGAACAACTCCTGAATTTGAGCCGGAGTCTCGGCCGCCTGGTGAATCGGGCGCGTATTGGCGAGCGAATCGGTGTTGAGGGTTCCGCCGGTGCCGCTCACATCGTCCAGCGCATAATTCCATTCGGGCTTCCATTTCGCGACGGGCTTGCTCTCCATCCAGGTGGCAAAGCCTTCGTTGAGCCAGATGTCGTCCCACCATTTCATCGTGACTAAATCGCCGAACCACATGTGGGCGATTTCGTGGGCGGTGACAGAAGCGATGGTTTTCTTGAGGTCAACGGATCCCTGTTTCTCGTCAATCAGCAGAATCACTTCGCGGAATGTGATGCAGCCCACGTTCTCCATCGCGCCGGCCGAGAAATCCGGCAGGCCAACCAAGTCCAGCTTCCCGTAGGGATACTTGATCCCGAAATACTTGTTGTAATAGCCGACGATGTACTCCGCTGCCTCGAGTGCGAACTTCCCCATCTCCTTCTTGCCGGGGGTGCTATAGACGCGAATGGGAACGCCGTCCACCGAGCCTTCGATGTATTCGAAGTTGCCGACGACCAGCGCGGCCAGATACGAAGACATCTTCGCGGTGGTAGCAAACTTCACCGTGTGCTTGTCCCCAGGGCCGGGAGTGTCGGAGGCCACCTTGTAATTGGAGATTGCTACCTGGTCCTTGTCCGCAACGGCAGTGATGTCGAAGGTCGCTTTGTAGTCGGGTTCGTCGAACGAAGGGAAGGCGCGACGGGCATCAGTGGCCTCAAGCTGCGTCGCAGCATATTTGCGGCCCTTGTCGTCTTTGCCCAGGTACAGCCCGCGCATCTCGTCGTTGAGAATGCCCGTGTAGGTGATGTGAATGGTGGCAGAACCCGCCGCCACGGGCTTCTCGACGCTTAGAACAACCATTTCTTTTTCTTTTTCGGCCGTGACCTTGGCCTTTTGCGTGGTGCCGCCGCTCGTGATGGTGAGGTCGTGGAAGTCGATGTCGACTGCGTTCAGCGTGATCTCTGCGGTCGGTTTCAATACGCGGATCGTGATGGTTTCATCGCCCTCAAACTTGGCCTTCTCCAGATCCGGAGTGAAGGTGAGTTTGTAATTCTCTGGCCTGGCCACTTCGGGCAGGCGCTGGGCAGCAGCGAGCGAGAGTGTCAGCACGAGAAATGTCATTACGGCAAAGATGCGCTTCATGGTTTTTTCCTCAGGAGATCGAATCGGATTGCTTGCTTAATCGTGTTTTCCGGAATAGCGAACGCCCCAAACGCAGTTCCACAACTTCACTCCAGCTTGATACGGATGGTGCTGCGCGAAAGTTCATTCGTGCGATGCGACCACTCCATTCAGAACGGTCATCGCACAGTGATTGGCGCCGAACCAGTACGGGATCTCGCGATAGTCCTTTACGTCAAAGACCGCCAAATCCGCGTCTTTTCCCGGCTCAATACTGCCTTTTCGATCCGCCACCCGGAGGGCCCATGCCCCGCTTATGGTAGCCGCCGCGACTGCTTCCGCGGGCGACATCTTCATGTGCGTGCAGGCCAGCGACATTGCCATCGGCACGCTGATGGTCGGCGACGTGCCGGGGTTATAGTCGGTCGCCAGCGCGACCGGCACGCCGGCATCGATCAACCGGCGCGCGTCCGGGTAGTCCTTCAAGCCCAGAAAATAATTTGCTCCCGGCACCAGCGTAGCCACCGTATCCCGCTTGGCCAACCGCGTGATATCGCTTTCGTTAACGTGATCCATGTGGTCGAACGATGCTGGATTGAAGCGCAGGAACGGCTCCAAAACTGTTTCTGACAGCTGGCCCATGTGCGCGCGAACGCTCAACCCGTGCTTCTCCGCGGCGGCAAAAATCTGCTCCGTTTCCTTTGGATTGAACGCCCCCTTGTCGCAGAAGACATCCACGAATTGGGCGAGCTTCCGCTTCGCCGCTTGGGGAATCATCTCTTTACAGACGATCTCGACGTACTTTTGTGAGCAGTCTTGAAATTCTTTTGGGACGACGTGCGCTCCTAGAAGGGTCGCGACCACGGTGCCGGGCCAGCGGGACGCCGCCTCTTTGATCGCTTCCAGGGACTTCAGTTCCGATTCGAGGGTGAGGCCGTATCCNNGTACCGTGCGCGGCCATATCTTCCAGCGCAGTCACGACTTTCGCGGCCAAAGCGCTCCTAGCCGTTTTGCGAACCGCTTCCAGGCTTGATCGGATGCCGCCACCCGCTGCCGCAATCTCCTCGTAGGAGGCACCTTCGATCCGCTTCTCAAAGTCCACCAGTCGCGGGTTCACAAAGACGGGGTGCGTGTGCGAATCGACAAACCCGGGTAGCACGACCTTGCCGGTGCAGTCGATCTCGGTGACGTTGCGGCGATTTTGCTTCAGCCAGGGATCGCGGAGTGCATCCTTGGTGGTTCCAACCGAAACGATCTTGCCGCCCAGGCAGAGAACTGCGCCGTCGTTGATGATGGCCAGCTCTTTCAACGCAGGGCCGCGACGCGGGCCAGGCTTCGCGCCTGCGGCCTGCAAAGTAAGAAGCTGGCCGGCGTTCACCAGCAGAATTCCGGATGGTTGGTGAGGTCTTGGTTTTGCAGTCACGCGAGTTTTAGTCTAGCAGCCCTTTTGGCCACCAGGAGTAGCAGACGCGTCGACTAATTCGGTTCGTCGGGTTGTGCTGAGCCAGGGAATCGGCCTACCATCGGTCGGAAGGTTTCATGATGATCAACACTTCGCTTCCGCATTCGTCTCCAATCGACATTCTCCGGCATGTCGGGCATCGCACTGCGACCGCAGCTCTGCTTTGCGGGATGATCCTTGAGCCCGGCTCTGCGTCGTCGAAGCCGCTGGCTGCTCAGTCTCCCGCCGGGACGTTGCGACAGGCGGCCGAGACTCGCCACATTACCATCGGCACTGCTGCCGCTTCCAGGTATCTTGCTGAAGCGGAATATTCCACCGTCCTCGGATCTGAGTTCAGCCAACTGCAGGCGGAGAATGAAATGAAGTTCGGTCCGATTCATCCGCGGCCCGATACGGATCCCAATCCGTACGACTTCAGGGGCAGCGATGCGCTGGTTGCGTTCGCTCAGAGTCATAGCATGGTTGTTCGCGGACACACGCTGGTGTGGCACAGACAAGTGCCGCAATGGGTCGATAAAGGAAGCTTCTCTGCGCCGCAACTTGCCGACATTCTGCATGGCCATATCAAGACTGTGATGACGCATTATGCTTCGAAGGTCTACGCGTGGGATGTGGTCAACGAAGCATTCAACGACGATGGCACCATGCGGCATACGATCTGGTACGACCAGCCGGGAATCGGCGAGGGGATAGGTACGAAGTACATCGAGCAGGCGCTGCGCTGGGCTCGGGAAGCTGACCCGGGCGCCAAGCTCTTCTACAACGACTACGGCGCGGAAGAGGTGAACAAGAAATCCGACGCGATCTATGCCATGGCGAAAGACTTCAAGGCGCGAGGCGTGCCGCTCGACGGAGTCGGGTTTCAGGCCCACGTCACGCTGAAGTTCGACGATCCGGCGAAGTTGGGGGCATTCGCGAAGAATCTGGACCGGTTCGCAAAGCTCGGGCTGGAGTTGCACATCACGGAACTCGATGTTCGCTTAGACGATTCCAGCCCGGCCTCGCTGAGTGCGCAGGCAAAGCTGTACGGAGAGATTATGACTCTCTGCGTGCAGCAGCCAGCCTGCAAGCTGCTTCAAACCTGGGGATTCACGGACAAGCACTCGTGGATTCCGTCTTTCCACAAAGGGCAGGGATGGGCGCTGCTGTGGGATGACAAGTATCAGAAGAAGCCGGCCTACGAGGCCGTGCACGACGCGCTGGCAAAATAAGCCATGGCGGACTATCGAGCCGTTTCTCAACCTGCCATCGGTACTTTCACGCCGGTCTTCTTCGCGAACTCCTTCGCTTCCTCGTAGCCGGCATCTACGTGGCGGATCACGCCCATGCCGGGGTCCGTGGTCAAGACGCGCTCGATGCGCTTGGCCATTTCATCGGTGCCGTCGGCTACGGTGACTTGTCCGGCGTGCAGTGAGTAGCCAATGCCGACGCCGCCGCCGTTGTGGATCGAAACCCACGATGCGCCCGCGGCTGTGTTCAAGAGCGCATTCAAGAGAGGCCAGTCGGCCACCGCGTCCGAGCCATCTTTCATGCTCTCGGTTTCGCGGAATGGAGACGCCACTGAACCGCAGTCAAGATGATCGCGGCCAATCACGATCGGCGCCTTGATCTTGCCTTTCTTCACGAGATCGTTCATGGCGAGACCGAACTGAGCGCGCTCGCCGTATCCCAGCCAGCAGATGCGGGCGGGCAGGCCCTGGAACTTGATGCGCTTCTTCGCCAGATCAATCCAACGGCGGAGAATGCGGTTGTCCGGGAATAACTCCAGCACTAAATCATCCGTAACGTGAATGTCGGACGGTTCGCCGGACAGCGCTACCCAGCGGAATGGCCCCCGTCCTTCGCAGAACAGCGGGCGAATGTATGCCGGAACGAAACCGGGGAAGTCGTAGGCATTCTTGACGCCGCGCTGAAAAGCGAAGGTGCGAATATTGTTTCCGTAGTCGAAGGTGACGGAGCCCATCTTCTGCAGGCGCAACATGCCTTCGACGTGGCGCGCCATCGCATCGAGCGACTTTTCCTGGTACGCCTTCGGATCGCGTTGGCGCAACTCCATCGCGGCCTCGAAAGTCATGCCGTTCGGTACATATCCGTTCAATGGATCATGCGCCGAAGTCTGGTCGGTCAAGATGTCAGGGACGACGCCGCGCTCGGCCAACTCCGGAATGACGTCCGCGCAATTTCCGACCAGTCCGACGGAAACATTCTCTTTCTTGCGGATGGCGTTCTTCAGAATGCGCAGAGCTTCATCGAGCGTGGTAACCATGAAGTCGCAGTATCCGGTCTTCAGACGCTTCTTGATGCGTTCGGGATCGACGTCAATCCCCAGAAAAGCCGCGCCAGTCATGGTTGCTGCAAGGGGCTGGGCTCCACCCATTCCGCCCATGCCACCCGACACGATCAGTTTGCCGGCGAGATCGCCGCCGAAATGCTTTTCTCCCGCGGCGGAAAAGGTCTCGAACGTGCCCTGCACAATTCCTTGCGAGCCGATGTAGATCCACGAACCGGCGGTCATCTGCCCGTACATCATGAGTCCGGCGCGTTCCAGTTCGTTGAACTTCTCCCAGTTAGACCAGTGGCCGACCAGGTTTGAATTCGCGATGAGCACTCGCGGGGCGTGGTCGTGCGTTTTGAAAACGCCCACAGGCTTGCCCGACTGCACCAGCAACGTTTCGTCGTTGGCGAGAGTCTTCAGTGTCGCGACGATGGCGCGGTAGGCTTCCCAGCTACGCGCGGCGCGTCCGGTGCCACCGTAAACCACCAGATCCTTCGGGCGCTCGGCGACTTCTTCGTCGAGGTTGTTCATGAGCATGCGCATGGCGGCTTCCTGTTGCCAACCTTTGCAGGTGATGGAGTTGCCGCGCGGCGCGCGAATGGAAGCAGGAGCCTGGATTTCCGTTTCAACGGGCATGGATAGATGGTACTTCCCTGCGCGGGCCAGTACAAATTATGTCCAGCGCGAGAGAGGCGAGGTTCGGCGCCGATGGCGTGCGGGCGTTCAGAGTCCGCCCAGGCAAGCGCGCCCGAGATGAGGAAAGAGTCTGCGGGGTGAAATATGACTCGCATTTTTTTTCTTTCGTGTTCGTTAAAATCCTCATTCGTAAGAACTTAGCGTGAGTAGATCGTCTGAGATGTAGATAAAATCTTGAGTCGCAAGGACTTAGAGGCAAAATATTCCGAAATAAGGACTTAGCCGCGAAGTGCAGTTCACTCGCTGGATTGGTGGTCGAGACGCTGTGAGAAGGGCCTTCGCGCATGTAGCGAGTTTGCTCCTTGGATTTCTCAGTAAAGGTTGTTCGTCACAAGAATCGGGAGTTTTTGTGTGGAAGGCTGTGGAAAAAGAATGTCGGGCTGGAGTCGAGTCTTTGGACGGATCGGTCACGGTTTCCCAATGAGCGCTATGGGGATTGTTCGCCAAGCCGCATTCCCAGTTTCCGGTTTGCCGACGATACGTCCACAATCACCCTCGACTGGCGTTGGGCTCGTCCGCTGCTGCTGGATGTTGTAGGCAAGCGGGCCGCGGACGCCGCTTCCACTTTCCAGAACCATTTCTAGGCTTTGAGGTCCGGGAGCCACATGTCCCAAATGGCGGAACCGCTCCGGGTCCGAGGCCATCTCGGCCAGCAGCACCTTGATCGCGACGTCGCTGCCGAGTTTGGTGTCGCTGGCGCGACCGTGAAGGCTATGGCCCAACGTAGGTACGGGCGCTTTCGATTGGTTACGTTTTCCTATTTCTTTATATTTCGTTGTTCTGCTATTGTGTTCGTGTCATCCGTTCGATTGCGAGATGGGCGGCCATGGCGGCGAGTGTCGCGGTAGAACTCCTTACCCAGGAGTTGGTGATGAAAAAGTCACGGTTCGTTGCAGTCCTACTGCTTCTCTGCGGATTGGCGCTTGCTTCAACCGGGTCGTTCACACAGCCCCGGTTGGCAGTCTTTCTGAGCAAAACCAGCTATCACCACGCCTGGGAAACGAGTCAACTGGCCGGACACGGCTGGGTCGGTATCGCGACGCTGGCGGGTATTCCTTACGACACGCTCTTTGTAGAGGAAATGCCCGGTGACCAGGAACTGTCGAGGTACTCCACACTCGTGTTTGCCCAGGCGACGCTGGTGGATGATGCGACGTACTCACAGATCGTCCTTCGCTTGCGCGCCTATCTCGTGGGCAACCACAGCGTAATCCTCGACGGGCCACTCGCCACCAAAGACGAGAACGAGAAAGAGCGCGATCACCACGCTCTCGATGATCTGCTCGGACTGGAATACAAGGGACTGCAGGGCGGAACCGAATACCGGATTCGAGTCACTTCAAATGATCATTATGTAACCCGTGGATTCGAGGTGTCGCAGTTCCTAACGCCGGTGCTCGCGTCCGCCACGAATGTGCTGCAGCCGAAATCCGGCGGAGCCGTATTGCTGGTCTCGACCGATGGCCAGCACAGTTTTCCCTACCTTTCCTGTGTGACACAGGGGAGCAGCCGCGTTGTTCTCCTGAGTGACTTTGGCACCGCAGCCGGCGCAGGAACCTTTTTTCGCAACGACCCGCCGCAGGTCGCTTATGCGAACGAACTCTGGAACGCGATGATCCGCGCCGTTCAATGGGCTTCTTATGGCGATGTGGACGTCCCGTTTCCTGCTCCGCAGATCTCCAACGCCAACCTGACCGCGGTTGTGCGATTCGATGGAGACAATAGCGGCGACCTCAACTACCAACTCAAGACGCTCAATTTTCTCACCGACGTAGCCCAGGATACTGGCGTCGTGCCGCTCTACACCTGGGTATCCAGCTTCGTGAAGAAGGCAGGTTGGGACAAGCTTGCCCCGCTCGGCAGGCGTCTCGAGAATCTCGGGGGCGAGATCGGAACTCATAGTAAGTTCCACGAAATCGATCGCAAAATGACTCCCGATCGCTGGCGCGAGGAACTCGACGGGTCGGTCGAGGAAATCGAACAGAACATGCGGGCGCAGGGCTATCCCATTCGCAAGATCCAGTCCATGATCAATCCGGGCGACACGATCCCGATGGAGGACTACGGTGAAGTTGCTGGGCGCTTCTCGTTCTACATGACCCATGGCCTGGAGCAGAGCGTGCCGCTAGGTTTCGGCAACATGACCTGGTTTACGGGTAAGAACAAGGATTTCGTTTTACTGGAGAATTCTCCTCACCCGGACTACCAGTGGTTCTATGACCCCACATGGAGCTATACGACAGCTCAGATAACGGCGAACGAAGAAGCTATCTTCGACCACATGTTCCAGAATGTCGGGCGTGGTGTGATCTTCAACGAGATGTGGCATGACTACTCGATCTCGTCTGCGCCCGTCCATGAAGGCAAAGACAAGCGCATCACCAATGAGAACAACTTTCCGTTCTACGAGGCTATGAAGACAAAGTTCGGAACGCTTCCGATCTATTGCCCGGAGCCGCAGGAGCTCGCGCAAAAACTACGTGTGATGGCGCAATGGAATTATTCATGGAAGGCATCGGACGACGCGCTCGAGATGACGATTGACCTCTCGAGTCTGCGCCGGAGCGATACTGCCGATTCGCTGGGTGGTATGGGAGTCCGTGTTGAGAACACTCGGAAATTCATCCAGTCGGTTCTGATCGATGGACGCGTGCATCCTGCCTTTGATGACCGCCTGTTGATTCTGCCGAATCTCGCGCCGGACAAAAAGCACACCATCACGATCAAGCTGGGTGCTCAGCCAACAACTGCACCCCATCTGACATACGTGTCGAAGTTGATGACCGAGGCGATGCCGACGCAAACCGGGTTGGCCTTCAACGTAAAGGCGAAAACAAAGGCCAGATTTGCGGTTGCAGTCGCGGACCCGGCGGTCGTACTGAATGCCGACTGGCAGGAGTGGGACGACAGCAATGGTCACATCAAAGGGTTCGTGCGCTCGGACCGTCGGATTGAGCTAGTAAAGGTATCGACCTCCGGATTTCATCTCACACGTGCAAACCTGCCGATCCTCGCAGTGAATGAAAAGCCCGGCACGTTGGCATTGCGACTCGCGGCGCCAGGCCTGGAGCCGGGGCTGGTTAGCCTTCGATCGGACCGACAATTGCACCGAGCGACACTGGGCGGCCAGGATCTGAAAATAGGAAACATCGGCCGGACGTATGAATTGGAACTTCCCCCTTTCACGAAAGAATCCGAACTAATTCTCCACTTCTCGGAAACAGACCGATGAACGAGTCCGCAGCGCACAACCGTCGCGCAGGAGTTTTGATCGACCCGCGAGCTCTTTTTCCTTGCATAGCGGGTCTCGCGTACCGGGTCTTGCGCACCAGTATGGTCTGCGGTCATGAAGACAATCATAGGAGTCAATATGCGATCAAAGCTTCTAATCAGATACGCAATTCTTGTAGTTACGACGTTGATGGTCACGTTCGCGCAGGAAAAGCCTGGAACATGGACGCCCGATACTGACTGGGGGCATTGGCGACTGGGGCAGAAGGCGGACCTGGAATTCCTGAAGACGAATAATATGACCATCACGTTCGGAAGCGGCGCGCCCAGCTTCGAGGATGTGACTCGCGAAGAGTTCAATCGCGGGATGGAGCAAGCGAAGACCAATAATCGCACTCTCCACGACAAAGGCTTCATCGTGCTTCGATATCTCACGAGTTCGATCCACGGGCGTTCGGCGTCGAACAAAGACGAACCGCAAAAAGACCAGATCCGAATGCTGCAATTCTGGCGCGAAGGCTGGAACGCCTATGAGGACTACCTGGGTCCCAAGCCGTCCGACGACCCAACGACATGGATCACCGTTCGGCCGGACGGCAGCTTTCCGCACTATCGCTATGCTCCCTACGGCCAGGAAACGACGAACGAATTCGAAACCTGGGGCTGCCCCAACAATCCGTACTTCACGCGTTTGATGGAAGGCCGGATACGCGCACAGGCAGAAACCGGGATCGATGGCTCCTACATCGACTGGACGCAGATCGCGGGCGGAACCTGCTATTGCGGCTACTGCAAAAGGAATTTCGCTACGTATCTGAAGAAGAACCTTCCCGCGAAGGTGGCGCAGACCAAGTATGGCGCAGACGACTATGACAATATCGCACTGCCGAAGAAGCGCGGTGAACCGTTCTGGGCGGAGTGGAATACCTTCCGTGGTTATTCCGTAGCTGAATTCCATCATCGCCTGCGCGAAGTGGCCCGGAAATACAACCCCAATTTCATGATTTCAGGAAATGTGTTTGGCGGATTCGGCTATGGTCCAATCAGTTATGACGCTGCCGGCAACATGGAAATGCTCGGGCGCGACGGATATGACGACTTCGTCTACTCCGAAGTACAGGAATACCTCGATTCGGCGCCACGCAAGGACGAACAGGGTACGAAAATCACGAATAGTCCGGCGTTCAAGTTCCTGGCTGCAGCCACGCATGGCAAACCGGTGATCGTGTATGCCACAGAGATCACGCCGCCGATTTTCCCTCACCCCACTGAAAGCTGCCTGAATGCAATGTCTCAGATCAACATCGCGGAGGCGGTGGCCAATCACGCCGTCTTCCGGGAAAAGCGATTGACGCCAGCCGGCGCCACTCAGATGTACCGCTTTCTGGCGGCGAATGAGGAGAGCCTGCGCAACGTGCGAATGCACGCAAACGTTGCGGTAGTCGCCTCGTTGCGACAGTATCTCGCGGATGAGTTGAGCTTTGCCTTTAGCGCTTCGCGTGTGCTGGCGGACAACGGGATCGCTCACGTCATGCTGACCGAAGACGATTTGTCGAGTCCGGCAATCAACCAATTCGACATGGTGATCGTCCCATATCTTCCGCTGATGAGTTCGGAACATCAGCAAGCGCTAGTCCGCTATGCCAAGGCCGGCGGCACACTGCTTGTTCTAGGTGCCAGTGGCAACAAAGATCAGTACGGCCTCGCGCAACGCCAGATTCCTTTGGCGCAATCATTGGGCAACGGACAATATCCCGCCGCCGAAGTTACGCGAAGAGTCGGCAAAGGACAGGTGCTGTTCGTCCCTGTCCAGATTCCGCCATCCCGTTTTCTGATCTCCATGAAGTTGCACGGTGACTACACAACCTTTGGTCCGACGATGGCCGACGTCTTCGCTGACATCCCAGAGGGCTATACACGGAACCGTATCGATCCCGACTTGCGCAAACTTCTGGAGCGAGTTGCCGGCAAAGTGCAGGAGAGTCTCGGCCCGCGCGTGACACGCCTCACATCAGCAGCTCCGTTTGTCGAAATTACTACGATGGTGGAAAAGACCGATCGACGGATGCTGCTCCACGTCGTTAACTACGACGTGACGGTGGACGGTACGATCACGCCTGCACGGGACGTAAAGGTGCAAGTGGCGATACCTCGCGGCAGAACCGCTAGAAGCGTTACCTGGAGTGGGACGCTCGCCGAGATGAAACCCGTGAAGTTCAAGGCTGTGAATCGCGGGGGTCGTCAGATGCTGACACTCGACCTGGATGATCTGAGCATTTATGGGCTCGCGAAGATCGAACTCGATTGACTCAATTCCCGAAGCGAAGAAGGTGTTCTGCCAATAATTCCATTCGAACCGCGTAAGTGGCAGAAGAATCGATCCATCTGGCCAACGGGCAGTCTGGACTGACACAGACTCCGCTGGAACGCACTCAGAGACAACCCGTTATGGAAGAGTGGCCGGCCACTCCTACAGAATCATCGGTCCCCTGGCCAGTTCCTGGCTTCTTGGAAGTTGTGCCCGGATGACGGGAAACCCTGACATAATCCCACGGTAAGGGTTGCCGACGATCCACCCGGAGAGCCTGTTCTAGTGGATTCCTGTTATTGATCGACCATTTCCTCACGCGTACAGTGGCACGCCGTGGGGAAAGATCAATCGGGTGATGTCGAAAGCGCACCTCCAAACCCAGATATGTGTAATCCCTTGGCACTTTTCTCGAGAGACGGAGTCTATGCAAAAGTATTTCCTGCTGTTGCTGGTTCTGGCGTTAGCACTGCCTGCCAATGCGCAGAGTAACTACGGGGTTGTTAAAGGCACAGTTACTGATCCGCAGCATTTGCCGGTGGTGGGAGCCGCACTCCAGATGAAAGCCGTGAGCACTGGCGCTACTCGCCATCTGGTCACGAACCAACAAGGTATCTTCGAGGCGTCCGCACTGCTGCCGGACGATTATGTGCTGACCACGGAAGCACCAGGATTTGCCCCGCAAACACAATCGGTTCGGCTTGAGGTTGGGCAGGAACTCGCGGTTGCCGTCAACCTGACTGTGAATCCGGTCAAGCAGGGAGTCGACGTCACGGGGGCGAATGAGGTCCTGCACACGTCCGATGCCAGCGTTGGCGAGGTCGTTGAGCCTAAGTCTATCCGCGAGTTACCACTCAACGGACGAATGCTGATCGATCTGGTGCTCACGGTACCGGGAGCCCGCGTGGGATTTGGCGCACAAACTGGCTCGACGAATCCTCTTTATTGGCGCCCAGGCCAGCGCTCCGCGGTTGTCCTTGGCGGCAGCCGCGCGAATGCGAATTTTTTCCTACTGGACGGTGCGACCAACACCGACCCGACCTTCAACACCCAAAACCTCAGCCCCTCTCCCGACGCGGTCAAAGAATTCCAGGTGGAAACCAGCAGCTACACGGCGGACATGGGTGGAGCGGGAGGCGGTCAGATCAACATTGTCACGCACTCGGGTTCGAATCAATTCCATGGGACGGCCTACGAGTTTCTTCGGAACGGAGCGATGGATGCCAGTTCGTTCGGTTCGATGGGAAACAACCATCTGGTACAGAATAACTTTGGCGCCTCTTTCGGCGGACCTCTCCCCGGAGGGAAGACCTTCTTTTTCCTGAACTACGAAGGCCTCCGTTTGGCGCAATCGGATGCGCAGATTCTGACTGTGCCGACGCAAGCTGAGATTCAAGGGGATTTCAGTACGAGCCCCACCAAAATCTACGATCCAACAACCGCGGTAGCGAATCCGAGCTATGATCCGACCCAGCCGACCGGGCCATCGAACTATCCCTACACCCGCTCTCAGTTTTCCAACAATCAGATTCCGTCGGGAAGAATCAACCCCCTGCTGACCGCCTTCCTCATGCAATACGTGCCCATGCCGAACATGATGATGATGGCTGGGGCCGCTGATTCCAACAACTACCTCGATGTGCGCACTGAAACGCACTTCCAGGATCAAGGTACTCTGCGTGTAGATCACGACTTCTCGAACGGCGACACTCTTTTCGGAAGGTACAGTATCGGAACAGAGAAGGGATTCTCCCCCAGTAGCGGCGTGACCGCGACCACCGAAAACCTTCCCGGGTTCGGAGCAAACTTCGACAACCGCTCGCAGCAAGCCGTGATTTCCTGGAGCCATATCTTTGCCCCCAACAAGGTCAATACCGGGTCGTTTGCGGTTTCCCGTTTGTCGATGGACCGTACGTCGCAAAACGACCGAGTGAATGACATCGTTAGCGCACTCGGCATCCAGGGCGTCGGATTCGGCGGTCCGGGCGCATGGGGCGCTCCCTGGTTTGCGGCGCAGGGTTACACGGGCATCGGAGACACGTTCGCCGCCACGCCCATGCACGCCTGGGACACGATGTACGAGTTCCGGGACACGTACACATGGCAGCGGGGACGCCACGGAATCAAATTCGGCGGCGACTTTCATTGGTATACGTGGCCCATGTGGGGATTTTTCCAGAACCGCGGCTACTACCAGTACACGAACGGGTATACGACGGAATTCGGATTCAATAACGGGACCGGCTCCGGGTTTGCCAGTTTGCTGCTGGAGCCTGCCTGCCGTCAAGCAACGTCAGGCGGGCATTCCACAAATGAATTTACGCAACTGGGGAAGCGATGCGTTTGTCGAGGATAGCTGGCAGGTAACGTCGACCACGACGCTGAATCTTGGCGTGCGCTACGAATACTCCAACCCGCTCTACGACAAGGACAACACCAACACGAATCTGACCTTCCAGGAAGGCGTTCCCTCAGTTTTCGTCGGCGGAAGCCAAGGCTACCCGAAGGGTTTGATGTATTCGAACAAGCACAACTTTGCGCCTCGCATCGGAATCGCCAAGAGCCTTCCAGACCACGGGTTGGTGGTGCATGCCTCCTACGGCATCTTCTTTACGCCGGTGGATCAGAACACATGGTGCAACCAGCGCCACAATGTGCCTTTCGTTTTTCCAGAAACGCAACAAGCGGACAACTTCACTCCTCCCGCCTCCCTCTATGCGAACGGTTTGAATTTCGGCACGCCAGTTCTGGGAACGGGTGCGCTCCCGGCGACAACGGTGAGTTTTACAGCCTTCGATCCGCACGCGCCGGCACAATATGTTCAGCAGTGGA
This sequence comes from Acidobacteriaceae bacterium, assembly GCA_003134655.1. GTDB lineage: Bacteria > Acidobacteriota > Terriglobia > Terriglobales > Acidobacteriaceae > Sulfotelmatobacter. The sequence continues at coordinate 161,139 of PLBY01000107.1, forward strand.
ATGGTTCCGTGCAAAAGGCTCTGGGGAAGAATACATCCCTGGAAATAGGGTATCTGGGCGCTCGCGGATTTCACTTGCAGCGGTCGCACCTGATCAACAATGCGCCTCCCGGTCCCGGCCCAATAGGACCGAGGCGCCCGTTCAAGACGCTGACGTTCGTTCCCGAAACCGCGTTGCCGCCCAGCAGTGCGACGGATGCAGTGATTCAGAGCACGACGTTCCCGGTCAGCACCATCAACCTACTGGAAAACACTGCCCAGAGTTGGTACGACGCGGGCTACGTCAATGTGCGCCGCCGCTATTCGCACGGATTAAGCTTCCTGGCAAATTACACCTACTCCAAGAACCTGACCAACGCGCCGGATTTTCGTTCGCCGATGGATGAGTCCGCCATCCCGCAAAACAACAGTGACCTGGCCGCCGAAAAGGGGCCGGGATGTGACGTGCGCCATCGCTTCGCGCTGAGCAGCGTTTACGACATACCTGCGTTTCGCCGGGCAGAGTGGGTGAGTCTGGTCACGCGAAACTGGCATTTGTCCACTATCTATCAGGTTGAATCGGGCATGCCGTTCACGATTTCCGTCTTCGGAGACACGGCGAATTCCGGAACCGTTCTGGGGGAAAACCCCATACGGGCCAATGTCACCGGCAAGCCCGTATTCGGCCCCGGCACGCGCACTGCCGCAGAGTGGTTCAATCCCGCTGCTTTCGTTGCGCCCCCGGCCTACACCTTTGGCGACGCCGGCCGGAATTCCGTCTACGGCCCGCGCCTGCAGTCCCTCGACCTTGCTCTGGTGCGTTCTTTCAACCTCACGGAAAGGGCCTCCTTCCAATTCCGTGCGGAGGTCTTCAACGCGCTCAACAAGACGAACCTAGGTACGCCGAACCGTTTCGTGAACACTCCGCAGTTCGGAACGATCACGATGGCGATGTCTCCGGCACGCGAACTGCAGGTTAGCGCAAGGCTTTCGTTCTAAGAACTGACCGGCTAAGGCAACCATATTGTTGGTGCACGTGATGCGCACCATTTTCTGGACCCGGAGACCAGTGCGACTGCGTGAGAGTCGCGGTGTAGCAATGGATGGCGAGTGACGGGCTACTCGGAAGTAACTATCGCAAACAGCGATTGCGCTCATTGAGAAATGAGCCGACTAGGGTCTGTGAGCGATATCGAGATTTCTGAACAATTACTCGTTGGTTCAGACGTCAAAGGAAAAACGGCAAAGCTAAGGTAGTTTCAAAGTAGCCCAGTCCGAAGGCCGTCACCGTTGCCCAGCATTATTCTTACCGTTCACTTATCGAATACTTTCACTCCGCTTTACTGCTGCACGCTCTGCGTGACCGACGCCAAACTCTTGGTGATGTTTGAGTCTCCGTTGTATGTAGCTGTCACAATGGTAGAGCCCACGGCCAGCGTGGACGTTGTGAACTTGGCTTTGCCACCCGCGAGCTGAGCTGTCCCCAGCACCGTCTTCCCTGCTGTGAAGGTCATTGGCCCGGTGGCCGTGACTGTCGGCGAGGTGACTGTGGCGGTGAAGGTTACGGACTGCCCCATTATCGAGGGGTTCGGAGACGAAGCAAGCGTCGTTGAGCTGGTGGCTGGCTTGATCACCTGGTTCAGCACGGTCGAGCTGCTACCGAGGTTGTTCGCGTCGCCTTTGTAAACTGCAGTTAGCGCGTAGTTGTTGGCGTTTACCTTTGATCTGATTAGTGTGGCGATTCCGGAGCGGTTCAACGTAGCTGTGCCAAGACTATATACGCCATCCCACATGAAGTTTACGTTTCCGGTGGGTGTACCTGATGCCGAAGCTGTCACGGTCGCTGTCCATGTTACCGTCTGACCGTAGATGGAAGGGTTGAGGGTGGACGACAAAGCCGTCGAAGTAACTGACTTAGTCGTCGTCTTCACTACCTGCTGGAGCGGGGCAGACATGCTGGGTCCAAAGCGACCTTCGCCGCTGTAAAGAGCAGTTACTCCCGTGGTGCCAGTCGGCAGCGAGGATGTGGTGATCGATGCAGTTCCTCCGCTGAGCAAAGCTGTGCCCAATATTTCCGGCGTGCCATATGAATAAAACGTCACCGGCCTCCCGTTCGGTGGCATTCCCGAGGTTGAGCTAACAATAGCGTTGAAGGTGACCGCTTGTCCTGCTGACGAAGGATTCAGCGAAGAAAAGAGGAAGGTCGTGGTTGGGACAAAAGTCGATGCGTTGTTGTTTAGCAGCACCCCAACGACGCCATCCCCCAAAGCATATTGAGGTGTGAACCGGTCTGATACAACTCTACGTCCGGCCATCCGTCTCCGTTCAAGTCTGCAGCGATTACGGACCAAGGGGTTTGTCCCCCCGAAGCGAAGGTTTGCAGGGTTGTTTGAAAGGTTCCATCGCCGTTACCCAGGAGCACGTCTACAGTACTTGCCCCGACCGTCAACATATCGACTTTCCCATCTCCGTTTAGATCCGCGAGCGATACCGACGTTCCGCCACCCGTGTTATAGGTCACTGGCGGTTGGAATGTTCCGCGATCATTACCCAGTAGCACACTGACTGAGCCGGCATTTTCCACGACGAGATCGAGCTTATTGTCCCCGTTTAGATCTGCCACGGTGACATAGATAGAGTTGGTCCCCGCTGGGTCATAGGTCACCGCTGGCTGGAAGGTTCCATCGCCGTTGCCTAAGAGTATGCCTACGCTGCCTTCACCATAAAATTCACATATCGCGGCGCATTGATTTGCGACCAGAAGATCAGCCTTGCCGTCGCCGTTAATGTCCGCGACTGCGATAGAGGACGTCCCGTACCCTGCTGGGCTATAGGTGATGGCTGTTTGAAAGGTGCCATCTCCATTGCCCAGCAAAACACCGATAAGTCCTGCTTCGTCGAAAGGGCAGTAGCCGTTCCCATTCGAAGCGCAAAAATGGGCCACTGCAACCTCGAGCTTGCCGTCTCCATTCAGGTCCGCGAGAGCTAGGGATCGTCCCATGAATCCGCCCGAGTTGTAAGTTACGACTGCCTGAAAGGTACCATCACCGTTGCCCAGCAGGACGCCAACGCAGCTCTGGCTCCCGTCCGCACAAAACTCATTTACAACGACGACGTCGAGCTTGCCGTCGCCATTAACGTCTGCAACTGCCAGCGAAGCCAGAAGTCCGCCGGTCTCGTAGTTCACCGCTGACTGAAATGTTCCATCGCCGTTTCCCAACAGGATGCCGACGACCGCACCGCTGCAAAGAACCGAGCAGATCTCACCCGCCACGACTATGTCAGGTTTGCCGTCGCCGTTAAAATCTGCCGCGGCGATGGAAGCCGATCCGTAGCTGCCCCCGTCGAAAGTCAGAACCGGAAGCAAGGAAAGCAGAAGACCGCTGTCAGCATCGCTCGGCTCGGTGCGGGCTCCAGGTAGCGTCGGGCGAAGTTGCTCGCGCGCGGCCGTAGCGGCTGGCCCCTGAAGAGCCACATTGGAAGACTTGCCGGATGGCTGGCTCCAGGCGGCAGAAGCGGCCAGAACGACGAGAGCGGTGGTGAGCCCAACAAACATTGTTGGAATGAGAGCATTTGTTTTGGTGGTGCGCTGGCTGGTCAAGAGGAAACCTCCTCGGGTGCTTCAACCATTGGGGGACCCTGACTCGCGTCAAGCCGTTGGGACGAGCACATTTGTGCTGGTTGCCATCCTGCGAGCCCGACTTGAGGAGCGGGTAGGATTGCGAGCGGAGGCGGCCAGTACGAGCGAACGTTAGCACTGGGCGGGAACCAAGTCAATCCGGGCTTTGACCGGCCAACTGGCGTAACCAGATGTGGCTGTTGAATAACTCCATTTTCGTCAAAAACAGCCGAAATTTGGTGGATAGAAAATTTTCAGGAAGACCGAGTCGTTTGTAGGGCATCCTAGCGCAAAGTTTTTTTCAACCATTTTCTAGGACGGGAGTTTTTCAACAGCCACAGGCCTTTACACGCAAAATGTTTGTCGATAAGGGAATGTTTGCTTTCGACCAGCTATGCGTACCGACTGTAAGTGTTTCCGTTGCTGAGCGTTTTGCGGGAAAAACAAAGCTGGGCCACCCGCGAACTCAGGTCACCAGGTGCTGTAGGCGGTTCCGTCTGTGGCGACGCCGCTCGAGGCCGAGTGCACGTCGGTGATTCCGGGTTCCTGCTGGTCCACCGCCATCATCACGTCTTCCTGCACCACTTCCCAGTTGGTTTCTTTCGTCATGGGATCTACCGGAATTTGCCGCAGATAGCCGGCCTGGACGAGATCGTCGAGCGACTGGGGGGCCTTCTGCTTGTCGAGCGTGTACTGCGAGATGACGCTACGCAGAGTGCTCAAGTTGGATCGCAAAACTGACTCGCGCGATTGGATGACAGTGCGGTTGTAATTCGGAATCGCGACTGCCATCAAGATGATGATGATGCTGATGACGATCATCATCTCCAGCAGCGTAAAACCGCTGGCATTGTTCCGCTTTCGGCTGTGGGCAAACTTGCGCAGGGACGCGTGACCTCTCAATCTGCTCGCGCTGTGCCCCAGATTGTTCACGTTCCCCAGCATCTACCAGTCCTTATATTTCGTTCCGTCGAGCGCGGTGCCCTCCGACTTGGTGTAGACGTCGAACACGCTTTGTCCGCCCCAGGAATCGGAGTCGGGATCGTCCTGCATCGAGCGCATGCCCCACTCTTTGCTCTTGGTCATGGGGTCTACAGGAATAGAACGCAGGAAGCGGATCTTCTTGCCACCCTGCGCTTCAATTCCCTTGGTCAGTTCCTCAAGCGTAGGGGGATAGTGCTGGGCGTCGACCTTGGTTTGAAACATGTTCAGGTCGGCAGCATCTTTGTAGCGGTCGATGGCGTCGCGCATTTCCCACAACGCCTGGCGGAGTTCTTTTTCCTTCTCGCGTTGAATCGTGACTCGCGCCAGCGGCAGCGCCATGAGCGTAAGAATCGACATGATGGTCGTCGCGATGATCAACTCCATGAGCGTGAAACCCCGCTCAGGCTTCGCGTTCGGCCCGTGATGGAATCTATGGAACATCATTGTCTAAGCTCTGTCTCTCAGCTCTCACACCCCATTAACGTCTTCGGAGTGGATGAAAACTTTCCTCAGGGGCTAAAGCCCTAACAGAAAAAACGCTTGATCGCAGCGCTCAAAGCGCTGCGCCACCCAAACGCGGCCGCCCAAAGGCTTCTACTGGATCGTGACTGACGCCTGCGCCCCGTTGACCGTGATCGCCTGCAGGCCTGGGTCGCGCGCTCCGCCTCGAGTAATGGTCAGGGGAGTCTGCCCATCTGTTTTTGCCTGGAACGTCAGCGTTACGACAGCACCCTGCCCGGAAACTCCCCCCACGCCGGGTGGCCGTGAGGCCGTAATCTGCGATTGTCCGACCATTTCGTCCTCGCGATGAGCCAAGGTTACGATCTGGCCATCCTGCGAAAGAAAGCCGCCATTCGACACGTTGACCAGTTGCAGCATTTTCGGATCGTAGTTTAACTGCACCGGCACGGAATGCACGTTCTGGGCGCCGGAAAGCAGCAGGTTCACCATAAACGTTCCACCCTTCGCCGCTTGAATAGTCGGAGGATCAAACAGGAAGCTGGCAGTGCCGCTTGGAGCCGCATTCGGAGTTGGCGGCTGCGCGGCTGGCGCCGGATTTGCCTGGGGCTGTATCGACGGCGTGCCCGGTTGAACTGGCGCCGGAGCGGCCTGCGGCCTTCTCGAATGGAGTTCGATCGTTGTCGAGGTGCCAATATCGATGGCCCGCTGGTTGATCTCGCTGACTTCCGTGCCACGAATAATGTGAGGCACGATGGCAAAAATGATTTCGTTTTCCGAGTGATCCTGCGTGGTCTGTCCGAACAGGTACTTGAGAATCGGAATCTGCGCCAATCCCGGAATGCCGGCCAAGGATTTCGTCTGCTGGTCTTCCATGATTCCGCCCATCAAGTTGGCTTCGCCGTCGCGGAGACGAATCTCGTGTTCGATCTTGCGCTGCCCGATGATGGGCTGGCTGATGCCGCCAATGTTGGACTGGCCCGTCACCGCCGAAACGTCCATGGTGATCTTCAGCGTGACTTCACCATTGGCGTGCACATGCGGCGTAATTTCGATATTCACGCCTACGTCGAGATACTGGAACTGGGTATTGACCAGCGGGTTGATGCCCACACCGCCGATGCCCGGCTGGAACGATCCGGTTGCGACCGGAACGCGATCGCCGATCTTGAGCGAAGCTTTCTGCCCATCCAGAGCGCGAATCTGCGGATTCTGAATCAGCTTCGTGTCGCTGTTGTTCATGACCGCCGACAAGTTGGCGGACGGAATGACGACCTGGAAGTTGGTGGCGTTCAGGTTGCCGAGCGAGTTCAGGTTGATCCCCGAAGTTCCGGAGCCCGTGGTTGTAGTTCCAGTCGTCCCCGTAGTCGTGCCGGTGGTGGTGGTCGTGTTATTCAGATTCGACTGCAGAGTTACCGTGGCGCTGGTCGGCGGACTCAGTCCCAGCGTGCGCGACCTGTCTTTGCTGACTTGCATAACCGCGATGTCGACGATGACCTCTGGACGCGCCTTGTCCAGATCTTCCACGAGTTTTTCCGCCAGCGCGATCTGATCAGGGGTCCCCCGCACAACCAGGGCATTCTGTGAAAGCAACTGCTGCACGCGCTGCACATCGAGCACGGCGCGAATTGCATTCACCACATCCTGCAGTTCAGTGGGAGCCGAGAGATTCGTAAGATAAAAAGTCTTGAGGACGCTCTGTTCCAATTCCTTGCGCTTGGCGGGATTGTCTGTCGCGACGAAGATCGTATTCAGGGTGACCGGCCGCCAGAAGGTTTTCGACTCCAGCGCCGTAATCTCCAGCGCCTCTTCCAGCGTGACTCCGTTCAGTTCAACCTTGATCTGTTTAGGAGTGTAATCGGGATCGAACAACACGTTGATTCCGGCCAGTTGGCCGATCGTTCGATAAACGGTGTCGGATTTGTCGGTCAACTTGACGGTGATCGGGATGTTCGAGATGGGAGCGAGTTCGACCGGACCTGCCGCTTCGCGAACCTTGCGCTCCAGGCCAGCCGGCGGCCCGGCGGCCTGCGGCTGAGGATTCCGCTGGTCGTTGATCATCTTCAGCGTGCGGTTCAGTTCCTGCTTGGCGATGAACAGCGCCGGATCGATAGCCAGCGCTTTTTGGAACTCAGCTACGGCCTCGTCGAGTTTGCCGTCTTCGCGCAGCTTCTGCCCGTTGTGAACAATCGAGGCCGCCGCTTCAAAACGGATGCGTTCGAAAGAGGCCCGATAGCGCAGATCCTTGGGCTTGAGGTCGTAGCACTGCTTGAAGAAACCATAGGCCACCTCGTACTGCTGGCGAGCCTCGGCGTCCTGACCTTTGGCATAGAGATCTTTGACTTTGTCGGCGGTGGCGGGGAGCGTGGCAATCGCGACCAGCAACAGCAGTAGTGCCGGGCGCATCAGGCGTCTCATTCGATATTCCTCACGAGATGATCCTCTTTATTACAGTGTTCGCCGGGCAAGCAGTTTTTCCACGCTTCGGCGCAGTCCCTTTGGATTCTTGCGCGGAAAATCCACTCCAAATATACGAAAAACACTTTCGGTGAGGCGATTATAGCATCGCCGTTTCCGGCTCCCGAAGTCCTTGTGCACGCGGGAGTTACACTCTTTGGTCGTAGGCCTAACGGGTCTTCCCGGCTTTCGCCTCCCGCGCCCGGGCTTCCGGACCTTGGTGCCCCCCTTTTTGACCTCGGACGCCCGAACTCCGGCAGCCGAAAGCCGGAAGCCGAATCATGCGTTAAGATAACTACTCCTTAACCCCATGGCCCGCCAATCTAGCCACCAGACCAAGCCTAACCCGGAGAAAGCCCCGCGCCGCGACCCGACCGCCTCCGGGGACCGGGACGCCGCCGTTAATAGGATCGCTTCACATAACTACTTCTTGCTGGAAAAATTTGAGGCTGGGGTGGTTCTTACCGGGACTGAAGTCAAGTCCGTCCGGGGCGGCCTCGCGAATCTCAAGGACTCCTACGGCTTAGTGAAGGACGATGCGGTCTGGCTCCTGAACGCCCATATCGGCCCCTACGAGCACGGCAACATCTTTAACCATGCCCCTTTGCGCACTCGCAAGCTTCTGATGCATCGCGAGGAGATCCGCAAACTGATCGGGAAGACCCAACAGAAGGGCTTAACCCTGATCCCGACCCGGATGTACTTCAAGAACGGCAGGGTGAAGGTTGAGTTGGCCTTGGCCAAGGGCAAGCAGCTTTGGGACAAGCGTGAGACCGAGCGGCGTCGCAGCGCGGATAAAGAAGCCCGGGAAGCTATCAGCCGCAGCCGCAAGGCCTAGAGCGATATTGATTCCTGCGGGGTTTTGCACTACACTGTAGTGCATGAAGACTGAAGTATACAGTTGGCGTCTATCGGCTGAGAGAAAGGCCGAACTCGAGGAAGAAGCGCGCCGCGAGGGCGCGTCGCTTTCCACGTTGCTGGACCGCGTAACCCGTGAGTGGCTTGCTGAACGCCGCAAGGGGCAGGTCGATGACGAGGCCGAACAGGCCGCCATCCGGAAACGGGCTATGTCCGCGATCGGCTCCGTCGCCGGAGGAAATCCCGACCGCTCGTCGCGGTCTTCCCAAAGCGTCAAGGAACTCCTGAGAAAACGCTATGCCCGCCAGCGCTCTGATTGATACAGGCGTCATCCTAGCCCTGATCGACCGTGACGATCGATGGCACACGCTATCGGTCGAGGCATTCAACCGCTCTCGCTTGCCTTTGCTTACCACCGAGGCTGTGCTTGCCGAGGTTTTTCATCTCACCGAACGCAACCTTCGGGATGTCCGTGGCGTTTGGCGTCTCTTGCGCTCGGGAGCCATTCACATGTCTCCGATCACGAACGAGGAACTGCCTGACATTCAGGCCCTCATGGACGATTACGCAGATTGCCCAATGGACTTCGCTGATGCCACACTGGTTCACCTCGGTGCTCGCGAACGCCTGAGCACGATCCTGACCATCGACCACGACGACTTTAACACCTACAGGCTTCCAGGCCGAAAAGTCTTCACGGTCCTTCCATCCCGGCCCTGAACGTAGTTCCCGTATGATGGGCGACCAAGTGAGGGACCCACAATAAAGAACGTCAACCTCAAGTCCGATATGCCTTCGGTTCAGGAAGCGCTGCAACGGCTAGACCGGGCGATTGCGCTTGCGCGCCAAGAGCGGCATTCTCTTCTTAAGGTAGTCCACGGGTACGGATCGACCGGCGCTGGTGGAGACATTCGCATCGCCGTGCAGAGGCGTTTGCACGAACTGAGTGAGGGCGGGCAGATTCGCGGGTGCATTTTTGGAGAAGACTGGTCGAAGACCGACGACGCGACGTGGCGTTTATTGCAGAAGGAGTCGGCATTGAAGAGCGATCCCGACCTGGGCCGACGCAACCATGGCATCACGATCGTTTTGATCTGAGACTGCTTCGATTCCTTTCCTCCCGACCTCCGAGTGGTTGGTACCAGTCCGCGCTGCGCCTCTTACAGGGATGACCTGATTGACCCACCCGCCCTGCATCAAGCCCTATAGAACACATGGCCGCGCCTGCTTCGAGTCAACCGGGTCGCTCCTCCTCCCCCCAAGGTTTCGTTGTTGTTCCCGGCAAGAAGCGACGCCGTCGCTGGCCCTGGGTTGCTGGACTGCTGCTGCTCGCGGCGGTAGCGATGCTCCTGGAAACTCGTCATCTCCTTACGCATGCTCAGCCCGTTTTGCGCGCCCGAGTCATTGAAACTCTCTCGGCGCGCTTCAAGACGAAAGTCGAACTAGCCGACCTTGACGTGGGGCTCGCCGACGGACTGAATGTCTCAGGCAAGGGACTGAAGATTTACGGTCCCACCGATCCCAGCCCGAGCGAACCGGGCGTGCAGGCGCTGATCAGTATTCGGGAATTTCGCTTCCGCACCGGGTTGGCGAGCCTGTTCCACTCGCCGATGCATGTGGCCACCGTTTATGTCAGAGGCATGGAACTGAACATTCCTCCCAGAGAAGACCAACGGCGGCTGAGCAACATGCGCGACAGTTCGGGCGAGAAGATCAACAAAATGAAGATGACGATCTTCGTGGACAAGTTTGTTTGCGAGGACACGCAGCTTGTCGTCAATACTTACAAGCCGGGCAAGGAGCCGATCGTCTTCCAGATCAGCCATCTCGATATGAAGGAAATCGGACCCGGCCAGCCGCTGCGCTTCGACGCCACGCTGGTGAATCCCAAGCCGGTCGGGAATATCCAGTCGACAGGATCGTTTGGCCCGTTCCGCGAAGACGCCCCACGCGAAACGGCGGTTGCGGGCGAGTACTCTTTTACGCAGGCCGATCTCGGAACGCTGCCGGGCATCGGGGGCATGCTCTCATCGACGGGCAAATATGGCGGGACGCTGGGGAAGATCGCAGTTTCCGGCGTGACCGACACGCCCGATTTCCGTCTCGCCACGAGTGGCCATCCGGTGGCGCTGCACACCGACTTTCACGCGATCGTTGACGGCACCGATGGCGACACTTATCTCGAGCCGGTGCAGGCGCGCTTTCTGCATTCGTCGTTCACGGCGCGGGGCAAGGTGATTCGCATGCGGAATCCCGCGGGCCACGACATCGAACTCAGCGTCGTGATGGATCACGCACGGGTCGAGGATCTACTGCAATTGGGCGTCAAGACTGATCCTCCGATCTTGAGTGGACCGGTTGTCATGCAAGCGAAAATGAGCATCGTTCCCGGAGCCGCGGATGTCGCCAACCGTTTAAAGCTCGACGGCACCTTCAAGATTGCTGCTGGACTTTTTTCCAATGAAAAGATTCAGGAGAGAATCGACTCGCTGAGTCTGCGTAGCTGGGGCGAGCCCAGACAAGCAAAGGAGCACGGCGAAGTGGGAGTACCGTCAGAAATCGGTGGCGTATTCCGGCTCGACGAGGAGCTGTTTACATTTTCGCTGCTGCACTTTGCCGTGCCAGGGACCCATGCCGATGTCGCTGGCCAATACAGTCTGAACGGCGACATCTTCGATTTTCACGGTACCGCGAGACTCGATGCGAAACTCTCGCAAATGATGACGGGATGGAAATCCGTCTTGCTGAAACCGGTTGACCCGTTCTTCAGCAAGCATGGAGCGGGCACGGAACTGCCATTCAAGGTGACGGGCACGCGCTCCGAGCCGAGATTCGGGCTGGATCTCGGCCAGAAAGCGGAGGCTGCCCGCGAGCCGAGCCCGGTGCCTGCAAAATTCCACTGATGGCAGGGGCCTACGCTCCCTCGGGCACAGGAGGCGGCGTTATGGGGGCAGCGACCGCTACTGGCGCTGGCTGAGGAAATACGGGTTCGACCACGACGACCGGCACGAGCATTCGCTGCTGCCAGTACGACACGGCGACTCCCCGCTGCCAGAAGCGCGGGATCAACAACAGAAGCAAGATGAGTTGGGCGACGATGAATGCCCCGACTACACTTTCGGGGGCCACGATCTTCATCCACATCCAGATGCCCCCCACCAGGACAATCGCCGCAACCATCGCCGCCAGCAGGTAACTTCCAAGCAGACGGCCCAGGCCGCGGAACGTATGCCGCAACCCAGTTGCAATGGACTTGCGCACCGCGCGCTGATCGTTCAGGACGATGTCAGCCTCAGCGAGATCGAACCAGATGCGGAAGACGGTCATGATCAGAAAAATGATGAACAGTCCGATGAACTGAACTTCGGGTAGAAGCAGTTCGTTGGTGCTCTTCGCCGCTTTGCTTTCCAGCACGCCATGCAGACCGAACAGCGCCCCCGTCGCGATTCCCATGACGATGCCGGCCACAATCATCAGCCGGATGTACCGCCACAGATTCCGCCCGCAGGCGCGAAAAAAATTCTCGCGCGGGAGCCGGTACGTCGAGGCGTATCCCAAAAACACGCCGGGCAGAAACAACGTGGTCGCGACCAGGAAGAGTACCGCAAAGAACATTGCTGGCCCGCGGGAAGCGATGGTCGGCCCGAACTCTGGCCGCGCAAACATGTCGATGAGCACGGTCAGCGAAAAGCCGTGCAGCAGGCGCTCAGAATGCAGGCTGTGGTCCAAAATCGTTCCGGCCTGGTTGACGAATGCGACGGTACCGAACAATCCGAGAAAAAGATTCAGCACATAGAACCAGACGATATAACGCTTGTTGCGCAATACCATGCCCAAGCCGCTGCTCAAGAGACCTTTATTGTCACTCATGCGTAATTATCCTCAATGCAAGCTGCAAATCGATATTGTCCGAAGAAGACGCATCAAAATCGGCGGAGGCGACTCTTCTCACACCGCCCACCACCCCAGGGCTTGGCTCAGGAATTGGGTGATAAACAGCCAATAGTTCGCTATTTTGTGTGCCGGTTTGCCGTTGGCTTCGACTACGAAGCTGTTGTTGAAATCGTTGCGGTCGATCTGTACGGTGTGGTCGGGATCAAGTTCTGCCGACACGGCCTTAGCCTTTTTCTGGTAGCCGAAGCGTGTCCAGCGGCCCTTCCCGTCCCAATGCTCGCGGACCTTCTCGCCGTTATCAAACGTGATCTCGACTTCGACCGGCATGACGAAGTCTTCTTTGCGATGCAGTGTGACGTAGGACTGGTAAAGCGTGTCGTCCTTCGCGCCTTTCTTCGTGTCCTTCTTGTCCTTTTTGTCGTTCTTATCTTCGTACCAGTTCACGGGGAAAGAATTCACGTTGAGCACTTCGTAATCCAATACCTGCGAGCCGTAGACGGCCTGATCGAAGTACCAGCGCAAATCCTTGCCGGACACTTCCTCGATCGTTTTCAGGAAGTCTTCCTTCACCGGATGAGTGAAGCGATACTTCATGAAGTACGTATGCATCGCCTTCGCCATGGTCTCTTCCCCGACGATGCCTTCGAGCGTGAGCAGCACGCTGGCGGTCTTGCCATAGGTGACGCCGGCGTACGAGCCAGAAGTGGAGTAGTCATAAGCCTTTTGCGCCATAGGGTCGCGATCAGCTACTCCGATGTAGGTGAGCCTCTGAACTTCTCGCTCGCCAGCCGTCGCGCCTGCCATATTGACCACTGATGTGTTCTTGCCCAGAATCGAATCCATCACCTTGACTTCGGTGTAGCTGTTAATGCCTTCGTCCATCCAGGCGTCCTCAAATTCGTTGGTGGCCACCATGCCGTACCAGTACTGGTGTCCAAACTCGTGCTCCACCACCAACTCCACCAGGTGGAAGCCGTCCGGCATAAACCAGCTCGAGTCGCCGGTAATGAATGTCGGATACTCCATGCCTCCCGCCGCCGAGTCGGGTTCGGGATCGACCACGGTCAGGGTCTTGTAGGGATAGGGTCCGTAGAATTTCTCAAAGCGGTCGAGCGTGTCGCGCGTGATCTTCTCGTGCCGCTCTGCCTGGCTCCAGTGCGCGGGTTGCATCAGGAAGCGTAGCTTGATGGGTCCCATCTGCGACTGATACGTGCTCTCCCGTACTTTGTAGCGCGGGCTCGCGGTCCAGGCGAAGTCATGGATGTCGTCGCCGTGGTAGGTCACGGTCCGGGTATTGTCGGGATTGTTTTTTTCGTCGACCTGCACTCCGCTGGCGCCCACGACTTCATAGGCTGGCACCGTCAGCTTGACGTCATAGACTCCGAAGTCGGCGAAGAACTCGGTCGTGTTGTGATACTGGTGGCAATTCCAGGCTCCGTACCAAAACACGCCGACCTTGGGAAACCATTGACCCCCGAGTACGAAGTCCCGCTTCCATCCGGAACGTGCCTGAGTTTCGGGAAACTTGGTTTGAAACGCAATCTTGAACTGGACAAAAGCGCCCGGCGCGATGGGCTTGGCGAGCTTGAGGTCAACTACTGTCTTGTCATCTTTGTTGCCATCGTCGGGAGCAATGTACTGCAACTGCGAAGTCAGATCCCCCTGGCCGACTACTTCGAGGCTCTTGATGTCCTCTGAGCCGTAGAACTTGTCTTCCCAGGTCGCGTAGGAAGTGTCGCGGCTGCCCATGAGTTTGGAGTCACGCACGAACGTTGCCTTGGGCTGGAACGCATTTTGATAGAGGTGGAAAGGGAAGTGGTCAAGCGCCTGCCCGGTCACATTGTGGTAGGTGAGCACTTCGGTCGCGTCGACGAGGTGTTTGTCGGCGTTGTACTTGGCGTCGATCTCGTAATGCACGACGCGCTCCGACATGGGTTTGTCGGAGTTGATGGCTAGCGTGGTGTCGGGGATAGAGATTCCTGAGGATGGAGCATCTTTGCCGCTCTTGGGCGCCGTAGGGGTCTTGACAGATGGAACCGCTGCTTGCGGAGCGGCTGCGGTCGCCGTCTTGCGGTTCATGAGTGCAGTGAGTCCGAGTGCCAACGCGGCAATCAAAACAACAATCTTCCAGCGAATCTGCATGAAAAACCTCACCTGTATGGGCTGCGGCTTTGAATCATAGCGCAGGCGCTCGGGCGCCGCCACCTTGCGAGCATCAACCGCCCTGAAAGAGTACGTGCTCCTCAGCAAACCAGTTCAGACATTTTTCGCAGCAGCCCTCTGGCGCTTGCGCTTTTCCCTCCTGGCCGACGATACTGGAATCATTAAACTGATACCCGCAAGACAACTATGAAAACGACCATTTCTCTCTCTACGCCCGCTGAACTGGAAACCGAATCACTCGTCGCCGTGGTGCTGGACCACGCTGAGCCCGCGCCCAATGTCAAAGAGAAGGACAAGAAGCCGCAACTCAAAGTTGCCACCAACGATCCGGCGGTGCAATCCGTCGCTGCCGATCTGCTGGCAAGTGGCGAAGTCACGGGCAAGCCGTTTGAGACGAACCTTATGCACCGTCCAGTCACCCTGATGGCAAAGCGCTTGCTTCTGGTGTCGGGTGGCAGTGCGAAGAAGATATCGAGTTATGATCTGCGCCGAATCGCAGGCGCGGCCGTCCGTGCGCTCAAGTCCCGTGGAATTCGCAGCTTTGCGTTCATCGCTCCGCCCAGTATTCCCGCGGAAGAGGCTGTCCGCGCCATTGTGGAAGGCGCCCACGTAGGGAACTTCGACCCTGACTACTACCGCAGTGACCGCAAAGATCAGAAGATTGATGCGCTCACCATCGTTACCAGCGGAGACAAATCTGCCCTCGAAAAGGCGGCGAACGAGGCGCAGGTGATCGGTGAATCGCAAAACTTCACGCGCGATTTGGTGAATGAACCTTCCAATCGCATGACGCCCACGATCCTGGCCGATCGCGCCAAGAAGATGTCGCAGGAAGTCGGCTTGAAATGCGAGGTCTACGGCGCCGATAAGATCAAAGAATTAAAGATGGGCGCATTCTGGAGTGTGGCGCAAGGTTCCGACGAACCGCCCGCGCTGATTGTTATGCGCTACGAGCCCGCGGGCGCGCCTGAAAAGCCGGTGCTGGGCCTGGTGGGGAAGGGAATTACCTTCGACACCGGCGGCATTTCGATCAAGCCCGCCGACGGCATGGAGAAGATGAAATACGACATGGCTGGCGGCGCAACCATGATCGGCGCCATGCGCGCCATCGCGCTCCTGAAGCCGAAAGTCAAAGTCATCGGCATCGTTTGCGCGACGGAGAATATGCCTTCCGGCAAAGCCCAGAAACCGGGGGACGTGCAGATCGCGATGTCGGGCAAGTCGATTGAGATCATCAACACCGACGCCGAAGGCCGCCTCGTGTTAGCTGACGGCCTCTTCTACGCGCGCCAACTCGGCTGCACCCATCTGGTCGATGCTGCTACGCTTACTGGCGCAGTCGTGGTCGCACTCGGCTACAACAATGCTGGAATTTTCGCCAACGACGACGATATGTACAACCGCTTCCACAGCGCGAACGCGAAAGCCGGCGAGAAGATGTGGCGCATGCCGCTGGATGACGAATACAAGGAGCACATCCGCTCGGGCATCGCGGACATCGTCAACTCGGGCGGACGCTGGGGCGGCGCCATCACCGCTGCCATGTTCCTGAAAGAATTCGCAGAAGAAACGCCGTGGATTCACCTCGATATCGCAGGCACCGCCTGGATGGAAGATCAGAAGCCGTGGATCGCGAAAGGCCCGTCCGGCATTGCTCTGCGCAGTCTGGTGGAGTTCGTGAAGAGTTTCGCGGGATAAGACTTTAGCCACGGATTCGCACGGATTATCACGGATATTTCCTTGGTGTTGATCCGTGAAAATGTGTGAAATCCGTGGCGGCCGTTATTTCTTCCCACAAAGAAAATCGCGCGGCGAGCATTGAGGGAAATCCGCGCGGTTGTTATAATCGAGAACGTTCCGCACGCTTCCGGCATTGGAGCAGTTTCGTTCGGTTGCGAATCCCGCCAAAATCAGCGTGAAGCGAACAGTCCTCGCAGCCTGCGGACAGCAGGTTCCGAAACGTGGCCAGGTAGCTCAGGGGTAGAGCGCAGCCCTGAAAAGGCTGGCGTCGGCGGTTCAATTCCGTCCCTGGCCACCATATTCCAAAGGACTTGGGCGCCCACTTTCTCCAGCCCAAGGCCTAGCCCAAGATACGTCACTGGAAACTGTTCGCTATTATGCTGCGGGATATCCGTAGCTCGCCCCGAAGGAGTTGGAATTCCTGGCTCTTCAGAATCCGCTATTGTCATGCCCCCCATGGCTCAGTACAGAGTGTTGAAAACAGATATAACGCCAACTATGCTTCGTAGCCCGCACGCGCTTCTTTCGACGTCGCTTGCCCTCCATCAAGCATTCGTCTCGTAAGCGGACATCAATCCTTGAAGCAGACACCCCGCTCCGCTTGGTCGGCTCCGCGAATTGGAGAGCTTCACGATCTGTCCCGCAAGACCCTGCAACAAAAGCATTTACCAAAATCTGACCAGTTAAGTCCTCAACTGTCTTCGATGGCAGGGTTCGTGCACCTGGTGTCTCGGTCCCCCAAGCTCGTGTCGAGGCTGACAATGATCCACCAACAGTCGTCTTGCTCTTGCCGACCGTATTTGCCCCAGGCGAACACAGGTCTTTTGCCTCAAGAGCTTCCCCGGAGGGCCGAGAAGGAACGCAGAACAAAAACCCGGAGTAGAACATGAGAGTGCTGATCGCTGAAGA
The DNA here is from genome assembly GCA_003134655.1 of Acidobacteriaceae bacterium. Taxonomy (GTDB): domain Bacteria; phylum Acidobacteriota; class Terriglobia; order Terriglobales; family Acidobacteriaceae; genus Sulfotelmatobacter. The sequence continues at coordinate 178,200 of PLBY01000107.1, forward strand.
CGACGTTTTCTTTCAAAAGGTGCTGCAACAAATTCTGGCGCCCGATCACGAAGTTATCGTGGTCCAGGACGGAAATGAGGCTTGGGAGAAGCTTCAACGTCCGGATGCGCCGAGGCTGGCGATCCTCGATTGGGTGATGCCGGGATTGAGCGGCCCTCAGGTCTGCCGCAAGGTGAGAGGCTGTGCAACCTCGTCATCGACGTACTTGATCATTTTGACCACCAAGAATAGTGAAGCGGACATCGTCGCCGGACTGCGTGCCGGCGCGGATGATTACATCACCAAGCCTCCAATCCCGGCGGAACTCCGGGCCCGGGTGAGGGTGGGCGAGCGGATCCTGGCATTACAGGAATCAGTCGATGCGCAATGGATCCAGGCGAATCAGGCATCGGGCCGGGAAGATCTTCTTCGCGGTTTAATGGCAGGTTGTCCAGCGGGAGTGAGGCTGCCTGGTCAGGAGCATTTTTGCGGGATCGAGCCGTGTTCGCGGCAGCACTGTGAGTCAGGAGATTGCTGCTCCCTTTCCGGTACGGAAACCAATCGCCTGATGCCTCGCTGCGCAGACGTCTCCCTGGAGAAATACCATTCGCAACCTTGAGAAGGACGGGACTTTCGTCCCGAAATCGGGTATGCAAGGTAATGGTTCCGCGACCGTCCTCGTCGCGGAGGACGACCCCATTTTCCGCCGGCTTCTGCAAGCCCGATTGCATAGTTGGGACTATCGAGTGATCACGGCGAAAGACGGAACGGAGGCATGGGAGTTGCTTCAGCAGCCTTCCCCCCCTGACCTTCTCATTCTTGATTGGATCATGCCCGGCATCGACGGGATAGAGCTTTGCCGCCGAATTCGCGCGACGCAAAGAGACTGGTACCAATACATCGTGCTGGTCTCCGGGAGAGACGAGAAGCAGGATGTCGTAGCCGGCCTGGAGGCAGGGGCCGATGACTACTTGACCAAACCATTCGACATCGAGGAACTGCGAGCCCGGTTGCGGACGGGTGCACGAATTCTCAGCCTGCAACGCGAACTAATCCAAGCCCGCGAGGTGTTGCGGTTCCAAGCAACTCATGATGACCTGACAGGTCTCTGGAGCCGGGGAACCGCATTGCAGTTGCTGAATGCCGAACTCGAGCGCGGCCTGCGTTTTGGCGGCCAGACTGGAATTCTGATGATCGATATCGATCACTTCAAGAGAGTCAATGACACCTATGGCCATCTAAACGGTGATGCAGTTCTCAAGGAGGCGGGACGTCGGCTCAAAAATTCTGTGCGCAGTTATGATTTTGTCGGAAGATATGGTGGGGAGGAATTTCTGGTTGTTCTCTCGAACTGCACGGCAGATAAACTTAAGGAAATCGCAGAAAGAGCCCGGTGTGCCTTTGCACAAACCCCGATTTCAACGGACGCTAAAGATTTGCGAGTTACCATCAGCATCGGCGGCGTAGTGGCACCCAGTGAAATATGGGATCTCGAACTGCTATCAGCTGCCGACTCTGCGCTCTATGAAGCGAAGCGAACAGGCCGCAACCGGGTCGTGATCGGCTCGTGCGAAGCGAGAGGGACTCAGCTCAAAAAAGCGACATGTTGTGATATAGCTCACGGCGATAAGAAAATAGTTGGGTGAGATTCTCTCATGCCTGAACCTCGCGTTATCCGCCGCCACGTCGTCCTATCTGTTGCCTTCGTGCTGGCGTTCCTGCTACTCAACCGACCGGAAGTGATCGTGATCTCCCGCCTCGGGGCGGTGGTCTGGTACCCGGCCATCGGATTAGGCCTGGCGATCATGCTGGGCGTCAGCCCGTGGTATGCGTTCCCGCTCACTCTGGCTACCGCTCTTTCGGGAATATTGATCTACCACCAGCCTGTCCTGACGTACAGCGGAACGATTGAAGCTGTAGTGGGAGCGGCAATCTACGCCGGAGCCGCGTTTGCTCTGCGCGGTCCGTTGCGAATTGATCTGGGGTTACATCGACGACGGGACGTCGTTCTGTACCTCTCGGTGACTACTGCGGCAGCCATTGTATCCACCGGCGTCGGGGTGATCTGCCTGGTTGCGGATCACGCTATCCAGTGGAGCGAATTCGGGCGGTCTGCTTCGGGATGGTTCCTTGGAGACGAAATCGGGCTACTGGGAGTTGCGCCCTTTCTGCTCATTCACGTTTTTCCGTGGATACGAAGACAACTGTCGTTGGAACCCGATCAGAGAAAGCAGCCTCGTGTTCGGACATCAAGTTTTTGGACGCTCGCAGAAATGGGCGGCCAAATCTGCGCGTTGCTGCTCTCGTTGTGGATGTTGTTCGGTGCGACATTCCTGCACTTTCAGGTTTTCTTCCTCACGTTTGTTCCGATCATTTGGATCGCGATGCGTCAGGGAATCCGAAGAATCGTCTCGGGTCTGCTCGCTCTCAATTTTGGCATAGTCGTGGCTTTGCATTATTCGACGTCGACGGCCGTGTTGCTTCCGAAGTATGGCCTCCTCATGTTCGTAGTCTCAGCCACGGGGCTCATTGTGGGGTCGTCGGTTACCGAGCGGCACCGGCTCTCCGTTGAGTTGCTGGAACGCACCGCCGAACTGCTGGATGCCAATCGACAGATGATTGCCGCCAAATGCAAGGCGGAGGAAGCCAGCCGGATCAAGAGCGAGTTTCTCGCGAATATGAGTCATGAAATCCGCACTCCGGTCAATGGAATTGTCGGCATGACGGAACTGATTCTGGACACGGATCTGACTCATGAACAGCGCGAATATTTAGCGATGCTGAAATCGTCCGGGGATTCTCTGCTCGGGGTGATCAACGACATACTCGATTTCTCGAAAATAGAATCTGGAAAGCTGGCACTCGATCCGGTTGAATTTGACCTGCAGGATACGATCAGCGAGACCCTGAGAGGGCTTGCCCTGCGCGCTCATGAGAAGAACCTCGAACTGGCCTACCACGTCGATCCCCAGATCCCCGAGTACGTGATCGCGGATTCCGGGCGACTGCGGCAGTTGCTGTTGAATCTCGTGGGTAATGCCCTCAAGTTCACATCACAGGGAGAGGTTGTGGTCCGAGTGGCGTTGGACAGCCGCTACGATCAGGAACTCAGTCTGCATTTCAGCGTAGCCGATACCGGGATTGGTATCCCCGAGGAAAAGCAGTCCATCATTTTCGAAGAGTTTGCGCAGGCTGACGGCAGCACCACCCGGAACTATGGCGGCACGGGTCTGGGATTATCCATTTCTTCCCGCCTGGCTGAACTGATGGGCGGCCGGATCTGGCTGGAAAGCGCGGTAGGAAAGGGCAGCATATTTCATTTCACGGTCAAAGTGAGAGCGGTTGAAACGCAACCCAACTCCAAAATTGCAGATCAACAGGCTGTGCTTGCTGATGTTTCCATACTGGTGGTGGATGATCATGCGGCGAGCCGCCAGATTCTGCTGGAAACCATGATGAGTTGGGGAATGAACCCAACCGTTGTGGATAGCGGAAGAGCGGCCCTTGCGGCCATCGACCAAGCGGAGGCAAGAGGTTTCGGGTTTGACCTGGCCATCGTCGACAGCCGGATGCCCGAGATGGATGGATTTCAGTTGGCGGAACGCATCAAGGAGAATCCACGCCGGGCCACGGCAATAATAATGATGGTGCTTTCCGGCCAGCACGCGAAGAGCGGGCGTTGCCGCGAGAGGGACATCGCGGCTAGCCTTCTTAAACCGATAAGGCAGTCAGAACTCCTCTCCGCCGTTCTGGCGGTTCTCGACCGCCTCTCGCCCGGCAACGCAGCGGAATCGAAAACCACATGCGCCCCCCAAAAGACATCCCGACAGCTCACGATCCTGGTGGCCGAGGACCACCCCGTGAATCAGAGGGTAGTCGTACGGATGCTGGAAAAGCTTGGACACTTGACGGCCCTTGCTCACAACGGTCGCGAAGCATTGTCCATGTTGGCAGATGGCCCCTTTGATCTCGTGCTCATGGACGTGCAAATGCCCGAGATGGACGGACTGACGGCGACCCGAAACATCCGTGAGAACGAGAAGCTGACGGGATTTCACCTCCCGATTATCGCCATGACGGCTCATGCGATGAAGGGGGACAAGGAGCGATGTCTGCAAGCCGGCATGGATGCATACATCTGTAAGCCCGTGACGAGCCATGGGATCGAAGAGACAATCTCCAAAATTATCCCTGTTGAACCCGTAGTCCACATACTGCCGGCACCTCCGCCTTCTTGGGCATCTTCGCCGCTCTGGAATCGGAGCGAGGCCCTGGAGCGGTTAGATGGCGATGAACCTCTTCTGTGCGAACTCGTGCAGATTTTTCTGGACGAAAGCCCCAAGCAACTAACCGGCTTAAAGCGTGCGATCGAAACAGCCAATCCGGAGGAGGTCGAGAGAACGGCCCACAGTCTCAATGGGGAATTGGGTTATCTGGGCCTGCCAGCTGCAGCGCAGAAAGCCAAGGACCTCGAGCGTATGGGGCGGGAGCGCACATTGCAGTCTGCGGCCGATCTGTTCTTATCATTCCAGGCCGACATGTTTGCGGTCGCGAGCGCGATGCGAGCCACGCTGGACGAGCGTCACCAAGCGGTTGATCGCTAGGACAGACGTAAGAATAGTTCCCACTGTCCGGGAAGTGGACGGGATTCCATGGCGCGGACACGCCGCCTTGGTCGCCGTTTAACTCGAAATCGCAAGCTGCTGCTATCAAAAGGCTTACATAATTCCAATGATCAGTTCTGCCAGAATTGGATGGCAGCCTTCGTGCTTTTTCTCTAGTGCCCTCCCCGAACATCATGCTGTTGAAGTTGGGCCAGTCCCTTGCGGCGCCGGCCCAAAGAAGGAATCATGGGCCTTTCCACCATAGAAACGGCTGGCTTTACGGCTCCGGAAACCCCGGTTCCAGATCGTCCGTCCAGCCTGCACGAGGGCCTGCGGGTCATTGAACGGCGAGACTGGTGGCTGTGGATGTGCGCGGTCCTGATCACACTGCTCCTGACCGGCGGGATTGTCTCGTTTGGCTTTCCCGGGCTCCACCTGCACCGCGCGGAACTGAACTCCGCTCCCCTCAGAGACACCATCCTGGGTCTCGTGGGGATGGTATTGCTTTTCGACATTTATACGATCTATCAACACTTCCAGATTCAGGCGGTACGGAAACAGTTGATTGAGCGGGAAGAATTGTTCCGGCTCATCACGGAAAATGCCGCGGACATGATCGCCGTTGTGGATATCAAAGGCCGGAGGTTATACAACAGTCCGTCCTACGAGAAGATCCTCGGTTACACGCCTCAGGAATTGGGAGGCACGAGCGCCGTGGAGCAGATCCATCCGGAAGACCGGGAGAATGTTCTCAAAGCAGCGGCAGTTGCGCGTCATACGGGCGTGGGTACGAGCCTGGAATATCGCATGCGCCACAAGGACGGAAGCTGGCGCACGCTGGAGTCCAGAGCCAGCACGATTTTGAAAGCTGGCCAAGTTGAGAAGTTGGTGATCGTAAATCGCGACGTGACCGAGCGCAAGCATCTGGAAGATCAATTCCGGCAGTCGCAGAAGATGGAAGCGGTCGGTCGCCTTTCGGGAGGAGTGGCCCACGACTTTAACAATCTGCTTGGCGTCATCATCGGTTACGGAGAAATCGTGCAGGAGGGTACGGCGGGGGAAAGCCCATTACGCACCTGCATCGACGAGATATTGAAGGCGGCTCATCGGGCTGCCGGGCTGACGCGGCAATTGCTGGCGTTTAGCAGGCAACAGGTTATGGACCCGCGGGTCCTCGACGTGAACGTTGTGGTCAAAGACATGGAAAAGATGCTGAAACGACTAATCAGCGAGGACGTACGGCTTAAGACCGAACTGGATTCCTCGGCGATGCGCATCAAGGCGGACCAAGGGCAGATCGAACAAGTCGTGATGAATCTGGCAGTGAATGCGCGGGATGCCATGCCCTCCGGGGGTGACCTGAAAGTCACAACATCGAACTTTCACATGGATGACGAGTTTGTTCGGCGCTATCCGTATCCGGTGTTAGTTGGAGACTATGTGCTACTCACTTTCGCTGACAACGGCATAGGCATGGACGCAACTACGCGCGCCCGCGTCTTCGAGCCATTCTTTACCACGAAAGAGAAGGGGAAAGGCACAGGGCTCGGATTGTCCATGGTCTACGGAGTAGTCAAGCAAAGTGGAGGTTACATTGATGTGATCAGCGAGCCGGGAGCGGGCGCAACATTCAAGATCTATCTCCCGAAGGTTGAAGTTGCTGTTGATCCACCAAAACAGCAGGCCGAGTTGCCGCCCTCGTTGCTCGGCATCGAAACCTTACTGCTGGTGGAGGACGAGGTATCTCTACGGAAGTTGAGCCGCCATCTTCTTGAGCTTTGTGGATATGCCGTGCTCGAGGCCGAAAATGGAGCGGAGGCTTTGAAAGTAAGTCAAGAACACAAAGGGATGATCCATCTGCTCCTGACTGACGTAGTGATGCCCGGTATGAGCGGACGGGCGCTGGCCGATCAACTCATGAAACAAAGGCCAGAGACGCACGTGATTTACATGTCCGGATACACCGGCCAGACAGTGGGAGAACACGGCGTTCTCGCGGAAGGCAGCTTCTTTCTACCGAAACCCTTTACCCGGGAAGCTCTGGCCCGCAAGATTCGGGAGGTACTGGATGGCAGCCCGGTACTGTCCGGAGCCGATTGAAGACACGGCAGCAACGAAGATTTTGCATTCAGGAGGAAGGTCGTGGATAAGATTTTGGTGGTGGATGACGATGACGCGATGCGCGGGATGATCAAGATGCGATTGTCCGATACGTACGAGACGATCGACACCGGCAATCCCATACAGGCTTTGGGGCTTGCTCTGGAACACAAACCTCGAGCGATTTTGCTTGATCTCATGATGCCCGATTGCTCCGGTTTCGAGCTATGCCAGAGCTTTCACAACCTGAGTTACACGGCGCGTATCCCGATTTTCGTTGTGACCGGCGAGTCCGCAGGCAAATACCGCGAGTACATGAGCAACTTAGGCGCTGTCGGGTATTTTGAGAAGCCAATTGACTTTGCGAAGTTGAAATCGCGGTTGGCGTCGGAACTACTGACAAGGCCGTCGGAACGTCGTGCTCACGTCCGAGTCCGTATGAAACTTATCGTGAAACTCAAGGGCACAGATGCGTCGCAGCGATCCTTCGAACAACTCTGTAGCACCGACAACGTGAGCGCCGGCGGATTTTTGTGCACTCTGCCCCTCGATCTGTCGCCGGATTCTTCTTTCCAGGTCTTTCTCGCAGGCGCGGGTCACGAACACTACGTAGGCCGAGTCCGCGTTGTCCGCAGGGAAGCCCCGGACACTGCCTGGCAGCGCTACGCGTTCCAATTCACCGAGAAGACGCCGGAGTGGGTCCTGCAGGATTAATCCGTGAAATGGGCTCAACAAATTAGCGAATGCATGGCCTCAAACTGGCGTGCCCGCCGCGGACCTGTTCCGCTCGTAATAGCTCGATGGCTGGCGGGAATCGGGGTGTTTTGCGTTCTCGCTTGGGGGCAACAGTCGTCAACCCGGCAGGGACAAAAATCAGTGGACGCAGGCAAGAAAGCCTCAACTCCAGTCCCAGCGAGTTAAAGCCCCGCTACTCTGAAATCCCTCCATGACGCGTTGGAAGCTGACTTGGCACCGCCATTTTCGCTTGCAAGAGCCTATACTGTCGTCTAGGAAGGCGAGATTTGCATGCTGTCACGCCGGGGCTCTCCGTCGCCGCTGTCATTTCACGCTCCTCGCAGCCTCGCCCAAACGTGCTCAACTGAATATGGCTATCATTCGTATGGTTTTGATCGCAGGAGCGCCCGATGACATCGACCAGCACACTCAAGCTGTTGGCGATTGACGACGACGCCGAGAACCTGGAGATCATCAGCTTGGCCCTCCAACGCTCGGGGTTGGAGATCATGACATCGCAAGATCCTGAGGAGGGATTTGAGATCTTCCTGCGAACGCGTCCGAAGATCGTGTTGCTGGACCTCGTGATGCCGAAGGTCAGCGGAATTGAGATATTGGAACGAATCGTGAGTGTTGACCCTGGCGTGGATGTCATTCTCATCACCGCGCACTATTCCACGGAATCCGCGGTGGAGGCAATTCAAAAGGGTGCCGCGGACTATCTAACGAAGCCGATTGAAATCGACAAACTGCGCTCCCGGATTAGCGCTCTCTTGCAAGAGGCTGAGACACGGCAGAAGACTCTGCGCCTCGATCAGGAGCTCATTGATGCTTATCAATTCGAAGGCATCGTTGGACGCAGTCCCCTCATGCTGGAGGTCTACGCCAAGATTCGAAGAATCGCTCCGCATTTCCGAACCGTACTCGTTACAGGAGCTACTGGAACGGGCAAGGAACTCGTGGCCAAGGCTCTGCACCGGTTGAGTCCGGCCGGACGCGGCCCGTTTGTTGTCTGTAACTGTTCAGCGCTCGTGGATAACCTCGTCGAGAGCGAACTGTTCGGATATGTTCGGGGAGCATTCACCGGTGCCACCCAAGACAAAGTCGGCATGTTCGAGCACGCCGATGGCGGAACGATCTTCATGGACGAGATCGGGGAACTTGCGCCTGCGGCGCAAGCCAAACTGTTGCGGGTCCTGCAAAACCGACAGGTGCAGCGGGTGGGCTCGCTGACTCCGCGAAATATCGATGTGCGGGTAATCGCTGCCACCCACCGCAACTTGAAAACTATGGTGCGCGAAGGTCAGTTTCGCGAAGATCTCTACTATCGCCTCGCCGTCGTCGAAATTCCTCTGCCTGTACTGGCAAACCGCCGCGAGGATCTGCCTTTGCTGGAACGGTACTTCATTGAGAAATTCTCCACTGAATACAACAAGCCGATCGCTGGTCTCGTGCGACGGGCTCAGACTCGATTAGCAACCTATCCTTGGCCGGGCAATGTCCGCGAACTTGAGAATGTGATCGGCAATGCCTGCATGATGGCGGACGGAAACTTGATTGACATTAGCGACCTGCCAGAGCGGCTGCGGGGGCCGCTCAGTGAAGACCTCAGTGGGGACGAAACGTTCCTGTCTCTGGAAGAACTGCAGCGGCGCCATATCCTGCGCGTGCTGGAGGGTGTCGGCGGCAATAAGGCGCGCGCCGCAGAAGTGCTGGGCATTGGTCGTGCGACGATCTATCAGCTTCTGTCGAGAATGAAGATTGAAGAACCCAAGAAAGGGACCGCATAGCCGCCTGAGGCTCCCTGCGCGGTTGCTGGGCTGAAAAAACCAGGTGTCCAGTTGGCGGACTAGAGTCTGAAACGTAGACGGATTTCCCGCCCCGCCGTTGTCATCCCCCGTTGATCTAGATGTAACTCCCACATATTCATAACTATAGAAGGATCCAGAATTCGGGCCCTTCGGCCCTGGTCATGCATTCCTATTCTTGCTGACCGCCCGTCGATTCCTCTCCTGATGATCGGCCGCGTCCCAATCTTTGTGTGGAAAGAGCCCATATGCAAGTCAAGACAATAGCATGGACCATGCTTGTGACCGTCGCAGCCGCCGCGTGCGCTGGGGCGCAATCCGGCGCGACGCAATTGCCTTCGCGAGCTGACATCACTGCCAAGTTCGGCAAACTGCCGCTGACCTTCGAAGCGAATCGTGGTCAGATGGACCCTCAAGTCAGTTTCATTTCGCGCGGCCCGGGATACAGCGCGTTTCTGACCAGCGATGGCATGGTGCTCTCGCTACGAGCGAACCAAGTTCTGGGCAGCCAAACGGCCGCACATGCGGTCCGCCCGAGTGCGTCGAAAAAAGCCACGTTGCAGTTCTCCCTTCTGGGAGCGGCCAGGAACCCGGCTGTTGTGGGAGAGCGTCCGCAACCGGGGCGTGTCAATTACTTCGTCGGCAATAACCCGGCGAAATGGCAACGAAATGTTCCCACCTACGCGCAAGTTCGATACAAGAGTATCTACCCAGGAATCGATCTGCTCTATTACGGCAACCAACGGCAACTCGAATACGACTTCGTGATAGCTCCCGGTGCCGATCCCGGGAAGATTCAATTCGACATCCGGGGCGCCCAACGGATGCACATCGATGCAGATGGAGGTCTGGTACTAACAACCAGCAACGGCGAGCTTCACTTCCAGACTCCGGCGGTCTACCAGGAATCAAATGGCCAGCGCGTCGCCGTGGATGGCGGATACGTTGTGAACGATCGAACCCATGTCAGCTTCCATGTGGCGCAATACGATCCGACAAAGCCGCTGGTCATCGATCCGGTATTAGTCTATTCGACCTACCTCGGTGGCAGCGGTGATGACCAGGCCGGTGGGATCGCGGTCGACGCGACTGGAAATCTCTACGTAACCGGCTCGACGGACTCAACGGACTTTCCGCTGACCACGCTGGGTTCGCTCCCCGCCGGGAATACCCACGTGTTCGTCGCCAAGCTCGATGCCAGTGGATCCAATCTCATCTACGCCGACTATATCGGCGGCAATAGTCAGGACTATGGCTACGCACTGGCACTGGACGCGGCCAATAACGTGTACGTCACTGGCAGTACAGCGTCCAGCGACTTTCCGATGGTCAATCCGTTTCAGGGAACATATCCCGGAGCATTTAACGCATTCCTCACCAAGATTTCTCCCGATGGATCGTCTCTCTCGTACTCCACATACTTCGGGGGGAATGGTTCGGATCTCCCGTCCAGCGTTGCTGTTGACTCTTCGGGAGCGATGATGATCGCGGGATACACATCCTCGAAGAACCTTCCGGTCGTCAATGCTTACCAGTCCACCGTCTCTGCCAATCTGGGAGGGATATATGGCAACTACGGGTTCCTGACGAAGTTCAGCCCCGACGGATCGTCTCTGGTCTATTCCACTTATTTCGGCGGCAATTCGAATGTGCCACTCGACTGCGGAACTCCCTGCTGGCCTGGACCCGCGAGCGCTGTCGCAGCGCTGGTGCTCGACCCCTCCGGTAATGCTTACGTTACCGGCACCACGAACACCTACAACTTCCCAGTCACCGAGGGCGCTTATCAGACCACAGATTCAACCCAGCAGAATGGCACAGTAGGGTTCGTCAGCAAGTTCAGCGGCGATGGAAGCTTGCAGTATTCAACCTATCTCTATGATCCCAGCGGGCTGCTAACCGATCCGACAAACATCGCGGTAGATGGGGCGGGCTCGGCATATGTAACCGGAATCACCTTCAGCTGGGATGGGACCTTCCCCATCACCTCCACTAGCCTCTGCGATCCCAGTGTTTATGGCGGGGCATGCAACTACGCTTTCGTGACCAAGTTCGACGCCGCCGCCGCCACACTAGCGTACTCGACGTACCTCGGTCCGAACAACAATGCCGTGCCACAGGCGATCGTGCTCGACGGGAACAACGATGCCTATATTCTGGCTTACGCCCCAAGCGGTTCGTTCAATACGGTAAACGGGATCGAAAACTACAGCAACGGGAACGATCTTCTGCTGGTGGAGATCGACCCGGCAGCGAGCACGCAGCTATTTGCCACATATCTCGGCGGCAGCGGAAATGATCAGCCGGCGCCCGCAGGGATGGTTCTCGATGCGTCCGGCAATATTTATGTAGCCGGCACGACTGATTCCAGCGATTTCCCAATTACGCAGTCTGCGTTCCAGAGTGTATTGGGAGGAAATACTGACGCCTTCATTCTCAAGATTGCAGCCACATCCGCGCCAGCAGTCACCTTGAGTCCCGCTGCTTTGCAGTATGCCATCCAGACGGTCGGCTCAAGCAGCCAGCCGCAAACTATTCTTCTGCGCAACATGGGCAGTGCGCCGCTCGCTATCTCGTCGATCACGACGACCGGCGACTTTGCCGAGACGGACAACTGTGGAAACAGCGTGCAGGCCGCCGGCAGTTGCGCGTTTTCCATTATCTTCACCCCTACCGCAGTGGGGTCGCGCGGTGGGACCATCGTGATTCAGGACGACGCGGCGGGATCGCCGCACATCATCAGCCTGAACGGCAGCGGCCAGGGCGCCGTCGTGACCTTGACTCCCGCCATGCTGACTTTCCCATCTGTGCCGGTTGGAAACTCCAGCGCGCCCCAAACGATAGCGCTGGCCAACACCGGCAACGCGGCGTTGAGTATCAGCGCCATCGAAGCCGCCGGAGACTATGCGCAAACCAACAACTGCCCCGCCAGTCTGTCCGCCGGATCCAGCTGTGCGATCAACGTAACCTTTGCTCCGACGACATCGGGGACTCGCACCGGAACGGTGACGGTTAGTGACAGCGTGGCGGGCAGTCCCCAGATCGTTGGCTTAACCGGCACGGGAGTCGGCTTAACTGCTGTGGTCGTTTTGACTCCCACTAGCTTGGTTTTCCCCAGTACGCCTTTGGGAACCAGCAGCACGTCTCAGACGGTAACGTTGACCAACACCGGCAATGCTGCATTGAGCATCAGTCTGGTCCAAGTTGCCGGAGACTATGCGCAAACCAACACCTGCCCCACCAGTTTGTCCGCTGGATCCAGCTGTGCGATCAACGTAACCTTTACTCCGACGGCATCGGGAAGTCGCAGCGGAGCGGTGACGATTAGCGACAGCGTAGCGGGCAGTCCGCAGATCGTTGGCTTAACCGGCACTGGAGTCGCTTCAGCTGCCGTAGTCGTTTTGACTCCTACTAGCTTGGTTTTCCCCAGTACGCTTTTGGGAGCCACCAGCACGTCTCAGACGGTAACGTTGACCAACACCGGCAATTCAGCACTGAATATCAGCGGGATCCAAGTTGCTGGAGACTATGCGCAAACCAACACCTGCCCCGCCAGTTTGTCCGCCGGATCCAGCTGTGCGATCAATGTAACCTTTGCTCCGACGGCATCGGGGACTCGCAGCGGAGCGGTGACGATCAGCGACAGCGTAGCTGGCAGTCCCCAGATCGTTGGCTTAACCGGCACGGGAGTCGCCTTAGCTGCCGTGGTCGTTTTGACTCCCACTAGCTTGGTTTTCCCCAATGTGCCTTTGAGAACCACCAGCACGTCTCAGACGGTAACGTTGACCAACGCCGGCAATTCAGCACTGAATATCAGCGGGATCCAAGTCGCCGGAGATTACGCCCAAACGAATAACTGCCCCCCTACGGTCGCGGCCGGAGCGACGTGCACGATCAGTGTGGCATTCGCTCCGACGACATCTGGAATCCGCAGCGGAACCGTTACGGTTAGCGACAACGCAGCGGGCAGCACGCAGAGTGTGGGATTAAGCGGTGCGGGATCCGATTTCAGCCTAGCCACTTCGCCCGCCAGCGCCATCGTCAAAGCCGGCGCGACGGCAACCTACAAGCTGACGGTAGCTCCCGTGGGTGGAACGTTTGCGAACGCCGTCAAGCTGACTTGTAGCGGGGCGCCTGCGAAAACGACTTGTGGCCTGTCGCCCAGCTCCGTGATCCCAGGCTCGGGCACGGCAACGGTGACCGTGACGATCAGCACGACGGGAACGTCCGCTGGATTGGCGCCGATCTCTTCAGCTCTGCATCAGCCGGTGTTTGCCTTTTGGTTGCAGTTCCAGGGACTCGGCCTCTTCGGAGTGATACTGGTGGGGTCGAAGCGACGAACCAAGAAACGTGCGGTGTTGATGGCTCTGGCCCTTCTGGTTACCGCAACGCTCTTTATGTCCGCATGCGCCGGCGGTACCGGCATCGGCTCGCAAAATCAGACTGGAACGACGCCGGGGACATATACGCTCACGGTTTCTGGAACGTCCGGCGCTTTGCAACATTCCGTTCCCGTAACTTTGACGGTGCAATGAACGCTCGAACAGGGGTGAGCATGTGCGGTACCTGACACTAGTTGCACGCCGACATGTTCTGGGTGACGCCCTGCAGGCTGAGGATCGAGTTCGCGACCAACGGTGCGCTCCAGAACCTGTTGTGGTGCTTTCGTAGGTAATAGGCGGCGAGGATAGAGCCGGCGCTCTTGGCGGATGCCACCGCATAGGCCCGGCCTACCGTCGGGTGAGTGCCGTACAAGTAGGCGGACTGCACTTCCATGTTGCAGACGCCTGTTTTGCCGGCCAGCCAGTTCTGCCGGGCGAATAACGTGGTGTAGGAGTCGGCGAAGGTGCTGCCAGTTGAAATCACAGCGAAACTTAGGAACGTCGCGTCGATGAGCCTCTTTTGCTCAAAGATTCTCGGCGTTGACCCTGTCGAGGGGGCTTCCACAATGTACGCCTCGGCCGTCATCTCGGCGCTGGGAGCGTCTGGCAGTTCCTTCGCCATGGAGGTGCCGGACATGATGAATAGAGCCAGGGCGGAACAGATGATCGATTTCATGATTGCTTCTCCTCTGGTCGGCATCGACTGTGAAGTACCCGCGTCCTTTGTGCTAGCCACCGGTTTGCTGAGATCCGTCATGAGCAGAGATTACGTTGGTACGTGTACCTCCGCAATCGGAAGAACGTAATAGACGTTAGTAACACAAGGTAACCAACCGTTTGTGCCATAGCGATGCGACTCGCAGAAAGGCGTGTGAATCCGATGTTTTGCAGAGTATTCACAGTCGGAGTTGTACAGGCTGAGACGGAGTGACTCACGAGTCTCAACTCTGGTGTGACACCAACCCAGCCGCAATTCCGATTCGTCAAGTAGAGAGTCGCGAGTGGGGGCTCTGGGGATTCGCGGTCGCGGTAACTCTGGTTCTGACCCTCGGAATCCTTTCCTTGACGTTTCCTGGCTTTCATTTGCCCAGGGACGACTTCTATTCCCAGACTCTTAAGGAGTGGGTGAGGGGCTTGGCGGCTCTTGTCCTGCTCTTCGACATCTACACTGTCTATCAGCATTTGCAGTTGCAGCGGATACGCCGTCGGCTCGCCGAGCGCGAACGGCTGTTCCATCTGATCACTGAAAACGCGGCCGACATGATCGCTGTGGTCGACACGCAGGGACGCCGTCTTTACAACAGTCCTGCCTACGAAAAGATACTTGGATATACCGCAGAAGAATTAGCCGCGACCTCTTCCATGGAGCAGATCCACCCGGAAGACCGGGAGCGCGTTCTGCAGGCCGCCCAGAGGGCACATCTGACGGGTCATTGTGACCGTCTGGAATACCGCATCCGCCACAAAGACGGCGCGTGGCATGTGCTCGAATCCGCCGCGAGCGCGATTCCCGGCTCGCGAGGCGAGACGGAAGGACTGGTGATTGTCAACCGGGACATTACCGAACGCAAACGGGCGGAAGCGCTGCTGGAGCATCGAGCTTTCCACGATGGCCTGACCAACCTTCCTAATCGGGCTCTCTTTCTGGATCGCCTGCAACGTGCGATCGCGGTGTCGCAGCGGCACCACGATTACAAGTTTGCGGTCCTGCTGATCGATATTGATGAATTCAAGATGTTCAACGACAGCCTCGGCCACGCCGCCGGAGATGAGCTCCTCATCCAGATTGCTCGGCGCCTGACGACCTGCCTCCGCGGCGCCGACACGGTGTCACGCGGTCCGAACAGCAACCTGCCATGCCCTCCGGGTGACCACACCCTTGCCCGGCCGGGAGGTGACGAATTTGTTGTGCTGGCGGCGGAACTACGCGACCCGAGCGATGCGATCCGCATGTCGGAGCGCATTCAGGAGCGCATCGCGATGCCTTTCGCGGTCAATGGCCGAGAGATTGTGATCAGCGCAAGCATTGGCATCGTTTTCAGCGGGAGCAGTACGGAGGCTGAGGATGTTCTGCGCGACGCCGAAATTGCCATGTATCGCGCCAAGAGCACCGGGAAAGCCCGCTGTGAGGTATTCGATTGCGCGATGCAAGCGGACGCGGTGAAACGGTTGCAACTCGAAACTGACCTACGGAAGGCGCTAGAGTGCAATGAGTTCCGGGTCTACTACCAGCCGCTCGTGTCCTTGCAGGATAATCGAATTGTTGGATTCGAAGCGCTCAGTCGCTGGCAACGCCCGCATGGCATTGTCATGCCGGGGGAGTTCATCACCGTTGCCGACGAAAGCGGCATCATTTTGCCGATGAACCGGCAATTGCTTCGCGACGCTTGTGGTCAACTTCGCCGCTGGCAGTCGCTCTTTCCGTTTGATCCACCTCTTTTTATGAGCGTCAATGTCACAGCAAAGGAAGCAGCCCAGACGGACTTGGCCTCTCAGATGGGAGAGATCCTCCGGCAGTGTGGAGTTGATCCTCGCTTTCTGGATTTTGAAATCACTGAGAACATCGCCATGGGCGATCCCGAGAGGTCAGCAACTTTGTTTTCGGAATTGAAGGCCATTGGCGTCCGGCTGAGCATCGACGACTTCGGTACTGGCCACTCCTCTCTTTCTCGTCTGCAACGGTTTCCTGTGGATACCTTGAAAATCGACCGAAGCTTCATCTCCGCCATGGACGGCGACATTGAGAGCCATGAGATCGTCCGCATCATTATCCTCTTGGCGCATAACCTGGGACTGAAAGTAGTTGCCGAGGGAGTTGAGACCCAGGAGCAAATGGAAGTTCTCCGGGACCTTGGCTGCGAACTGGGTCAAGGATATTTGTGGTCGCGACCCGCCCCCGGGGACACGATCGAGGAACTGCTCGCAAGTCACCATAGCCAGGTTGGGTTCGCCAAAGGCTGCCCATGAGGCAGTCGTTCACGGCGAATCCGGCGAGATTGCAAAACACGAAATCGACATCCGATCGTTGGAGGAGCGCAGTATGACCATACTTGTGATTGAAGACAGCCGACTGTTGCGCTTGGCGATTGAGAGGATTCTGATCAAGGCCGGCTACAGCGTGACTGCAGTCGGAGACGGGCAAGAAGGTTTGTGCCGCGCCCGGATTGTCCGCCCCGAGATCATTTTGCTGGACATGATGCTGCCCTTGATCGAAGGTACGGAAGTCCTGCGCCAGTTGAAGACAGACCCCCTTACGAAGTCGATACCGGTGATCGTTCTTTCCGGCCTCTCGCAGCGGAACGAGAAGAAACTGATAGCGGCGGGGGCTGCGGCATATCTTGAAAAGTCGCTGTTAGACGTGGAGAAAGATGGCAGGGGTTTAGTGGATGCGGTAAAGAACGTCAGCACTGCATATTCGGCACCAGCGAATGCGTAATCGCATGCACAGAAAGCATGACGCGATTCGGCACGCCGACTTTTCGCATGAGTTTGGCGACGTGGGCTTTCACCGTGCGCTCTTCAATTCCGAGAGGAGCAGCAATCTCCTTGTTGGAACAGCCCGCGACCAGCATGTTGAGCACTTCTTTCTCTCGCATTGTGAACTGTCGTACACCCAGACATGCACCAACTCCTTGGGATTTGTAGGTCTGCTCTACGAACTTGGCGAGAACTCGCCGCGGAGCCCAAACTGATCCAGAATGCACGATGCGAATGGCGCGCACGATTTCGGCGACCGATCCCGACTCGTCGACGCAGCCTTTCGCCCCGGCGGCAACGGCTCTCAGGATCGCGGCGTCGTCCATGTTACATCCCGTTACGATGACATTCAGGCGCAGACGCAGGGCCCTTATGTTGTTTAGCAGTTCGATGACGTTCTTGCCGGGATGACTGCCCAGAAGGACGACGTCGATGTCCGGATGCAGGGCAATTTCAGCCAGCGACACGGACTGAAGGTCGAAATCGGACTCTGCGCTCAAAAGAGCGCGGAAGCCCACAAACCGAAGGGGATCGCTGTCTACCACTGCGATCCGCACCATTCCTTGCTGCTGCTCAGAGCTGTTCATGCATTTTCCTTAATGTGAGTTTTGGCTTCGCGCGGGTATCGCAGAAGTCAATTGCGAACTTGGCAAGTGCCAGAGAATCCCATGCGACTGACAACAAAAGAGTTCGCAGCAAAACTTATGCAATTGCAATGCCAAAGGCAATGGGGGCTAAGATCCCATGGTTTTAAAGGAATAGCTGGAACGCCCTTTCACATCTTGTCTGTAAGCTCGGATAAGTGCCATAAAACCAGATGCGGAGTCCACACAGTGAGCAAGTTAGTTACCTAGAATCGGATGTTATACGAGGAGTGCGTTGCTTGGTGGATCTCGCCCTCAGCCGTCTACCATCCATGGGTGGCACAAAGTTGGCCAGTCCCGGTCTCGCCACCGGGTGTGATCCAAATCACATAAGACTCAATCGAGCATGCACCAGCGGCATTGGCCATGTTTGACCGTGAGATGCGCTACCTGCACGTGAGTCGGCGCTGGAGAACGGACTATGACCTGGGCGACCGCGATCTGCGCGGCGTGTTGCACTACGACGTATTCCCTGACATTCCCGAGAGTTGGAAGGAAGCACATAGGCGCGGACTTGCGGGAGAAGTATTGCGGGGAGATAGTGACCGCTTCGAACGTGCCATCGAACAACGAATAGGGGACGAAAATATTTGCATACTTTGTCGTGTCCATGAGCATCTTTGAAAAGGGAGGATTGCCATACATGAGCACAGTCACTGCACCACAAGCAACCGCCGTTACGACCTGGAACATTGACCCCGTTCACTCCACCGCCCAGTTCAAGGTCAAGCACATGATGATCTCGAATGTGAAGGGCGAGTTCACTACCATCACCGGCAAGCTGGAACTAAACGAAGCCGATATCACCAAATCACGAGTCGAGGCATCGATTGATGCCGCTACGATTAGCACCCGGGAGGCGCAGCGCGATGCGCACCTGAAGAGCGCCGATTTCCTGGATGTCGAGAAATTCCCCGTCTTAACCTTCAAGTCGACTCGCGTCTCGAAAGAGGGACGTGTGGAACTTGCCGTCGAAGGCGATCTTGCGATTCACGGCGTCACGCGCAACGTGGTATTTGACGTCGAGGGGCTGAGCGCCCCCATGAAAGACCCGTGGGGCGGCACCCGAATGGGACTCTCCGCCACGACTAAAATCAATCGAAAGGATTTTGGACTAACCTGGAACGCGGCGCTCGAGACGGGTGGGATCGTCGTGGGCGAGGAAGTCACCATCACGGTGGATGTCGAGTTCATAAAAGCGTAACCCGGCGCATCGGGTTTTCCCGGTCTCTTTAGAGCGATAGCCGTCCGCCTTGGGACGGCTTCGCTTGTTTGGGCCGCGTAGAAACGCATTCATCTCAGCACGCGGCTTCGGCTTTGCTTGCACGTGTGCGACGGTGCTAGACTTCGCGAATGGCTACCAAGAAGAAAACCAAGAAGAAGTCTACGAAATCAAAGAAGACCGCCACTCCGAAGAAGAAGCAGACAAAGAAGCGGGCGGTGAAACGAGCAGCCCCTAAGAAATCCGCGAAGAAGACGGCTGCTCCGAATAAAGCTGCGGCAAAGAAGATCGATGTGAAGAAGTCGGCTCCTGGGAAGATTTCGGGTGCAAGTGCCAGGGAGACTCAGAAGGCAAGTCGAGGACGGCGCACATCGGTCTCCCGCGAGACGCTAGGGCCGGGTTCGGGCGGGCAGTCCGGAGACTTGCAGGGTTTGTCTAACGTCGAGGCCGCGGATTCGGAGAGTATTGACGAGTTGGTCGAGGAAGGGAACGCATTCGAGGCTGGAATCGTGACGGGCGTGGAAGACGCGGGAAGGCACAGAACCAAGGAAGTGACCACGCGTGAGGTTCCGGAGGACGACGTGCCTGACGAATACCTCGATCAGGACTAGGAAGGCACGCTGATCGTTTCAATGTCTGGGAGATCGCAATCGCAGAAACCGCATTGAAGATCGCGGCCTGCTAATCGCGACGACGCAAAACTTATTCAACGGAAGTTCTCGACCAGCATGGCTTGCGCCTGTTCCTGGCCGGGCTGGTCGAAGGCGACCGTGCGGCCATCGGGCGTGGCTCCCAGCCAGAAGGGAACGCGATTGAGCACAGTAACCGTGGTCGTGCGCTGGCGTGCGAAATCGTAGAAGCTCAACACCGCCTGGTGTCCCAGCGACGGTCCCACAAAAAGAATTCCATCTTCAACGATTTGCCAACTGGCCCATGTTCCCGGATGAACCAGGGGCAGTGGTGTCTCAGGGCCGCCATTCACGGGAACGCGCCAAATCTCGGGCTCAGCCATTTGAGTCTTGGCGTAGTAGACGTACTTTCCATCGGGAGATTCTAGAGCGGCGTGTCCACCATGCTGCGTGACTTGTACCGGCGGGCCACCCCCCGCAGGCACCTTCCAGACCTGCCACTCTCCAGAGCGCGGTGAAGCGAAGTAAACCCACTTGCCGTCGTGCGACCAGCTCGGGCAAACACTGTGGAACGCATCCGGAGTCAAAATGAGGGGCGCGCCGCCGTGCAAGTTCATCGTCACGATCTTGCTGCCGTTCGGCGTGGTAGCGTCAAACGCGACCGAAAGGCTGTCAGGCGACCAGCGCGGCGTACCGGCTCCTCCCACCGCGCTTAACTGGAACCCGTTGCTCCCATCACTGTTGCTGATCCATATCTCCATTGTTCCCGAGCGATCCGACATATACGCGAGTCTCTTACCATCCGGAGAGAACTGCGGTCCCGGGCCTTGATCCGTGTCGCTCGTCGATGAGACTGTCAGGTAAGCGCGCTTATCGTCCGTGCCCGAGAGATTCATTTGCCAGATGCTGACGCTGCGCAACAGGCGTTCGTACACCAGGCGATATCCGCGGCGTGAGACCGCCGGATCCCACGCAGGCGAGCCTGCCTCTCTGATCTCTACAGCGGAGTCAGGAGCGTCCAAAGAGACTCTCCAAAGCGCCGGATGACCGTTGCGATTGGAGGAAAAGATGACCGAGCGCCCGTCGAAGGACCATTGCGGCGCACTGCCGATCCGTCCGCGTTCCGAAAAAAGCCGAACCCCTTGGCCCCCGCTGACTGGTGCGGCCCATATTTCATCGGGCGCTCCGATCTCCCGGTTGCGCACGAACATTACTTTCTGGCCATCCGGAGAAAACGACGGGCCCCAATCCTGGACCATCGGCGGCGCAGTGGTGACGCGGCGCACCGTCGAGTCTTCGAGCGAGAGCAGATAAATGCCGGACTGCCCTGCGAACGCGATGAACTTGCCGTCTGGAGACCAGTCGAGTTCTCCATGGCTGGGTACCACTCCGCCTGTTTGGAGTTCTCGCTCTGCGGTGCCGCTGGAAGTCAACTTGAACACCGCGGATGCGGCGGTCACGTTCTGTTCCGCCTTTCGCTTCTGCTCGCCTCCGCCATCGGCGGCCACTATGTGGATGGTATAGGTCTGGTGAGAGAGGCGTGAGAACGCGATCCAGCGTCCATCCGGGGACCATACCGGATAGCGGTCGTCGTCGTTGCCGGTGAGCTGCAAAAGCTGTTCGCTGCCCACCGCCGTCACGTAGATGCCCGACTCTCCCGGCTGCGAATGCTCGCGGAAGAAAGCCACGGAATTTCCGTCAGGAGAAAAAGCTGGCGTAGCCGTATCGGAAATTGCCAGCAGTGGGCGGGTATGTTCTACAAAAGAGCGCGTGGGCGATCCCGCGCCGTAACTGGAGGACGTTCGAAATAGAAGTGCGGCAGCCAGAAACAAGGTGAAAAGCACGCCGGCGCCCAGCAGGTATTGCAGCAAGGCGCTTCGGCTTGGAGTGCCTGCGTTCGAAGGCACCGCGGCCGGGGACGGCAACTCGGTCCGAGGAGCCCTCGGAGTTTCGACCGGGATCGGAGTCTCAAGCTTCGGCGACGGAGCCTCTGGAACCACCAACTTGGCCCCCGCCCACTCGACTGTCGCAATGAAGCGGTAGCCCCGCCGCGGCAACGTCTCCACATACCGCGGATTCTCCGCCGAGTCGCTCAACGCCTCCCGCAGCTTGTTCACGGCAGCATTGAGGCCGTGGTTAAAGTCGACGAAGGTGTCCCCGGGCCAAAGGCGCGTTCGGAGTTCTTCCCGGGTTACCAACTCTCCTGGCTTACTCAGCAGCACCACAAGAATTTCAAAAGGCTGGCCCACCAGCTTCAGTCGAGTCCCGAATTTCCACAGTTCATGAGTGTGCAGATCCACTTCAAAAGGACCGAACCGTGCCCGATCTGAACCATTGCCAGTCATTTGTGCTCAGCGAGGTTTCCGATGGTACATCATTCTACGTTTTCGCAGCCACTCTAGTTCCATGGACGCGCGACTAAGTCTTTTGTCATCAGGTCATTGCTGGATGAGGTCCAGCTTTTTGACAAATGATCCGGTTTGCACCTACGAATGACTCAGCTTGCATTGCGGTATCCGGCGTCCTGCGACACCGTTGGGCCTGAGCTCAGGGAAGTCAGAGTAAGGGCCCGAGCCAGGAGGGATATCGTGAGAACAAAACGTTTGAATAGAACCATAGCCCGACGCCAACTTGCATTAGGAGTCGTCATAACGCTAGCCGGAATGCTGCTCGCTGGAAACGCCTTGGGTCAGACGCCACCGAAGGAGCAATGCAGTCTCGCCGTGGTCTCGCGCCTTGTGCGTAGCGACAAGAAGGTTTGTGACGATGGGCTCGTGCAACAGATGGCTCGGCGAGGACATGCGTTTGAGCAGAACCAGTTGGGGATTGCCTCCATCTTGGCGATTGGTCCCGACTACGACGAACGAGAGGCTCTGCAATGGTTCAGCCAGGCGGCACAACGAGGTTACGCTCCGGCCCAAGTGAATCTAGCCGTCATGCACATCAATGGATGGGGCACACCCGTCAACTATGGCGCGGCGCTCAATTTACTGCGCGCGGCCGCCGATGCGCATTTTGCGCGCGCGTACTACAACTTAGGCATCCTCAATATGGAGGGCAAAGGCGTGCGGCGGGACAGTGACGAAGCCTTCCGTTGGTTTCAGAAAGGCGCGGAGGCCGGCGACAGCAGCGCTCAGACAAATCTCGGCTATATGTACGATCAGGGACTCGGCACCTCGCGGAGCGCTACGACCGCCGCGATCTGGTACCGCAAAGCCGCCACGGCCGGCAATCCGCTGGGCGAGAACAATCTCGCAGACATGTATCTGCGCGGGGACGGCGTTCCGCAGGATAACGATGCTGCATTTCTGTGGTTCCAGAAAGCCGCCGCACAGGGACACACTGGAGCCCGCATCAAACTGGGATACATGTACGCCGATGGCCGCGGAACCAAAAAAGATCCGGAAGCCGCGTATTCCTGGATTACGGCCGCGGCAATGGCCGGAGACGCCCGCGGCAACGACTTGCTTCATTCGCTGGAAAAGGTCCTGAACCAAGGGCAGATCGCTGAGGCTCGAGAACGCGCGAGCAAGCTGCGGCAGCAAGAACCACAGGTCACGGACCAGGCATTTGTTCAGTGAGCGTGACGGCGGCTTCCGCAGCCGTGTCCGCTTCGAGTGTCAGACACAGTTCTACGGCAGAATCTCCGCTTCTGCCGCCAAACCGTGCGCCGAATCAGGGCTGATCCAAACCTTTACCTTCGCCGGTTCGGCAGCGAATTCGTTACTCGCATTCCAGATCGCAAAGGCTTCTGGTTTCAACTCAAACGTCACTTTTTTGGTTTCTCCCGGAGCTATAGCGACTGTCTTGAATCCCTTCAGCATGCGTACGGGTTCGGCAACGTTGGTGCCTTGAAGCTGAATGTAGAGTTGGACCGCTTCCTCGCCAGCGCGTGCTCCGGTATTTGTCACCTCGGCCTCGGCGGTTAGTGCCGGGGCGGCATGCTCTGCGTCGCTCAATCCTGTATTGAGAGCCGCGGCACTTAATCGTTGCGTGCTGACGGTTGTACTTCCGTATGTGAGGCTGGTGTACGACCCCCCGTAGCCGAAAGGGAATTGCGGAGTGTTCTGTTCGTCGATATAGCGCGACAAGTATCGTTCCGTAATGTCCTTTGGCGGGTGCGTCAGATCGGTGTCCCCGGCAGGTCGTCCCGTATTCAGATGATTGTAATAAAGCGGTTCTTGCCCCACGCTGCGCGGCCAACTGACAACCAGTTTCCCGCTGGGATTCACTTCTCCGAAAAGAGTACGAGCCAACGCCGGTCCTCCGCTGATTCCCGGCAGCCACGCCGCGATCACCGCAGCCACGTGTTCAAACGCCCAGGGCACCGTGAGCGGCCGCCCGCTGAATAGAATCAGAACCACGGGCTTGCCCGTGCCGACAATAGCTTCCAGCAATTCTTGTTGCCTGCCGGGAAGCCCCAGATACGCACGCGATGCCGCCTCCCCACTCATCTCCGGGGTCTCCCCTAGCGCCAAAATCAGGACGTCTGCTTTCTGCGCTCCTGCCACTGCGGCCGCAATCTCGTCATCAGTTCCGTCGAGAATTCCGGAACCCTTGAATCGGAACACATGGCTTTCGCCGACTCGTTGCGCCAGCGCTACCGGCAGCGAAATGCGTGGGCCCGAGCCCGCGGGCGCTCCGCCTGGATAGGAAGAATCATCGCCGAGCGGCCCGATCACTGCGATGTTCTGCGTTCCGGTTGCCAGCGGGAGCAGTGGCCTTCCGCCGGGCCCGTTTGCATTCTTCAGCAACACGAACGATCGTTCAGCAGCAGTCTGCGCCAGCGCAATGCTCTCCGGATGGTAAAGCGCCTTCGCCGCTCCAGCCTCATCCACAAACGGATGCTCGAACAGACCCAGTGCAAGTTTGACACGCAGCACACGGCGCACCCCCTCATCCAATTCAGCTTGCGTCGCCTGGCCGGAACTCACGATCTGTTGCAAGTGATCGTGATACAAGCTGCTCACCATGTCCATATCCACGCCAGCAAGGAATGCCTTGCGCGCCGCGGTAGCACCGTCCGCTGCGATGCCGTGCGGAATCAGTTCTCCCACGGCGTTCCAGTCGCTGACCACCAACCCGCGAAAGCTCCACTCTTTTCGCAACACTTGCTTCAATGTGAATGGATTCGCCGTCGAAGGCACTCCATTCAATGAATTGAATGCACTCATCAGAGATACAGTTCCAGCCTCCACCGCCGCGTGAAACGGAGGCAGGTAAAACTGACGTAAAGTATGTTCAGAAATCTCCGTGCTGTTGTAGTCGCGTCCGCCCTCGGCCGCGCCATAACCGACATAGTGCTTGGCGCACGACGCAATGCTGTCCGGTGCGTCCAACCGCGAACCCTGATAGCCCCTCACATAAGCCGCAGCCATGGCCGATCCCAGAAAAGGATCCTCGCCGGCACCCTCGGCCATCCGTCCCCAGCGCGCATCCCGCGCGATATCGACCATCGGCGAAAACGTCCATCGGATCCCATCCGCAGACGCCTCCATCGCCGCCACACGCGATGCCTTCTCCACAATTGTTGGATCCCACGTCGAAGCCAGTCCCAGCGGGATGGGAAACTCCGTCTTGAATCCATGAATCACGTCGAGCCCAAACAGGATGGGAATATGCAGCCGCGCCTTCTCCATCGCAATCCTCTGATAGCGGTTGATCTCGTGCGGATCGATCACATTGAACAGCGACCCAATCTGTCCGCGCGCAATCATGTCGTCATAATCGGTCCTGCCCGTTCCTGGCCCGGTAGGTTGCCCGGCGGAGTACTGCACTAACTGTCCAACCTTTTCTTCCAGCGTCATCTGCTGCAGAATCGATTCCACTCTGGCATCGAACTTCGGGTCCGCGACACCGCCCATCTGGGGCGTCGACGATCGCGTCGACGGTGCTTGGGCGAACACGCCCGCACTCATCGCGACACCGATTCCGCACAACAGGATCGCAACTGAAATCCTCTTCAACGACCTTGATTGGATTCTTTCGAGTGACCAGCGAGCAACATCGATGTATAAGAGTGAGAATGGCATGGGACGGAACCTCCGTGGGGCCCGGTTGCAACTAGCTACTAAATCGGGTTAGTCGGGCGTTTCCGCAATGTATCAAAAACTCTTTTCTTCTCAATGTCAATAAGTATTGCGCGTGGCGAGTTAAACGTCGTGCTTGCTACGCCGATTCGGTTTGTGCGAGACTGCGCAGCGTGACGACAAAGAAGAAGGGCAAGAGCGCTGGCAAGACCGTGCGCATGGGGCCCAAGCCGGTGAGTTTGAAAGAGCTGGCGGAACATCTTGGACTCTCCCCCGCCACCGTGTCTCTGGTCATCAATCGCTCCCCCGTCGCAGACTCCATCCCCCAGGAAACCAAAGACCGGGTCCTTGCCGCCGCCCGCAAGTACAAATACCGCCCCAGCTTTTTCGCCCGCTCCCTTCGCGCCCAGCGCAGCTTCACCATTGGAGTCATCGTCCCTGAGGTCAGTGATGGCTACTCCGCCTCTGTGATGAGTGGCGTCGAGGACTATTTGCTGCAAGAGGGATACTTCTACTTCGTCGTAAGTCACCGCCACCGCGCCGACCTGATCGATGAATATCCGAGATTGTTCCTGGAGCGATCCGTCGATGGCCTGATTGCCGTCGACACTCCCTGGACTCTTCAACTCTCGGTCCCCGTAGTCACGGTGTCAGGGCACAACCAGGTGAAGGGCGTTACCAACATCGTTCTGGACCACGTTCGCGCCGCCGAAATTGCTCTCAAACATCTTTTTCAGCTTGGTCATCGCGAAATCGCCTTCATCAAAGGGCAGGAATTCAGCTCCGATACGGAAGTCCGCTGGGCGAACATCGAAAAGGCTGCCCGCCACCTCGGCCTGCGGATTTCGTCGGCTCTCATCTCTCAGCTCCAAGGCGACTCTCCGTCTCCGGAGCTTGGATATGAAGCCACCCGCAAGCTGCTTTCGTCGCACAAGGCGTTTACGGCCCTCTTCGCGTTCAACGACATCTCCGCGATGGGCGCCATCCGGGCCCTTCGCGAGGCCGGGTTTCGCGTGCCCGAAGACGTCTCCGTCGTGGGCTTCGATGATATCCAGAGTGCTGCCTACCAGAACCCGGCGCTGACCACTGTGCGCCAGCCACTGCGCGAAATGGGAAGGATCGCCGCTGAGACGTTGCTCCGCCGCATTCGCGCCTCGGAATCGAATTCGCACGGGGGCGAGACGATGGTCGAACCCAAACTGATGATCCGCGAGACCACCTGCCGGGTTTCGAACGGCGTCGCTCCCAGATAACGCGCCGCAACAAAAAACATCTGTTGGAAGCTTCTTCCTGAAAAAAAATCCTCTGCGCGCCAACCGGCTGACGAAGACCCCATGACATCGCGTGATCGCCTTAACAAAATCGTTAAGGTGACCGAGAACAAATAAATCCTGTCGTCGCCGGGCGAAACCGCATCTCAGTCTTTCCCAGAGCATTGCGCTTGACTGTGGAAAATCGCCTGTGCTATAAGCGGTTCGAATGTTACTAAAACGCTTTTGTAGAGTTTTAGTAAGCATCGCCCCATCAAAATCGTAAGGTTCTTCAAGGCCGGGAGGCTTCAATGAGCCGTTCCACTTCTTCTGCGTTCAGCAGCGTTTCGCTTCTTGTCTGCATCATCCTCTCAACGGTCCTGGCCCATGCACAATATCGAACCTCGATTCAGGGCGTGGTGACCGATGCCACCGGAGCAGTGGTTCCAGGCGCCACCCTCACGCTGACCAATCCCGCAACCGGCCAGAAACAGGTTCGCGTCAGCAATGATGACGGTGTGTTCAACTTCAACGCGCTGGCCGCCGCGCGCTTCCGGTTGGAAGTGGAAAGGGACGGCTTTGCGAAGAAAGTCATCGACAATATCCAACTGATTCCCGAGCAGCCCAACGCGCTCAACGTGCAGCTCGCGATCGGCGGTGCATCGACGACGGTGAACGTCGATGCTTCGGCGTTGCCTGCTCTGGATACCGAAACCGCTTCCGTCAATGGTGTCGTGACCGACAACCAAATCCAGCACATGCCTTCGTTCGGACGTGACGTCTTCCAACTCATCCAGTTGGCGCCGGGCGTCTTCGGCGACGGCGCGCAGGGAAGTGGTGGTGGCAGCCAGAATCTTCCCGGCAGTCAGGGCCCCGGTGCAACCGGCGGCAGCAACGGCATTTTTCAGACGGAAAATGGACCGCAGGCCGTAGCCCGCGGCGGGCAGTATGAAAACAACGGCATTTTGGTCGACGGTATCAGCACCACCAGCGCCGTGTGGGGCGGAACTACCATCATTACCCCCTCGGAAGATTCTGTGGAAAGCGTAAAAGTCGTCTCCAATGGCTATGACGCCGAAAGTGGCCGTTTCAGTGGCGCCCAGATTCAAGTCACTTCCAAGAGCGGCACCAACCAGTACCATGGCAGCGCCTTCTTTACGGCTCACCGTCCCGGATTGGACGCTTATCAGCGCTTCAACGGCTCGGGCAATTCCGTGCAAAGGGACGACAACTTTTTCGATCAGTTTGGCGGCAGCGTCGGCGGCCCGATCTGGAAGAATAAGATCTTCGCCTTCTTCAACTATGAGACGGTGCGCAGCCCCGCGGCCCAGACCAACATTAGCAATGGCTGGTACGACACCTCAACTTTCGACTCCTCCGCACCTACCGGAAGCATCGCCGCGACCTATCTCGGGTTTCCCGGTTCTGGTGTCGTCAGTCGGGGCATTAATTCTTCCGCTTGCAGCGACGCCGGCCTTACGGAAGGTGTAAACTGCCACGCGATCGCGGGGGCGGGCTTGGACATCGGTCGCCCTCTCACTGTAGGTTTGGGCCAGCAGGATCTTGGCTGGCAGAGTGCCAACAATCCTGGCACCGGCGGTGACGGCCTCGGCGGAGCCAACAACTTGGATGGCGTGGCCGACATCGCGAACTTCATCACGGCCAGTTCGAGCAACTATTCCAAGGCCCAGTACAACGGCCGCCTCGATGCTGATGTTACCAAGAATGATCGGATCGGCTTTACCATTTACTGGGTTCCCCAGTCCACCAACTCCCTCAACGGCCCCGCGCGTCAGTACAATTTCTTCCATCACTCCCAAATCAATGAGGCGTACTCCGCTATCTGGAACCACACCTTCTCGTCCAGCTTCCTCAACGAAGCTCGCGTGAATGCCGCCGGATGGCACTGGAACGAAATCACCTCCAATCCGCAGTCCCCGGTTGGGCTTCCTTCGGATAACATCGATAAGATCGGCAGCATTTCAATCGAATCTTTTGGACCAAACGTCGGCACCATACTGAATCAGTGGACCTACAGCTACAAGGATGTCGCTACCAAGATCATCGGAAACCACACCATCAAGTTCGGTGGTGAACTCACGCGCCTCTTTTACCTGAACGAGTGCACCGGTTGCGGCGTTCCCAATTACAACTTCTACAACATCTGGGACTTCCTCAACGATGCGCCGCACAACGAAGGGGGAGGCTTTAATCCGAACACCGGATTTCCGAGCACCCAGCGCCAGGACGACCGCGAGAACCTTTGGGGCTTCTTCGTGCAGGATGACTTCAAGCTCCGCCCGAACCTGACGCTTAACCTGGGACTGCGCTACTCCTACTTCAGTCCACTGTCTTCCAAACAGAACAACATGCTTAGGGCCACTCCGGGCGCGGGAGCGAACTTTGTCACCGGACTGACCGTCGCGAAGGGAAATTCCTGGAACGCGCAGAAAGCTAACTTCGGCCCCGAACTCGGTTTTGCCTGGAGTCCGTCTCGGTTCAACAACAAGCTCGTGGTCCGCGGCGGTTATGGTTTGAATTACAACCAGGAAGAGATCGCGATTTCGGCGAATATTCAGGGAAACCCTGGGTTGGTCGTGTTCCCGAGCTTGAGTTCATCCGCGCCGGACTCGATTAATCCCAGCATTATCTACGCCGTTTCGTCGGACCCGCACAACCTCAATGGCTATCCGTCGAACCCGAACACAATTTCGCCCTTTGGTGCGAATGGACTGCCAACAACCGGCTCGGTTGGCGTCAGCATCTTCCCCACGAACCTCCCGACGATGTTTACCCATCACTACTCGCTCGATACTCAATACGATCTGGGGCACCAGTTCGTAGCGACTTTGGGATACCAGGGGAGCTTGTCGCGGAACGCCTACTTCCACGCGAACCCGAACGCTATCGCTGCGGCCAACGGCTATGCCCTGAACCCCCAGATCGGTGGCGGGGACTATTGGGGCGTTAACGGCAGTGGCAACTACAACGCCTTACTGGCGGAATTGAAGCACCAGTTCTCGCACCAGTTCATGGCGGATACTCAATTCACTTGGGCCAAGAGCTTGGATACCAGTTCCGCGCCTTACACGGAACAGATCTACGCCTTTAGCCCTGCCGCCAATTACGGACCCTCGGACTACAACGTCGCCAAGGCCTTCAAACTTTATGGCATGTGGCAGCCGGTCTTCTTCCACGGCAACCGAGCTTGGGTGGAAAAAATAGCAGGCGGCTGGTCGCTCAGCGGCATCTTCAACTGGCATTCCGGATTCCCCTGGACTCCGTTGGTGAATGTGGTGGCCCCTGGTGGCGGCGGAAGCCTCTATTGCTCCAATTGCGGTTATTCAACGTTGGTTCCGTTTTACCTTGGCGGCGCGGGCACCAGCACCAACAACGATCAGTTCAAGACCGGTTCGAACTATCCCAAAGGTGGAGCCGCGTATTTCACGGCTCCAGCCTACACCGCCTACACTGGTTCTGCGTACGGCAACGCGAATCCTCAGAGCGGTCCCATTCGCAACTACCTCACTGGCCCTGGGTACAGGGACGTGGATGTCACGTTAGCGAAAGCCTTTGGCCTGCCGACCATGCCGGTACTGGGTGAAAGCGCTAAGTTCGAGTTTCGAATGGACATCTACAATCTGTTCAACAACTTGAACTTTAACCCGACGAGCATCTCGAACAACATCGCCAACTCGAACTTCGGCGCGGCTCAGTCTGCTCTGGCTGCCCGCACCATCACGTTGACGGCACGGTTCAGCTTCTAGACCAAAGTGTGCTTCCGGATGGAAGCCTCCGAACCACGCTGCCGCGGAATGAACAACCGGTTCATTCTGCGGCAGCGTGTCATTCTCTGTGCGGAATTCTCGGCGCGTCAGCCGCCAAAGACTAAGGGTAGGAAGTAATTCAATTCACGCGGCCTGAAACCCGGCTTTTTCCATCCCACGCTGCGCCTCTTTATTCTTCATGAACGTGTTCCAGATGAATCCCGTGCGCAGATTCTCCGCCATCACCATCGTGATCTCCAGATCGATCCCCAGCACGTCCGGGTTGTACCACTTGGTCAGCGGGTTGAAGGCATCGACAAATCCATAACGCCCCCACGCTTTCGGATATCGCTCCCTGATGGTTCGCAGAACCAGCATGCACTCCGGAGTGAGGAACGGCAGGGAGCCGCCAGCCGCGCATGGGACCACACTTCCATCCAGTTTTCCCAACCGCGGAGGCCCGCCCCACGCCTGGTATCCCGCCGCCGAGTCCGACGCCGTGATGCCCCACAGGTGGTCGCTGTAGTCAGGAAACTCCTCCAGCAGCGAAAGGCAGAACATCTTATGTGCCGCCGTTCGCCTTCACCGAGTTCTCAAAATAGTTGGCGTACGCGTCGCGCTTGCCCCGGAAATCGAACCACGCTTGCGAGTACTGATGCGTGAACAGCGGATCATTCCCTGAGATGTATTCCAGCCCTTGAAACTTGACCGTCGGCCGCGTCCACGCCTTCCACGTTTCTGCCGGGACCGGATGCGTCGGCGACCCCAGAGCCAGCAGGTAGATCATCATGAGTTCGCAATAGTGCTCCCACCGCGCATCCAGGAACCCCGACTCAGGATGCCAACCCATCGAAAACGTCTTGCCACCATTCAACATCCAGGGCCAGTCCACTCGCTCGTAGATCTTGGTCGCCAGATCCTGAATTTCCGCGTCCGCAAAGTGTTGCCGCGCCGTCAACACCCCACAAGGCAGAAGGGAAGTGTCGATCGACGAGATCTCACACTTCCACTGCCGCTCGCCGCTGTTCATGTCAATAGAGTGGTAGTAAAACCCATGCTCGTGTGGCAGTTTCTGCCACAGGAACCGGAGAGTGCCCCGCACGCGCTCGACGATCTCGGCTTTCTTCCTGTAGCCGCGCGTCTCGCCGATGCAAAGCCCCGAAAGCCCAAAACCGGTCGCCGCGATGCTGGCAATCGTATGCGTGTCCTTGCCCTGCGCCTGCGCGCGATCCTTCACCTGGCCCGACGTGCCAGCCTCGTTCCAGAAAAACTCGAACGCGGTCCGTTCGATCTCATCCAGCAGCCCGTCGTCCGAACCGTGGTAAGGGACCGCCGCAGGCTCCACAAATCCCCGTTGTTCTTCTGCCCATCCGACAAGAGGGAAGACTGGAACGCATGCGACTCCCAACACCGCACCGCGCAGCAGGTCTCGCCGGGTAAACTGTGCTTTCGTCCTCATGAATCCGTCACCGTTGCCTTTCTTTCGTATGAGATGATGACCGTTCGCCTTTTGCTGCACATACTTGCTCCGGAGTTGCCCCAGAATTTTCGACTCGCCGCCACACCGCGTACAATATCCTTTTGCACTCGAACACATTGGTCCTGAAAGCACCGTCCGGAAAGAGGCTCGCATGACGACCACTCACCAACCTCGGCCGCAAGTCACGGCAGAACTCCCCGCCGTCCCGCTCACCACCGAAGGCTACAGCGTCCTCCATCAGATGATGCGCCTCCGCTGGCCTGCCTGGCGAGCCCTGCCCGCAGGCGAAAAATCGGCCGTCGCCAAAGAAGCCTCCGAAGCCCTCGCCGCCATGGAGAAGAACTCTGCCGGCCAGTCGGCCCTGTTCTCGCTCATCGGCCACAAGGGCGACCTCATGCTGATCCACTTCCGCGAATCGTTCGCCGATCTCAACCAGGCCGAACTCCAGCTCGCCAATCTGCGCCTCAGCGATTATCTCGAGCCCACGACGTCCTACCTTTCCATCATCGAACTTGGACTCTACGATTCCACGCTGAAAATCTACAAGGAACTGACCGACCAGGGAATCGAGCCCCATTCTGACCAGTGGAAAGCCGAAATCGAGTGCAAGCTGAACCGCCATCGCGAAGCCATGCGCCCGCGCCTCTATCCTGAGATCCCGGCACAGCGCTACGCCTGCTTCTATCCCATGGACCGCCGCCGTGGCGAAAACAAGAACTGGTACAAACTCCCCATCGAAGAACGCGCCCGCCAGATGAGCGACCACGGACTCATCGGCCGCCGCTACGCTGGAGAAGTCAAACAGATCATCAGCGGCTCCATCGGCTTCGACGACTGGGAGTGGGGCGTCGACCTCTTTGCCGACGAACCCCTGGTCTTCAAAAAGCTGATCTACGAAATGCGCTTCGACGAAGTCAGCGCCGTCTACGCCCTGTTCGGCCATTTCTACGTGGGCGTGCGAGTCCCCGCAATCCAGCTGGATAAACTGCTGGCCGGTGAGTTGCCCAAGTGACATGTTTCAAGATTTCAAAGTTGTAACGTTTCAAAGTTCCAAGATTGGTAGAGGATTAACCGGGGACGCTGAAACGTTGGAACCTTGAAACTTTGAAACCTGGAGCCCTTTCATGTCCACGCTAGGCCTAATCGAGTACAAAGACGCCACCCCCGAAGTCCGCGCCATTTACGACGACATCATGGCGACCCGCAAGACTGACTGGATTAACAATTTCTGGAAGGCCATCGCCCACGATCCCGCCACCCTGAAGCGTACTTGGGAAGACATCAAACAGATCATGGCCCCCGGCGCCCTCGATCCGTTGACCAAAGAGCTCATTTACGTCGCCGTGAGCGTCACCAACCAGTGTCACTACTGCATCGCGTCCCACACCGCGTCCGCGCAAAAGAAAGGCATGACCGACGCCATGTTCAAAGAATTAATGGCGGTCGTCGGCATGGCCAACGAAACCAACAAAATGGTTACGGGATATCAGGTCGAGATCGACCCACAATTCAAGAAATAATTCCCCGGAGCCGCCGGCCTCGGCTGTCGGGCCGGAAACCGAATTCTCATTGCTCGACCAGGTGCTGACGGCGTTATGATGGAAGAAGGTTTGGAGTGCTCCATCATGGGTGCCATACCTTCCGTTCGGAATCGCATTCTCCTGGCCGGTCTGGCCTTTTCGCTTGTCCTGATTGTCGGATACGGCGCCGACTTATTTCTGGTTCAGCACCCAACTTGGATGTTCGCCGATGATCTGATCATCGCCTTGGGGGCCGCCGCCGTCGTCTTTTACTACGAGAGGGAACGGAGCCGCATTCTAGCCGAGAGGCTGCGGGTCATCCGCGACATGAATTCGTTCGTCCGGAATGAGTTGCAGATCCTGTATGCCTGCCTCGAGAATCCAGAAAAGACGCGGGTCTCAACCATAGAACGCAGCGTGGAACGTATCGACTGGGCTCTCCGCGAACTGCTGCCCGGCACTCCGCCAACCGTTGGCACACCAGTCCATGAGAGCGGCGATCGCGAGCAAGACAATATCAAACGATCCGCCTGATTCGAACAGCGTGGCGTGATCCAATCCAACCATCATCAACTCCGGGCTATCCGGACTTCTTCACATGGATTTCTTCGCGGTACCTCTACTTGCAGACTTGCGTGGGCTCTTCCACTCGTGCGCCTTCATATCTACCCGCCGCCCGCGGAAGCGCACGCCCTCCGACTCCAGCCGCAACCGTTGCTCAATGGCCGAGTCTCCGGTCAGCTTGATCTGACCGCCTGCTCCCAGAACCCGCTGCCAAGGCAACCCAAATCCACGGCGCAAAGCCGCTGCCACCTGCCGGGCTGCTCCCGGAAACCCCGCCGCCCGCGCGACCCCGCCATAAGTCGACACCTTCCCGCGCGGAATCGCACGCACCGCCTGCTCGATCCGCAGACGCACCGCTCCAGAATTCTTCTGCTTGGTTTTTCTCGCCAGAGACCCGCGGCTCTTCCTTCTCACAATACTTTCCATCCCAAGAGGGCCCGGGTGCCCCACCCTTCTCGCGTTCTTTGCGAGAGGGTGGGGATTTTGACTGTCCAGCGTAGTTACGCTGCCTTGCGGAACGCTTCCAGCGCCTCGTACTCCGAGTTGTGCACTTCAAACACCGTCAGCAGCTTGGTGACCTGCATCAGGTCTCCCACGCGCTTGGTCAGGTTGGCCAGTTTGATGGTGCCTCCTGCGTTATGCGCCGTCGTATGCAGCGCTACCAGCGTGCCCAGTCCGCCCGAATCGATGTAGTTCACTTCGCCCAAGTTGAGCACAATGCGCTTGGCGCCGTCCGCAATGGCCTTCTTCACATCGTCCCGCAGCAGGGACGACTCCTCGCCAAACACAATCCGCCCATTGCATTCGATGGCCAGAATCCCGTCCACCGTTCTCTTCGTCAGCTTTAGTTGCATCCCTCTCTCCTCTGCGGCCGCGTTAAGAAGTCCACCGCATCCGCACACAACCTTGACGCACCAGCCTATCGTGTGTGCCGGACCTTCGCAAGCCCAGGACCGATACTTGCGCCGCCGCGTATAATTCCGCCCATTCCGTGTCCCCTGGAAACGTACATGACTCTGAAAAACTTCAGCTCCGCAGTTCCCGTGATCGCCACCTCCGACGTGCTGGGCACCATTCGCTATTTCGAGCAGACACTCGGTTTCAAACAGCAATGGATCTGGGGAGACCCTCCCGTCTATGCTGGCATTCGCGCCGGCGGAGCCCTGCTCTATGTAACCCACGATCCCGACCTGGCGTCCACGATCAAAGAGCGCCGCCTCTCTCCCGACATTTTTCTCTGGGTGAATGACATCGACAGCGTGTACGCCCACCACCGCGCCAGCCACGCCGACATCACCGAAGAACTGACCTCCCGCCCCTGGGGCGTCCGCCAATACGTCGTCCGCGAGCCCAACGGATACCTGCTGAAAGTCGCCGAATCACAAGAACAACAAGAACAAGAAGAGGATGCAGTGTAGAAGGCCAATGTTAGCTTTTCTCGGTGTTCTCCGCGGTTCAAGGCTTTGTTCCGAGCGGCGGCACACCGCCCCGCCCATCACGTATAATCGTCTCTTCCGCCCATGAGTTACACCGTCCTGGCCCGCAAATACCGTCCGCAGAAATTCTCCGAGGTCATCGGACAAGAGCACGTCACTCGCACCCTCCAGAACGCGATCGAGCAGGGACGCACCGCCCATGGCTACATCTTCAGCGGCCACCGCGGTATCGGTAAAACCACCGTCGCTCGCATTCTGGCCATGGCCCTGAACTGCCGGTCCAAAGATCGGCCCGTGCCCGAGCCCTGCGGCGTCTGCGAATCCTGCACTGAGATCCGCGCCGGCAATGCCGTCGACGTTATCGAAATCGATGCGGCCACCAACCGCGGCATCGACGAGATCCGCGAGCTCCGCGAAGCCGCCCGCTATCGCCCCGCTCGCGACCGCTTCAAGATCTACATTCTCGACGAAGCCCACCAGATCACCGACGCGGCCTTCAACGCCCTGCTCAAGACGCTGGAAGAGCCGCCGGACCACATCGTCTTCATGCTGGCGACCACGCAGCCCGAGGATATCCCCCAAACTATCCGATCACGCTGCCAGCACTTCAGCTTTCGCGCTGTCAAGTTCGATGCCATCGTCGCCCAGTTGCGCGACCTCGTTACCCGCGAAAACATCGAGGCCGACGATGATGCCCTCGCCCTGCTCGCCGAAGC
The DNA here is from genome assembly GCA_003134655.1 of Acidobacteriaceae bacterium. GTDB lineage: Bacteria > Acidobacteriota > Terriglobia > Terriglobales > Acidobacteriaceae > Sulfotelmatobacter. The sequence goes on from PLBY01000107.1 coordinate 214,542, forward strand.
TGGCGATGGCTCCATGCGCGACGCACTTTCCATCCTCGACCAGGCCATCGCCTCCGCCAGTGGACGCGTCACCGCCGACTCCGTCCGCAACCTGGTCGGCGCCGCCCCCGCTCACATCCTCGAACAAGTGATGCAAGCTGTGTCCGAAGGCCGGAGCGAGGAAATCCTCCGCCAGGTCGACCACCTTATTAGTGAAGGCCACAGCCCCACGCACTTCGCCCGCCAGTTGGTTCGCTTCCTGCGCAACGCCACGGTCGCAAAGATTGCCGGAAAAGACTCTCCCTTGCTGCAGGTTTCCAGCGAAGAGCGCGAACGCGTCTCCCGTGTCGCTGAAATATTCGGCGAAGAAGATCTCACCCGACACCTGCAGATCATGCTCCGCACCCATGGCGAGCTGGGATACAAGCAGGAACAACGTTTCCACCTGGAACTCGGCCTGCTCAAAATGGCCCACGCGCAAAAGCTGCTGCCCATCGAGCAGTTGCTAAGCGATGTCGCTGCCGCGCCCGCTGCCAGCTCGCAGCGACCGCCAGCCAGGCCCACCATCGTCGGTAGCTCGTCGAGCGCTGAAACGCACCGTTCGGAGCCGACTCAGGCGCCGCGGCAAAGCTTTGTTTCCCCTTTCGCGGCCGACTCGGCCCGCAAGGGAACGCCCCGGCAGGAAGCCTCGTCCGATCCCGCGCCAGCACCGGGCCCGCGAATCGTGGCCGCAGCCAGCGCTCCCGAGCCAGTGATCATGGGATCCGCAGCGCCCGCTCCGATGCTTGATCCGGTCCCGGATCCGACGACCGATCGTAGAGACGTAGCTAGCTACGTCTCTGCCGGCGCAACCAAACAGTCGGCCCCGGAACCGCAGCCCAACGTAGAGGAGCAACCTCAACAAGTTCAGACAGCGAGCGCCTCGTCTCCGGCGCCGCCGCAACTGGAGCACCTCCAGAGTGCCGTCCTGCAAGCTCTCACCGACGGCAACCAGCGCATCTTGGTCTCCATGCTTTCCGCCGGCGAGTGGAGTGTTCAAGGCAACGAACTAGTAATCAAGATCGCCGAATCGCAAACAGTAGTGGACATGTCTCTCGGCCCTGATGCGAAACGCCTGGCCATCGCCTCAGCCAGCGGAGTCCTCGGCCGCCCCGTGAAGTTGAAAGTAGTTCCCGGCGCCACCGTGGCTCCTCAGGAATCCAAGCGCAACGGCAGCGCCCCGCGCCCATCCGGTCCCGGCGGCCGAGGCCGCGCCGAGCAAGACCCGGTCGTCCGCCGCATGCAAGATAAGTTCAACGCCGAAATTCGCACCGTGATCGATTACAAGGAAAAGCGATAAAGCAAGGTTTCAAAGTTTCAGGGTTTCAAGGTTTCGAGTACCCGTATCGAAGCCGCCGGCCTTTGCCACAACACACTCGAGTCTTTGAAACCTTGAAACTCTGAAACCTTGAAACTTTGACACGTGAGGTTCTATGGGTGGATTCAACCTGCAAGAGCTGATGTCTAAAGCTAAGTCGCAGTACGAAGACCTGCAGAAAAAAATGCAGGCGACCGTCGTCGAAGCCACGTCCGGGGGCGGCACCGTCACCGCCAAAATGGACGGCCGCAAGCAACTCCTCAGCCTGCGCATCGATCCCGAAGCTGTGAAATCCGGTGACGTCGAAATGCTGCAAGACCTGGTGCTCGCTGCAGTTAACGAGGCTGCCCGCAAAGTCGACGCCCAAATGCAATCGACAGTGGGAGGAATGCTCGGCGGCCTCGGTATCCCCGGACTCTGATTAATGAAGAAGATTAAGAATCTGTACTTGCACCCTGCCGTGACCGTTGCCGTGCTACTGATGCTCGCTGCCTCGCAAACATCTGCCCAATCTGCCAATCCGAAAGAGGCGTCCATGCCCGCTCACGCCACTGGCCCCTTCGACGTCAAAGTCACACCCCAGGATGACAAATCCGACGACCCACTGCTTGGCCGCATGACGCTCGATAAGCAGTACCACGGCGATCTCGATGCCACCGGCAAAGGCCAAATGCTCACCGCCGGGTCCGCCGTCAAAGGTTCCGGAGCCTATGTCGCCATCGAAAAGGTCACCGGAAGCTTGCAAGGGCGCACCGGCTCTTTCGTCCTGCAGCACACCGGAATCATGACGCAGAATGCGCCGCAACTCACCATCACCGTGGTGCCTGACTCCGGCACCGGCCAATTGGCAGGAATCGCCGGAAAGATGACAATCATCATCGCCGCCGGCGGCAAGCACTCCTACGATCTCGAATACACGCTGCCGCAATCGCAGTGAGTGATTCCTAATGCTTGTCATCCTGAGCGAAGCGAAGGACCTATGCACTTTCTCGCCGCTGACCAAATCGCATAGGCCACATCAAAGATGACGAGCCGATTGAAAGTGAATTGAAAATGTCTAAATTCGCCGAACCCATGTCCCGCCTGATCGATGAGCTGAAAAAGCTCCCCGGCGTTGGCGCTAAGAGCGCACAGCGTCTGGCCTTCTATATCCTGCGTTCCAGCGATGAAGACGCCGAGGCCCTCGCCACCGCGGTACGCGACGTCAAGGCCAACCTCCGCCTGTGCTCGGTGTGCAATAACATCACCGATGTCGACCCCTGCGTCTACTGCACCAGTCCGACGCGCAACCAGCGCCTGGTCTGCGTGGTCGAAGAACCCACCAACATCGCTGCCATTGAAAAAACCAAGCATTTCAACGGAGTCTTCCACGTCCTGCACGGCGCCATCTCGCCGCTGCATGGCATCGGTCCCGAGCAGTTGCGCATCTCGAACCTCATCACTCGCGTCGATGCGGGCAACGTCGACGAAGTCATCGTCGCGACGAATCCCACCGTCGAAGGCGAAGCCACCGCCACCTATCTCTCGCAGCAACTCAAGCGCGTCGGAGTGAAAGTAACCCGCATCGCCATGGGCATCCCCGTCGGCAGCGATATTGAATACACGGATGAGATCACGATGCTGAAAGCCATGGAAGGCCGTCGAGACATGTGAGGTTTAAATGAGGGGACAGCCGCCCTCGGCTGTCCGTCGGCTGTTCCGTCGAGCGAAGCTCGACAGCGGGTCGCAGCTTTACTTCTTTATTTCCACGTCCCAGTTCAACACCAGGGTGATCGGCGAAGAGAATCCTTGTTCTGGCTCTAGAGCCACCAGAATTCGTCCATCGGGCGCTTCATCCACCGGCCGCACCCCGCCTGGAGCCGTGAAAATCTGCTGGGGTACGCCCGAGTGAAATTCGCTGCCTTGTGGTTGGATGTCGACCACCATCAGTCCTCCCGCCGCATCGCGGAAGTAGATCTGCTTGCCATTCCGGCTCCAGGCCACGCCCGGGACGTTCATCGTGACCCCGTTGTTGGAAATCTGCCAACGCCCGACCCTGCCAGGAAACGGCACCACATAGACTTCACCGCGCCCGCTTTCGTTTGAGATGTAGGCCAGCCAGTGCCCGTCCGGAGACAGCCTGGGCAGTATCTCGTCAAACTGCGAATTCAGCAGCGGCGTCAGCGCTTCTGGCTTCTCTGAAACTGGCAGCGACAGCACATCCATGCCCGTGCTGGAATTCTGTTGCTGGACGATAATCGTGTGCCCATCCGACGACCAGTCCCTCACCCCCGACACCTGCTCGCTTGAGGCAGTCACCGGAGTCCCCGTTCCATTGGCGGGTATGATTTGCACTGTTGTTCCCAGGGATGCAATCGCCAGGTGGGTGCCATCAGGAGACCACGCCGCGCTGTAGCCCACTGCGGGATGGAAGGTCAATCGGGACAGATTTCCACGTTCCACATCCATGAGCCAAAGATCATATTTGCCGGTCTCCGTCGCATCCTCGCGGGAGACGACCAACCTGCGGCCATCGGGGGAAAACCGCAGCCACCCGTAGATCGCCGGCTCCCCCAGAGTCGCGACTTGTTTTCCATTGTGGTCCAGCCACACTAGGCGACTTGGGCTCGAATATGCACTCCGATAGACGAGCACGCCACTCGCCGAGACAGAAAAATTCCCCCGCGATTTTGCCTCGACGTACTCCACTTTCGGCGCTACCGGCACTGGATTCCCGTTCACAGCCAATCGTTCCGGATCGAACGGCTGCGCCACCAGATTGCCGTCCTTGGTGAAGAAGAGGAAACCGTTGGCGTACTCGGCGGCGCTGTTGTCTTCGACGATCAGCTTCGTTTCTGGAGAATCGAGCGAAGCTGCATAAACCTTGCCCCGGAAATCGGCTCCTTCCGTTCCCACATATAAAAAGTGTTTTCCATCGGGGAGGAAGAAGGGCCAGCGGCTCCCGGCAAAAGGGCCTGGCTTCTTGACCTTGGTCACGGCTACGGGTTGTCCCCCGCCGTCGGGGATGCGATAGATCACGTCATGAATCCCCGGCGTGAAAAGAATCACGCCCTCGCGGTTCCATGTCCCGCCGCGTCCGAACGGAGAATCGCATAGCGCTTGCACCACTCCGCCGGAAGCTTCCACCTTCTTCAATTTTCCGTTCGCGAAGAATCCGATGAACTTGCTGTCCGGCGACCAGAACGGGTAATAGGCGCCATCTGTTCCCTCCAAAGCCTGTGCCTCGGGGGCATGAAGCGGCCGTACAAAAAGAAGTTGTTTGCCCGCGCCTTCCGCAATGAAAGCAATACTGTTGCCGTCCGGGGAAATCGTGAGGTGATTGCTGTTATTCAGCGACGTGAAAGTGTAATGCTCTGGCGGCCCGATCTGCGCCCGCACGACCTTCCGGAAGCTCTCGGCCTTCTTCGAGAAGATCAGCGTCCCCGCGATCCCGCCCGCAGCGAGAAGCCCACACAACACGATCCCCGCAATCAGCCCCCGCTCGCGGTTCTTCCTGCGTGCCGCCACCGGCGCGGGCACTCCCGCCTGCGATCCCCCCTCCACAATCCACATTAGCTGCAGCTTCAGATCATGCACATTCTGGAACCGCTCATCGGGATCCTTTGCCAAACAGACCTTCACGACTCGATCGAGGGCCGGCGGCGACATCGGACGCACCACCGAAATCGGCTGCGGCTCGGACGCCAGTATCGCCGCCACTACGCTCGCCTGCGTCTTGCCGCTGAATGCCTTGATGCCCGTCGCCATTTCGTACAACACCGCGCCCAACGCAAAAATGTCCGAGCGCGCATCCGCCTCTTTTCCTTCAATCTGCTCGGTCGACATGTACTGGAAGGTGCCCACGATCATGCCCCGCGCCGTCAGCGGATTCTGCGACGCCCGCGCGCCCTCGCCCGTGCCAGTTCCACCCGTCCAGGCCCCGTCCAATGTTGCGGTCAGTCCCGAAGACGGCGGCGGCCCGGTCACCGCTTTGGCCAGCCCAAAGTCCATCAGCTTCGCGCCCGCCTTCGTCAGCATGATGTTCCCCGGCTTCAGATCGCGGTGGATCACTCCCGTCTTGTGCGCCTTCTCCAGCCCTTCGCAAATCTCAATGCCATACTTCAGCACCTGCTCCGGAGGCAGCGGCCCCTTCGCCAGCCGGGCAGCCAGCGTCTCGCCCTCCAGAAACTCCATGACAATGTAGTCCATCCCGTCCTGATGTCCCACGTCATACAAAGTGCAGATGTTGGGATGGTTCAGCGATGAAATCGCCCTCGCCTCGCGGTCAAACCGCTGCTTGGCCTCAGGATTGTCGGTCAGATGTGCCGGAAGAATTTTGATTGCGACCGTGCGGTCGAGCCGGGTATCGCGAGCGCGGTACACCTCGCCCATCCCTCCCGCACCTGCCGCAGAAATGACTTCATAAGGACCAACGCGCGAGCCAGAGGTCAGAGACATGAGTGCCCGAAATTATAGCCGAGAAAGTGCACGTTGCATCCCGTCGCAATTCGTAGAGACGTAGCTTGCTAGTCTCTACCCGCCAGCAATGTGGATCTCGCGAGGATGCACACCTTAGTGTGCATCCTGTGCAAAACTTTGCTCTTGGAGCTGGGAGCGAAACGTGCGCCGATCAAAATCTGGCGCGCATCGCTGTTCCGATAACTGCAATGAAAACAATCGCTTAAGACGTACAATCGGAACAAATAGATACATGGCACGCTGCGTGCACCCCGCCCCATGTCGGTTTCCTCTTGCCGGTCAGATCTTTCGATCTGTTGACTCGCCTGAGGAGCAGAACAGCACCCTCAGCGCCAGTCGCGCCGCGCTGCGATGTAACCGCATCCAACTCGACGCAGAAGAAGCCGGGCCAACCAGCCCGGTTTTCTTTTTCCTGTAGCGCCGGCAGCCTGCCGGCTGTCGCGAGGGCGTCTCGCCCTCGCATCCGGAATCGCCAGCGGCGAGCTGGCCCGCTCAACTCCCTCGCGGACTAGCAAGGTACTTCCGGCTCAAGGAAAACATTCAACTCTTCCTCGGCTGTCTCCAGTCCCTCAGGCAGTGTCCCGCGATTGTACTCAGCCATACGGTTCTTCCACTTCAGAAAGTCCGTGATGCTCTGCGGTTCAATGCGTACCTCGACTCGCCGCAGGCTGGCCAGTAGAAGATTCATTTCATAGCGGAAGCCGGTAGCCGTTCTCAGATTCTTCGCCGAGCTCCGCACCATCTCGATCCGCCCGCGGCGCAATTCCAACAATCCCCAACCTGCATCCAATTCCTCAATCTTCACCAACGATGGCGGAGTCAGGTAAAACCGCTCACAGCCGACTCCCTGCTCAGGCTTGGTGCGAAAAGGCTTCCCGCGATCCGCCAGAAAATCCGCCCGCGTGACTTTGCACTCGACGAGGACCGAATGCGAAGCGCGCTTCCATCCAATCGCGTCCGGCATCTCGCCACTGACGCAGGCCTGCTCCGACAGCACCACCCCGCAGCGATACGACCGCAGCCACCGCACCGCTCGCTCCACCAGTTGCGCGTGAGTCATCGATGTATGCATTTGTAACCCGGACCTTACGTCGCCGAAAGTGACTGCGGGGCTTCCCCGGCCCGACGAGCGCTCGATCCTTCCTTAAGGATCATCGTTCCTCTAGAACTTTCCCGATCAGTGTTCCTTCGATGTTCTTGTCGCAGTACCGGGCATTTTCTTCGGTACGGTAGAATGAGTGCTCGCACCGCAGCCGCGTTCCGCCATCCCACCAGCACACGTTATAGTACGTCTCAAACTGGTCGGAAGAGAGAATCTCGTAAGGAATCATCTCAAGCGGCGTGTCGTCCAACCCTACTTCGCCCCTGGGATTCTTGTAGGCCACGGTTCTGCCATCTACCGTCAACAAGACATAAAGATCTACACCCCGAAAAAAGCAACGCAGAAACTTTCGCACGAACTTCGTCCCGCCAAGAAGGAACAGTACAGCCAGCATCACCAAGAGGGTCAATGCATGCATCACGACGCGATTTGTTTCGCCTCCGTGACAACTCGCCGCGGCTCCGCACTTTTCATCGCCTTTACCACCACCGGCCTCCGCAGCACCGTTTCCAGCAAATATCTCTCCGCAGCGGTGGCCTGCGCGGTCGCGCTCCCGGGAACGAATCCTTCAGCACCGATGATCAGCGCTTCATTCGGACCCAACCTCACAGCCTTGCGCAGGAACCCGTTCGTCCGCCGTCTTGCCGCGTCCACATTCTCGATTTTCACCCGACGGATGTGCCCGTCGTGTGCATTGTCGAATGCATTCGCCAGCCGGAGGATCGCCGCCAGTTGAATCGTGATCTTCTGCTCCTCAGGAAGCATGTCCCGAAGCGCTTTGTGGCTTCGAGAGGGAAGTGCTCCCGCATGGAAACGTGCCACGATGGCGGCTCGCGTCATGATCTCCGTCGTCCAGCCCAAAGGCGTCCCGTGCCCTTTGATCAATTCCGAGGATTCCTTGTGATGTCCCTTGTTGCCTTTCCCCTTGCCAACGTCGTGGAGCAGAGCGGCCAGATTCAAACTGGCGCGTGCCTCCGACCCAGCGCCATTTTCCGACGGGGCCCCAGTACGCCCACCCGCGATCAACCCTGCGCCCACGAGACCGTCATAAAGTTCCAGCGCCAGTCGCGCCACTCTTTCCGAGTGCCCAAAGTCTGGATCCAGCGCCTTCGCCCACAACTTCATGCGTTGCGTGGCACTCGCCTGAATCTGCTTGCCCTGCGGCAGGCCGGCACGCCACTGGTCCCACAGAGAATCCGGACCGACCGTCCGCTCCCGATACTCGTCAATCCGCTTCGTGCGCTCGTCAATGATTCGCGTGTGCCAGCCCTTACGCGATTCTTCATCTGGAAACACATGGCACGCCAGGGCCGTCGCCCACAGCACGTCCAGATCGTGCACCTCGCCCAGCAGGTCCTGCATGTGCTTCAGGTCGCTGCTCCATGCCTTGTGCTCGACGGGCAGAAAATTCTCGACGATGTAGCGAAACCGTTTGATCCCAATTCGGAGAGTATGAAACCCAACCTGCGACCGGTTACGCAGCGCCCGGGTGTGCAGTTCCCGCGCTGCCGTCCAGCGCTCCAGCGCTAGATGCTTGAATACCGCGCTCCCCGGCCGAATGCGTGCCGCGCGCACGGGCAGCGAAGTGCTCCATTGCCGCCACTCCTTGCGGTCAAATTCCTCAAGCGCGCCGCGAGCTTCCCGCTTCTGCTCGATTTCGCGCCCTTGAAGAATCTGCAACAGCGCGTGTGCCGGCGGATCAGGGTTCAATGTGGCGCTGCCGCCCCCGCCCGCACTGTCGCCATCCGCAGAAGTCTCCGGGAACACAACCATCGCCGCAGCCTCAATCGGGCCAGGATGCAGCTTCTCAATCCACTCCATCATGATCTGTACATCGCGCAACGCGCCCAGTCGCTGGAATAGCCGCTTCCCGGCCTTCTTCATCGCTTTCCACTCGCGATCGGGATCCATGGCCATCATGCCGTCGGCCATGGACCGGCAGCGCCGCAGCGATACCCGCAAATCGTGCACCGGATCGGCACTGAAATCGGCGGCGACATGCTCGCACTCTTCCAGTACACGCACCATCCAGTAGCGCAGTCCCGTCGTCTTGGTCGTGGTCTTCAAGGCAGGAAAAGGCCCTCACTCTCCGCGAGTATTCTACTGAACTTGCGCACCTTTCATCACCACGAACCCAGCCTCCCCAGTTTTCGCGGCGTTCAAGAGTTGGGGACCACAAAGCTCGATGCCTGGTTCCTTTTTGGGAGAGCGAGGTCATGGCCTTGAGGATCCACCTTTGGTTTCTCTCCATTACTTCCGTAACGTTTAAGCCCTTACCGTTTCGCTTTACCCTTGAGCTTCAATCTTGCGCTTCGAGGAGTTTCCTATCTCTGCCGCAAACACATCGCAAGGTGCACGTGCCGCCTCGGCCCGCGCATTTGTTCATAGCCTCAACATCCTGATCAAGTACGCCCGGATGTATGGATATGAGCACAAGCGCACTGAGGGACAATTCGAAACCACGTGGAAAGAGTTGCAGCAGGGCCTGCCGACCACCGGGGACCAGGGTTTCCTACTGGGCGTTTCCGACAACAAGTTGTTGCTCGACGGGATTCCGCTGGAAACAGGAAACGCAGAGCGCAGCTTTGCCACCCTGTTGTCCACGGCAGGACTAGCCAGCCTGCACTTCTCTAAAGACGTTACCGAAGAAGACTTCGTTCGCCTGGTGCGCGCCTTTACCATTGCCGGATCGAAAGCTCAGGATGTCTCCAAGCAGATCAAGGAAGCTCTCTCCGCCAACAACCGGGGCCCCAGTACCATTAAGATTAATGAAGTAAAGTTCGTCGCGGCCGATCCGCTGACCGGCGATGTCAGTATCGCGGCGCAGATCGCAGCGCAGACGCTAGGGCCGGAATTCAAGCAGTGGCTAAACGATCCCCAGAAATTGTTGCAGTTGATCGCGGCCGCCGAAGGCGCAAACTCAGGCGGAGGGGGCAAAGCATCAGCGGACGGGACTCCCATGGTTCCCCTTGGCAGTGTCCCGAACATGCCGCAAGGAACGGGCAAGGGAAGATGGGTTCCGGACGGTGCTCCTATCGGAGCTCCAGGCAGCGCGGCAGCTGGGGCAGCTCCGGCGTGGACAGGCGGAATCGTTCCCCTGCAGGAGCAGGAAGTAATCCAGGCGATCCGGCTGCTGACACGTTTTGGGCAAGTGCAGACGGATCCGAACATCAAAGAAGATGAGATCCAGAAGGAACTGAAGGAGACCGATCCCAATACCCGGCTGAACCTTCAGCAATTGCTGGGCAGTCTGGCAGCGAAGGCCACGACGGCAGAAGAGGACGACACGCCCCTGCTGATGAAGGCTGCCGAGCATATGGCCATCCGCTTCGCGCTCGAGCGTTATCAGAAGGGCGAGGTCAAGGTCAACGCAGTTCACCAGATGATGGAGCACATGAGCCGCCAGATGGACTCCTTGCGCCAGATTCTGAAGCTGCAAGAAGAAAAGATGAACAAGGCCGGGATTCTGGTGGAGTCGCACGCCGACATCCTGGATCGAATGTTCTGGGCGGAAGTTCCGGAGTCCGGCAAGAAAAGCGTGCTGATGTCGCATGAGGCGCCCTGCGTGCCTCCGCGCAACCTGCGGCAGTTTGTGGAAGTCCTGCTCGACCGTGACGACAAGCAAAGCGCGACTGACATTCTCAATAATTATTCGAGCTGCCTGGGCGCGAAAGACGCCGAACCACGCCGCCGCACCGCGATCGGCCTGAGCCAGTTGGCCGACCTGTACGCGCGCTTGGGTGGCCAACCCATGGGCCAGGCGATCCGCAGGCTGAGCGAGCAATTAATCGCGGAGAAAGACCCAGAACTGCAAAGCCTGTTCAGTGCCGCATTTGTGCGCCTGAGTCAGGAAGCCAGCTCAGCCAAGAACTTCGCCGCAGTCAATGAAGTCTGTGCCGGCATCGAACTGATCAGCGTGGAACGACCAGTATTGATGAGCGATCTCCGTCCACGGGTTGGCGTCGAGAATCGCCTACCGGAGTTCATTGAGGAAGCGCTCCAGTTGGAACCCATTCCTCCCGATATGTTGTCGGTCTTGCGGCGGACAAGCCACGCGGGCGCCGAGCATCTGGCCGATCGATTCTTCCGTTGCATGCGGCGCGACGAATGTGATCACATGATCGAACTGGTGCAGCAACTCGGATCTCCCGTACTGAGTCAGTTGCGCGAAATTCTTCGCACTGGGCAGCCCAGACAGGCCGCCGGTGCGGTGGGACTGGTGAGCCGCCTTGACGTGGGAACGCTGTTGGAACTTCTGCCCGCGCGCATGCCGGAGTGGAACCGCTTCTATCACGACGTTGTAGTGCGGCAGATTGCCTATGGCGCAGCCACCGACCGCGGCCGCACGCTTCTCGAACTGGCCGAGATCCTGGATCCGTTGGTACTCCCCGAGGCCGTGGACGAAATCGGAATGAGCGGCGACCTGACTGCGTCTCCGCCGTTGATCGCCATGGCGCGGCCCGGCAAAGCCGCTTCCCGGTCCCCGTTCGTGCAGCTCAAGGCCATTGAGTCCCTGGGACGATTGAAGGATCCCGAGGCCATCGCCACCCTCCGAGAGATTCTCGAAACCAAGAAGACCTTCGGCTGGGTGCACCACCGCGAGTTGAGAATCGCTGCGGCGCAGGCTCTTTCGAAAACCGATCCTCGCTATAGCTCGCAGGTTCTCTCCGACAGCGGTCTCGAGCCGGCGGAACTGGCAATTGCCCCGCTGGATCTGGCTCCGGCGTGCCCCTGGGTGCGGCAACGGCGCTACGAGCGTCTGGTGCTCTCCAAAACCGTGACGGCGACGATTGGCAGCTCGTGGGGCAAGTCCCGAATCATGATCCGCGAATTGAGCCTGGGTGGCGGCATGGGCACAAAGGAAGACAACCTCCGCATCGGAAGCGAGGCCGACTTGGAGATTTCGGTTGGGATGCGGTCAAAGATCCGCGCGCATGTGCTGCTGCGCCGCGCGCGCGTAAACGAAGTAGGATTCGAAATCGTGAGCACCGACCTCGAGAGCCGCTACCGTCTGCGCCGCCTGCTGGTCGAAGCCCTGAATAACGCTCCCCAGAATAAAGGCCAAGAGTGGAGCGGCGAGCGCAAGGTCTAGGGAACAGTCCTAACCTCAAAATATAAAAGCCTCTGCTCAGGAGCAGAGGCTTTATCTTGTAGCGCCGGCGTCCCGCCGGCTGTCGCGAGGGCCTGCCCTGAGCTTGCCGAAGGGGCGACTCGCCCTCGCAGTGTCGCTACTTTACCTTCAAGAAGATGATCGCCAGCGTGTACAGTGCCAGTGACTCGATCAGGACCAGGCCCAACAGCAGGGCAAACTGGATGCCTGGTCGCGCGGCAGGGTTGCGGGCCAGAGCCTCGGTTGCGGCTGCGGTGGCCTTCCCTTGAGCCAGACCGCAAATCGCCGAGGCGATTGCCATGGAGAATCCGGCGGTGATCGCGACCCAATTGGTCCCTCCGGCAGCGCCGCCCTGCGCGAAGGCAGGCATGGCGAAGCACAGGGCAGACAGTGACATGAACAGATAACTCAGTTTACGCATCGTGTTTCTCCTCGTATCAAATTGCCGCCAGTGGGTGGTTGACGCCGTACCGTGCAGACGCCCTCACGCTTGCGGCTACAAAACAAAACTTAGTGCTCATCGGCGACCGCGCCCGAGACATAGATGATCGACAACAGCATAAAAACGTACGCCTGCAAGAACGCCACGAAGATGTGCAGGCCGCCAAAAATGATCGGGATGCCGATCGGGATCATGGAAAAGAAGACCAGAGTCACCAGATCGCCGGCGAAGATATTCGCCCAGAGACGCACCGTGAGTGAAAGCAGGCGCGCGAAGTGGCTCACCAGTTCAATCGGGAGCATCAGAACTACCAGCGGGATCCGGGCATAGATCGGCATGCCCTCCATGGGTGGTCCAAAAAAGTGCAGGAGGTATTTAGGCCCGGCGTGTTTGAAGCCCTGCGCATGGTAGTACAAGAACGCGCAGATGGCGCACCCCAGGGGCACAGTGGGAACGCCCGTGGGAGACTCAAAACCGGGGATCAAACCGATCAGGTTACAAATCAGGATGAACACAAACACAATTGCGAAGAACGCGGTATAGGGTTCGCTGTGATGTCCGATAATCTCACGGCTCTGGCTCAGGACGAAGCCTTCGAGGCCTTCGAAAGTGTGCTGCAGTCCTCCGGGGGACTCGACCGACAGGCGCGATCGCACCAGAAGGAAGAGGATCAACAGGAACGCGAAAACCAGCAACTCCATCGCGAACGAATTCGAAATGGGCGCCTGCGCGTACTTGGGTTCGATGTGGAGCGCCCGCAGAAACGCCGTGACGGGGCCGCCGAACAGGCGGTTCAGGATTTCGGTAAACCAGAGTTGTTCAGGCATGAGACGGCTTCTAGCTGCTAGCCTTTCCTTCGGTTGAGAGCAATTCTCCGCTAAATCCCACGTGCGAGCGATGCATAGAGTTCATAAACCGCCTCGCAGGCAATAGCCCCGACGGGCAAAAACAGGCCTACGAACAATCCCCTGAGGCTCGCGGGAAAACTGGTTAATATACCATACGCGACGGCTCCCAACAACACATAGCGGAACACGAAGCGGGCCACAATCCCCTTGCCCGACTGAGCTTTAGCCGAATTGGTGACCCGGTCGGCGAGGCCCGAGACGCCGCTTTTCAGCCAGTGGAAGTTAAGATAGGCGATAACGCACCCGCACAGGAAGCCCGCAGCGGCCGCCCGCCCGAATCTCCACCATGCCGCGGCTGATAGGCCCAGGGCGAGGGCGATCATCGAATTGCGAATCCGGTCGAGGGCGCCGGAGTAGAAGGCGTCGCCAGGGATCTGGGAAGCGTCAGGATTCTCGTGGTCGTCGCTCATCTGTCGCAGGAATGCATTACGAATGGCGCTAGCAGCACGATAACTGCTACCAGCATACCTCGGGTTCAAGGTTTATGTGGCGCGGGCGCCCCCGCCCGCGTGTTTGGAGCAGCACGGCTTAAGAAGGAAAGACGCGCGGCCAGAAGCTTCGAGAATGTCACGACACGCGATCGACTGCCCAACACTCGGACAGCTCACTTCGTGTCCCGCAGCACCGTGCGAATCAGTTCGATCATGCCTGCGGCGATCCCGAGAAAGAGTCCGACGATACTGATCCACGCGGTGTGCAGCCAGCGATCGAGGGCCGAGCCAGCGAGCCATCCCACAACCGTGCCGGCTGGCAGCATCAGGGCAAGTTGGCTATAGCGCCCGACTTGCACCCATGGATTTTGTTTCTTCTCTGGCTTGCGGTTGTCGGGTGGAGTTGCGGGCGGCATCACTGGGGCTTGCGCAACCGATCATATCCTAAATCGCCCGCTGGGACTCTACGCGGCCGGAGGCGCCAGTTTCTGAATGTCCGGATGCATGGATTCGTTCTCCTGGGGTGCAGTGTTGTTGTCCTGAGCTAAGGCCGCTGGCAGAGTGCTGGCGACGCCGCAAATAGCGGCAGTCTTGAAAAAATCCCGGCGTTTCATAACGACATCTTCACCTGACGTTGAAGTCGTATCAGGCTTGAGATGTAAGTCCGTGTGTGGGCGTTGCCGTGAATCTGCTCATGTGGGGAGAGCCGCCTCGGCTGCCCATCCAGCGCAAGATCCAGTCTAGTGCGTCAGCTTCGCGACATTCGGATTCTGCGCAATCCCCAGCGCCCAGTTCACCAGTTCGATGAAGCTGTTGGGCAGCAGGCCAATGTAAAGCGTGGCAATACCAGTGACGGCGATCGCCGCGCGCATGCTCAGGCTGATGGGCAGCTTCTCCTCGCTCTTTTCGACCTTCCCCATGAACATGGCATTCGTAATCTTCAGGTAGTAGTAAAGGCCGAACACGGAATACAGTACGCCGAGCGAAGCCAGCGCGTAGTGGCCGGTCTCGATCAGGCTCAGGAAGATGAAATATTTTCCCCAGAACCCAGCCAGCGGGGGAATGCCCGCCAGCGACAGCATGAACACCAGCATGAGCACAGCTTCCACGGGCGCTCGGGAATAGAGCCCGTTCAGATCGTCGAGTTCGTCGCCAATCACGTTGCGATGCCGCAGCGCCGTGATCACCGCGAACGCGCCCAGGTTCATGAAGGTATAGACCAGCAGGTAGATCAGGATGCCCTTGATCCCATCGGGACTGAGTTGTGTTGCCGTGCCCGCGACCAGGCCGAGCAGCATGTAACCGACATGGGCGATCGACGAATAGGCCAGCAGGCGCTTGGTGTTGGTCTGGGTGAGCGCGGCGAAATTCGCACCCGTCATTGTCGCGATGGAGACGAAGACCAACAGCGGCACATAGATGGGACGCATCGAAATCAGTCCCCAGGAAACGACCCGGCCGTTGAAGTTGTAGCTGAAGCCCAGGATGCGCAACAGCATTGCCCATCCTGCGGCCTTGACGGCAACGGACATGAACCCGGTAATGCTTGTGGGTGCGCCTTCGTAAGCGTCGGGAGCCCATTGGTGGAACGGGATGGCGGCGATCTTAAACAGCAGTCCGGTGATGGTGGTCAGCAAGGCGATGATCGCAACCGGCTTGTATTCGCTTTGTAGCAGGGCGGGTAATCTGGCTCCGATAACATACAGATTCGTGCTGTCGGTCAGGCCGTAAATCAGCGACAGTCCGTAAGCGAAAATGCCTGAGGAAAACGCACCGAGCAGCAGATACTTCAATGCGGCTTCGTTGGAACGCCGGTCGCGGCGCAGGAATCCCACCAGCACATAGGTGGAGATGGCCATCAGTTCGAGGCCGATGAAGATGAGAACGATGTCGAAGCCTGCGGCCATGCACATCATGCCCGCGACTGCCAGGAGCATGAGGGCGTAGTATTCGCCGTGATTTTCATGCTCCGTTTCGAGGTAGCGCGCCGACACGAGGATCGTGATTGCGGTGGCCGCGAGGAACAGGTAGAAAAAGTACAGGGCGAAGTGATCCACGATCATCGTGCCCATAAAACCCAACTGAAGGGGCGAACCGGTGGAGTGCAGCCACAAATCGATCTTGTAAACCCCACCCGCGGAGAAGAGCACTCCAACCATGGCTGTGACTGCATTCGCCCACTTCATCTCCTTCGGGAGCATGAGGTCGATCAGCAGGATGCCGAGGGCAAACAGCGTCAGCAGCGTGATCGGCAGCGCCAGCAGATAGTCAGTCCAGACCACTAGTTCTTCCCCTTAGCCTTCGTCGGAGCAGGTGTAGTTGCGACAGGCGGCGTTGTCGTCGTCGGCATCACCGATGCGGGCGCGACTACCGGCGCCGGTTGCGCCGCTGCATTCACCGCTGGCTGCGGATAATCAGGCCGCGCCATCGCAATCGTATGATTCACCGGCTGCTCCAGAATCTGGAAGAACGGCTTGGGATACAGCCCGATCCAGAACGCCATGATCAGCAGCGGCACGAACGTCGCGACTTCCCGCGGCGTCAGATCGTGCAGCTTTTCATTCTTGGGATTCGTCACCGTACCGAAGAACACGCGCTGGTAGAGCCACAGCAAATAGGCCGCGGCCAAAACGACTCCCGGGACAGCCCACGCGCCCCACTTCCAGTTCTCCATGAACGTCCCTTGCAGAATCGTGAACTCGCCCACGAACCCGTTGAGTAACGGCAGTCCCATCGACGACAGGAACATGATCATCGTAATGGTCGCATAAATCGGCATCACGTTCGAGATGCCACCGTATTCCGAGATCTCTCGGGTGTGACGCCGCTCGTAAAGGATGCCGACAATCAGGAACAGCGCCCCCGTCGAGATGCCGTGATTAATCTGCTGCAGCACCGATCCGCTCAAACCCAGTGGCGTCAGCGCGAAAATTCCAAGAGTGCAGAATCCCAGGTGGCTCACCGACGAGTAAGCCACAAGCTTCTTCATGTCCTTCTGCATGAGTGAGACAAGCGCGCCATAAATAATGCCGACGATGGAAAGGAAAATCATCCACCCGCGGACCGTCATCCCAAGGAACGTGGCAGGATTCATGAGCACGTTGGGGAAGAAGGGAAGTGAGAAGCGAATGAACCCGTAAGTCCCCATCTTCAGCAGAACGCCTGCCAGGATCACCGAGCCCGCAGTGGGCGCCTCCACGTGCGCGTCCGGCAGCCACGTATGGAATGGGAACATCGGCACCTTAATTGCGAAGGCGAAGAAGAAGCTCAGGAACAGAAGTGTCGCAACGTGCGGGCCGTAGTCGGAATAAATCCGCGGCGCCGTGTCGTAGAGCCCTTGCAGGCTGAACGAATAGATGCCCGTGACCGAATGATGGTGGAAGTACAGAAACAGAATGCCCAGCAACATCAGCACCGAGCCAGCCAGCGTATAGAGGAAGAACTTGATCGCAGCGTAAAGCTTGCGCGGCCCGCCCCAAATCCCAATCAGCAGGTACATCGGAACCAGCATCGCTTCCCAGAAAACGAAGAAGAGGAAGAAATCCAGCGCCATGAAGACGCCGAGCATGCCCGTCTGCAGAAACAGAAACCAAATGTAGTATTCCTTGACCCGATTCTCAATCGCGGTCCACGAAGACAGAATCGAGATCCACCCCAGCAGCGTGGTCAGCATGATCAGCAGGAACGAAATGCCATCGATACCCAAAACATAGCCCGCGCCGATCGAAGGAATCCAGTTGCTGGGAGCGCCCTCGACGAACTTGAATCCGGGCTCAAACCGCTGCGCCCAGAACATCGGCACCAGCGGCAGCGAGACTACTAGGCCGGCGAGCGCGAAAATATTCGCGATCCAGCGGATGGCGTTCTTATTCTCCTTGGGAATAAACAGGAGAAACAGCGCGCCCACGAGCGGCGTGAACAGAATGATCGATAAGATGTGGTTTTGCATAGTCAGCTTCTAGCTTCTAGCCGCTAGCTTCTAGCTAAGCCGGGTTGGCTAGTAGCTAGAAGCTAGCAGCTAGCAGCTCTTTCAGTGGTACACGTAATAGAACGCGAACCCTACCAACCCGGCGGTCATCACCAGCGCATACCATTGCACCAGGCCCCACTCAAACAAGCGCGCGGGATAACTGAGCATGCGCGCCAGAATCGCCGGCCCGTTAACCCCGATGCCGTCGATGATCCACTTGTCCCACCAACTGGAGAACGTCGCCGCAACCCGGGTGATCCAGCCAGCGCCATTGACCGCGCCATCGATCACATGGGAGTCGAACCACGAACTGGCTTCGCCCAGCCCCATCACGCCCAGCCGCACATCTCCCAACTTGCGGCGCCCGGTGACCACGTAGTCGTAACCTTCGTCCACGTAATACTTGTTGAGCAGCACGTCGTAAACCGGCGGCGCGGCTGCGGCGATGGGCTCGGCGTACCCCTTTCCGGCGTTGCCGTAGGCACTTCGGGCCATCAACCATCCGGCGCCGGCGGCAGCGATCGAGAGCCCCATCAGCAGATATTCCGTGAGGCCCGGGCCTGACTCGCCCGCCGGTAGAGCCCCTTTCTCGATCGCGCTCGCAAAAACCGGGTCGAGAAACCTGTCGATGCGCTTCGCCCCGCCCATACTCTCGGACACGTTGAGGTATCCAGCGAAAATCGAGAAGAACGCCAGAATCACCAGCGGCCAAGTCATCGACTTCGGAGATTCGTGAATGTGGTGCTCAACTTCGTGGCTGGTGACCCGCGACGGGCTCCAGAACGTCAAATAAATCAGGCGGAACATGTAGAACGACGTCATCAGCGCAGTCACGAATCCGATAGCCCACAGCGCGGGATGAAACTTCCATGCCTGCCACAGAATTTCATCCTTCGAGAAGAATCCCGCGAACCCGGGTATTCCCGCGATCGCCAGCGTCGCGACAAACATGGTGCGGAACGTGACCGGAATCTTCCCCGACAGATCCCCCATGTTGCGCATGTCCTGCTCGCCGCTCATGGCGTGAATCACCGAGCCTGCGCCAAGGAAGAGGAGAGCCTTGAAGAAGGCGTGCGTAAATACATGGAACACTCCGGCAGAAAACGCTCCCACCCCGAGCGCCAGGAACATGTATCCCAGTTGTGAAACGGTCGAATATGCCAGCACCCGCTTGATATCGTTCTGCACCAGTCCAATCGAGGCGGCGAAAATAGCAGTCAGCGCGCCAACGACCGCCACTACCATCATCGACTTCGGAGCCAGCACAAACAGCGCATTCGACCGCGCCACCATGTAAACGCCNNGCGGTCACCATGGTCGCCGCATGGATCAGCGCCGAGACCGGCGTCGGGCCTTCCATCGCGTCCGGCAACCACACATAAAGAGGAAGCTGCGCCGACTTGCCGCAGGCGCCAACGAACAGCAGCAGCGTTGCCGCAGTGATGATCGGGTTCCCCATCAACGTAGCAGCGTGTTCCCGCGCGAATCCGGTCACATCGATAAAGCGCAGCGATCCGCACATCCACGCGATGAAGAACATCCCTAGTATGAATCCCGCATCGCCGATGCGGTTGACGATGAACGCCTTGTTCGCCGCGTCGCTCGCCGACTTGCGATGAAAGTAGAAACCAATCAGAAGATACGAACACAGTCCCACGCCTTCCCACCCAACGAACATCAGCACATAGTTGTTGGCGAGAATCAGCGTGAGCATGGAGAACATGAAGAGGTTCAGGTAACCAAAAAAGCGGTAATACCCGCCCTCATGCGCCATGTACCCGGTCGAATAAATATGGATCAGCATCCCGACGCCGGTCACAAACAGCAGCCAGATGCTGGACAGCGGATCGATCAGGAATCCCGCGTCAGCCTGCAACGAAGCCGGAGTCCCGTCAGATTTCTGGAAGTTGAGGTGGCCCGTGTCGGAACCGAGCCAGGTATAGAGAATGGTCTGATAAGGCTGGTGGTCGTGCGCCGGGGCCCAATTGACGTACTGCAGCACCGCGCCGCAAGCCATCAGAAACGCAAGAACCACCGACCCGACGCAGACCGCGCTCACCGTAGCCTTCTGCAGCCTGCGCCCGAAAAAAAACATAAGAGCCGCGCCGACGGCAGGGAACAGCGGAATTAGCCAGATGTAGTTTAGAAATAGCATTCCATCTCTTGGTTTGTCATTCTGAGCGAAGCGAAGAACCTATGCATTCTGCTTGTGGCGAGGAGTACATAGGTCCTTCGCTTTGCTCAGGATGACAAGTCAGTACTGGGTACTAGGTACAAGGTACTGAGTACTGCCTTCCTACCACTTCAACAAATTCACCTCATCCACGTTCACCGTCTCCTTATTCCGGAAGAAGGCGATCAGGATGCCGAGTCCAACCGCGGCTTCCGCGGCGGCATCAGTAATCACAAAAATTGCGAACACCTGCCCGTGCAGTGCATTGGGACCATGAATGCCCTGCCAGTAGCGCGAGAATGCAACCAGATTCAGATTGACGGCGTTCAGGATCAGTTCAATCGACATCAGCACAATGACCACGTTCCGGCGCGTAAGCACCCCGATCACGCCGAGCAGGAACAGAGCCGCGCCCAAGACCAGGTAGTGCAACGTCGTGATGTGCAGCATTGCGTCCATTTCTATTACGGCCGATCAGCGATACGTCTTGTCATTCCGACCGAAGGGAGGAATCTGCTTCCCGCCGGCACATGCGCACTTCAGATCCTTTTCTTCGCCATGACCACTGCTCCGATAATCGCCACCAACAGTAGCAACGAAGCGATCTCGAACGCGAACATATATTGCCCAGCGCCCCGGTCGAACAGCAGCATCGCGATATTCTGCGTGTTTTGCGATTCCCCAAAACTCATGCGCCCTTCTGGAAACAGCGCTTTGCCCTTGGACGAGGTGTATACCGCAATGAACAGCCCGCCCAACGCGGCCGCGGCGGCGATTCCCGCCAGCCATTGCTTGTTGAACTGGCGCTCTTTCATGCTGCGTTCAAGGTTGATCAGCATGATCACGAACAGGAACAGCACCATAATCCCGCCGGCATAAAGAATGATCTGCACGCCAGCCACAAACGGGGCGTACAGCATCAGGTAGAGCCCGGCCTGGGCCAGCAGCGTGGTGATCAGCGCCATCGCGGAGTGAATCGCATTCTTGCGCGTGATCACCAGGATTCCGCCGATGACCATGGTGGCGGCCAGCAAGTAAAAGAAGAAGGGAGTCGCGACCGGAGGATTCGTTATCGTGGGATTCATGGGTGCCCCACTCCGCGCAATTGATCCCATAGGTCCGCCCGCATGCCGACAACAGCGGTCAGGATCAGCAAGGCCAAGCCCATCGGCAGCAGAATCTTCCATCCCACTTTCATGAGCTGATCAAAGCGATATCTGGGGAACGTGCCACGATACCAGATATAGAGGTACATGAACCCGGCAACTTTCGCCGCGAACCAGAAAATGTCGCCGACGCGTACTCGCACCGGCTCCAGGAACAACACCAGGCCGATCAGGCCAAGCACAGCGCCAAATCCCGCCAGTCCCATCGTCTGAATCTTGAACAGAGGATGCTTCGGCATGCGGGCCGTGTTGTAGAAACACATGGCTGCGAAAAGCAGGAACGTGACCCCGGGGAAGAAAGAGAAGATGGAATCCCAAGTCGAACCGCTCAGCCAGTTGGGAAATGGCCGCCACCACCCGCCGAGCCACAGCGTAACCGCAATCGACGACACCGCGATCATCGCCGAGTATTCCGCCAGGAAGAACAAAGACCAGCGGAACCCGCTGTACTCAGTATGAAATCCAGCGGTTAATTCAGATTCGGCCTCCGGCAAATCGAAAGGCGCGCGGTTGGTCTCGGCGACCATTGCGATGGCAAAAATCACGAATCCGATCAGGCCCAGCGGGAAAAACTTGAAGATGAACCACTGCTGCTGCGCCATCTGCGACTGCACGATCCCGATCATGCTCAGCGTTCCGGTGCCCGTGGTGTTGAGGCTGGTCATCATGATGACCGACACAACCGCCAATCCCATGGCCACTTCATACGAGACCATCTGCGCACTCGACCGCAGCGCCCCGATTAGCGGGTAGTGCGAATTGGAGGCCCACCCGGCAGTCACAATGCCGAGCACGCTCAGCGACGAAACACCCAGCATAAACAGGATGCCGATGTTCATGTCGGTGATGGCGTGGGTAGGGCCAAAAGGGACGACAACGAAAACAGTGAACGCAGCCAACACGACGATGAACGGCGCGATCCAGAAGACAATCTTGTCGGCCTCAGCCGGGATGATGTCTTCTTTGAGCAGCAACTTGATAGCGTCAGCGATCGGCTGCAGCAGTCCGTGCGGGCCCACGCGCATCGGTCCAAGCCGCACCTGCATGTGCGCGAGGATTTTCCGCTCCAGCCAGTTCATCGCGATGACGGCCACGGAGAGCCCGCCAAACACCAGCAGAATGTAGACCGTCGCCCAGAAGATGTTTCCAGCGCCGCCGGGTGTCAGATTGCTGTCGAGGTAGGATTTGATGTACAGGATTAACTCGTGCATCAGCGGTCTACCTCGCCGAGAACGATATCCAGCGTGCCGATGACGGCAATCACGTCGGCGACGAGCTGGCCGCGGCACATTACGTCCAGCGCCTGCAGGTTCACGAACGATGGTGGCCGCACGCGGATCCGGTACGGCTGCGTCGACCCGTCGCTGACGATGAAGTATCCGAGTTCGCCCTTTGGAGCTTCGATCGAGTGGTAGATCTCGCCCACCGGAGGCTTCATCACCTTGGGAACTTTGGCCATAATGGGGCCCTCAGGAATCCCCGCGACCGCCTGCTCAATAATTCGCAACGACTGCCGCATCTCGACCATGCGCACCAGATACCGGTCATACGTATCGCCGTTCTGCCCGATGGGAATGTCGAACTCGAAGTTCTTATAGTTCGCGTAAGGCAGCGCCTTCCGGATGTCCCACTTCACGCCGCTGGCTCGCAGCACAGGTCCAGTCACGCCTAGCGCAATCGCGTCCTTGCCCGAGATCGTTCCTACGCCCTTGGTCCGTTCCAGCCAAATGCGGTTGGTTGTCAGCAACTCTTCGTACTCATCAATCTTGGGCTTCACGAACGAAACGAAGTTCTTCACTTCGCGCTCGAACCCGTCATACGCCTCATACTGCAGCCCGCCAATGCGAAACGCGTGCGTCGTTAGCCGAGCCCCGCAATACTTCTCGAAAATCTTGAGAATCTCTTCCCGGTCGCGGAAGGTGTAAAACAGCGGCGTGATCGCGCCAATGTCGAGCGCATGCGTCCCCAGCCAAAGCTGGTGGCTGGCAATCCGGTTCAGTTCCGTCAGGATGACGCGGATGTACTGCGCCCGCGGCGGAGCCTCCACGCTCAGAAGTTTCTCGACTGCCTCGCAGTATCCTAGCCCGTTCGAGACCGCCGCGACATAATCCATCCGGTCGACGTAGGGATTGAACATCGTATACGTGCGGTTCTCGGCAATCTTCTCCACCCCGCGGTGCAGGTACCCGATCACGCACTCGAGCCCCATGACCTTCTCGCCGTCGAGCCGCAGAATGACGCGCAGCACCCCATGGGTCGCCGGATGCTGCGGCCCCATATTAATCACGAGCTCATTGGCGTCCAGAAACGTCTTGTCGGGCGTTTCCAGATCGAGCGGCGAGAGTGTGTTCGGATCCGTCATTAATTGTTCGTCACTGTCCGCCTCTCGGCGGCGTCATCCCGAAGCCTCGCGCCTTCACCAGCGAGGCGAGGGATCTCGCGTGGGAGCGTTCCAGTAGTCACTGTCCGCTCTCAATCCCCAAATTGATCTGCACCCACTCATTATCCTGCTGCAAGATCCCGTAATCCTTCCGCAGCGGATGCCCCTTCCACCCGTCGGGCAGCAAAATGCGCTTCAGATCCGGATGTCCGTCGAACTTGATCCCGAACATGTCGAACACTTCGCGCTCCAGCCAGTTCGCGGTCGCCCAGATCGGCACCGAACTCTGCAGACTCTCGCCGTCGGCAATGCGCGTCGTAACGCGGATGCGTTCATTGCGCGGAAACGAATACAGCACCCAGACCACGTCGAACTGCTTCTCGCGCTTGGGATAGTGCACTGCAGTGATGTCCACGCAGTAGTCAAACTCTTCTTCGTTGCGCAAAACCTGCAGAATCTCAGGGATCAGCGACCGATCGACCACCATATAGTTCTGCCCGAGATGCGTCAACGGCTCGATCCCCGATCCATACTCGCCCTTCAACTTGGCAACCATCGGCGAATCCCAGGGAGTCGGTACGAGAGCCGCAGGTTTCGGTGGAGCAGCGGCAGGCTTGGCAGCGGCAGGAGCCGCGGGAACGGCGGCGGCAGGTTTCGCTGGGGTTGCAGAAGCAGGCGTTGCGGCGGGAGCAGTTGGTGCACCGGGTTTGTCAGGAGCCGTTTTCGTCTCCGATTGAACCGAGCCGGAGGGAGTAGCCTTCACCCCGCCCGGACTAGCGGGCTGATCCGCCGTCGGTTTCGGTTCACCTTCCGGCGGCGGCGGAGTGGGGGATTTGATTTCGTCCGGCATAGCGCGAAGGCACAAACCTCCCGCAGCGTGTGCATTGAAAAGAACGTTAACTTTTATCAGCTTGGGAGAACGAAGTCAACGAGCGTCCGATTCAGAAATTGTTGAATCATCGACCATTGCGCCGCGGCTCTTTCCACCTGTCATCCTGAGCAAGTTGTCGCGAGCGCAGCGAACGACAACGCCGTCGAAGGATCCCTTTCGAAACCGCGGAACCAGCACCCATCAAGGGAACTCCGTCACGCAGCAAAAGTGGCTAACCGCGCGCCTGTGCCTGGTAAGTCTCGATCAAGTCGCGGATGCGTTGCGCATCGCCCTTGCGGTGCCCGTGGCTGGTGATGGGGTCGGTCCCGCCGGTCGATTCAATCACGATCTCCGACCAGAACACGCCTGTGGAAATATGCACCGAAGCGATCTTCGACACGGAAATGCTCTCTTCGTTGCTGCCGAACAATCGCCCCTTCACGCGCGCAACACGCTGCGGGCTGATAACGAGCCGGGTGGGGAACAGAAAGTTCCCCTGCGTCCAGCGGCTGGCAGTAAACGTCTCGGCGGGAGAGGAATCCATCGGATTATCGAGAGTTGCACTCATGCAATTCGCGTCGACGCAAATCTATTTCTCAACTCCGCTGCAAAGAAAGTCTGCCTGCTATAGCCCGGAGGGCGGCATAGGAAAGCCCGGCATGGCAGTGCCGGGTCGCAGCCGAAAGGGAAAACGAATCCCGCAGGGACGGCACCACGCCCTACACCCATTCCAGCGCGCCCTTTTTCCACACCCAGATGTAGCCCACAATCAAAATCGCCAGGAAGATCAGCATCTCCAGCAATCCAAACAGCCCGAATGCCTTAAACCGCACCGCCCAGGGAAACAGAAAGATCGTCTCCACATCGAACACGACAAACAGAATCGCGATGATGTAATAGCGAACCGTGTACCGCCCGCGCGCGCTGTCGATGGGGTCGATGCCGCACTCATACGGCATCAGCTTGGTCTTGCTGGGATTCGAGGGCCGCACCAGTTTGGCGAGCAACAAAGTGATCGGCAACAACGACCCAACAATGGCAATAAAGATAAAGATAGGTACGTAGTTTTGCGGCATAGAAAGTCTCGCGTCTGCAATCGGCGCAGCAGGCCATAGTAGCGCCGATAGGGCTGCGGTTCAAGGGACACCGCAAAATCGAAGTCGGTCAGTCGAGAGGAGGCGTCATCCTCGGTGCGCCGCTTTTCACGCGAAGCCGAAGTGATCCCGCGCGGACCTACGAGAATCCATTCCGCGTCAGCGGCAACTCCCTCACTCGCTTCCCGGTAGCCGCGTAGATCGCGTTGCAGATCGCCGGAGCTATCGGCGGCACGCCCGGTTCTCCCACTCCCGCGGGCGGCGCCGTGCTCTCGACGATGTGAACATCGACCTGCCGCGGCGCGTCGTTCATGCGCGCCACCTGGTAGTCATAGAAGTTGGATTGGTCGATCGCCCCCGCCGTCGCGGTGATCTCTCCGGTGCGGGCGAGGCTGGTTCCAAACACGGCAGCGCCTTCGAATTGCGATCGCAACATTTCTGGATTGGCCACGATCCCCGCATCCACCGCCGTGTAGACGTGCGGAATCCGAACCACACCCCGATCGTCGACCTCAACCTCAACCACGCTCGCCACGTAGCTAAAGAAGCTGCGATGAACAGCAATGCCCATGCCGCTTCCTTTGCCGGATTTCTTCTTGCCCCAGTTCGCCTTCTCCGCGGCGATCTCAGCCACGCGCCGCAGTCGCCCGATGTCATAAGGATACTTCTCTCCCACCCCGGGAGGACCCTGCGGCCCCACGTCGAGTGTCCGAGCCGATCCGATTAGCGTCATCAAGTAGTCGTACGGATCGCGATTCGCGGCATATGCCAGTTCATTCGCAAACGACTGCACCGCGAACGCGTGATAAATATTCGCCACCGAGCGCAGCCACCCGATGCGCACATGCGCCACCGCCTGCCCGTTTTCCGACTGGAAGTTCGGCACCTCGAACGGCACCACGCTCCATCCCATCGACATCTCGCCAGCCCCGCCGTAAACCTCGGTCGCATTGAACGTCGACCCGATCGGCGGGAACACCGACCGCTGCAGCCACGCTGTCGGCTTGCCCGAATCGTCGAGCGCGGCCTTCATGTACATAGCGGCAACAGAATGGAAGTAATCGAACTTGATGTCGTCTTCGCGGCTCCAGATCACCTTCACCGGCTTGCCGGTTTTCTTCGAGAGCACCGCGGCCTCGACCGCATAGTCAGGCTTCGATTTGCGCCCAAACCCTCCGCCCAGGAACGTAACGTGACAGGTGATGTTCTCCTTCTTCAGGCCGAGCGCCTTAGCTACCTCTTCCTGCACGCCCTGCGGATTTTGCGTCGGCGACCACACCGTCACCTTCTCACCCTGCACGTCAGCGACGGCGACCGGAGGCTCCATGGAAGCATGCGCCAGATGCGGCGCGAAGTACTCTGCCTCCACGATCTTGCCGCCCTTGGCAAACTCAGCATCAGGATCGCCCACAGTGTGCACGACCTTTCCCGGCTGGCGCGCCGTCTGCTGCAGTTCCTTCTTATATTCAGCAGAGTTGTACGAAGCGTTGCTCCCGTTGTCCCACTCAACCTTGAGATTCTTCCGGCCTTTGAACGCGGCAAACGTGTTGTCAGCGATCACCGCCACGCCACCCAGAGGCTGAAACGCATGGGGCGGTTTAAACGGATCGATCGGAATTGTCTTCTTCACTCCGATCACTTTCAGAGTCGCGGAGTCATCAACCGACTTCACCTTCCCACCGAGCACCGGCGGATGAGCGATGGCGGCATAAAGCATCCCGTCGACCCGCACGTCCATCCCAAACAGCGGCTTCCCTGAGCAAACATCGGTGACGTCATATCCTGGTGCAGGTTTGCCAATGTAACGCCACTCCGTCGGCGACTTGAACTTCAGCTCTTCTTTCTTCGGGACCGGCAGTTTCGCAGCCAGAGCCGCGAGTTCGCCATACCCCAGCTTCCGTGACGAACTCTTGTCCGAGACAAAGTGCACCGGATCCGCCACGCACTGCGATTCCGGAATGCCCCACTGCTGCGCCGCCGCTCGCACCAGCATCAGTCGGGCGGTAGCACCAGCTTCGCGCAACGGTTCAAAAAACTCGCGCACCGAGTGCGATCCATCGGTGTCCTGCGATCCGTAGGCCGCATCGCCATCGGCCTGAACAACAATGACGCGGCTCCAGTCCGCGTCCAGTTCGTCCGCCAGAATGCGCGGCAGGCTCGTGCGCACCCCGTTCCCCATCTCCGACCGGTGCGCCACGATGTACACCATGCCGTCGGTATGAATCCCGACGTACACGCTCGGATGAAACGCGGACGCCCCCACCGACCCAGCCGCGCCCTCTCCCAATCCGGGTGCCCCATTTCTCGCAGCTTTTGCGAGAAGTGGGGATTTTCCGACGCATAGCACAAACGCACTGGTCGCCAGCATCCCCTGCAAAAAGCTGCGCCGCGAGACATTTTCGATCGTCATCTTCTCCATACCGGTTTTTTCCTGGGTGATCATACCGTCTCCTTCGCCGCCGTCTTGATCGCGGCCCGAATGCGCTGGTAGGTCCCGCACCGGCAGATGTTGCCCGCCATCCCGTCATCAATGTCAGCGTCGGTGGGCTTCGGTTTCGAAGACAGCAACGACACCGCCTGCATGATCTGCCCCGGCTGGCAGTACCCGCATTGCGGCACGTTCACTTCCGCCCATGCCTTCTGCACCGCGTGCGGCCCACTGGCCGAGATGCCTTCAATGGTCGTGATCTCGAGCCCTTCCACCGTGCTCATCTGCTTCGAGCACGAGCGAATCGCTTTCCCATTCTGCAGCACAGTGCAAGCGCCGCACAGCGCCATGCCGCACCCGAATTTCGTTCCCGTAAGTCCGAGGATGTCGCGCAAGTACCACAGCAGCGGCATCTCCGGATCGCCATCAAACGTCTGCGCGTGTCCGTTCACCTTGAAATGAACCATGGGCCACTTCCGGAGTGGATTGAATTAGAAAATGATGGGGCTATTCTACTGCGGGAAGCGCGTGGGGGCGCAAGTTCGAGGGAGCAGTCCGTGAAACGGAGTCATCCTGAGCGTAGCCGTTTTTCAGGCGGAGCGAAGGATCTCCCGCGGCAGACTACTGCGTCACTATTTCTCCCAGTGCGTCGTACTGAACTGCTGCGGATCGTAAACCGCAGGCGCAAGTTTCACATTGGCCTGGATGTCGGTGTAGTCCTCGCTGAACACCAGCTTGTCCTCAGAGTGGACCTCCACTCGTGCCGCCACCCACGCCCCCGCCAGTGGCTGGTAATCTGCGAAGCGCACGTCGTCGAGCTTCTTAGGATCCCCTCGCGAAGGTTCGATCACCCGCACAAACAACAGCGTGTCTTTCGTGACCCAGAACTGTTTGGACGTCAGGTCCCCCTTGTCGGCGCCCACCACGTAAGCAGGATGTCCCTCCCACGTATCCTCCCGCAACTTCGACAAATCGTATCCCTCACCCTTCACCACCTTGATCGTCGTCTCGGGATCCTGCGTGTAAACGTCAAATCCCAGCACCAGCAGGATGTTGACCAACGGAAAAGTGCCGGTGACTTTGCCGTCTTTAACGACCGTGGCAGTCCCGTCGACCAGAACGTATCCGTTCCCGTTGCTGGCCGGACCAATGTCGATGCGCAACTTTCCCGGCAGCATTGCTGCCTCATACCAGGTTTCGGCGGAACTGGTGCCGTCCGGTTTGTAGGTGGTGCTTTTCTGCGTAAACGTCAGCGTCTTATACCAAGTCGCCTGGTAGCGGTCGTGCATTGCGCGCAGCAGAGCGTCGCCCGTGCGGATCTCTTGTGCCTGGGCCAGAGAGCACATCAGAAGTGCGGGGAAGAGGAGAATTCGCTTCAGCATTTTCATTCGGCCTTCCTATTGTCGGAGTGATAGTACCTGATCTCTGTCGCCACGGCGGATTAGACGAAGCAAGACAGTGAAAGGCAGCAATCCTCCGGCGCGAAAGCGGCAAAAGAGTGAAGCTGGTTTTCAGCCGCGGGAGCGGCGCAAGAATGCAGAACGACCAGCCCCTGAGGGGCGAAAGAAGAGCTACCGGTCCGGAAAAACAAACACTGTCCGCGCAAGCTCGGATTGCAGCGTCCCCTCCCGATAGTAGCGGCCGAGAATCCCATCCTTCCAAACCAGCAAGTCGGAATTCTGAGCCGCAAACTCATCCCATTCGCGCGAAGGGAACCGCGCCATCCGCTCGCGGATCAGAAAAAAGTAAGCATGCGTAATCGTCTCGTTGTACAGCTGAGGCTTACCGCGAGCCGTGGCAAAGCGCTTCAGCGCGGTGGCGAACTTGTCGAGCGCTTCGAGTGGCGGATACTCGCAGAGATAAGCAAAGGCCAGCCGCACGTGATCCGCATGATGAAAAGAATCCGCGGGAAGCATATCGTTCTCGAAATCCCGGATGAGTTGCTGGTGTGTCATGGTTGAATGTAGGGACGGTTAAATGTGGGGACAGCCGCCCCCGGCTGTCCGCGGGGCGCAGCCCGGCGAAGGTCCCCAATCGCCGAATGCCGCCGCGTTCAATTCCCCTTCCCCACCGCAATCGCGAACGCTGCCGCCGTATAAATCACCAGATTGCCGATCCCATACATCCCATGCAGCAGGTGGATGAGGATGGCCATCACAAACACCGCCACCAGCAGCCATGCGCCGCGAATCGCAGTTTGTGGAATCAGCAGCAGCACGCACCCGGCAATCTCTCCGAATCCCAGCACCAGCCGGACGAACCCCGGCATGTGCGTCCGGGCAAAGTCGTGCGCGGCACTAGGCAGCACGAACATCACGGCTTCAATCAGGATCACAATCCCGAGGGCCCACTGCAAAACGGTCAGACCGCACTTATTTTTCAAGAAACCCATGGCTATCCTCGTCTGCCTTTTACTTATCGCCAGCCCGCTTGCGCGGAGATTTGGCTTTGATCTCTTTCAGCCGGTGGCTGGCGCTCGAATCAAGATCCAGTTCGTAGAACTTTTTCAGCTCGCGAATGCGTTCCAGCGATGCCGTACTGAACGGAGTCTTGCCGTCGAAGGCGTGCAGCACGATGCCTTCGAGCACGTCGCCCAGCGTCATATCGTGGTATTCGGCAAACGCCTTGAGGACTTTGAGGATTCGTTTTTCGATGCGCACGCCCGTCTGCACGCGCTCCACCAGAAGCTTGGGATCGTCCGTCATGCGTACCAATGTACCATGGTACCACCAGGAGCGCAAGCCCCAGACATGCTTACGTCAACAGATGATCGCGTTCTTGGCATTTCCGGGACTCGACATCCCTTTCAGGAATACCGAGTTTGAGTGACGAGTGAGTGACGAGTTCCTCACCGATCGCCAGACCCTTCTGGCCGGGTCTACGCTTTCGTCGCAACGGACATGGATCGAGTTTGCAGGAAAGCCGCGATCAGTTTGCTATTTATTTGCAAACCGCCGTTGTAGCGGACGAAGTCCCTCTTCTTGAATTGATTCATAAATTTGCTGACCCCGCGCGGGTCGTGCCAACCATCTCCGCCAGGGTTGACTGGCTCACCTTCACGGGGCACTCCGGCTTTGATTCCTCGTTGATGTGCCCAAGCAGCAATAGAACCCGAGCCAGCCGCCTTTCGCTGAAATTGAAGAACTGATCCACCAAGTCTTCCTCAATTCGAATAATCCGGGAAAGCAGATATGCATTAAACAGCCCTGCAAACTGTGGGTCTCGCTTGAGCGTACGAACCGTGCTTCCCCTTCGCAGTCGGGCGATGTCGGACTCACCAACTGATTTCGCGGTGCAAATCCGCAGAGATTGTCCTCCGAGACAGCCTTCGCCAAAAAAGCTACCTCGCCGGAGGAAGGCAATTACAGCTTTTTTGCGACGAGCCGAGACCACTGTAAGCTTCACCGTGCCGCTCTGGATGTAGAAGATAGCGTCAGCTGTGTCTCCTTGCGAAAAGACGATCTCGTTGTCTTTGTAGTTCCGAACAGACATCCCACCATGGAACTTCTTGCGGAGAACTGCGGCGGTAAGACCGAGAACACGTTCACTTGCCATTCGAGCCTAACCCCTAATCAAATCAAGAAATTAGCCAGCGGTGGCAATCGTACGCACCGATCGGCGAATCGTCTAGATGTTCAAAATTGCTCATAGCCGAGACGATTCTCGGCGAGTGCTCGAGTCGCCTGATTGCAGGGGCTTATCACTCGAGAAGCTAGTGGGTTGTTTTAGGTCATTCGCCCTCCGGTGTTCGGTAGGCGCGACGCTCAATCTGACGCAATCAAACGTCGGTCACGATGCGGCTCGTTACGTGGCTTTCCAGTCCCGAGTTCGCATTTCTCACCCGGTCCCGCTCCACAAGTCGGGCAACGGACGGCTTGTACCTGTTTGAGAGTAGGCTTCTTGGCCTTCACGGTTGTCTATCATCCAGCAAGCCGCAGCAGAAAAATGGTCAATTCTGCTCAGGGACTCAGATAGTTGGCGGGACATCGCCGCAGCCTATCAGCGGAATGGCTACTGCACCGAAGCCGTGCGAGTTCTTGTCGGCTGGGCACTTCAGAACCCAGCTGTGCGGGTTGTTGTTGCCCACACTTTGCCCGGATTGACACCTTCGATTCGTGCGATGGAGAAGTGTGGATTCGTGCTCGTCGGCGATGGACCCATTGACGACGGTATACATGATTCGGTAAGAGGTGACGGATAGGCCTTGCCCGTGAAATCGGTCGTCCGCCAACCAAAACCACGCTGCTGGCCCGATCGGTTTTCCACAGCTCTGCACAACAAAAAACTGTCCGCTTGTGACGAACAACCTTGACCGAGCGAATAGAAAGCGGACAATCAACTCGTGGGCGCAAACCAGATCCAATCCGAAGCGCAAGCGGCCAGCTCGGTCTGTGCCGCTAACTCCTTATTTCCCAAGATTTTACCCGCAAGTCCTTTCGATCCAAGATTTTGCGGGGATCAGGGCCCATACTCACCTCGTAACTACAACAGAATCAAGATTTTGCCTCGCGCGCTAAAAAAAACCAGCGCCTGCCTCGGCGGCCGAAGGGCACAGGACCATCTCAACGCATTGTTTATAATCTCTGTTCCATCGCAAGCATTAAAAGGACTCCCTTGGCACTCGACGACCACATATATAACCTGCGCCGCGAGAAGTTGAAACAGATTGAGGCGCTCGGTCAGGCCACCTACCGCAGTAAGTACGAGTTCACCCACACCCTCGATCAGATCCTCGCGGACTACACTCCCAAAACCGCCGAGGAACTGGACCAGGCTCGCGTCAACGTGCGCGTCGCCGGACGCATCATGGCGATCCGCCTCATGGGTAAGGCCGGATTTGCCCACCTGCAGCAGGGCGGCAAGCGGCTGCAGATCTACGTCAAGAAAGACGCCGTCGGCGACAATGGCTTCGAGCTCTACAAGCTGCTCGACCTCGGCGACCACATCGGCGTCAGCGGATACCTGTTCCGCACCCGCACCGGCGAACTCAGCGTTCACGTGGAAGAGATCACCTTCCTCAGCAAAGATCTGCTGCCGCTGCCCGAGAAGTGGCACGGCCTTACCGACGTCGAACTCCGCTACCGCCAGCGCTACGTCGACCTGGTGATGAATCCGGAGGTGCGGGAAGTTTTCCTGAAACGAACCAAGCTCTTGCAGTCGATGCGCCGCACCATGGAGGCGCACGGCTTCCTTGAAGTCGAGACGCCGATGATGCAGCCCATCGCCGGCGGCGCCGTGGCGCGTCCGTTCGTCACTCACCACAACACCCTCGACATGGATCTTTACTTGCGCATCGCGCCCGAACTCTATCTCAAGCGCCTTGTCGTGGGCGGCTTCGATCGCGTGTTCGAGATCAACCGTAACTTCCGCAACGAGGGGTTGGGATGGCGTTGGAATCCCGAGTTCACGATGCTCGAGGCCTATCAGGCCTACACCGACTACCAGGGCATCATGAATCTCACCCAGGAAGTCATCACCGAAGCCGCGAAAGATGTAACCTGCGGCACGAAAACGAAATGGGGTGAGCAGGAAATCGACTGGGCCAACTGGCAGCGCATGACCATGCGCGAGGCCATCATTCATTACTGGCCTCAGGGAGCAGGCGCGAAACCGGAGATGAGCGATTTCGCCACCAGCGAAGGCGTGAAGAAACTGGTGGACCGCTTCAACGCCGCGCACTCCCATATGGCGTACGAGGCGAATGCGCCGGCAGGGAAGAACATCGCGGCGCTCTTCGAAGCGGCGGCGGAGGAACATCTCACGCAGCCGACGATCATCTACGAATACCCAACAGCTATCTCGCCCCTCTCCAAGCAGAAGCCGGACGAGCCCGATTGGACCGAACGCTGGGAGATGTTCGCCGGCCAGATGGAGATTGCCAATGGCTTCAGCGAACTCAATGACCCGGAAGACCAGCGCCGCCGCTTCGAAGGTCAACTGAAAGAACGCGATCGCGGCGACGACGAAGCCCACCAGATGGACGAAGACTACATCCGCGCGCTCTCCTACGGCATGCCGCCGGCGGGTGGTGTCGGCATTGGTGTCGACCGCCTCTGCATGCTGTTGACCGACTCGCACACCATCCGCGACGTGATCCTGTTTCCGTTACTGCGCCCCGAAAAGGCCTCAACCACAGAGGACCCGAAGGAAAAGTGAGGCGGGGAGCAACTACCGGTCGTCGCGCAGGTTGTAGGGCGTCATCCCGACCGGAGCCGTTTTTCAGGCGAAGGGAGGGATCTCGCGTGCAACTCCTCAGGATTCAATTACTTTTCCGGTATTAACTCCCCAGTACCTACTAATGCACTGTTAGTAGTGCATCCCAATTCCTATACTCGTCCCATCAGTTTGGGCTCTGAAGGAGCAGCGCTGCCGTAGTGTCCAGGAAGCCCTGCGGGACACTTGGTCGGTAGCGCTTTGCTTTTTTTTGGGGCCCGCTACTTCGCCGTCTTCTTCTCGATGTTCTTCACGGATGCTTTCCCAGTAGACGTCCGCGGCGGCTCGTACGGCGGCTGGTCGGAGCTGAAGTTCGCACTCAGGTAGTCGATCAGCGCGTCGCGGTCGCCAGCGTCGACGACCGCTCCCCACTTCATCATCTTGTCGACTTCCTTCGTCCACGCAGCTTTGCTGAGCCGCTGCTGCAGGATGATGCGTGCCTCATGACACTCCAGACAGGAAGTCGTGGCCTTGGCTTGCATAGCGCCGGCAGGCAGATCTTCGGCCGCCTTCTGTGACCACGCGAACATCGAGGTTAGCGCCAAGGTAATAACCGCAAGGGCAGTGCGCACCACCACGGATCTCGACTTCACTCTATGCGACATGGATCTTCACCTGATCAGCGGCGTTGTAAAGATACCCGCTGGGATTCCACACGGGCGCAGCCGGCTGAGTTCGTCCCAGCGAGTCGGTAGCCCGCGACAGGATGTTGTAGTCGCCGCTCCTCGCCTTCCACTCGTAGCTCCAGAGCCGCCAGGCGTAGTGGGCCTGGTCATGTCCGAGGGCAGCGGGATTCCAACTCGTGCCGCCATCGGTGGAGACTTCGACCTTCACGATGTCGGCCTCACCTGCCCACGCCGCTCCGTGGACCGCGACCCTCCCCGACTTGAGGCTGGCGCCATCCAATGGGGCCGAGATCACCGACTTCACGCTCAATGCGGTCAGCGGGTGAGTATCTTCGGGCTTCACCGCGTCGCCGGGTTTACCCGGCTGGTTGGGAAAGCGGTATGCAGGACTCATGAAGTTGCCGGCGAATTCCGAATCGAGGACTTTGATCTCGGTCAGCCACTTGCAGGATGCCGCGCCGATCCAGCCGGGCACCAGCGCGCGCGCCGGGAAGCCATGATGCTTGGTGAGCGGTGCGCCGTTCATGTGAGTAGCGATGAGAGTGTCGGCGTCGAGCGCCTTCTCGATTGGGATGCTGCGAATGAATGGAGGAACTTTGCCCGGGACTTCATCAAGTCCGCGGAACATCACGTGCTTGCCTGTGCTCTTGACCGCCGCGCGCTGCAGCACGTCCCGCAGGCGCGGACCGGAGAAGCGAGCCGTGCTGACCGCGCCCTTGCCCCACTGAACGCCCGGAACTTGCGGACGGTGCAGGCTCCGTCCGTTGCCGGCGCATTCGAGCGTGTTGACTACCGAATGAGTATCGAACTTGGATAATTCGGCGAGGGTGAGCGCGAAGGGCTTCTCGACTTCACCGCCGACCGAGAGCCGCCAGTCGTCTCGACTAAGTTCGCTGGGTTCGTGCATGTGGTTGCGCACGAAGAAGTGAGGCACTGGAGTGAGCCAGGTGTTGAAGTACTCGACCGGAGTCTCCAGATCAACGAACCGGAAGGAGCGAACGATCATTCCATCTTCGCCCGGAACATCGATGGACCCGCTCTGCCCTGTGCTGGCCCACGACAAGAGAGATGGAGCGGCGCCCACAGCGAGCGCGGCGCCGGACATCTGTTTCAGGAAACGGCGTCTCGAGTTCATAGCGTTTCAGCAGACTCCATATGCAAAGGCCAACGGTGATTAAGTTAGCACCGCCGGCCCGGAAAAGGAGAGTGTCAAAACCGGGCCGGCGGCGTTTCCGAAGAGAAGGTACCCTCGGAAAAGTTGGGGAAGGGAGTGGATGACGGGTTAGAAGATGTACACCGTGTCGAACTGCAAGCGTGTGAGCCACGGCTCGGTCGTTCCGAGCGGACGGCCGACCAGCGCCGTGAAGCCCAACTGCACCCTCGGGTCCATCTGATAGAAGGAGGTGAACCGGTGCTGCGTGACGTTCGTCCCCTGGCGAATGTCGCTGTAGTTGAAGTTGCCCAACACCGCTTCGCGCTCGATGTAGATGCGGGCATATCCGAACTGCAGGTCACCTTTCTTTTCCAGACGGCCTACGTTTCCTTCAGCCCAATATCCGCGCCGATAGTGCGAGTTGCACGTGGAGTTGAGCGTCTGTTTGTAAGTCGCTGTTGCGGTGTTCGTCGGAGCAGCAATGATGTTGGGCAAGTTGCTGCAAGCTTCGGTGTTCTGCACGTAGTCGCCGAGAAAGCTAATCGGGATGCGCGGGTGTCCGGTATTGATGTCGAAGCGGGCGATGGTGTCGAACAGTCCGAACTTCGAGGCGAACTGGGCGCTCGTGATGGATGTGACTCCCGTGGGATACGCTGTTCCGTTGACCGTGATGATGGTGGTCGACGTGGTCGTGTAGGTCGAGTCCTGCACCGGGTTTCCGACGCCCAAAGGCAGCAGGCCGGTAAGTGGGGTTTGCGGATTCTTAGTATTGGCGCGCGCCAGAGCCAGAGCGATGGAGTCGGTGCCGCGGTAATCATAGTAGCCCGTGTAGGCGCTCAGATTCAGCCACGGCGCAAGCCGCCATGTCGTTTGCAGTTGGCCACCATACGTGATCTGTTGCGCAATTCTCTTGTCGGTGGAGGCGGTGCCAGCTACTTCGGCGAAGGGCAGTTGAAACCCGATAAACGCAATCCGCTTCAGAACGGGCGTATCAAGATTGAAAGCCAACGTCTCGGCCGCACCTTCAGGATTTAAGTCCTTGTCCCATGTGAGTTCGGTGTTGTACCACGGATAGCGGAATTTACCGCCCACGAGGGTAAGGGGCTTGAAGTCCTTTGGTCTGAACTCCACAAAGGCTTGATCCAAAGCCACCGCCTTGCGGGAGTAGAAGCCGGTCAGGGTCTGGTTCGTGGTTGTAGGATCGTTGATGTCGCCACTGGCGAGCGTAAGGCCCGCGCGGAATTGGTCGCCGAGCGTGGCGACCGCGTTGAAGCGCGCGCGGACGCGGGCGCGGGCGCGATCCAGCGATTGATCCGTAGGGCCACCGAAAAAGGGCTCCATGCGAAGACGCACGTCGCCGCTGAAAGAGATCGGCCCGAGGCCCTGGATTTCTCTCTCCAGGTTTCGAATGCGTTCATCGGAGCTGCCCGCATTCTGCTGACTCTTGTTGGTTGGTGTGTCCTGGAGGTTGGATGCGATTGTTGTGGGCGAGTCCGCTGCTGCTGTACCGCCGGAAGGCCGCGCCGCGACGGGTGATACCGCGACCGATGGCGCAGCAGAAAGCGGGGCCGCCGAAAGGCTGGCGGATCGAGCCGGCTGCTGTGCCTGCTCTTTGGCTTGCAGTTGCGCCTGCAGCGCCTGAATCTGCTGTTGCTGGGCGGCGAGAGCGTCTTTCAACTCCTGGATATCGGCTGCGGTGACAGGTGCAGGGGCCGTCGCCGGTGAAGCCGGTGCTGCAGCCGCAGGTCCATTTGCGGGAGCAGAGTTCGACGCTACCTCAGTTTGTGCCCATGTGCCGGCAGTCAGTGCCACTAGCGTAAGGGTCGTGAAGAGCAAGTTCGTGTTGAGTTTCATGGAAGTACAGTCCTCTCCTTTTGGGTTTGTTCTTGCACTGCTACTTCGCGGGGGATACAGCGGGAAACGGTTCGTCGCGGGCGGCAAATTCATTGCAATCGTTTCTGCCAGCTCGTTTCTTGAAGTATTACTATAAACATAATAGGGATACTTGTAAATACTCTGCACGTCTTTTTCGTTCCAAAACAATCTGGTTTCAGGGAGAGCCGGGGGGATGCGCTCTGAGAGTTCCTAGGTAGCGGGCGTCAGCCCCCACTTATTCTGCAAATGACGTTCCATCCCTTTGAAGACAATGCCGTCGACCACATAGCCGAGGGCGATGATCAGGATCATGACGGCGATGACCGCGCTCATGTCGTTCAGGTCTCGGCCCATCATGAGGACCTGGCCCAGTCCGAGACTTAGATAAAGCATCTCGGCGGTGATCAGCGAGCGCCACGCGAAAGCCCAGCCTTGCTTGAGTCCGGAGACAATGAACGGCAGACTAGCCGGCAACAGCACGTACCAGAACAGCTTGAATCCCTTGGCGCCAAGGTTGCGTCCGGCTTGGCCGAAGATCTTAGGCATCTGCTTGCGGCCGTCTTCCATCGCAAGAGTGACGGAGAGCAACGAACCCATGATCACCACGAAGAGGATGGCGTTTTGGTTGAGACCAAACCAGAGCAGGGCCAGCGGCCACCAGCAGATGCTGGGCAGGCTTTGCAGGCTGACCAGCAAGCCGCCCATGGTTTCTTCGAGGAACTTATTGCTGGCCACGCCGAGGCCGAGGATCATGCCGAGGACGACCGAAATGCCATAGCCGATCACGACACGCTGCATGCTCACGCGGATCGCGATCCAGTAGCTGTGATCCTGGAATCCGGCGTAGAGCGCTTCGCCAACGCCCCATGGAGTTGGGAACAGGTACGGTGGCCAGATCTTCAATTCGGCGAGAAGCGTCCACAGGCCGAAGAGCGCAGAGTAGAAGATGATGTAGCGGGCGGCGCGTTTCATATTCTGGACCCCGCTTCCGCAGGTGTTTTCACGTGCGGCTTCACGCCTTCTTCGTATTCGGCTTCGAGCGAGCGGTTAATTTCGTCGCGCAACTCGTCGAGGATTTCGCGGGCGGCGCGGGCGACGGTCGGATCTTCAAGATGACGTGGGCGTGGCAACTCTACCGGGAATTCGCTCTTCACGCGTCCGGGACGGAAGGTGAGCAGAACCACGCGATCGCCGAGGCGAACGGCTTCGCGGACGTTGTGTGTCACAAAGATGATGGTGCGTCCGCTTTCGCTCCAGATGCGCTCCAGTTCGTCGTGCAGCAGGTCGCGGGTCTGAGCGTCAAGGGCGGCGAAGGGTTCGTCCATGAGAAGGACGTCAGGTTCGGTAGCGAGAGCGCGGGCGATGGCAACGCGCTGGCGCATGCCGCCGGAAAGCTGGTGGATGTAGCTTTTTTCAAACTTTGCCAGATGGACGAGGCGCAGGTAATAGCGGGTCTTCTCTTCACGCTCGGCCTTTGGGATGCCTTTCATCTTCATGCCGAATTCGACATTCTGTCCGACGGTGAGCCACGGGAACAGACCGTGATCCTGGAAAATCAGGATGCGGTCGGTGCCCGGTTCTTGCACGGGTTTGCCGTCGATCAGGACTTGCCCGGAGGTCTGGGGTTGCAGGCCCGCGATCAGGTGCAGCAACGTGGACTTGCCGCAACCGGACGGGCCGACGATGCAGAGAAATTCTCCGGCACGCACTTGCAGATTGATGTTGTCGAGAGCCAGCAGGCGTTCTCCGCTCTGGGTGCGGTAGCTGAGGCAGATCTCGTTGAGGCCGACCTTAGAAATCCCCGGCGAAACGTTGTGCGCGGGGCGACCAATGGAGACGGGGCCTACCTTACTTCCCGCAGCGCCGGAGTGAGTAGGGAAGCGAGGGTCGAGGCTAGGGTCCAACCTAGGTCCGGCGGGAACCGGAAACTGGCTGGGGAACTTCTGCACGTTCGTGCTCATTGCATGGCCTTTCGTCCCTTTTCGGCGAGAACCTGGTTGAGAAGTGAGAGGTCGTAGAGACGGGACAGATCGGGCATCTGGCGGCCGAGGAATCCGTCGTCAAAGGCTTGCTGGGCGGCGGTGCTCAGCGCGTTGTGCAGCGGGTCGTAAGTGACCTGCATGCGGGAAAAGGCTTCGTCGAGAACGGCGGGGGGCAAGGCCTTGCCGGTTTCGGCCTGAATCTGCTGGTTCAGAAGTTTCTTGGCTTCGGGTTGATGGCCGTTGATCCAGTCGGTGAGATCGACGTTGGCGCGGATCCAGTTCTTGACCAAGTCGGGATGAGCGTTGAGGAACTTGGTGTTCACGACGAGCAGGCCGATGACGAATTCTCCGTTGGGCCACAGCGTGCGCTCGTCGACGAAGAGGCGTCCGTTGCCTTCGTGAATGAGGCGCGTCGCCCAGGGTTCTGGAGCCCACGCGGCGTCGAGGTCTTTCTTGAGGAAGAGAGTCAACTGGTCGGGATTCGCCATGGGAACGATTTGGACGTCGCCGCCCTTGTCGTTGGTCTTCATGCCGTGAGTCTTGAGCCAGTTGCGCAGGGCAACGTCTTGCGTGTTGCCAAATTGCGGAGACGCGACACGCTTGCCGTGGAAGTCTTCTGGTTTGTTGATGCCGGAATCGCTGCGCACAATCAGGGAAGCGCCGCCGCTGGCAGCGCCGGCCACGACGCGAAGAGCTTCGCCATTGGAGCGAACGTAGCCGTTGATCGCCGGGTTCGGGCCGACGTAGGTCATGTCAATCGCACCGGCGAACAGAGCTTCGATCGCGGAAGGCCCGGCGTTGAAACTGGTCCACTGAATCTTGACCTGCGGGCCCATCGCTTTCTCGAACCAGCCGTTGGCTTTGCCGACCATTGCCTGGGCGTGCGTGATGTTGGGGAATGCGCCGACACGAATGGTGTTGACGGGAGCCTGGGCCCATCCGGGGGCTACGGTTACGAGGCAGAGCAGCAATGCGAGCAGCGAGCGCTTACTCACCTTTGCGTCCTCCGACGACCATGGGGAGGATGCTGGCCGCATCTTTCTTCTGGTTCTTCTGGCGCTTGGCGCCCTTGCCGGCACGCGGGCCGTCGTGGATCAAGTCAGCCAGAGTGGTGTTGTCAAGGATCTTGGCGGCCGCGTCGCGGACGTCGAGGAACACTTGGTAGAGGGAGCGGTGGGGAAGATCGCGGTCGATCAGCTCGCGCAGTTGCTCGGCGTCGCCGAAAGGTGCCAGGGGGCCGTCAATCAGGCGGATGATTTCGCTGAGATCAATGTCGGCAGGGTCGCGGCGGAGCTGGTATCCGCCCTTGGCGCCGCGCACGCTTTCCACCATGCGGGCATTCTTGAGTTCGAGGAGGATCAGTTCCAGAAACTTTTCCGGGAGCGCCTCTTCATAGGCGATGTCGCGGATCTTGATGGCCCCCTGGTGATGATGCCGGGCGAGCATCATCATGGCCTGGAGGGCGTAGAGTCCTTTTTGGGAGATTTTCATAGGCGAATTATTCCATAGAGTCTAGAGAAGTAATAGACATTATTAACATGAGTGACATTGCAAGCGGAATTCCATCTTCCGCTCCGGGCGAAACGAGCCTTCGACCTGTGAAATCAATGATTTAGTAGCTGAGCGGAAGGCCGTGCGGGAAAGGGATGTGCAGCAGATTGCAGTTCAGAGGCACGAAAAGTACAGCTGGAGCGGTGGAAAACTCGGGTGTTTGCAGGTTCTTGCATACTGGGGAGTGGACGGATGCGTTGTGGGAAATGGCTTTTTGAGCGTCGGTCTGGAGGCCGGATGGACAGACCAATCAGGCAGAAACTCTCAGCGCCAGCACAGTGATGTTGTCAGGACCACCGCGTTCGAGCGCCATCCCCACTAATTTCTGGCAAGCTTCCGCCGGCGGATTGGTCTGTACAACGCGAGCAAGGTCCGGATCACCGACTACTCCCCAGAGGCCGTCGGTGCAAAGCAGAAGGATGTCACCCTCTTCGAGAAAAACGGGAACTTCCGGAATGTGAGGCGTTACATCGCGACCGGAGCCGAGAGCCGCGGTCAGGATGTGGCGCTGCGGATGCGACTCGGCGTCTTCGGAGCGCACGATGCCGCTCTCGACCAGGCGTCCTACATAGGAATGATCGCGCGTGAGGCGGGAGATGGAGTCGCCGCGAATCAGGTAGAGGCGGCTGTCGCCGACGTGGGCGAAGCAGAGCTGGCGGCCGACGAGGGAGAGCGCGGTGCAGGTGGTCCCCATGCCGTAGAACTGGGGATGCTCCTGGGCAAAGCGCTGAATATTCTGGTGAGCGGCTTCGAGCGCGCCAATCAGCGTGTCTTGCGGGTTGCCGCCAAAGGCGTTGTCGTAGACGCTACGCACGGTCTCGACGGCAAGGCGGCTGGCTTCCTGTCCACCTTCGTATCCTCCCATGCCGTCGGCGATGACGGCGAGGCGGCCTTTGAGGCGGAAGTCGTCGTCGGATTCGGGCTCCCAGTAGAGGAAGGAATCCTCATTATTGGAGCGTTGACGGCCGACGTCGGTCAGGCTCGCGGCTTCGATTCCGGGCTTTGGAGTTTTCACGTCAACGGCCATAGATGAGCAGCGCGCTGTTTGTTGGAACCCTGGTGTTACGAAACTGGTGCCGTGAATCTGATGCGACGGATTCCGTGCTATCGAAAGCCGTTTTTAGCCCCGGTCATTATAAGGGAAGCTTTCGGCTTTCGCCTTGGCTCCGGACCGTCCCCACCCAGCGGATGAGGATTGGGTAGCCTATCACTTTCCGCGGCAATCTGGGCATTGAGTTTGTTCTTCTCCGGAAAAGAGAAAAAAGCCAGGCAAGGTATGGCATTTTTCTCCTGGTTTCGTGAAAGACTGGAGACCGCACAAGAATGCTGCCGATCAAGCGATGCAATCCCCGAGCCGTTTGGCAGGCTGCTAGTGCACCCGTTACTATTTCCCTCGCAACTTCCCCATGCATCCAAGGAAACCTTTCATGACCATGTTCTGCCGCGTTCGTACCCTGGGTTGTCTCACCGTGTTTCTTGCCAGCTCACTGTTCTTGGGATCTTCGGTGGCGCAGACGGCTCCATCTACTGATTCTTTGCCGAACGAAACTCCGGCCAAACTCGAACCGGTGACGGAGAGTTTCGACTACATCAAGCGGGATGTGATGATCCCAATGCGCGACGGGGTGAAGTTGCACACCGTCATTGTGATTCCCAAAGGGGCGAAGAACGCGCCTGTCCTGCTGACGCGGACACCTTATAACGCCAGCGCACAGCTAAGTCACGCGCAGAGTTCCCATCTCGGGCCCATCCTGAACGGCTACGACAATGCGGTGGAAGTGATTGTCGGAGGCGGCTACATCCGCGTGGTGCAGGACGTGCGCGGGAAATACGGTTCGGAGGGCGACTACGTGATGACGCGGCCGCTGCATGGACCGCTGAATCCGACGGCGGTCGATCATGGGACCGACACCTATGACACGATCGACTGGCTGGTGAAGAACCTGCCGGAGAGCAATGGGAAGGTGGGCATCCTCGGAATTTCGTATGACGGATTTCTGCCGCTGATGGCGCTGGTGAATCCGCATCCCGCGCTGAAAGTGTCGGTGCCGATGAATCCTATGGTCGATGGCTGGATGGGCGATGACTGGTTCCACAACGGTGCGTTTCGCGAACAGAACATACCGTACATCTACGAGCAGGAGGCGACGCGCGACAACAGTGTGCAATGGTGGACCGATCATTTCGACGACTACGACGTATATATGGAGGCGGGATCGGCGGGCGAACTGGGGCGGCGTCACGGGCTGGAGCAGGTCGGGTTCTGGCGCAAACTGCTGGAGCATCCCAGCTACGATGCGTGGTGGCAGCAGCAGGCCATGGACAAAATTCTGGCGGCGCAACCGTTGAAGGTGCCCGTGATGCTGGTCGACAGCTTGTGGGATCAGGAAGACATTTACGGGGCGACGGCGGTTTACAAAGCGATCAAGCCGAAGGATACGAATAATGACAGAGTATTTCTCGTGATGGGGCCTTGGCATCACGGGCAGGAAATTGGCGATGGCAGCACGCTGGGGGCGCTGAAATTCAATAGCGATACCGGCCTTTATTTCCGCGAGAACATTCTGCGGCCGTTTCTCGATCAGTATTTGAAGGACGGCGCGCCGAAGGCGGATGTGGCTCCAGTGACAGCGTTTGAGACGGGGACGAATACGTGGCGGCGGTTGCCATCGTGGCCCGCGGGATGTGCCAGCGGGTGCGCGATCCGTCCGACGCGGCTTTACCTGGAAGCGGGGCTGAAGGCGGGCTTCGAGGCTCCCAAGAGTGGGGACGCGGCGTTTGAGGAATATGTTTCTGATCCGGCTAAGCCGGTGCCTTATCGCGCGCGCCCGAGTCAGCCGGTGGGATACGGCGGACGGTTCACGTGGCCGCAGTGGCTGGTGGACGATCAGCGGGAAGCTTCGGGGAGACCGGATGTGCTGGCGTTTACCTCCGATGTATTGAAGGAACCGCTGAAGATCAGTGGGCAGCCCGTGG
This sequence comes from Acidobacteriaceae bacterium, assembly GCA_003134655.1. GTDB lineage: Bacteria > Acidobacteriota > Terriglobia > Terriglobales > Acidobacteriaceae > Sulfotelmatobacter. Next base: position 258,787 of record PLBY01000107.1, read on the forward strand.
TGAATCTGGTGGCATCTACCAGTGGGACCGATTCGGATTGGGTGGTGAAGGTGATTGATGTGTATCCGGATGAAGTGGCGACGCAGGAAGAAATGGGAGGGTATCAGTTGATGGTGTCGGCGGATATTTTCCGCGGGCGCTATCGCGAGAGCCTGGAGACGGCGAAGGCGATCGCGCCGGACAAGCCGCTGGTCTACAAGTGGACTCTGCCGACGGCGAATCACGTGTTCTTGCCGGGGCACAGAATTATGGTGCAGGTGCAGTCGAGCTGGTTCCCGCTGTACGACCGCAATCCGCAGACGTTTGTGCCGAATATTTTCTGGGCCAAGCCCGGGGATTATAAGAAGGCAACGCAGCGGGTGTTCCATTCATCCGATCAGGCAAGTTTTATTGAATTGCCGATGGTCGAGACGCGGTGAGGAAATCAGAGCTGTTCATGAAATTCGCATCGCAGTTGGCGTGTGCACTCTTGTTGCTCATCTCGGCCTCGATGGGGCAGGAGAAGCGGTTGTGGCTGCTGCGCGCGCCGGGCGAGATGGCCGAATACGATCCTGCGACATTTGCCGCGAAGCAGATGGTCAAGGTCCCGTCCGAGGCCGTGCAGTCGCCGGAGAACATTTCGGTGAACCGGCTGGGGCAAATTCTGTTTGAGATGCCTGTATCGCTGCCGCTTTCAGAGGACGACGCCAAGTCCGCACACAAAATCTGGTTTTGGAACGGGCACAGCGCGACGACGATCGATCAGGGGTTGAAGAGGGACGTGACCGCCGCGGGATCGAATCATGCGGTCACGGAGTCGTCTCCGGTGGCGTATCTTTCGGGGGACGGCGCACATCTGTTCTGGTTTGCCAATGAAGCGCGGCGGCTGCAACGCGAGGGAGTGGACCTCTCCACCACTACGGCCTGGCAAGGGTGGCAGACCGATCTGAGCGGTGCGGGGCGTCAGGATCAGGCGATGTCGAAGTTTCCCGACTGCCGCTGTGCGACCGGGACGTGTGAGGAGAGTTGTCCCTACGGCGTGGTCTGGACGCCGGAGAGCGGCGTGGAGAAATTGTTCCTGATGACGCAACTCGTCGCGGGCCAGACTGAAGCGGTATACAAGGCGACCACTCGGTATCAGGAAGAAGGCGGCAAGTGGACGGGCACGCCGTTGGCCGAGCCTTTGCAGCGTGTGCTGGACGCAGCGTCTGACGGGACCGTTATTGTGGAAGCCATTCCGGATAAGGGCTGCTGCGGCTGGTCAAACGTGAGCAACGATCAGACGCTGGTGCTGGTAAACGGCAAGACGCGGACGGTCTTTGACGAACTGGAGACCTATAAGAATGCTGACTACGATGTGAGCTTCTACACTTCGAACGCGAAGCTGTCGCCGGAGTTGGGATCTGTGGCGATGACCATTGTTTCGACTGGGCAGGTCAACAAAGCGATTCAGCTGACAGAATCGGGCGAGGCGAATCCTGAGGAGTTGCTGCGGATTCGCAAGGGCCTGACGGATCTGCCGGCGGTTCAGGTGATGAGCATGCAGGAGGCTCCGGGCAAGGTTACGTTTCTGCCTCATGCGACGCTGGTGGGGTGGATCAGCGAGAAGGAGATTCTGATCGTCGAAGATCACGTGCTCGTGGCGTACAACGTGGGGACGGGAGCGCGGCGGAAATCGAGCGTGCGGGTGGAGGATGCGGGGAAGGTGTTTCTGAGGTGAATCCGCTGCGTTCTAAATGACCGTCGGCCAAAGATGTAATTCTCCATGTTCTCCCCCGGCTAAAACGAAGCGACCGTCGGGAGAGAATGCTAGCGCGGTAACGGGAAACTTGTGACTCCAACGAGCTAACTCCTGCCCGGTGTCTTGGCTATAGAGCCGGGTGAAACAGTTCTCGTATGGCGAGCCCATATCCATGCGCCCGCCGGTGCCCAAAGCAATGTGCTGTCCGTCGGGCGAGAACGCTGCGCAATGCGTAAAGTCGATCTCGTTTCCTCCGACTCGACCTACCTTCTCGCCAGAGGAGGTATCCCACAGAATTACGCCCTTTCCCGCCGACAGGAGCCGTTTGCCATCTGGCGAGAATGCGAGAGCGTTGACCCAACTTTGATGGGCAAATAGATCCAACTCTCGGCCCGAGCTTGTCTCCCAAAAGCGAATGGTTTGATATTCAAGAGCTGACGATTGCTCGTGATGCGTTACGGAGACCGAGACCAGTCTTGCGGGGTTGAGCTTCTCTGCGAGGGTCTTCAGGGATTGCGCGACGTCCTTTCGCAGAGAGCCACCGTTTGCGTACTCCGCAAGCAGCTCTTTCGTCAGAGCACTTTTGCCGGCCGGCAGCGGTGCATCTTTTTTGTGGAAGCTCGTTTTGATCGTGACTGAGCCTGCAACCGAGCCGTCGGCTCGCATGCCGTTGCTTCCGGCGGCCACATATTTTCCGTCCGGAGAAAACGCGATCGTGTTGGCCTCCGATGTGTGATGCCCGAATCTGCGCACTTCTCGGCGAGTGCGTAGATCCCAAAGCCGAAGGCACGAGCCGTCTGCTACAGGAGCTGCTTTCGCCTGGTTCGCGCTGCCACTCAATAAGAACCTTCCGTCGGGAGAAAAGGCCAACGCACGAACAAAGAAAAGATCTTCCCCGAACTTGGCAATTTCTTCTCCACGGTCATTCCACAATCGAATTGCGTTATCGTGTTTCCACTGCCTGCCCTTCACGGCTCCCCCGCCGCCAGTCGCAATCGTTCGGCCATCGTTCGAAAACGCGACGCTGAAGATTGCGACTTCGTGACCGCGAAGGAGCCGATCGCGCTCGCCCGACGGTAAATGCCAGACGATGGCGTCGCGATCAAAGAATTGTGAATTGTTTGCGCCGGATACAGCCTTTGATCCGTCCGGAGATATCGCAAGGCCAGCGATCGTACCGTGGTGGCCGCTGAATCGAGATTTGTTGAAGAGGTCGAACAAAGTGCCCCCGGGAATAGGACATCTTAGCCAAACAGAGCTTTAGGAGGCTAATCGTACTAATTATTACTGAGGAGGCATGCTAACTGTGCGGTCTCTCTTCCTCTGACCAGCACGATAAATCATCCATCCGAGAATGTTCGATCCCACCACGACTCCCGCGATCTTGAGCGAATAACGCCCTGAACTCTCGACGTCGATGACAGGAAAGATTGACAACACAACGAACAGCAGAGTGACTAGCAGACCCGATGCTGCCGCAATGCGCACCCAGAGCGGCGGACGCAGGCCGCGCGTCTTCGGCGAAAACACGGGGATCGCGAAGAGCGCCAGGTAGGCGATGCCGTAGAAGGTGAAGCTCCAGGTGAGCAGGAGTTCGTAGGATTCCTGCTGACCGACGCCGATCAGAGCGGCCAGGGCAACAATCAGAGTGGCGGCTCCCAGGAACAAGACGGAGTTGATCGGCGTTTTGTAGCGAGGATGTAGGCGCGAGAACCATTCGGGCAGAAGATGGTCCCAGCCCGCAACCATCGGCAGCCGGGTGCTCACGGTGAAGAAGACGCAGAAGGTCGCCAAATAATAGATCAGGAGAAACACCACGGCCGGAGGCAGAGCGATGTGCGTGAGTCCAAAGGCTTCGAGCCCACGGCTCAACGCCTGAGGAATGGGTGCGACCACGTCCTCGGCCGACGGCGGGACGAAGGCCAAAATGGCGCTGGTAGCCAGGATGTAAATCAAGGCGATGATGGGGCCAGTCAGCATCACCGAACGTGGCAGATGGCGTTGGGGATCGCGGCATTCGCCCGCAAAAACCGCGACGTACTCGAAGCCCGTAAGAGCGCCGAAGGTCATTTTGCTGAAGACACTCACTCCGAACAAGGTTAAGGGTGGGGCAACTAGACGAAAGGGATGGTATTCCGCCAGCGTTCCGTGCCAGCGGTTTAGAAATGGCAGCGCGATGAGCAGGGCGATGGTGATGAGGAAAACGGCGCTGCCCAGGTTGTTGATCCACTTGCCGATGCCGAGACCGAGGCCAGCAATGCACATGGTGGTGGCGATGACGGCGAATGAGGCGGCGACGATCATCCATTTGCTGGAGGCGATCCAGGCGGCGCCGGGAATTACATAAGATGCGAACGAGACGGTGAGCAGTCCTCCCAGACCGACGTACAGGATCACGTAGAGCCAAAGATTCCAGGCGACGAGAAATCCGATCTGGTCGTTGAAAGCGATTCGCGCCCACTCGTAGAGTCCGCCTTCGACTGGGAGCAGGCGGCTCATGTGGATCACGACCAGTGCTTGGGGCACAAAGAAAAATGCGATGGCGCAGAGCCAGTACACGACGTGAGAGGAGCCCGCTTTGACCGCCGTGCCGATGTAATCGGCCACGATGATGATCAGGAGTTGGGCGAGGACCAGATCGAAGAGCCCGAGTTCTTTGCGCAGGGCGGCACTGTGGGCTTGGACGGCCGCTGCCGGTTTCAGGGACGGATTGTCGGAGGTGGCCACGTAGCGGGTTTGGACTTTCGAAGTCAAAATCCCCACCCTGTCGCGAAACGCGCGACAAGGGTGGGGCACCCTCGGTTACTTCTTTGCTGCTTGCACAGCCGGCTTCAGCAGCAGGTCTTGATAGTCGAAGCTGAAATCCGCCAGCGGCGAGACTGCGGCCATTCTCGCGCTGTCGATCGAGCCGTCGGGGTTCAGTGAAAATGTGACGAAGGCATCTTCAATCGTGCGCACGCGCCAGTGGGCTTTGAATGTGTCGTGCTGCCAGTGTTGCAGGTCGCCGATCATGGTGGGGGTGTGATCGAAGGTGATCACCAAGCCGCCATTTTCCGTGCGGATCGTGATTGGTCCGTACCACGCGTCGTTATAGACGCCGGCATATTTTTCGACGGGCAGGGAAGGCTTGGAATTAGCGTCGCGCGACTCCTCGGCTTTCTTCATCGTCTCGGCGGCGTCTTTTTCTTCTGTGTCTTTTAGAGTCTTGTAGGCTGAGATCCAGTCGGTGGGCGGCAGATGAAAGTAGTGATCCAGCACGTGATAGAGGACGGAATCGAAGGCGCCACCTTCTTCGGCATTTGTGAGCACGACGACGCCGAGATTTTCTTCGGGCACGAGCATGACGCGCGACACGAAGCCGCCGACTCCTCCCGTGTGTCCGACAAGCTTGCGGCCGTGATAATCGCGTAGTCCCCAGCCCAGCGCGTAGTCAGCGAAGTTGGCTTTCAGACCTGCCAATGGCGGTGGAGGGTCGCCGATCGGAAGAATGGTATGGGCGGACCACATTTCTTTTGATCGTTGTTCGGTAAAGAGGCGGCCTTCGCGGTCGACAAACTTCCCGCGGTTCAATTGCAGTTGCACCCACTTCGCCATGTCCGCGGCGCAGGAGTTGATGGCGCCTGCAGGGCCAGCGTTGTCGAGTTCTCCGAAGGGAATCACTTGCAGCTTGCCGTCGACGTTGGAATGCGGAAAAGCGTAGTCGTCGCCGGGCCTGAAGGCAGCGTTGCTGACGTTGGAGTGATTCATGCCGAGTGGAGCAAAGATGTGCTGGCGAATGTAGTCGTCCCACGAAGTGCCGGTAACGGCGGGGATGATCTGTCCTGCGGTCATATAAAGAAGGTTGTCGTAGGCGTAGTGGCTGCGAAAGCTGGAGGCGGGCTTCATGAAGCGCAGCTTGTAGATGACTTCTTCGCGCGTGTAGGTGGAGTGCGGCCAGAAGAGTAGGTCGCCTTCGCCGAGTCCCATGCCGCTGCGGTGAGTGAGCAGGTCGCGGATGGTCATTTCGTGCGAGACGTAGGGGTCGTACATGACGAAGCCGGGTAGGCGCTGGTAGACGGGATCGTCCCATGAGAGCTTCCCGGCGTCGACCAAAGTGGCCAGGGCAGCGGTGGTGAATGCCTTGGTGTTGGAGCCGATACCGAACATGGTGAATTCGTCGACCGGCGTGGGATCGCCCAGTTTGCGGAAGCCGTAGCCTTTGGCGACGACAACCTTGCCGTCCTTCACGATGGCGACAGCTATGCCGGGAACGTCGAAGGTCTTCATCGACGAGGCGACGTAGGCGTCGAGGTCAGCGGGAGGGGCAGTTGGAGACTGGGCCAACGCCGAATCCACAACTGTCAGAACGATGAAGAAGAGGAGCGCGAACAGCTTTAAGCTGGTTCGTAGCATGTGTCTCTCCGGACAATGATCACGTGCGAGAATTGCGACGCGGAGATTAGAACACAGAATCGGCACACGGCGGCTGTTTCTCGCCTGAAGGTCTGCTGTACAAACGCATCGGCTTCGTATACAAACTCTGAAAGCGTGTGTGGCGCGTGTTTCGGGGGCCCAATTCCTTGTATCTCAAGCCGAAAACACTGGACGAGGCGCTTTCTCTGCTGGCTTCTCCGGGCGGACAGATTCTGGCTGGAGGAACGGATTTTTATCCGGCGCTAGGCGAGCGGTTGCCGCAGGGACGAGTCGTCGACATTACCGCGCTGGGTGAAATTCGCGGCATCTCCACCGAGAAGGAATGGATTCGGATCGGCGGGCTGACCACGTGGAGCGATGTGATTCGCGCTCCTTTGCCGCGCTGTTTTGATGCGCTCAAGGCGGCGGCGCGGGAAGTGGGGTCGGTACAGATTCAGAACCGGGGAACGGTGGCGGGGAACTTGTGCAACGCGTCTCCGGCGGCAGATGGTGTTCCGCCTTTGCTCGCGTTGGATGCGGAGGTGGAGTTGGCTTCCGCGGCGGGAACGCGGCGCATGCCGCTCGATCAGTTTCTCGCGGGGAATCGGAAGACGTTGCGGCGTCCGGATGAGATTCTGGCGGCGGTGCTGGTTCCTCGGCGCATGGAGGATGCGGCTTCGGCGTTCTTGAAACTGGGGGCGCGGCGGTATCTGGTCATTTCCATTTCCATGGTGGCGGCAGTTGTGCAGTCTGACGAGACGGGCCGCGTGGCCGAGGCCCACATCGCTGTGGGATCGTGTTCCGCCACAGCACGGCGCTTGAAGGATTTGGAAAAGGATTTAGTCGGTCTGCCGTCGAAGACGGGAATTAGTGGAGCTGTGAGAGCGGAGCATCTGCAGGTTCTTTCCCCGATTGACGACATCCGCGCAACGGCCGATTACCGGCGCGATGCGTCCTTGACTCTGGTGCAGCGCGCGCTGGAAGCCTGCGTGGGGAGTCACTGAGATGGCGACCACCGAGAACTTGCCAGTGGCAGGGAACGATTTGATTGCGTTATCAGTGAACGGGCGTGGGGTGGAAGTTGCGGTACCAGGAACCAGGCGGCTGTCGCGTGTGCTGCGCGACGATCTGGGTCTGACCGGGACGAAAGTCGGCTGCGATGCGGGCGACTGCGGAGCCTGCACGGTTCTGCTCAACGGAGAACCAGTTTGCGCGTGCCTGGTGGCGGCTGGACAGGCCGCGGAATGCGAAATTACAACTGTGGAGGGATTAGCAGAGCGCTCGCCACTGCACGGGCGTCTGCAGCAGTCGTTTCTTTCCCATGGTGCGGCGCAATGCGGAGCTTGCACTCCGGGGATGCTGGTGGCAGCAACTGCGCTGCTGGAGAAGAATCCCTCTCCCGACGAGAACGCAGTAATGGATGCAATTGGTGGCGTGCTTTGCCGCTGCACCGGTTATCGGAAGATCATCAGCGCAGTCGTGGAAGCCGGGAAGGAATCGCTGGAAGGCGCGTCGCCGGTTGCCGGGGCGGCCGTGGGTGCGCGGCTGGTGCGGCTCGATGGCAAAAAGAAAGTCGACGGCACGGAGATTTTCGGGGCGGATGAGAGCCCTGCGGGGACTCTGGGAGTACGGGTGATCCGCTGCCCGAATCATCGGGCGCGGTTTCAGTTCGGCGACCTTGATCAGTTCGTTGCGGCTCATCCCGGACTAGTACTTGTCCTAACATCGAAAGATGTGCCTGGCATCGATTGCTATGGCGTGATCCCCCGGTATGCGGATCAACCGGTATTCGCGCACAACGAAGCGCGATTCCGAGGGGAAGCCGTTGCAGCGGTCGTCGGCGAGACCGATGCGCTCGAGGCGCTCGATCTGGCTGAGTTTCCCGTGCGTTGGGAGGAGTCACCCGCTCTCAAGACAATCGATGAGGCGCTGGCGGCGGATGCTCCACGTATTCATGCGCATCGCGAAGAAAATGTTCTGGTCTGCGGACGCGTGGTCCGTGGGGACGTGGAAAAAGCTCTCGCCGAAGCGGATGTCGCAGTAGAAGCCGAGTACGAGACGGGATTCGTCGAGCATGCTTACATTGAGCCGGAAGCTGGCTTCGCGCGGCGCGTGGGGGATTCCATCGAGATTCAAGCCTGCACGCAGTCCCCGTATATGGATCGTGACGACATTGCGAAGATTCTGGGGCTTGCGCCAGAGCAGGTGCGCATAATTCCAACGGCTGTTGGCGGAGGATTTGGATCGAAGCTCGATTTGTCGGTGCAGCCTTTTGTTGCTCTTGCCGCGTGGAAACTGGGACGACCGGTGCGCATGGTTTATTCGCGGACAGAGTCGATTGTGTCGACTACGAAGCGGCATCCGGCGCGGATGCGGCTACGGGCTGGAGCGACGCGCGACGGCAACCTCACGGCGCTCGACTTTAGAGCAGACTTCAATACAGGCGCGTATTCATCGTGGGGGCCGACTGTGGCGGGGCGTGTGCCGGTGCATGCATCGGGACCGTATTGCATTCCAAACTATCGGGCGCTGACTCGGGCGGTGCATACGAACGTTGTTCCTGCCGGGGCGTTTCGCGGATTCGGCGTGCCTCAGGCGGCGATCGCGCAAGAACAACTTTACGACGACCTTGCGGATCGAGTCGGAATCGACCGCCTGGAGTTTCGCATTCTGAATGCGCTGGACGACGATAGTCCAACCGTCACCGGGCAAGTACTTGGCGAGGGCGTCGGGATTGGGGCGTGCTTCAAGGCGTTGCGCCCGCGATGGCAGGCCGCCCGCAGGGAAACATCCGCATTCAACAACGCAGAGCCTGGTCCGCTGCGGCGCGGCGTGGGCGTTGCGGGCATGTGGTATGGGTGCGGAAACACGTCGCTGCCTAACCCGTCAACCGTGCGCATCGGGTTGAAGCGCGACGGACGTATTGCATTGCATCAGGGCGCGGTCGATATCGGTCAGGGATCGAATACCATCATCCCGCAGATTTGCGCGGATGCTTTGATGGCGCCAGTGGCGCAGTTTGATCTGGTTTCCGGCGACACGGCGATTTCACCGGATTGCGGCAAGACCTCGGCATCGCGGCAAACGTTTGTCACCGGGAAAGCGGCGCACATGGCGGGAAGCAAGTTGCGCACCGAGATCTTGAAGTGGGCCGACGCATGTGACTGCGCGACGATCGAGTTTGGCGAGGGCAGCGTGACCGTTGCCGAAGATGGAAGGCGGAAGGTGCTCGCCCTTTCGGAGTTGCTGCTCGATCCGCTTGGCTACGTGATTACTGCCGAGGCCACGTTTGATCCGCCAACGAGTCCGCTCGATGAAAACGGGCAGGGAAGTCCCTACGCAGTGTTCGGCTTTGGCGCGCACATGGCGGAGATTGAAGTCGATGTTGACCTCGGCACAGTACGCGTGCTGAAAGTGACGGCGGCGCACGATGTGGGGCGCGCGATTAATCCCACGCTGATCGAGGGGCAGATCGAAGGCGGCGTTGCGCAAGGCCTGGGGATGGCTCTGATGGAGGAATTCTTTCCCGGCAAGGGTGAGAATTTGCACGACTATCTGATTCCCTCGGCAGGGGACGTTCCTCCCGTCGAATCGATTCTGATTGAAGATGCTTCGTCAATCGGGCCGTTCGGAGCCAAGGGGATCGGCGAGCAGGCGGTGATTCCGACGGCGCCAGCGATTCTCAACGCGATTCACGATGCCATCGGCGTGCGCATCCACAGGATTCCTGCAACGCCAGACCGAGTGCGCGCAGCCATTCTCGCTAAGGCCAACGGAGGCGCGCGTGGCTGACGATGCCATCCGTTGCGATGCCTGTCCCGTGCTCTGCTACATCAAGCCTGGGCGGACCGGATCGTGCGACCGCTATGGTAATCACGAGGGCAAGTTGGTGCGCCTCGACCCGCATGTGGTGCTGGATCGAGCGCTGGATCGTGGGGAGTCGATTGTGCCATTCCTCGAGCGCGGACACGACTGGGACGGCACGCTAGAAAGCCACGGCGAAACTTTTGTGACTGCGATTGGAGCGGGCACGACGTATCCCGATTACAAGCCGGCGCCGTTTATTATTTCGTCGCAGGTGGAAGGCGTCGACATGGTCACGGTGGTGACCGAAGGAATTTTCAGTTACTGCGGCGTGAAAGTGAAGATCGACACCGACCGGCACTTGGGCCCAGAGTGCAGCACAGTGCGGGCGCAGGGAGAAGCGGTGGGACATGTGACCACAAGCGAATACGGGTCGCAGATGTTGTCGCTGGGTGGCGTGCGGCACTTGACGGGAGGCAGTCGGCAGGAAGGCACGGCCACCTGCGACGCGCTGCTGAACCTATGCAACGGCAAAGCCGTGGAATTGAAGATCGATGATGGTGCGAAAGTCGTGGTGCAGGCGGGTAAGCCGCCAATCGTGGACGGAGCGCAGGAAGAGCGCATGCGCGTCGGCTGTGGGTCGGCCACGATTGGGATGTTCGCCAAGCAGTGGTTCGGCAAAGTCGACGATGTGGTGGTGGTCGATGATCACATCACCGGCGTGTTGTCAGAGCATCAGGCAGGGAAATTGCTCGGTGTGCAAGAGACAGGCATCAAGTTGAAGGGACGGCGGTCCACTCCAGGACGATATTTCCAAGTCGCGGAGCCGGGTACGTCGTGGGGCGGCACCGACATTGAAGATCCGCTGACGATCCTGGGAAAGTTCAATGCGAAGAAGGCATGGCCCGGTTTGCGGTTGCTGATGGTGAGTACGACGGGTGAGCATCATGCCTATTTCGAACTGGACGAAGATCTGAAGCCGCGGGAAAAGAACTTGCCCGCCGACTTGCGCCAATCCGTGGCGCGCATCAAGGAGAATTGCGAACCGGCGCTGTGTACAGTGCTCTTCATGGGCGGAGCGGGAGGATCGTTGCGGGCCGGTGTGACGGAAAATCCGGTGAAGCTGACGCACTCGGTGCGCGACGCGCTTACCCGCGTAACCTGCGGCGGCGCGCCGGTTTACGTGTGGCCGGGCGGCGGCATCACTTTCATGGCTGATGTCAGTCGCATGCCGCAGAATGCCTTCGGATATGTGCCGACGCCGGCGCTGGTGGCTCCGATCGAATTCACCTTGAGGCTCGCTGATTATGCTGCGTTGGGCGGGTACACGGAGCACGTGCGTCCGCTGAGTTCGGTTGCGGCAGAGAATGAGAACCGCCGGAGGGTGGCCGCGCATTCGAAGAATCCGTGGCCGCTGGAGTCCGGTGGCCGGGCGAAGAAACGATGAATCAGCGCGCGCAAATCCGACTGTTGCCTGATGGACGGCGACTGCATTTACACGATGGTCCGATCGATGTCATTCTCGAGGCGTTCGGACCGGCGTGTGAGGTTGAGGCCGCGTACCGGGCTGCCGGTGCCCGGTTTGTGACGGTGCTTGACGAGCTGTGCGGCGAGCTCTCGTTCTTGCGGCAATCTTGTTCGCAGGAAGCGGCGTGGCCGCAAGGTGCAGTCGCGCGAAGGATGGTCGCGGCCGTGATCCCTTACGCGGCGGAGTACTTCATCACTCCGATGGCCGCGGTGGCGGGTGCGGTGGCCGAGGAGATTCTCGCAGCGATGGTCGCGACTGGCGAACTCTCGTCGGCGTATGTGAACGATGGTGGCGACATTGCACTGCACATGAGCCCAGGCGAGAAATTTGTGGTCGGCATGGTGGAGCGTCCCGACCGTCCGTCGTTGCTGGGGACGACTACCGTGAACGCGGCTGATCCGGTGCGTGGAATTGCAACCAGCGGATGGCGGGGGCGCAGCTTTTCGTTGGGGATTGCTGATGCGGTTACCGTGCTGGCGGATCGCGCTGCCGCTGCCGACGCCGCAGCCACGATCATAGCCAACGAGGTCAACTTGCCGTGCCATCCAGCGATCGTCCGCGTATCGGCCTGCGAAATGGCGCCCGACAGCGATCTCGGGGATCGGTTGGTGACGCAGGCGGTGGGCGAGTTGACTCTGGAAGATGTGAATCAAGCTCTGGAGGCGGGCGCGCGGACCGCGGATCGTCTTCTAAGAATGGGGCTGATCCGGACCGCAGCTCTGAGTCTTCAAGGAACGACGCGCATCGTCGGAACTTGCCCAGAGTCGAAGATGATTGCGACTCCCGTCCGCGAAAGGGGCCTGGCGCATGCCTGAGGTGGTGATCCGAAAGAGACTCACCTGCGTGGAAGAGATTTTTCACGAAGGAGGGCCGGTCGCAAGCAAGCCTCTGCGCCGCGCGGCGGCACTTGCGGTGATTCGAAATCCGTTCGCGGGGTCGTACGTCGCGAACATCGAGGGCTTCATGGACGATCTAGAGCCGCTGGGTTTGGACATGGCTCGGACCCTGGTCGCGGCGCTTGGCGGAGACCCAGGGGTGGTCGAGGGCTACGGCAAGGGGGCGATTGTTGGGTCGGCAGGAGAACTTGAGCACGGGGCGTTGTGGCACGTTCCGGGTGGATACGCGATGCGCGAGGTGCTGGGCGGGGCCAAGGCGATCGTGGCGTCGACGAAAAAAGTTGGGGGGCCGGGAACACGGCTCGATGTGCCCATCACTCATATCAACGCTTCGTACGTGCGGAGCCATTTCGACGCGATGGAAGTGGGCGTGAATGATGCTCCGCGGGCCGACGAGATTTTGTTGGCTCTGGTTATGTCCACCGGCGCCCGCGTGCATGCTCGCGTGGGCGGCCTTAGGGCGTCGGAGATTAAAGGCGTGGACGGACTGCGGTGAGGGCGAAACACTGAGGACGAAAGTATGAAAGCGAAAATCCGCAAGATTGCGACATTCGTGGAAGAAACCCAGCGTGAGATGGAGCGCGAAATATCTCCTCCCACACGGCGCGCGGCTGCAGTGGCTGTGATTGAGAATCCGTGCGCGGGAAAGTACGTCGAGGACCTTTCGGAGCTGATGGCGATCGGCGAAGAACTTGGCGAACTGCTCACTGCGCGCGCGGTGGCGGCGCTGGGAATTGCGGGACCGTCGGCGGAGAGCTACGGCAAGGCGGCAGCAGTCGGCGAGAACGGAGAACTCGAGCATGCTGCGGCGATTCTTCATCCCAAGCTGGGAACCCCGGTGCGCCGCGTTTTGGGAAAAGGCGCCGCACTGATTCCATCTTCGAAGAAGCGTGGCGGGATGGGCGTGGTGCTCGACATTCCGCTCGGGCATAAAGATGCGGCGTTTGTGCGGAGCCACTTTGATGGCATGGAAGTGCGGCTGAACGATGCGCCGCGCGCAAATGAAATCATGGTGGCGATCGCCGTGACCGACAGCGGGCGTCCTCTGGCGCGCGTGGGCGGACTGACGAAAGATCAAATCAAAGGGGAAGACGGGCTCCGCTAGGTCTGCCCAATTACTTTGCGGGGGTAGCCACCAGGAAAGAGATATCGCCCACCTTGTACAGAACCTTGCCCGGCGAATCCGCCGTTGGGGTGACTTTACCGCTGCGCATTGCGGCGAATGCCAAAACAAGCCTTGTAAGTTCGGTCGGCGACGCTACAGGAATATTGTGTGCGCCCAGGACAACCTTAACATTTGGTGCGAGAGCGTTGAGGCGACTGATCGAAGCGGCGTATGCTTTGAAATCTGTTTCCGGCCGGAACAGCCAGATCGGCGCGGGATAGTAGGTGTCTCCAGTGAAGAGCAAACCATTGGCACGATCGATGAGAGAAATCGCGTCGGGCGTATGGCCGGGCGTGGCGATGACTTCGATCGTGCGGCCGCCGAGATCAAAACGGTCTCCATCATGCATGTATGCCGTGATCTTCCAGGGACGGGTGACATAGGTCTTCGGATCGAATCCCTTCGGCAGAGAGCCGCAGATCTGATCGGGCGTGATCTCCGCTTGCGCATCTTCGCGTGATCCCTGCGCGTCCTTGCGGGTAAAATCTGTGTCCATTCCATAGACAGTGTCGAATTCCCAGTTACCACCGACATGGTCGTCGTGCGTGTGAGAATTCAGCACGATGATCGGTAGCTTGGTGAGTTGTTCCGTGACCTTCTTGATGTCGCTGATGCCCATGCCAGTGTCGAAAAGTAGAGCGCGTTTCTGGCCGACGATGAGGTAGCCGATCGTTTCTTCGGCCTGGTGCGGTTCATAGATGGCGAACACGCCGGGTGCGGGTTTGTAGGCTTCGAACCAGGCATCGCTCACCGGGACGCGCTCGAGTGATTTGTATTCCGGGCGTGGAAGGGCGCGGCACCAGTCTGGGATCGGCGCTTGCGCGAACCCTGACGCCGAAAGCATTGTGAACGACACAACGAATATCAGTGCGCGTCTATGCACGGACGACCTCCGGTACCCGCGTGGCTGGTGGCGTGTTGCGGCTGCGCTGGATGCTGATGGTGCCGTCGGTCACGACCATTCCAACTCCCGCCAGGTCTCCTTTTTGAATGCTGTCCAGCAGGTTGTTTCCAGCGGATTGCTGCGCGGTGTCGAGGAAGACGAAAGTCGCCTCGCGTCCAGCGGCGATCAGGCCGCAGTTCAGGCTGCGCATCTTAGCGGTATTCCCGGTTGCCAGACAGATCGCCACCTCCGCGGGAATTTCGCCCAGCGACGACAGCATCGAGATCATGCGCAAAATGCCCAGCGGCTGAACGCCCGAGCCCGCAGGTGAATCTGTGCCGAGAATCACATGGTCGAGATGGCTCACCTCCCGAGCCGTTCGCAGCGCCAGCAATGCTGCGCGCTCGTTGCCGTTGTGCACGATCTCCAGCGCGCGTGGGGAGCGCAAGCATATATCAATAATCTGGTCGTCGGGAAGTGCGGTGTGGCCGCCGTTAATGTGGCCGACAACGTCGGCATCAGTTTCTAGAACCATATCTTTGTCGATGAGGCTGGAACCGGGAATGGAAGGGCCGCCGGTGTGAATGGTGCTCTGGATGCCGTATTTGCGGGCCCATGCGACCATGCGGCGCCCGGTGACTCCATCCTTCACGCTGCCGAGACCGACCTCGCCCAGGAACGTCACGCCTGCGGCAGCCAATTCCTTGAAGTCATCTTCGACCATGCCTTGTTCGAGAACGGGCGCGCCCGCGTAAACCTTGACTCCTCCCGGACGAAAGGCGTGAAAGGCGCGTTGTGCGAAGATCGCCATCGCTTTCAAACCGACGATGTCTTTAGGGCGGCCTGGCGTATGAACTTCCCCGGCGGAAACCATGGTGGTGACGCCGCCGTGCAGACAGCTGTCGATCCAGCCCAGTTGGTTCTGGCGGGGCGTCCAATCGCCGCAGACGGGATGCACATGGCTGTCGATCAATCCAGGCGCGAGTGCCGTGCCTTTGGCGTCAATCGTAGTTGTGGCGCCGGCGGTGTCGATATCTTTTTCCCTGCCAACAGCCTGGATCACGCTATCGACGGAGACAACCGTGTCAGCGTCGAGAATGGGGTGGTCGAGATCTCCGCTGAGGAGGAGTCCGATGTTGCGGATCAGTAATTTGTTGGGTGCGGATTTTGCGAGGGCATCGAGGCTCATGAGATCGTTTCTCGAAATCGGCGAACCCGCAAATCATACGCGACAGTTCTTCGAGCGGGAAGCGCGACGACATTGTCAGCGCTGGAACAATGATGGTACGCTCGGCCTTCGCAGGAAGGAGAGCCATGGTTTCGCAAGACTTCATCTTCTGGGAAGTAGACGTGCAGGCCGACTTCATCCTGCCGGGAGGGCACCTGTACGTGCCGGGCGCCGAAAAATTGCTGCCGAACATTCGAAGGCTAACCGATGCTGCACGGCAGGACCGGGTATTCCTCGTCTCCCACGGCTGCTTTCATACGCCGAACGATCCCGAGTTCAAAATCTTTCCGCCGCATTGTGTGAAGGGGACTGCGGGGGCGGAACTTGTTCCGGAAGCGCTCACCGAAAAGGTCGTGCGAGTACCGAATGAAGCTACCGCGAAACTGCCCGCAGACTTGTCGCGCTACCAGCAGATCCTGCTGGAAAAACAGACGCTGAACATTTTTGAGAGCCGGCACGCGGACGCTCTCGTGCAGCGACTCGGCAGCCGTGCTGAGTTTGTCGTCTTTGGAGTTGTGACGGAATATTGCGTGAGCTTCGCCGTGAAGGGTCTGCTCGATCGGGGACGGCGCGTGGCCGTTGTGCAGGACGCGATCGAAACTCTGAAGCAGGAAGACGGCGAGAAAACGATGGCAGAGTTACAAAATCTGGGGGCGCGAGTTACGACGACCGAACAGGCTCTTGCGGCGCTGGGCCACTGAGCCTGGCGGGGCGTCGGTAGAGGAAGCAATCCTAGGAATGACCGTGATCGCGGTCGTGATCCTTATCATGGTCGCCGTGGTTGTGGCGCCAGGTCCAGTACTCCTTCTGCTCGTTGGGAGGCAGTTTGCGGAAATCGCGGTCGCGGTCGTGGTGCGTCTCCTCGGCCCAGCGATGGTAGTACACCACTTCGTCGTTGTTCCACGTGTGGTAGTCAGTGTAATAAGGATCGTAAACGCGGTAGGCATGGTGCTCCGCGCATCCGATTCCCGCCAAAGAGGAAGCTAGGGTGGCCGCAAGAAGCAGCGAACTCAGTGGGTGCGATCCACGAATCATGGGTCTCTCCTTAATAAGAATGAAACACCGTCGAGGCTGATTAGTTGCCGAAAGAGGGGACGCGGGTTCAGAAGATTCTGTCTGACGATTGCTTCCGAACCGTATTTCCTTTTCTTTCGAATGCTTTTCAACGGAGTCGGATTTGTAATAGACTTGGACCGAGGAGATTCTACGTTGAGCGACCCGTTGCGCACGCTGCTGGATTTGCCGGAGCAGGAGAAGAACGAGCGAGGACTGCTGCATACGCCCCGCGAAATCTGGCAGCAGCCGGACACATGGCGCACCACCTACCAGCGCTGCCTCGACCACCTCGTCGAACTGAACGACGTGCTGCGGCGCGCCGGTATTGGCCGGGGTAGCACCTCTTCGCCAACCGTCTATCTGGTGGGTGCCGGCACGTCGGACTACACCGGTCGGGCTCTGGCTCCGTTACTTCGCCGGCGTTGGGGCTGTGACGTTTGGCCTATCCCAAGTACGACGCTGCTGACGGAATTTGAGGAATATCACCGACCGGGCAGAGAGTATCTGTGGATTTCGTTTTCCCGCTCCGGCGAGAGTCCAGAGGGTGTGGCGCTTTTGGAGCAGGCGCTTGGCCGGCATCGCGAGATCCGGCATTTGGTGATTACCTGCAACCAGCAGGGGCCGATGGCGCAACTGTGCTTGCGACATCCCGACCGCGCCGTAGCCTTGGTGCTCGACGACGCCGTGAACGACCGCGGCCTCGCCATGACCAGTTCCTTCACGAACATGGTTCTGGCTGGGCAGTGCGTGGCCCATCTGGAAGATTTCTCGCAATTCGGGGAGGTGGTGGGGCAGTTGAGCGGGACCGGCCGGTCGTTCCTTCCGGCGGCGGCGGAAGTTGCCGAGACCGTTACCTTGCTAGGGTGCGCGCGCACCTGTTTTGTGGGCGCGGGAGTTCTGCGAGCCGTTGCTGACGAATCCGCGCTGAAGGTAGTGGAACTGAGCGCCGGCAAAGTTACCACGTTGGCGGAGACTCCCCTCGGATTGCGTCACGGCCCATTGTCGAGCGTAGACAGCCAGACGCTGTTTGTGGCCTTCCTGTCGAGCGATCCGCGGCGCCGCGGGTACGAACTTGATCTGCTGCGGGAGATTGATCGCAAGCGTTTGGGACGGGTGCGGGCGGTGGTCACGGCGCATGGCGATACCGACGTGTCGTCGCTGGCAGATTATTCTCTGTCGCTGAATTGCGCGACTGACTTTCCCGATTACTATCGTCCGGTGCTGGACGTGATGCTGAGCCAGTTGATTGGCCTTTTTGCCTCCATGCGATCTGGTCTCAAGCCAGACCAGCCGAGCCCCGGCGGAACTATCACGCGCGTGGTGGCGCCCATCAAACTATATTCGTAAGCCCAGCCCCGCTGTGAGCCCGGCCATACACCCTGCGTTCCAGGGTGTAACCGCGAGGCTTATTCTGCGGGATGATTCACGTCGTTCGCCTGCGGTACGAGTTGGCGATAGACGTAGTCCGGCACGTCGCCATTCCAATAGCCAGCTGTCTTGGCGTATCCGACAATTCCGAAGAACAAGACTGCGATTCCTGCGGCCATCGCCCATCCGGGGAGCCGTCCGTCGTTTGGCGAGCGCGTCCAACGAGGCAGGGCTAGATGCAGCGCGCCTTCTGACGGGCACACCGCAACGCAATCCATACATCCCGTGCACTCCGCTGATTTGATCGTGATGAGTTTGTCGACCGGGAGGACGGAGGGGCAGGCCTTGGCACACTTCGCGCAATCGATGCAAGCGGGCGCGGAACGGCGGATGCGCAGCGGGCTCAGCAGGGACACCAGCCCGAGAAGCGCACCGTACGGACACAAGTAGCGGCACCAGAAGTTCTGCACCAGCACCGAAGCTACAACCAGGAAGAACAGCACGATCGCTGCGGTCTGACCCAGATCGCGAAAAAAGTTCAGCATGCGCACGTCGGCAATCGCGCCGTAAGAACTGTGCATGAACTGCTCGATCGCGCCCGCCGACATGTTCGCGACGGCCCACGCAAAAAATCCCAGCAGCAGGTATTTCAAACTGCGCAGAGGAATATCGAGCCAGCGCGCCAACTGAAAGTTACGACCGAAGATCCGGCGTCCCGCGCGCCACAAATATTCGGAAAGAGTCCCGACAGGACACAGCCAACTGCAAAATGCCTTGCGCAACAAAAACGCGATTGCCAGGAAGGTGACGAGTAGGAACAGCGCCGCGGGATGACTGGCCGGGACGCGTCCGGTAGTCAGCCAGTATTTCAAATTCATCAGGCCGGCGATTGGAAGCCAGCCTTCGACGCCGGCGGGTCGTACCATGCTAGGGTCGTTCGTGCCGGCTTCAATGTGGCGCACCCAGAAATAGAACGTGCCGCCGAGCCACACGTTCAGCAGCAGGAAGGCAAATTGAAAGCTCCAGCGCTGTACCCGGGAATGATCGGGAAGGGCGCGCCGGATCAGTTTCGTGCGCAGCGCAGCGAGTCTAATCCCCGAGTCGTCGGCGGCGAGACGAGTTCGTAGCTCAGACGTGCCTTCGTCGTACGCGTCATTCACCTGGCACGGGATCGCCATTCCTCCACCGCAGCCGCTCTAGGCCATCGCCGGCTCTTTAGTTGCGGGTTCATAGGTGCAGAAGGGATCCGTACCCAGAGCGTCACCTGTGTGAGCGTACGACCGTGCGCGGGACCCTCCGCAGATGTGGCTGTATTCGCAGTTGCCGCACTTTCCGTGGAACTGGTCGGGGGAGTGCAGGGCGCGGAAAATGTCGGAGTTGCGGTAGACGTCTACCAGCGATCCCGTGCGGACATTGCCGCAGCGAAGCGGCAGGAATCCCGAGGGATAAATGTCTCCGAGGTTCGAGACGAAGACGATGCCGTGGCCGTCGCGAATCTGGAAGCCTTTATATACCGAGGTGGCCTTCATGTCGGGTGTTGCCATGCCAGACGAACGCATCTTGTCGATCGCAATGCGCCGATAGGACGGTGCTTCCGTAGTTTTGATCATGAACGGTGAGTGGGGAGACAGATCAAATACCCACTTCATAATCGCTTCGCCCTCTTCCGCGGAGACTTCGTTCAGGGCCTTGCCGCGTCCCACCGAGATCAGAAAGAACAAGCTCCAGCGCATCACCGGAAAACTGGTGCGCAGTAATTCGTAAATAGCCGGAAGATCGTCGGCCGTTTCTTCTGCAACCAGCGTGTTGACCTGGATCGGAATGCCCAGGCGTCCACACTGGCGGGCTGCTTCCATGGTGCGCTCAAACGTTCCTGCGACGGCGCGAATATTGTCGTGCCTCTCGACTGACGAACCGTCGAGGCTCAGTCCCAAGCTTTGAATGCCGTGCGCCTTCAGCTTGGTAATGGCGTCATTGGTCAACTCGGGAGTAGCGCTTGGAGTAATGGAAACTTCCAGTCCTAGGCCGTTGGCGTAGTCGATCAGCGGGTAGATATCTTTGCGGCTGAGAGGATCGCCGCCGGTCAGGATCAGGTGCGGCAGCGGATCACCAAATCCCACAAGTTGGTTCAGGAACCGTTTGCTCTCGTCGGTGTTGAGTTCCAGCGGATGCGCCTTGGGCATCGCCTCCGCGCGGCAGTGTTTGCAGGCCAGTCCGCATGCCTGGGTCATCTCCCAGTAGACCAGCATTGGATTCTTGGAAAAGTCCTGAGCCATGCGGCCCATATGTGGCGGATTACCAGTGACCCCCATGACGTTCCCCTTTCGGCGTAAGACTCTGAAAACGCTCCCACAAGCATGTTCAGAGTACTTTTGGAATGGAGAAAAGGCTGTGATTAGAATCACAGGGAGCGGTGACTGATCTCGCAAAAAGGGGCAGGGGTAGGGATCATGAATCAGTAGGACTGCGGCCCTGGTTGGCGCGGGGCGGACCATTTTGGGAAAGTTTACCCTCTGATCACGGCGTCAGGAATCCGTCCGGTCTATTTTGTCAGGGGGCGCCCGGTCTGTACCCTCCCCCTTCCCCTCCCCCCGGTCTATTGGAATCATCAACTTGGGGGAAATTCGAGATTCAATCTATGGGCTGCAATCGCTTAGGGGCAAAATCTTGAGCCGCAAGGAGTTACAGCCTGAGATCGGATCCCGATGGTCGCTGCCAGTATCGCGGATGGGGATATCTCGGTCAAGGTCAAGTGAACATGGATGGAGGGGTCCTCTGTGGAAAACGTGAGGTTCAAAAGGGAGCGCCAGTCGTGGGCAGTTCAAGAGCTTCTATATCCTGAGTCCGAGCTTCTCGCGAACGGTAACAATCTTAACTGACGAAAATCAGCGATTACACTCTCAATTCCTGGTCCGGAGATTTTGAGTGAAATCGCGATATTTCGCCAATTGACTAGAGCCGCAGCGTGGTTTGCGCTAAGCTTTCGTGTTCGCGCCGTGCGTAACCTTCGTCAACGGTGACCAAAAATGTCGAAATCTACGAGACGTCAGTTCATTCTGCGCAGTGCGACTCAGGCGGCGAGCCTCGGGCTCGTCCTAAATGGGAGGTTAATCACTCTTCCTCCCTCCCTTCTGCCGGATCCTGCAGGCCCGAATGACCGCGTAAACCTCGGGTTCATCGGCTTTGGGATTCGCGGAAACATATTGCTCGAGGCCGCCAAAGAAACCGGGCAGGCAAACTTGGTGGAAGTCTGCGATTGCTACCAGGGGCACCTCGAACGCGCAAAACAGCGCACCGAAGGTAAGATCGCGACGAATTTCGCACAGTACAAGAGGCTGCTCGACCGGAAAGACATCGATGCAGTCGTTGTGGCGACACCCGATCATTGGCATAAGCGCATCGTACTCGATGCGCTGAGCGCGGGCAAGGACGTCTATATCGAAAAGCCGATGACCTACAGAATTGAAGATGGTCCGGCAATTATCAAAGCGGCGCGGGAACACAAGCGCATCGTGCAGGTGGGCAGCCAGTGGGTGTCGTCCGAGCAACACAAGAAAGCGCGGGAAATCGTGATGTCGGGAAAACTCGGCAAGGTCACCAAGGTGACCGCGTCCTACAACCGCAACAGTTCCACGGGCTCCTGGAACTACCCCATGCCTGCGGACCTGCAGGAGGGCGTCAACTTCAATTGGCAGGAATGGCTCGGTCCCGCGCCAAAGGTCGCCTACAATCCCGAGCGCGTGTTTCGCTATCGCAAATATTGGGACTATTCCGGTGGGATTTCCACGGACCTGTTCGTTCATCTCATTACTTCCATTCACTTCATCATGGACGCAGAATCGCCGAAAAGCGTAGCCGCCACCGGGGGAATCCTCTACCGGCACGACGGGCGCGAAGTGCCAGATACCCTCGACGCCCTATTCGACTACGGTAGCTTCTGTGTCAACATGGCTGGCACATTCAACAGTGCAAGTACTGCAGGTCAAGGAATCCAATTCCTCGGGACGGAGGGATCACTCTCCGTTCTCCTTGGCGCGGGAATGGTCGAGCAGCCAGAGTACAAACGCGAAAACTACGAGTACTCGATCGACAGCTGGCCGAAAGGGATGCAGGAATCATTTCTCAATCAAGACAACCACCGGGCGGAATCACAGGGAACAGGCACCAAACCGGTACCGGAGAATCTGGAGTTTGCAGACAAGCCGGACGCGACCGTTTTGCATCTTGCGAACTTCATCAATGCGGTTCGCACCCGACAGCCGAGCTATGAGACTGCTGAGGTCGGACACCATGCCGCTGCTGCGGGGCACATGGTGAACCTCTCCTATCGCAGTGGCAAAAGAATGCTATGGGACGCCAACAAGGGCACCGCTTCGGAACTCTAGCTTAGGGCACATGAGTGCTATGGGGATTTATCGCCAACAATCATCGTGAAATGATGTCCACGCGCAGGTAGGCCACGAACAATGGGGAAGGACATATTCAACGATTTCCGTTTTCTCGAAGGAATCCTTTTGATATCAGGGGCAGTCGGGTGCTTGACGTTCTGGGCGCGCACTCACTTCTGGCTGCCGAAGCATATTCATGTGCTCGCCGCCATCGGCCTCATCGTTGGTGCGTTGAGTGTATGGGCTTCCCCCGCAGACGCACCGATCAAACAACACGGGTTGATCGCTTGCGTGTTGTTGGCGCTCGCCCTTCCGGCAATGATCTACGCTTACTTTATTCTCCACGGTGGGCAGCGAGTGGCGTTCGATCGCTCTTCGTCAAAGTCTGCCCCATGCCCATTTTGCCGAAACCCGGTAAAGGCGTTGCGGTGCGACGTTCAAGGGACGCCAACAACGCAGTTCGCTGAATCGGTATGTCCCCATTGCAGTCACACGCTCGCATAACCGGAGGGTTGGCGGGGCCAATGAGTGTAACGGGGATTTATCATGAACTGACGGTCACTTCCGAATGACAACGCGACCCGGAACAGGGGGACTCGCTGGTTTTAAGCACTATTACGAAGGCGTCGCACAGTAGGCTGGACTCGCCAGTAGCCTTGGCTTTGCACCCATGATCAGCAGCCAGAGCATGAACGCCTGTTCGCCAAAGTGGAATGGCCGCATCCATCCGTGGACGAGTGCCTCGTAGTGTGGCAGTACTAACGACGTAAGACTGCTTATCAGAAAGGCGAAGCAATTCACCATCAGCGCCACCCCGAGGATGCGGGGAAGAAAGCCCGACCGGTACACCAGGAGTCCAAGCGGAAACAGCCAAAGGCCCCAAAATATTCCGGTGACATCAAATCCATACCCATGCACATTGAGGAACAGCATAGCCAGTGCATCGCGTTGAGGCTGGCCAAACAAGGAGAGAAAATCGGCTCCATGTACTAGGGAGAGGGCGGCGATGGCATTCAGTTCATTCAGAAACGCCATCGGGATTGCGACCAGAATCAAAGTCAACATGCACAAGGCGTTCCGTTGGTTGACCGCCTTGAACAAGTCATACAGAGCTAGGGCGACAAAGACAAATAGGGCCTCGCCTATGAGGTGCGCAGCAATGCCGAGACGAAACAGTGTCTCGGAGGCGGCGATGTTGCGGGCGGTCTCCACCGCATTTCCATCCACGATCAGCTTGCTGGGAACGTACAGGAGGCCGAAGATGCCCATGGCTGACGCGAGTACGTATAGCAAGCCTGCGATCCTACCTGGATTCTTGGTGAAACGCATAGGTCCTCCCCGGGAGTCTAAAGCGTAGATACGGCAACGGCTGCCCAATGGTTCCAAGGGGAAGGATAGTCTCTCGTGGCACAGACGAGCGGGAGTGGCACATGCTGCGGACCGGGAACGACCGATTTGTTCGGGTCCGAAATCAAAGGCAAGCCCTTCGTGGATCTATAACGGCACACCGGAAATAAACTGGTCAACTGACGTAAGCAGGCCGTTTACACGCATTGAGAAATGGCCAGCCGGGGTCAATGAATGATATCGAGATTTATCGCCAACTATGGCCCCCCCCCTTCGTATTGCCCACAAAACGCCCACTATGCGACCCTTTCCTCGCGGCCCAAGGAGAACTCAATGCGGTTTGTCATTGCCTTACTCACACTAGTGTTTGCAGCCCGTACCACGAGTTTCTAAAAATCAATCTCAAGCGGCGAGCCCCGGTCAGGGGCTTGCTTCGGAGGAACCGAAACCATCGACAGATTCACCTATGGAATTTCTGCTCAGATCAGCGGCGACTGATTTTCATGCCCACCGCCCGCCCGTCGTTGAACGCTTTCGCGATGTTCGCTTTGGGCACGTCATGACTCCGGCCGGAGCAAAGCAGTACCAGTTATGCGGTGAATTTCTGCCGCAGCAACGAGGAGGCAAGGCTGAGTGGACGCCTTTCGCTACGATCAAGACGTTCGGCTTTGAACAATACCTTGGAGTTCAAGCTGCGAACTGGTGTCCACGTTCACAGTTCGTACACGACAAGGACGAGGATTTGTCGTCAACGTTGCAGAACCTACTTGATTCGATGCGATAGGCACGAAGAAACTGCTCAACAGCAATGGACCACGATGTACGGTAGAGGACGAAGGCCATTGCACGCATTGAGGGGTTTTGAGTGTAACGGCGATACAACGTCAACTGAGAACTTGGTTCAGGCGGACTTGCTTAAGCACGAGCAGCCCGAAGTTCAGCCTGCTTGTTTGGATCAACGCTTTGGCTTCGGATGTGGGTCGCGGTTTTCACCGGGAATGCCCCAGTTCGGGAAGATTTGTTCAACGGAATATGCAACTAAGGCAGGTCTTCGTCGCCGCTTTTCACGGAGAGTGAACATGATGGCAAGTAAAAATCCTGTTAAAGCTCCGAGGAGTGCTTCCGTAATTGAGAGCCTGTTAAAAGTTCGCAGCCCCTGGCCGGTCAGGAGGAATCCGGTGTATGCCATAGCTACCGTCCAGAGAATTACGCGAATAGGGTGCATAGGAATCACCTCTTACCGCTGAACCGAGTAAACACCCCGCCTGTCGGCTTGTTCCTCGGTCGCTGCGTCGCAGCTCTTAGCATACTCTTCGAGGAGAGCGAAGCGAACATCGTTCACCTTGATAGTCTCTGCGATCTATCGATCGTAAACCGGCCGGAATTTGGTGGCTTCCGTGTCCGTCAAAGGTATGTTTGCGGCCACGACCTTCTTTCGTTCAGAGCGTATGTCTTGGCGCATCAGTTGGATGTTGGCATCGTTAACCTGATCTGCGGCCATGTTCTTGCCACTTGCAGCCGATGGCGCCGCCTGTTGGGCTCTGAGCACCG
>PLBY01000024.1 GCA_003134655.1 Acidobacteriaceae bacterium
CCCGCAGCAAAAGAATGCTAGATCTGTCGCGCGGTTTGCTGCCAGGGGCATGATCAATGGCGGAACAGAACACGGCAGGGCATGGCGGAAAACCGCCAGATCACCTTGCTGGCGTAATCGTGATGTTCCGAAAAGCTACGTGTCCGGTCTCAGTCCCCTGCAGATAGATCGGTCCGGCTAGTGCTTCGTGACTATCCAAAGCTCCGCCTGTGATGCCCGGAATTTCCTGGTTGTCAATAATGGTCTGACCATTTTGTACAACGGTGACCACTCGTCCAACCAGCGTGATGTCATAGCTCTGCCACTCTCCCGGCCTGCGCGGCTGTTCCGGCGAGGGAGCCAGGAAGCCATACACGCCTCCGGTGCGCATCGTCGGTCCTTCTGGCTCCGGATCGTCTTCGATCTGGAGTTCATACCGGCCGCGCAGGTAGACGCCACTGTTCGATCCTGGCGCGCAATTGAATTCGACGTGTAACTTGAAGTCTTCAAACTTGGCGTCGCTGATAAGTTCGGCGCCATGTCCGGGACTCACCAGCGTTCCGTTTTCGATCTTCCAGCTCGCTGTTGATCCCGGGTCACTCATCTTCCACCCGCTCAGGTCCCTGCCGTTGAACAACTGCGTCGGCTTCCCCCACTGCGGAGCGCTCTTTTTCTTCAAGGACAGCGCTCTCTCGCCCGTCCATTGCCACGGAGTTCCATCGGGCCCGGTCGTGGTCCCCACCAGAGTCTTCCCTGATAGCTTGCCCTCAAAGACCATGTCGTCTTTCCTGTCTTCCTCCTCCTTGGGAGAAACAAACTTGACGCGGCCATTCGAGAGCTCGAATTTCGGGAGCGGCCGCGCGTGTCCCCAACGGCTCACCATCCGGGCTCTGAGCTGCCCATCTTCCTGGGTTATCTCCAACCACGAGGGATATTCGCGAAGCGGAGTCTTCAGGATCAAATCCCACCGTCCCAGAAAAGACTGAACCGGCGCAGCGTTCGCAGAGTTCTTGGGTTCGGAATACACCCGCGCGGAAAACATCAGGATCAACGTTGTGAGCGCGAATATTCTTCGCCGAAGATTTACGTTGCTGCGATTCCCTTTCACCTGATTTGCCACACTCGTTCTCCCTACCCTCAACCCTGACCCCATGAGCGCCAACCCTTGTAGATTTGTCATGAATTCTCCCGCAGCAGCGGATTGTAGTCGATCAGCTCTGTTTTCTGAACCAACCACCAGGTCGGCAATTTGGTATAAGGGTCGTGTGCTCATCAACTATCCGTCGCCACAACCCCTGAAGAACGAGTTGGCATAAAATCGCCATAGCACTCATTGACTGGGTCGTGGCTCACGTGGAATCGTATGGCAAGAGCCTACATCCTGTATGCTCATTTGCAAAGAATAGGCGCCCGTCGTCTCAAACGGTGGGGGAGATGGACGGCTCGCGAACATTCCCAATTGGAGATACTGCATATGTCATACAAGCTCTTTGCTGCTTCGGCACTTGCCTGCTTGCTACCCTTCGCGGGACTGGTCCATGCACAAGACAGCGGGCCATATAAGGTCCTCAAGATTCAGTTGGTCGGAGGGGAAGGCGGATTCGACTACGTTACCGCCGACCCAGACGGCCGCAATCTGTATGTTGCTCGATCCGGCACGACCGGCCACATTGGCGTCTACAACCTCGACACGCTGGCACAGGTAGGGGACCTCCCAGGTGTAAGCGCGCACGGGGGTGCGGTCGATACTTCGACGGGTCACGGCTTCGCAACTTCAAAGCCGGTGACGATGTTCGATTCAAAGACCTTTGCGATTCTGAAGAAGATCGACGTGCAGGGTAACCCAGACGGCTATCTCAACGACGCTTACAATCACCACTTCTACGTTCTTAGCCACTCGGAGCCAAATATTACTGTCCTTGACGACAAAGATGGATCTATTCTCGGCACTATCAACATCGGCGGCGCGCCCGAGCAGGCTGCCACCGACGGGCACGGCAAGATTTATGTGGACATCGAAGACAAGGCCGCCATCGCGGTCATCGACGCGAACACGATGAAGATGGTTGGCAGGTACGACGTTTCGAGCAAAGGCGGGGGCTGCGCTGGACTTGCGATGGACGCGAAGAACAATATCCTCTTTGCCTCCTGCCGCGACAATAAGAACATGATCATCCTGTCGGCAACGGACGGGCATATCATTACCGACCTGCCCATCGGCAACGGGTCGGATGGCGCCACCTTCAACCCGGCGACGATGGAGGCTTTCAGTTCGCAAGGCGATGGTACGCTTACGGTGGTGAAGGAGGATTCGCCCACGAGCTTTTCTGTTGAGCAGACGGTTGCTACGCCACAGCGGGCCAAGGTGTTGACCCTAGATACAAAGACCAACCAGATCCTGACAATTACGGCCGAATATGGCCCCGTGCCGCCAGCACCAACTCAGACACCAGGCACGCCCCCGGCTGCCGGGCCGCCCTCGGGTGCTCCAGGGGCCTGGATGCGCGGACCCCGTCCTCCGATGATCCCGAACTCGTTCCAGATCCTTGTGATCGGAAAGCAGCAGTAAAACTGAACCAATATTGAGCCTTCCGGCAATGGGGACACACGCGAGCCGCGGATCGTTGTTGATAAATCTCCATTACGCTCACAATGCCCGGAACAGGGATTCTGAGTAGACTACGGCGCGACTTTCGACGGAGTGTTAACGCCTCTATTGCACTCACGAGGAGTTTGCTAGGGCTTGAATTCGTCAGTTAAGGGCGGTGGAATCTCGGTGTCTCGAGGCGTAAAGTGATTCCCAGGAGACTCAGCGCACGTTCATCCCAAGCCAAATCATCGTCGTAACGGCACTGAAGTCTGGAAAATAGGCTAGGACTCCTGCGCTGTGCACTAAGCCAGAGGGTCAATATGCAAATCGATCTTCATGGATATCATCCGGCAGAAATAGTGTGGAGCGGTGTGCTTGCGAAAATTGTGGAGCAAGCCTGGGAGATGGGAGAACGGGAACTAATTCTGATCCACGGGCACGGTCGCAACCGAGGCATCACCCCAGGCTTCGTCAACACCAATACAGGGTTCTTTGGGCTCCAGATAAGAAGTGCGTTGCGGCACGACAAAGATCTGCGTCGATGGATCCACCATACAACGCTTGACTGCAGCAACCCCGGTCTTACCAGTGTGTCCTTGAAGCCCAATCGCTCTCCCGTCCGATCTTCGTTGGATTTGAACCTGCCGGATTAACCAGCGAGCGCTGAGAGGTCTTGGTGTCATTGTTGAATCATCCCCATTTCGCTCATCGACCCGGACGCAAAACGGACTTCCTCATGATCGGTTGTGTCTAAGACCCGGTCACAAACTCTAGGACTCTAGGCTACTCCACAACGGCGGTTCCCTCGGCGATGTTAGCGAAGCTGTCGCGCAGGCCGGACACGTCTCCCTTCGCTACCGTAGCGGGGTTCGGGACGGTGTCTCGAAAGCGCGGGTCAGCCATCAACTCCTTGACGCGGTCTTCCAGCATCATCCAGTCTCCATGATCGTTGACCACTCGCACGCAAGCGGTCTTGCCGACGATCTGCGCCTCTCCTTCGAGCACGCCGCCAATCGGATGATCGTAGTCCAAACGCGAGTTGACCAGCGCCTTCACGACCTCTTGATGGATGAAGCGCCGCATGATTTCTGTGTTTTCCATCGCTCACCTCCGCCTACTGCCACGTTAGCATGAAGTCGGCCTGCATGATGCCGAGTGGAGCCCTGGATGAAAACACCCCCTGTCTCGCACCTGGCACCGACTCGGTGCCGGAGAGAGTGCTGCCATCCATCAACAGGGCTCGGCAAATTGTCCGTGAATTGTCCGCAAACTGGGTACAAAACGGCGCAAAACCAAGCAACTCGCAAGTCGACGAATTCAGCGTTTTGTTGGGCTTGGATGGCTGGAGTTGTCTGGCGTGGGCGGGTGCATTCGGCTCATAACTCAAAGGTTGGTGCCTTATATCCGGGGGACCCCCACCGAAATGTCCCTAGAATCTGGCACACAACTCGCACACTGAATTGCCGAAAAGCCCAGCAAAACAGCAGTTTTCGACTGAAGGGCGAAAACAGGGGAATCTGTATCGCCAGAACGAGATGACGGAAACGCAAAAGCTATGTTTCCAATTTACAGTCGTCTTCCCAAGTGGATGTCACGGGTTCGATCCCCGTCTCCCGCTCAAAGGACGATTGCGAATAGGGAATGATAAAGGACGCTATCATCTCCTAATCGCCTCGCCTTGCCACAGCGCGCAAGCATGTTCGAAACTTTCCCGAAGCCGACTTGATCTAAGCCGCTTTGCGGCGGACGCATTCGCGTGTTGCGCGGCCGACGGTCGAGGTGATCTGAGCTAGTTTGTGTCGCAGAGGAGGAACTCTCTGTGACCCATCTACGCCAGATCATGCTTGAAGAACTACGGCGCCGCAACTACGCCGAGTCCACCATCCAGATTTACGTCCACACGGTTGAGCATTTCAGCCGGCACTTCCATCGTTCGCCCGATCAGCTTGGCCCGGAGCAGATTCGCGAGTATCAGGCCGCGTTGTTCACGCGCTGGAAGGCTGTCCCCCAACACCGTAATCCAGCGCTTGGCCGCTTTACGCTTCTTCTATGTACAGGTGTTGAAGCGCGGCTGGAGCGTTGCCGAGACACCGTATCCGAAGAAGGTTTTGCACCTGCCGCAGGTGCTGAGCCAGGAAGAAGTAGCGCGCCTGATCGACGCGGCCGAGTTTCCCTTTCATCGCATCCTGTTGATGACGCTGTATGCCACGGGCGCACGTCGCGCTGAAGTGGCGCACCTGAAGATCAGCGATATCGACAGCCAGCGGATGGTCATTCATATCCGGAGAGGCAAGGGGCGCAAAGACCGCGATGTCATGCTCAGCCCCAAACTGCTCGATGCCCTTCGCGTCTACTGGCGCGGGCTGAAGCGCAAGCCCACCGACTGGCTGTTCCCCGGCAATCGATGGCATACAGCGAGTCATCCGGTCTCGACCAAGGTTCTCTGGCACGCTTGCCAGCAGGCCGCCGAACGCGCCGGCCTTGAACACAAGCACATTCATCCCCACACTCTGCGCCACTGCTTTGCTACGCACCTGCTCGAAGCCGGCGCCGACCTGCGCACCATTCAGATGCTGCTGGGACATCGCGACCTTGAAGAGACGACAATCTATCTGCATCTGTCCCGGCGGCATCTCAGCGCCACCGGCAGTCCGCTGGATGCGCTCCCCATCCGAGGAGAAGGAGAGCCGACACAGAGCGCATGAACCGGCCTCCTCTGGAGGTGGCCGACATCGTTCGCTGTGCCGGGCAGTCCTTCGTTGAGCGCAGTCACAAGTGGATCAACGGACAACACGAAAAGGTGTTGCTGGCCATCACACGCTGCCGAACCGCAGCGTTGGGTGGACATCGCGATCAGTGCGCGGACTGCGGACATACTGCCATCTCGTACAACTCGTGCCGAAACCGGCACTGCCCCAAGTGTCAGGGCACGCCCGCCTGCGCTGGCTCCAGGCGCGGGAACGAGAGTTGTTGCCTGCCAGCTATGTGCACCTCGTCTTCACCCTGCCGCGGGAACTGGCTCCGCTCGCATTGCAGAATAAACGGCTGATCTACAACCTGCTGTTTCACACCAGTGCTGCAACTCTGCTGGAGATCGCTCGCGATCCCCGGCATCTTGGAGCCGAGATCGGCTTCTTCAGCGTGCTCCATACCTGGGACCAGCGACTGCAACATCATCCCCATGTCCACTGCGTGCTGGCCGCCGGCGGTCTCGCTCCGGACCACTCCCGCTGGATCTCCTCGCGCCGATCCTTCTTCCTTCCCGTCAAAGTGCTCGGTCGTGTCTTCCGCGGCAAGTTTGTCGCCGGACTCAAGACCGCCTTTCACGCCGGCACACTCCAGTTCCACGGACATCTCTTACCGCTCGCGGAACCGCGCGCCTTCGCCTCGTGGCTGCGGGTACTGTTCCGTCACGACTGGGTCGTCTACTCCAAGCGCCCTTTCGGCGGGCCAGAACACGTGCTGCGCTATCTCGGCGCTTACACTCATCGCGTCGCCATTTCCAACAGCAGGTTGGTTGCTCTCGCCAACGGCCAAGTCACCTTTCGCTGGCGCGACTCCGCTCACGGCAACCAGAAGCGGCTCATCGCCCTGCCGCTCGAAGAGTTCTTGCGCCGCTTCCTCCTGCACCTGCTACCGCGCGGGTTTATGCGCATCCGCAACTTCGGCTTTCTCGCTAACCGGCGGCGAGCAGAACTCCTTCCACTCTGTTCTCGCTTGCTCCAGCAATCCCATCCGCCAGCAGCGCGCACCGCCTCGCCGGCGTTGCCCATTCACTCGCTGTGGCAATGTCCGCTTTGCGGCGGAACCATGCAAGTTGTCGAGCGCCTCTCCGCCGCGCAACTTCTCCTCCGATCTCCGCCTCATCTCAGCCGGTGCGCCGCATGAATCCACATCTCCAGCCTCGACTCTCGCTCGTGCTTCGGCGCGCACACTGGTTCTGTGTCTCGCACTTGTCGGAATGCAGTATGGCGGTGCGATTCAGACTCTCCGATGCGCCGCCCCACGCTCATTCTCTCTGCGAATACCAGCTGAAACCCAAGCGCTCTGACCGCAACCGCAAACTCGCAAACGATCAAGACCGGCTCATCCAGATACAAATCCCATAGTCCTCGGGGCGCCTTCCTTCAAGTCGCTGTATCTGAAGCGCCCCTTCACAGCATCTCAACTCCCTGCTCTTCGCTCAGGGGCGCTTCAGATACAGCACTAAGACTTCTGGCCCGTGGAGAATTTCACACTTAGGTTGAAGACGTTCTCAAAACGGATCACTTCCTTAGAGCCCGTCGTCCGGGATGAACTCACTGTTTCACAAGAGCGCATTCCACCGCGAATTCCGGAAAGTCAGCAGAATCAGCCACTTGGCTGATCTAAAACTCTGAGCTCAGACACATGCTGCCACAGTGGGTAAGTTAGCGCTTCAACCGGCTTTGACGTGCTACCATCTCACTGCCGGTGAGGGCACATGCCGTACCTTGGCCAGAGGTTTGGGCGCTATCGCATCGAGGAGGAGATCGGTGCCGGCGGTATGGGTGTCGTTTATCGTGCCTACGACGAAAAGCTGGAGCGCGACCTCGCCATCAAGGTACTGACTCCCGGAGCGCTTAACGACGAAGCGGCGCGCAAGCGGTTCCGCAACGAGGCCCGCATCCTATCCCGGTTGAATCACCCGTGCATTCAGACCATCCATGACTTCGACGCCTTCGAGGGCCAAGACTACCTCGTTAGCGAACTGGTACCCGGCCTGTCCCTGGACGCGCACTTGCGATCGGGCGCGGTGCCAGAGAAAGAGGTCGTCCATCTCGGCTTTCAGTTGGCGCAAGGCTTGGCGGCGGCGCATATGGCGGGCGTCCTGCACCGCGACCTGAAACCCGCGAACCTGCGTGTGACGATCGACGGCCAGCTGAAGATACTCGATTTTGGTTTGGCAACGCTCTCGCGCGATGCGGTGTTGACCTTGAGCACCACACAGACGATGGCAACTGCTCCCAGCGGCATCGCCGGCACCCTGCCCTACATGTCACCCGAGCAGTTGCTCGGGGAAGAGGTCGATCATCGCAGCGACATCTACTCAGCCGGGGTGGTGTTGTTCGAACTCGCGACACAGCGGTTGCCGTTCAACGATTCGTTGGTTCCAAAGTTGACGAACGCGATTCTGCACCAGGCGCCGCCTGCGCTCAAGGGGTTAGCTCCAAAGCTCTCGATCGAATTCGAACACATTGTGCTGAAGTGCTTGGAAAAAGATCCGGAGCTTCGCTATCAATCGGCGAAGGAACTGGCGACGGACCTGCGGCGCCTCGAAGCAACGTCCTCTACCGTAACGGTCGCGCCGACGCCGCAGAAACGCCTGCCCGTAGTCGGCGCTGCCGCGGTTGGCGCCTTGATCGTAGCTGCCTTTCTCTTGTGGCCGCGCCTCACTCGTAACGAGAGTGAAGGGACGCCCTCCCTGCGTTGGGAGCAACTTACCAACTTTGATGATTCTGCCGAAATCCCCACGCTGTCGCGCGACGGCAAGCTGGTGGCGTTTCTGCGCGGTCCCGGTGGTTTCGGAAATTCTACGAACATGGGCCAGATCTGGTTCAAATCTCTGCCCGAGGGCGAACCCTTCCAACTGACAAAGACCCCGTTTAGAAAACAGACGATCAGTTTCGCCCAGGACAGCAGCCGGGTGTACTTTACGCAAATTGAAGGTCCGTTTGCCTGGAACACCTACGAACTGCCGTTGTTGGGAGGGCAGGAACCGAAGCTGTTTATGGCTAACGCCACGGGATTGAGCTGGATCAGTAGCGATCGCGTATTGTTCTCCACGATCCGGGCTGGCATACACATGAAGCTCTCCACCTCGAATGCCAGCCGGACCGATGAGCGCGATGTCTACGTTCCATCCGACCTCATGTATGGGATGGTGCACCGGTCCGCGTTGTCCCCGAATGGCAAATGGGTGTTGCTGGTGGAAATGGATACCACATGGTGGAAACGATGCCGTGTAATGCCGTTCGACGGCTCATCTGCGGGACGGCAAGTCGGGCCGGAGGGTTCCTGTACCTGGGCCCAGTGGTCTCCCGACGGCAAATGGATGTACTTCACGGTGGACACACGTACGGCCGGTTTTCACGTCTGGCGGCAACGCTTCCCCGACGGTGCACCTCAGCAGCTAACGCCATCAGGCGCGAGCGAGGAAGAAGGGCTCGCGATAATGCCTGATGGCAAATCGTTCATCACCACTGCTGGCGCGCAACAATCAGCAATCTGGCTGCACGACGACAAAACAGGCGAAAAGCAGATCACCTCCGAGGGTTCCTCGTTTTTCCCGACTCTGTCACCGGATAGCAAGAAGGTCTACTGCTTGCGGCGGGTTTCGGGGTCGCACTCCTACTTCAGCGGGGAGCTGTGGGTTTCCGATGTCGCGACCGGAACCGCCGAACGCCTCTTTCCGGGTTTAGTACTTACGCATTTCTCAATATCGCAGGATGGCAAGAAAGTTGTTTTTGCGACAGAACAGGGCCAGGCCCGATCAGGGATATGGGTCGGCTGGCTTGACCGCACGCAGGCACCGCGGCAACTTACGTTCGGAGGCGAATATCGGGCTTTTTTCGGCAGGCCGGGGCAGATCTTGTATCAGGGCACTCAAACCTCGCCGAAGATCATGAGTATTAACGAAGACGGCACCGGCCAGCTTGCGGTCTCGGATCTTCACATCATGTCTCTTCAAAGCGTTTCGCCCGATGGGCGCTGGGCTCTCGTGGGCGTTACGCCGCCGGGTGGGCACGGGGACAGAAACTCGATGTCCCTAGGTGTACCGCTTAAGGGCGGAGCACCGATATCGGTATGCGATAGCTGCAGCGTCGCGTACGGCACCGCACGCTCCTCCGCGCCGCTGCTTTCGTGGAGTCTGGA
>PLBY01000072.1:0-13708 GCA_003134655.1 Acidobacteriaceae bacterium
TGCTACCGACAACTATTTGAGGAGCAGTTGATGCGGGCACAATTCTGTTGTATCGTGCGTTTTGCTTCTTTTTGACACGCGACGGGATATGTGCGCGTGGGGCACTTTCCATTTACGGGGAAGCTGCCCAATAATGGTCTTCATGCCAATTTCTGCCAACGTTGTCTTGGGCCACGGAGTCAAGATCTTCCAGCCTGATCTGGTTAATCTCTATGGCTGCACGGTGGGCGACGAGACCAAGATCGGAGCCTTCGTCGAGATCCAGAAGAACGCATCGATTGGCAGCCGCTGCAAAATCTCTTCGCACACTTTTGTTTGCGAAGGGGTCACCATCGAAGATGATGTCTTCGTGGGACATGGAGTCATGTTCATCAACGACTTGTACCCGCGGGCAACCTCAGACGGCCGCTTGCAGACCGAAGACGACTGGCAAGTCGTGCCCACCCGGGTGAAACGCGGTGCATCGATTGGGAGCGGCGCGGTGATTCTCGCTGGTGTGACCATTGGAGAAGGCGCGCTGATCGGCGCCGGAGCTGTCGTGACTCACGATGTGCCCGATCACCAGATCGCAAAGGGCGTTCCCGCGCGACTGGGGCACACCGTCCCTTGGAAGCAGACAACAGACGGATCGGCAAGTTGACAGGGAGGAATCTTGATTCGGATTGGCCTGATCAGCTCCGGCTACTGGGTCCTACCCTGCTGCAGAATTGCTTTGAGGCCTCGGGCGCGTAGGCGTCTGCGTCAGTGATTTGCGAGGCGACCCCCTGGCGGCTACCGCTCCGGAGACATGCCGGCGCCGCAAACCTACGGAACATAGGCACTGGTCGCCGGGGGCAGCGCTGGCCTTGGAGTGTTGGAGATTTGCAGCGCACTCCCAGTCGATGGCTGCAGTCAGGCCGGCTAGCATGTGCCTGACCACGATGCAAGCGACAGCGTAGACTTGCCGGCAGTGTGCAGTCGATTTGAATAGGATTTCGAATGGCAAACATTAAAGTGCCGTATCTTGATTTGAAAGCGCAGTACCAGAGAATCAAGCCTGAGATTGACGCAGCCATCGCCAGGGTCCTAGATAGTTGTCAATTTGTCCTCGGGACGGAAGTGGCAGGGTTTGAACAAGAATTCGCGGCCTATTGCGGCACGGCTGAATGTATCGCCCTCAATTCCGGGACAAGCGCCTTGCATCTGGCGTTGCTAGCGGCGGGAGTTGGCCCTGGCGACGAAGTTATTACAGTGCCTTTTACCTTTGTGGCCAGCGTCGCGGCGGTCGTTTACGCCGGCGCCCGGCCGGTGCTGGTGGATATAGATCCGCGTTCGTTCACCATGGACCCCGCTGCGATTGAGGCGTTGATCACATCCCGGACGAAGGCGATTTTGCCGGTGCATCTTTACGGGCAGCCCGCGGACATGGACCCCATCATGGAAGTAGCGCGGCGCCGCCACCTGGTCGTGATCGAAGATGCGGCACAGGCGCACGGAGCGAAATACAAGGGGCGTCCGGTGGGCAGCATTGGGGATATCGCGTGTTTCAGTTTCTATCCCGGCAAGAATCTGGGAGCCTACGGTGAGGGCGGGGCGGTGACCACCAGCAATGCTGAGTTTGGGCGCACGATTCGCATGCTGCGGGATTGGGGACAGGACCGCAAGTATCATCACGTGCTGCGCGGATTCAACTACCGGATGGAAGCCTTCCAGGGCGCAATTCTGCGCGTCAAGCTGCGCCATCTCGAGCGCTGGACCGAGGCTCGGCGTGCGATCGTGGGCAAATACAACCAACTCCTGGCGGGCTCCGGGGTGGAGCTGCCCACGGAGATGCCTTGGGCCCGGCACGTCTATCACGTCTACACGCTGCGGACTCACGATCGCGATGCCCTGCACGCGGCCCTGCAAATGGAAGGCATTCAGACGGGTATTCACTATCCGGTACCGGTTCACCTCCAACCCGCCTATGCGGACCTTGGATATGCGCGACTCACTCTCCCGGAGTCTGAGAAAGCTGCAGATGAAGTCCTCTCCCTGCCACTGTATCCGGAAATGACGGACGATCAGATCGAGAGGGTGTCGGAGGCGTTGACGGGCCTTGCGGCAACACGGTAAGAGAGATCTGTCGAGGCCGGTCAGTGTTCTCGCACGTGAGTAAGGAGTACCGGTGCGCAAGCTCCGCAGATTGCGTCCTGCGGAAAAATTGCACCGGTTCGCGGTGACAGCGGTCGACCTACCCCGCCTGGGCGGTAATCAGCCCACTCTCTTGCTCGGGAAGTGCGATGACTTGCGCAGTGTACGGAAGCGTGCGGTCATGCGCGTCCGATGACGGGGGGAGATTTGTGGTCTAGAGATTAATCTCGAGCTGAAGATCAAGCTACGTCTGCACGACCGGGGCCCACCCCGCCTCGTGAAGCTGAATCTCGGCCGTGTTCCTGGCGCTTTCGAGCTTCTGCAATGAGCTCGGAACAGTTCTCGAACTCCTGACTTTGTGGTGCTGCTTTGGCCCTCACCTCTGCTTCGGCCTGATCAGGGGTGACTACCGTCACCTTCGGCCGAATATACGGCTGTTTCTTCTTGGATGGGTTACCGCCTTTTGCGCCATTTGCGCTTGCACCGCTGAATTGCATATGTCGAATCCTTTATACGAACACGCGACAGTTATAGACCAGAGGAGAGAGATGTTGCAACACTTACCTACTGCATTGCAAACCTAGCAGGAAATAATTCCACGCTGCTGCACTGCGTAGTACGAACGCGAGCTTTCGAGGTGAAAACACCATTCTTCTATTGTTTGGCGGTCTGCTCGAGATCGTTCTTCAGCAGTCTGATCTCGACGCGTGTACCGCTCGCGCCCTTGGCCACAGAAGCGTTGCCCATCTCAATCACGTAGATGCGATAGGCGGGGATCTGGTGGTTCAACACCAAGTAATGTGCACCACGAAGTGCGCTATCTTCCGGGAATGGCGATCGCGGCTTGGCTCTTACCTGAGCGGCCGTCCTGCCCTTCGGTGATGTACCCGCAGACTTGTACTGATCGATGCTCCCGACCTCCGTTTTGACTGTGGAAAGGCGGGCATCCAAGGCGGCTGCCATCTGATGGGCCATCCGAGCCTTATTGGCAGCATCCATCGCATGTTCGTCGGACAGGTTGGCCTTGTCAGAGGCCAGCTAAATTCCTTGTTGGGCGCGGGCATCCACGTCCCGGTCGTTGACCCGTTCCTGGATGGGTCGAACCTGCCTCCTTACGTACTCCTTGCCGGCGAATGGGTGAAAGATGAGCGCCGCCAGACTGGGGTCATCGCCGTCCCAGAAGTCCTGGCTGGAGGGAGGCGGCAACGGTTCTTAGCTCGCGGCTGTCGCGGGCTGTGAAGCGGGAGCAGTCTGATCCGTAGATGCCGCCGGCTGCGCACCTGAACTGGAGTTGGTCTGCTGGGCGAACGCAGAAAACGCAAGCCCTATGGACAAGAGCAGCGTTATGAATGTGCGATTCCTCATATCATCCGATTTCTTCCGAATGGGGGAGCTGAGCGCTCCACTCGAACATGCTGACGAGCGCTGACAGCATATGGTTAAGAAGCCAGAAATGTAAAAAACCCGGGAAACGAGATCTTCTTCCGTTGTTTACGGATACCATGCCAAACTGCCGGAAGCTTGAATCAGTGCTGCCATGACATTGTAGCGCCTACGCGTCGGGTGCCGGTCAAAAATTCGGTTGCTGGACTAATTCTCTTGGCAGGAGCTGATGCTGAGCAGAGGCGATGGACGGCAGTGTCGGCCGGGTCATGCGGTTGTCATCCTTCCACCGGTCGCAGGATCAGGAAGCATCACGGCCTTCATAAAAGCATACGTAGGTGTGGCTTCAAGCGTGGCGACCACCCGAGAAATGAGCTCTAAGCTTGATCTGAGCTGAACCCGCCCGTGAAATCATACCCGAGCTTCTGGACCTTTCCGGAAAATCCTTCCCGCCCGCGTTTAGCCCCCACTCCTCGTGGGTACTTCCTTTCGGGTTACCACGCAAGTCAATAGCCGACCAGAACTCCGCAAGTTATTCTTGCGTAACCTGTTCGTCGGACCAAAAAGGGTGGTTTGCTTCAATTGTGCAAACTCGCTTGCAGGGTGATGATCGTCATTCTGCCGACATTGCTGATGGCCCAGGACTCCGCCCGGGCGATACTCCACAACGGCGGAGGGGCCTTGCTGAATGGGAATCCCGCGCCCAATTCCTCCGCGATTTTTCTGCATGACCTGGTACAGACCCAGAAGGGCAATGGTGCGAAAATCGACGCTGACGGGTCCACAGTCACGGTCCAACCTGACACCATTGTGCAGTTCGAGGGAGACGAACTCGTCCTCGACCACGGCGGTTTGCAACTGAACACCTCGCGAGGAATGCGAGTGCGCGTGAACTGCATGACCGTCATTCCTCTGACGCAAGAGTGGACTCGTTACGACGTTACCGACGTAGACGGAAGAATGATGGTGGTGG
This sequence comes from Acidobacteriaceae bacterium, assembly GCA_003134655.1. Taxonomy (GTDB): domain Bacteria; phylum Acidobacteriota; class Terriglobia; order Terriglobales; family Acidobacteriaceae; genus Sulfotelmatobacter. The sequence continues at coordinate 4,469 of PLBY01000072.1, forward strand.
CGCACCAGAATGACGTCAAGATCCACTACCAAGGTGCGGCTGCGCGGCCGTCGAAAAAGGCAGGATTCTCGGATGTGACGGTACATCAAGGTGAGCAAGGAACTCGCGAGGAAGGATGCGGTACGCCGGCTAAGCCTGCCGGGGTCGCTGCCGTCGCCCAAGACATTCTGGACAACCCTTGGGCGATCGGAGCCGGGAGCGTCGCGATCGGCACACTCACTTGCTGGGCTTTATGCCGCGGGGACGAGCCCGTCAGCCCTTCCAAACCGTAGTGCGCGCTCGTTCTCCCAAGCGCTTCCACTGGCTAGCTCCGGCAGTCGATCGTTATCAGCATTTGCTGCGCACGCTTTCATTCACGTTCCGAGGCTTGTCTTCCCGAGTGACCGATCGGACCGCGGGAGACGCAGGCCGGGCCGCTAGCGTGTGGCCATGCGACGCGCAAGAGGGACGCGGAACAGGGCAAGGACTGGAGAAACGGGCAGGCGAACCTGAAGGAGATCTGCACGTGTGCCCGCCTTTCGGCGAGCCATGTGCTGTAGTCTTTTTCTTTTCTTTCTAAAGATGACAAGTATCCCTTGTCAGAATAGGATCACCCATCACACTGGCTAATTAAGCAAAAGAAGGGAAGAATGGAGCGTCTGTCATCTTCCACTGGCAGACGAGATCGCGTCCCAGCCGTATGAATATGGATCCCCCCAGGCCGATCCACCTTCTAACCCTGACGCCGTTTTATCCCTCGCGGAACGACGACGCGAGTGGTTGCTTTGTCTCCGAACCGCTCGCATGGCTCGCGAAAGTGGGTGTCCGCAACACGGTGTTCGCGGTGCAACCGCTCTATCGCGGAAGACTTCGTGCGAGCGACTCTGCGGAACCGGCCGATTGGCTTCGTCATTTCGCGTTGCCGGGAGGCTTCGGACTTCCCGTTGCCGGTGCTTTTGTCTTCGCCCGCATTGTCGGGAGAGTGCGGGCACTTCATCGCTTAGAACGGATTGACCTGATCCATGCCCACGCATCGTTGCCCTGCGGCCACGCGGCAATGCTACTCAGCAAGGAACTGGGCATCCCGTACGTCGTGTCAGTCCACGGCTTCGATGCCTTTTCTACGGTGCAGGTTACCGGTCGCGTTGGGGCATGGTGCCACCGCATGTCCAGGCGTGTGTACGCTTCATCGCGTCGCGTGATCTGCGTGAGCGAAAGTGTCCGCGAACAGGTGCTGGAGGGGATGGGCCGTAGTTGCCGGACTTCAGTTGTGTACAACGGCGTGGACCCCGAGTTGTTTTCCCCCGGCGACAAGCCATCTTCCGAGTCGCTCGTCATCCTCAGCGTTGGGAACCTGCTTTCAATCCAGGGACACGAACTCCTGGTGCGTGCGGCGTCTTCGCTGGCTTCCGAGTTTCCGGCCCTGCGCTGGGAATTCATCGGTCACGGACCAGAACGCTCTCGCCTGCAAAACTTGGCTCAGCAACTTGAAGTCGACGCCCGGGTGCGTTTTCTCGGACGCCAACCTCGCCAACAGGTTGCCACAGCGATGCGAAGATGCACGGTGTTCGCGCTGCCCAGCCGCTATGAAGGCTCGGGGAACGTTTATCTGGAGGCAATGTCCACGAGCAAACCGGTCGTCGGTTACCGTAGCCAGGGCATCGCCGAGGTCATCCAGCACGGCTCAAATGGCCTTCTCGTAGGACCGGACAACGAGAAAGAACTGACTCTGGCCATTGCCATGCTTCTGCGCGACGAATCGTACCGCCGCAATCTTGGGATGGCTGCGCGCGACACGATTTTGGATAGGCTCACGCTCGCGCATCAGGCGGAAAGTCTGGTGCGGATTTATAGGGAATCCATCGCATGAGCCGCCGCCTTTAATTCTTACCGAAATCGGGTTTCGGGTTTGTCATTGATGTGCGACATTCGGACTAATCACGGTTATTCTTTTTCTTCGTACTCATCCGTTTGTTCTAGGAACTCCGCACCCCAGACCAGCTTTCCCGGCTCCAAGCACTCAGCCCCGATTTGCTTCTCCGAGGACCCCGCGCTAGCAGTGATCCAAGCAACTCGGAATTGTGCGTGCTTATGGTGGTATTGAATGTCGATCTTGTCTCCAACCTTCATCTCGCCTCGGCAACCACCCAGCTTCACACCATGATTGCTGACATCGAGAGTATGCGCCAGATGGCTAGCTTTACTCCCGGCGATGCACAGTCGCACTGGCATGACCGCTCTGGTTCTCTTCGACCTTCGTTTTCCGGTACGAAATCGAGGCATATTCTAAGCTCACTCCGAGTAGCCTTCGTTAGCCTTGTTCAACTCCGCGAAATCATGAGCACCTTGATAGAGCACCTAACCGGCGTAGTCAACCGGTTGAGATGACAGCACAGTCGTCCTGTTAATTCCTTTGCTTTCCAGCGCCCGAGATTGTAGTCGAGATTGTCGCTCACGGTCGCTGCATTAAATCACTTCCGGCTTTTGGAATTGTCCAGCAACGAATTCCGGGAGCATCTCTTCCAGTTTTCGTGACAGCCAGACCTGTAGTTCGGACTTGTGCTCGGCCGAAATAGATACGAAGCGAACTCCCAGATGGCCCGTTGTCCACCAGCAGATCGTCGATTCTGCCAAGAGGGGTACTTTGTGATCCGGCAAAGTGAACTGAACCCGCACATCTTCTCCGGGGATGAGCGGGACGAATGTGCTTAGAGCCATGCTTCCTTCGCTGATGTTTACGCTGTTGCAGCGAACTTCCGGCACGCTTTGTCTCAGGATGGTGACGGGGACAGAGACCGGACAGCGGAAATAGCGCCGCCGTTCTCTCAGGATTAGTCCGTAAGCAGGCTTGAGCGTGTTGCGGATTGACCCGACAGAAAGCGGCCTCTCGAAGACAAACTCAGACCTCTTCCGGAAAGCTATACCTTCCGCATCGTTGCCGCTGATGGCAAACGTCACCGCTCTTCGGTTTGATGCAGAGAGAAGGACCTCGTCCAAAATCAGCACGGACTGCTCCCCTAACTGGAGATCAACGATGACCGCATCGAACTTTCGGCGGTTCAATAGACCAACCGCCGCTGGCACATTTCGACAGACATCAGGCGAAAGCGACAATTCGTGGAGGGCGTGGCTGAACAGGTGAATGATAGGGGCGTCAGCAGACACCAAAAGTGCAAGGCCGATTGCCATAATGAAATACACTCCCTATAAGGTCGTCTGACATGATTGTCCCCCGTTTGCTTGTACGCGGACGTGCGGTTCGGGATAGTCGCCTCGCAGTTTGTCAGCAACTTTGTCAACCGCTAAAGGCTTGCTGAAGTGCTGAAGTAGTACCCTTGAATCTCGTTACAATGATGTGCCCGCAGGAACGACATTTGCGCTTCGTCTTCGCCCCCTTCAGCAATCACCTTGAGCCTCAGGCTTTTTGCCTTGCTGATGATTGCTGCTGTGATCGCCGCGTCATCAGGATTCACAGCGACATCTCGTATACGTCCCTCAAGTCTGCGGCGAGAAACAGCGCAATCGCCGCGCTGCGGAGTGCCCGAAGAGAGGGGCACTGCTTGGACATAATTCATCAGAGGGCAGGCTGGGGAGGGCATGCGACTCCGCGAACAGATGCATCTGGACGACCACTCTCAGGTTCGTCCCAAGTCATTGATTCGCATTGTTCTGCCGAAGTTGGACGGATTTGGACAGGACCCGAGTGTACTTTTTGTATACACGGTTCCACTTTATGGACAGTCCCGTTGCGTGCGGCAAGACACCTTGAACAGCGGCGTCGGCGTGCGGCATCGCAGGCGCGGTGACAACATGATTGATCGTGCTTCCTAAAAAGGCCGCCCCTTACTGTAAAGCTGACTGAGTCAGCTTCACCGCGCAATAGGGATTTCCAGCTCCGCCTGACACATTGCACTTCTGGTTGTTTACCGACCCCTGGCCGAGGGTCGAGAAGTAGATGTTCGTCCCGCCGTTCGACAATTGGTTGTCGATTACGATACCGCTGGTCGCTCCGAGAGCGTTCGGGGCGGTCACGCAACTGGATGTGGGTGCGCCGGTGCAGGTCGGTGTCGTCAGCGAAGTTGTAATTGTCGAGCTCTCCAGGAATCCGTCGCTCGATCCCACTCCAAAGAACAGCCGGTCCGTCGTTCCGTTGTAAAACTCCGTCAGCGGCGAACACTCGTCCCCCTTCGTGGTGTTTATCTGAAAGCTGGACGAGCCCGTGCTGGTGATAACGTGACTTGCAAACGGGAAGAAATACATCTTTGGATCCGCCGGAGCGCCTCCCGACTGCACGAATCCGCATGCGATCATGTGTCCCGACGTCGACCCATTCACCCAGAAGGCATTGTCAAACGTTCCCGAGTGTGCGTTTTTCCCCGTGCAGTCCCCGTTCCCGCTCGCTGATCCCAGGTCCACAGTGTTGCTTGAGGTGGGCACGCCGGTCGCGAAGTTCGCCGGAAGCTGGCTGATAGCCCCACCGATCCCCACCACGTAGCTGCATCCCGTAAACGCGAACACCTGGTCGGTTGCGGAATTGGCGGGATCCGTGACTGCAATGGGCGGGTCTACAATCCCCGTCCCCGGTTTTCCGCTCCCATCATTGCTTCCGTCATACGCCCACCCAATTGTCTGCTGCGCCGCATACGTCTTACCGGGGCTGGTCAGTTTGACTGAATACAGATATCCCTCCCCGTCTCCGAGAAAAATCAGGCCGGAAGTATCATCCACAACCGGAGCGGTCAACACCGTGTTGTACTGGTTGGTCGAGACCGTGACCGGCCAGTTGCTCGGATCGCTGACCAGAGCCGGCGCGCCGCCGCCGAATACGGGCGTGATCTTATATAGCAAGCCATTGTCGGCGCCTATGTACGCCGTATCCGTGTTGTAGTCCACCCAGGGCGAGGAATTCGAATTAGTCGCGCTGGTTTCGATGGTAAGGGTCGTCATACAGCCCGCCGTCGTCGTTGTCGTGCACGTAGTCGGGGTCAGCGGACTCAACACCGTTCCTGCCTGCGACGGCGGCGTCGGAATCGGATTCGGCAGCACCAGAACGTGGAAGTATGAAGCCCCGGACGTGCTTTCCACGAACGCCACTTTCGTCCCATCGGTCGAAAGGGCCGGCGACGTCTTAATCTGGCCCTCTGTCTGTGTCACGGTGTTGTACGCGAATGCCACCCACGGAGATCCGCTATTGCACGGCGGAATGGCCGACGTGTACAGGTTGTTGATCCCAACTAGGTTGGCCTGCGTCCCTGAATTTACGGTCAGCCCAAACACAACGTAATCGGAGATGCAATCCTCCGCGACCACGTCAAACTGGTATTTCGCCGGAAATTGGTTCTGCGGTACGTACCCGTTCTCTAGAGAAACAGCCCAGTCGATCTTCATTGGGCGGCGATGCTGGTGCACTCTGTGGCGGAAGTGTTCTACTGCCACTTGCCGCATCACCATGTTGTAAACATAGCGCGGGTCGCGCTCTCCCGCGGTCAGTACATCCTCGGCTCGCATGCCCGGCATCAACAAGTGCCGCGAACTCCAGTCCTGCGGATACCCCAGGTGCGTCTGCTTTTGGCTCGCGTCGCCCGGTGAGATCCTTTCCATTCCTGCCTGACCCAAAAGCGGGATGCCCAGCAAGAGCAACCCAGCCGCCACACAGAACCAACGGAATACGAACCCTCGCATCGTGTGTCTCCTCAAAATCTCACTATCGTGCCATTTTCATCTTCCCCCACATTTTGGGAATATGGCACCTTACCTTCGTAACCTAACGCGATCAATCGGATTCCCGCGTGGTGACCAACGTGCGGCGGGCCAATCAATTCTTTCGTTCTCGCTGGCTCCGACCGAAGGCTGCCGATTGAGCCGCTTATCCCAATCAATCTTCAGGCGGTGAGGAGGCTATCTTCTCGCGAAAACGGGTGGTTATGCAATGAGTTCGCGAGGGATTGTATTTGAATCAGTGGAGCTGCAGAACCTGCTCGCGACCGTGTCAGCATGTTCGCCGAGGGGATACCCGTCCTCTGGAAAGACTTCTCGCAATCTGCGGCGGACGGTCCACGCATGTTCCCCTCCATGTACGCTAAACCGGGGCAACGCGTACACGTGCCCACGTGGGCGCAAGTCGAACAGGTCGGAAGGTCCCGAGCACGGATCGAACGGACCTCCTTCAACTGCGTAGAATCGCGCCAGATGTCGAGGAATTTCTGCCGACGCACATTGCCGCTGGGAAGAGGGAATTGCACACAGGGAAAAACATCTCCGTACGGAGAAATGTAGCAGGCGGTGTGACCGGCGCTGCACGGGAAACCCTCCATGATGTCTTCGCCCGGTGCAGGCGGAGGAGCGCAGAATTCTTCCACGTTGCCCACCAGTTCCCGGTTATGGAAGATCTGCTTGAGGTCAGACCCCGGAATTCGCAGGGCGAGGATGGAGGTGTCCCCGTCCATTTTTGGCGTGATGGTGGGGTCCAGCGTGTAGGCGACTCCAAGTTCGCTGGCCAGGGTGATCACGCCTTGCTGGTCGGAGAAATTGCCAGCCATGAGAACGTTGGCAATACTCACTTTTAGCCCTTGGGACTTCAAGAATCGAATCGCCCGGATCGTTCGCTTCAGTGACCCCGGCAGTTTTGTGATGGCATCATGAGCTTCCGGCCGATGCGAGTAAACACTGATCTGTACCTGCTCGACGCCGAGCTGGCAAAGTGTCGCCGCTTCTTTCTCGTGGATCATCACTCCGTTGGTCTTCACCTTCACGTTGAACAACAATTTCCGCGCCCGTTCCACGATTTCCAGGAAATCCCGGCGCATGAAAACTTCACCACCGCTGAGAGTGAGAAAAAAGACGCCGGCGTCGGCGAGCTGAGCGAACACATCGAAGATTTCCGCCGTGGTCATCTCGCCATGATCGTCGTGGTCCAGGTAGCAATGCACACAACGTTCATTGCAGCGGTAGGTGACATCAAGGTGAACGCTTAGGGGCAGGCCCAAGCTCAGCGCCTTTTGATTCATCTCGGCTAGAAGGCTCATCGGCGCTCCGGGGAAGGGGAAGAATCCGTCAGTGGCTGATCCGATACCAGCAGAATGCCGTGTTGTGAGAGTTCGTCGACGAAGCGGTCGGCGCCGCGCTGGGCTTGTTCTTGATTCACATCGAATTCCTGGCAGATTTTGCCCGTGACGATTTCCGACAGCGGCGTGCACCCGTCCGCTGCCTGCCAAATCGCAGAGGCGACTTCATTGAGTGTGAAAAAAGTTGAATCTGCGGTCGACATCACCATCATTTCACCGCCGAGCATGCGGGCGGCGATCGCCGAGCTTCGCGCAATGTATTTTTCGGCCATCATGATTCTCCGTAGCTAACGTATGACGTCCCACACTCGCTGGTCGGGGACGAATACTAAGCGGTGAATGGGAACCAAACTAGCAAACTCGCACGCCGACTGAAAAACCAGTTTCACCAGCTCAGGATCATCGGCGAAAAACAAGATGTTCCTCAGCAGTCGCTGAATGGCTTCCGTTGGGCCAATCGGTTCGATGCTGTTCTGCAAGCCTTTCTCAAGCAAAAACAGTGCGCTGAGGGGGGCGGTTTGGTTCTCGCCAACCCGTGCCAACTCTCCCGCAAAAGGCGTCCCGCAGGCCATATACCGATCACCTTCGCGCCTTACATAGGAGATTTCGTCGGTCAGCAGCGTTGCGTCGGGCGGCGCCAGGCGGGAGATCGTCGTCTTTCCCGCGCCGGAAACTCCAGAAAACAGAAAAGCTTTCCCGTTGCGAATGGCGCTGGCAGCATGAACCAGGAAACCTCCTTGCCTCGCTAGGATGAGAGTGTGAACGATGCGCAAGACGCAATCGATGGCGTAAGGAGTGCACGATTGACGGATCTGACCATGGCTGGCGTCCGGATTCCAGCGTGCGCGGAAGTCGCCCCGCTTCAGCAACCACTCGCCTGCCTCGATTGTCACCTCCAACTCATCGTCGGCAGGGGCGGATTCCGATGGTTCGTAGAGATCGATGTCAAACTCGAATTGCGAACTCGGAGAAGTCCCCACGAAACCCTCGTAGCGATTCTCGATCAGCCGACGAAATGAGGGGTCGTGGGTGCGCAGGGCAATCGCCATTCCGCCGATCTCGATGGATAGTGCCTCTCTCGCGATCGTGGGAAAGGTAGTTGTCATGGATGAGAAGTACCGGATGGAGAAGTCTCGGGTATCCCGCGCACTGCACCGAATGCACCGCGAAACAACTGCGCGGCTCGTCTCGGGCCTGCCTGCAGGCTCGCTGCATGAATGCGCAACATGAGATCGCGGAATCGGTCCGCGCGGTAGAGCATCCTAGCTATAGCGGAATGGAGCGGCGACACTCGTCCGCTCGGGACGAAACTGCGATTGCCACGGCGAACGCCAGCCACTCGGCCCAGTAGTTCGGATGAGGCTGCGGGCGGATCGTTGTCGGGCATGGCGTCACCCCTGGTGATCCAGGACAGGCAATCCTCACCTCGTCGCCTTTGGACCAGTCGATGAATGAGGAAGCGGTCGTTGCGCAGAACCAACACGATGTCTCCGGGAACGACCTCGTCGTAGGCTGAGCCTTGAATCGTGAGCAGATCGCCTGGCCACACCGAGGGAAGCATGCTGGTTCCCCATGCCTTCAGGTAAATGGTGCCGTGGCAGCGAAGCATCTCGGCCGCAAGACCGAGTTTAAGATCCTCGCGATCTTCCGGCATGGATGGCATAGATGGCCGCACCCCTACGAGTTCATCCGGTGGAATCTGCACTGAAAGTTAGTGGGTTGGACCTTGCCACACGACAGCGCCATAGTCTCGAAAACCCGCTCGTGCCGGAATGCAGGTTCTTGATAGGGCTTTTTCGCCGTGCGGCGGCTCTCGCCTGGATTCTCCTCGTCGGCTTTGTCGTTTTTCTCAGCCATAGAGAACGCACGCGCTACGACGAATCACTGACATGCCACAACTACTGCGCGGACACCTTCTCGTCGTAATGCTACCAACAAATCGGCTGGAGAATTGTTTACATTCTTGGCACTTTCTTGCCCGCGCGCCGCGTAACAGGGCTCTGGACTTTACCTTCTTGACAGTCGGATCTTGCGACAGTCGCTCGGCATCGTTCGCGTATTCCGCCAGCCGGCTGCGACTCAGACGGCGTCATGAATCGGATTCGACCAAAGCAGCCACGCTTCCGGCTGAAGCCTGAATCGTACGAGCACCTTTGTCAAGAAGTATTGCGAAGGGTGTCGGTAGCACATGATATGT
>PLBY01000072.1:13851-14006 GCA_003134655.1 Acidobacteriaceae bacterium
AAGTATTTCGATCTGAACGTGCAACACTTCCACGAGAAGTTGCAAGCCGGGCACGGGATCGAACTGAGTTACACCTGGGTGAAGCAGGCGCTGCAGGGAGCGGGCCTGGTGGCGCGTGGACGCAAGCGCGGGGCGCATCGCAAGCGGCGTGAGCG
>PLBY01000075.1 GCA_003134655.1 Acidobacteriaceae bacterium
TTCACGTTCTCGCGGAAGACGTACGTAACGCTGGCTGTCCATCGCTCCCGCTTGAGCTCGGTATGATCCGCGGGATTGGTGTACACCTTCTCGAACTCGATCCGCGCCGAATACGGCGACTGCCGCAGGTCGTCAAGGACCACGTTCTTGATCTCCACATCGACGTACGGCAGGCTGCTGTCTTTGACATAGTTCTGAATGCTGTTGTCCTTTCGCTCCTGGTCGATTACCGCCCGTTGTACGTCACTATTGAGGAAATAGAGTGAAGCGGTTTGGTCTCGCTCGATGGTGAAGCGATTACGACTGAAATAAAGCTCTGCCCAGCGGGTGAGGTAATACTTGTTCTCCGCTTCCTGTGGTCGGTACTGAAAGTTGCGATAGTCGATCGCTTCGGCGTGGCCCACATCGTTAATCCGCACGATCATGGGGTGCATGTTGGCGAGCGCGTTCTGGCTCTTGTAGGTGAGCGCGGCCAGCGCAAGACAGACGGCGGTCAACACGAGAATCGTCACCTTGAGATAGGTATTCATTACCAGCGGATCGCCATACTGTTCCAGGAAACGTTCCGCGGCACGAGTAATGGCCGGAGTGGCCGGTGTTTCGGCGCTCACTGTTTCTATGGTCGTGATTTCTGTACTCATTGCTGGCCTCATTTCTTGTCTCTACCGGCGCGATTACATTGCCGCCCGGATTGCCATCATCGCCAAGCCCAGACCTCCACCATGTCCACCAGTACCGCCGGTGAATAAGCTGTGCGTCATGGTCGGAATCTTGAAAAGGATGTAGATATTGACCAGCACGAGAATGACGAGAAGCGGCAAGGTCTGAACCATCAAGGAAGGGTCCGACACGCTCTGGCCAAGTTGGATGTAATAGTTCGTTAGTACATGGGACAGAACATTCATCGTGGCTGCGGCGACGACTTTGTAAAAGCTGAATCCGAGATACGCCTTGAGCCAACCCCAGAACAACCAGTCGAGTTTGTCGACGACAAGAAATGGAATGAAAATCGGGCCGAGTAATCCGATGATCGTTGCCGCTATTGCGCCGTAGGCCAGAATTGCGGAGACGATAGCGGCCAGCAGGGCTAAGAGAAATTGGACCGCAAAGTACACGATGGCGTAGTAGGGATTCATCATGCTGCTCAGGATCGACGGTCCTGTCTTGGCGGATGCCGTGTGGATCTCGTTCAGCATCGAGGTGGAGCCATCGGCACCAATCAGGTTCACTAGACTTGTTGTGCCGCCGTCGATGAAGCCCTTGATGGAAAAGCCGAGTCCGGGGATGGAAGTGTCGTAATAATTCACCATCGCGTAGGCGAAGGTGAGCAGCATGAAGAGGTTGAGGAACCTCCCCATGCTGAACCCGGCGCCACCGTGGGCCGATGCGAGTGCTTCCTGCACGCCAAACCAAACCAACACGATGGTGGCTAACGCTATCACGATGTGAACGCCCATCGCGGTAATGGAGGGTGCCGCCGTGGCTGCAAGCGACTGGCACGCCTGAGCGATAAAGTTGAAGAAACCTATACCCATGTTCCCTGCCCTCCTGTCTTCTTCTGCTTGCGTCTGGTCAGTACGCTTGCGTGAGGAGACTAGCCGCGCCGCCGCTGGTTGTTGTTATGTTGGCGTTGTAATAGTTTTCGTATCCTGCCGAGTCACGAAATGCCGCTTTCATCGCGTCCTGTTGCTGCTTTTGGGCAACGATTTCCTGCAGGGCAAGATTGGCGTTGATTTGGTTTGTGTCCTGCAAGGTGCGCAGTTGCAACAGCAGGGCTTGGTTAATGCGCTGCAGTTCAGCCATGATGGTTTGCTGCGACGGGTCCTGGGTTTGGGTGGCAGCCTCCAGACTTGCAATGTCCGTTTGTCTTGCGGTCTGGTTGGCGCGGATGGTCCCAAGTGCTTGCAGGTTGTTCGTCATCACTGAGTCGGTGATGTCAACAGTGGCGCCCTGCGCGGCGATCTGCAACTGCCCGGCCATACTAGCGGTGCCGTAGCCGGGAATCATGTTGTTGGTGTTCGGAACGCTAACTTGCTGGTACGCGGATGCGACCCCCTTCCCGGTGTTTGCCGAATTGAGCCAACCCATCGAATTGCCATAGGTATTCGAGATTTGTTGCAGCATCAGCAAGTCAGAAGTCGGCGACAAAAAACGCGCATAGAGCATCCTTGGCGCGAGGATCATCTGGTGGGTGAGGTTGTATTGCTGCTTTGCGACGTTGTAGGCTTGCAGCGCTGTCGTGGCGATTTTGACGGTGTTGGTGAAGATTTGTTGGCCCTGCTCAATCTGCCTGGCTTCGTTGGCGATGGATTGTTCTTCGTGTTCGATCTGCGTAACGGCATGACCCGCCTGCGTAGGATCGAAGACGATGCCAGAACCGAATTGCGCATTCGCGAGCGGTTGCAACGCCGCCGCAAACCCAACGGCGAGCACGGTAAGGGTTAGTTTCTTCATTTGTCTCGTCCCTTCGTCGCCGTTGGTTTCGTGATGCTTTACAGCGGTACGGCTTTACTGCTGCGCAGCGAGAATCTCTTTCTGGAGCTGTGCAAGACGGTCGGCCTCTGGCTTGCACCGTGCGTCTCGTTCTTTCTTCTTGGCTTCGAGAGCCGCTATCTGCTCGGGGGTCAGCTTCTCTCCTGTTAGCATTCTTGAGGCTCCGGAGGTCATGTCTTCGTCCAGACAGGCCTTGGCATAGGGCGGGTATTCGGCGTTGTATTGGTCCACCAACTTCTTCACTTTTGCCGCTTTGCTCTGGCAGCCAAGGGTGAGAGTCAACAGGAGTAAGAGGGAGAGGGCAACGATTCGCATGGAAAGCCTCCTTAGAACGTTTGCGGAATAGTGTGATTCGAGTACGCAGGAAGAAGCAAGTCCTGCGTGAAATACACTTTCACGCGGTGACCCTCCCGAATTGTGATGGTGGGCGGTATCTGTATGAAACGATCAAGGATCGTGGTCGCAGACTGTGAAACACTGCCCGCAGCCCCGTTGGTGAATGCCTGGGAACCGCTCGTGGTAATCGTGCCGCCACCCTGAGTGATCTGGCTCGCTCCGGCAATCACACCCAAAGCGATCGAGGTGCCGAAGATTTGGAGGTAGTGGTTGTTGACCTTATCTTTCAGCCCTTCCTGTCCGATCTGATCGAGACCCTGGAACTGGTCGAGATCGACGGAGTAACCGTCCGGCATAATCAGGCGGTGAAAAACCACCGCCATCCGCCGCTGTTGGCCGAAGCCCGCCGCTCCAATCTTCTTTGCCTCGCCTAAGACAACGGTTCCCTCGGGAATGATCACGCGTTGATGATCGTGTGAATAGAACGGATTTGAGACAAGAACTTTGACCGGTCCAACGGCGTCTCCATCCAGGCGATTCATGAGAACCGTGTCGAGAACCGAACCCTCATAGACGAGATAGGCCTGACCGACGGCTGAATCGATATTGGCCTCCAGTGGGCGTTTATAGCCTCCCGGCGTGTCCTCCTGTTTCCCTTCGGCTAGTGGGGGGACGAGACTGCTGTTTACCTGCCGTTCGGCAGGGGCATACTGGGCGGGCATCATTTGGCCTTGTTGTTGTTGCGGCGGGTCAGCGGAGCGGGAGTATACAAGATTGGAGGCAAAACGGGAGTTGTCTGTGCGTTCCCGTTCTTTGGCTGCGATCAACTGTGCCTGCTGTTGCACAGGGGTGAGTTGCATCTGCATGTTGCCCTGCTGCGCTTGCAGGCAGGGCTGGCCCGGAATGCAGGGCACGGCAACGCCGGTCGGTCCATAGACCGCGGCTGCGGCTCGCTGTTGGGGCGTCGCAGACGCCAGCGCTGAATCTCCCATCGCAGCGGCGGCCATTGTCGCCTGCTGTTCTTTCTGACGTTCGGCCTGAAGCTGGTTCTTTAACTCCTGCACGTTGCTGTCGGTGTTGTCCTGCAAGGCTGGTTGCGGTGGTTGGCCTTTCGCGCTGGCCTGTTGCGCGGGGGTCTTCTTGCCGGACGAACTGAAGAGCGCCGCCACAATCACCAGCAANNTCGGCTTGCGGCTCTGTGTGGGGAGTGAAGACGTTCTCGGTCATGACGGTGATCCCTTGCGCGTGAATTCCATCTTCTTTTTGCCAAGCTCTACATATCCGCTGTCCATGATCTTCGGAATGATGTACGTCCCTTCCCGGAGGTCGTAGGTGACGAGGTTGGGTTTGCCGTCTTTCATCTCATAGACACTGAACTTCTCAGGCGCATTCGTCTTGATGTAGGTGAACCTGTCATCGTGATAGATCGACTGAATGTCAAAGGGGGCTTCGTTTGCCTTGTAGGCATAGTCGAACTTGAGCCGTGTTGGATAGGCGCTTTTGTATTCATCCACCGCCTGTTCAACGTGCGACTGCAGAGCGGCAAGCTGCTGCCTCGATTGTTCGAGTTGGGCGGCGGGCACGAACTGCGGAGGGCCGCCGGCGGCCACAATCGCAGAACGATCGGCAGGCTCGACGATCACCTTCAAATCAGGGGTCGTAGCCAAGGCAGAGATGTCCTGGAGGGTAAAACTGTAGATGTTTCCCTTGTCCGTAATGAGATTCAAGTTCGAGCTGATGCCCTGTTTCGCCGGGTGCACAAAGCAGAAGTTGCCAACCACATCCACGATCCAGAACTCCTTGTCACCTGTGGCCGCTTCCATGATTTTCTCGGTCGTGGGGAGTTCGATAAGGGTCGTGTATTTCACCTTGGCGCGGATGGGAACGATGTCCTGCGAGTGATACTGCACAGTACGCGCAGAGTCTTGGGCGAAAGCACCGATGAAAGAAAAAAACAAAGCGCAATTGACGACGAATTTCAGATGCCGCATAGAGCTCTCCTTAGCGGTTGTTGTTCGAAGTTGATACGGCCAGCGCGCGCGGCTGGAATGGCCACTCTTCCGCGAGATGGCGAAGGCCATCCGCAAAACCGTGGCGGTCGAAATACTCCTGCTTCTTGAGGTTGTCGCGAGCATTGTTGGTTGCCATCCAGTGCGAGACCGAATCGACGTTCAAATGCACTTTCTTGGAGGTCTGCGCNNCGATAAACTTCCCGGTTCATGTCCGGGTTGGCGAGGAAGATCTTTGTCGGGCAACTCTCCGCGACTATTGCCAGCATCCCCGATTCCTCAAGTTCTTTGATGGATTGAGTCGCCAGGATCATCGCCGCTTTGTGCTTGCGCCAGGTCTTCTGCGCCTGCACCACATAATTGCGAATGGTCTCGTTCTTGATGAAGAGCCACGCTTCGTCGAGCAGGAAGAACTTGGGTGTGCCGAGCTTCTTGGGGTCGGTGATTTCATTCGATGCCCGGTGCAGAACGTAAAAGAGAAGTGGTTCCAAGACCTCCGGTGCATCGTTCCAGCCGTGGAAATTGAACGTCTGAAAGCTTTTGAACGAGAGCGTGTCCTCAGCGTTGTCGAAGAGGAATCCGTACTGGCCGCCGCGAGTCCAGCGGTGAAGGCGTTCTTTCAACTCTCCAATGATGTTTCCAAAGTTCGAGACTGTGCGCTGGTTGGGCTCCAGCACGTAAATCCGCTCGATTGCATCCCACAGCCGGCGTTCTTCTTTGAAGTCCAGACGGTAACGCTGCTCGTTGCCCTCAATGAGTACTCGGAAGAAGCTGAAGAGAAACTGCAGGTTCTCTTTGGTCTGTGGCAGGGAGAAGGGGTTGATGGTGAAGTCCCGCGCTTCCTGACCCACATTGAGATACCCTCCCTTGAATATCGTCGTAAGCGACTGGAAGCTGCCGCCGATATCGAAGATGAAAGTCAGCGGCTTGTACTTCTGCGCGTTCTGCAGCAGAAAAACGCACAGATACGACTTGCCACTGCCGCTCATCCCGAGAATAAGGGTGTGGGCAACGTCGCCGGTATGGAGGTTGAGATAGTATGGCGTGCTGTTGTCGGTTTCGAGCACAGCCAGATACTCGGTGCCGAGATGCGCGTTTGTCTTCTCGCCGGGAAGGATAGTAAACAGAAAAGACAAATCGGCGTAATTCGTGTTCAGCAGATACAACTTGCGAAGGTTCAGCGCATAGTTGCCGGGCACGGTGGCGAAGTATGCGTTGAGCTGGTTGTAGGTTTCCGCAAACAGATTTCCATCCGCGTTGGTGAAGAGGCCGGTGAACTCGGCCCCGAGCTGCTCCAGTTGGGCTTTTGAGCGGCCATACAGCACAATCGTCAACGAGAAATCGCCCAGCGATTGACCGTCACCCAGGGCGCGAAGGCAATCCCCAAGATTTTCGATGTCGGCCTGCTTGGATTCGTCCACCAGCACATCGCGCGGGTTCGTCTTGGTGGCGTCGTTGCCCATCTGGGAGACAAATCCGGTCTTCGACATATTGAAGTGGCGGCGGCGCTTGTTCACTTCTTTGCGGGCCTTGTCCGCCAGGAGCGGCGTCCACTCGGTGACCACATAGAAGTTGGCCGGGATCTTCAGCAGCACATCGAGTGCCAGGGGCCGTGTTTCGGTGATGGCCTCTTTCATCGTCAGCACCCGGACGATGTGATCGCCGACGCGGAGATGATCGCGTTCGGCTTCGATGTCGGAGTTGACCACCTGATAGTCGAGAAACTGCGTGGACTGCGGCCTCCCTTCAACACGCCAGTCGTCGTAATTGAGCAAACGCCGGAAGAATGTGAATTGTCCTTGTTGATTTAAGATCTCGATTTGCATGAAGTCCGCGAGCTGTCGAGCGAATGCCTGCACGCTCTGGTCGAGCCGTCGAAGATCGCGCTCAATATGCGTGCGCAACAGCGTCTTCATGCTGTCGTTGGTGAACTGCACTTTTAGTTCGCCAACGGCGCCCGCGGGATCGCGCAAGATTCGAGCGATTGCCGCGCCCACGCCGGTCTTCGACCTGGCGCCTTCGAGCAGGATGCAATAGAAGATTTCAATCTGATAAAGATGGTCGCGCTTCGCTTCAAAGAACTTCCTCCGTTGGTCGATAGCCGCTTGCACAATCGGGTCGTCATACGTTGAGAACGGTATGTCGGGGCGGTTCGATTTGAAGAGGTATTGGTAAACGTGGAAGCCAGGGCCAAACGCTTTCAGCGCTGCCTCCAATCGCTTCACCGCATACTCTTGTTCCGAACGGTCAAGACTTTCGTAGTCCACGCCGGGAACGCTCAGAACCATGCCTAGATCGCCAGTCTTGGTAAGGAAGGCCGTCTCGTTCCAGAACCCGTAGAGATTGATGTGGTCGTTGAGAGCTGCACTCTCTTTCCAGGGCTTGATGACTTTATCGAGACGCAGCATCAGACGACCTCCACAAGGGGGACTTGCTGTTTGGCCGCGTCATACCGCAGCTTGTAGCGTTCGGACTTTGCCAGGATGCGAAGGAACGCAGGATCGCTGTTCGTTACCCAATGCCCGAAAGCGAAACCGCCAATGAAGACGGCGATACCTGCCAAAATTGAATTGAAGAGATTAAAGGCCCCGACCGCGCCAACGCAGACGAAGTAAAACAGCGTGCGCTCCACACCCAGGTAGGTGAGCGGCTTATGCAGGCTCTTGAAGACTCGATTTGTGCGGTGCTTCTGCCGTGGTTGCTCTGGCATACGTCCTCGTCTAAAGATGAGTGAAAGGTAGCCGGGAACGGCTCTATACGCCCCAGAGCCAACTCAGGACATTCACGGCGAGAACGGCTATGCCAGTTCCGGCGGCAATCCCGGCGAGCGCCTTTTTTGCGCCGGGTTCGCCATGCGCGAATCCGTAGCCGCCGATCACGATTGCAACCAGACTTGCAACCTTCGCAATGGTGCCGGTGAAAAGGGCTTGGATAGCGTTAAAGCCGGTGTCGAAGGGTGATCCTTGGGCGTACGCCACCAATGGGGCAAGGAGAATGAGAGCAATGACCGAAAGCGCGGGGAACGCGAGTCTCGGACAATGGCGTACGTCATTGTGGGGCGAATGCTTGTGATGAGGGAAATGAGGCATCTTGATCTCCTGCAACTACCTTGGGTTCTTGCTAATTGTTCACGATAATGGGGGCCGCAGATTCTAGTCCAAGACTTAGTTGCTCGCGATCCATGCCTATTGGGGATGGTTCAGCCTTGTAAAGGGATCTTGGGGAATGCTGGAGAAGGAACGGGAAAAGGGGCGTAGCGGAGCCTTTGGTGGCGCTCAAATACCACTCTAGGATGGCGTCCAAATAGACTGCGTGGGTTAATCTTGCCGTTGAGGACGGCCCGAATATGATCGAAGGAATTGGCGTCGATATCGTTGAAGTGGCTGGGGTAGAAAGTGCCATCTCGAATTATGGGGAGCCTTACCTGCAGCGGCTATTTACGGCTCGGGAGATCGAGTATTGCCGAACAGGTGCAAACTCGGCACAGCGATATGCTGCGCGAATAGCCGCGAAGGAAGCGGCCATGAAAGCATTGGGTACAGGATGGGATTCCGGCGTGGAGTGGCTCAACTTTGAGGTGGTAAACGATCAGTCTGGACGCCCGTTTCTCATGCTGAGCGGCGTGGCCGCCGACTTAGCTGCGGAGCGGCATATCACTAGGAGCTGGGTTTCAGTGGCCCACATACCAGCTTACGCAATCGCTGAGGTCATTTTGGAGCGCGATTGATAAACAGGGGTTAGGAGCCTCGAACTGAGATGGACCGGTTGATGAGATTCGCCGTCACGATGCCGCGACGGTGGTTCTGCAGAAAGCGAAAGACTTCGTAACCTCGCAGGATCGCCTCTTCCCATAGCCATAAAGGGCAGCGTTCAACCTCATAGCCTTGGGCGAGCTCCTTTACGTCCTTGAGAATTGCATAATCGAGGGTCTCGATGGCAGCGAAATACTTGAGCCGCACGGCGTGGTTGAAAATCCAAGTGGCAATGCCTTCCTCGATCAACACGGCGCGAGCACCGTCCTCCGTCTCATCGATCTTTGGAGTGCTCTTGCGCTTCACTTTGAACAGAGACCGAGTAACAGGGGACCAACCGAGAATGGCCGCGTAGGCCAAATGAAATACATCGTGGAAACGATAATCGTCTTGCTCGGCTTTGTTGTCAGTTAGCCGGTCGCCGATATTGATTCCGTTGCATTTTTGAAACACGAACGTCCTACCGCCAACTTTTTTCTCCGTGATCACCATTTCAATATTGCGCGGGACTTGCTCATCCGCATCGTAACTCTCATCGAACAGGGTGGGATAGGCGCGCACGATGGGCCAGCGGCTCGTCACTTTCGCGACATTCCTCTGGACCGCTTCTTGTAAGCTGACGTCAGCGTCGTCGGCCGCCTGCAGGATCGCTCGGAAGATGTCCACGAGATGAGCGGAGAGGAGGTCGCGGTTGTTCTTCAGCCGCCCTCCCGCGACCTCGTCCAAGAGTTTGCCTACTTTACCGGCCAGTGCGATTGCTCCCTGCTCGAATTTGTCGTTGCTAACGGGGCCGACATGCTCGCGCTGCGACTGCATGTCCGCGAAGGTGCCAAAATCGTGTGTTTCAACGATGTCCCAATCCTCGATTTCGCGGGACACGCGTTGCGCGAGCACATCGAGATTTAGGCCGGCCCGCTGGGCAATGTTGGCGAAGTACCACATAACATCGCCCAGTTCCTCCATGACTGACTCAGCGTAGCCGACATAGGAATCACGGTCGCGCTGCTTTTTCTTGAGTTCACTCAAGAGACTGCCAACCTCACCAAATAAGCCGAGTAGGGAAAATTTCAAACCGGCATAGCCGGTTTGCGGGTTCTTATCGGTCTTCAGCGTAAAGCGCTGGTAGTCATTCATCAGCAGGATTTCGGTGGCGGTCTGTTCTGTCATGCGGGCCTTCTAAGTCTCAGGCGGCGGTGGGGAGCAATGCTTTTCGGCATTGCGAAGCCAAGTTTTTGATGTCAGTGAGAGACCACTCTGAACCAGTGTCCACGCGCGCGTGAGTGGAATGGCAAATCAACGGACCCACTCTTAGGTTCGTCTCGTTGGCGACGAAGGCTTGCAACTGAGCCAGTCCAATCAGATTGCCGAGCGTTTTCGCAACATAATAATGGGAGCGATACATCACTGCGAGCATCAATGCGTTGTCGGGATAGAGCTTGAAGGTGAGGTGGCTGAGGCAAGGTTGTGGCCTCAGCCGATTCGCGTCTTCCTTGGCTCGGTAGATCGGGAGCTCAAATCCGTCATCGTCCGCGTCCGTGAGATTAGCCTCGTAGGCGGAACGCATTCGTTTCATATGGTTCTTTAGCTTGTTGACCAAGATTTCGAGCGGATTGATCGTGGTCCCATCCTTTCCCGTACGGCGCAGCATGCGCATAGCATAAATTCCCCAGGAGTGTTTATCCAGCTTGGCGAATACCTCGGGAAAAGTTTGATAGACCCCGGTCGCGCCCTCACGGAGGTAATAGTTGGCAGGAAAAATCGTTCCGGCAACCGTCGTGATCGGTTCTTGGTCGCGTGCTCTGAGGAACTCATCGACGATATCGTGAACGCGGAAATCGCTAACGGTCATTGTCAATGGCGAACGCACTGCCAAGGTCAAGTTGTAGGCCTCGTGCGAGGGCTGCGTAAGCAAGTATTCGACTCCGGCCACCCAGGCTTCGGCGCACGTTTCAGCTGGAATAGTATGCGTGAGTTCGGTCATGGTTCAGTTCATCACTCCAAGCACCAACAATCGTGGTTTCAAATAGCGTTCGTGTGTCCAGGCATATCCCTGATCTGCCCAGCCAGTACCCCAGCTGTTGCGGATCAGAATGCAACGTGCGCCATCGGCGGTCCCATGACCAACGGCAATTACGGCATGAGTGTTGATCCTCGGTTCTTTTGCGGGACCAATAATGCCACCTGTGGTGGCGGAGAAAAAACTCTGGCTCACATCCATGATCATCACCATTGGGCGTCCAGCATCGAGGGTCGTGCAGACCATGTCGATACCGAGAGTCGCGGTGTTCGATGTGCGGTGGAAGAGTTCACCGGGATCTTTGGGTGGTTTCCACAAATGAAGCGCCACGGAGGCTGGTGTGTACGGCCATCCGTGCTCCAGGGGTTGTCCGTCAATCTCGATAGCGGCTGATATGTGGCTAAATGCAATGCCCGTGCTCGGGTCTGGGATCGGTTTGCGCTGGACCGCATGAAAAAAAACATATTCGACTGACAGCGGGTCCGGCTTGCCGCGCGCAAATGCGTGGGCGTCACTGGCTGCAAACGCCATGCATGTGGGGCGCGGCCCTTGGTTCCGCACCTCGCCGAATTGAGGGCGTAGATCAATCACAGCTTGGACTGGCATCACGCGGCCGCCACCTTGGCACGCAGCGCTCGCGGCAGTCCGGTCTCCTTACCGAACAGCTCATAGGTCACAGTGAAATGGCTGAGGCTCTCAGCTTCCCAAGGACGAGCTTCTCTTAGGTCAAGCTGGCCGGCAGCCTCAAACTGGGAGGCGGCGAGAAGAACGCGGTCCACATCGCCTCCGATCCCTTCTGTGTGGTCGGGCACTTGTCGTTCATCCGAGACAATGGTGAATCCAGCATCCTTCAACTGATCGGCGTTCCACAGGTATCCTGAGCCGCTGTGTTCCTTCAAGCGCACCAGAAATACATCATTTGGTCCGCCCTGGATAAGGGCACCCTGGTCTTTTTCGGTGAGAACCCAAACGTCGGGATACCAGGTCTTCAGTGGGTGGTTACCAAGGAGGTGTTGCTTTATTTTCTTAGGGGACACGGCCAAGTGCTGTTCGAGGAGTCCGCCGCTGATGAGGTTATATCGTGCCAAGGAGCGGCAGGCTGCTTCGTAGCTAGCGCCTATGCGCAGTGAGAGCTGGTAGACGTGGACTGTATCACGAAGACTGTCAGCGTTCCATCCCTGTCGACCGGCGTGGATCTCCAGCAGCCACATGGGAATTAGGAAGCTCGCGGCGAAGGCATCGGCTGCAGCTTCGACGGTGCTATAGCGGGAAGCTCCGAAGGGAGATCGATTCAAGATGGATTCGTCGTCGAAGCTGCCGCCGTGGCCGAGCTTAAAGTGGCCGAGTTCGTGGGCCGCGGTGAAGCGTTGAA
The DNA here is from genome assembly GCA_003134655.1 of Acidobacteriaceae bacterium. Taxonomy (GTDB): domain Bacteria; phylum Acidobacteriota; class Terriglobia; order Terriglobales; family Acidobacteriaceae; genus Sulfotelmatobacter. The sequence goes on from PLBY01000075.1 coordinate 11,980, forward strand.
TCGCGAGGCTCCGTTCGGTCGTGATGATGATGCCTGCCGACGGTTGCGGAACGAAGGCGCCAAGTAGTTTGTCGAGCGGACGGAACAATAGAGGAACCGACAATTGCAAAATCGAGCCAAACACATCAATGCCGCCACCGCGAGCTTCTACAAGTTCGCGGCTATGCGCGGCCTGATGTAAACGGCCGGCTTCGCTGATTGCGTCCAGCAAGATGTCTCGGCGGCTCACTTGCTTTTTCTCTCCTCACCGGCGCGAGATTGCAGAAACTCAGCGAAACGGGCAAGCTCTTCTCGGTCCTTGGCCGACAAGTTCGCGGCGGCTCGGGCCAGGTGCTCGACCTCGGAAGGCAGGCCGACGTCTTTCGGCTCGTCGCCGGTGAAATAAGTCACTGGACGCTGGAGTATGGCAGCGAACTTCTTCAACTCCACAGTATCCACACGGCGTTGCCCCGATTCGATCAGCGAGATTGCCGCCCGCGGAATTCCCACGGCCTTGGCGACCTCTTCTTGCGAAAGGGCAAGATATTCTCGTGATTGCCTTAGGATTTCGCCTAGACGCGTCCGCTCGGCGGCAGAAGTATCAGGTGCATGTTGACGACTAGCTGGCATGTGCTCTTGTCCCCTCTGCTGGTGTGCTTGCTATCTTTTCTGGTAGCGGTTTAACCTCGGAAAATTTCGCTTGCAGCCGAGGCAGGAAGTGCTGGACTAACTCGTCGCATGTTCGATAGCCGCCAGGTTTGATAAGGCCGCTGCTCGTCAGTTTGAAGCCCAGCAGGGGTTCGACCTCCAGGAAAACCTCTACCGTCTCGGTGGAAGAGACCTCGGGCTGAATGTCAAAGACAGTGCCGCCCTGTTTGCGGGGATCAGGGGTACGTTGTCGGAGCGGCGATTCAGCTTTGCGTTTCCACCAGGCGCGCAGCCTTTCTTCGATCTTTGCACCCGGAAAGAGCGGATGGGTGATGCTCAAAGCAACCTCCTTATTGTTCGACTACCGAGCAAAATAGCAGATGGTTGTTCGATTGTCAAACAAAAAGAGGAGGCTATGCGGTTTTTTCGAACAGCTCGTTGATACCCCATTTCGGGGGGTACCAGTACCGGATGGGTGCGCGGTTTGGGGTGAAACGCTGCTTGATCCGAGTACGACTGGTGGTGCCGTGTGCTTCGGGAAAGCGAACACGTGCGTACTTGTCGATTTCACAGAAGAGGTTCTGGACATCGATAAGCTGAAGCTTTCTCTTGCCCAACCACTGGAAATGAATTCCGCGGGACCGGAACTCCTCCTCTTGATGCATGGTCACCATTCGGATGATATCCCCATCGGAGTGTTTTGTGCGCTCGGAGAAACATTTCGCAATTCCGCTACGGGCGCCCGGTCCTGGAACGACAAACTCGGATTCCTCGAAGTTGATGACGTCACTGTAGTTCAAATCAACGGCGTATTGGTAGGCGAGGAAATCGCCAAGAAGCGGATATGAGCGCAACAGAGTGAAAAGTCCCTGCAGCGTCCGGCAGGCGGCAATCTTGCGCGGCAAGCCATCATTCATCATGTACTGAAGGACCTGTAGGTGAGCTGTGTGTTTTCTCTCGGTTCGAAACGTGCGTGATCCCGAAGGCATGATGTAAGCGGCGGAATAAATCGGCCGGCCAGAGGCTAGAGCGTCAGTGAGCGCGCGGTCACAAGTTTCGGCAGAAAAAGTCGTGGTTTTGATTGGACCGAGAGCGTGTTCCAGGAGTTCCCAGGTTTGAATCTTGTTAAAGAGCTTGAACAGAAGGACGCGGAACGCGACCTCGTCTACGTTCTGGTTCCCGGCATAAATGACATTCTGGATCAGGTATTGGCTGACGCGGTCCGACGCCCGGTAGACGTTTGTGAACTTGAATGTGCCGAGTATAGGATCGTTCGTCCATGGCGGATTGGCCTGTGACATCCGCCGCCAAAAGATGGCTTGACGTTCAGCCGCAAAGCTCCAAAAGGCTGAGAACACCGGAGTGGGTCCCAGGCGCGCGAGCTCTGTTGAGCAAGGTGCTGACTCGGACGGTTCCGAGGGAAAAAGTGCTGGAGTCTCCACGAATGGCACTGGCATAGTTTGAGAGTAGCCCTAAATTCAAAGGGAAAGAATTGATGTGATTGATTCCCGGATGGTCTGTTCGGAGACCTGCAAATCATCGTTCGCGATTCGCACGACTGCAGAACGTAGTTCTTCCCGGGCGGACAGCTGTTTGTATAACGAGGAGAGCGCATCAAATGTTTCCTGGTTGTGTTCTGGTCGAAATGCGGAGGCTCTCTCGATCAAGAAGGTGATTGCGGGAAGAAGGTTCCCCCAGAACAGCTTCTCCGCTTCAATCAGGGCGGATAGTACGTTTTCCTCGACGTGGGCCGCCCGCCCATAGACCCAGGTTGACCACCAGATACGGTCGAGCAGCACGGTCGTGTTTTCAAGCAGCGCGGGCCGGATCCTCGTCTCGATTGCGTCCAAATGCGCTGCGATATGCAAAGCCTGCAAGCCAAGAGGGGTCAACTGCCTCAGATGGAATTCTTTCGGTGTATGGTGAATTCGATCAACCAATTCACCAAGTGTTCCGGGTGTTTTGCCCGGAAATGACAGGCTCAGAAACGGAACGCCGCTCTGACGCAAGAATTCCGCGGCACTGCTAACGAGGGTCGTTTTTCCGACACCATCTGGACCCTCAAAGACGATGAGCTTGGCTTTTGTTGTCTTATTCATCTGTTCATCTCGGTATATCGCCCGAATGGATGCTGTTTGTACTTACATACAGGAGCGTACCTGCCGCTGACGTGGTCCGGCTCGCCCGATATAGACCTTAACGGGGAAGAGTAGTCGCAGTCCAATACTTAGCAACACGTGATCGATGCGCATCAGGTATCAGAGCGAAAGTCGAGTGTTTAGTTCCCACTATTCCGAATCGCAGAGACATTTTATCGCAGAGACATTTTGGGTTAGGTGCCCGCTCATATACCACAAGCTCCGACTGCGCCCTGCAAGGCACGTCCGCATTTCCTTTTGTGTCGTTTCCTGACCCAAGCAACCTTAAGGATGCCAAGGACAGTTCTTGACATTCGCAGATCCACCACTTATCTTTGATGCGAATCGGCGACGCGAAGGATGAAGCGCTGTCGTGGCTTCTCATCCGAGGGGGCTTCCAGTTGCCGACTTTCCCAACACAGGATTAGTGTCTCAAAGCAAATGAGGGAGTTGTCCCTGAAGATAGTGCCTAAGGCGCAGCTTCATTAGTTAGGATGACAGACCTCCCGAACACAAGTTGTCGCGAGCGATCAGATCGGCGTGTTCCGTGACACGCTTTTGATCAAGCAAAACTACAAAGCCGTTCATGCGAACACGCTACGAGACTTTGACGGGAGAGGCTGTCTTGCACCGCCACATTCTCGACCAAGGCATTGATGCAAAAACGTAGAGATTGTTGTCCGGGTGTAGAGATCATGGGGAAGAACCACCGATGACCGATTGAAAGTAGCGGTGTCTGCCGTTTCGGAGAGGAGCGCCCGATGGATGCCAGAAATAAAAGGATACGCAGTTTAGGAATTGCCGCCGGCCTGCTGTTTTTCACCCTTTCTGCCCACCTGCAGGCTCAGCAGCCTCCGGCTCCCCAAGTTCGGATGCGGTGGCAGGATTTCATCAGCGGTCCTGACGGCGCCAAGCGTCTCGCCAGTTTGAAGGCCGGCATCCAGAAGATGAAATCGCTCGACACCAGTCCGCCGAACTCAACCGATTTCCGTCGCAGTTGGCAATACTGGGCCAACATTCACGGCTACTACGGTACAGTGAGTCCTGATGGCACGGTGGCGCAACAAATTCAATATCTGCAGAGTATCGGAATGGGGAGCTATACGCCCTACTACACCGGAATCACGGACCAGACGCCCCCCGATTCCGCTGCCCAAACTACGTGGGCAACCTGTCAGCATTCCGCACCGGGGATGCAAGCCAATTTCTTCGGCTGGCACCGTATGTATCTTTATTACTTCGAACGCGTTTTGCGCTGGGCGGCGGCTGACAACACCTTGCGGTTGCCCTACTGGGACTATACCGATCCAACACAGGTTGCTTTGCCAGCAGAGTTTCAAAGCACCGCCTCAACCCTCTACGACCCTAAACGCGATCCAAGCCTAAACACCGGCGCTTCTACCCTCAATCCAAATTCCACCGACATCGACACTCTGTTCTCCCAACCCAACTACCTCACCTATGAGCTCTCCATTGAGGAGGGCATTCACGGATACGTACACTGCACAGTTGGCCCCACTTGCCCCGTGGCACATATGGGAGATGTGCCGGTCGCAGGAAACGATCCGGTTTTCTATTCGCACCACGCCAACATAGATCGGCTGTGGGCTTGCTGGCAAAACCTTCATTCCGACCCCGGGGGAAGCTGGCAGAACCAGCAATTCAGTTTTGTTGACGAGACCGGAACCTTACAAACCCAGCCGGTGAAGACCTTTCTGGATTCTGCTTCGCTCGGCTATGTTTACGATAACGTCGCGACCTGTAGCCGAGTGGCGGCACCTGCTCCCCCGACCAACCTGCAAGCCGCTCCCGACCTTGCAACTAGGAAAATGACAGTGCTAGTCAGCGCTAAGAGCATTTCCATCAATCGCGCTCAGACCACGGTGGAAATCAAGCTGCCGAAACCCATGCTGCGCACTATGCTCTCGCAATTGGAGCGCCAGGCCAACGTTGAGCTTGTCCTCCGCGACATAACTGCTCAGAGCCATCCCGGAGTGCTGTTTGATGTGTACCTCGCGAAAAAGGCTGATCCGAAAGAGCGTCAGTTCGTGGGGACGATCTCGTGGTTCAACGCCTTCCGCCATCATGGCAAGTCCGTTCCTGAGAAAAGGACGCTTCAGTACGACGTGACCGAGCAGTTGAAAAAGCTGGGCATGACGGCGGAAACCTCGGGTGTAACGGTGGTGATTGAAGCTACGGAGGGCAGGGTTCCGGCGGACTCGTCCAAGGCAGAAGAGATGCGTGCCGTCGCCGCCAAAGCGTTCAGGCCCCAAGCCAAACTGCAAATCGGCGCGATCGAACTGCAACAAGCGAGTGCGCCACCTGTAACGGAGAAGAAGTAACACTCGCTGCGCGAAAAAACTCGAATGATCCGGGAGAGACAACTATGAAAGTAGTCCGGGCTAAAACCCTTGTTCCCGCATGTTTGTTCGTCATCGCCCTAGCGGTATGGAGCTGGAGCAAGCGCGTCGTAGCGGTTGCGGCAACGGGTTCAACTTCACCAGATATTTCTGTTGGTTCAACGCCTCCATCTGAGTTGAATCCCCAAGGCGGCGGCGCACCGAAAGCGACAGTTGATCAGGCGGCTGACTTCGCCTGGCAAGAATTCATTGCGTTGAACTGGCCTGCCGGGCCCCAGAACGGGCAGGCCATGCAGCGGGACACGCCGTCTTCAACTTGTCATTTCGGGGACCCGTGCGGCACCGGCCCTCTGGTTTGGGAGACCTTTCGCGGTAAAGTTGAAATCTTCCCCGGTAACGCCAACCCATTCAAGTACCAACCTCCGCCGGGCTATCCTGGTCCGAAGGGTGACCCGTCGCTGGGCTATGATGCACTTCCAATCTACAACTACAGCACGACGATTTCAGCCTGCGACCCGTCCCAGGCGAACGACCCCGTGCCCTGGGTCAATCTGGACGAGACAGATCAGATCACGCTGGACAACATGTATGCCGGAGTTGTTGACGCCAACAGTTCGCCGGGCAACAGTGCCCCGCAACTCATTCGTTTTCTCGCTAAGGCCAATCGATCTCAATATGTCTATGTTGCAGGAAACAGCTCTCCTTCGGATCCCAGCAATCAATGGTGGGTCACCATTCCGGATGACGTCGTAAAACAGACGAAGGCCTATCTGACCAAGTATCAAGCCAGTCCCCCGGCGAACAGTTCGAAATATGTGAGCCTGCCCAACGGCACTATCGAGGTCAAAGCCGCTTGGCGGCCCCTTAACCTCTCCGAATCTACATCCGGACGCTTCCACACTCAGGTCGTGCGCTTTTACGAACAGGGGACAGGTAACTCCAAATGTTATCGCGAAGCGACCTGGGGACTTGTAGCGCTCCACATCATTCAAAAGACCCCGTCGGCTCCATACTTCATCTATGCCACCTTTGAACAAGCCGATAATATTCTGACCGGCGACGGTAGGGCGGTGGAAGATGCGGATGGCAACATCGTCCTCACGCCACAGCCTGCCACGGCAACCACGCCGCAAGTATGCCTGGTGGATCCGCAACCCCCGGTCACGCCTCCCCCCACAGGAGGGGAAGTCACGAGTACGCTGGGCTCGGTAATTCTGACGGCAGATCCCGCAACCTGCAAGCCCGCGAAAGTCGCTTACTGCGGCGCACCGGGCAACGAGCTTTACTTGCGGAACGCGATGGGTTCACCGCCAAATAGTGAACCTAGTGCCGGCAACATATGCATCGACAAACGCGAAAATGCGATTCCAGACTATGCCATCAGCGCCAATGCACAGGCTCATGCGGCTATTGCAGCTTACTTGAAAGAATCCCGAATCGCGTCCGCACCTTGGCTGTACTACAAGCTCGTTAACGTCCAGTACTACCCTTACGACAAGGTCATCGCGAACCCGACGCCGAATGGCTCACTCTACACGTCGAAGCCGCCTTATACAGCCCAGAATCCGGCGCCCTCAAATTTCTATCAGGCGAATATCGTTGTCGAAACCAATCGTTCTCTTCAATTGTTCAGCGGTGGACTATCGCCGAACATCAGCACCGATTGGAACCAGGACGGGAGCCAGCACAAAAATAGTTATTATGCTGGCCATTTCTACAATATGGGTGGCTGTATGGGCTGTCATGGCAGTCAAGGGCAAAATCCGAAGGGAATGGCAGGAGACTTCAGCGTAATATTGGCACGCGGAACAGTCAGCCAACCAGAGTCTCCTGCATTAGAAACATCACGCGGCCTGACATTCGTGCTGCGTAACCGCACACTTTCCAAATAAACTCTGAGAACATTAGTCCAAGATGGAGAAAAGAAGACATGACTCACGACCATAAATTCTTCAGCCAGCTGAATTGCCCTAAGAGCGTCACGTGGACGAGCGACATACAAATGATGTTCACTCCCCTTGACATACAACACATGAAGACAAAAGGCATTGATCTTAGCAGCTACCAGGATGTAATGATCAATGCAGTTCAGATCTACTCTCGCGTAAAGAGTGGGAGTATGCCCCCTCCAGGCTCGGGGGAACAACCGTGGTCGGACGAATGGGTCAACACTTTCGGCTGTTGGATTCAGCAGGGCTGTCCGCAGGGCTAGGCGTGACCGGACGTTGGCGCGAAGAGGACGTTTTTACGCGTTAGCGTCGTCAAACCCACGGTGTTCCTCGATATTCACGATCGAGGCAGCTGATTTCAAATGAAGACCGGAATGTTAACAAACAAGAGAAACTCACGAATTGGAATTGATCAAACAACTTGTCTGGCCGGCTGGTTTCGAAGGTAAGATCGCGCGCCTTCTCGGCGCTTGTTCGGCTATCGCAATCTTCCGCTACGGTCTCAACTCCGGTCTAGGGTCGGCTTTCCAGCTCTTGCTTGAATATTATGATAGAGTCGTCGGTCTTGTTCTCGGTTGGGCTACACCTTACATTGAATCGGGATTAGCCCGTTTTGGCTGGAATCTATCGCTCTATCCACAATGGAAGCACATCTTAGTGCTCATGTGTATTTATTTCTTGCGAAACTCCCTGATTAGTTACGGCGCGAAGGATCGTGGAATTGGCCATTTCGAACTGGTGTGGGGAGTCACAGTGGCGTTGGTAGCGAGCATCGCTGCTGGCACCATACCGTTGACCTCTGAAGATCGGATCGCACAATTCCTCATTGCAGCGATCCCAGTCGGCGGCATTTGGGCCTATGAGATAGGTGATGTGGCTTGGCGAGCCACATTCTATCGCGAGCGTGCAGCAAGGATTTACCATCGGCCGACACCAACTTGGTGGGCTTATTTTGAAGGCGGCCTGCGTGGGACCACGATTCGCACACTTATCGGTATTGTGCTGTTGGCAGTTGGGCTGCAAGTTCCTGCTGTGCAGAAACTGCGAGTCCCCGGCCTTGTCCTGCTATCGTCTCTAGTGTTTATCCAAGCCTTAAATTTTCTTCGGATGGGTCTACACGACGCCAAGCGGATCCGCCAGCCGGACGAATCGTGGCGGTCAGCGTATTGGAGGACGGGTGTCGCAAAAGTTGGTGCGGCCATGCTCGGCGTATTCCTTTGGGTTGGCGTCATTCTTATTTCGAGCGCCGGACTAAGGTTCGTCGGGCTGTAATTGAAGGTTGAGCAAGGCTCTGTAGCGATTGACCGACCGCGGTGCGACAGGGGCTGATCGAAGCTCCGGCTTCGAGAGGTGAGGAATATGAATCCACTCGCTCCTAAACCATCGAAGGATTCCAAGTGACGGTTCGAAGCGTTGTCGGGGCGATGGAACCCGAAGGCGCAACTTCCTGCGCGTGCAATCGCCAAACCGTGGCACCTCAGCGTAGGTTCGTTAAGGGTTCGATAAGCGTTTCCGATGGTGTTTCAGGGCCACTCAGGGAGCCATCCGCGCTCTTTGCTTTCAAGTAGTTACGGACCCTGAGTTCCCTGTCACGGCAGAGGCCGCGGGTTCGAGTCCCGTCGTCCCCGCCACATTCCAAAGGAGTTATTGGATTGTGGCAGAATCGCCCCGATCCACAATCAATCCACAGAACTTTTCCTGTGCATTGATCTTGTTGTCGTTGTCCCCCTGAGTGTAGAGATCGAGCGTCGTTTGCGACTTCGAGTGTCGAAGCATCGTCTGCACGGTCTTCACGTCCGTACCAGAATTCACCAACCAATTGCTGAGGCTGTGACGCAGGTTGTGAAGCCCGAAGCGGTATCCGTCAGGGATGTTTACGCCAATCGCAATCGCAGCCTTCCGCAAATAGTTCCTGTCAAACACAGAGGCACAGACAGGAACCACACCTTTCTTCACCATTGACGGAAAAACGAAGTCGGTGTCAGCGGTGTACGGACTCAATCCCTTCCATGTGCGAAGGTAGTGAGCCAGTATGGGGCCGAGGGCAACGGTGGAATCAGACGCCGCTGTCTTCGGCTTGCCATCCTTCCCTTTTCTCCAACGCTTACTGATGCGGATGCGGCTGTCATCCCACATAATGTCCGCCCATCGCAGTGCGATCACTTCGCTCGCACGAAGTGCCGTGGCTGCAACGGTGAACACCAACGCGAAGTACAACGGATCGGTGAAGGATCGCAGGATCATGAGGGTCTGTTGCGGCGTGATCGTGATTGCCGTGTACGTGGACTTCACGCCCTTCAGTCGCCAGCCGTCACACGGATTTGAAGCAACCTGCTCCTCAAACAATCCGTATTCGTAAACGGCGTGCATGATCCCCTTGATTTTCCCAGTGGTCGGCCCGCTGTACGTCCCATCGTCCTTGAGGGCCTTCAACCAATCCCGCACATCCCTACGCTTGATGTCGTCAGCAACGGTGTTTCCCCATGATGGGATCATCACCTTCTTGACGTAATGGACAACGGCATCGTCGTGGGATTCCCCATCAAGGTACCGCAGAGCAAGCACGCCAAACGTCATAGCCTCGGTGCAGTCCTTGTTAATCTCGGCCCGCAGCCCCATCTCATCGACCTTCTTCCACGCAGCGGATTCGGTCTTTAATTCGCTTACAAGCCCGATTCGTTTGGTGTTCTCGACCCGCTCCCCGTGTTTCTCAATGCGGTATCGAAAATACCAAACCCGCCCTTCCTTTCGTTGTACTGGTCTCAAACTGCCTTGCTGGTAACTCATGCTGTGGTCTCCATTTCTGAAGACCGCCCAGCAGACCTTAACACATAGGCTTCGAGGTCCGAAAGCCTGAAAAGCCATGTCCGACGCGACTTTCCGCCGCGTGGATAGGCGGTGATTTGCCCGGTGCGGGCTAGATACAGGACATGCTTGCGGGAGCAGCACAAGAAGGCGGCTGCACGCGCGGCATCGACGAATGGCTCGGGCGGACATTGGGAGCAGGGTGCCTGCTCGTGGATGGGTTCATTGCGATTTAGCTGCGACTTGAAGGAATTCAAACATGTTGCCTCGATTGTTCCAACTGAGCCACCCCGTCGTCCTCGGAGATCGTGACGCTGGGTAGCCCATGCTGGTTCGCATCGGTGTCTGGGGAATCGACACATGGACGTGGCTGTCAACATCGACGCCCGATGCTAAGTGTCTAATACGCGATATTTTGGCGAATCCTCGGCTCTTTTAGGGGGCCGTGCTCAGGCAAGGTTTTGCCGGTCACAGACTTAGACCTCCTGGGGGGAGACAAGCGGCTCCGCTTTGTCTCCAAGGCAGGCGGAAGCCAGCGAAGAGGGCAGAATTGGACGGACTGAGTCCGCAGCAGCAAAGAAGTGCCGAAGGATTGCGAAAAGCGTGTCGTCCCAATCCCCGACGAGTTGATCGCTCAGTTGGCGGCAGGTAAGAACGGGTCGTCCTTGATCTTCGGGAAGCACGGCCAGCCCGATGGTCACTTGATTCGCAGGCTCAAGATGGTTGCATTCAAGGGCGGGTTGAACTGTGGCAAGTGCCAAGGCATTCAGAACGGCAAGCCCGTCTCATGTGCCGACGCCCCGTGCTGTGAGCACTGGATACTTCACCGATTCCGCAAGAACTTCGCCACGGATCGCCATGAGAACGGTGCGTCCGCCCGCCAGATACAAAAGTGGCTGGGTCACAGTAGCCTCGAAACGACGTTACGGTACTTGGCGACGATGGATGACACAAGCGAGCAGGTGCGTGACATCTGCAATGCTACCCACGTCGGGCTGTGACCCGTACCTTCCACTGGAAACCGCACCTGCCCTAAAGGTGAACATAGCCATCCCCAGCCATCACTCCAGCGTGTGGGCTGCTCTCTTGGCATGAACTACACACTGTTGTCGTATCAAGGTGATGACCTGCGGACTAAGATCGAATCCGTTTGGCAGTAGGTCAAACTGCCCGCCCCTTGCTGGATTCGGCGTCCTATAATAGTGGTAACTATTAACTCTGACCAAAGTAACGTGGGTAACCTTCACTCGGATATTTGTCCGACCTGAAACTTTTCCAGTGTGTTTCTAGCCATTTTCCACGACTTCGTGGTACAATAGAGGTAGCTCAACCCTGCGGCGGATCAAGTACGGCTGTATCATCAAACAGGGTTACGACAGAGCGCCTATCACGGGTCGATCCAAGCGACCCGTCCTTGAGTAGTAACCACGAGTCTCCACGGCTCGGCACCAAAAATCCAATCACAAACTCAAGGAAAAATCCATGAATAACGACCAGCTACACAAAGACGCCGTAAAGTACCTACAGCAGCGCCAACGCAGCGGCACAGAGACCACAGCCAAGGACGTCGATAAGTCTTACAACCAACGCCGCCGTGAAGCCACAGCCAACCTACGGCGTATCCTCAAGCAAATCTGGGATTGCCTACAGAATGGCGAGAGTGTTGGTGGCTACACATCCAAGGAAGATTGGGCGTCACACCAATCCGTTACCATTCGCCAAATCCAACGCATCATTGAAGGACCTAAGTCACAGCGACATGATGTCGCCTTGAAAGTTGGCATGACCGTTACACTCACTGGACAACTGTCCTGTGACGGCATCAAGGTCGTCCTCACCCAAGCCTTGATTGACCTACTCGTCCCTGTAGTGACCAAGCCAACGAAGTCCAAGAAGGTCAAGCCCACAACGATTCTCCACGCCAAAGCCACGGGTTGGCACGCTGACCGCTTCAAAGCCTCATGCGGTGCGGGACTTGTCTACTCAACTGGAAGCGCCAACAATGTAGGCACAGGAAAGTCCGTCACCTGTCCCCAGTGCCTAGAGAAACGTGCGGCGAAGTCCGCGAAGTCCGCTGAGACTCGTACAACTAACAAGAAGGCGACCCGTCCGACCCACACAGCCGTTCCTGCTGATCCTACGCAGCTATGCGCTGGGGAACCGATGTGCGGGGTCCACTCACCCAACACCGTGTTTGCGGATGAGGCAGTGGCTACTTGCAAGCGTTGTCAGAAATTGAAGTCGGGGTACGACGCCCCAGAGGATCTGGCAGCGTCCAAAACCAATCTCAAGTTCCCCAAGAAAAGTATTGACAGCCTGTACCGCCGCTACTTCCTGAGTCGGGGCGGCACAGAGCGTGGTGGTCAGCGCAAAATCACGGCGGATCAGTGGCGGGCTGAGTTTGCAAAGCTCGAAGCCTCTCATGGCGGCTGCGAGTATGGGCGTGACCTATTCGAGGGTGCACGACAGCGAATGGAAAGCAGCATCAAGCGGACGGAAACCCTGATAGGAAAGATAGACATCAGCGAGGACGGGGTGCTGAACTAATGAGCGCCAAAATCCACAAATCGAATGTCGCACGGCAGCAAGCGTACCGTGATCGGCAGTATGTGAAGAAGCAAGAGGCGAGACAGGTCGCCGTCCACAAGCTCGGCTTCCACGAGGGGCGGACTGTGGGGGGTCACCCACACCTACCCGTCAAAGGTTGCCCGCTGTGCACCGTAACGCAAAACCGGAAAATCGTTACGCTCACACCGTAACGATGACCGGATCGCGTTACGTGTGGGTCAAAACGCGGTATTAGGCACAGAAGGAGATTTACATGAATAGCAATGGCAGAACAGTAATGGTCCCAGACATGACGGGCGGTAAGCTGCGTTTCGAGCCCGCCGATGACATCCTCGATAGAGGCGTCGAACTTAACGATGGCCTCAAACTCGTATGGAACAAGACACGCACCGATTTGAGCATCAACACAATCGAGGGCGATGCTTGTGTCATGCATTGTGAAGTGCATGACGGCAAGATCGAATGCATGTACTTCGACATGACCTTTTTGGATTGAGATTGTAATGTTCTCAACTGAGAACTTTTTGGTTGCAAGTCGATGAAAGATCAGTATTAGGTAATAGTGCTTCGGCGGCAGTCGAAGTTTTGATCGGGAATTCTGGAGGCGGATTCGTCCCCGCCTCCTGCCCCGTAGGACGAAGATCATGAGTATTCCACACATCAACGCCGCACTACAGTGCCGTGAGTTCACAGGCACCACCCGCCTACTTCTCATAGTTCTGGCGGACAGCGCATCCAACGGCAAGAGTGTCAACAGGAAGAATCTGCCGCCAGACTTTAGTAGCCTTAGCCTGTTGGGAATGATGCGGCGACTCAACACCCATCGCCGCCAGACCATAAGCGATTGCTTGAAAGAGTTGCGGGAAGCGGGTGTGATCCGCACGATCCACAGGAAGCAGAAGGCATCCCTCACCATCGTGAGTCTTGGTTGGCTTGAGTCCCACTCGTTCACGGAAGAAGACAAAGTATCATTTGCGGCGGCATCACCAGAGTTAAATCCCTTAACAAATCAAGCCTGCACGGAAAACGTTGATCGTGAAGATACAGCCAGTAAGTTGCCTGCAAATGACAACGCAAAGCGTGCAGGCAAGACAACGCAAAGCGTGCAGGCTTGCGCTAAACAGACAACGGAAAACGTTGTGAATGACAACGCAAAGCGTGCAGGTATCCCGCTTATACCCCACCCTACGGGAAGTCAAAAGAGCCCCGCATCGCAAGCGATGTTAATCCCGCCGCTTAGCGGCGAAAAGCGTGCGTCGTCGCTTCGCTCTAATTCAAAACCGAAAACCAAACCAACCCCACCTGTCACTAAGCCTGTCCCCCTTCCCTTGACCCCAGAAGAAACCTGTGCAGAGTGTGGGGGCTTTTACCTTGACTGTCCGCTGTCTCACAAGTCTGGCACCGTAGATAAACCCTTCAAGAAAGAGGCCACTGTATGACTGCTGGTAGCACGCCCGCGTGCTGGCGGGGAAGGCAAACTCGCCAGTGAATGAGTTTGATGACATTGAAATGCGGCATTAGAGAACAACACGGGCAAATTGCCCCAAAGAGAAAAGCATGTACAAAGTCAACCCTACGCCCGAACAACGGGAACAGTACCACGTCCTTAAAACCTATTGGCAAGAACGCATCAATTGGGTCCCCAGTCCCTATCAATTCTTCATTTGGCTCGACCTCTACAGGCTCGATGCCCTCAAAGAAGCCGTCCGCTGTAGCGCACGTTGGTTGAAGCGGCATTGCGAGAAGAATGAGCCCATCACGTATACGGACGATTTGATCCGTTACTTTTCGGCGACCGCCCGCTATATCCAGAGCAACATGGCCATCGCCGAAGAAGTAGACGCCGAGAGCGAAGACCAAGGCTACGAGGGGACGATCCAATGAGCCAACCCCACATCCAGTTACGTAACGCCCTACTCGACGACCATGTAGCCAAAGGCTGGATGGACGGCGATATGTTCCTCGCCTACAACATCATGCTTCGGCACTGCGATTGGTCTACGGGTATCTGGCACGGCTCTGCCGACGCTCTGGCGGCTCTGGTTGGTGGACAGTGGTCAAAGTCCACCGCCAAGCGGGTGCTCAGGCCTCTCTGCCTTGCTCGCTACATCACGTCCCGCCACATCCCGAAACGGATGGGCAACTACGACATCGCAATCAACAACTACATCCCCACCTGCGGTGAGAACAAGGGCAAGAAGTTACGCCGTACCAAGACTCGGGATTACCGCATCAGGCTTGCCAGTGAGCCACTTGAGGGGTTCCCCACCGAACCCCTTGACGGCGAAAAGGGGGTCAGCAGTGAACCCCTGAGGGGGTCACCCGTGGCCCGTATTCAAGACTTACACTCTATGCCCCCGACCTCGGGTGGGGTTGGGGTTGGTTTGGAAGTAGAGGGCGTAGCCCGTTCGACGGCATCAAGAAATGCAGATGCATTTGCAGATGCACGTCCTGTCGTCGTGCCGAACGGTGAACCGAAAATCGAGAACCAGCCCCAAACCCAGCCTGAGTCAGAAGTTGAGGCTCCTGTCCCAGACTCTCAAGTTCCCCCTGTCGGTATGGCGTCGAAGACGCCCACCCCTAACGCAGCCGCTCCCCTCCCTGACGCCGAGATGGAGCAGGCGAAGGTTTACTTTGAAGACCCTGCTACCTACCTTGCCACCTATCTCTGGTCATTCCTCCAGCACCGCCCTGATGTCGAGGTAATCCGCCCTTGGGAAAAGTTCTGGATTGCTGACTTCGACAAGGCTCTGTCTGACGGCTACTCCAAGGAAAACATCGAACTTGCCATACTTTGTTCCCAAGCTGGTAAGGCGAGAGAGATGTATGTCCGCGCCCTGAGTATCTGTAAGAACCTTGACCTGCTGATCGAGAAGGGTCGCAAGCTAAGGGACAGGGGCGTCCTGCGGGAACATGAATGCAGGTGTCACGCCCTGTTTGCCATGCTTGAAGACCTACAAGAGCACGAAGAGACCTGTGTGACGGCTCTGACGATAGACCCAGCGGATGCTCGCGAGGAATTGGCTATGTGGGCTGCCGAAGATGCAGCCTGCGAAGAGGGGGCGGCCCAAAATCGGGCGGACATGGCTGACCCCTTCGCTGGGGAGCGAGAGGGGGAGAATTGGCAATGAACTTCTACGATCAAGTCGTGAAGGAATTCAACAAGTTTCCCCACACCGTAGCCAAAGCCGCTGAGCTACTCGCCAAAGGTGATTACGTTTGTGTGCTCCTCGGCGATGGCGTTGCGGTCGCCACAACTTGGGACGATTTCGACATCAGTGCAATAGCGAGAAAGGTAGAACTCGAACCACGCGAAGACGGCAGCCTCATCTATATATGCTGGACAGCGGGCACCACAATTGACCACCCAGCGGAGGCGGCGACCATCGCTATCACCACCAAGGCAGGAGGAGCGCCAGAAGCATAGTGACGGATACTGGGCTTTGGGCTGTAGGTTTCATCGGTTTCGCCGCTTTAATTCTTGGAGCCCTCAACGCTGTAACTCCTCATACCTGTATTGGAGATGGCGATCTGTCTTCATGCCGCTGCTCAGGGACACATCGTCTGTCTTGAAATAGCGGGCGACACAACTCCGCATTACCTTGATTGGGATTTTTTCATGTGCCGTCACCGTCACGACTGCCTCAAGTTCTTTCCCTTCGATCTTTTGGCGCACGTAAAACGTGGCTGTTGTGCCACGAGACAGGCGTCCCAGCTTACGTTTGCGGCTGTACTTCTTCGCTATGGTGCACAAGGCGGCGGGTGACATGTGGAACTGCTTGGCTAATTCGCGATAACCCGTCGCTTGGTTCGCTGAAACGTACTTGCCGACCTTTGCTTTCAATGCCTCGTGGGCCTTTTGGAGTTCTGCTTTGTAGTTGAACGGGCAATCCACATCGTCGAATGCATCACGCTTCATCGCGACCCGATCCGTTTCCGGCACCCATTATTGCACCGGTTTTGCACCGCATTAGTGCCTCGAAATGCTCACACTCGTGAACAATTAAGCAGCTCCAAGTCCCACAGACTCAATCTGTTAGGAGGAACCTATCGATTTCGCCGCTGATCTGGGTAGAATCGCATCGATGAGAAACAAAACCACACCCGCAGACAAGCTCAGAAAATCAGTAGCAGTCTTCCCTACTTCCCGCCGGTTTCAGCACTCATCACTGCGGGCGGACGGTTGCTGCTGGCCATGCTGGAAAGGATGGTCACGGATGCCGGTGGAAGCTATCTGATGTGCGATACCGATTCGATGGCTATCGTAGCTTCCGAGCGCGGAGGACTTGTCCCATGTAACGGTGGGCCGCATCGCATGCCTGACGGAACCGATGCGGTTAAGGCGCTCTCGTGGGAACAGACGCGGGGAATCGTTGACAAGTTCAAAACGCTGAATCCCTACGATCCTGGGATTGTGCGGGGTTCAATTCTAAACGTCGTCGAGGAGCTCAACCGGGACTCTGACGGAAACCAGCGCCAAATCTATGGCTATGGCATCTCCGCGAAGCGTTACGCCCTATACACGCATGACGGCTTACAAATGAGACTCATCAAGGCCAGTGAGCATGGATTGGGGCTGTACTACAGGCCGAAAGAAGGACGCGACTCGGATTGCGAGGTGGCGCTCTGGATAAAAGAAGGTTGGGAGTGGATTGTGAATCGTGCACTCGGGTTCCCATGCCGAGAACCAGACTGGTTTCGCCTGCCCGTCATGAGACGAATCGCGATCAGCACACCTAATATTATGAAAGCGCTCCGAAAGCTAGATCGCGACAAATCGCGTCCGTACAACTTCGCTCTGTCACCGGTCTTGCTAAACCTCTCCAACGAGCCAATTACGCTACTCGGGCCGTTCGAGAAAAACGCTGCACGATGGGAGAGGATGCCTTACATCAACATCCATGACGGGGCTACGCACACCCTCAATCCGCCGTCCGCGTTGGTGTCGGTACAGACATTTGACCTGGTCTTTTCCCAATACCTGCGACATCCCGAATACAAGAGCCTCGCGCCAGATGACGCGCCATGCCAGGCGGACAGTCATGGATTGCTCAAACGCTATCCGGTCACAGCTTGCGGTTTCCATTTGATCGGGAAAGAGACCGAGCGCGGTTGGGAGCAGGCCGAAGATATCAGTACATTGTTTCCGTCGCTAGTCCGCTACCAAGACACGAGGAGCATTCCAGGACAAATCTTGCAGCAACGCCTCAAGCAAAGGTCGCTTGATACGCTGCAGGGAGAAACCGGGTTGAGCAGGCATACCATCCTGCGAGCACGGCGAGGACAGCCGGTCCACCCGAGATCGCTGCGACTTCTTAAGAATCTTGTTCTTCGGGTGCCTGTTCGAAAGTAATATCGGACAATTCACGCTTGCTACACCCCTGCATGAAGAAAAGAGTCAACAGTAACAGGCTTTTGACTTGACAATCACCCAGTGAGAGTATAGGACATAAGCTCTTGTATCAGTCCCAGCATCAAACGACACTTGTTCCTCAGTAGACCCCAGGAAATTTGGCCTCGAGCTAGTTTCAGGGATTACTTTTGCTATCGAGGAGTTCCAATACTTGATGAACCCGCAATTGATGGCAAACGTCGTCTTTCTTGTGCTCTTACTTGCATACTCGGGTCAATTGCTATTCATCAGCAAGAAGATTGGAAGCAATCCTGGCCAAACTTTCTCAGGGAAGAGTTCGGGCGATCTATGGTTCTTCGTTGCGCTTTCGATAATAGGGCCGGTCCTTTTGGGGGTTTTGCCAGAACTGCTTTTGGAAGCTCTCCGCGAAGCGTTTCAGAAGGTTCTGCCTCCTCCTTCAACGGGGCCTATAGCCGATTCCAGGCCCCTGACTGCCATGCAAGTGGGGGCCAAATTCATGATTGCCTACCTGATCATAATTGTAACCTTAGAGCTTGCGTTGCAAATCCAGGCTCATCAGGCGAACAAAGAGAATGCCTGGGTCGGATTCTTGATAACTAACCTAAGTTTTGACATTATCTCCATCCTTGTCTTCCAAATGGTCAACGCAATCCTAGGTACGTCAGCCCTGTCCGCTCCAGGCGTATCTGTTTACGTGTTTTTCGTAATGTGTGCGGTCCCCACGATCCTAACTGGTGTAATTGTCGTTTGTGGATCGTATTCGGCGCTGACCGCTGGGCATAGTCGATGAATGAATCCTCTCGCGGATCGATGCTAAAGATACTCCTGCACCCGGCTACGACGATAGTCTTCACAATTGCCGCTGTGGCTGTAGGAATCGTGGTTATCAGAAACAGCGCCAAAGAGGATAGCAAAACTATATACACAAATGCGGCGCATATTGAGGAGATGCGGGACCTCAGTTCCCTGAAGTCAACCGTGAATGACCTAGCTGAGACTGTAGATGGTCTGAACAAGAGGGTTTCGGCGATTGAAGATCGACTCCCCGCCACGAGCAAACAACGGAAGACCGCGACTACACTCACGGTTTCCCCGAATCCATCCACCTCTGGGAAGGCGGTAACCTTTACCGCAGTGGTCACTCCGTCTCCGCCGGATGGAGAAACAGTTAGCTTTACCACAGGCGCAAAGCTACTTGGAACGGCATTGTTAACTGGGGGTTCGGCGACCCTTACGACGCTGGCTCTGCCGGTGGGAACTACTCAAATCAAAGCAGTCTACCGAGGAGACTCGAACTTCTCCCCTAGCAGCTCGAACGTTTTGAGGCAGGTGGTGAAGAAGTAGGCACTTAAGCCTTCAGCGGGGGCGCATATTCCGTACGAGGGGTTGAAGTATAGTTATAAGAAACACACAAAGAGCTTGACACCCTGATTGATTTGAAGTTAGATTGCAGCGCAACTTCGGCCCGTAATTTCCTTCCTACAATTTAGTTCCTCTTGGAGGGCAAACTGCCTATGCTGAGATACGTTTGTTTAGGGATCGCCTTGCTGTTGCCTTCGGCAACCGTTGCCGCAACAACCACAACTCCTACGTTAGACACTACAAACTGCCAGATCACCAACGTTAGCCCAACATCAGCACCGGACGCTAAGAAGAGCGGCAAAGACAAGTCTGACAAAGACAATAAGATGTTCTTGGGTCGTGCAGTCTGCGAAGTGGAGAAAGCTCTCGACGCCTATCAACAGAGCGACGATGTAGAAGACAAGGCAGTACTACCAAAACTCGCTACTGCTGACTTCGACTTCAAGACTGTCGTGGACACCAAGGGAGGATTTACTGTCAGTTTTCTAATCTTTAAGTTTGGGAGCACCGTCGATAAGCAAGACACTAATGAAGTGGATTTTCAGTATGTTCCGAAGAGCTTGCTGAAAACTGGCTTTGAGGCGACGCGCAAGAAGTCTCTACAGCAAGAGTTGATTGATACGATCAAGAGTGCAGCTAGAGCAGTCGTCGAGCAAAGCGAGATGCAAGTACCGGGCAAGGATCCACTAGTCTTCAAACAGTTGAGCGTGACCATAAGCTATGGTGTGACATGGGACGTGAATGGGGGACTCAACGCTCCGATAAGCCTCGTCACGTTAGGCCCGTCGCTTGACCACAGCAAGAATAACGTGCAACAAGTGAAGTTGGTATTTGCACCTCCCAAGCCGAAGAACGGGACAACAGGCGAATGATACACAGTTCGCAATTGTTTTTGCCTTTTAGCTGTCAGGGGTGGACGCGACAACTCACGCTCAATCGCCTGGTCCCGGAAAAACGTTCGTCAAGTCTCGCAATCCCAAAAGGGTTCAGGAGATGAGCCGCTGGGGACATAGGGGGGTGCATATTCCCTCCCGTCCTGTTCTCACCCCGTCAAACGGGCATGGGGTATATA
>PLBY01000055.1 GCA_003134655.1 Acidobacteriaceae bacterium
CCCCTGTCATGGCGCCGCCGGTTGCAGCGGCAATGACAAGCGAAACGCCGAGTGCGATGAGCCGCAGAACCGGCTCAACCGGCAACTTCACCGGCTGCCCGCCGATGAGAATGGTGTGACCGGGCGGCAAATCAGGGAGGTGCGCTCGCTTGAGAGCCAGAAACGATCCGAACAGGACGATAAATGTGGCCGCCGCGAAAGCCGCGAAGATTCCCCACTGAAGGCCGAGCGTTTTCCAGAATACGTCCCGATAGCCGAGCGATCCGAACCAGAGCACGTCCACGTAATACGACAGCGCCGCCCGACCGACGAAGAGAATGCCGACAAGGACGCCAAGAATGAGAAAGAAGCGGCGGCGGCGATGGCGCCGTGGCGGGAGGCTGCAGACGCGGCCAGTCCATCGACTCAGGCATTGCTACACTCCGTTTTCATCGGCCTCATTGGTTATCCGCATGATACTCCCTGCGCTTCCGCAAGTTCTCAAAACTCGAGAACGAGTAGGCGCAGCGCATGACGACAACACTAGTGAGCAAAAGGCTTAGCGGAAACAACCAACCTCAGTTGCGGGAATTCTTGGCCGGCGATTCGGCAAGAAAGCAATCACTCCCAGACCCAGTCCTCGTTCATACGGCGAAAGGATGAAGGAAAGGCTCGACTCAACTCCATATCCTCAATGGACCAGAACACGAATGCTAATTGTGATCGGCGGAGCAGATCTTCTGACGTGGAGATCAGGCAGCCTCAATAGTTTGGCGTCTTTTGCCGATTTCTATGAGGTTCAATCAAACCGCTTATAGCGGCGGGGACGACGGGACTCGAACCCGCGGCCTCTGCCGTGACAGTGCGACGGCACTAGGAATATCAGGGACTTACAGACTTATGAAGACCGCCCAAGTCCCTGAAAACCACGCCGAATTCTGAGAGTTGTGGATCGGGTGTGGATCAGGATTCTTTGGTGCCACGAGTCGATCTGGCTGACGGATTACCACCGTCCCGATTGCTCTGGCGTATCCCCGATGAAGAGCTACAACATTAAATTCTCAGGAGCCTGTCGGCTGGCGTGCCCGCGTGCTTACTTTAGCGATTCCTCCGCACCCTTCGTCGTCATCACTCCTACTCCTCGTCCTGCCACCTGAGGGCTGAGACAGGGCCGAAGGCTTCGTGCAAGTTTCTTGGAAAAATAGTGAGAGGGTAGTACCGCAAATTGATTTCGAGTTCCTCGGGCCCGAACTGGTCGATCAACCGCCCGATTTCCCTTGAGAACTTCTCGGTTACGTGAACGGCAGCGTCCGAAAGCTCGGACTCATACCGTTCCAACAGATCGCGAAGCCTCTTTTCCAACACTTCGATTGGGTGGACTGCTGACATAGTTACCTCCCGCGTTTCGAGTCCGCCGACCGTCTATCTAAGGGAGCGAAAATTGAGTTTTTCGAATTTGGTGAGGGTGGAGCGAGCAGAGCACCAGATTGATCTGCCATAATTTCCCAATGTGCGGACGCTACCGATTGTCGCGGCGGAAGCAGATCATCGAGGAGCACTTCGACAGTGTCTCGGGAGATGAAGACTGGACTCCTCGCTACAACATAGCTCCCACCCAGCCGATCCCAGTCATCCGCCAGAATCCAAAGGGACCCGTCCGAGAACTATCGCTGATCCGATGGGGTCTCATTCCGTCATGGGCAAAAGATGCCTCTGTAGCTGCTCGGACGATTAACGCACGTTCAGAGACAGCGAGCACGAAGCCCGCGTTTCGCGATGCGTTGAAATCTCGCAGATGTGATTCCCGCAGATGCGTTCTACGAGTGGGCGAGAACAGGGAAGGCTAAACAGCCGTACTGCTTCGAGGTCAATGAAGGGGAGTTGTTCGCGTTTGCAGGAATCTGGGATCGCTGGAAGGACCCACTCGGCAACTGGATCAAAACCTGCTCGATTCTGACCACGACTCCGAATGCCGTGACTTCAGCCGTCCACGACCGAATGCCTGTCATCCTCGATCCTGACAGCTACGATCTGTGGCTAGATCCGGGAATGCAGAATGCGGTTGCGGCGTCTGAACTGCTGGGGCCCTAAGGTGGGAGAACTTCAGATGGACTGGCTTAGGTCAGAAGACCTGAAAGAGGAGAAAAACGTAACCGCCTCAGCGGTCATTCTAGCAGTAGAGGAGAACCGCAATAGAATTAGATGGCGGAGATGTGCCAGCAAATAGAGTCTTTAGGTGGTGTCCCAAGGTGCCGCCGCCGATCCCAAGGTTTTGCGTACACTGAACCATGCCCCCTATCGAAGTACTCGACTCAAAAACAATCGAACGTCTGGGAAAGCAGCATGGATTCCTGTTGATGAGACATGAAGCCGAACTCGCCAAGGACCCTACTAGCGATGGCACAGGCTCGTCGCGCAGCAATTTGATGGCTGTGCAGCACACTATCGAACAGATGTATGGAACGTCTGTGGCGCGAGATGTGGCCAATCTCGGGTTGGTCGTACTAAATTGGAACCACCGCTGCGTGCAAAACTGAAAAGCTGCCTGCCATACCTTTCCACCCATTGGACTGGGGGCTCGTGAAGTCGTCGGTATATCGGGAAGACGAAAACTAAGGACGCAAGGCAATCGCAGTAAGAGGAGCCTTATGACCATATAAAACCCACCGTAGTTTGCCAAGAGCCGCCTCCCACACTAATAGTCGATTGTCATTGCCCGCTGACGCAATCAAGGTGCCGTCGGGGCTAAAGGCAATGGCTGCCAGAGAGGAGCTATGACCGCTCTTGAAAACAAGGTCCGGGCGCTCAGGTAGGGGGAGGCATCCGATTTCGTCTTCGGCAGGAGCCAGCCCGAGGCGGGATTTCGCATGAGCTTTACTTGGCATAGCACTCGATCGAAACCGCCTGCTTTGAGATGGCTGGCTGCCAATCTCTTGGTTTCGCAGGCAAACAGGCGAATGTGTCGGAAAAATACCAACTTGCATGATTGGCAAGTACCTCGTCCGCGCGAACGAGAGCTGTGCGGCGTGGTTTTGAAACTTTGTAGAGCCGATCCCCGACATCGCGTACATCAAGACTTCATCATCTTCGGGAAGATCGATGGGAATTTGTACGGAAAAAGGATCGTTGACGTGATACCGATCGATCGTTGATCCGGGCACGGGGTTGCAGACGAGAAGCGAGACTGCAAGAAGCGCAATCGACAGTTGCCTTGTTTCGTAATGTTCCCAGCCGTCGCCGACCCCGCTCGACCCTCCGAAAGCACAAAAATACTCCGGGGTGGCTCGCTGAGCCATCCCGGAGAAGCCAGTCGAAATGCTCTAAGGCGTCACAAACAGATTCGTGATCTCCATAGCTCGGTTTAGCGTAGCGGAAATTACTAACGTATTCTCCGTCTTTACGGGAATTGTCGTAATCACCACCGTGGCGGAAGTGGCACCGGCCGGAATTAGCACGCTGGCCGGAATCCGTGCAACTCTTGCCTTGCTGCTGTGTAGTTTTACGAGCGTGCCGCCCACGGGCGCGGGCGCAGTGATCGAAACTGTCGCGATCGATCTCTGGCCTCCCTTTACGGTCACCGGATTGATCAGGATGTTCGATAGCGTAGGCGCGATGATTGTCGAGCTAATCTGCAGGTAAAACGACGCATTAATGTCCTGATTAAAATTTTCGAATTGGTTGAGGGTGACGTCGTAGAACCCGTCTAAGCTCGGACCGCCCGCTGTGTACCATCCTTGTTGGAACTCCGCCCCAGTGAACTGAATGCTTACAAATCCTCCGGACACATTTTGCAGATGGTAAATGCCAGGCGTAGCGGTCCAGTCGAATTGCTGGGAAGGGGGGAGATTGACAGTCGAGAATTGAGTCGAGCCCGGGATAAGATTCTCCACCGGAATCGTCGCTACGAGCGGGCCGAGAAAACCGGTGGTTGAATTTACTTCGTAAAACCTTACCGTCGCATTCACTGGCGCGGAATTCGAGTTCATGTATGCGAAGGTGAACGATGCCACATGCTGAGTTCCGGTGAAGGGAGTGTCATCGGCAACCTCATCCGTAGAGCCTGAATTGGCAGTGAAGGCTTGCCTGCCGGTATTGTTGTAAAAAGTCTGGGCACTTGCGAGGGATGTGAATGCGAATGCCAGAAGAAGAGCTGAAAAGTAACGAAATGCTTTCATTTCAAATTTCCTTTAAAACGAGATTTGCCGAGCCTGTAACCGTCCTAACAATCGCTTAGACAGTCAAATACGCATTGCCGAAACACTTATTATGGAAGTCTCGCAGAGATGGAATGTCGCCCCCAAGAAAAACATCTCGAGTATTTCTACTTCTGTTTTACGGATCCGACTGCCACGCCTCCGACGCTGCTTTGCACCGCAACCGAAGTGAAAGGTCCGGCAACCGTGAGCTGACCGGAGAACTTGCCAACGTTTACCAATGGAATGCTGCCGACCAGTTGACCTGTTACAGAGTTGAATACTTGCAGTGTTGTAACGCGGTCAGAGCTCGTGGCCTCGACGAGGAGGTTGGATTTGCTGACCGTGTATTCCGCTTTTGTGATGGTGACCGTCGGAGTTTCTTTACGCACGGCCACGGTTGCGGTGCGAGTCGTTCCTTGCAGCGTGGCAGACACTACTGCGGATGTATCCGCGCTGACATTGAATGCGGTTAGCGTGAAGATTGCGGTTTTCGATCCGGCCTTTACCGAGACGGTTGCCGGCACAGAAACTACAGCGGGTAGAGAACTGCTCAGATTGACTACCGTGGCATCCGAAGCCGGCCCGCTCAGTGTCACGGTGCCAGTCGCCGGGCCACCGCCATAGAGTCCGATCAGACTCGATGGAGATATCGAAACTGACGAAAGAGAGAACGGCGGCACGATGGTGAAGTGTGCACTCTGTTTAAACGAGTTGTAAGACCCCGTAATAGTCACGGTAGTTGCTGCGGTAACCGCTGTGGTGGAAATGGTGAACGTGGCGGTTTGCAATCCGGCGGGAATCAGAACTGTCTTCCCGCTGGGGAACGTTGCACTGGGACTGCTGCTGGTCAATGAGACCCGCGCACCGCCCGTTGGCGTAGGACCGCCGACAGAAACGGTTCCCGTCACAGTGGCTCCGCCAACAACGTCCGTCGCGCTCGTCGTAAGCTGTGCCAGCAATGGAGGAGTGCCTCTTGTATTCAGAGAAACTTGGACTCCTGTGCCGACCGCCATGGCCACATCCGTCGATCCATTGCGGTCAAGGTCGCCTACCGCCGAAA
The DNA here is from genome assembly GCA_003134655.1 of Acidobacteriaceae bacterium. Lineage (GTDB taxonomy): Bacteria > Acidobacteriota > Terriglobia > Terriglobales > Acidobacteriaceae > Sulfotelmatobacter. The sequence continues at coordinate 5,236 of PLBY01000055.1, forward strand.
AAGCCGGGAATGCAACACCCGCGCCGCCGTCGATACTAAACCCGAAGCCTGTGACGGCAAGGGTAAACGTTCCGTCGCCATTGCCCAGCAGAAGACCGCCCTCCGAAGGAAGCGTTCCCCTCGCTGCCTGGCCCGCACCGAACAGATCCATCTTAGAGTCACCGTCGAAGTCGGCGGCGACCAGGTTGCCGTCAGCATTAAAGTCGGAAATGATGGATGGGCTCCACGTTCCGTCCGGTAACCCGAACGCAAGTTCGCCGATGATTGTGTTTTTGAAGACAAACTCTCCGACCTGGTCCGGAATTCCGTCTCCGTTAAAGTCTGCCACAATTTGAAGGCCGGACACCTGCAGCGCCTGGCCAACAGTAAAGGTACCGTCGCCATTGCCCAGCAATTCGAATCCTCCGGCAAGCAGATCCTGTTTCCCGTCGTGATTGAAATCGCCAGTGACGAACCCGCCCGACACTCCACTCACGGACGTGGTGTTCACAGTGAAAGTTCCGTCGCCATTGCCCAGCAGGATTTGAATGGGTCCGTCCACTCCAGTGATTGCGAGATCGAGCTTTCCGTCGCCGTTGAAGTCTGCGGCGGCCATCGCAAGCGCGCCGAGGGTCTGCGTGTCGATTGACGGCGAGAATGTTCCATCGCCCTTGCCGAGCAGAATGCTGACGCTATCGACCGGAGGGCCGCCCACGGGCGGCGGATAGTTCGGGTTGGGTTCATTGCCGACAGCGATGTCGAGTTTTCCGTCGTTATTGAAATCACCGACCAAAATCCAGCTGGGATTGCCGGCAGCGACAATGGTTGTGGCAGGCTGGAAAGCTCCGTTCTTTTTTCCCAGCAGCACGCTGACACCACTGCCGTTGTATACAAATCCGTTTGCGGTAACGATGTCGAGGATTCCGTCGCCATTCAGATCGGCCAGTACCGCCATTGATGCGCCTGGGACGGGGTAGCTGACGGGACTCCGGAAGCGTGGAATTTGGGCGGAAGCGGTGAACATGTGCCCAACTACCAGAAGTAAAAGCGCAAAATGCCAAGTGCGTGAAAGTAATGACATCAAAGACTCTCCTTCAAATGATTTGATTAGCGTTGTGAGATCGGTTGTGTTCGTCTTACACTCGTACGCCGGGCTAGCAATTACTCAGAACAATTCGGTGTGCTTTGCTTGTCGCCTCCTTGATTCAATGACGGCTCGGTTAGTACACACTACGGCTGGTCAGAGCCGCGCCACTGCAAATACAAAACGGCTCTGAACAGTCGAATATGGTCGCTTCTTATCGAGAACCGTCGATCACGGTCACATTTGCGGATTGGGAGTTCGCGACGAATACTCGATGAGTAAAACGGTCAGCACGAAGAGCATACGGAGCCTTCGCCTTGGGGTCTGCCACCGTGGCGCTCACCAGGTTGGTCGCGCCGTCGACGACCGTGACGTTATTCGATAGGAAATTTGCAACGTAGATCTTATTTGCCGAGGAATCCAGTGCAATCGCCTGCCCCTGAGTCGCCAGCGGGTTGGTAATGGTTGTGATCTGGTTCGTTGCTCCGTCAATTACGGTAACGTTCCCGGGAAATTGGGCAGCGGCGTAGATCTTGTTGGTCCGCGGGTTGACTACGATCCCGACCGGGTTAAACGAATTCGGATCCACGACGGTTGTTGTATTGCTGGTTGCGGCATCGAGCACCGTAATGTTGCTGGAGGAGAAATTCGCAAAATACACTTTATTAGTAACGGGGTTCACGTCCACCGCGAAGGGGCTGGCTGCATTGGGATCCGCAACCGTGGAAGTCGTGTGTGTATGGCCATCGATAATCGTGATATTGCTGGTTTGGTCGTTTCCGACATAGACCGTGTGAGTGATTGGATTTACAGCGACGCACCGTGGACCTTTGCCATTGGGATCCGTCACAGTACTGGTGGTGTTGGTCTTGCCGTCGATGACAGTGATGTTGTTCGTGGTGTAATTCGCCACGTAAATCTTGTTCAGCCCTTGATCGACGGCAATGGCCAGCGGGAAACCTCCGTTCGGATCGCTGACTTCGATCCGGAGACCGGTTGCGCCGTCGATCACCAGAACATTTCCGCTTTCCGTGTTCGCCACGTAAATCTTATTAGTGACGGAATTTATCGCGATCGCATTCGCGAATGAGCCACCGATGTCGGCAACAGTCTTCGCGGCGTTCGTGCTTTCGTCGATTACGGTCACGCTAGCCGAGCTGTTATTCGGCACGTAAACCTTGCGCGTCTTGGAATTGATCGCGACCGCTACCGGAAACGCTCCGGCGGGGACGGTGGCAACGACTTTGGCGCCGCTTTTGCCCTGCGCGGCAGCAAGTGAGGTCGCAGCAGTGACTAGTAGGGCCACAGAGAGAAAAGAATTACTGAGAGTTCGAAAATACATGTGCTCCTTTATTTATCTGGTCTAAAAAGTGTTGTTAGTCACAGACTCGTGGTGTCACAAGCCTAAAAATCGAGTCCTGATCGTCCCGTGCAGGCGAGGCGATTGGGTCGAGTCGCGCGTCACCCTAGGCTTGATTTGTGCCTCCGTCTAAAAACGGGAACTGCGCACGCCGAAGCCCCTATCAGGATTTGAAACGTTGACTGGAGCCTGTTCTGAAAGGGCTCTTGGCGGCGCGGTCCCTCCGTTGGGACCGAATTCGCGTCTTGCAGTTTCAGAAAGCCGGAGTAGCTCAGGACGGGGTTGACGAAGAGAATTTTGCCCGGGTCATACGTGCCCACCCTAACAGTTATGAGATTTCCTTTGACGAGGTAATGCGTAGCGACGGCCTGACTGGCCCCGTTCACTTTCTCGTAGGCCGTGGGCCGGTGAAGCCGCATTGCCACGTTCGCAACGGTGAAGACTACGTCGCCGCGAGGGTCTTTGAGCAAGCCATGCGCCCCAATAATCTCGAGCGCAATGGTTCCCGGGTCCGCATGCGGGGCAATTTTGAATTCACATTCAAGTTGTCCCTGCGAGCCGCGGTAGGTGACGTCTATTCCCTCGTAGACGCCGCGCCGCGCCACTCGGCCGAAATTTGGAATGCCGGTCAGCCACTTTTTAGGATCGGACCCGGTGAAGTAGCTGCTCTTGCTCGGCTGTTCGTCCAAGCCAAGCAGGTTGGATTTCGACTTTTTCTGTTCGGCGAGCTTGACCGCGAACAATGGCTTTATCTTGCCCGCGGACTCTCCCATGGCGGAAGACAATTGGAATGACGATCCCTCCTCATTCAAATAGATCGTGTATCCCGGACCGCGAGCTACGAACTGCACTCCGTTTTCGCTTTGTCCTCGATTTGGTTCAAAGCTCAGGGGCAATTCCACAGAGGCGGAACCCTCTCCGGAACGATTCCCCACCTCCCGGGCTCTTGAGGCCACGACCCAGAGGGCAGTCAGCGCCAACAGGGCGAGACTCGCTCGGGCCGACATGCGGAACTCACCAAGAGTGGTTGATTGCATTTGAATGGGACCGGGCAACAATTGCGTCGCCTGAGTGAGTAAACAGTCATCAACGATTCAGAGCAAACGATTCCAAGGTGAAGGTTATGTGACCTTGCAAACCACTGTTGAAACACGACTTGCATCGATTGCCAGCGAATGGGAAAGAGGAGTGTGACTCGATTTCCAGGAGTGTCGCGGGCTGATTTCTAGTCCTGACAATTTGTTGACATCAGTCAGGCTTGAACCCGGTAGAATAAAGCAAAGTAATAGGGGAATATCGCGCTCGGGGAATTGTCGTCGATCCTGTGGAAAACTTTTGATAAAAAACTTCGTACCCTATCGTGACCCTACTTCTTCTTCTTCCGATTTGACCCGCTTCGGGCCCTACGAAATCGACCGCAGGAACGGAGAAATCCGCAAATACGGAGTGAAGTTAAGGCTCGCAGGTCAGCCGCTGGAAGTGCTCCTTCTGCTGGTGGAGCGCGCGGGTGAAGTGGTCACTCGCGAGGAGCTGAAGCAGCGACTCTGGCCAGAAGATGTTTTTGTAGATTTCGAGCGAAGCCTGAATAGCGCGGTCAAGAAATTGCGCGCGGCTCTTAGCGACAATCCTGAAAATCCCCGATACATCGAGACTCAACCCAGGAAAGGGTACCGCTTCATCGGGCGGATCGAGGCGATTTCTGCGGCAACCGAATCAAAAAAAGAAGACGAGGCCTCCGGGCTCGAGCCAGGAGTCCCTTTGGCAGCGGCGGTCCCTGGAGATCCCGCGCCGGGCGGGAAAATTGCTGCTCGATCGCAGTCTTTCTGGTGGGTGTGGGCAGCGGTCGCTCTTCTTGTGGTTGCGGGCGGAGTGTTGCTTGCTTTTCGGCAGCGAATAGCCAATCCCAGTTCCATGACATCGGTCTCGAAGGGGCCCAATATTCGGTCATCGATCGCGATCCTCGGATTTAAGAATCTTTCATCCCAACATGAAGGTGACTGGCTAGGACCGGCAATCGCACAGATGCTTGCTAGCGAGTTACGGACGGGGGGTAATCTCCGGATCATTCCTGACGAGGATGTTGCCCGTGCGAAGAGCGATTTGAATCTGAAGGAAAAAGACGGATATCCACGCGACACGCTTCGTGAATTGAACAAAGTTTTGGCCAGCGATTACATCGTGGCGGGCTCTTACATGGCATTGGGCGACAAAGAATCCGGACAGGTGCGGCTCGACTTGCGATTGGAGGAAGTTATCTCCGGAGAAACCCTGGCGAGCATCGCGGTGAGCAGCAAGCAGTCGGAAATCTTTGATTTGGTGGGAAGGGCTGGCCGCGAAATGCGGACCAAAGTCGGAGGCACAATCGGAGGCGAAGGAGATATAGATTGGCGTACAACGCTTCCGTCCAACCCGAATGCCGCGCGGCTATACACCGACGGTCTGGCTCGCTTGCGGCAGGGGAACAATGTGCCGGCTGTTGAACTTATACAACAGTCTCTTACCATCGAGCCCGCTTTCGCTCTCGGGCATGCCGCCTTGGCGGAAGCCTGGCAAGCGCTGGGATACGATGCTCGCGCGCAGGCCTCGGCGCAGAAGGCGCTCTCACTAGCTGCTTCTCTTCCTGAGAACGTCCGGCTGAAAGTCGAAGGTCAGTACTACGAGTCGCAGCACGACTGGGCAGGAGCCATTCCTGCCTACCGGCACCTGTTTCTGGACTATCCGGATGACTTGGAAGCGGGACTAAGACTTGCGAATAGCGAAATCTCCGCTGGGAAGTTGAGCGAAGCCGCTTCCACCATTTCCAGCTTGCGGTCGCTGCAAGCGGACCATAGTTATGATGCCCGTATCGACTTAGTACAAGCGTTGGTAGCTTCTCGGACCGGAGACTACAAGAGGCAGCAGGAGTTGGCGCGAAGCGCCGCCAAGGCGGCTGAGGCGTCCGGATCAAAATTGCTATTCGCCCGCGCGAAAATGATAGAGGGTTGGGCATTGGATGACCAAGCCCAACTGGACAATTCCCTGCAGGCCTATCGCGTCGCACAATCCGTTTTTGAAGCCGGGGAGGATATCGACAGTACCGCGACCGTGCTCGATGACATTGGGATCGTACTGCAAAAACAGGGAAATCTGAAAGCTGCGCGCGACAACATGGAAGAAGCGCAGAAGCGGTTTCGACAGGTTGGAGACCAAAATGGTTTAGGCGCTTCGCTAACGAATCTGGGAGAGCTATATCACACCCAAGGCGACCTTATTGCCGCCACTGAACTCTACCGCGAAGCATTGGATATCTTCCGTAAGACCGACCGCAAAGAGAACGAGTATGCCACCTTAAACAACCTGGGTGGAGTGCTGTTTGAGAGTGGCGATTTCCGCGAGGCCAGGAAGAGTTTTGAAACCGTGCTCCAAGGCAGGCAGGGCACCGGAGACAAGAGCAGCGTGAGCTACGCCAAGAGCAACTTGGCCGCGGTTCTGTGGGTAGAGGGACAACTGGATCGGTCCGCTAGCTTGTTGCAGGGAGCGCTACGGACCTTCCGGGAAATCGGCGACCGCGACGGCATTGCGTCGGTGGATACCGGATTGTCGAAGGTGATGCTTTTGCAGCATGATCTGCGAGGAGCGCATGAGGCCCTTTCGGAGGCTCTCAAGATCTACCAGGACACCGGTGATAAAGGAGACGCCGCCTTCGTCCAGATTCTGCTAGCGCAAGTTGCATTGTTGGAAGGCCACGCTGACCAGGTAGATGACGCGAAGCTGGAGTCCTCAATTGACGAAATACGCGCGGAACAGCACGGAGGGGACGAGGTCGAGGCGCTGGCGATTCAAATCCAGTTATTCCTGGAAAGGAAAGAAGTGGGTTCGGCGGAGCAGAGCCTGGAGCGGGCTCAGGGCGTGCGCAATACAAGCTGGTTATCGAAATACCACCTGATGCTGGCGGCGGCGCGAATCGACGCCGCCCAGGGAAGGAAAGCGGCGGCGCGACACAAGCTTGAGGCGGCACGATCCCAGGCGGAAAGGGCGGGATGCCGTGCTTGCGACTTTGAGTCCAACTTATACACTTCGAAGTCCTAGGCGGATTTTGATTGCGCAGCGGCACGACTCGAACCCATTAATTCTTACCCTTTTCAATGTCACACAAGTATTTGTTTCGAGTGATCGTTCTGGCTGGGGTCTGTGGTGATCTGTTAAGCACGTTTTAAGGAAGACTCCGCCGGCGCTCTGTCGTAGCTCACATCTTTCTGGGTCGCCTACGCACACGTTCTCTGTCTCTAGATCAAGCATGTCGAATTGTCTGACGCGTTGTCCGCTCCGGGGTGCCACACACTTGCGATAACGATAGGTTTCTCAGACTTCACATCCGTCAGAGCAACTCACATCTGGATCCAAGGCTGGCCCGAGCTGAGCGCACCGGAACGCTGGGCACGGCCGCCATCCGCTCCTGCATCTGGCGTGTCAGGTGCGGCACTATGCCCAGCATTCCCTCGATCAGCATCAGTTGGCCACGGTGATGCATCTCGTGTTCCTGGGTACCCAGCAGCATTTCAAAGCGGGTCCTGGTCGGCGGCTTCATGCCGGCCGGGAACTTGACGCGCTCCGCGAGAAAGTCGTCAGATTGGCTCTCTAGCCACTTTGCCCAGCGCTCCCCATCGTCGCGGGCCCTGCCAACCGCATTCGGCCGGATTTCCTCCAGGCTCACTCCAGAAACTGGCCACGGCCGTCAATCAATGGCTCCTCGACTTGGTCTGCGCGGTCAACTGGGTTCAGCCTATCGCCCCTAGTTTTGTGTTCCTGATATGGTTTCTGCAAAACCCGCCACCTGCATCTCTGTGGTCAACGACCGCCTCGCCTTGCCTCATCCGCATCCTCGGCCAGATCGCGCAGCAACTGAAGGAACTCCTTCGATTGACCGATGAAGAGCCCATCACCCGTAAGTCCCTGCACCGCACCCATGGCCGCACCCTTCGTCTCCGTGGGTCGAATGATGGAACACGGCGGGAATTGCCGGCTGAGGAATACCGTAGGCTCGGGCATGATGAGATTGGTCTGAAAATTCTCTCCGCCAAACGGCGCAGAATTCAGATCAGGGAAAGTAACCGATACACCGGTCACAGGATCAATCACATCGGTCAAGTGGATCGCATTTCCTGCCTTGTCGTGCCACGTTTGGAAGTGACAGATCTCAGTGCCACCGATGCTGAGTACGATGCGCAGAACTTCCACGTTCGTAACTCTCTGCGCCACTTTGGCGTACAGGCTGGTCCCACCTTGCTCGATCCAAGCAAAGTGAAAGCCGGCGGTGTTGGCGACCGCCTGAATAAAGTTCGCATCGTTCGTGTCAGCGTCAGTTCGGGGAATCGCCGTGTGCTGCCCAACGGCCAGTGTCGGGATGGCTGGAGCAAAGGTGTCGCCGAAGTCAGGATTCCTGGCGCGACTGCGGTAACGAGTCCACCAAGTAGTATCGACCGTGAGCTGTGTCAGATTGGTGAGGCGTCCGAACTGGTTGGCGCCGGTCGCCCTGCTGCTGGGCAGAGTGCGAAAGCGATCAAGATTCACCGTGTCCGCGCCCTTCGAGGCGAGATAGGCGTTGATGAAGACTTCGTGACTGAGCTCATCTTCGGTATTATCGTGAATGTACTGCGCCATGTCCGCATCGAGTTGGTTAACGTCCGCCGTGTACACCGGATTCCCACCGGTGGGGGCGGCAGGATAGCCGGGAATCAACTTGCTTGCCAGGGTGGACACTTCATTGTCTTGGGTTCCGGCGAGCTCTTGATACTGCAGCCAGATATCGCTCTCAATGATTTCCGCGGCGGCCAAGAAGCGCAGGATTGCGGCATCACCCTTGGTGAGCGAACCGCTGCCTTCTTCCGCGAAAAGCGGTACGCTCTTGGCGATGATTCCGGTGCCCAGTGTGGCCGCCGCGCCGCTAACGCCGAGCCCTTTCAAGAAAGAGCGCCGACGGATCTTGCTCGACGGCTGAAGGCTTACTTCGGCCTTCGGGGAGACTTGAGACGTTTCCGGGGTCAAAACATCGGAGGATAGTTTGTCGTTGCTCATGATTCTGCTCTCCAGTTTCGAGGATGACGTTGCCCAGTCGAGGCAGGGTCTTCGGACAGGGTGCAGGCAGAATACGTCGGCAAACTCGTCCCCATGTCATGGATGTGTCAGTGATTTGTAAAAGGCTCGTAAGAAACAATTGTTTGGGGAGACGTGTCTGGAAAATCGGCGGCTGTCCCTGAGCGCTGACGGCCGCGGCGAGTGGTCAAGATGATACTTACCCCCACAATGCGGTAAGCTGCGAACGCTGCCACAGCATTCCGATGAAGTTTGGCGGCAGCTCAATGACAGTGAAGCGGATGGGGGTATCGCTGGGGGTAAACTTCATTCCGGCTGCTGAGGGTGGGATCCACCACCGAAATGGGGAATCCGCGCAAAGTTCGGCGTCGGCTAACCACATCATCGGTGAGCGAGTTTCCCTGAGCCTATTGGGAGATGGCTACATTGAAGCGATCGACAGCCACGACATTGAGCAGAATTTCCAGCACCAGCGCCACGCCGACCTAGGAATTGGGGCGATGGTCGTCATCGCTCCGGTGCTCGAAGCAGACGGCCCGCCGATCAAAATGCAGGTAGGCCGCTTCGGCTGGAAAAGCCAGCACAGCAGCTTGATGTCCTCCTGCGCCGATTCTGTGCGCAACGAACTCGGTATGCGCAACCGCCTCTACCCAGACGAATATTCCACGCACGCGCCCGACGACAGCCCCACACCGTTCGACACCCCGGACGCTAAAACGCACAAGACCGAACTGGAACGCTTGGTCGATGAAATCCGCCACACAAGTCCGCCAGCCCGCGACGCCAGCCTTGCCAGAACTGCCGATGCGCAGGCAGGAGAGAAGCTCTTTACCCAAATCGGCTGCGCGGTTTGCCACGTGCCGACCTACAAAACCCTGCCATCAGGAACGCGCATCAACGGTGGCACTTACAAAGTACCCAAATTCATCGGCAACACGGTCATTCATCCCTAACAGGTTGCGGAAAAAGTCGTTTGGGCAAGAAAGCGCGAAAAACAAATCGCGCACAATTGCCCCAGGAGCGCAAGAAGGGTCGCGGGTGATGGTTTTGTGTCACCAAAAATACCCCCAATTTCGACCCGAACCGACTTTTTCCGCAGCCTGCTAAGGGGCCTCCGCTTCGCTCAGGACTGATGCAAGACGGCAACTCCCCGGCACCGAAGCCGGAATCAACCGCCATGCCGAAGAAGCAACCACCGTCCACCAGCACTACGACCACCTGACGCCAGCTGAGAAACAGCAGATTCAAGCGTTCCTGAGCTCCCTCTGATAGGGCGTTCGACACGGCCGTGATCTCTCATCCGGTGGGAAGAGTTCACTGCAACTGGTGGTGAGGGCGTATTGGGCTAGTCTAGTGGCTTGACCGTGAGTGCGCTAACAAGTCATTCCTAATCAACTTGTGTCTAGCGATTTGGCTGAACGAAGTGAAGGCAGGCCTAGAGAAACTGGTAGATAGGCACTCCCTCCAAATCCGCGAATTTCCTGTTATTCCCCCTTCTTTCAGTCTCCCCCGAAAACACTTTCAGCAATATGGTGTGTGTGACTGCAAGGGGAGAATTGTGGACGATGACAGAGAAAACACTCTCGCTCTCGTGGAGCACTTTGTTGATGCCGCCAAAGTTGCAGAGTTTCTTTCAGTCAGTCGCAAACATGTTCTGCGCCTCTCAAAACTTGAAAGAATACCTGCCCATCCAATCTCTTTCGGGCAGAGAAACACATGGCGTTACCTTCTTTCTGAGGTTCGCGTACCGTGTCAATGCAAGCAGGCTAAGAATATCAAGGACTTAGAAGAATAGGAAGCCGCCCAAAGTCCTTGATTTTGGCTGAAAATATCAAAGTTGTGGATCGGGTGTGGATCGGAATTTCCGCCTTTAACCCTCCCCACCGTCGTGATTCAGTCTTGCACCTGCGGTCATGAATGGAACACGTTCGACACGGGAGGAGTGTGCCCAGCCTGCCTTCACCAATGGACTGAAACCCAGTGCCTCTCGTGCAGACGATGGTCGGCGCATTCGGATTGGTATGCGCAGTAACGCGGCTCAGAGATGTTCTCTGAAGATCGTCAAATACAGAAAGAGCAGCAGGGCAATACCGCTGAGGATGCTCCGTACCGCGTGAAGCCTACCCCAGCGTTCGAGCAGGCGCTCCGCTTCGACTGACCGCCTATCCAATGTCGGGCTGAGCAATCGCCTGTTGGTGGGCAGTATCGCGACCACCGCGAATGGCATGACCGATCCCAATAGGACTCTGGCAATCAGCCACCAAAAACTCGCCTCTGCGAGCCGCGCTGCGAAGGACGCCAGCAGACCCACGGCAGCACAAGTCGCTTGCATGACTGTGGCTCGGCGATAGCTGGGCGCGAATTCAGTAGCAGCAATTTCCACCCCGCACTGCATCCTCGCCGGATGTTCGATGAACGTGATGTAGACAGCCGCTCCGGTGAACAGGGAGCACGCGAGGACCGCAATGAATTCAGCAATCTGGCGCATCGCAGTTTCTTGCTAAGGCAGCGTCATCTACTATCCACCAGAAGCGGCATGATCGCAAACACGCCGAGCAGCGGGTAGGCCTTAGAATCGAGGTTTCTTAGGAGCTAACCGATGGAAAATCAATTGCCACACCAAGTTGCCGCGAATCCTACGCAATACAACATTGAAGCAATCGCCAAGCTGGAGCATGACGCTCTTAGTCGCCGGACACCTACTGAGCGAGCTAGCGACATAATCATGAAAGTTGTCGCCAACATCTGGTTCCTGCTCGCGCAATTGATTTTGATCCTTGTCTGGTGCCTGCTAAATCTCCACGCAATCCCCGGACTCAGGGCATTTGATCCCTTTCCTTTCGGCGTCCTCGCGCTTGTCGTCTCTTCCGAAAGTGTGTTTTTAACAGTCTTTGTTTTGATCAGTCAAAGTCGATTGACACGTCAAGCCGAACGCCGCTCGCACCTCGATCTTCAAGTTGGCATGCTTTCTGAACAAGAACTGACCACCATTCTTCAGATGTTGCAAAAACTGTGCCAGCACGTGGGTATGAACGTCGATTCCTCCAAGCAAGAGGTTCAGTCATTCAGTAAAACAACAGACGTGCACAAGCTGGCCAGTGAACTCAAAGACAAGCTTCCAGACGAGTAGCGAATGCCCTCTAAATTTTAGGACCGTGGTCGCTTGCGATAAGGAATGTCCGCAAGAAGAGAAGAAAACTCCCGCTCGCTGAACCGCTGGCAGCAGATTGCTGAGTTTTTCTTGGGGCAGCCCATCTCAGTGGCTCATCGCTGGTCGCCCCTAGAGCGCCACTGGTTCTGTACTTGCGGATTTGAATGGAACAGGGAATCCAAAGAGTACGTCGATGGCGAATTGATGGCGAGCCTTTCTGCGATTGTGAGCAGAATGGAGCAGCGATCACCATCATTTGTCGGCACAATTGAAATTTGCGGCGTCTCTCGCATCAGAATGGCTATTTATTTATGAAGCTTTCCCACAGGACTACGGGTAAAAAGAAAAGCAAGAAACAATCCGCCAAAGCGACACTCGCCGAAGTCATGAAGGAAATGGCGAAGCCCAGAGTGGCTATGTCGGCAAGAGAGTAGCGTCTACGGTCTTCGGATCGATGCGCTAGTCGTGGAGCACGAGGTTGAGAAGTGAACTGTGAACCTGTAGTTCATCGCCAGCCTGATAGTCGATGAATCCCAGTTTCCTGAACCTGTTCATGAAGAAATTGACTCGTGAGCGGGTCGTTCCCACCATCTCTGCCAGAGTCTCCTGACTGATTTTGGGAATCGCAACTTCGGGCTTTCCGTCCTTGCCGAACTGAGCAAGCAGGAGAAGAACGCGAGCAAGTCGTTTCTCGCTGGAATTGAAAAGCTGATCAACTAAATCTTCCTCGTATCGGATGTTCCGGGTCAGCAAATACGCTACGAACATGTCTGAAAACGCTCGCTCGCGGTGAATCACATCCATCATGGATTTCTTCTCGATTCGCATCACGGTGCACTCGGTCATTGCGATTGCCGAGCACATGCGGCGGGGCTGTCCTGTGAGGCAACCCTCCCCGAAGAAATTACCGTCGTTCAGAATCCCTATTGTGGCTTCCTTCCCGCTCGCCGCCACAACGGCGAGTTTTACCTTTCCCCTCTGTACATAAAAAACAGAATCAGCCGTGTCGCCCTGAACAAAGATCGTCTGCTTTGTCGGAAAAGTCGCGATTGTCCTGCCGTTGTCGATGGTCGAAAGGAAGTCTTGAAGATGGAATCTGCGGCGTTTCTTGGCCGTTGCCGCAACGGGTGTGATGATGGGGCCTCCTTTCAATGCTAAAGGAACCCAAGAACCCAGTGTATGAAGCAATTATTCTATTCGAGGTTCGACACGTCAAATCCGACACGCTTTCACGTGTTACGAAAACCGAACAGACTAGTGGTCCGCCCGGCTGGGCACAGTCCAGACCTGAAACAAGCCGACATTGCAGTCCCAGCGGGCAGCCTCATTCAACTTTATGAGGGGATGAACGCATTGGCAGAGCAGTTAAAAGGCGTGGTTAACAGACTGGGATGAGAATCGGCTACTTCTTGTTCGCCATGAGCGAAACGGGCGGAAAGAGATTTCCCAACAAGGCGTCCCATCTCGCTCGCCGGGTCGTAGGATATAAGTTGTTGGCAGGCCCAGCATCTTACCGAACTTGACCCACTGTCCACGAGTCAGACCCATCTTGCCCTCGACCGCATCGCGCAGCACCAATTCAGGGATCGACATTTCGTGAGCTAGTTTGTCGTAGGGCAGTTTGAGATACGCAATTGTTTCTTGCATCAGCTTGCTCACATATTGGCCGAGAAACATCAGGGTTAATGGCGAATCGGACGGCGGCAACGAGGATGGGTGCGTCAATTGGGTTCTGACTCAACGTATTACTTGGAGGAGCGTTCTACCTTTCGGAATTGGTCGGCAACGAATTCCGGGAGTACCTGTTCCAGCTTTTGAGAGAGCCACGTCTGTAGCTCGGACGTGTGCTCTTCAGAAATGGATGCAAAGCGAACTCCCAGATGGCCAGTTTTCGACCAGCAGATCGTCGATTCCGCCAACACTGGTGCTTCGTGATCCGGCAGAGTGAACCGGACGCGGACATTTTCTCCGGGAACCAGCGGAACCTGCGTGCTCAACGCCATCCCCCCTCCGCTGATATTTACGCTGTTGCACCGGACTTCTCGCTTACTTTCCCTCTGGATGATGACCGGAATAGAGACTGGGTAACGGAAATAGACCGTCGTTCTTTCAGAATTAGGCTATAAGCAGGCCTGAGCGTCTTGTGGATTGACTCCGTAGTAAGAGGTCTCTCGAAGATAAACTGCGATTTCTGGCGGAATGCCGATGTGGCAGCCACATCAGTGTCGCCGATGCCAAAAGTCACCGCCGTCCGGTTCGACGAGGAAAGATGTACTTCATCCAGAATCAGCCCGGACTGTTCTCCGAGTTGGAGATCAACCATAACGGCCTCGAACTTTCGGCGGTTCAATAAGCCGACGGCCGCTGGTACCTCCCGACAAACATCAGGGGTAATGGACAATTCTTGTAAAGCATGACCTAACTGTTGAATCGCGACCGGATCAGCGGATACCAAAAGTGCGACGCCGATTGCCATGATAAAAGACACTCCTTTATAAGGTCACCTGTTATGATTGTGCCCCGCTCGCTTGTGCTCGGGCTTGCGGTTCGGGACTGTGGGGCCGCAACTTGTCAGCAACCTTGTCAACCGCTAATGGCTTGCTGAAGTAGTAGCCTTGGATTTCGTCACACTGATGTGTCCGCAGGAATGACATTTGAGCTTCGTCCTCGACGCCTTCGGCAATCACCTTGAGATGCAGGCTTTTTGCCATGCTGATGATTGCGCTTGCGATCGCCGCGTCATCAGGATTCACGGCGACATCTCGGATAAACTCGCGGTCGATTTTTAGCTTGCTGACCCGAAACTGTCTCAAGTAGCTGAAGCTGGAATAGCCAGTTCCGAAATCGTCAATTGCGAGAGTCACGCCCATGGCCTTCAATTCCTGAATAACTGATAACATCAGTTCCGCATTGGCTAGGAGCAGGCTCTCTGTCAACTCCAGTTCGAGGTGTTGCGGTGGAAGTCCTGTCTCTTGGAGAACCTTCCTGACGAGTCCGCAGAAATCCTCTTGGCGAAACTGGATTGCCGATACATTCACTGCCACGGTCACTGCTGGAAGACCGTCCTCCTGCCATTTCCGCGCTTGAGAACAGGCGGTCCTCAGCACCCATTCGCCGATGGGGAGGATCAGACCGCTATTCTCAGCAATTCGTATGAACTTATCGGGGGGCACAAGGCCCAGCGTAGGGTGCTGCCAACGTAGAAGTGCTTCCAGTCCAATGATCCTTCCAGTGCAAATATCCATCTGCGGCTGATACATCAGAAACAGTTCTTCTCTCGTCAGCGCGGATCGCAAACCGTTCTCCAAGGTCAACCTCTCCATCGCCTGAGTGTTCAAATCCTCCGTGAAGAAGCGAAAGCTGTTGCGCCCGCTCTGTTTGGCACTGTACATCGCGGCATCAGCATTCTTGATCAAGGTTTCGCCGTCCTCACCATGTCCGGGGAAGATGCTGATCCCAAGGCTGCAATGGACGTGGAGGGAGTGCCCTTGGATAACAAATACAGCATCGATTACATCCATAAGCCGTTCAGCGGCGACGGCCGCGTCGGACACATCCACTACATGAGGCAACATGACGAGGAATTCGTCACCACCCAAACGGGAAACGGTGTCCTGCTCACGACCCCATCTCTTAAGTCGTTGTGCGACCTCTTGCAGGAGGAGATCGCCGACCGAGTGTCCCAGTGAGTCGTTGATGTCCTTAAACCCGTCGAGGTCGAGGAATAGAAGAGCGACGTTATACTTTTGCCTGCGGGCGTCAGCGACAGCCTTTGCCAGCCGATCCTGAAGAAGCGTCCGGTTCGCTAGTCCCGTCAGGTCATCGTAGTAGGCTAGGTATTGGACGCGCTGTTCCGCGTTCTTGCGGTTCGTGATGTCTTGTTTGATGGCAATGAAATATCGATTGGCAGGATTGCCAGAGTCGCGGGTCACGGGCGTGATAGTCATATCTTCGGTGTACGCGCTTCCGTTTTTCCGCCTGTTCACGATCTCGCCCCGCCATACCTTGCCCGATGAAATGGCTGACCACAGGTCGGCATAGTAGCTTTCCGGCTGATCGCCAGATTTCAATAGCCGAGGATTCTTGCCCAAGACTTCTTCCTTGCTATAGCCCGTCATCGTGGTGAACGCACCACTTACCCACAGGATTGAGCCGTGGGAATCTGTGATCACGATGGCATTGGCAGCCGCTTCTAGGGCTGCGGACTGCAATTTCAACTGCTCGTCAGCGCGTTTGTGCGCAGTGATGTCCCGAGCGATTGTCGAAGCTCCCGTGACACGGCCGCTGGCGTCCTTTATCGGTGAAATGGACAATGACACGTCGAGTACGGAGCCTGCCTTGGTGAGTCGCTGTGTTTCTAGGGACTGGATAGCGAGCCCCGTGTGCATCCGTTCCATGATGACTTGTAGTTCGGTTTGCCTTTCGACAGACAACAAGAACGACAGGTCTCGGCCCATGACCTCTGCGCTCGTATAGCCATACATCTTTTCGGCTGCTCGGTTCCAACTTGTGATCGCACCGTCTAGGCTCTTTCCGATAATGGCATCCTCCGAGAACTCCACGATGGATGCTAGCCTCTGTGCCATCTCTTCTGCCTTCTTGCGCTCGGTAACGTCACGCGCTGCTATCAACTCTGCTTCGATTCCGTGGAAATCTAGGTTATGACCGACAATCTCGACATCTATGATTGTGCCGTTCTTTTTCCGATGTCTCCAGATGGTGGATTCCTGAAGTCCTTGAGATGGGTTTGCAGTGACTTCCAACAGGGCAGGGATGTCTTCTTCTGGCCTGATATCTAAGATTGTCATCGTCAGAAATTCCTGACTTGAAAAACCATATTGTCGAGACGCCGCTTCATTCACCGCAAGAAACTTGAGTGTTTTGCGTTCAAACACCCACATCGGGACCGGATTGCTGTCAAACAGGTGTTGATAATTTGTTTCTGACTGGCGCAGCGATTCCTTACTCTGTCCTTGTCGATGTTGGATGATCAGCATACGTGCCGCAAAAGTCATGAAGGCTAGCGCGAACACTACGAGAGACAGCGTAGGATACGCCCGGTGAACATGGATTAGGATAAGGAAGCTAACCAGTGGGTAGAGCAGCGGGAAGGCTTGATTCACCGCCACTCCTTGTGCCCTTGGAGAACCATCTGATTTGCTCTCGTCTGCGCCCTTCCATGTGGCTGCTATCAGAATGGGAATCGCAAGCAACGCGCTCCATATCAGGTCAAACCAGCCCCCCGGTGGCAGGTCTTGTTGCGGGTTGAGGGCATAGGAATCAGCGATCCCAGAGAGAATCAGGAACCCTGCCATTCGCCCAAACAATGAGCGAGCGGCTCTCGACTTGGTAAGCAAAGCTCGAACAACAAACGTTGTTACCAAGAGTAAGTCAAAGGAAATATTACGCGACCATAGGAGGGAGCCGATGCGGAACGCAGTGGCTGGAGACCACAACCTCGGGGAGTAGCACAGGAAGATCGATACCCAAAAGATGCATACCTGAACGAAGTCAAGAATGTGCAGCCTGTCAAAGTGATTTGGTTCACCATCTGGGTCGAGGAAGGCAAGCAGGCCAAACGGGATTACCGAGAGAAAGAACAGGATGTCGTCAAGGCCATCTAGCGAGTGGTCGCCAGAGATGTCGAGGTAGACCCCGAACACTTGACCGACCGACCAGACGACGAACGTAACCGCAAGTAACCTCCAAGCGTATCGTGCGATGCCACTGGATCGCCGAAATGCCGCTAGGCAGGCCAGAATACAAATCAGGCCGAGAGCAAGTTGTGCAGCCTCAGAGAGGAGGGGACCCGGCGTCCGGTGGCCCACAGTGGCAATTACAATGGCTTGCCCTACCACCAGAATGCAGGACGCCACGATCAGAGGTCTGGAAGACAACCAACGCGAACTCGGTCGAGTAGTTACGATGGAATGTACATTCATGGGTTGGCGAGTGGCTCAGGATTTGAGGGCGTGCGCCTCCAGCGGAATGTATGCATCTCGAACACCAACCCTCGGGTTCGTCCCAAGTGATTGATTCGCATCGTTCTTCCTGACAGGGGTCGCTGGGGAAGGAGACCCGATTGTCTTTGGCGTGGAACGCCATTCTGTTTTATGGACGGTCTTCATTGCACTGTTGAGAACATAAGGTCACAAGTGGAAAGGCTATGCAAACGCAGCACAGGACGCCTTGCACAATAGCTGCAGCGTGAACTCGGCACCTCCTTGCGCGACCGGGGGATGATGCCGCTGCACTGGCGCTCTTCAATTAGGGATGGAGTGTCGTCGCTTTCCTTCAAGCCCTGTGATAGTCCGGGACGATCTCACAAGGTAGGTTTGCTTGTACTGCATGGATGAAGTGCGCGAGATCACCTTCAGCGAACCGATCTGTGCGAGGTCCGTAATCAGCGCATCGGTCATCCCGTCCGAGAAGTACTCTTGTGCCGGTTCGGCCGACAGGTTTTGCAGGGGCAAAACGGCGAGGGAATGTATCTGAGGAGTACTGACCAATCCCGAGGCGGCTCTCGCCATCAGCATTCGAGTGTGGGGGTGGAACGCCGCCGTCCTTTACCAAAACCTCACCGGAATCTCACCTTTCTCTTTGTGGTTCGCCGTTGGCTAAAAGTACGCATTGCAATGACTATTCCAAGTCGTGCGAGGGTGTCTTGAACCGGGCGGGAGGAAAGCATCGCGTTTGCATCTCGCCGGGCGTTGATGTCTTTGCCGCGCGTGCCCTTGATCTGCCGGCTGAGACTATGAATTTCGCCGGCGAGATCGACGACGACATAGCCGCGGCGGTCGCCGCGGGCGAGGTAGTAATCCTTCGCTGCGAGCACGCGGATGAAATCCTCCCCCGAGCGGGTCGTATTCCAGGCGTCGGTGATCGACCGCACGCGGTCGGCCTTGGAAAAACCGGATCGTTCCTCCTACTGCTTTTCCCGAAGCGTGGCCTGATCCTTCCGGATCACCTTCGGCTGGTCAGGCGAAAACGCCCTGGATGTCGATTTTGAAGACTACCATTAGGGAGGAAGTTATGAAGAGAAAGAACGGACTGCCGCCCGTCCATCCGGGCGAGGTTATCAAGCAAGACATCCTGCCGTCTGCCGGCCTGTCCGTAACGGCTGCGGCGAAAGCTCTGGGCGTGTCCCGCCAGATGCTCCACGACATACTGGCGGAGCGCAAGCCCCTGTCAGCCGTCATGTGCCTGAAGGTGTCCCGCCTGTTTGGCAGCACGCCGGAATTCTGGATGCGGTTGCAGGCAGCCTACGACCTGAAGAAGGCTGAGCAGAACAAGAAGGTCATGGAACGCGTCGCGCGGATCGTGCCTCTAAAGTCGGTCGAGGAAGTTCGGGCCTGAGATGGCGTCATGCCTTCCCTGCTTTGCCCTTCAAGTTACAGATTTCGTTTTCGTCGATTTTGCGGAATTTATCTCGCGTGCTTTTCCAGCACGGCGGCCATGCGGGTCTGGTAATCGCGGCCGGCGGCCTTGACCGTCCTATCGGAATACGAGGTTAGTCGATGAGCTAGAACGGGTTGACCTGGGGAAAATGAATCTTCAGCTTATAGCAAATGAAGAGAACCAGGATCGCGCCCAGTGTGGAAAAAATGAGGCCGGCGGGATGATATCGTTCGTTTGTTGGGCGCGAAAACATGTGAGTAACGCCGCCGCCCAGGATAGATCCGATGATGCCGAGCACGATCGTCCAGAAGATCGTCATGTGCACGTGCATCACCGATTTCGCGACAACCCCCGAGATCAGCCCAATAAGAAGATACCAGATTAAGTGAAACATACTTTTCCCCCAGCGTTTGCCTTCAGAACGTCGTCGATTATAACTCAGGGTTTGGCAATTAAGCAGATTTTCCTATGGCATTGATCGGCTTGAGGTACCAGTTTTGTATCTCAAGTTTTCAAACTCCAGCTCAGTGAACTGGAATGAACATTCCTCGGGGAAACGGTTGTTGTTGACCTTTACAGCGCGCACGAGAGCGCCAGTTTCAACGCCGTAAAGTTCGGCCAGATCGCTCACTTCTCAATGTCGTTCTGCACGACTAGACCAACTAGACCTTCATTCCGAAAAAACGGAACCTTGCTCTCTTGCAGACCCTACCTATGCTGGGCCTGTGCCATTGCCCAGCAACTTGACGAGTCCAATAGAAGACGTCACATCTTTTGTGTCAAAACACCATGATCCATGGACACAATAGGCTGCGAGTTCCGGTGGGGACTGTTAGCGTTCCTTTTTCTGTCTTCATTGGCGGACAGAATGGATTTGCCGATTTATAGAACCCATTGACAGTTTTGCCTTATGCTGCGGCTTTTTGGCCATCACCGCACATCAAGATGTGACGATGCTCACTGACAGCACACGCTCCTTGTGTTTGTATTATCCCGCCACTCCGAAGACGCGTTCCCGCCCGTTGAGACGCAACACCCGCTGAGGCCACTGGCCCGAATTATCGGGCTAAGGCATCTCCCGAATCTACAGTCAACATCAAAAAGTGCAGCCATCAAAAAGGAGACAGTCATGCGCCCGACAAGTCTGATCTTGCTGTCCATAGTTTGCTTAATGGTGTTTGGGACCCTGATGATCAATCGAGGCGTTTCGGCACAGAATGGAAGCCAATCGATTTACAACCCCTACCCACCTGGTGTGATCCCACCCGATCTGGTATCGGAAATAGGAAGAGTTAACAGTGAAGTGAGTTTCATTGAGAAGGAAGCTCTCGCGCAGTGGCACGCACTGCCAATCAATTCGGGAACCGCAATGAGGCAAGTACAAATACTGGGCAAGCTCGAGCTTTTCGACAAGAATCTCTCGGTTAACAAGAATCAAGCTTGTTCTTTTTGCCATATGCCATACACTGCCTTTACCGGGCCAATTCCATCCGTAAATCTGACCACCGTCGCGTATCCGGGGTCGAGTCACTTTCGCTTCGGCAAACGGAAACCACCGGGCTACACGTACTCCCCCTTTTTCCCCGTGCTTCAGTACAATGCGACCCAGGCTAATTTCTATGGCGGCAACTTCTGGGATCTGCGCGCAACCGGGTACCTGCTCCAAAATCCGGATGCCGAACAGGCGCAAGACCCCGTGAGGGATACACAAGAAATGGGATTGCCCGACTCCGCTTGCGTGGTGCGGCGGCTTTCCCAAAGTGTGTACCGGCGCCTGTTTGAAACGGTTTGGGGCCAACAAGCGTTCGTGATCAACTGGCCACCCAACGTAGACGAGATCTGCAGCACGCCGGCTGGGGCTGCCGTGTTTAGTGGAAATCCCACCCCTGTCAACCTCAGTCCCGTGAATCGAGGGCGCTCCAACGCCACTTTTGATCAGTACGCGCTATCCATTACCGCGTATGAAGGGTCGCCGGATGTAAGTGCCTTCTCATCGAAATTCGACGCCTTTCTGGGCGGCAAATATACCTTAACTGCCGCCGAGAAGGCTGGGTACAACCTGTTCCGTGGCAAGGGCAACTGCAATTCGTGCCACTTGGACGGCAGATCGACCACGCTGACGGCAGGCCAAAGCGACGACGGCAGCGCCGCGGACTTGGCGCCTAAATTCACCGACACCACTTCAGCCAATCTTGGCCTACCCAAAAACCCTGCCGATCCGTTTTACTACGAAACTACTCCCGACAGCTTCGGATTTACTCCGAACCCAGCCGGCTTTGCCTTCACCGATTTGGGAGTGGGACTCTTCCTACGAAATCTTTCTGGGACTAACCCGAACTCGAACTGGACACCGTTGGCACCGGCTTTCGACGGCTTCATGCAAGTGGCTACTGCTCGTAACGTGGACATGAGGCCGAAGTGTCCCAACGGCAAAACCTTTCCGAAAGCATATATGCACAACGGGTATTTGAAGAGCCTGAAGGAAGTCGTCCACTTCTATAACACGCGGGATGTGTTCGCTTTCGATGTGGAATCTGGACACTGCCCCAAGGGAACCACGGAGAAGGTAAACTGCTGGCCTGAACCCGAGGTTCCACAGAGGAAGGACATGACGGTCGGCAACCTCGGTTTGACCGCCACGGAAGAGAAACAGATCGTCACCTTCCTGCAGACACTCACCGACGGCTTTACAACGCCCTACCCAGACTCCAACACGTTTACCGGGAGTTGCCCGTAACTGCTGGGTAGTTTCTCGCCTCCGGCTCGTTCACTTTGCGACAATGAACAGCAGACGCGAATGGAAAGAGCCGGAGGAGACATGGCACTTGGAGGTCAAGCCCCGACGACGGTGCGTCTTTAGTAGCGTGATTGAGGACCTTCCCAGTCCGCTGCTCTGAGGACGGAGGCCACATAGAATCGCGCAAATAACTTAATTCGTTAGAGAGCCAGATTTCTTGCCTCGCTCAGGATGAAACACGCGGGGGAGTTCGACATGAGCAGACTACTTCTGTCATTTGCGATCACGGTTTCAGTCAGCGTCTCGATGTTCTCGGTTCAAGTTACTTCCCAGCAACTTCCCGCTAGTAAGAAAGCCGCACGCATGCAGATCGTCAAGGGACCGGCACTGGAATCGGCGACGGATAATTCCGCTATTATCCGATGGACGACCAATACTGGCAGCAGCTCGATCGAGCACTCGGTGGTGCACTACGGCACGGACCCCAACGACCTTGGCCGAAGGGCAGAATCTGTCAACAGGTGGAATTCTAATCTCCCATACATGATCCACCGCGTGTCTGTGATGAACCTTACGCCACGGACGACTTACTACTACACGGTTGAATCGGTGCGCGGCGATGGCACGCCGCTCGGAGGAAGGAGTGACGCCATAAACCAGTTCACCACACGTCAACGCTAGTAAGGGGGCCGACTTCGATCAATTTGACGAGAAGGCTTATCCCCAATTACACCTCTGAACTTGCGATCACTCGGATTCTGCGTCCAGCTTGGCAGCAGCGAAGCGACTCCCTGTTTTTGGGCCTCTGGGTTTGTTGGAGATAATGCGCATAGAGAACCAGAAGGTCCGCCCGAAAATCACATGAATCCCATCACCCTATCCCGGAGGAAAGCGCCTTGAAAACGGAAACAGTTTCTGAAAATGCGAAGAAAGTCTCCCGCCATGAACTCATTGAGTTGTTGAATCAAGACTTGGCNNACTCACAGGTCTTGAAAGGTGCTGAGTTCATGAATATTGCAAGCGAGCTGGAAAAGCACGCTGCACAAGAACTGTCTCATGCGCTCATCATCGCCAAGCAGATTGATTATCTCGGTGGTATGCCGGCTGTTGAACCCAAGGCAGTCCGGACGTCGGGAAAAGCCATCGAGATGTTACAGTTCGACCTCGAAAACGAGACGGAAACCATTCGCAATTATCGCGAGCGCGTCCGTCAATGCGAGGAGTTGGCTGAATATGCTTTGGGCGAACAAATTCGCGAGATCTAAATCGACGAACAAGACCACCAAATNNGGGAATTCATATCCGGCGCAAGGTTTAAAATGATATTACTTACGAACTGAGACAATGCCGAGTCTAGACGGCAACGTAACAGTCTGGTCCGTCATCTCAAGGCTAGCTACAGGAAGCGTCATGCGAAGGTCCCTTATGAAACGCCGAGAAGTTTTCAAAGCCGCTGCAATTTGCGGCGCCGCAAGCACTCTGCCCGCAGCCTTGGCTCAGGG
>PLBY01000027.1 GCA_003134655.1 Acidobacteriaceae bacterium
CAACTTGTAAATGGCATCTTCGGTGGAAAATTCAGCTCGCGCATCAACATGAACCTGCGCGAGGACAAGCACTGGTCCTACGGCGTGCGCGCTGTTTTGCCGGCTGCCCGCAGCCAGCGTCCCTACATCAGCATCTCGGCGGTGCAAACCGACAAGACCAAGGAATCCATGATTGAATTGGTCAAGGAATACAAAAACGTCGTGGGCGGAAAACCGATCACGGAAGAAGAACTCAAGGATGAGCAGACCAACTCGACTCTCGCGCTGCCGGGCACTTTTGAGACCGTACAACAGCTCAGCGGCGCTTATGGCAACATTCTCGAATATGGCTTGCCGGAGGACTTGTGGTTCGCCAAAACGTTGCGCGCTCTAATACAACGACTTCTTTCTACTTGGCGTAACGTCTTCGGCCTGGATAGCAGGCTAATCGGGGGTGGGCGGAGAATCCTCCCAGAGAACGTGGACGGACAAAGGCTGCGCCTCGGCTCTCATAAAACGGAAAGAGCATGGTCGTTGCAAAAATAGTTCTCGAGTCTACGCCGCTACTGCATAACGATGGTGCAGGCCGCCAAGTCTCGGCAAGGATTGAATCTCGCTTCCGGCCCCGGAGCGGATTGCTGCTGGCCGACCTGCTGGAGTGTCCTTGGCCAGCCCGAGGTGTGTCCGGTCCTCATGGTAGTAGCGAACGTATTCGCCCATGAGTCGCTTCAGATGCCGCTCATTGAGGACGAGCACGTGTTCTAGGAGATCTCGTCGGCAACTTCCAACCCAACGCTCAGCAACACCGTTCTGCCACGGACTGCGAAAGGCAGTGCGGGTTGGCTGGCTCCCCATGTCCCTCACAACCGAAATCACATCGACTCCAAACTTTGCGTCTCGGTCGAATAGCAAGAATCGGTGCGGCTGTTTGTAGGCCCACGCTTCTCGCAATTGCTGTGCCACCCAGACAGCGTTGGGGTTTTGGGTCACATTGAAGTGCAGGATCTTACGCCGGTCGTGGCCGATCACGAAAAAGCAATACAGAACACCAAACGTTAGCGTCGGGACTGTGAAGAAGTCCATCGCAGCGATTGCCTCGCGATGATTCCTGAGGAACGTCAGCCAGCGCTTCGCGGGATCCGGGTCTCTCGGGGCTCGCCGAATCCATCGCGAGACACTCCTCTCCGAGAGATCGAAGCCCAGCTTGAGAAGTTCGCCGTGAATGCGCGGCGCTCCCCAAGTCGGATTCTCGACAACCATGCGAAACATCAAAGCACGAACTTCCTTGCTCACGCGTCTGCCCGCTCCTACTCGCCTGGCTCTGGAAACCCATGTCCAATACAACCGGAAGCCAGCCCGATGCCAGCTCACGACCGTTCTGGGAGTGACCAAGACGAGAGGNNTGCAGAGCTAACAGTTGCTGACGCAGGGCAAGGTTTTCGAGAATGAGATCCTCTCGAGAACCGAAAGCACTGACAATCCAGCCCAGGAGATGCCGGAGGGACACGATCATGGCAAGAATCTTATCGGAACATCCCAAATCGAGCTGCTAAGTGAAGTTACTGATAATGCGGGTGTTCCATCTTTTGACGAATGACAGCGGCAAGCCACAAGAACTTCAGTGTTCTGAACTACCGACTTGTGGGTTGCTCGGATTGCTCTTGGGCGTAGATCGAATGACCTGCACCGGCCCCAGGAGTCCGGACGCCACAACCTTCGAGTCAGCCTTGTAGTACTTCGGCGAGGTGAATGTGTACGTCTTGGTTACGTTCGGCTGCCGATCGCCGATGATGCGGTTCACCCAAGGATTCGTCACCTTGATCTCGACTGTGTTCGCGCCCGGCTTCAAAGCATTCGTAACGTCCACGCGGTATGGCGTCTTCCACATGATCCCCAGAGGCTTGCCGTTAACCGAAACCTCCGCGAGATTCTTGACTTCGCCCAAGTCGATCGACAAACGCGTTCCCCGCTTAAACCAATCTGGTGAAGCTTGCATCGTCTTGGTGTAGGTACCAGTACCGGAGAAGTACTTAACTCCTTCGTCGGCGTTGTCGCTCCACGAAGCCAGCTTGTCGAGCGTGATCTTCGCGGGTGCCCCGCGATCGGCCTGAAAGCTGATATCCCAAGGGCCTTCCACGGTCACAAGCGAGCTATCGGCGATCTTTGGCAGGGTCCGCGATGAAGCCTGCGCGGGTTTGCGGAAGACGACGAAGACCGTGCCCCACGGCTCAAGATGCAGCGGCACCGTCGTTCGACCATCAGCGGTCCGGAAAGATGCGGGCTCCATCACCCCAGTATCGGCATGCCAGAGTTCTGCTTCTTTTCCGGTTACGCGGAAGGTTGCGTCCAGGTCTTCGTTCCGGTCTAGGCGGTTGTCCACAAAGTAGAGATCTCCGTCACCGAGTTTGCGATGGACAAAGAGGACGTCGGTATCGCTTTGCGGCTTGGTGTACTCAAAGTCCGGAACCACTTGGCTGGCTGCAAGTACCTCTGCCAACTTCGCGCCGCCGTAAACCTTGCCTTTTCCGTAGCTGTGCTCCTCCGTGCCCGAACCCCACAGCTCGTCCACGATGCTCTGGAATTCTTTTGGGTCGTCGCTCAGACTCGGAGTATCCGTAGGCTTGGGCCCCGCCACGATCGCACCCGACTGCACCAGATCCCGAATCTTGCGCAAGACCGGCAACGACATGTGCTGGCTGTGGGAATCCAGCGCCAGCACCCTGTATCGCATACCACTCGGCGTCGCCAACTGGCCGTCGGTGACGGACAGTTTATGAATCAGCGCGTCCGCGTTGAAGTAGTCGAAGTTGTATCCGTCAGGAACCCCCGGTCCATTCTTCCCGAATAAAGCTGTCAGGTTGGAGTCTTCCCCGTAGAAGTACGCGATGTCTGCGGCGAAGTGGCCCTGCTGCAGCAGATAGCAACTGCGAGCCAGGTATTTAATCCACGGCGTAGCCTGCTCAGCCCAGGTTTCGTTGCGGGTGAACCATTGTCCGAAGGGACCGAGAGCAAGACCCGGCTTCTTGTCGAGCAGCGGCTGGTGAACCGAGGTATGGATGACAAAACGGTTCAGCCCCATCGCCATTTCCTTGTCAGCCGTGGGCTTCAAAGTTGCGGGGGACCACGCCCAGGCGCCTGAGGACGCAGTCATCGACTCGGCCGCTACCAGATTCTGACCATAAATATGCGCCACGGAGGCGGACTCGCGAATGTCCGCGTTGTAGCCGGGCAGGTCGTTGTTGACTCCGGGTTTTTGCGTCCACATGGCGGCCATGGGGACGTCATTGCCGCGTTTGACTTCCATGCCATCTCCTATGAAGGCGCGCCCCTCTTCGTGAGATTCGCCGTAGTGTCCCATCCCACGCTGGTGCAAAATATCGTTGATCTGGTCATAGTGATATTCGGCCAACAGATCGCCGAGGGTCTTGCGAAAATCCCAGAGAAAGCGCTCACTAGCCTGCGAACTTTCGATGACGCGGCCGGCCAGCACGGGCAGCCACGGACGCGGATCGTAGCCACGGCGCTTGCTGAATTCGGCGATCATGTCGTCGGTCCAATTCGCCGTGCCTGCTTCCCAACTGTCGTTGATCACGTATTGCAACCCGCGCTTGCCCATGAGAGGGCCCACAGCGCTCTTGTAGTTGTCGAGGTAGGTATTCATATACTGTTTGACATCCTCGCGGCTGAGTTTGTCCACCTCGAGTCCCGTGCCTTCAGGAGATGCAGGATGATTGGTCACTCCGGTCAGCGAATATCCAAACCGCATCACGACCCAGTGGCCGGCAGGCGGAGTCCAATCGAGAGTGCCGTCGGGCTGCATTTTGGAAGTCAGATCCACAATGTCATCTTTGCGAATCGTGTCAGCGGCTGCGACCGGCGGCGTTGCGAAGGACTCGAAACTCTGCAGGTTGGCGAAACCAGCCTTCTCCTCGAAGCGGCTGACGCGCGCGCCCGGATGCAGCACTAGTTCCGATATTTCGAAGTTAGGATTGGGCTTCATTCCGCTGAAATCGCCGAAAGGATTCTCCACATCAAAGTTCATCTCGTCGGAGCCGGAGGGCGGCTTGTCGGTGAAAGCAACGCGAAAGAACCGGGCGTTCGTTGCGGGGAAAGCAATCGTGTGCTCCTCTCCTCCGTCATTGGGAATGTCGAGAAGCTTGCGGAAGATCTGGCCGTCATCGCTGGCCTCAACATCCGCATTGGACGGGGCTGCTCCGAACATGTTGGCTGCCGCTGCGCCCGGATCGTTGAGCACCAGGGTTACTGCGTTCATCGTTTGCGGAGTTGGAAATTCGTACTGGATCCATGCCTGCTGGCCCGCAGCCGCCTTGGGCAGCTGCGTCGTCTTCACCAGATCGCCGTCGGTCAGTACTGCTAAATCAAGGTTGCCGCTGCTGGAGGTGATTTTTGGCTGGAGCGACGAGACCGGAACGTCGCTCGCGGCCGCGCGATACGCGATGACTGCGGTGTCGGCGTAGAAGGTCGGCGGAGCGGTTGGCGGTTGACCACCGATCATAGCGAGGAAGTCGAAGAGGGGGATGTTCTGCAAGGGACCGGTGACCGTTGGGGGATGGGGCAATGCGCCCGAGAAGGGCTTGCCACCTTCGACCCTGGTTTCGCTCCACACGACTTTCTTCATCCCTTGGCTGGGCTTCACCCACGGACCGCCCGATTCGCTCCATCCGGGGGAGCCGGCAATCGCCTCTTCCAGGCCAAGTTGGTCGGCGAGCTTGGTGGTAAACAGGAACGCGTCTTTCCACTCGGGTGTCATGTAGACCAGACGCTTGTCCACCAGCTTGGGAGTGCCCAGCGACGCGTCGAAGTTCTGGAAACCACCGATGCCGACGCGGTTCATCCACTCCAAATCGAGCTTGATGCCCTCTTTGGTGATGTTGCCGTTCATCCAGTGCCACCACACGCGGGGCTTGGCGGAGTTCGGAGGCGTCTTGAAACCGTCCTCGAGCGAGGTACTCGAACTCTGACCAAAGGTCGAAGCTGCCATGCAGACGCCGAACGCTAGAAGCACAAGCTTTCGAATGATCACAGCACTAGTTTGGCTCACGGCATCTCCTCTTTTGCTACGATTTCGTTCCGATCTCCAACCCATCGGGCCCCACGCCGGCGACCGGCAACGGTCGGATCACTTCACTTCAAAGCTGTAGGAACCTGACCCAACTCCAACCACATACGATCCATGCTCTTCCTTCGCTTCGACCGGATTGCCACTTTCGGTAAGGTGTGCCCCCGCCATTGCAGGCAAGAAAATCTTTGCCGACGTGTTCGCCGGGATCGTGACTCTCAGAGAAAATGGACCTGCGCGAGTTCCGTTCCAATCGCTGATGATCTTGCCGTAGATCGAGTCATATTCCGCTCGCGCTGAAGTCATGCGCGCATCGAGATGCGGATGAACGATGATTTCTTTGAAGCCCGGCGAATCCGGCGTGGTGTCAATCCCGGCGGCGTAACGATAAACCCAGGCAATGACCGAGCCGAAAGCATAGTGGTTGTAGGAGTTCATGGAGGGATCACCAGTATCTCCATTCCACCGCTCCCACCACGTGGTGGCACCTTTCGAGAGCATGTAACCCCAGGATGGGTAGGTATCGTTCAGTAAGAGGCGATAAGCGACGTCGCTGCGCCCGTGATCGGCCAGCGCGAATAGCAAGAAGGGCGTCCCCAGGAATCCCGTGGAAAGATGCCATTTGCGTGCTTCGATGTCTTTGACGAGTTTGTCGACCAGCAAGGGTTCAAGAGCTTCAGGAGCCATCTTGGTGTAGAGCGCGACCACGTAGGAAGTTTGCGTTCCCGTTCCCACCTCACCGTCGTCTTTGGTGTGGGCCTTCTGGAAAGCCGCGCGAATTTTCTGCACGACATCGCCGTAACGCTTCGCGTCGGCCTCTTTGCCGACGGCGTGCGCCATCTGCGACATCATGTTGGCGATCAGGGCCCAGTACGCCGTCGCGAGCAGATCCTTGTTCGTATTCTCGTCGGGGGCCAGCCAATCAGCGAAGTTGGGGCCAACTCCGTTCTTGCGCAGGAAGTCGGGGTTCCGGCTCTGGATGAAATCCATCCAGCGCTGCATCGCATCCCAGTTCTTTTCAATGATGGCCTTGTCGCCGTACTGTACCCATGTTGTCCACGGAACGATCACTCCGGCATCACCCCAGCCGGGTGCTCCCACCATGCCTTCGTTCCAGGCCGACGTACCTTCTGTTCCCCCTCCACCGAATGGAAGTGTATTGGGGGAGACATTGGTAAACGCGCCCTGCGTGGTTTGAGCGTCGACAATGTCCTGGATGAATTTCTGAGAGAACGCCGCAATGTCGAAGTTGTAGCTTCCGGTTCGCCAGAAAACTCCTGCGTCTCCCATCCAGCCCAGACGTTCATCGCGTTGTGGACAATCCGTTGGGATGCTCAGGAAGTTTCCCCGCTGACCCCAGATGCCAATCGACCACATCTGATTGACCAGATCACTTGACGTCACCAGCTTGGCTACAGGGTCGCCGCTCACGCTGCTGACGACATCTCCCTTGACCGCATCGAAAGGCGGTGTCCCGGGATAGCCAGTCACCTCGACGTAGCGGAAACCATGAAACGTAAAATGCGGGGCGAAAATCTCTTCATCGCCGCCCCGCAAAATGTAGACGTCAGTGGCGTCCGCATTCCGCAGATTTGCCGTGTAGATCGTCCCATCAGGATTAAGAATCTCAGCAAATCGCAGCCGGACCTTGGTACCCGCCGCACCTTTTACCTTCAGAGTCACCCATCCCACCATGTTCTGGCCCATGTCGAAGATGTAGGCTCCGTTTGCGCCTGGAGTCACGCCCTTGGGGTCCAAGGTAGCGATGATTCGCGGGGGTGCGGTGATCTGGCTGGACACGTTAATAGCGGGCGCATCTGCGACCACCACCGGTTTCCACTTGGAGTCATCGAACCCAGGCTTCTCCCATCCTGCCTGTTCCAGGCGCGCATCGTACACTTCCCCGGCGTAAATGTCCGACCGCACGATCGGCGACGCTGCCGCCCTCCACGACTCGTCTGTCACAACGGTGTCATGACTGCCGTCTGCGTAGTCGAGTTCGAGTTGTGCTATAAAACGATCCGGCGGTGGAAAGAAGTGCATTCCTACCCACGTCAAACCGCTGCCATACCAGCCGTCACCCAGCAGAGCGCTGATGACGTTGTTGCCGTTGACCATTAAGCTGGTCACATCGTAGGCCTGATACAGCACGCGTTTGCGATAGTCGGTGAAATCGGGCGTCAGAACATCGGCTCCCACCCGGCTACCGTTCAACGACACGCGGTAGCTACCAAGGGCGGTCACGTATAGTCTCGCGCTTTGTACGTTCTTCGAGACTGTGAGCGTTCGCCGCAGGTACGCGGCCGCCTGTGGCAGTTCTCCCGGATCCCCGAACCGTTGGTCCGTCAGGTCCGCTACCACGTGTGCTGGTTGCCAGACTGATGTCTTTTCAAGATTCGCTTGCCAGTGCTGATCCGTAGCGAAGCGCATCGTGGTACCGTTCGAGCGCGTGATCTTTACCAGCGCAGCCAGCGCGGCCGTCGTGGTTTTCGCCCCGGCATTCGGTCCGAACTCGGGCGACTCGGGAGCAGTGACTGTCACTTCGACCTGGTTCTTGCCCACGACTAGCAGGTCAGAAATATCCCTTCGATCGAACGTGGTCCATCTGCTCTTAGCATCTACTTCATGACCGTTTACCTTCGCGACAAAGTCTCCTCGCGTCGCCAGTAACAGGACCGCCTCTCTTGCTTTCTCGGAAAGATTGACGGTGACGCGAAACGTAGCCGCCGTTTTAGGCACAACCGAATGCGCATCCTGCCCCGGTACCCAAATCCACCGAATCCCCTGACGGTCGGCGTCATCATCGGGGTTCTTCCAGCGAATCCACTTTGCCTTCCAGTCCGTCGGATGGAGAAGGCCCGTCTCCCACCATGCTCCTTCCGCCGATTCCGAGACTTGCCCTGCCACATCCCATACCCGAACCTTCCAGTGGTATCGCTTGCGCGATTCCAGCGCCGGGCCGCGATAGACAATTCCAACCGACTCTGCGGAATCAACCTTGCCGCTGTCCCAGATGTCGGCTTTGCCAGCTCGCAAGCTCTCGTCATTGGTCGCCACCAGGACCTCGTACGCCCCTTGTTTCCAGTTGCGCTCGTCACTGTGGCTCTGCCAAGACAAGTGAGGGAAGGCCGTGTCAATGCCGAGAGGATTCTGCAGGTATTCGCAGCGCAGGCGGACTGGCGAGGCGAAAGCGGCCGACGCCAGGATGACGATTGCGATGACCACACTCCGTAATCTGGGACGCTCCATCTGATCCTCCTGGGATGGGCCTCGCCTGACTGACCGGTTAGACAGACGATAGAGTTCGCTCGTGGCCCGCAACGACTTGTTGAACCCGACTGGCTGGACCTAGAACGGAGACGGCGAGGATGGTTTCACCTAGGCAATACCGATGTCAACCAGCGAACTCCGAACGCTTAGCGTTTCGCTATGTGAAAGGGAACACGATGGCCCGAGAAGGAGACGCCAAGACAGCCGCCTCGCGGTCCAACGGGTCGCTGCATACTCGAAGTGAGTTAAATCGGGCCGTCGCATCGACTCTTGAGCTGCCGATTCCGTTTCGCTATGCGGAATACGGAGCCTTCAGAACGTCGCGCCGATCCTCATCTGGAATTCCAACCTCAACACACTCGAACGCACTCCATGCCCAACAAAGCGCCCAACTTGCTCAGCTTGCTCGAAATGTGACCCACTCCCACGGCACAATGGTGCGCTGGTCCACGCACATTCCAATCGTTGAGGAAGTTCCGTGCGCTAATGGGGAAACGGTATCGGCTGTTGGTGTTGCCGATCTCGAGAATTGGCCCGGGCACGGACTCTCCTTCAGCCACTAGCAGCTTGAGTTTACCGTCCACAGTCTGCACGACTGAAAGCAAGGTCACTGGTCCATGCTTGACTGACATTTCCACCGACAGTCCGCGCCCGACCTTGCCGTGGTACACCTCCAGCGGACGAACCTTGGTCTTCCCTTCCGCAATCGCGATGTGACCCGGACCGTCGTGTCCCATCAGCACCACATCATCGTTGTAGTCGACCGCATAGTATTCGGTGAAAGAACCGCCCGTACCGAAGGAATCCATGATCTTCATGGCTTGTGCGTTCTTGATCTCGTATTCGCCGGCGACCGGCACTCCGCGCGAGGTTAGAAAGCTCGTTCCTAGAATAATGGAACTCATCGCGTCCTCATTCTCCGGACTCCCCACGCCCTTGTGGTGATACGCTAGCGAACCGAGGCAGTGAATTTCGACGAGCCGGTCGAGAGCAACCGAGGTGCGTGCGGCGCGTCGAAGTTCCTCCGCCGAACAATCTGCTTGCACATCGAAAGAAGTTTTGAATTCCGTCACTCTGCGGCTGAGATCCGCCTCACTCACCTCGCGCCGCAACGCCGCCAATTCCTCCACTTCAAGAATCTCGATGTGCCCGCCGAAGTAGGCGCATTGCTGAGTGAGATCGGAATAGATGTCCAGCATTCCTCCGTAGTAGTTGCCCATCACACCCAGGCGATTGTGCTCCATAGTGTGGGCGACGCGGGCAGCTTCGATCCACTCTCCGATTTCGTCCCACGCAACTGGATCGTTTTCCAGCATGCCGGTCACCTGGAAAAACGGGACCCGGCACCGGTTGAACACGTTCGCGATTTCCGGAACCGGGCAAGCCTGGCAGAACGCGAGCCACTCTCCCGTCATCTTGGTGCGGTCTCCCAGTCGATTGAACTTGTCGTAGTCAATCGCGGGCGCGGGCGACAGATTGAGAATGATCACCGGCACCTTCGCCCGCCGCACCGCGGGAAGCACCGTCGAGGAAAGCGCGTAGGTCGTGACATATAAGAAGATGATGTCCACGTCTGCCTTTCGGAACTCGTGGCCGGCCGCAAAAGACTTTTCAGGCGTGTCGATCAGCCCTAAGTTGATCACGCGCACGCTAGAGCTCTCGAGCAACCTGTGCCGTGAACCCGATCAACCTATCCCGGAGTCCGGGAAACTGCGGCCAGTAGGTATCCAGGCCGATGCCGAAGAGTCCAACCTTGAGCGGATTGTCCGAGGCTTCCATGAGCAGTCTCCCAAAGATCACCCATCCCCGAGCGACACGAGACATCCTCATCCCAGGAATAGCTGGCAAGCATAGTCCCTCCTAACTCAAGCTACAAGCATCCAAGGCGGTCGCACTTGCGTTCTGCAATGCCAAACGACGAGTCTTTTCTTGGAGGGCCCTGCAAGTTTGGACCGTGTAGTACCACCGCAGGAATCGCTGCAGCTCACCTTGAGTCCGAGGCTGGGGCCTCCCAGCCGTTCCTGTTTCTCACCGCAAAATAACTCGATCCCGGCAGTCAGCAATTGACGACTGCGTCGGAGGGTGCGAGCATTCGACTCTGCCGCGAGCAGGTCTGACCGTGCGCTACAAGAATGTCCGCGAATCGAGTTTTCGGAGGAGCCAAATGAACTTCAGGTCGTGGCCAAAGATTCCAGCTGTTTTGGCAGTCATCGCGATGTGCGCTTGGACCTCTGCTGCTCAGGATCAAACTCCGAAGGTTACGGTGCACTGGGATAAGGTGATAAGGACTTCCCAGACCACACCGACGCTGCAGGTTGTGGTGAATCCTCCGCTGCAGCGCGGCACGCCTGTGCACGACAATGCCTTCAAGTCCCTGCACGATCTGGGCGCAGACTACGTGCGTTACGTTCCGTGGCTGCCCTATCCGAAGCTCGGCGTTGCCGAACTGGAGCCTCCAAAAGACGGAAAAACATCGTGGGATTTCTCCGCGATCGATCCCATGNNCGGTAACGTATCCCGCAGACCCGAACCAGGTCACGTGGACCTATGAACAGGGGACCGAACTGCGCGATCCCAGCATGAAGGAAGTAGCCGACTACTATGCACGGCTGATCTCCTGGTACACGCGAGACGGCTTCACCGACGAACTTGGCAAGCGTCACGAGTCGGGATATCACTACGCCATTTCTCACTGG
This sequence comes from Acidobacteriaceae bacterium, assembly GCA_003134655.1. Lineage (GTDB taxonomy): Bacteria > Acidobacteriota > Terriglobia > Terriglobales > Acidobacteriaceae > Sulfotelmatobacter. Next base: position 11,026 of record PLBY01000027.1, read on the forward strand.
GAGGTGCTTAACGAAATCGATTTCGAGCACCACATTGACCCCGAAACCTACACTCGCCTCTACGATGAAGTCGTTACCGCGATGAAGAAGGTGCAACCCGACATGAAATTTGTAGGGCTGGCACTGGCCATGACTACTGACCCGCACTACTTCGAATACTTCCTCGACCACAAGAATCACAAGCTCGGCGTTCCGCTGGATTTCATCTCGTATCACTTTTATGCCGTACCTACCGCCGATGAAACTCCAGAAGTGGAGCAATTCACCTATTTTGATCAAGCCGAAGGTTTCCTGAAGACCGTGCGCTACGTCGAATCCATTCGCAAGCGACTTTCACCGGAGACGAAAACAACGATCGACGAACTTGGGGTCATCTCGGCTGACGATACTGCGCAAGACCAGCCCGGACACGTTGCCAAACCGATTGAAAACTCCTACTGGAACCTTGCCGGAGCGATGTATGCCTACATCTTCGGGGAGCTGACGAAGATCGGTATCGATGTGTCCGGCGAGTCGCAGCTTGTGGGCTTCCCCACGCAGTTTCCCAGCGTATCCATGGTCGACTGGAACAACGGGAAGCCAAACGCGAGGTACTGGGTGCTGAAACTGATTCACGACAACTTCGCCGCAGGAGACAAACTGGTGGAGATCGAACCGTCCACCCCCCCTGCACCAAACGATCCTTATATCTACTCTCTTGCGTTTGCGACCCATGACGGCAAGCGGCGCGTACTGCTGGTCAATAAGCGTGATCGCGCGTTTGAGGTTTCCATCGCAGGCGCGAGCGGGGGACAGCTGGACTACGTGGATCAGACGACGGGATTCCAGCCCTCTGCTACCGCGAAATTGACCGCCGACACTGTAAAGCTAGGCGGATATTCGGTCGCCGTGGTCACGCTCCCGTAAGAAACCGTCTGCTACTGCTGCGCATTCGGATCGACTTGCTGCTTCGTCACTTCGCGAGGTGAAAACACGGGCTCCAGCCCTTTCTGCTGCTTCGCCTTGTCATGCAAGCGCCGGTATTCGGCTAACGCTTTTTGCTGCTCGGCTGTATTGCCCAGCGCCTTCTGCACTTGCCCAAGACGATACCAGGCATTTTCAAAGGCAGGGCCTCACCAGGAGAACGGAAAGCAGTCAGCAACTAAGAGGAGTGAACGATGGACTTAACCAGATAACGATCCCGGGAAGGAACGGTTGGGCCCATAGGGTAAGCATCATATCCGTTTTTTTATTTTGCAAAGCAAAATTTGTGATTCTGGACACATAGCCAGGGAACGGAGGCTGGCTCTCCGGACTTCATGGGCTGGGTATCGCGCGCAGCTCAAGAGCTGAGTCCGTCACACCCTGACTCAACCCTGCAGAGAAGCACCCCGCTTAGCTTGACCGTTCATCGCCGACCCGGCTGATCATTACAGATTTAGCCCAAATTCCCTGCGGTTTCATATCAGGTGGCGACTGCTTGTCGCACCTCCGGAGCCCGAGACGAAGATTCTGCATGGCAGAATTGTTACTGTTATCCAGCCCGTGGTCCCGGAGAATTCCGGTGACTCGATACTTCCAATGTCTCCGCCTCTGACCCGTTTGGCTCTTCAGAGTGTTATGCTGTGCGTTCTGCAGTGCGAAACTACAAGTTCCGGGAAAGAAATTCGTGACCTTGTAAGGCAAGGATTGTAACCTTTCGACTCCTAAGTGAGGTTTCCTATGGACACACGCAAGACTGAGAGGATTTTTAATGCGCTCGAGTCCTTCCGCATCGAGCTACCATCCTGGGGCTTCGCCAATACGGGCACAAGATTCGGAAAATTTATCCAACCAGCCGCAGCCACCACTACTGAGGAGAAGTTTAGCGACGCTGGGCAGGTACATCTGCTCACTGGAGTGTGCCCTACCATAGCGTTGCATGTCCTTTGGGACTGCCCTGATGGGGT
>PLBY01000122.1 GCA_003134655.1 Acidobacteriaceae bacterium
GACATTTTAACTTGCTACGGACATGCGTTTACTCACTGGAGCTTTACGATCCACACATCGGACCGGGGCGTGCCGTTAGCTTCTGTGCCGACCTGCTCGTCCCAACTGGACGTGAACATAAAGAATCGGCCGTTTCTCGAGATGCTGCCGAGGGGTTGAGTGTTGAAATACTTGGCATACCAGTGCGCGCGATTGTGCGCGAATCGCCAGATCGTTGACGCGGCACCATCCGTTTCAATGCAGAATATCTCTGCTTCGTAGGGCACCGTGATGTCGTCCTTGTCAATCGAGTCGTAAGTGGACGCGCAAACCGGCACGCTGTCCTTGACGTCCACATTGCTCCAGGTGAAGTGTTTGTCCTGAGGGAAAGAATGCCCCGGTTCGAGTGGCCAGACGAGTGGAATGACCTGCGTCACATCGCTGAATGGACGTTTCACAGTGTCCATGAAATTCATGTAACCCCTGGACTGGACGATTGCGTTGTAGCCCGTTGCTGTGTATCCGCCACATCGCATCTCGGAGTGTACCGGACAATGCGTGACTCGCAGAGTTGCCAGGTCCCACACGTACCACCCGCCGCTTGTGCTGATGCGAACGAACTCGCCGCTTCGCGACAACGCCGCGTGTGCAATCAAGAAGGAATCGGTAGTGGATGCCGATCCAGCCGCTCCCCACCGCCCTCCAATCTGCCTCGTTTGAGTGTTGTACCAGCTTGCGCCATCATGACGCAGAGAGTCAACAGTGGCACTTTGAACCATGGTTTCCCGATGCGGCGTTTGTTGATGCGATGGTTCGAGGGGATGTTGGCAATTGCGGACCGGCTGTGGCTTTTCACGGAACCTCCTATGGCGGGGCCCTGATACCTCGTGGGGAGCGCTGCAAACTCAGGGATAGAAGGGTACTACAGGTATGGTCACAGTGATGTCAATTTATTTTTGCGGGTACCGACCCTCGCGTTTCTCACCGGCAGCGTACGTCGTGGCCGGGGTGCGCTGGCTCAAGGTAGCCTACCTCGCCTCCTCCGGCACGATCTTCAACTCCAGCTTCTCCGTCCACCGTAGCACCGTGAGCGAGCAACTCACGCCCACGCGCACATCGGTCAGCACCCGGTGAAGATCGTCGACGCCCGCGACAGGCTGACCTTCCAGCGCTACGATAATGTCCCCCTCGCGCAGCCCCGCCCGCTTTGCCGGACTATTCTCCTCTACCCCAAGCACGACTACGCCCATCTCCTTCGGCAGATCGTAGAACCGCACCACGCGCCGGTGCACCGGCGCCGTCTGCGCCGAGACGCCTATATAGCTGCGACGGATGCGCCCGTCGCGCAGTAACCGGCTGGCCACAAACTTCGCCGTGTTGATCCCGATCGCAAAGCAGATTCCCTGCGCCGGCAAAATCGTCGCAGTATTCACACCCACCACGCGCCCCCGGCGGAATCAACCAGCGGCCCACCGGAATTGCCAGGGTTCAAAGATGCATCGGTCTGGATCACGTCGTCAATCAGCCGCCCTGAATACGACCGCAGCGACCGTCCCAGCGCACTGACAACTCCGGCCGTCACCGTCGACTGAAATCCGTAAGGCGCGCCAATCGCAATTACGATCTGCCCCACGCGCAACTTTTGCGAATCTCCCAGCGCGGCCGCAGTCACCCCAGGCTCGCCGGAGTGCGGCTGATCCAGACGAATCACCGCCAGGTCGCTCGCGGGATCGTCGCCAATCACCGTAGACGGCATGCGTCGCCCATCCGCTAGCGTTACCGCGATGCGCACCGCCTCGTGCACCACGTGACTGTTGGTGAGGATCAGCCCATCCGGCGTAAAAACGAATCCCGAGCCGCCGCCTTGCCGTTCGCGCGGCTCTCCCGAGCGCGTCCGTCCCGCCGACTGGCGCACTTCAATATTCACCACCGACGGGCTCATGCGCTCAACCGCGCCGGTCACCGCCGTCGAATAGGCGTCGAGCAGGGAATCGTCGCCCGCACGCTGTGGTGCAGCGGCGAGGTGCGACAACACGGAGGAATCTGACACTGCAGTAACGAAACTTCCATCTTCCTGGTTCATGCTGGATAGATGCCGGTCAATCTACTTCGGATTCAACGGTCCCGAGCTGCGGAGAGGGCGCAATAAAAAAGCCGGGACCTAAACATCAGTCCCGGTCTTAGTGTTGGCTGGTTGCCCGGATAAAATTGTTTGCGTCAACCGGGGGCTGAAGCCCCTTTGTCGTTCTTTGCGCTGACGCGGCCCTGAAGGGCCGCTCTTCCACTGTGACTACGCGCTTCGCCGCGGCCGCACCGTCAAATCCCGCACCTGGGTCAGGATGCTCGACATCTGCATCCCGTTCAGTTGCGCGACAAACGGCAACAACTCCGCGATAAACTGATCTTTCATCAGTTCGTTGACTTCTTCCTGACGGGTGCGTTCGCCGCCGCTGAGCAGATCGGGCACAGTAACCTCCAGTGCACGCGCCAGCCGTTCCAGGGAAGACAGCGTAGGCGTTGCCTTTTCGTTTTCGATTTTGGATACGTAAGTGCGCGGCACCGACATGCGTCCCGCGAGTTGCCGTTGGCTGAGCCCGTTGCGCAGGCGCAGGGAGCGGATGGAGGTCGCCAGGTTTAGGTGTCCGCGTCCATTGCTGCCGGGCACGGGCATCATCAATGGTGGCGCTACCATGATGGGTTCAGGTTCAGGTTCCTCGTCCAGGGACGCATGACAGCGTCGGCAATTATTATTGGATGTACGGAACTGGACCAGCAGGCAGTGATCGCATCGTACGACTTCCCGTGAATCTACCGGGGCAAGAGTCGTGGCCATCGGGTTGTGGGAGTGCCAGAGCGGGCTACTCCTTACAGCCTTGGTGCAAAGGAACCAATTGGGGGAGAGGTTCCGACTGCTTGGTCAATCTGCGGCATCTGCCCTGTGGAAGTCAAGGTTAAAATACGGGAACCCCGCGAATTTTGCGGGTGAAAACAGAAGCAACCCGTGAAATACGCGGAGAAAACAGGCGAAACCCATGATTGATCGCGAATCCGCGCGGTGTTTACTAACTGAGTTCACTCAATCCGAAAGTCTGCGCAAGCACGCGCTGGCTGTCGAAGCCTGCATGCGCGCCTGCGCCTGCAAATGGGGGAATGGTTCCCCCGAAGACGAGAACCTGTGGGGACTCGTCGGACTGATTCACGACTTCGACTACGAACGCTGGCCCAGCCAGGAAGATCATCCCTACAAGGGCAACGAGATCCTCAAAGAGCGCGGATACTCCGACGAAATCCGTCGCGCCATTATGTCGCACGCCGAATACACCGGCGTGTGCCGCGACACGCCGATGGAAAAGGCACTGTTCGCTTGCGACGAACTCGCCGGCTTCATCACCGCGGTCGCGCTGATCAAGCCCGGAAAGTCACTGGCCGAGGTCGACACCAAGTCTGTGCGAAAAAGAATGAAAGACAAAGCCTTCGCCCGCAAGGTGAACCGCGACGACATCATCCAGGGCGCCGCCGCTCTGGGCGTTGATCTCGACGAGCACATCGCCTTCTGCATCGAAGCCCTGAAGCCGATCGCCGACAAACTGGGCCTGGACGGCAGCGCGGCCAAGGCCGGATAGTCCACTCTTCGCGGCGGAGCGCTAACTGAGAACACAGGAACTCAACGCGAACCTGTGCTAATATCGGCTGGCAATTTCTTCCCCCAAGTTCGCACCTCACCTCTGAATGTGCGGAGAGCCGGTCCGTATGCCGACAGACAGCACCACGCCGCCTACAACCAAGGTCATTTTAGGATGCAGCAAGTGCGGTGCGAGCCTGCCCGACGAAGCGCAGTTCTGCCTGAAATGCGGCAAGCCCGTAAGTTCTCCGCCCAAAAACACCGCTGTAGTGGAGGCTGCGCCTGCAGCACGAATCGCGCCGCCCAAGCGCAAACGGCGCATACTCCTGTGGGTTCTCCTCCTGATCCTGGTCGGCGTGCTTCTGTGGGCGGTGACCAGCGACAGCACAGGCGCGCAGCAAGTGCAGGAGTTCGTCGGGCTAAAGCAGGACCGGATCATCCTCGACTCTGCGTTTCCTATTGGTCCCCATACCTTTCGCTATTACAAGTTTGCTTTGCCCGAAGGATCGGTGAACGTGGCTGTGGTCGGCCAGTTCACCTCGGCCGCCGACGGCCAGAGTTCCAGCAACCGCAAGGACAAAACGAAAGACGCAGACAAAGAGAGCGACAACAGCATTGAAGTCTATGTCCTGAGCGAGCCCGCCTTTACCGTCTGGCAGAACGGATACGCGACCAGTTCTCTCTACGAGAGCGGCAAGATTGCCGCGGGCAGCGTGCAGGCGGACGTTCCTGCGGGCGCTGGAATCTACTACCTAGTCTTCAGCAACAAGGCCGCGCCAAAGACACCAAAGGCGATCCACGCGACGGTTCTGCTCCGCTACAAGAGTTGGTTGCCCGAATGGTTTCGCCGCATGAAGGGCAGCTTCCTGGACTGGGTTGGCGCAAACTAGCGAACTGTCGCATTTCCCAATCAAATCAGACGGTTACCAAGGGCCCATGCTTCGGTTACTTGCCTGGCTGCGTCCCATTATTTCCAATGGGACCGAATCTTTTTCCGCCCGGGAGAAAGGGCCTGAACCATTTTGTTCGAACGGACGGGCATTTCGGGCCTGGTCGGAAAGAGATATACCGTTTCACCTTAGGAGATTACTGTGCGCAAATTCATTGCTGTAGCTTGTTTCTTGACGCTATTTTCCCTGGCTGCGATGGCGGCGGATTATCCGAAAGCTGAAATCTTCGGCGGCTATCAGTACACCCATTTGGAGGGCGGCTACAACGGCAACGGCTTCAACTTCGCGCTGAATGGCAATTTTAACGATTACTTCGGGATTACTGCCGACTTTGGCGCAGCCTACAACAGCCAGAACGGCGTGAATTTGAATAACTACACCTACACTTTCGGTCCCGTGTTGTCGCTGCGCGCCAACAAGAAGTACACGCCGTTTGTGCACGCACTCATCGGTGGAGATCACGCAACCGCGAGTGTCAGTGGTGTGGGCAGCGCTAGCGGGAACGGATACGCCCTGATGGCTGGGGGCGGAGTTGATTTCAACATCAACCGGGCTCTAGCATTTCGTGCCGCGCAGGCCGATTGGATGCTGGTGCACAGCAACGGCTCAACCAGCAGCAAGAACATGCGCTTCTCAACAGGTATCGTGTTGAAGTTCTAGATTCGCGATTGAAGGGAAAAAGTTGTGCGGCCTTTCGGCCGCCCTTTTTGTTTTTTCGATTCTTTGCTCCACCTACCGCGTCGTTTCCTCGATCTCCGAAATCCAGTCAGGACGCTTCAGCACTTCGCGCGGCTTGGGTCCGTCGGCGGCGCCGACAATGCCATCCTGCTCCATCAGATCGATCAGATGGGCCGCGCGGCCGTAGCCGATGCGCAAGCGGCGCTGCAGCAGGGAAGTGGAGGCCTTGCCGAACTCCACCACCAGCTTCACCGCATCGCCGTACATGGGATCGTCTTCGGCCTCGCCGTCAGCTTCAGCGTCTGCGCCGCTGCCTTCTGATCCGGCCTCGCGCTCGCCCTTCGGGGCTTCGAGGAACTGCTGCTGGTATTCCGCGAGACCTTGCGACTTCCAGAATTCGACCACTGCCGCGATTTCCTTCTCCGTCACAAACGGAGCGTGCAGACGATGCACGCGCGCCGAGCCGGACGGCAGATACAGCATGTCGCCTTTGCCGAGCAGGGCTTCTGCGCCGTTCGCGTCGAGAATGGTGCGCGAATCCACTTTGGTGGCAACGCGGAACGAAACGCGTGCCGGAAAATTTGCTTTGATCAGTCCCGTGATTACGTCGACCGAAGGTCGCTGCGTCGCCAGCACCAGGTGAATGCCCACGGCGCGCGCCATCTGCGCCAGGCGCGTGATCGATTCTTCCACGTTGCTGGAGTCGAGCATCATCAGGTCGGCCAACTCGTCGATGATGATGACAATATAGGGAATTGGCTTCTCGTCCGACTCTTCGTCGAACAGACTCGGCGTGCCGTTCTGATCGAATAACTTGTTGTACTGGTCGATGTTGCGGACGCCCTTGGCCGCGAGCAGCTTCAGTCGGCGCTCCATCTCACGCACGGCATTGCGCAGAGCATTGGCCGCGAGTTTCGGCTCGGTGATGATCGGAGTGTAAAGGTGGGGAATGCCTTCGTAGTTGCCCAGTTCCAGCCGTTTCGGGTCTACGAGAATCAGGCGCACCTGATCGGGCGTCGCCTTGTACAGGATCGACATGATCATCGCGTTGATCGCGACGCTCTTGCCCGCGCCCGTGGAACCGGCGATCAGCAGGTGGGGCATTCCAGCCAGATCGGCCGTTACGATGCGGCCATTGATGTCCTTGCCCATCGCAATTGTAAGCTTCGACTTCGACCCCATGAATTCCTGCGACTCGATGTTTTCCCGCAGCCAGATGATTTCGCGCTGACGGTTCGGCACCTGGACTCCAACCGTGCTCTTGCCTGCCATGCGTTCGATCAGAATGCTCTCGGCTTTGAGCGCGAGGCACAGGTCGTCAACAAGATTGGTGATGCGGCTGTACTTGATGCCGGCTTCGGGCTTGAATTCGAACGTCGTAACAACCGGACCGGGATTGATCTGCGTAATCTGCCCGTGAATCTCGAACTCGGCGTACTTCTCAGTGAGAACTTGCGCCAGCAGCTTGAGTTCATCGGCATCGACCTGCTGCTGCTCATCGGGACGCTGCAGCAGGCTGCTCGACGGCAACTTATATCCGCCGGCGATGCGGGGCATCGTGGTCTTGGCTTTGTTCCCGCTGTCGGCGCGCTCGGTGACTTCGGGATCGGCTGCGCCGGTCGCAGCGTTCACCGCCAGCGGTTCGGTCAGAATTCCGCCGGTTGCTGATGCGGATCTCGTCTCGGACTTGGGCGCTTCCTCTTCCATCACGCGCTCAATGCCGGTGCGGCGCGGCTCTGCTGTTGCGGAAGACTGCGGAGAGGAAGCTGGCCGCGACTGGATCAACTGGCTCTTCACGATGGGCTTGGAGATGCGCCGCTGTTCCAGTTCCTTCTGCTGCCGTTTCTTGGCGCGTTCCTGCTGCCAGTCTTTGTAGCGATTCCACAGCGCGGTGACGAAGGCGAACCGCGTTGGAGCCCAGAGTTGAATCGCCGAGAACGAGAACGCCGTTGAGAGATACAGAGCGACCGCAAGCACGGTGGCGCACACGATGTAAGCGCCAACCAGATTCAGATAGTGAATCAGAACGTCGCCGACGACCCGTCCAAGCAGGCCTTCGATAGGAATCACATGCATCCAGCGCAGGTGTCCAGGCAGCAGAGCGAGCATGGCGGGCACGAACATCACCAGCCAGATTCCGCCGAGGGTCTTTGCCAGCGGGGACTGCACTTTCATGGAGCGGAACCAGCGCACTCCCAGCATCGTCGGGAAGATCACCAGCAGGAACGCGCCGATGCCGAAGAACTGCAGCATCATGTCGGCGGTGAANNGAGGAGGAGCGCGGAGACGCACATCAGGAACCCGATCAGCTCATTGAGCCGCCGGTTCCCGGTGGGAACAAAGATGCCTGCCAGATAATCCATGTAGGCTGATTCACACCGAAGACACGAAATCCCTCGGTGCCGCAATCGGCCAGAGCCCTTACATTATGCCAAGAAGCCGTGATTCCGACAATGCAGGAAAACCCCTATAGTATCCACTTAGCTTCCCGGCCAAATCCCTTGCCAGAAGCCAGGTTCGGTCGGTGTGCCCGTCTATCCCGCAAGACGGGATGCGAATACCAGCACCAGCGCTCCGACAATGATCCGGTAGACCGCAAACGGGGCAAATCCGCGCTTGCGGACGTAAGCCATGAACCAGGCCACGGAACCGTAGGCGACGATGAATGAGACCGCGAAGCCGATGGCGAGAACGATCCAGCCATGCGCGTCGATCTGCGAAACGCCGATCGGGTTCTCACCCTTTCCCCGAACCGATTTATAGAGGGTGTAAAGCGTAGCGGCAGCCATCGTCGGAATGGAGACGAAGAACGAGAATTCGAGCGCTGCGGCCCGCGACATGCGCGCAACTTGTCCGCCTGCAATCGTCGACATGGAGCGCGATGTTCCTGGGAAAACGGCCGAGAAGATCTGGCAGAAGCCGATCCAGATTGCCTGTGTCAGGCTCATGTCTTCCATCTTCCACGTGTGGATACGGCTTCCGCTTGCGCCGGGACCAGCGGCTTCCGACTTGGCGTTGAGCGCGTCGACCAGCCACATCACGATTCCGCCGATCAGCAGCGACCATCCGATGATTGCGATGTTTTCGAGGTGCTTGCCGATCACCTTTGTCAGCAGGAACGACGGAATTGCCGTGACGACGAATGCAACCGCGGTGAGACCGAGGGGATGAGTCAGCGCGGTACGGTTTCCGTTTTCGCCGCTGGGAAACGTGGAGAGAAACTTGGTGATACGGCTCCAGAAATAAACTGGCAAACACAGGATTGCGCCGAGTTGGATGACGATGGAATACATCTTCCAGTAGCCGTCGGATAGGCTGATGTGGAGCAGCATTTCCGACAAGCGCAGATGCGCGGTCGAGCTGACGGGTAGGAACTCGGTGAGGCCTTCGACAATGCCCAGGATCAGGGATAGCAGGTAGTCGTTCAATCGTCCTCCGAAAAATTTAGGGAAACAGTATCGCAGAAAAACTTTACGGGATCGTTACGCTTTCGGCGCAGCGGGCGAGTCGCCCGCTGGACAGCCGCCGAGACGGCGGCGCTACTTTAGTCGCTGGCGTTGCCGAAGGTCGGAACGCCTTGCTGGACGTAGAAAATCAGCGTGAGGGCGCGCGAGGACCAGTCGCTTTGGGCGTACTGGCTGACGATTCTTTGCGCCAGTTCCAGGCAGCGGTTCTTAGCCTCGTCGGATTTTTTCTGGTTGGCCTCGGTTTTGTAGATTTCGATCAGCGCGGAGCGGCGCCAGGCGGCTTGGTACAGTGCTTCGGGCGCGGCGGGCGACTGCTCGTGCTCCTTTGCGTATTTCTCATACATCTCGGCTTCTTTTTCCGGACACTTCGACGCGCCTTGCCAATCTCCGCAGAGCTTGTTTTCGATGAGATGGAAGGCGGCTAAATCGGCCCACTTGGTGCCGGGAAATTTCTTCATCACTAGCTTCATCCACTGCTCGTCGATCTGGCCGCGCATGTAGGAGTCGCGCTCGCGGGCGGAAGGACGCGTCAGCACATCAGAGCGCTCGACCTGCCAGCGGATGTCGGCGGCGCGGTAGAGTCCTTCGGCAGCGAGCGGTGACGTGGGGAACAGATCGTAGACGCGGTAGTAAAGACGCAGGGCGTCTTGGGCGGCGTCGCGGCGTCCGCGGCGGCGGCTGGCTTGATCTTCGGAATCAGCGGCCTCGCCGAAAACAATTTTGTCGCCGTTGGGAGTCGTCAGACTGACCAGGGCTTTGCTGTTGACCCATCCAGTGATGGTCTTGCCTTCGGATTCGGGGTCATCTTCGTCGGCGTCCTTCTTCGGTTCGCGGAGGATCGCTTCAACGTGTGTCCAGTCGCGGCTGGTTTCGATGATGACGAGTTCGTGTCCGCGGCCAGCTTCGCCGAGTTTCGCGGCGTCATTAGCGGGAGAGACGCGGATGGTTTCTTCGTGGACGAGCGTGCCACGTTGCGCCTGGGCGGAGGCGAGTGGCGCAGCAAAGAAAAGCCCTATGGCGAGGAAAAGGAGTCGAAGACGCATATCCATGATTATTAGCTGTAGAAACGTTGCTTGCAATGTCTTATCACCGGCGGAGTTCTTCCAGCATTTGGGGTTCGATGTTTCCGCCCGAGATGATCGCCACGTTCAGCCTTGTTTTCGGGAGTTGGTCGGCGCGGAAGAGGAATCCGGCGGTGGCGACTGCGCCGCTGGGCTCGGCTACCGTTTCGGGATTCGTTGCTAGTTGTTTCATGGCTTCGCGGATCTCGTCTTCCGTGACCGTGACGATGCCATCGACGAAGCATTGCATGTGATCGAAGTTGATGGGGCCCACACTTTGCGTGCGCAGTCCGTCGGCGATGGTGCGCGTGACTTGCTCGGCGGGGAACTGCACGATTTTTCCAGCGCGCAGGCTGGCCTGCGCGTCTGCCGCCAGTTCTGGCTCAACACCGAAGACCTTCACGGAAGGCTTGCTCAGCTTGATGGCTGCGGCGAGGCCGCTGATGAGGCCTCCGCCGCCCACGGGCGACAACACGGTTTCGACGTCGGGCATATCTTCGAGAATCTCGAGTCCCATGGTGCCTTGGCCGGCGATGATCTTTTCGTCGTTGTACGGAGGCACGATGATGTAGCCGTGTTTTGCGGCCAGTTCTTCCGCTTTGAGTTGGCGTTCGGTGCTGCCGGGGCCTACCAGTACGATGTCGGCGCCGAGGGCGGCAGTTGCCTCGCGCTTGATGGCGGGCGCGTTATTGGGCATGACGATGACGGCTTTCACGCCGAGAGCACGGGCGGCGTAGGCGACTCCCTGCGCGTGATTGCCGCTGGAGTAGGATATGACGCCGCGTTTGCGCTCGTCTGCCGACAGGGAGGCGATCTTGTTATAGGCGCCGCGAAGTTTGAAGGCACCGATGGGCTGCTGGTTTTCGGGCTTGAGGAAGAGGCGGCGGTCGTGCTGGACAGCCGATGGCGGCTGTCCCCACATGAATTCGATCAAGGGCGTGCGGACGGTGATGCCTTCGAGGCGGGTGCGGGCCGAGTGGAGATCGTCGAGGGTGATCATTCGTGAGATCGTTCAGTTGTGCCTACGGAGTCTGTGTCGTAGCTCAG
>PLBY01000044.1 GCA_003134655.1 Acidobacteriaceae bacterium
CCCGCGCATTCCAAACACGGGCCACTCTCTCATAATGCATTGTGGTTGACCCATTTGGCTACTCCCAGGGCCTCAACCCCAAGCGCCCAAACGGAACACTGAAAACTGCGGTTTTGTTCTTTTTTCTTGCTCTATACAGCCGGCCGGCCACGTCGGGAGACACCCAGAGGTTAGCCCCGCAACTGACCTGTACTAGGCGGAATTAGCACACAGTTAGCACAGTCCCCAAGTAAAACCGTTTGGGATCAGCAAATAGCGGGTTCAGTCGGAACACGCTAATATCTATGAGGCATTCTGCTCACCGTGGCAGCGTCTATTTTCCGCGGTAGGTTGAGCGTGTGCCTCAACTTCCAGTCTTCTCGTGCTGCAGCGGGACGTGGATCGTCCAGCGCGTAAATCCGATTCAACTCGGCCTCGGCTTCGTCCACCATGAAGTGCTTGCCGATAAACTCCGCCTTGGCGCACACGGCACAGCACGCCTCGATGGAGTCTGCGATGCGCCTTTCATTTCGCTCCGTCCAGACCGCGTACAGCTGGAAGTCGACTCGTCGTGCCCAAATTCTGGCGATTGGACCCAGAGTATCCTGGCGTGCGCATTCGAGTGCGATCGCCAAACGCCGTCCGCAGCAGCCGTCTCCGCCGTCGCCGCACTCTGGATAGGTTTCTAGGCACATATCGTCTCCTACGCTCGCGACTACACTTGAGTCGCCTCGCTGAATGACATGCCGACGACAGTCATCTGGGCCTTCTGGGCAGCGTCCGCCCTCAAATAGATCAGCGTGCTCGAGGAACTGCGGTGGCCGACGTGGTCCTGGATCGCGTTGAGGTCGTGCGTTTCCTGCCACAGCAGAACGCAAATGCTGTGCTTGAGGACGTGGTAGTGCCGCTTAGCGGGATGAATGCCCGCGAGTGCAGCATACCGTTTGATCAGAACATCCATGTACTGGCGCGACCAGGGGAACAATTCCGTTTCGGGGCTAGCCTTGGCGAGTTCCAGGAGGGGAGACTCGTCGAAGAGTGGATCGCCGTCAATTCGCAGAGCGTGCAGCGTCGCGCGGCTCTTCTTCAGCCGCTTGACAGACACCCTGCCGTCGCAGATGTCGCGCCCACGAATCGCCAGCATCTCTGACACCCGGAGCCCATGTAGAAGGCCGACGAGCAGGGCAACGTGGTGCAGCGGATTGTGCTGCCGGGCGACCCTAAACAATCTGACCAGTTCGTCGCGATTGAGGTATTCCATATGCCTCCATGCCACAGTGTACAATGTAACTACAGGCATAGCTATAGCACGATAGTTACCTATAGTAATCTATGGTCTATCTTATTGACAGGTATATGCCTAGAGGTTAAGGTGGTGTCATGAAGGACACGATGCTTCGGACAGCCCTATTCGTGAGATCGGGCCAGATGGCCAAGTTGCAGACCCTCTCCAAGGTCACAGGGGCCCCGGTGGCCGAATTGGTCAGGCGCGCGATCGACGCCTATCTGGAGCAGAGAAAAGCGGAAATCAAGAACGCGTGAATGGCATACCAGGTGCTGAAGCACTGTGCGCTTTGCGCGCGCAACCGGCTCGAAGTCGCAATATCGACCCCACCCAATGCGCTCAAGTACTAGAACGGCAGAATTACTTCCGGTTTCCCCGTCACTCGGACAGAATCGCCATCGGTGGGACCACATTTAGGATTCCAACCAACCATTCAATTCGATGGGTGCCGGTCCTTGATGGACAATTTCTTGCCGGTGGCGAGGTTGTATCTTTTCTGAGTCAAGCCGGCCTCTGTGGATGCGCCCATCAAGAATCTGTTTGCTGTGTTTGTGGATCAGTCGCTAGCGGCGAAGACGTCAACTATTGCTTCAGGGTTCCTGTCCAGTTGAGGATGACTTCCTGCGGGTTCGACTGGCCTCCGCCGAGTACCTTCAGAGCGGGGAAACGCTCGCCGGGCGCAAGCGGACCCAGTGCAGCAAATTCATTCATGTGGATCGGCAGCGCGGAGGGCGCTCCGAATTCGAATTTTTCGGCGTTCTGAATGGGCACCAACATCAGCTTGTCCCCGCCTTGGTAGTAGAGTTGCTTGCCGTCGCCGCTCCACGAAGGGGAGTTGCCGCCATCGTTGGAGACCTGCCATTTTCCTCCGTGGTCAGGGAATGCAGTCACATAAACTTCGTATCTTCCCGACTCATCAGAATCGTATGCCAGCCATTTGCCGCTCGGCGACAGAACGGCGCCGCGTTCATTGGCAGGCGAGTTCAGAAAAGGAGTCAATTTCCGGTCGCCGTTCAGATCGAAGTAGTAGACGTCGAAGCGCGTGGTGTTGTTTTGCACGCTAACGAAAATATAGCGGCCGTCGCTAGACCAACTTGACAGCGTAGAGGCCGTTACTGGCGTCTCCAACTTCTCCTGATTGCCCGAACCACTGGTCGGCTGAATCCACGTTCCTCCCGTGGCCATTCCCGCAAGAGTGGAGACGGCAATTCTCGTCGCATCCGGAGAAAACACATACGTCAGGTTGGACCCGTCGGCGAATGTGCTGCGCGACATCGTGTTCCGTCGGGTGTCGACGATCCAAACGTCGCCTCTGCCCGTGTCGGGATCGCGGCGCACCACTCCGACCAGGGAGCCATCGGTGGAAAGCTGCGGTAACCCATAAATGCCGGGCTCGCCAAATTGCCCCAGCTCTTTGCCGGTGCGGTCCACCCACATCGGCTGAGTCTTCTGCGCCGATCCATGGCGGTAGACAAGCGTGCCATGCGCGGCGGTGAAGGCGGCGAGATCGCGCGGGTTCCAATAATCGAGTTTTTCGGCCACAGGCTTAGGATCGCCGCTGAATTGCAGCGATTTGGGATCGAAGCGTTGCGCCACCAGCACGCTTTCGCGCAAGTACAGCAGGTATCCCTCCGAATACTGCACATTGGAGGCGCGCTCCAGTATCTGTCGCGCTTTCTCGCCGGAGAGCGATGCGCCATACAGCGCACTCGCGGGGGCTTGTGTGGCCGCGCCCGTGTTGCGGGCAACAAACAGGAAATGATCGCCGTCGGGAAGAAAATATGGATTGCGATGGGTCCAACCCGGCGGTGCCTCGGTAATCCTCTCGGGTGTTCCACCGCCCTCAGACACTTTGTAGATGGCCTCGAAAATGTTTGGGGTGAAGATAATCACGCCACGCTGGCTCCATGATGCGCCGCGCCCTTCGGGGGCATCGCACAGTATCTGCACAGGTCCGCCGGACAGCGCTACCTTCTTCAACTTTCCCGCTGAAAAGAAGCCGATGAACTTGCCATCGGGCGACCAGAAGGGAAAAGATGCCTGCTCGATTCCTTCCAGCTTTCGCGCCGTCCCGGTGGTTACGTCACGCACCCACAACTCTAAATCCCTGGTGCCGCCGGTCAGGAAGGCGAGTTTGGAGCCATCCGGGGAAAGCGCCGGCGCACTGGCCGCAACGGCGGAGAATTCCTTATCGGTGGGCGCGAGCCATGATGCCGTCATGGGGCGTCGCGCATCTTCCAGTTGCACGCGGGTATAGAAGAAAATTGCGAGCGCGGCTGCGGCAAGAATCCAACCCACGGCAGCCGCAATCATCAATGTGCGCTTCTGCACCACGCGGCGGGCGCGGACCTGGGCGGGCGCAGCCAGTTGGCTGGCCGAAGCCTCCGCAATCCATTTCAATTGCAGCTTCAGGTCGTGCACCGTCTGGAAGCGTTCTTCCGGATCCTTGGCCAGGCAGGTTTTCACCACCTGCGCCAACGCTGGAGGAGTCATGGGCTGCACCGTCGAAACAGGAGGCGGCTCCGAGGCCAGAATTGCCGCGACGACGCCGGCCTGGCTTTTACCCGTGAACGCCCTCTTTCCGGTCACCATCTCGTACAGCAGGGTGCCCATGGCAAAGATGTCAGAGCGGGCATCGGCGTCTTTGCCTTCGGTCTGCTCCGGGGACATGTACTGGAACGTCCCCGTGATTGTGCCCTGCGCCGTCAGCGGATGGTCCGCCGAAGGGTGGGATATCGTCATGCTTAGGCTCGATATCGGTACCGGGCCCGTTGGGGTGGCTTTGGCCAGCCCAAAGTCCATGAGCTTCGCGCCGGTTTTCGTCAGCATTACGTTTGCCGGCTTCAGGTCGCGATGCACCACGCCGCTCCTGTGCGCTCGCTCCAGCCCCTCGCAAATCTCAATCCCATATTTCAGCACCAGTTCGGTTGGAAGCGGGCCCTTCGCCAGGCGTTCGGCCAGCGTCTCGCCTTCCAGGAACTCCATGACCAGGAAGTCGATGCCATCCTGATGGCCGACGTCGTGCAGGGTGCAAATGTTGGGATGGTTCAAGGAAGATATAGCGCGGGCCTCGCGATCGAAACGCTGCTTGGCGTCTGGATTATCAGAAAGATGACTCGGCAGGATTTTTACTGCGACCGTGCGATCAAGGCGAGTGTCCTTCGCTCGATATACCTCGCCCATACCGCCGGCGCCGAGCGGCGAGACGATTTCGTAGGGGCCGAGCTTTGTGCCAGAGGTCAGGGCCATGCGTGCGCAATTATAGCCTGTGCAGCTCGCTGGCTCGGAGTGGAGGATTCTGGGGTCTGCTGCCGGCAAACCTTTACTTAACCGCGTTACGTCAGAGTTGCCCCCTTCTCCGGCCAGGAAGCGGCGGCAATTGCAGTTGAAACGTTCAGGCTGCCCAACGGGCTTCAGTCTCTAAATTGGCGCGGTCGCGCTTTAACCGTTTGGGAGTTCAAGACAACGGCCCACTCAGAAGAATCTCGCTTTGAACTGTTCGTGTCTTGCGCGCGCCTGCGCCGTGATTTCGGCAAACTCGCGTTCTCTGCGCAGATTGTTGAGCAGCGGATCAGATTCGAAATAGGGATAGCAGAAGAAACCGCCTTCAACACTGCGCCGCAGCATTCGCTGTGACGAAGCTCTGTCGCCGAGCACAGCATAAGCTTGTGCCACTTTGTAGATGCCTTCGGCATCGCTCACTCCGAGCTTCTCGATTTTCTCTTCCGTCTGGCGCAAGAGAGCAAGACCTGCGGCGTTATCGTTAC
Source organism: Acidobacteriaceae bacterium (assembly GCA_003134655.1). Taxonomy (GTDB): domain Bacteria; phylum Acidobacteriota; class Terriglobia; order Terriglobales; family Acidobacteriaceae; genus Sulfotelmatobacter. The sequence continues at coordinate 5,032 of PLBY01000044.1, forward strand.
TTATTGCGTAGCTGAGCGCCCTACCAATCGCCGCCTGCATGAGAGACGGATCCTGCTTGAAAGCGCGATCAAAGTCTGTTGCGGCCTCTTGCATTCTCCCGGCATAGTATTCCGCGAATCCGCGATAGAACAAGATATACGGGGAGTCGTTCACGGGCAGGCTCTGCAGGAATTTGTCGTACTCGCCGAGATAGAGATAAGCGTTCATCGCCGAGCTGTTGACCTTCACCTGCGGATCAAGTCTCCGCGCCAGTTCCGATTCCGTGACCGCTTGCGGGAGCATGCCTCCGAAGCGATAGGCGTACCCTAACTCCCAATGCGCCTCGGCATTGTTTGGGCTGTTTTGTATGGCCTCTCTGAGCAGAGGAACAGATTGTTCGACGCTTCCGGTATCAGTAAGGAGGTTTGCCATGTAAACCCGAGGAGAGACGAGAGCAGGATCAAGCGCAATTGCTTTTTCAAATGCCACCCGTGCCTTGCCGTAATTCTCGTGTCCGCCGAACTGCAACGATGCATTGGTCGCATAGGCACGGCCCAGATATGCCCATGCTGGCGCGTAGCCAGGCTCAATAGACGTTGACTTCTCCAGCATCGTGATCGCAGCCAAAAAGTCGTTCAAAGAATAGAGGTCGACTCCACGCAGATAATATTCGTAGGCCTTGGGGTTGATCGGCGCCTGTGGCTTAAGCCTTTTCGCTTCAGCCGACGAAAGCGTCAGTTGCAATCCCTGAATAATCTGCTCGGAAACACGGTCTTGCACTGTAAGCAGTTTGTCGAATTTGGTATCGAAGGAATCCTGCCACAGGATCTTGTCGGGCTTAACGTCAATTAGTTGTGTGGTAATTCTTAAGTCATCGCCATCTTTGATAAAGCTGCCTGTGAGCAGAATCCCTACCTTGAGGTCGGCCGCGACCTTTTGCGGATCGATGGTTTGATTACGGTAGCGTTCGACGGAAGACGATGGGCGCACGGTCAGAGCACTGATGTAGGCAAGCTTCGTAATCAACGCGTCGGCCAGAGAGAAGCCAAGAAAATCAGTTTGCGGATCTTCGCGAAGATTACGAAATGGAAGAACGGCTAGCGTGCGTGGCCCGGTGGTATCAGCAGAAAATTGATGCGATCGCCGCGATTCCAGGTAATACCCGCCCGCGAAGAGTGCCGCGACGATTACAGCGATTGCTACGGCGGCTGGTAGCAACCGAGGAGGGCGTGAAGGCAAAAGCGGAGCAGACGTGGTTCCTGAAGCGGTTTCGGCCAGAGCCGTCCCACCCCCCGTTTGCGGCGGCAACATAGATTCGGTCGCATGTTTACTACTGGAAGCTGGCCGCGCGGGTTGAGTGCCGACTTGAGTGATGGGTTCTTGAATACTGTTCGGAGATTCGCTAATTGGCCGAACAAAAGGATCGCTGCGGGTGCTGATCGCAGGAACCGAGCCCGACGATCTTGAGGCAGTGTCATTCCGGGTAGCGCGAGGGTGGGTCTCAATTTCCCGCTTCACCCGCTTCAAATCGGCCAGCATCTCGGCTGCACTTTGGTAGCGGAGGTCGCGATCTTTCTCCAAAGCTTTTTCGATGATTGCCTGCATGCTGAGAGGAAGATCGGGATTCAGTCGCGCGGACGGAACCGGATCGTGCTCAAGAATCGCGCTGAATATTACGGCGGAGCTTTCGCCGCGAAACGGCAAAGCGCCAGTGGTCATCTCGTAGAGCACCGCGCCAAAAGAAAACAAATCGGTGCGCGCGTCCAATTCCCGCGCACGGGCCTGTTCCGGAGACATATACGCAACCGTTCCGAGCGCTGATCCTGGGCTGGTGAGGTACTCTTCATCGATCTGACTCAGGGTTCTGGCGCTTGCCGAGCCGGTTGAGGAAATACTAGAAGCAGTCACTTTGGCGAGGCCGAAATCCAGAACTTTCGCGTGGCCCCGCTTGGTAATGAAAATGTTCCCCGGTTTGACATCGCGGTGAATGATGCCTTGCGAGTGTGTTGCATCGAGCGCATCGGCGATTTCGATTGCGATCGAGAGCGCAGTTTCAATATCCAGAGGACGACCACCGATGCGGTGTTTCAGCGTCAAGCCATCAAGAAATTCCATGGCAATGAAGCGTTTGCCGGCGAGCTCCCCAATTTCATAAATTGTGCAGATGTTGGGATGGTTTAGGGCAGACGCTGCTCGCGCCTCACGGTGGAAGCGCTCCAAGGCTTGGGCATCTCGCGAAACATCGTCAGGAAGGAACTTGAGGGCAACAAATCGGCCTAAAGAAATGTCCTCCGCCTTGTAGACCACACCCATCCCTCCTCCACCGAGTTTTTCAACAACGCGGTAGTGCGAGAAGGTCTGGTTGATCACGGAAAGAGAATCCTACGTGCCCCAAGAATGGCCGTCAAACGGCAAGTCTGCCGCAATGTGCGAGCTACACCCACATATCGAGCATAATCATACGGCTTTTGAGTACCGGCGCGGCGCGGATCTCTACCAGCCTGATACGGCCCTCATGGTGCGATCTGGAAGCGTACCGCCGTGCCCCCGGAACCAAAACCAGCGCCATTGTCGATTGGGATGAAACTAGCGCCTCCTGCTTCCTACTTTTTCCTCGCGCTGATCGTTTCGCGTGCCTTTGCGACTAGGGCTTCGAATCGCGGGTCATTGTGAAGAGACTTCAATTCAGGATCAGCTGAAAGTTCGCCCTGCCCGCCGACGATTTTGAGCTTGCCGACTCCACATAGTTCCTTGTACACGGTGTCGAAAGCTCTGCCCACGAGATCATCGGTACGTAGATCCGCATACTTGTCGCAAATCTTCGACGCGACCGACAAGGAAATGAACCCGGCGCGGACCTCCTCAACCGAGAGTCCAAGCGCCTCGGCAACATTCTCTTCGTGTTTGTGCTCACGCTCGTTCTCCGGGTAAACGCAGCTCAGACACGCCGACTCCGTAGGCTGGCGATTGAAATGGAGCACGACTTCGGTGATGTCAGTCGTGGAGGCATCAAAGACCGTCCCCGGCAACGCAGATTGCAAGGACCGGCGTACGCGGCGGCTATCCACGCCGACGACAAGCTTCTCAATGAGGAAGTCCGTTCCGCGGAGCTTCCTCGCTTCATCCAGGTCCTTGTCGATGGGAAGTAGCTTCAGGTTCGGAAACAAAGGGCCTGCAACTTCAGAAAGTCGAGTCGCCTTCGGGTGACCCAGGTCGCTAGCGCCAAACAGGACGCAGCGATTCAGGCCGCCGGCTGTCACGTTTTTCGGATCAGTGACATAGAGAGTGCCCCGCACATCGAAATAGCGGAGTGTGTAAACGAACCCATGCCCTACAGCGCCTGCCCCTGCGAGATAGACTTCGCCGATATCAAGCGGGTGCGTCAACCGGTCGAGGTCTATACCGAACAGCGCTGGCCAGGACAGAACGATCGGGGCGGAATTTCTAAATGGGAACGTCGGTCCGAGGGCGACTCTGATTGCCGCAGCACTCACATAGCAGGCCGCTATCACGAGCAGGGGGCGAGGGATTGCGAGGTCGCATTTTGTCAGCGGAGCCGTCTCCCGAATGACAAAATCGGCGCCGTCTTCACCCGCGTAAACTCGCAGTGGTGCTGCGGTAGCCGGTGCGCAGTCCCCGATCACAACTTCGATAGCAAAAGGGTTATCATCCGGCGGCCCGGCGTACTCGACGGTCCGGCCTAACATTTCGGTGACGTGTGTTCCCAACTCCCGAGCTGCTTCGGCTTTGGGGTTGAAGGTCACTGCAATTCGTAAAGAAAGCCGCTGGGCAGCCTCTTCCTCTTCTATGCCGAGCAGAGCGGCGAGGGTCTTCGCATTTTCTTGACGGTAAGTGAGAGTCATGGCGTAATCCGCAACTGATCCCGGACGTGTTCGCTCGCCACTTCATTCCAGCGATTAGAGGAATCAAGCTGAAAGACAGCCGCTTCCTGCAGGAAATTCTCGATGGTGGAGGATTCCGCAAAGAAGGGCAGGACAATCGATAGCGCGCCGATGTGCCGAACGATCGCCCACTTGTCGTCAGCGCGCGAGTGAAACGCCAGGCCGGGGTGCGTATGCACCTGAGAAACAACATACAATCCCTTGGTCCGGAGGCGCTCCATCAGGACAGCCATCCCCTGCCTGGGTATCTCAAAATAGTCTCTGTCAGCCTCCTGCAGCGGCTTGTATACGTCAATAATCCGCTGAAGGCCTTGCTCACGGCGACCAAGCCAAAGCAGTATGCATTCCTGACGACCCGCGTACCGGAGCAATTTAATGGTTTCAGCGATCTGAGCCGAAGATATTTCAACCGGGGTGATGTTCATTTGTGCATACTCCTCCATACATGCCAAAGCTGAGTCAGAATCCCTCCCAGCGTGAATTTCTCCCCTCCCCTTATCGCTTCCCACACATCGTTTGTGTGGCTGGGGTGAGTATGATACTCGCGGATTCCCTTCATGCAGATGAAGGGTCTCCCCGTGGCGGGATGCGGCGAATTGTTGAAGACGCTCGCGGGATCGCGCTCAATGCCCGCAAGTTGCCGCCCTTCCCAATCGAGAAACTCAACAGAAGGAGGGCGCTCATTCCAGTCATTACACAGGAATCGCAACCGCAAACGAGCTCCGTCCTTTGCCGAGAAACCAACATCGAGCACAGGGAAGTCTTTGGAGAAGAGAGTCCAGCCGCGCGATTCCAAAAGCTCGGGACGGAATTTTGCGACCTCCTCTTCGAATAGGGCACGCGACGCGGCCTCATGCATAGCCACCCGCCCCGTGATCCGGACCCCAATCGATCTCCACCCGGCCGGTAAGCGCGTTGTCGCGATACGATCTCGCGATATCGATCTTCCGACCGCTGACCACGGCAATCCAGCCCGCCGTATTCGTGATGTGGAGGTGGTGATCGGCCTTCTTCAGTATTACGTCAACGGCCTGATGCTCCGGAACCCGGTCAAAACCAGCCTCCGGATAGATGCCCGAAGTGGTAACCACCCGGACCTCAACAAATTTCTCGTGGTGTTCTTCCATAGCCTTACCCCTTTCATCCGTGCGTGGCTGCTTCGCTCTTACCACGCAATGCGTACTATAACACGCATTGCGGTATCGTGCAAGTGGTGCTTGATATAATGCGCAAAATAAGTATAATTGATTTCAGAATCAACTCGTTGATTGGGCTGCAGGATGGAACATCGTCTTGGGGAAGAACTCGCGCGACTTCGGCAAGTGAAAGGCCGGAGTGTGAGCCTGCGCGAAGTGGAACGGCAGACCGGCATTTCGAACGAATACCTCTCACAGCTTGAGCGGGGAGTTGCCACCAAGCCCGCGCCGGATGTGCTTCAAAAGCTGGCGAAGTTCTATGGTACGCCGTACGAATCGCTTCTCATGGCGGCCGGATATCTGAAGGAGAAATCGGGTGAGAAGAATCGGCGCGTAATTCCCCGCGATGTTGAAGCGATGGCGCAGAGCGCGCAGTTTTCGGGCGATGAATGGGAAGAGGTCCGCAACTTCATGACATTTCTTGCCACAAAGCGCAAGCCAGGCGTGAAATAAGTTCCCGGTTCCGCCACTGCCTGGTTTAGTTGGGCGTGTAATCAGACCATCGAGTAAATATTTGCGTCCCTCTCAGGGTAATTCTCGTAGAAATGCTCGAATACAGCCGAACATTTCTGTTTGTAAAAGTCCGTTGAGTAGGCCCGTGGCAATCCTGAATCGAGCGTGTCTTTGATAGCGTCCTCAACGCGCGCGCGGGCCGATTGACGCTTCCGCCAGTCGAGAACGAGCAGCTCTTTCAGACGCTCCAGGAGTTGCTTCGCTACTTTCTTCACCTCGGCACGCTCCTCTGTGCTCAGCTCCGGCGCGGGACGGGTCAGGATGTCAAAAACCACCAACTCTTCCTCTGTCATAGGCTCGCGGATATGCCGGTGTTCTTCTTCACTCAAGGTGCGGCTCAACGCGACGAGCTCGTTAAACAGATCCTCAATATTTCGACTCCCGGCGTTATAGGATTCGATCAACTCCTCGAACTTCTCCCGGAAGTCTGACCTCGTCTTATTGAGACGAATCAGTTTCTCCAGATGGGCGCGGATGGCGGCTTTGAGCACTTCCAGGTCGGTGTTCTTGTGCTTGGATTGCTTGAATTGCTTGCCTAGCGCCTCGAAATCGCTCTTCGACAAATCCATCACGGGCGCGGGCTTGGATGGCATCGCCACACCGGTGATCGAGGCGTCGAGCAATATGCTGATGTCGCCCATCACGCCGGAAATATCCGCCGGGTTTGGATTGAGCTTGGCGCGAATTGCACCTGCTGTGGCTGCAAGGCAGGCGACGCGGCTGGCAAATTCCAATGCCGCCGGGTCGGGTTTCACCGCATTGTAAAGCGTGCTGACGAGCCGCTCGTGGCCGATAAACTCCCGGCGTAACGGATCGGGGGAGATTAGCAAGTTTACCGCGTCATCAACCTGCGCCAGTCGTTTCATGTCTCCGGCAGGAAGCTGTTCGATAGCAGCCAAGTCGACACCTTTGCCGGCACAAAAGCGAATTGCTGCCTCCAGGGATTGCCGCAACGCCTCGACAAGCTCCTGCTTATCTTTCACAGGCGTCTTGCCGCCTTTGCCTGCACCGTAGATGGCAAGGGCCTTTTCAAGGGAGGCGAAGACATTAGCATAATCCACAATTGCGCCGCTGTACTTGCCTGGGAAAACGCGGTTCGCGCGCGCTATAGTCTGGCTCCTACAGAAGTGCATTCAAAACCAGCGCAGCCACGAGGATTTCTTTTTCAGCACCAAAGACAATCTGCGCGAGTCGCTCGTAGGTTCGATTCGCTTCAACAAGTTCCTTCAGGAGCAAGGCGCCCTGTCACGCCGGACGGCCTGAAACCCGCTGAAACCTGACATCTGGTTTTTCATCCACTGCCAAAACAGATAGCTGGACTTAAGCAGAATTCGCGGGTACTCGCGCCTCCCGAAAATCCCTAGCCCTCCGCCCAGCCCACGACATTGGAGAATTCTTGCACGAGAGTCCGGGGTATTCACTTCGATTACACTTCAGAGTGAAGGTTGGCTGGACCAACGGAGGCAAAGAATGAACCCTGAAACTCTTAAGGTGTTTGGCCAAGCGGGAATCGGGGGTCTTGCACTAGCCGTATTTCTCTGGATCGCGTTAAAGATTATCGAGCGCTTGCAGATTCAGGACGTACCGAAGAAGTTTATTGCCGGTCTCCTTCGCCTTTGTCTGATCCTGGCTGCGCTGGTTGCCATAGTCGGCATGGTTACCTGGGGTGTCGTAACCGTAAAGAACGCTGCAACTGCCAAGATCCATGACATGGGTTCGGTGGCGGAATTTCAGGAACTCCCACCCGAAATGCAATCAGCTCCCTCCACGGCGACCGGATCGGCACTGATGGACAGTCTCCACAAGAAAGGATCTTTGAAGCTCCACGGAACGACCTTGTCTTTACCGCCGGGCCCTGAACGGTCTTTCACCATCGCTGCCGACACCATCTACCTTTCGGATGGCGTCACAATCATTACGAATGGCAACGATCTGGATCTTGTCGCCAATCGCATTGTCTCAACCAGCGGCAGCAAGATTGTGTCCTTCCTGACCGACAGTCTGAGACAACCCGCCGCTTCGCCGGAGCAAAAGGGGAATCCCGGTCAGAGTGGTGGGCGCGTAACCTTATGGGTCACGAATTCGGTTGAAGGCACAACGCGAGTACACCTGCCGGGACAGAATGGCGCAAGCGGCGGCGTGGGACCGCCTGGAGCGGCGGGTGGGAAGGGTCAACCTGGCGCAAACGCCGTGCAGGGCATGTGGCCCGATTGTAAAAGCGGAGGACAAGATGGAAAGCCGGGCGCGGCAGGAACTGGAGGAGGACCTGGCGGGGCAGGGGGCGACGGCGGGAGCGGTGGAAATCTGTTTCTTCGGGGTAAAGCTGCCATCGAGCAATCTGCGTTCATTCTTTCCGCGCCGGGCGGCAAGGGAGGCGTCGGCGGAGCGGGGGGCGCTGGCGGACCAGGTGGGCCAGGAGGCGATGGAGGAAGTGGGGGCGGGAACTGTAACGGCGGCAATGTCGGCTTAGCCGGACCGCCCGGCGGGCCAGGGCCTAAGGGAACTGACGGAAGAGATGGACAGGAGGGTGCAAAGACAACGCTGTGACCAAGTGAAGCAGAGGCCGGTGAGGCCGCAGAACCGGCAATCAGTTTGCAATCACCTGGCGTGAACCACCGCTACTTCCGCGTCCTTAGATAGCCGTCCGTGCTCTTCAAATCCCTGAATGGGGGTTCCAGGGAGGATTCGAATCCCACTCTCCACGCTGATTAGTTGTGTTGTTTATAAAGAGAGCACCGCTCCGCCGATCAGGTCGACTGACTGTCGGGCACCAAGAGGCCTGCAGTTTGCTGGCTCTTATGCGACTGCTGCGTGCCAAGTGTGTGCGGTTTACAGGGAAACGCGGACCAGCGATCCGAGGTTGTAGCATACTGGCCACCCCTCTTCGTCCGGTGCCCGCGCCCGCTCGTAAGCCTGTGAAAAGCGGACAGTCTGGGCAATGAGCAGCAACACGACACATCAGAAAGCTAAAGAGTATTAACGGACCTTTTATAAAATAAACTACCCAGCAGGGCTGCACGAGTAGTCTGCGTTCCGTGTGCCACGCCTGGCGACCATCGAGAGCAAGACGCGTCCGCGCATCGTCGAACCCCTCGCTTTGCTTTGTAATGCGCGCGGCCGACTCACCTGCCGCCCGCTGTTCCTGTACAGCGTCACGGAATCTGGCGTACTTTCCCCGGTCCTCCTGTGTCACTGTCCGCCGGGGACACTCTGCGGTGTCCGTCGGTCAAGGAGACGCCACATACGATTCAACTTATCGATATCCTTCTCGCGTCTCGCGCGCGCCTCATCTTGCCGTTGCAACTCGAAGTTGCAGAAGAACGGTTCAGGACTCAACGCCCACATGCGCTCCAGGTCGTCAATATCCGCCAGCTTCCCCGCTGCCGCCTCTTCCCGCTTGAACAGATGCGTCAGCCACGGGGTGACATACAGGTCTTGCATCTCCTCGCGCTGCTCAGGGGTGGCGGTATACCTGTGACTTCGGACTCGGGCGAAGGTCACCTACGTCGAACATCGTAGGCAGCAACTCGCCGGCTTTGCCTGTGAACGTCTCGTCGAAAGATGCCAGGTTGAGCGGCTCTTCCGGGCCGATGTAGAACGTCCGAGCTTTGGTCTGGCCGACGAAACTCGCTGCAGGCTCGACTAACCCAGAAGTCCCGATCGCAATGAAGACCGTGCAGACTTCCAGGGTGCGGAGGACACGATCCATCCCAAACGGCCTTTCTGCGAACCAGCAAATGTGCGGGCGGATCTTTCCACTACATGCGCAAAGCGGGACCTCGTGATAGATATTCGTGTCATCGAAGGGCAGTTGACAGCGCTCGCACCGACTCTTGAACAGCTCGCCGTGCATGTGGAGCGGACTGGATCCGGCCTGCTCGGCAAATTGTCGACGTTCTGCGTGCAGAGAAAGAGGCGAGAGCCCAGAGTGTCCTCCAGGGCTGCCAGCGCGCGATGTCCCGGGTTGGGCTGGGCAACTGCTGCGACCGTCCTGCGCATGGAATAGAAGTCCCAGACGAGCTGCGGATCTCGCCGCCATGCCTCCGGAGAGGCGACCTCTTCGATACGGTAATTCCGCCACAACCCGTTCGAATCCCGAAACGTCGGGATGCCACTCTCGGCGCTCATCCCCGCGCCGGTAAGCACGAACACACGGTCAGTCGGCTTGATATGAATCCGTTCCATTAGTGGCGTCACCTGCCTTGAGCAAGAATTTTCTAAACTGACAACAACCGCCTTAGTATATGTGCGTCCCAACGTTACTCACTGCTTCCTCCGCACTGCGCGAACGAGCGTGCCCTGAATGACGGGCGCGTCGTGCTTCGGATTTCCTTTCACTTCGCGGATGGTGTCGAGCACTTGACTCAGGCTCGGCATCTTTCCCGCACGGATGAGCCTCTGTGCCTCGGCTCTCAGGTCTGACGGTGTCAGTTTCGTCGTAGGAACATTGCGGTTCATGCCAGCACCAGCCCGTCATCCTTCATACCCTGGGCCAGTCCCCACGCATAACGATGTTCGACAATAAGTGCGTAGCCGAACCACTGGGCATCGTCCTGAACATGCTCCTCGATCCATTCCTTAGCCCGAAGAGTCAAGGGACAGAATGTGTACAGTGTCCCGACGTTGTTGAAGAGAACGTCGGGTGTGACCGACTGCTGCGATGATTGCAAGGATCTCTCCTTTTGCGGTTTCCGCCGCATCTGCCTAGAGGCAACCACCGTGGCATTTCGCTCGGTTGGTGAGCGCCGTCGCACTGGACGGGCTGCTCTTGATGCTGTCTAATTCTGCCTCATTCCGCTTAAACCAATGGCACCTTGGCGCAGATCCTTCACAGATTCTTCACGACCCCCTCAAAAGAGATCTTTAGCCCCACGCAGCGGACTGCTCAGTCCTCATCATCGAACCAAACAATTTCCGACCATCGGTCCTCGGGGACGTGGGCCGTCAAGAGACGCGCTCGGTCGGCGATGCGGTAATACGCCTTGCGGTCTTGACATTCGTTCTGCAAGGCAGCTTTGGCGAGATTGAGAATGGCTCGGTTCTCCCACGTCGCCGACTTCCGCCGCCGCTCGGCTCTCTGAGGTACTTCGATTTGAATCGAGCGCCCGCTCTTTCTGGTCAGGTATTGTTCGACAACAACCTTCGGGATTCGCAGGACGCGATAACGTCGGCGACTTCGAGTCTCTGGCTTTCCCAGGTCAATGACTCCCGGCACTTTCGCGAATCGTCGCACAACAGCGTCTTCGCCGCACTTTAGAACCGTAGCGACATCACGAACTGTCAGTAGTTCACTCATCGTCCAGCCTCTGCTCCCCAAGACCGGGTCGGCATTTTCGCCAGCCGGTCTTCCATCCGCTTCGACGCCAAATCCGCGTAGTGCCGCTCGACGGTCCTGACCGTGTCTCCCAGCATCGCGGCGATGGTCGTCATGTCGCAACCCTGTTCGAGCCAGAAATCCACAGCCGTGTCGCGGAATCGGTGTGACAGGTTGCCCTTGATCCACAGTTTCGCGTCTTTCATCACCTGTCTCAAATCCGTTTGCCACAATCCTGTCGCGGACGTCGGCAGACTCGTTCCATTCCAGAAGACGTACTTGGGATTGCCGTTAGTGACTTTCAACAGTTCTTGGTACAGCCCGTCGTCCAATTTCTGCACCACTGGTTTGTTCGTCTTCTGACGCTCGATTCGCAACGTTCCGTCACGAAGGTTCTCCCGCTCCAGTTGTATCGTGTCCCGAATGGCGAGGCCCGTAGAGACTTGGCAATGAATGAGCGCCTTCATCTTGGCGGCTTTCGTGGCCTCAGGGAAAGTCTTCGGCACTTGTGCGAGGAGGTTCTTCAATTCTTCCTCGCTGAAGGGCTGAGGCTTCAGGCGGGTCATGTCCGTCTTCGACAGTTTGATAGGCTTCAATACCCTGAGTAGTGTTTCGAGGTAGTCCGTACAGCAGAGTCGGAGAAATCCTCGCAGGTTCTGCTGTGCTTTCTGGCGGGTCACTCCCGATTTCCAAGTCCAGCCCGAACGAAACTCGATGACATCTGTTGGCGTGATTTCCGACGCGAAAAATTTGGACCGCGCGGCTAGGAATTGCTCGAACACCCCAAGCTGGTATTTGAGTTTACGAAGGGTCGCAGGACTGAGACCTTCACTCCGCTTGGCGGTCAGATGCGTCTCGACCTCTGCCGCGATAGTCCGCCTCTTGACCTCAGGAGCGGTCACTAGCGGAGTCGTTTCGCCCACGTCCAACCGGCGTTGGAGTTCCGCCCTCGTCTCCTCAGCCGTACCCCACGCCCGCGTGTTGGCGGATAGCCGGTGCTGCCGTCCGGCGTGGCTATAACCGCACAGGCAGGCATCGCCTGAGTACCGCAGCCACTTCATGCAGTGGCAGTCCCGTACGAACGAACGGTTCCTCTGCCGGGAGTACCGGCAGTCGCTTTGGTGGCTCCGAATATAGACCGCAACGACTGGGCGTCTCTCAATCATGCCTTGATGCTAGCACAGCATCTAGCACATTCAATGGCACCAAAGTGCAAATCGTCAGTAATGACGCGGGTTTTAGATGGCGGAAGCGAGTGGGGGTCGAACCCACCTAGCGCAGGTCGAGCCTGAGCTACGCCGGTTTTGAAGACCGGGACGATCACCGGACCGCATGCGCTTCCGTGGCGCTACGAGCAAAAGCCACGAACCGTCAGACCGCTGTGGATCAGAGCGACTTCTTCTCCGATCCACGAGAATCCGTTGATCCGTGGCCCACTCTCTTACGCGCGTCTTGCCCCCTACTACTTGGGTTGAGCTGCAGTTCTCAGATACGGCTTAATGGTCTTGAAGCCGGGAAACTTCTCCTGAGCCTCTTCGTTTGAAACCGCGGCCGTGAGGATCACGTCGTCGCCCGGCTTCCAGTTCACCGGCGTTGCCACTTTGTGTTTCGCCGTGAGCTGCATGGAATCGATGACGCGCAGAATCTCGTCGAAGTTGCGTCCCGTGGTCATCGGATAGCTGATCTGCAACTTGACCTTCTTGTCGGGGCCGATGACGAAAACGGTGCGCACTGTCGCGTTATCGGCGGGGGTGCGGCCTTCGCAGCTTTCCCCGGCTTCGGCTGGCAGCATGCCGTATAGCTTGGCGATCTTCAGTTGCGGGTCGCCGATCATCGGGTAGTTCACCTTCGCGCCCTGGGTCTCTTCGATGTCGGCCGCCCACTTGCTGTGGTTGGTGACGGGATCGACGCTCAGACCGATAATTTTCGTGTTGCGCTTGGCGAATTCCGGCTGCAGCTTCGCCATATAGCCCAACTCGGTGGTGCAAACGGGTGTGAAGTCCTTGGGATGCGAGAACAGGATCGCCCAGCCATTGCCGATCCAGTCGTGAAAGTGGATCGGCCCTTGCGTGGTCTCAGCGGTGAAATCAGGGGCCGTGTCGTTGATCCGGGGGACGCTGTAGGTTTCGGTCGCGGTAGTCATAGTCATCTCCTTGGTGAATTCAAATAGCTCAAGATTCGAAGTCTGCCCGCTCCGACTTCCAGACTCGGTAAAAAGCGGATGAAAACGAAACCCACCCGCTTCACCGGGTGGGCTGGGAAGAATCTCGCTGATTCCCTACCCACGCGCCGGTGCTGGTCTACAACAACCCATGGCACAAGCGGTGGATGGAAAAAACATGTTGATAGGATAGAAGCGCGCACTGCCAGTGTCAAACTGGCTGCGTCGCCCTGCGCTAGCGCCCTACATCTTTTGTGCATCGCCGTGGAATCGCCCGCATCCCTTCTCTGGGCACCACATTCCACCCGTCCTAGGGGGCGTTCATGAGCGAGAAGAAGCGGTTGGCCATGGCGCAATGGGATGTATTTTCTTCCAAAGCACTGGAGGGAAACTCCCTCGCCGTATTCTTTGACGCCCGCGGAGTGAGCGATGCCGAGATGCAGTTAATCGCGAAGGAAATGAATCTCTCGGAGACGACTTTCATCTGTCCGCGCGCTGCCGAAGTCGAGCGTGAGCGTGGCGTGCGCGTGCGAATCTTTACCGTGCAGGAAGAGTTGCCATTCGCGGGCCATCCCACCCTGGGGACAGCTTTTGCCTTGCGCGGGGATTCCGGATCGACGGAAATTGCTCTCGAACTGAATGTGGGAAAGGTTCCGGTTCGATTTGAAGAGACCGCGGGCCAGCCGGTGTTCGGCGAGATGACCCAGATCGATCCAGCCTTTGGGATACAGCATGACCGCGAAGCAGTTGCTCGCGCGATTGGATTGCGCGCGGACGATTTCGATGCGTCGCTTCCGATCGAGACCGTGTCTACGGGAATTCCCTACACGGTGGTTCCGCTGAAATCTCTTCCCGGAATCCAGAAACTGCGGGTCGACCTCAGCCGTGCCGATGACTACCTGGCGAAGACCGGAGGAAAGTTCTTTTACTTTGTGTCGCGTGAAACTGTCAATCCGGCGGCCCGTCTGCACGCGCGCATGCTGTTCTACAACGGCGAAGATCCGGCCACGGGCTCCGCAGCCGGCTGCGCAGCGGCGTGGGCGGTGGCGCATGGAGTGGCCAAGCCCGACGAGCGCGTCCTCATCGAGCAGGGCATTGAGATGCTACGGCCGAGCCGGATCTTTGTGCGCGCTTCTCAGCAAAACCAGAACCGCGATAACCGGATAGTTAACGTGCGCGTCGGTGGCAACGCAATCGAAGTTATGCGCGCCGAAGTCTTCCTCTAGCTTACGTTGCGCAAGCTGCGGGAAACACAGCAGCGCACTCACTCGAAAAAAAATCAATAGCCAAAAAGTCCCATTGGCATCCACGCTACTTTACAGTGAGCGCTCTTCCCGTTAGCATTCATCTCGCTCTGACATTCTTCATATTGAGAAAAGCCTCTGTTGGTTTTGCGGCCCGCCGGTGCGGTGTCGCGCGACAGATGGCGGAAGGCTGATGAAACCTAAGCGCACGATTCTGTGTGTAGACGACAACGAACAGTCTCTGTCCCACCGCAAAATCATGCTGGAAACCCGCGGCTACCGCGTGGCGAGTTTTTCCCGCGGAGAGGAAGCGCTGGCGCGCTTCACGCAAGGCGGAGTCGACCTGGTGATCGCCGACATGGCGATGCCTGGCCTGGACGGACCGCAACTCATTGCCAAGATCAAGGACTTGTCGCCGCATACGCCCGCCATCCTCATCTCAAGTAAGGTCCGCATCTACGACCACGACTCGCAGGCGGACGTTTTCCTCACCAAGGGGATGTACGCGCCCGTCGACCTTCTGGAACGAGTCCGTCTTCTGCTGGTGCGCAAGCGTGGGCCCAAGCGCCTGCAGCCGCCGCGACCTCCGCAGATTACGCGCCAGATCGGCGCGGCCTAAGGTCTGTCTCCCGTACAGTTTGTGGAGTGACACAGCGCGTACCCGCATTCGGCACGAGCCTTCGTGTAAGATTCTTAACAGGCATGGCCGAAGCATTCATCGAAGCGAAAAACCTGCGCAAGACGTATCACGTGGGCAAAATTGAGGTCGAGGCGCTGCGCGGCATTTCCTTCAGCGTGCAGAAGGGCGAGTTCGTCAGCGTGGTGGGCCCTTCAGGCAGCGGAAAGTCGACGCTCTTCTATTTACTGGGTGGACTGACGCGCGCGGACGGCGGCAGCGTGGTCCTCGACGGCGAAGACTTGGCCACACTCTCCGACGCGGAACGAACCCGCATGCGCAAGCGCAAGATTGGCTTCGTATTCCAGAAGTTCAACTTGCTGCCGACGCTCGACGCCCGCTCGAACATTGGGATTGCCCGGGAGATTTCCGGCAACGGCGACGGAGATCCCGCGCACTTCAATCGCATCACCGACCTCCTCGGCCTGACCAAGCGCCTGGGGCATCGACCTTCCGAGCTTTCCGGCGGCGAGCAGCAACGCGTAGCTCTGGCGCGCGCTTTGATCAACAAACCTGCCGTCGTGCTGGCCGACGAACCCACGGGCAACCTCGATTCCAAGAACTCTGAAATCGTTCTCAGCATGCTGCGCAGGTCCAATCAGGAACTGGGGCAGACCGTGCTGATGATTACTCACAATCCCGCAGCAGCGGAGTATGGCGACCGCATCATTCACATGCGCGACGGCCAGATCGTGCAACCGGAAGACGATCCGCAGTGGGCGCTGCATTCAAAGTAGCGCTGGCGTCTCGCCGGCGCGCGGAACCATGCCCCGAACGATTGCCGCGGTCGCGGTCGCCAGCCGGCCGCGCGTACTCCCGCCCGCGGTGGTATCCTAAGAAATCCTATCCCGCGACGAGGGCCGTAACCGTTCATGTCCAATCCAGATACTCCAGAAACCCAACCTGCCATCGAGAGCACCGAGTCGTTCGGCGACATCCTATCTCAGTACACGAAGAGCCATTCCCGCAAGACCGAGGGCAGCAAGCAGCTGCAAGCCACGGTGATCGCCGTCAACGCCGAGTCGGTGTTCTTCGACATCGGATACAAGTCCGAAGGCATCCTGCCGCTGGCGGCCCTGCAAGGCGAAACCCTGAAGCCCGGAGACAAGTGCCTGGTCACGGTCAAGGGCCGCGATCTGGACGGCTACTACGAGCTTTCGCGCTTCAAAGTCGAGCGGCCGATGGATTGGTCCGCCCTGGAAAAAGCCTTCGCCGACAAGACCACCGTGTTGGGCACCGTGACCGGCGTGATCAAAGGTGGCTTCAGCGTCGACGTCGGCGTACGGGCGTTCATGCCCGCATCACGCAGCGGAGTTCGAGAGGCCGCTGAAATGGAGAAACTGGTCGGGCAGGAGATCCGCTGCCGCATCATCAAGCTCGACGTCACCGATGAAGACGTCGTAGTCGACCGCCGCGCGGTCGCAGAAGAAGAGGAACGCTCCGCCAAAGACAAGTTCTATTCGCAGATGAAGGAAGGCGACACCGTGAGCGGCACCGTGCGCAGCCTTACCGATTACGGCGCCTTCGTCGACCTCGGCGGAGTGGACGCGCTGCTCCATGTGAGCGACATCGCCTGGGGCCGCGTAAACAAGCCCGCCGACGTACTCTCCGTGGGCCAAGCGGTCGAAGTGAAAGTGCTCAAGGTCGGATCTGAGTCTGAGAAGAAGCGCATCTCCGTTGGCCTCAAGCAACTTCAACCACATCCCTGGGACGCCGTAGCCGCAAAATTCACAGCCGGTGACCGCGTCCGCGGCACCGTCACCCGCCTGATGGAGTTCGGCGCTTTCGTGGAACTCGAGCCCGGCATCGAGGGCCTGATTCATATTTCCGAGATGTCGTGGTCGAAGGGCAAAATCCGCAAAGCCAGCGATGTCGTCAAGCCGGGCGAGACCGTCGAGGTCGTGATCCTGCAGGTTAACGCCGGCGAGCGCCGTCTCTCACTGGGGCTCAAGCAAGCACTGGGCGATCCCTGGGCAGACATCTCGCAACGCTTTCAGGTCGGCTCGGCGGTCGAGGGACCGGTCACCAACCTCACCAAGTTCGGGGCCTTCGTGCAGCTCTCGGAAGGAATCGAGGGCATGGTTCATGTCAGCGACATCAGCGCCGAAAAACGAATCAACCAGCCGCAGGACGTACTGCGAGTCGGGCAGGTCGTGAAGGCGCAGGTTCTCGCCATCGACCTTGAAAAACGGCAGATGCGGCTGGGCATGAAGCAACTCGTTCCCACTGGCTTGGATGAATATATCGCGGAGCACAACGAAGGGGACGTGGTTACAGGTCGTCTGATGGACGAGTCAGGCGGCCAAGCGAAGGTGGAACTGGGCGAAGGCATCCATGCCACCTGCAAGGTCACCGCAGCAGCACCCGCGAAAACCGAGGCTCCGAAAGAATCGAAGGCCGATCTTTCATCTCTCAGTTCCATGCTGCAGGCGCGCTGGAAGAGCGGATCTGGCGGTCCTCCCAAGGCAGAGCCGGTCCGGGCGGGGCAGGTTCGCAGTTTTCGCATCGTGAGTTTGGATCGGGCCGCGAAAAAGATTGGGTTGGAGTTCGCGTAGCCCAGCACCGCGGAGGGTTACCATGTTGCGGATTGTCCTGCTGTTGGCGGTTGTGCTGGTCCTGATCGTACTGGTGCCGCGCCTGCTGTCTCACTCGGCCGCGCCCTCCGAGGGCAGCAGCGCCCCTGAGTTTACGCTGCCGTCGCAGGACGGCTCGTCCGTCAGCCTCAAGGACTACCTCGGAAAAT
Organism: Acidobacteriaceae bacterium; assembly: GCA_003134655.1. Lineage (GTDB taxonomy): Bacteria > Acidobacteriota > Terriglobia > Terriglobales > Acidobacteriaceae > Sulfotelmatobacter. Next base: position 22,761 of record PLBY01000044.1, read on the forward strand.
GGGTCATCCTTTATTTCTACCCCAAGGACCAGACGCCAGGCTGCTCCCGCGAAGCCCACAACTTCCAGGTCGATCAGCCAAAGTACGCTGAGAAAAATGCGGTCGTGTTGGGCGTGAGCCTCGACAGTGTGGACTCGCACAAGAAGTTCTGCACCAAGGAAGGTCTGAACTTCAAACTGCTGGCCGATACCGATCACAAAGTCACCGACTCCTACGGCTCACTGACCAATCTTGGTGTGGTGAAATTCGCCGCGAGGCACACTTTTCTGATTGATCCCACCGGCAAGATTGCGAAAGTCTACACCAGCGTCGATCCCCTCAAGCACAGCGCTGAGGTTCTCACGGAACTGGATGCGCTACAGAAATCCGAAGCAGGGAACCGGTAGCAGGGAATATGTGGGGACAGCCGCCCCCGGCTGTCCGGCGGAGCGAAGCTCCGCGGAAGATCTCCGGTCTCGGAGTAGCTCAATCTGCGCCGGGTCCTCCGACATTCCAGTCCACGAAGTAAACTAACAACATGGCGACTGCAGCCCGGAACAGCGTACCCAAGAGCAACGTGTCTGGCCCAGCCGCGTATCGCTATCCGCCCGGCCTCGAGAGGAATCTCCTCTGGTTCGCCTTCCGCAAGTTGCGCCCCGCCAATCCGATCCTGCTGTTCCAGCAACTGGCCGAGAAATACGGCGACATCGCGCACTACAAAATCGGATGGCATCACATCGTCTTTCTGAATCACCCTGACTACATCCGAGAAATCCTGGTCGTCCAGAACGAGAACTTCATTAAAGAACGCACCGTGCAGCGCACGAAAATGCTGCTGGGCGAAGGCATGATCACCGCCGAGGGCGCGCAGCACCGCACCCAACGGCAAGTGGCGCAGCCTGCGTTCCACCGCCAGCGCATTCCGGAATATGCCGGCACAATGGTTCAGGAAGCGATCCGCGTGCGCGACCGATGGCGCGCCGGCGAGCAGCGCGACATCGCCATCGACATGATGCACCTCACGCTCAACGTGGTCGCGCAAACGCTCTTTGCCACCGATCTCGGCCGGGAATCGGGCGACGAAGTGGACGAACTGGCCAGCGCTGTCAACCGCATCATGGGCCTCTACAATTTTCTAGTGATGTTGCCGGCCGCCGAATGGCTCGTTCACATGCGGCCACCCGGCCTCGCCGCATTCGTTAGGGCGCGCAAGCGTATCGATGCAGTCGTCTACCGCATGATCGCGGCGCACCGCCAGCGCGGTCCCCACGGCAGCAGCCTTCTCGATATGATGCTCGCTGCTTCGCCGGGTCAAACGCCCGCTTCCGAGCAGTCCCTCCGCGACCAGGTCATCACAATTTTCCTGGCTGGCTCTGAAACAGTCGCCAACTGTCTTTCCTGGACGTGGTATCTGCTCTCGCAAAATCCCGACTGCGAACGCCGATTTCACGATGAAATTGACCGCGAGTTACAAGGTCGCGTGCCCACATTCGACGACGTTCCCCGCTTGCGTTATGTGGAGATGGTGCTGGCAGAGTCCCTGCGGATCTACCCGCCTGCATGGGCAATGGGCCGCTACGCCCGCGCCGACTTTCAACTCGGCGAGTTTTTTCTGCCCGCAAAGACGACCGTGCTCATGAGCCAGTACATCACCCATCGCGACCCGCGTTTTTTCCCCGACCCCTTGCGCTTCGATCCCGAACGCTTCACACCTGAAGCAATGTCGCGGCGCACGAAGCTCACGTATTTTCCATTTGGCGCAGGAGTCCGGCAATGCATCGGCGAGTCGTTTGCCTGCATGGAAGGTGTGTTACTGCTGGCAACGATCGCGCAGAAATGGAAGTTGAGGCTGGTTCCCGGACACCCCGTCGAGCCCGAGCCGCTGATTACGCTGCGTCCCAAGTACGGCATGCGGATGCAGGTCGAATCGCGCGAACGACCAGCGTCCTAGAAGTTTCAACACGACGGACAAAGAGCCGATGACAAAAACTACTTACCTCCGAGTCCTCTGTGTCCTCTGTGGTGAACATTCCTACTTGTCCGCCAGATAGATTTCGGCCACGTGTTGCGTGATCTTCCCCGGCTGCGAATCCGCCAGATTGGCGAGCGCAACCACGGTCAGTTGGTCATCCACATATCGGTCGATCGCCGTCTCGAATCCCTGCCACGAGCCGTCGTGGTGAATGCACCGATGTCCCGCCCTGTCGTCGATGAACCAGCCAAAACCGTAGTGCCCCTTGTTCGGTTGCCCGTTCTTCAGTTTGGCCGGAGTCCACATCAGGTCGAGGCTGGAGCGCTTCAACAATTTATCGGTGTACAAAGCGTCGTTCCACTTCTCCAGATCGAGAATCGAAAAGTACAAACTTCCATCGGCGGTAGTGTTCACCACGGGCGCAACCCACTCCTGATTCTTCAACTCACCTTTCACGAGCCGGTAGCCCGCCGCGCGATTCGGGACAATGTCGGCCTCGCTGATAATGCGCGTCGACTGCATGCCCAGCGGCTGAAAGATTCGCTGCTGTAGAAAGTCACCATAGAACTCGCCGGTCACGCGATGAATCAGAATTCCCAGTGTGACGTATCCGAAATTGCTATACGCCCAACTCGTTCCCGGAGGATATGCCAGCGGGGTGCTCTCGATCAGCTTCAGTTCCTCATCTTCCGTCCAGTCCTTGCGGAAGTTGAAGCTCTTGGGATAATCGCCAAAACCCGCAGTATGACTGAGCAATTCGCGCACCGTTACTTCTTTCCAACTGGCCGGGGCGTCCACAAAGTATTTAGTGAGCGGATCGTCGAGACCGATCTGGCCCTCTTCGACCAGCATCATCACCGCGGTCGCCGTGAACTGCTTCCCCACCGATCCCGATTGGAAGATCGTCTCCGGCTTGACGGGAACGTGCAACTCCACATTGGCCAGACCGAAACCTTCGGCCCGCACGATCTTGCCGCTCTTCACCACAAGAAGAGACAGCCCGGGGATGTGCTGGCGCTGCATCTCGGCTTTGACATATTCGGTGACTGCCGCGCTGGTCGCAGGAGTCTGCGCAGCGGCGAAAGAGATTGTGAGGAAAAATGCTAGACAAAGGGCGCAAGCAGAAACGTGGCGAAGGCTCATGGATTTGAAAAGGGGCGCTGATTTGCGCCCCTGAGTCTATCGGCAAGAGTCCTTCGCCGCAAGCCGAAGGTGTACGCCGCACCAGCGCGGCAAGCGCAAACTATTTCGATCCGCCAGAAGTCTCGGCCAGTCGGTGGACTCCCGAGCGCCGCATCGCGAACAGAATCGCCCACCCGATCAATCCCGCGGCGTAGAAGAATGCGAGGGTTAGAAAGATGCCTCCCAACAAAACGGAGTGTGTCGGCGGGAGCGGTCCAATCGGAGGATTCACATGGGAGGACGAAATCGTTTCGCCCTTCTTGATGGCCATCACAACGCCCGCCAGAATGATCATCATCAATACGGCCGTTGTCTTCGGGAAACGGAATTCAGTGCGCATCGTAAACCTCCTTGGTGGAAACCACAGCCCGATCGAATCGCCGCCCAAGACTCGCCAATGTTCCAGCAGCGCCCCGCCCACAACTCCAGCCGTCTCGCGGGCAAGAAACATTCCCCTGTCGAGCATGTTCTTAGTGGCCGTCTCGGCCTGCATCTTGCCGAATACCGCCACCATCTCCTCGCCGAACCGTTCACGGTGAAGCGCCGGATACAGCCGCAGCAGACTCCGATAGATGCTGACGCTGAGCATTCGATCAGGCCTCCTTCACCACGATCCGCAGATTGGCCAAACGCGTGAGATGCTTCATCCGGCCGACTTCGAGGTGCAGGTTCCTGCGGCCCCTTGCTGTCAGGCGATACGCCTGGCGGCCCCGCGACGTGTCCTCTTCTTCGATTCGCTCAATCCATTCATCTTCGAGCAACCGCCGCAGCGCGCCGTAGAGCGTGCCAGTACTCAGAACCACACGCCCATCGCTCATCCCCTCGACATCCTTCAAAATGGAATACCCATGCCGCGGCTGTCCCGCCAGACTAAGAAGGATGAGCAGCACGGGCTCGGTAAGTGGCAAAGACTCCATTGTGGCCTCTGACGACATGTCGTACAACGCCATATTGGAGCAGAGCCGACGGAAAGTCAAGCTCTGAAATGAGATTCTCTGTGTCCTCCGTGTCCTCTGTGGTGAATGCCCTTAAATCAACCACAGAGGACACGGAGGACACAGAGCAATATCGGCCTACCCTCTGCCCCGGAAGTGGATGATGTGCCGCCGGTCGCGTTTCGAAGGCCGCCCTTCTGGCAGCACCTCGAACTCGCGCATCGCCTTCCGTTCCGCCGCGACCTTCTGGCGACGCTCCCGGCTCTCCTCGGATTCGCGGTAGAGCGTTTGAGCGACCGCTGCGGGCCCGCGCGTCTCGCCGAGCAGCAACACTTCCACCTGAAAGTCGCCGCCCTCATTAGTTATGCGCAACCGGTCCCCCACCCGGACCTCGCGCGCGGCCTTGGCAATCTGCCCGTTGGACAAGATCCTGCCCAACTCGCAAGCCCGTTTCGCCAGTGGCCGGGTCTTGAAGAACCTCGCCGCCCACAACCAGATATCCATCCGTACGCCGGTCATGAATCTATTTTCCTACAAGGACAGCGGGAAACACGAAAACTAGAAATGAAAGATCAGATCGCTCGCCACGGTCAGCTGATTCTGCCGCCGGCCATAGTCGTAAGCCTTCATATCCCAGGCCCGCTCGAACCGCAACTCCGGACGAATTTGAATCGTCGTGCCGATCCAGTGACACCATGTAATTGTGTTCTCTGAATATCGCGTCGCATAACCCGTCCGCTGGCCTTTCTTGTCGTCAAGGAAATCACTGCGAAATGACAGGAAGTCGTGCGTGCCAAGTTCCTTCTGCAAGAAATTGACCACCGCATATTCCGGAGCGGTGCATCGCAGTTCTCCGGGCAGGCAGTACGCCGGATTGGCCCCAGCTTCCGGCTGAATCGGGCCGCCCAGGGCAGGCACGTCGCGCTCATACATGTACCAGGTTTCGGTTGCCATATGCCACGTCTTCGAGAACTTGTGATACCAGGTGGCGTCATACTGCTGCAGGTTGTTATAAGCGTATTTGCCGTCGTTGATCCCGTTGGCGCAGACGTAGAAATTGTCATTCACCGACGTCGTCGTATAGCTGAGGCACGCCGTCCCCGAAGGCTTCGCATCCGGCGTCCACAGCGCCACATCGTGGCCGTCGGTAATCCCCAGTTGCACCAGCCAATGATCGTTCAGCTTAACCGTCGCCATCAGCCCGGTGTCGGTAAACGGATCAATCGCATACAGCAGCGAATGGCTGAAGATGTAGTTATTCGGCGCCAACTGTGCCTCGATCCCCGGCACAGAGATAAAACGCCCGAACCGCAAATTCATTCCCTGCGCAACCTGCGGAACATAAATGTCGACGTATTCCAGCGTCGGATCAAACCCGTACTGATGATGATCGTTCACCCACTGCCCGCTCCCGTATCCCTTCGCCGTTGTAAAACGATAGTCCGTGCCGAACAGCGCCGTAAGGTGATATCCCCAGTCGACATGATCGCGTTGCACCGAGTCCGGCAGGCGCTCTGCGTAGAGAACAAGCTGGTTCAGCTCAAAGCGATTCGAGTAGACATCGTTCGCCTCAGGTTCATTGCGATTGGAAGAAGTGCTGAAGTTCAATGAAGGATCGATCCACCCATACACCTTCGTCCGGCTCGTGGCTCCGTTGATCGCCGTCATCAGCGGATAGCTGTTCGTGTCCGGCTCCCCAATCACCGGCGAGCCGCCATAGGACCAGTCTGCATTGGGAAACGGTGGCGAATCGAGCGGCGATGGAACTCCACGCCGCGCCGGCGCGGGCGAGGAAGGCGCAGTACCCGACCAGTCCTGCCGGTAATACTCGGCCCAGCGGGTAAAGAAGTTCTTTTTTTCGGCAGTAGCTGGCTTCGGAGCGTCAGGCAGAGGATTCTCGGACTGTTGTCCTGAAGAGCGTTCGCACCACAAGCACACCAACAGAAAAATGAGAGCGAAGCAGTAGCGAACGCCCGGCGAATCACTTCTTAAGAGCATAGATTGGACGCTTGGATTCGGAAGCAACATCGATCAGAAGCGCCGTGACTCGTCGAGGCCAAGCAGGCAGGCAGGAATCGGAGATAACTACCGAGGTCAGGCAACTACAAGAAAACTTGGAGGCGCGGGTCGGAATCGAACCGACGCATAAAGGTTTTGCAGACCGTTCAGCAGCACGCCTAAATCCTTTCGATTCACGGTCCGACTCACAAGCGTCTAGCATTTTGTCCGCTTTCTGTCCGCCTAGCGCGCGATTTGTGCGGAAGGAGCGCCTCATATGAGCGAGGCGCCCGGTATCGCGCTCTCCGTCAGCTCGCCGCCGGACAAAATGGGACCCTTAGAGAGTGGACCTTGGTCTCTCCTCACCGTCAGCTCCTTAGCCAGTGGCGCAGACTCCGGGAAAGAGGGTGTGCATGTTAGTCGATTGCCAGGTCAATTGCGGCCGCATCGAGTCTTAGACGAGATCGGATGGACAGATCTCGACGAACTCAACGAGGCTGCACGACGAAAACTCCAAAGTGTTCGGGAGCCCATCCTGATCACAAAGAACGAGACTATTCTTTGCGGTCTTGGTTCTTGGCAGCTAGCGCTTTTCGAGGGTAGGCAACAGATCCCCTGTATCCAGTATGACATCGACGAGAACGAATCTCTTCAATTTATTCTCGCCATTCACAGAACTCGCAGACGCTGGAATTCCTTTGTTGCGATTCGGCTCGCATTGAAGCTCGAACCATATTTCCAGCAGAAAGCTGTCGAAAATATGAGGGCCGGAGGCAGGTACAAGGGTTCGACAAATTTGTCGAAAGCTGACCGCATTGAGGTTCGCCAAGAGGTCGCTAATGCGGCCGGGAGTGGCGTTGGCAATGTGGATAAGGTGAAGGCGATCCTGCAAAGTGCACACCCCAATATCATTCAAGCATTGCAGAATGGTTCAATACGCATCCACCGCGCTTGGAAGTGGTGTCGTCTGCCGAAGTCGCAACAAAAAGAGGATTTTGCCAAATACGACGAGGATCAAACACGGCGCAGAATCTTGCGAGAATTTAAGACGGCACGGTCAAAAGCACACTTCGACTCTACCAAGGCGGTGGAAGCTCTCCGATCCTTTGAGGCTGGCCACCCAGGCCAGATCGAATTCCGGGTCAGCATAAAACGAAATACGGTCGTCCTCCTCGGGCAAGACCTGATCAACGAAATCAAAATCGCGGAGCTTTCAAATGGCCTTGACTGAAAACCAGCAGACTCCCAAGGGTACTCTATTGCAGAGGATTCTGATCGAAGGACGCGAGCACTGGAGCCAGCCTGGTTATGATCCCGACTGCGCTCTTAGGTTTCTTCGCGCAGTTCAATGCAAGACGGCGGAACTTGGCAGACGGGTCTATGCCTCGGAGAGTGAGGTGGCAGTTTTCTGCAATACGTGCAAATCTCCAGCTTGCACCGGTTGCGGGCATTGGTCGACGATCCAATGGCAACGCGAACGTTGGTGCGCGCTGCCGGAGGGACCCTACCGCGTAATCACTCTAACCATGCCGAACACCCTTTGGCCTTTGTTTAGCTCGAATCCACGACTCTGTCGCAAACTAGCGGAGATTGCTGCAAGGGTCATAGTCGGCTATGCCAGAGTCCGACGCGGTGTGGAGGTAGGAGTCGTACCCATCCTGCATACCTTTAACGGAAAGCTGGAGTTTAACTCCCACGTGCACGCGCTGGTAACTGGTAGGGATTTGCGAAGAGAAAGCGGAGCATGTATCTTCTTCGATCGAGACCAATTGATGCGTAGTTGGAAGCGGCTCGTTATTGCTCTTCTGCGTGCAGCACTGCAAGCAGCTTGCCTGAAGTCACAAATCAGTCACGACGAGATCGAAGGTCTCCTTCAGCACGAGGAAATTAGGCATTGGAAAGTGCACGTGCAAGCCTTCGACGGAAAAGAGCATTTCTTGCGTTACGCCGGCCGCTACGTGAGGCGGCCGCCAATCGCAGAACGAAGGATAATGTCTGTCTCGAACGGACTCGCTAGATTCTGGTACAAGGACAAATGCCTGGGGCGACGACAAACCGTGACGCTAACGATTGAGGAATTCATCGACCGGTGGGCGCAGCATATTCCAAAGCACTACCGTCACTCCATGAGATATTTCGGGTTGTTTGGCCCGCGCCGCTGGAACTGGGTTGTCGAAACAGCTTTCTTGCTGGTTCAGGAAAAGCGTCGGCGACCGCCGAAACGCCTCCGTTGGGCTATTTCTGTCCAACGTTTGTCAGGCCGAGATCCACTGCTTGACTCGAGACGAGTTCGGATGACGTTTGTCAGGCACCTTCCCCCTGTATTTGCGTGAGAAACCAACCGCAGCCTTGAGCCACGCGATCTTCTGTCAGGTCAGCCAAAACCGACGCCCCCTCCCCGTCCTCTTGGTTCGTGGAGACGAGGATGCTCTTGTGTCTGGCGCATGTTTACCCGTAAACGCTCTTACGTTCCTTGCGGAGGCGCGCACAACACCAAGATCAAGAGATGTCTGTGAGTTGTTGTGGTGGGTCCTTACCGCAACTTGTGTGCGCCGGGAGATTCTTGTTTTTGATTTTCCTAATAGTTAAAGTTATAGGTTCGTCTCTCCGCCGCCGCTTCATACGCTCCCCGTTCAACACAGTTTTTCGGCAGACTCTGTAAGTTTGCGGCGCTCTCCCGGGACGTAATTTACGAAATCCGGAATTCGGGACTGGAAGTCACATTTCCCATTGACATGCATTCATACCTGACATAAGTTACATGGAACTTTATGATTAGGGTAGTTGCTTGGCATGGCTTTCGCCAAGTCCTGATCGCCGTTCCCCCAGGGATTCAAAACAACAGATTTGTATTTTGTGTTGACCCCTACACCTGTCTTTATTCGTAAGTTTCGGGCCGAACCCTCGGAGGTATTTGTGAACCGCCAGCAGTTTCGTTTGTCCAATTCGCTTTATCGGATTGTGAAGTCAGCAGTATTGACTACGCTGAGCACGAGTCTAATGGCCTTGGTGGCACTGGGGCAGAATAATCCCGTGCCCCAGATCGTTGGGCCGGTTCACCCGATGGCAGTGACTCCGGGCAGTGGTGCATTCCCCATCAATTCCGACGGACTATTGGATGTCGTTTTTCTGGACGGTGGTTGGGGTATGTATGTCTTCTTGCAACAGTAGGCCTGTGTTTGACTAAGAGGAGGAGATACGTTGATGACGAGAAGCAAATTCGTTGCCCCATGTGGCGTTTTGACGGCGATATTGCTCTTCACGCAGGGTATGGCTGCGCAAAGTGAGGGCAACAACGCTATCACCAGCAACACCACAGGGAGCATAGTGGCTTCCGCCGCCTACATTGACGCTTCACCGTTCTACTATGGTTCAGGCCTGGACATCTGCCAGACGGTTTATAACATTCTCTCGTCATCTTCTATGAATTATGCCACCAATTATCCCAACGGTGCTGTGATTGATGCTCGTGGGATACTTCCTACTCAGGTAAACTCGTCGCTGCAGTGCTCGAAAAATCCTTTTCCAACTACTGCCTTTCCACCCGCGATGGTCCTGCTTCCAGGCGAAACCATCCAGATTTCCCATATGTGGACCTTGCCGAGCAACACTCGGATCATTGGCGAAGGGGCAGGAGTGCAGAACTATACCGCGTTGGGTGCCGTGTCAGGATTTTCCGATACCGCAATGATACAGATGGGGCCCAGCGGCGGTGCGAGTGCAACCGGCGTCGTCGTAGAGCATCTGAAACTTGACGGAGAAGCTGCCGGAGCTTTCGACGGCATTGATAACGTCAGCGCGGGAGATGGAAGTTACGTGAACGATGTCGCAATTGGGGGCATCGGGGCAACCCCAACAAAGCCCACGAGCGCTGGTTCGGCGTGCACTCCGAGCGGCGGTACCGTGACAAGTCTGTGCATCAGTCAGAATGCCACGTATTCGGGACCGTACACCAACTTCAACATCACGCCGTCCACCACTTGCTCCGGCGGCATCACTTGCCCAAGCACGGCGTGTGTGAAGATCCAGGCCCAAACGCGAGGACTACGCGACATAACTTGCGTAGCGGGCTCTAACTGCTGCTATTGATTCTGTCATTTAGGGGAATCCATCCTGAGACCGAACTCTTCGGCTTTGCGCCCGCCGGAACGGTGGGCGGAGCGTCAGTCGGATACATGTCCCCGCTGACCGCACTCTGTTTCCTGCTGGCCAGCCTGTCTTTCTTTGGGTCGCTTCCGTCCTCTTCGAGCCACCCCTGGCGCGCCAGAGCGGCCTGGTGGATCGCCTGCCTCTTGCTCGGGACGGCCTTTCTGGTGCTCCTCGCCTATCTGTTTGGAGGCCCGTTCTTCTATGGCTGGTCCTTCGTTCCGCCCGCGGCCACGACCGGCATCGCTTTTGCCTCCCTGGGGACGGCCCTGGTGGCTCTCGCCCGCCGGCAACATAGCACGATTGAGACCATTGCGCTCTTGCCGTATCGGTTCATCCTCATCCTTGCCCTCCTCGCCGCAGGTATCGTCACCGTGGGCGGGATCATTGTCCGCCGCGACGGAAGGCGTTACCGCGCCGAAGTGGAGAACCGGCTCGCGGCCGTGGCGGAACTGAAGGCGAACGAGCTGGTGCAATGGAGGTCGGAGCGGCTGAACGACGCCTCTCTCTTTGCCGACAGCCCCTCCTTTTCTGCCCTGGTGCAACGCCTGATCGACAATCCGCGGGATACGAAGGCGCGAGCACAGCTTCAGGCTTGGCTGACCACAGTCCGGGCGCACAATCTGTATGACCGCATCTTCGTGCTCGACACCCAGAGCGCGGAGCGGCTGGCGGTTCCGGAGGATGGGGTACCGGTCTCCTCCGCGATTGCGAGGTCCGTGCCAGATGTCCTGCGAGCGGGAAAAGTAACCATTGAGGATTTCTACCGGGACGAGTACAACCAGCGTGCGTATCTGAGCGTTCTGGTTCCCATCTTCGATGAGCAAGGCCGAGCCTTGGGCATACTCGCGCTCAGGATCGATCCCGACACCCATCTCTATCCACTCCTCGACCGCTGGCCTGGGCCAGCTCAGACGGCCGAAACGCTGCTCGTCCGCCGCGAAGGGAGCGACGTGCTGCTCCTGAACGATCTGAAGTTCAGGAAACACATGGCGCTCGCGGTGAACATACCCTTGGCAAACCAGGACGCGGCTGCGGTGAAGGCCGTGCTGGGCCAGGAAGGGATCGTGGAAGCCCAAAATTACCGCGAGGTACCGGTGCTGGCCGCACTACGAGCGGTCCCGGGATCCCCGTGGTTCCTGGTCGCTGGTCTGGACACGGCCGAGGTGAACGCGCCGCTGCGCGAGCGGCTCTGGATGATCATCCTTCTCATGGCTAGCGTGCTGGGCGTCGCCGGGGGCGGGGTGGGGATGCTGTGGCGGGAGCAGCGGGTGCGCCACTTCCGGAAGCTGTACGAGGCGGAACAGGAACGCGCGATACTGATCGAGAGCATCACCGACTACGCCATCTTCAGGCTGGACTCGAGCGGGCACGTGGCCAGTTGGAACGCAGGTGCCGAGCGGCTCAAGGGTTACCGCGCGGACGAGATCATCGGCCAACACTTCTCGTGCTTCTACTCGGAGGAGGATGTCGCGCGCGGCAAGCCGGCGAAGGAACTGGAAACGGCCGCGCGCGAAGGGCGGTTCGAGGAAGAGGGCTGGCGGCTGCGCAAGGACGGCTCGCGGTTCTGGGCCAACGTGATCATCACGGCGCTACGCGACCAGAGCGGGCAACCGCGGGGCTTCTCCAAGGTCACACGTGACATGACCGAGCGCAAGCGGGCCGAGACAGCCCTCCGCGTGAGCGAGGAACGCTACCGCGGTTTCGTGCTGCACAGCTCCGAGGGCTTCGCCCGCATAGAGCAGGAGGTCCCCCTTGCGGTCCACCTGCCGTTGGAAGAACAGACAGGGTTGCTTCTTCGCCATTCCTACGTGACAGAGTGTAACGATGCTCTGGCGCGCATGTACGGCTTTGCCTCGGCCCAGGAGATGGTAGGCAAGCGGGCAAGCGACTTTCTTTCGCCCGAGGATCCCACGAATATCGAGCTGATCCGCGATTTTGTCAGCTCCGGCTACCGCACTCTGGGAAGAGAATCCAACGAGGTGGACGGGAAGGGCATCTCCAAAGTCTTCCTCAACAGCATGACTGGAGTGGTGGAGAACGGATGCCTGGTTCGCACGTGGGTCATCCAGCGGGATATCACCGAACAACGGCGAGCAGAACAGGAAAAACAAAAGCTGGTTGCTGCCGTAGAGAACAGCCCGGACCTCATTGGCATCGCCACTCCAGAGGGTCTGGTTTTGTTCGTAAACCGGGCTGGTCAGGAGATGCTCGGAATTGAAAGCGACGCAGCGGCAGCTTCCAGCCAGATATGGGGCTATTTTTCACCGGAGGAGGGCGCACGCTTTGGCCGGGAGGTCCTTCCCGTCATTCTTTCCGGCAGGTCTTGGCATGGCGAAGTAACCCTTAAGCATTTCGTCACGAACGAAACTTTTCCTGTCGATATGCGCGCTTTCGGGATACTGGACGAGCACGGCCGTCTCATCGGCATCGCCAATGTCAGTCGTGACATCACCGAGCGCAAGCGGGCCGAGGGCGCACTCAAACTGTTTCGGACACTGGTCGACCAGTCCAATGATGCGCTTGAAATCCTCGATCCGGAGACTGGCAGGTTTCTCGACGTCAATGACAGGGGCTGCCGGGATCTTGGCTACAGCCGTGACGCACTTCTGACCATGAGCGTTTTCGATATCGATCCCACGCTCGACCAGGCCTCATCCGCGAGGTACCGGAACCTGCTGCGGGAGTCAGGCAGCGGTTCGTGGGAAGGAGTCCACCGTCGGAAGGACGGTTCGACATTCCCCGTGGAAGTGAACATGACTCTCGTCCGAGTGGATCGAGAGTACGTCGTCGCTGTGACACGTGACATCACCGAGCGCAAGCGGGCCGAAGCTCGCATCCGGTACTTCAACCGCGTCTACGCCGTTCTGAGCGACGTCAACCAGGCGATCATGCGGGTGCGCGAGCCGCAGGCGCTGTTCGCCGAGGCCTGCCGCATCGCCGTCGAAAAGGGCGGCTTCCGCATGGCCTGGGTCGGCCTGCTGGACGCGGCGGCTAACAGCGTTCGGCTCGCGGCTCAAGCCGGGGTGACGGACGGCTATCTGGACAAATTGCCGCTCCTCCTCGGCGATGGCTCTGGCGGGCTGGGACCGGCGGCGAGCGCCCTGCAACAGGGCGGGCGTGCCGTCTGCAACGACATCGAGCACGACCCGGACGCGGCCGCGTGGCGTGCCGACGCCCTCGCGCGCGGCTACCGCGCTTCGGCGGCGTTTCCGCTCACGGCCAATGGCAAGACCCTCGGCGCCTTCACCCTCTACGCAAGCGAGCAGGGATTCTTCGACACTGAGGAGCTGCGCCTGCTCGACGAGATGGCGGCGGACCTCTCGTTCGCGATGGAGATGGGCCAACTGGAGGAGAGGCGGCACATGCTGAGCACGGCCATCGAGCAGTTGCCCGTGTCCGTGGTCATCACGGACACCGAGGGCCGCATCGAGTACGTGAATCCCGCCTTCACCCAGATCACCGGCTATGAACCTGCGGAGGCTCTGGGCAAGAACTCACGCCTGCTGAAGTCAGGCAAGCACGACGGGGCCTTCTACGAGAACTTGTGGAACACCATTGTTGCGGGCAAGGTTTGGCAGGGAGAAATCCTCAACCGGCGTAAAGACGGAAGCCTGTACACGGAAGAAGGGACCATCACGCCTGTCCGATCCGAGGGTGGCCAGATAATCCGCTTCGTGTCCATCAGGCAGGACGTTACGGCGCGCAAGCAGGCGGAGGAGGATCTGCGCCAGTCCGACGAGCGCTTCCGCCGCGCCTTTGAGGGAAGCCCCCTGGGTATTCTCCTCGTCGGGCTGGACGGCAGGATTTTCCAAGTCAACCGCTCCTTCTGCGAGATGCTGGGCTATAGCGAACAGGAGCTGATTGGGCGCGGGCCCGCGGATCTGACCCATCCCGAGGATGCAGAAAGAGACGCCAAGCTCAGCGAGCAAATCCTGAAAGGGGAGATTCCCCATCAGCGGTGGGAAAAACGCTACGTCAAAAAGAGCGCAGAAGCGCTCTTTGCACAAGTGGACGTCGCTCTGATTCGCGATGCTGCCGGAAAGCCCGCCTATGCTATGGGGATGGTTGTTGACATTACCGAGCGTAGGCTGGCGCAGAAAGCAATGTCCGAAACCTTGCGCTTCACGCAACAGATATTGGATACATCGCCGCTGGGCATCATCACCTACAAGGCTTCCGGTGAGGCGGTGGGTGCCAACCCTGCCAGCGCTCAACTGGTGGGCGCCAGGGTTGGGCAGGTACTAGCACAGAATTTTCGCCGCTTAGAGTCCTGGCGGCAATCCGGCTTGCTGGCCTTAGCCGAGGAAGCGCTGGCCAGCGGTGGGCCTTGCCATGGCGAGTTCCACTTCACCACCACGTTCGGCAAAAAGATTTGGGTCGAGGCCCACTTCGTACCCTTTACTTCTGGGGACGAACTTCATTTGTTGACACTCTTTGAAGACATCAGCGAACGCAAGCAGGCCGAGGAATCGCTGAAGCTCTTTCGAGTGTTGATCGATCAATCCAACGATGCCATTCAGGTCGTTGATCTGGAGGCGATGCGCTTATTCGATGTGAATGAGAGGGTGTGTTCGAGCCTGGGCTACACTCGCAAAGAACTTCTGTCCATGAGTGTTCGTGACATCGATCCCACGGTCGACGAAGCGGTGCGCGCAAAAATGGACAACGAGTTGCGCAAGTCAGGATTCGCAATCCTCGAAACTATCCAGCGGCGGAAGGACGGTTCGACGTTCCCGGTGGAGATCAGTATGAAATACATCCAACTTGACCGCGCCTACGTGGTCTGCGCCATCCGGGACATCACCGAGCGCAAGCGGGCGGAAGAGGCGCTTCGCCAGGCGGAGGAGAAGTATCGCGGGATCTTCGAGGGGGCTGTCGCCGGCATTTTCCAAAGTGACCTAAGCGGGCACTATCTTAGCGCAAATCCAGCAATGGCACGTATTCTTGGTTATGACTCTCCCCAAGAACTGCTAACCAGCGTCGCTGATATTTCCCGGCAAGTCTATGTCAATCCCGAAGATCGCCAGGCGTTCCAACACTTGATCGAGCAGCAAGGGGTCATACAGAACTTTGAGTGCCAGGCCTATCGCAAAGACGGTAGCAAGATCTGGGTCTCTGTGAGTGCCCGTGCTGTGCGCAAGGATGGAGTACTGATAGGTTTCGAAGGCACGAGCGTGGACATTACGGAACGTAAAACCCTGGAGGAACAGCTTCGTGGGGCCCAGCGAATGGAAGCGGTGGGGCGTCTGGCGGGCGGGGTCGCCCACGACTTCAACAACGTGCTGGGAGTAATCGTCGGGTATAGCCAAATGCTGGAGGAAGCTCACGCTTGGACCGAGACCCAGGACAGGCAGGTCAAGGAGATTAGGAAAGCCGCCGACCGTGCTGCGGCCATCACGCGGCAACTGTTAGCCTTCAGCCGCAAACAGATTCTGCAGCCCAAGGTGTTGAACCTGAACGCTCTAATCGCAGACCTAAGCAAGCTGTTACGGCGCCTGATTGGCGAGGACGTGGAACTGATCACAAACGCCGGTTCCGACCTCGGCCAGATCAAATCTGACCCCGGGCAAATCGAGCAGATCATCATGAACCTGGCAATCAACGCCCGGGACGCCATGCCCCAGGGAGGCAAGCTGGTGATCGAAACGGCCAATGTGGAACTTGACCACAACTACGCCGCCGTGCACCCGCCGGTTGTGCCCGGACCCTACGTCATGCTGGCCATGAGCGATACCGGCTGCGGCATGGACGCGGAAACCCAAGTCCACATCTTCGAACCCTTTTTCACCACCAAGGAACTAGGCAAGGGGACCGGGCTTGGGCTCTCGATTGTTTATGGCATCGTCAAGCAAAGCAACGGGTACATTTGGGTTTACAGCGAGCCCGGCCGAGGCACCACGTTCAAGATCTACCTGCCGCGAGTCGACGAGAGCCCGGAGACAGTTACCCCTGGAAGATCCAAGGTCGACCTCATCCGGGGCACCGAGACCATCCTGCTGGTGGAGGACGAACCAGCGATGCGCACGTTGGCCCGCGTTTTTCTGGAAAGCAATGGGTATGCGATTCTGGAAGCGCGGAGCGGCCAGGAGGCCATGGAGATCGCACGGCAGCACAGCGGCCAGATTCACCTGTTGCTCACCGACGTGATCATGCCCGGGATGAGCGGGCCGGAATTGGCCAAGACTCTGGCTGCCTCCCGTGCCGACATCAAAGTGCTCTATATGTCAGGTTACACGGACGAACACGTGACCCGGCAGGGCATCCTGAGCCCTGGGCTGCAACTCCTGGAGAAGCCCTTCACGAAAGAGTCCCTGCTGGGCCGGGTTCGCGCCCTTCTGGATGGGGCAAGCTGAGCGGACCCGTGGCTCGCCAAAACGCAATGCGCACAGGAAAGTTGCCAAGAGCCTCGGTTCCCAGGCCATGGACCGCAGGGTCCATTTCTCCGCAATCAGGCTTGGATAGATTTCATCGGGTGGACTCGCTTTGGCTTACCGACCAAAGGAGGTTCGCCCTTTTGAGCTTCTGCCGAGTTCCGAGTTTCATCCGGGCTGGCTAGCATGCTGTAGATGGTGCTACGGCCGACGCCGAGTATCTCTGCGGCCTGCGCCTTGTTGCCACCGACCCTCTCCAGTACTCGCTGCAGGTGGCGCCGGTGCATTTCCTCAAAAGAAACCAGGTCGGAGTCCGGCTCTGCCAGTTCGCTGCGTCTAGACTTGACTGACTCGGGAAGATCTCCCAGGTCAATGACGTTCCCCTCTGCCATCATGCAGGCGTTGCCGATCACGTTCTCCAGCTCCCGAACATTGCCTGGCCAGCTATAGCGTCCCAGGCAGATTTGTGCCCTTCGGCTGATGCCAGTGATTTGCTTCTGGTACTGATCCGCGAACTTGGCAATGAAATGGCGTTGCAAAAGAGGGAGATCTTCCTTCCTGTCCGCCAGGCACGGAAGCTGGAGTTCGAGCATATTCAAGCGATAGTAAAGGTCTTGGCGAAACTTGCCTTCGGCGACCATGTCTCGCGGATCGCGGTTGGTGGCTGCCAGCACGCGCACGTCCACCGGCCGGACGACCGGTGAACCCACCCGCTGCACTTCCTGGTTCTGGAGCACGCGCAGAAGTTTGGCCTGCGCTTCCAGCGGAAGTTCTCCAATCTCATCGAGGAATACGGTACCCCCGTTGGCGTACTCAAAAACCCCTATCTTGTCATGGCTAGCTCCGGTAAAGGCACCCCGCACGTGTCCGAACAGTTCGCTTTCCAGCAACGTTTCGACGATTGCCGAGCAATTGCAGACAACAAAAGGCTTCGACTTCACGGGGCTAAGATTATGGAGCGCGTGTGCCACCAGCTCTTTCCCAGTTCCGGTCTCACCTGTGATAAGCACTGTGCGGAAGTGCGGCGCGACCCGCCGGATCTTGGAAAACACGTCCAACATCAGCGGACTGCGAGCAATGATGCCTTGAAACTGATAGACCTGCCCCAACTCCCGATCGATTTGTAAAGTCTTCTGGCGCTGTTCGGCCTCCTCGATCAGAGTTGCCACGCGCGTGCGCAGTTTCTCTACGTTCACCGGCTTGGGCAAGTAATCGCAAGCCCCTTTTTGTATCGCCTCTACCGCCGACTCGGTCGAGTAATCTCCGGTGATAAGGATTACTTCCGTGGCTGCATCCAGGGCAACGATTTTCTCCAGCAGTTCCATCCCGCCGACCCGCGGCATGACCAGGTCCAGCAAGACGATCTGTGGCCGCGTGCTCAGGAACAGATCCAGGCCTGCTTCCGGATCCGTGACGGTCAGAATCTGGAGGTTTTCGCGCGCCAGCGCCGCAGCGATCATTCTCAGGAAGGCTGGATCGTCATCAATCGCTAACAACTTCAGCATCGGGTTTTTGTCCATGACTTAACGCCACGCGCTTGCATTGATTGCGGGTGGCCCGGACGAGAGACCGGAAGCCCGCCCTGGTCCACTGTACATCAATGAGTTTAGGCTCCGAACGTAACCAACGTAATCAGTGGAGCCCGGTTTCGGAGAAATTCCTGGAAACAGACGGCGTGGTTAGAAACGATCCCGCCGAGAGCGATTGAAAACGATTGGCAGAGGAAACCGCGCGGCACAGCACAGCGCCGGACCCGGACTCATCTCGCTCAACAAGCAAACCCCACATAGCAGAGCATGCGCAACACCCACCGGAGCGGCCAGTGCTCAGGTCGGCGGGACGGTTTGCACCGAGTTTTCATCGGAGGCGAGAGACGTGCTGGTCGCTCGGTGGATCAATGTCATTGCGCAGGGTTTGCATTAATTCGAATACTTCGCGCTGAAGGATCTTGCGCGCCGCCGGTCCTGTTCCGTCTTTGAAATCAGCACCGATTACCTGAGTACTCTATCGTATGACCTCAAGGGTACCTTACGATAAGAACGTTATGTCCGGAAAGATATTGGTTGTTGACGACGACGATACTCATCGGCAGCTGCTCCAAGAACTCTTGGGGGGCGAAGGTTTGCAGATAGCGACTGCACCCGATGGCCGACGTTGCCTGGAAGAGTTTGGGAGGTTTAATCCCGACCTCGTCCTACTAGATGTGGACATGCCCGTTGTAAGTGGCTTTGAAGTCTGCAAGAGGCTGAAGGGCAATCCCGAGACGCGACTCACGCCCATAGTATTGGTGACCGCATTGTCCGCTACCGAGGACCGCGTTCGTGGGATCCAGGCCGGCGCCGACGGGTTCTTGACGAAACCTTTCGATCGCAGCGAGTTGTTAGCCCATGTGCGTTCGCTGTTGAGCCTCAAGCTACACACCGACGAGCTGGAACGAGCTGAATCGGTTCTTTTTGTTCTGGCCCGTAGTATCGAAGGTAAAGACCCCTACACGCAGGGACATTGCGAACGCTTGTCAGACTATTCCGTCCGGCTGGCCAAGCGTGTTGGTTTGGCGGAAGACCAGATTATTGCGCTGTACCGGGGAGGCATTGTCCACGATATTGGGAAAGTCGCAATTCCGGATGCCATTCTTTTGAAACCAGCTCGTCTGACGCCGGAGGAATGGGTGATCATGAAGGAACACCCGGCTGTTGGAGAGCGCATCTGCGCACCCCTGAAGTCTTTCCGGTTGGTTCTTCCCATTATCCGCCACCATCATGAAAAGCTGGATGGATCCGGTTATCCCGACAACCTGAAGGGCGAGGCTATCCCGCTCACCGCCCGGGTACTGCAGATCGTGGATGTGTATGACGCCCTGACCACCGAAAGGCCGTATAAGCGCGCCTTTTCAAGAGCAAAAGCTCTTCAGATCATGCAAGAGGAAGTCGGTAAGGGCTGGTGGGACGCGGGCCTTTTTGCGGAATTCAAGCAGATGTTGGCACAGAATCCGGAGTCGAATCAGGAAGCCTCCCTTGTCGAGGCGAGCCCGGTAAAAGGCACAAGCGTCTAACAGAAGGGCTGGAAGTCACGTTTCATGACAGCCACTCAGCCGCACCTGCGTTAATGATCTCTATCCCCACGCATATCGCGAAAACAGAACAACTAGGACGAGAGCCAAGCTGCGGGCCACTAGATACACCGAATTGTTGGTAAGGATGCCGGAGAGCAAAAAAGCTCAGATCGCTGATTTGTCCCAAAGACTCGCAACTCTCCTACGGCGTGTAAGCAGGACCCTTCAACCGAATAACCTTTCTAGAACTGATGGAGCAGAGGTCCAGAAGTGCGGGCTCGCCCTGGAACAAATGAAAATGTTCATGTCCGAATGGAGATACTTGATCTCCTTTCGGAGCGATGGAGCCTTGAGGCTTGAAGACCTTGTCGGCGCTGTCCAACACACCTATCGCGCGGAGACTGGTTCTTGGTTCTAGCTGAACGGCGCCTACTCGGGGTAGCAGGTCCAAAGGGCTTTTGGCATAAGTCCTAAGAAGCGGGCACCCACGGTTCCTGGGGACTGTCAAAGGGACGATAAGAAATGACCGTATCGTGGCGCATCAAACGATGTCCGCCGACACCATTTGGTATCAATCAGTTACAACTCATTGTTGCCCTGTCAAGCGCTCTAGTTTAGGCCTTCACTCTCCTGCGGGTCGGAATTCTCTACCAGCTTGACGGCAACCGGTAAAGCGCGACGAGGTACAAGTGCACAATGCCCGAGAACCTCTGTCTGGAGCGGGTTTCAGATGCCGCTGATTTAACTTTTTTCTAGCCCTTCACGAAACTTTACAGAACTGGACGTGTTCCAAGCTCGTAACCACTCGTCGTTTCACGCACAAATGGCAGGACGAAATTCCTCGTGTCACCGAACTCTTGGGCGGGGGTTGAACCAGTGTTTCCCAACGTCGAAGTACGCCACTTGCACGCAGCCATTGCCTTGGGCGAAGAGCTGAACTTCACAAAAGCCGCCCACAGATTGCTAGAGCCGTGCTCCATGCACCACGAGATGTACGACAAGTGAACCTTACCCTTGTGCGCGAGAACTTGAAAGCTGCATGAAATCGTCGGCACCAATCAGGCGTAGGACGATCCGCACAGGAAGGGGGAACCGCCGCCGAGTGGCGTCATGCATGATGATTGGCGCGGAAAGCTGATACTGAACGCCACGAGTTTCAAGCTCGCATCCGCCAGCCGTTAGAACATTCTTGACCCACTCGCTTTCGCGTCCATAGGTGAGCGC
>PLBY01000155.1 GCA_003134655.1 Acidobacteriaceae bacterium
GAAGAGGAAGATTCGCATCTGGGCGACTTCATCGAGGACCGCGGCGTGGTTTCTCCGGCCGAGGCGGTCATTAACGTGAACCTGAAGGACCAGACGGGACAGGTCCTGCGCACGCTGACGCCGCGGGAAGAAAAAGTCATCAAGATGCGGTTCGGACTCGAAGACGGCAGCGAGCACACGCTGGAAGAAGTTGGGCAGTCGTTCGCAGTCACGCGCGAACGAATCCGCCAGATCGAAGCCAAGGCGTTGCGGAAGTTGCGACATCCGTCAAGGTCGCGGAAGTTGCGGGCGTTTATGGATGGCGTAAGGGACTAGCAAGAAACATGTGGGGACGGCCGCCTTCGGCCGTCCGATTTTCACCACGGAGGCACGGAGATACAGGGAAAGATCGAAACAATGAACGGGGCACGGCTTCGGCCGTGCCTTTTTCTGTTTCAAATCGGGACGCGAGCTCAAATATTTCGGTCTTCGTTCTCAAGGCGCACGGGGATTCTCCATACAATTGAATCGGCGCAGGACGGCGGTTGTGGAGGGTGTTGCCAGTGGGTACTGGCCGCCGCCTGCGAAGCGGTCGAGTGGCCTAGTCAGCCATTAGGGTTCGAGTCCCTCGCCCTCCGCACGGTCACTCGATATTACCGAGGAGTCTTGACAAGGTCCTTCGTCGGACTAGAATTAGAAATGCAGGCGGCGGTTAGTACCTATTTCAAGCCCCGAGTGACTCTCGGGGCTTTGGCTTTTCTGGACTTTGCTCGAAGTGGGGCGGGGCCGCTGAAAAATCAAAGTCTCCTGCTTCGACAGTCGGAATGCCCACCCTTTGCAAAGAACAACGCAAAGGATGGGGCACCCCTTTTAATGGTTCCAAGCGAAATCAAGAAGCCCGGGCCACCCGCCAGAATACCGTGAAGTTCTCGGGCGCCGAGAGCTCAAAATACGCAGAGGCTTGCGGCCGCAGGTGCCCAACTCATACAGAACCGAGCGCATCTCGTTCACCCTGCCCGTGCGCTGCAGGTTGCGAGAGATCCCGACGATGACAAGTTCTTGGAATGCGCAGACGCCGCCCGCGCCGACTACTTGATTACTGGCAACCAGCGGCATTTTCCAAAGTTCTGGAAGAGTACCAAGGTGATCACTTCGCGCGAATTGATTAGCATCGTTGCGCAGCACTTTATCCGATAGCGGACGTCAGACGGTGAAGAGAGTAGCGATGCGACACGCACCGGAAGGTTCTTGTCGAGTTTGCAAGTCTTGTGTGAGGACGGCCGCCTTCGGCTGTCCGGTTTTCACCACGGAGCACGGAGTCAAAGAGGAAGATCGAAACAATGAATCGGGCACGGCTTCGGCCGTGCCTTTTTTCTTGTCATCCTGAGGTCCGCGCTTTTAGCGGACGGAAGGATCTATGGAGTTGTTGGGAGTATCGGCTCTGCCGGCAGAGTGCATGGATCCTTCGGCGCCAAACGACGGCGCCTCCAGGATGACAGTATGTGGCGATAGGTGCAGGAGCAATGGCCCGCTAGCGAGACCGAGTAATGTTCGAGAGTCTTCGTCCCGGCTGTATTTCTGGACTATGGTGGCGGTGGTGACAGCTTTGGGCGTGCATCTTTGGTTGAAAGGGTAGGGGCTTGCGATCGTGGGCTGACTGCTCGGCTTCGCCCTCGCGGGACGGCCGAGGTGGCCGTCCCCACAAGGGTCATGTGATTAGCGGAGCTTGTACACGTACAGCCTGCCGATGGGTGCTTGGTTTTGATCGGCGGAGCCGAAGTAGACTGAGCCGTTAACAACTGCCGGCGAGGACGAAACGATCTGCTCGTTATTCGTCAACAGTTGAGTGAGGGGGAAGCAGAAGGACGTGCCGCATCCCTTGGCGTTGAAGACCATGACCATGCCGTTGTTCTCGCTCACGTAGACCAGTCCATCGGCGACGGCTGGGGCGGAGATGATGGCGGCTTGTTCTCCGATTGCCTGGCCAGTCCAGAGCGGGGAGCAGGTTGCGGCGCCGCATCCCGAGGCTTTGAAGGCGTAGAAGAGAGAATCGCCGTCTCCTACGTAAACCACGCCGTTGGCGACCGCGGGAGAGGAGGAGATGAACGGGCCGGTGTTGCCGGTCCATAGCGGCTGGCAGGTGGATTGTCCGCAACCAGCGGCGTTGAAGGCGTAGAGATCCTGGTCGAACGAGCCGACGTAGACGACGCCGTTGGAGACGGCGGGTCCGGATTGGACGATGGAACTGCCGGCTTGGGCGGTCCATAGAGGAGAGCAAGTTCCGGCGCCGCAGCCGCTGGCGCGGAAGGCGTAGAGCTTGCCGTCTTGTGAGCCGATGTAGACGACGCCGTTGGCGAAGGCGGGCGATGAGGTGATGGACGCGCCGGTCGAGGCGGTCCAAAGCGGAGAGCAGGTCGACTTTCCGCATCCCGAGGCAGCGAAGGCATAGAACTTCTTATCGAATGAGCCCACGTAGACGATACCGTTCACGACCAGCGGAGAGCTTTCGAGGATAGCGCTGCCGGTGGTTCCGGTCCACAGGGGGGAACAGGAAGATTTGCCGCAACCCTTGGCCGGGAATGCGTAGAGCTTGTGATCGGCGGAGCCGATGAAGACGGTGCCGTTGGCGACGGCGGGGGACGAGGTGATGTCGTTGCCGGTGGCGCCGCTCCACAAGGGCTGGCAGAGAGTCTGAGGAGCGCAGCCGTTGGCGTTGAAGGCGTAGAGTTTGCCGTCGAAGGAGCCGACGTAAACGACGCCGTTGACGACGGCGGGCGAGGAGAAGTCGACGAGGTCGCCCATTTGTCCTTGCCATGCCAGGGAGAGCGACGTGGCGTTGCCCGGGTTGATGGTGTTCTCAAAGGCGTTGACGCTGGTGCGTGCGGGAGAATTCTTGAATGAGGGCCAGTTGGTCTGGACCGTGAATGTGGTGGAAGCAGTTAGGCCGCTCGCTTGTCCGGTGGCCTGCACGGCGTGGGATCCGGGTTGCGCAGATTTTGATACGGTCAGAGCCATAGTGAAGTTGCCGGAACCGTCGGTGGTGGCGGTGGCGAGCGTGGCTGAGTCGAAGGTTATGGCTACGGTCTCGCCCGCTGAGAATCCTGAACCGGTGGCGGTCGTTTTGGTGGTGGGCGGACCGAGCTTCGGCGAAAGTGAGACGGATGCTGCTGCGGCAAAACTCGCGCCGGACAAGAAAACAACTAATAGAAGTGCGGTTACCATGAGCCGCGCGGATGACTGAACGTTGAAAATCATGACGCCCCCTTTGTGGCTGTAAGCCCGAGCCAGTTGGGTTTTTATAGCAGAGCTTTTGGGGCAGGGTTGTCTCAGAATTGTCAATAATGACGCGGCTTTTGGAATATTTTGGCAGTGCCGGCGCGGCGTGAATTTGAACCCGGTTGTTGGGCGACAATGTCTGAGGATGTTCTGTTCATCACCGCTGCCGCTTTGGCGGGAGGTGCGAGGAGCGGTTGCGTTCTGGCGAGAGGTGGTATCGATCAGGATGGTTTTACGGTGTCTAAGTTATTGAAAGGGCTGGCGAAGAGAATCTGCCCCGGAATATTAATTCTTAGTTTTCCTCGGTCTTCCACAGGGAAGTCTCAACGTCCACAGTTTCTGCACAAGGGCGCAACTCTTTTGTGTTGCGAGGCGCAACAATCTGACGGAGAGTGGGTTCAGCGAAACGTGAAGTTTCCTGAGCTTGCCGAATGATTGCGGCAGAGCCAGCGGCAGCCTGGTGATTCTCGAGGGTGAATCGCCGGGGGACATTCCAGAAAACGCGCGCAAGCGCGACTGGTTGCCCGGGCATTGCGGCCTCCTCCCCCACCTGTTCGTTGCTCTTGGAGCAGGAACAGGACGGACCGCTGGCCACCGCAGGCTTGCCAGTTCGTGATCGTGAGATTGCGAATGGGCAACTCGCTTTGGCAAATGTGGCACTCGTTGCTCGTGAGAGCGGGAGCGCTGTCGGGCCGAAGCGGTCATTCCGCCGCCACGCGGTGATCAGGTAGCGCAGGAAACCACGTACGAATGCGGCTTGGGTGGCTGGCCCAAGCCGCATTCGATTTTTGGGGCCAGGAGAGCGAGATCCAATCCGCTGGCTGCACGAAGGATTGTTACTTCCGTTACGGTAAATCCCTGCGAAGGAACCGATAGCATTGCTTCTATGGGAATGGTGTTATCGCGAACACGGCTGTGGTTGGTTGCGATCGGCTACGCGGCGGTTCTGACGGTAGCGGTGGTTCTGATCGTTGCACGCTACGTTCAGTACGTGACTCACCCCGCTGACGTCGCCGCTTACGGCGGCATGTACGCCGGCGGCGATTTGATGCTTGAGGTGTTCATCGCCGGAATGCTCCTGGTGGTAACCTTCTTTCTCGTACTTGTGATTTACAAGTCGGAGCCGGCCTCCAGAATCTACTCAAAAGTTCTGATTGGGCTGAGCCTGACCGCTCCGCTGTCGGTCGGACTGATTAGTATTCCCGCGGTGAACCAGGGCATGAATGTGCTGGGTGAAGTGTGCATGTTTCGGCTGTTTGCGTCTCCGCTGGTCATCGTGGGGCTGGGGATGAGCCGTTTGTTTGCGCGGTATCCGCGGCCCAAGCGGCTGACGATGTACAGTTTGCTCATCGAGGGGTTGACCCTGGCCGCTCTGCTGGCGCTCCTCATTCTGCCCACGCCTTTCCGTCGCGGTTGACAGTTACGATTCGCTTTCCTAATCGACCTGCCTTTGGAGACATTTGCCGAAGCGGGTGCTGCCCCTCGTATGTGGGATTGTGAGAACTCACTCTCTCCGGTAAATGGCAGTCCGTCCTGCTCTGGGACGCCAGATTAGGATCGCGTTTTCCGAAGCGACCCACAGAAAACTGAAAATGATTCACAGGTTCCCCACCAATCCACAGGGCCTCCACAGTACCCTTCTCCCCATCTTCGCCCTGAAGTGCCTAGAGTATTTGAGCGGCTTGAGCGTTCTGCGTTTAGTTGCGGTTCACTAAGAAAGCACCTACACCGCTGCAAATTCGCCTTTTGTTCGCGCTCTCGGCATAATAGGGAATAATGGCAACCACTGATTACAGCATCAGCACGCTTCCGGCAAATGTTGAGGCTGAGCGCTCGATTTTGGGCGCTATTCTGCTCGACAACTTTGCGTACAACCAGGCGGCTGAGCATTTGCGGATCGAGGATTTTTCGCTTGATTCGCACCGGCGGATTTATTCGCGCATGGTGGATCTGGCGGAATCGTCGCGGCCGATTGACATGATCACGCTGATCGAGGAACTCGACCGGCACAAGGATCTGCAGCCGATTGGCGATGTGGCGTATGTGTCGAGCCTGGTGGATGGCGTCCCGGACCGGCCGAGCATTGAACACTACGTCAAGATCGTGCGCGACAAGGCGTTGCTGCGCGGATTGATTTCGGCGGCGAGCACGGCGATTGCGCGAGCGTCGGATCAAGGGGACGCGGCGGAGGATGTTCTCAGCGATGCCGAGGCTGCGATTTTTCAGCTGTCGGATAAGCGTATTGGGCGCGGGTTCATGGGCGTGCAGGAAATCGTCCGCGAATCGTTTGGGTCGGTGGACGCGCTGCTGCAGCGCGGGCAGCGCATTACGGGACTGGCGACACACTACGTCGACTTGGATGAAATGACGTCGGGGTTGCAGCGCTCTGATTTGGTGATTATTGCGGCGCGGCCTTCGATGGGCAAGACGGCGTTTGTGATGAACATTGCGGAGAATGCGGCGATTGAAGATCAGCAGGTGGTAGGCGTGTTCTCGCTGGAAATGTCGCGCGAGGCGCTGCTGATGCGCTTGCTGTGTTCGCAGGCGCGGGTGGATGCGCACAAGATGCGCACCGGTTCGCTGTGGCAGGACGACACGCGAAAAGTTGTGCGGGCGATGGAGCAGTTAGCGCACGCGCCAATTTTCATCGACGACACTCCCGGCATTTCTTTGAGCGAGATGCGTGCCAAGGCGCGGCGGTTGAAGCAGGCGCAGGGCGGGCGGCTCGATCTGATCATCGTGGATTATTTGCAGCTGATGTCGGGTGGGGGCAAGCGCTTCGAGAATCGTACGCAGGAAGTCTCGGCGATTTCGCGCGGACTGAAGGCGCTGGCGAAAGAGTTGAGTGTGCCGGTGATTGCGCTCTCGCAGTTGAGCCGCGCTCCGGAGAGCCGCGGTGGAGATCATCGTCCACAACTTGCGGACTTGCGCGAATCGGGATCGATCGAGCAGGACGCCGACCTGGTGATGTTCATCTTCCGCGAAGAAGTCTACAAGCAGGATGATCCGGAGTTGCAGGGTAAGGCCGAGATCATTATTGCCAAACAACGCAACGGCCCGATCGGGAAAGTAAGGATGGCGTTCCTGAAAAACAGCACCCGATTTGAGTCACTCGCTGAGGGTGGGACCGATTCAGACGAGTAGTTGCCGCCTACAGCGAACACTGTAGAACGGTCTAGGTAAGTCCATTAGGGCCTTGGGTTTGCGGCAGCGCTTGGTTTGACACCCCTAGCCTGTGGAAAAGATTGTGGAATTGAAAATCGCATTTCAGATTCCTTTGAGCCAGAACCGAGCGGTCGGTTTCAGGAGGGCGTGATTGCACCCTTTAAATCCATGAGTAGTAACCAGTTATGCAATTCATCGGACATTAACATGACCTTGGGCTAGATGAGACTGGTTTTCTTCCGGTTTTGAGATTTGCACATTTTGGGGTCAGTGTACTTTCGTTTCCAGCCCGATTTTAGCGGTTTTTTCGCCGGGTGCTAGCTCTTCCGTTAGCGAGAATTGAGGCCGGGCGAATCGGTTTTTCTTCTGCAGACCTAGTACCGCATCGACAATAGAAAGCGCCCACCAGTCACAACTCTTGCCTCTGACGCAAGAGTGTCGCCGAGCGCGTTGCGCGCGACGATCAGCTCGGCGAACAGGCGGGCCTCGGGAAGCGAAAGGCGGTCGGCCAGAATTCGGGCGGCAGAAAGATCGTAGCTGGCCAGCTCCGCAGTGGCCTCGGCGTAGGGCCGGATGAGCGAACTGCACAGGAAGCTGCGCCTCAAACTCAACGCGCACGCTACAATCCACTCTCATGCCTTGCAGCTTTTGGATTGGTCGCGGCCCAAATGGGCTGTGTACGCTAAAGGGCTGACGGTTCCTCCCTAGAAGCGTAGCCTTCGTGGATCGTGGCCAAAGCCAAGGACTCGCCTTTAACGTTTGGACAGATCATCGATCGCATCGAGCTGATGCGAGAGGAGATGCTCATGCTTCAAAGGTCGCTGGAGAAGGTGGAACTCGCCGAACCTCCCGCTCCTGAGGATGGGGCCGCACATCGGATCAAGGATGTTTAGCAGACGGTAAGCACTCCTTTCGAGACAAATCAAAAAGAGAGCAAGGTTCAATTCGATTTCGGCGACCGCTTTGAAAGCTCGCCCTCGAAATGAGCTTCAACGTCTTCATGACTAAGCGGGTTTTTCGCGTTGGTCAATATGATGGAGTACACGACTTTGTTGCCTTCGACCTGAGCGGTAAGAAACGCCGTCTCGGCCAGTTCTTGGTTGGTGAATTTCACTCTTCTGCGATCTGCCAGCGTTTTAATCCAATCGTCGCTCATTCAGCACCCCCAAGTGGCGATTCAGTCGCGATAATACGCCTCAAGACTCACGATGTATGAATCTTCTTCGTATGGCCCTTGGCACATTGTTTACGAAACCAGCAGCACTTCATTCAGAGAAAATTCGCCCTTTGGTCGCCATGTCTTTCTGTCGGTCCTTTCAAGACAGACCGCTCGCAGGACCTTCTCTCGACGTGATCTTGGCACCACTCCAAGAACGTGTACGCTTCGCGTAAGAGGGAGTCGTACACTTGCTCCGGCGTCAGTTGGCTCGCCGGCAGCGATAGGACGGCACCTATCGGAAGCTGATGTGAAATTCTCGTGACCGCCAAGAACGCAATGAGTTCGGCGTCAGACTTCGATTCCTTCTTCGCTAGACTCTCGAATGGATGCTCCATTTCCCCTTCCTCCTAAATCCGAGCCTATACCAGCGTTCTGCACAGGAAAGGACAGCTAATCGTGGAGAACAATGTTGAGAAGTGAACTGTGAACCTGCAAATCATCACCNNGTCGTGCCTATCATCTCTGCGAGGGTCTCCTGACTGAGATTGGGGATGGGAGTCTCGTGCACGCCTTCCTTGCCGAAGTGAGCCAGCAACAGCAGAATCCGAGCTAATCTCTTTTCGCTAGAATTGAAAAGCTGGTCAACCAAGTCTTCTTCGCATCGGATGTTCCGTGCCAGCAAGTACGCCACGAACATCTCGGAAAACGCGGACTCCCGGTGCAACACTTCGATCATGGACTTTTTATCGATTCGCATCACAGATGCAATCGGTCATTGCGGTTGCGGAGCACAGGCGAAGACGCTGCCTTGTAAGGCAACCTTCTCCGAAGAAATCACCCTCGTTCAGAACGCCGATTGTGGCTTCCTTCCCGATCTTAGACACAACTGTGAGCTTTACCTTTCCTTTCTGTATATAGAAAACGGTATTGGACGAGTCACCCTGAACAAAGATCGTCTGTTTTTTGAGAAACGCTGCGATCTTCCTACCGCCATCCATGGTAGAGAGAAATGTCTTGGGATCGAATTCGATGAGTTTCTTGGACGCTACCACGAGTTTCATGATCGGCCTCCTTTCAAGAGTTCCGAACACGCAGAAGGCAGTATTCTATGAAGGGATGAATAAATGCAGAAGAAGTCGAGAACAACCTTTTCGGGAAGAACTGGTCCGCGCTCGACAGAATAATGATTTCATCGCTGGGTGTCGAAAGTCAAACGTTCCCGCTGCCTGACTGTTACAAAACTGACCGCCGCGAACTGTGACCACAATCACAGAGATTGTTGGCGCACACACGAGTTCGCCAAACTCTAAAAGCAATTGACTCTTCTCATCAGGGCTGTTCTTTATTGAACGAAACAAATATGAGGTGGGCGTTTCTCGCGCAGGCGGATATCATTCTGACCCAGAAACCGCGCTCAACGTTTTCTATTTCGCGGGCGCCGCGTCCGCCAGCCCTTTCACATTCTTCTTTAAGAACTCTCGGATCGCGGCCCACGCGGCCTGATTCTGTTCGTAGGAGAATCCGCCGTGATTGGCGCCAGGAACCGTGTAGAGCTGGTTGGGCACGCCGGCTGCGTCGAGCGCCTTGTGCAGGCGCACGGACTGCTCATACGGAACGAGCGCGTCCTTGTCGCCGTGAATCGTGATGATGGGCGGCGTGTTCTTGTCGACGTAGTGGATTGGCGAGAGACGCTTCGCAAGTTCGTCAGCATTGGGCTGATCGCCCAGCCATGCGACTGCGTACCCCTTGGCGTTCGGTCCATGAAGCTCGTCCAGAACGTCGGCGATGCCAAACCAGTTTACGATCGCGGCGACGCGGGGATCTTTGTCTGTCCCGGGATTCTGGCTCCAAACGTTGTCTTCACCGGTGTAGCACTCGTGGTCAAATCCTGCCGCGGGCGTGAGCATGCCGGTGGTGAGCGCCAGGTGACCTCCGGCCGATCCGCCCTGAAGCACCACGCGGTTGGGATCAAAGTTGTACTTCTTCGCGTTGGCGAACACCCAGTGCAGCGCGCAGCGGCAATCTTCCACCGCTGCCGGAGCCAGCGAGACTTGCGCCATGCGGTATTCGACATTCACGGCAGCGAATCCCATCTGGAGATAGGGCATGATTTCGAGCACGCGCTCTTCCTTCGTTCCCGCGATCCAACCGCCGCCATGGATCACGATGACGACGGGCGTGGGCTGCGACTTGCCGGCGGGTGTATACACGTCGAGCTTGGCCTCGTAGTTGTTCGCGGTGTGATAGACGATGTTGGGATGCACCTCGTAACGGAACAACTCGGCAGTGAAGGTTGCCGTGTCGGTTTGCGCTACGCTCATCGATGCGGAAAGCAGCAGGGAGGCAAGTTGGAGTTTTCGCACAGGTTCCTTGAGTGAATTTAGTTTTGCGCCGGCGTACAGCGCGAAACGGAATGATACTCCTCTAAGTGAGGATATGGGCGGGAGCTAGGAGACTTGCTCAATGGGCCAACTTGCTCCGGCAGCCGCCCGAATGCGGTCGGCCAGAGTTTCGCTGATCACGAACGGTATCTGCTCCTCGCGGCCCAACAGCAATTTGACTTGCGGGACAAACAAGAACTTCCATCGCCTCGCGACGGTAATCTCGGACCAGGGGATGAACAGGGGCGGGTGGCCTGGGCGAAAAAGAAAGAACATGGACAAATGAAGACCGCTCGGATCGGCGCCGACATTGAGGCAGCTGCGATAGCGGGACATCCAACGCATGCTTGCACTCTGGAAACTCCAGGTTGATCCTGCGAAGGGCGACGAGAGGCGAAGTCGTTGAGCCAAATCCATCCAGCCGCTGACGGCCGCGATAAGAAATGAAACGGCGCACCAGAAAAAAAAGATCAGGGGAATGAATGCGAGAGGATATTGGTTCAAGAAATCTTGCAAGAGATTTCCTCTAGTTGCTGCTCTCGCCGACTTTCAGGACGGCTAGGAATGCCTCCTGCGGAATGTCGACGCGGCCGATGCGCTTCATGCGCTTTTTGCCTTCCTTCTGTTTCTCGAGCAGTTTGCGCTTACGGGAAATGTCGCCGCCGTAGCACTTGGCGATGACGTTTTTGCGCATGGCGTGAACGGTTTCGCGGGCGATGATCTTGGCGCCAATGGAGGCCTGGATGGGGACCTCGAACATCTGGCGTGGAATGAGTTCCCTCATCTTGGACACCAGCAGTTTCCCGCGTTCGTAGGCGAAGTCGCGGTGGACGATGATGGAGAGGGCGTCGACGGGCTCTCCGGCGACGAGAATGTCGAGCTTGACCATGGGCGATTCCCAATAGTCGGCGAGATGATAGTCGAGGGAAGCGTAGCCGCGAGAGACGGACTTGAGGCGGTCGTAGAAGTCGAGGACGATTTCGTTCAAGGGCAATTCGTAGTGCAGCATGACGCGCGAGGAGCTGACGTACTCGAAGGTTTTCTGCTTACCGCGCTTTTCTTCGACGAGCGCGAGGATTCCGCCGACGTATTCCTCGTTGGTGAGGATGGTGGCGAGGATGACGGGCTCTTCGATCTTTTCGATTTCACTGGGATCGAGCCAGCGCGAGGGGTTGTCGATTTCGACCATCGTGCCGTCGGTTTTATAGATCTTGTAGCGGACGCCTGGGGCGGTGGTGATGAGGTCGAGATTGAATTCACGCTCGAGACGCTCCTGAATGATTTCCATGTGGAGGAGGCCGAGGAAGCCGCAGCGGAATCCAAAGCCGAGCGCTACCGAACTCTCAGGTTCGAAGAAAAAGGAGGAATCGTTCAGGCGAAGTTTTTCGAGGGCTTCGCGGAGTTGCGTGTGCGCGTGAGCATCGATGGTGTAGAGCCCAGCGAAGACCATGGGCTTGATTTCCTCGAAGCCGGGCAAGGCCTCGATGGCGGGATTGTTGTCGTGGGTGATCGTGTCACCGATCTTGGTGTCGGCGACGTTCTTGATGTTGGCGATGATGAATCCGACTTCGCCGGCCACGAGTTGGTCGACCTCCACTGGCTTGGGAGTGAGGACGCCGAGAGTTTCCGCGTCGAAGGTGGTGCCGTTCCACCAGAGGCGAATGCGGTCGCCCTTCTTTAGCGTGCCTTGGAATACGCGGGTCAGCACGACGACGCCGCGGTAGGGGTCGAACCAGGAGTCGAAAACCAGCGCCTGGAGCCGGTTGTCGGGCGATCCCTTGGGCGGAGGGACGCGCTTCACGATGGCTTCGAGCACGTCGGGAACACCCTGGCCGGTTTTGGCGCTGATCAGGACCGCGTCGGAGGCATCTAGGCCGACGGCTCCTTCGATCATTTCTTTCGTGCGCGGGATATCGGCGGACTGCAGGTCGATCTTGTTGATGACGGGAATGATTTCGAGGCCGTGATTGATGGCGAGGTAGGAGTTGGCCAGAGTCTGGGCTTCGACTCCCTGCGAGGCGTCGACGACGAGCAGCGCGCCTTCGCACGAGGCGAGAGAACGCGAGACTTCGTAGGAAAAATCCACGTGGCCGGGCGTGTCGATCAGGTTGAGCTGGTAGGTCTGGCCGTCTTGCGCGGTGTACATCATGCGGACGGCATGGGCCTTGATGGTGATGCCGCGCTCGCGTTCCAGATCCATGGAATCGAGCACCTGGGCCTGCATTTCGCGCGCAGTGAGGGATCCGGTGAGCTCGAGCAGGCGGTCGGCGAGCGTGGATTTGCCGTGGTCGATGTGCGCGATGATTGCGAAATTACGGATGAAAGCGGCGTCCATGGGTGAGTGCTAATCTTCAA
The DNA here is from genome assembly GCA_003134655.1 of Acidobacteriaceae bacterium. Lineage (GTDB taxonomy): Bacteria > Acidobacteriota > Terriglobia > Terriglobales > Acidobacteriaceae > Sulfotelmatobacter. The sequence goes on from PLBY01000155.1 coordinate 12,316, forward strand.
TTCTAACAGGGGGAGAGCGGTACTCAGTACTCGGTACTCANNGTACTCGGTACTCAGTACTCAGTGGCAGTTCTTTTGGGGTTGGGAATATGTTTTTTGGTTCCGGATGCGGGGGTGAGGTTTCTTCGGTAGAATCCTGCTCTGCCGGATCTTGCTTGACTTGTTCTGAGGAGAAGAAGCATGCGCAAACTGCCTGTTGTCGTCCTCTTGGTACTCGCGTACCGAATCGTTGCTGCGGCGCAAACTCTTTCGCCCGCGGTGCAGGCTTTCGTCAAAGTGAATGCTTCGGTAGTCGCGCTGACTCACGTTCTGGTGATTGATGGGACGGGGGCGGCGGCGCGCGAGGATCAGACTGTGGTCCTCAGCAAGGGGAAGATTGAGTCGGTGGGAGACGCGTCGGCGGCCAAGGTTCCAGCGGACGCGCAGGTGCTGGACCTGCATGGGTACAGCGTAATCCCGGGGCTGGTGGGGATGCACGACCACATGTTTTATCCGATGGGGAATGGTGTGTTCGGAGAGATGGCCTACAGCTTCCCGCGACTGTATCTGGCCGGCGGTGTGACGACGATTCGAACCACCGGCGCGCTCGAACCTTATACGGATCTCGAACTCAAGAAGTCCATCGATGCGGGACAAACTCCCGGGCCGAAGATGCACGTAACGGGGCCGTATCTCGAGGGCAAGGGGTCGTGGGCGATTCAGATGCACCAACTCACCGGACCGGAGGATGCGGCGCGGACGGTGAATTTCTGGCTCGACCAGGGCGTCGATAATTTCAAGGCTTACATGTTCATCACGCGCGCGGAGTTGGGCGCAGCGATTGCGGCCGCACACAAGCGCGGAGCGAAGGTGACCGGACATCTTTGCGCCGTAAATTTCCGCGAGGCCGCGGACCTGGGAATTGACGATCTGGAACATGGACTGTTCGTGGACACCGAATTTATTTCGGGGAAGAAACTTGATGAGTGTCCCGAGGACGGAGAGGACCCGGTGGGCATGGCAAAGCTGGATGCTAATGCAGGGCCGTTGCACGACACGATCCAGTATCTTGTGCAACATCATGTCGCCGTGACTTCAACTCTGCCGGTATTTGAAATGGGCAGTTTTCCCGGGCGGCCCACAATACAAAGGCGAGTTCTGGACGCGCTATCGCCCGATGCCCGCAGCGCGGTGCTGGCGAATCGGGTTCGAGCGAGCGACGACAATCGTATTCGTCAACGTTTTGGGAGCGAGGGTTCGCCCTATGCGGCAGCGTTCAAGAAGGAAGAGGAATTTGAGTATGCCTTTTCGAAGGCTGGAGGGCTGTTACTGGCCGGACTCGACCCGACAGGCATGGGCGGGGTGATTGCGGGTTTCGGCGATCAGCGGGAAGTGGAATTGCTGGTGGAGGCGGGATTCACGCCGCTGGAGGCGATCCACATTGCGACCGCGAACGGCGCGCAGTTTCTGGGAGAGTTCGATCGCATTGGAACGATTGCGCCCGGCAAGCAGGCTGACCTGGTTGTGATCAAAGGCGATCCGTCGAAGAAGATCGAGGATATTGAGAACGTGGAGACGGTTTTCAAGGACGGGGTCGGGTACGATTCGGGCAAGCTGATTGAGTCGGTGCGCGGCGTGGTGGGCAGCAGATAGTATTCAGTACTCGGCACTCAGTACTCAGCACTCAGCACCCAGTGACTAGAGGATGGGTGACGTGCTCGGTACTGAGTCGAGCAGAATCAGAATGCCATGATTGTTCTCGCTTCCGCATCGCCCCGACGCCAGGAACTGCTGCGCAGTGCGGGGATTCCGTTTACGGTTGAACCAGCCAATATTGATGAGACTCCCGGGGCAGGGGAGGCGCCGGGCGAGTGTGCGGAGCGGCTGGCGCGGGAGAAGGCGCTCGCCGTGTGGCGCACTCGACCGCAGGATTTTGTGTTGGGGGCGGATACGATTGTGGTGGTGGCTGAGGCTATCCTCGGGAAGCCGGCCAATGCGGAGGATGCCGCGAGCATGCTGCGGCTTCTATCAGGGCGAGTGCATCGTGTGATTACTGGCGTGTGTCTGGTTCGGGCTGGTGACAGCCGCGACTTGTTAAATGCGGATGAGTTGGCGCGAACTGCCTCGGAGACGACGCTGGTGACGATGAACACGTTGTCGGAGGAGGAGATTCGCGAGTACGTCACAAGCGGCGAACCTGAGGACAAGGCGGGAGCGTATGCGATTCAGGGGATGGCTTCGCGCTGGATTCCGCGGATTGAGGGCGACTACAGCAACGTGGTGGGACTGCCGGTGGCGCTGGTGTACCGCATGCTGCGAGAGCAGGGAGGAATTTGAAGCGCAGGCCTGTGCGTGTGCAGTTCGGGGTTATGACTTCTTTTGATCCTCTTCCTTCGGGGCTTCTTTCTTTTCTTCTTCAGGGCTTTTCAACGCAGCTTTAAAGTTGCGGATGCCTTCGGCCAAGCCTTTGCCGACGTCGCCCAACCTGCTGGTGCCGAAGAGCAGGAAGGCGAGGACAATTACAAGAAGCCAGTGCCAGGGCGAAAACTCACCCATAATTTCTCCATGGGGACGGCATTCGCGAGTCCTGCGTAAGTGGCCGAAATCCCTGAGAAAAGTTTAGGCTTCCCGATCTGCGGAGTCAAAGGCGGCGGATGGGAGTGTCCGCCACACGGCCGCTTACCTGCAGTGAGGTTGGGAGTCTATCCTCGAAGGGCACACTGTTCCTGGAGGTCAGGCCGGATGGTTAGGCGCTACGTGGTTGCGATTATTCTGCTCCTCTTTTTTGTTGTGCACGTCGAGACTGTCGCGGCGCAAAGTCCGGCTCCGTCAGCAGGAGCTGCGAACAGCGAACAGCGCAAGACCAGTGAACCGTACACGGGAGATCTGTCGGTTTTCGAATCGCCGGGACGCGAGGACAGGCTTCAGATCAACCGCGTGATGGACCTTCTTGGCATCGCGGAGGGGAAGGGAGTGGCCGACATTGGCGCGGGGTCGGGATGGTTTACGGTTCGCGCGGCGCGACGGGTGGGCGCGGTCGGGCTGGTTTATGCGGTCGACATTAATCCGGAGGCGATCCGCCACGTCAACGAACGAGCGCAGAAGGAGAAGCTGCGGAATGTGAAGACGATTCTGGGGAAGTCGGACGACTCTCTTCTGCCTGCTGCTTCGGTGGATGCAGTGCTGCTGCTGAAGACGTACCACGAAGTTGCGCAGCCGGTGGCGTTGCTGCGAAATCTGCGCGGGGCGCTGCGTCCGGGGGCCAAGGTGGGAATTATTGACCGCAACGGAAATGGAGAAGATCACGGAGTGGGAAGCGACGTTGTGATTCGCGAGGCGCAGGAGGCGGGCTACCATCTGCTGGAGCAGTATGACTTTGTGAAGGGCGACAAGATGGATTACTTTCTGGTATTCACGGCAAGACCGTAACTTCGTCGACCGCGGACCACGTGGTTCGAGTCAAGTCGGCAAAGGCTGGGAGATCGGCATCGGAGGCTGCGCCTTGCGGACTCGACCACGCCGCTTCCATGCTTGCCCAGTCGTCGAAATAGAGTTCGATGATCGCATCCCACCCTGGGGTGCGCTTGGGATCGGCGACGACAAAGTTCTGGATGTACTTGCGGACGCCGGGCAACGGGCCGTGAATTTGTTGCAGGTGACGGCGGAATTCTTCCTGCGTCAGGTCGGGGCGTTTGTAGAGGACGACCATGAACTTCAGCATGCGTTCTTGAGGCCGCGCAAGAATTTTAACCACAGAGGACACTGAGGACACAGAGGGAGGTGACGAGATCCTCGGCATGTGTCTGTGGTGGTATCGCTTCAGCCGCTTTCGATCATTCCGGCTAGAAGGAGTGCGCGGCGCGGCAACTCGGAGATGATGATGTGTTCGTGGGCGGCATGTGCGCCCTGGCCGTGGCCGCCCATGCCGTCGAGCGTGGGTATGCCGATGCCCGCGGTGAAATTTCCGTCGGAGCCTCCGCCGACTGAGGCCTCTTCGAGTTTCCACTCGATCTGCTTCGCGATGGCCTGCGCCTTCGCGTAGAGTGCGGCGACGCCCGGAGTGCGTTCCATGGGCAGGCGATTGACGCCGCCTTCGATGCTGAGCTTGCAAAGCTTGTCGAAGGGCTTCAGGGCGCGGAGTTTGCGGTCGAGCGCGGCCGCCTGGTTGGCGTGCGTAATGCGCACGTCGATTTCGGCGGTGGCGTCGGCGGCGATCACGTTGGTGCGAGTTCCCCCTCGAATTACGCCGGGGTTCACGGAAAGGCCGTGCTGCAAGTCGTTCAGCTTGGAGACGGCCGTGATTTGTCGAGCGAGTTCGAGGATGGCGCTGTGTCCCTTGCCGGGGTCGAGTCCAGCGTGGGCGGCGACTCCTTTCACGTTCAGAATGTATTCACCGACTCCTTTGCGCGCAGTTTTCACGGCGCCGCGCGGGCCTGCGGGTTCGAGCACGAGTACGGCGGCGGATTCTTTCGCCAGGCCCTCGGTGATTTTGCGGGAGGAGTAGCTGCCGACTTCTTCGTCCGAGACGAGAAGCACGGTCACCGGGCGCGGTAGAGCGCCATGCCAGGCTTGCAGTGCCGCAATCGCGTAGAGCATGAGGGCGATGCCTGATTTCATGTCGAGCACGCCGGGGCCGTGCATGCGGTCGTCGGTGACGTGACAGGGCATCGTGGCGAGAGTGCCCAGTGGATAAACAGTGTCGAAGTGGCCCAGCAGGAGAACGGGCTTCAGCTTTTCACGGCCGGGGAAATCGATCTGGACGCTGTCGGCGTAGTCTTCAGCGTGGTGGACGCGGGCGTGTCCGCCGACCGCCTCGAAGCTGCCAGCGAGGAAGGCGCCCATGCGGTCGGCGGCGGGCTTGTTGTCGCTGGGGGATTCGATTTCGACGAACTCGCGGATGGTCTGGACGATCTGTTCCTGGCGCGCTTCGAAGTAGCGCAGGCGCTCGGTCCAGATAGGGTCTGCGTGGAATGCTTCGGCTCGGCTTGCCTTGGAACGGGAGGTTCTCTTGCCCGGCATGATGCGCTCGTCTCCGGCCCGGGCAGAGGACGCACCTGCGGGCCAAGTCGTACAGTATAATCTTCAAGCCGTTTTGAGACGAACATGAATGAGACCAGGCCTGTGCCGGAAACTTCGCCCGGCTTGACGAAGACCGCGCTCGACATCCACGACATATTGAAGATTCTGCCGCACCGCTATCCGTTCTTGCTGATTGACCGCGTGCTCGAACTGAAGCGTAAAGAGCGGATTGTCGCGATCAAGAACGTGACCATCAATGAACCATTTTTTGTCGGGCACTTTCCCGGGCTGCCCATCATGCCGGGCGTGTTGATTGTGGAAGCTATTGCGCAGGCTGGAGGCGCGCTGCTGCTGACTGAGGTCGAGGACCGCAACGATAAGGTCATGGTGTTCACCGGGATTGAGCGGGCGAAGTTCCGCCGGCCGGTTAGTCCGGGGGACCAGTTGCGGCTGGAAGTAGAAGTGAAAGGCTGGCGCACGGTGCCCGGAATGACTGCAGCGAAAATGCAGGGTTACGCGTACGTGGGCGAGCGGCGCGTGGCTGAGGCGACAGTGTCGTGCCAGTTGATAGACAGTTCGCGGGGCCGGGGTGCGGATGATGGCGGTTCGGGAGTGTGATGCCGCAGCTGTTTGAAGAGCTTTAACCACTAAGGACACTAAGGTTCACGAAGGAAAGCCACTACACGCTCCTCGTCCATGAATTCTTCCTCCATGAACGTTCACCCTACGGCCCTGATCGATGCGCGCGCGAAGGTTCCTGCGTCGTGCAAGATCGGGCCGTATTGCGTGATCGGCGCGGATGTCGAAATGGGAGATAGGTGCCACCTCGTGTCGCATGTGGCGATCGAGGGGCCGACGAAAATCGGCGCCGACAACGGCTTCTTTCCTTTTTGCGCCATCGGGATGGCGCCGCAGGATGTCACCTACAAAGGCGAGCCGACGCGGCTCGAGATCGGCGACCACAATGAGATCCGAGAGTTTGTGACCATCAATCGCGGCACGGTGAAGGGCGGGGGGCTGACCAAAGTTGGCAGTCACCTGCTCATCATGGCGTATACGCATATCGGGCACGATTGCGTGATTGAGGATCACGCCATGCTGGTGAACGGCGCGACTCTGGGCGGGCATGTGACGGTGGAAGAATGGGCGGTGGTCGGAGCGATGTGCCCGGTTCACCAGTTTGTGCGCATTGGGGCGCATTCGTACATCGGAGGCGGGACTACGATCACGCAGAATGTTCTGCCGTACTCCATGACGTCGGCGGCGCGCGATACGCACGCGTATGGGATGAATAAAGTTGGGCTCGAACGGCGCGGGTTTTCGAAAGAGCGCATTGCGAAGATTCATCACGCGTACAAGATTCTGCTGGCCTCGAAGATGAACACGTCCCAGGCGCTGGAAAAGTTGAAGTCCGAACCCGATCACGGTGAGGATGTGGATATGCTGATTCGGTTCGTCGAGGGGTCGGAGCGGGGGATTATCAAGTGACCGTCGCTCGATCAGGGTCGATGCGCGTAATGCGGGTTTATCGCCAACTGACACGAATCGCCTCTCGGGCGGCGGGTCGGATAACTTCCGGTTGGCCGACAAACTGGGACTTGTATCGATGGCTCGAATTGGGTCGCGAACCACCGCTTCCGTGGGTGACCTTCACGGTTCGGGTATTAATTCTGTGAGCTGACTCTGTTGAAACCGACCGTCATGCTCCAACGGAAGAAGTACCTGTCCTGCGTCCTGCAACAGCTGCAATCTCATTGAGCATGCCGCCGAAAATCCAGCGATGCACTGGATAAAGCATGTACCAATAGAGAAGCCCCGCCAATCCGGCAGGATCAAAAATAGCGGTCTGCCGAATGACGGAGCCTCGGCTATCTGCTTCCACCTCGAACTGCAACCACGCGCGGCCCGGCACTTTCATTTCAGCGACCAGACCGAGTTCGTGATCCGGCACAAAGGTTTCCACTCGCCAGAAATCCAGAGCGTCGCCTGCGGAAAGTGCGTGAGGATCGCGTCGGCCCCGGCGCAGTCCCACGCCCCCTACAACGAGATCTAAGAGGCCCCGAAACCACCAGAGAACATTGGCAAAGTACCAGCCATTCAAACCTCCGATGCGCTGAATCGGAGCAAAAGCTGCCGCTGGCGGAACCAATACTTGCACGGTCCGAGAATCGACGAGCCTGGTGCCAAACTTTACTCCGCCCCAAGACTGCGGCTTCCCCGCCGAGGAAAGAGCGTCGCACCAACTAGTCTGGGCGAATTCCTGGTCTTCATGGTGAAGAGCTCTCTGCATCGCTTCTCGCAAACTTTTCGGCCTGATGTCAAAGGCGGTCAAAGCGGAGGTGTCGTGCACCAGAGTTGGGTTGCGCATACTATCGATGAGCTTTCGGCCAATGCGGGCATAAACAGGTGTGATTAAGCCCAACCACAAACTTGAGAGGTGAGGCGTCAAGATCGGAACCGGGATCATCCATCGGTGGAGGCCGCATTGCCGGGCATACTCCTGCATGATCTGGCCGTAGCTGACTTGGTCGGTGCCCCCGATTTCGAAAACTCCGCACTGTTCCACCGGCAACATCAGCGCGGCCATGAGATACGCCACCACATCTTCGACCGCAATCGGCTGGGCTTTGACGGCAACCCAGCGCGGGCAGATCATCACCGGCAACCGCTGTACCAGCGCGCGAATCATTTCAAATGAAAGACTGCCGGAACCGATCACGATGGATGCGCGAAATTCGATGGTGGGGATCTCTGAGCTTCGCAGGATGTCTGCAACCTCGTGACGACTGCGCAAATGAGCGGAGAGCGCTTGGTCCTGGTTCCCCAAGCCACCCAGATAGACAATGCGTCGTACTCCAGAATCGCGCGCTACATCGGCGAAATTTTGGGCGGCTTCGCGGTCTTCCTGTTCGAACTTACCCGAAGACCCCATGGAGTGGACGAGGTAATACGCCGTCTGCACTCCTGCCATCGCCGGCACTAGTGAACTGCGATCCAGGCAATCTGCTTTAATGACTTCCGTGGAAGCGGCAACTTTTGATCTGAGAAAATCAGGTCGCCGAGCCAGGCAGCGAACCGGCCTGCCCGCTTTCTCCAACTCCTTGAGTAGGCGCCCCCCGATGTAGCCTGACGCTCCGGTTAACAGGACGAGCGGGCGATGATTTGCGCCCATTAGATCCTCCTCATTCGGCCCACTGAGTTAGGCTGGCGTGATCGTAGCATTTCCCGGAATACTTGTTTTTCACGAAGGGTCAATGGCCGAACACTTGAGTTTGTGCAATCAGGGCGATTTAACTCATTTAGCAGTCAAAGCCCGATCACTCGTAGTTTTTCTTGTAGTCGGCGAGCGACATACGTGCCCGGAGTGCGGTCGCCACGTCTCGGAACTCTTGAATGTAATGGCGATGGGGGGCAGCCGTATTCAACTGGCCAAAAGAGCCCCTCGAAGTAATTCTTTTCGGGACTTGCGTCCGGTCAGGAAATGGGTTAAAGTGACAATGTCGATGGACATAGTCGACATTAGGATTAACTTTATGCCTGCGAACATCCAGCCCGTCCGAACCGATCGTCATACCTGCTCAGACTGCCAGACGGAGGAGGCACAAGGCCGAGACAGCTTCGGCTACCCTATGCCGTGCGTCCGCTGTGCGTTGGTACGTCTGGTGAGGGCCTCTCAAGCTGACATGGCAGACCACCCTCACGGATTCCCGATGCGAGGCCAGAGACGACGACCTCATTCCATGAAACAAACGGCACAACTCTGAGAGCCCGATTTAACGGCAACCACGAGCGCCCAAATCGCGACACTTCCCGTAACGCTGTTTCTGGATATTTCCGTCTGGCCGACCGGTCGCCGAGGGACGGCCGGGTTGTCAGAGATATTGGGATGTTTCAACAGTATTGCGACGGTCATGGAAGGCCCAGGCCGTAGCTGCTAGCGGATGTTCAGGTCAGCGTAGTGGGCGAAGCTGGAGACCGCTACCTGGTCGTTGCCGGGTATGTAGAAGCCGAATTTGCCCAAGCCGAGATTGGCGCCGGGCTGCGTCCAGCGATCCAGGACGGTCCATTTGTCACCCTGCCTGATCTGGTTGACAACCTCGGTGGGGCTAACGCGAATTTGAAGCGTGCGGAAGCTTTTCTTGTCGCCTTTATGGGGAACTATGATCTCGTCCGTTTTCTCGCCGTTGCGAATGACACTGCGGTAGAAGTTGTTGTCGTCCATTTGGAAGAGGACGTAGTTCTTGGGGTCGATGTAGTTGAGCACCCATTGCAAGAGGTGACCCTTGGAGAGCATCGCGGAAAAAGCAAATGTGCCCGAGGCAGGAACGGCTCCGTATAGGACGAAATCCCCTCCCTTACGAATGAAAGAATCTCCCTCCTGCTTCCAGGCGCCTGGGTTATCCCACTTCGACATACCGCTCGGGCCGAGAGACAAATCCAAAGTCCTGGATTGACCGGCTATGACTTCGAGCGTGGACGAACGCGTGAACCTTTCTGCGGTTCGCGCAGTAAGAGTGTAGGTCCCGGGGGCAAGATTGAGCGGGACACCACTGCTTACCATTTTCAGGAGATCACCTTTCACGACTGCAACGGTGGCGTCGGCGGGCGCGAAGGTAATTTTCAATTCGCCGGGAGCGGCTTCCAGCGCGGCATCCGCAGCAGCGAGAGATATGGCCCCGCCTGCAACGAAGTGTTTCCTGAACTGCCGGGGCTTGAATCGCTCCTTGCGCAGTTCGACGATATGGTCTCCGGGATTGACGGTGGAGACGGAGAGCGTGCCATCGGGCTGAATGGAGCCGACGGGAGTTTGATCGACGAGAACCGTGGTTCCGGGAGCGCCGCCCTGGATGGTCAGCGAAGCCAGGCGAGGCTGCGGTTGGAGGTTGAAGACAAGCGTGGCCTGGTCGACCTTGCGGATGCGGATTACTTGCTGGGGAGGATCCTGGAAGCCGCTCTTAGAGACTTGTACAACGTAGTCCTTGAGCTCGAGATTCGGCAGGCGCAACTGGCCGGCTTGCGTGAGTTGCCGTTGAAGTTTTCCGTTGAGAAAGACTGATGCGTTGTCTTGACCGGCAACGACAAGGATCGTGCCCAGGTTGCGACTGGACTCGGCGGGCTGCTGATCATCGACCGTAAGTTTTCCGGCGGTGTCAGAAGCAGACGAAGATGCTTCGGGAGTTGTCGGTGCGAGCGCGGACACGGCAGGAGCGGAGACTGTGGGATCTGAGATGGCCGGGGCAGAGACGGTGGGCGCTGAAACAGTAGGCGCGGGTGCGGGTGCCTTCGCTGTTGGCGGAGCCTGATGTTTTCGCGCGAAGAAGAAGATCGCTGCGAACAGGATTATCGCGGCGGTGGAGACGAGGATCAGCGTTGTGGAGAGCGAACTCGAGGGCTGTTTTGGACGGACTGATTTAGATGTGACTTTAGCCACTGGTACGGAAAGCTCGGCCGCGGGAACGGTGGAGGCTAGTGGCGGCGGGAGTGGCTCTGGAGGCTTGGTCGGGACTTTGACCGGCGGTACAAGGCGGGACGGAACTCCGCTGGGCGGAACAGTGGCGGTCGGAACAGTGAGGGTCGGAACAATGGGGGTCGGAACGTTTCCCGGTGGAGCCGGGCTTGGTGGAACCGAGCTCGGCAAAACCGGGCTTGGCGGAGCCTGGATAGACGTGGCGCTAGAAGCCTCCGGAGCGCTGGGGCGCGGGACGTGAAGAATTACGGTCGCGCCTTTGCTGCGCGGCGCCGCGCTGGAACTCTCCTGGGGAATCAATCCCAAGCGGAGGAGCAGGGCATTGGCGATGGACAAGATTTCGCCATCCGTCCAATACTTGGCGGCCACCGCTTGGATGCGCTCGGCTAACGCTTGTTTTGCAGCAACGTCCGCGGCCCCAGCGATTTCGTTCTGCAGGCGCCGCAGGTTTTCCAAGTCGCCGCGGCGAGCCTGGCGGCGGCGAACGCCCTGGTCGCGCTGGATTGCATCGTGAATCTGGAGCAACTTAGGATCGTCGGGATGAACGGCCAATCCCTCTGCAACCCAAGCCAAGGCAGCGAATAGATCGCCGGAGGATTGCAGCTTGCGCGCTTTCTCAACCCAATCCTCCACAGAGCTTGTTTTTTTTTGGTCCACGATCAGTGCGTGGATGGTTTTGGCCGTGGGATGCGCAGGGTTCAGCGCGAGCGCCTGATTGGTCAGCGTCTCGGCTTCCAGCCAATCGGTTTCTACAACGGAGTGCGCGTGCTCGACCAGGGCATTGGCCAGGATGGAGCGGGCGAGAGAATTGTTTTTGTCGAGCTCGTAGGCCTTGCGCAATAACTGAATGGCTTCGGCGGACTTCCGCTGTGCGAACAGTTCCTGGCTTTCGGTGATAAGGCGGTTGGCTTCGGCATTGCGCTTTACGCCATCGTGGGCGCGCTTTTCCAGTTCGGACAGCTCCGCATCGTTGGGGAATTCGATGTCCGTATCTCGCAGCAAATCCTGGGCGCGAGCGTAGTCGCCCGAACGCAGACAGACGTTGACCTGCTCAACGAGCCGCGTTTTGGATTCGCTGCGGGTTTGCTGGTCGCGTGTTATCTCCAAGCGCTCTAACCTCGAAGGTCAATTCTGAATATCGATTGTGATGGTGCGCAGGATCTCCCAGTCCTTCGGCGCATCGTTCATACGATCCTTGAACAACTGGCCAAATGAAACGGTAATGTGCCTTCTTCCGTGTCTTGGTCGTCGACTGCCTGCGGTGGATCTCGCCCTGGGGCCCGCAAACTCTCGCCCCGCTTACCCACATTGCCCAATTATCTGTGAGCATCGACTCCGATAGCAGATGACCGACGTAATCAGTTGCGGGCAAGATCTTGAAAACACTAGGTTTCAAGGTCCAAAGTTTCAAGGCGTCCAAAGGTACTTTGGGGTTCGGACCGACGGTCCGGATGATTTTGCTGGCTTATGCTGCCGAGTCTGTAGGAATGAGTTTTCTCGGTCGAGGTTGGATGAACATTGGGAAGCCGCCGAAAACGCGAGACAACCTAGCCGATGGGGCCAACAGGTGGCGTATCGATCCTGCCTGGTGGCGCACGATCTTCCGCACAATCCTGTCATAGTGCGCGGGTCCGGTCATTGTTGTAGTCCGCTTTGAGCCGGCTTGGGTCAGCCGTCAACATCACCTCGCGGGCGTGATCGTGATATTCCGAAAAGCGACGTGTCCGGCCTCACTACCCTGCAGATAGATTGGTCCCGGTAGCCCTTCGGCGCTATCCAACGCTCCGCCGGTGATGCCCGGAATTTCCTGCTGATTGATAATCGTGTGACCATTTTGCACAACGGTGACAACTCTTCCGACGAGCGTCATGTCGTAGGTCTGCCATTCTCCCGGTTTGCGCGGCTGTTCGGAGGAGGGGGCTAAGAAGCCGTATACGCCTCCAGTGCGCATAGTCGGGCCTTCCGGCTCCGGATCGTCTTCGATCTGGAGTTCGTACCGGCCGCGCAGGTAGATGCCGCTATTTGATCCGGGGGCGCAATTGAATTCGACGTGTAGTTTGAAATCTTCAAACTTGGCATCCGAGATCAGTTCAGGATCATGTCCGGGACTTACCAGCGTTCCGTTTTCGACCTTCCACGTCGCGGTTGCTTTCGGATCGCTCATCGTCCAGCCACTCAGGTCCTTGCCGTTGAACAGCTGTGTCGGAGTTCCCCACTTCGGAGCGCTTGTTCTCTTCAGCGATGGCGCTCGCACGCCCGTCCATTGCCAGGGAGTCCCGTCGGGTCCGGTTGTGGTCCCCGACAATGTCTTCCCAGACAGCTTGCCTACGAAGACCATGTCGTCTTTTCTCTCTTCCTCTTCCTTGGGAGAAACGAACGTGATCTGGTCATTGGCGATCTCAACTTTCGGGAGTGGGCGGGCGTGTCCCCAACGGCTCACCATTCGGGCGCTTAGCTTCCCATTTTCCTGGGTGATCTCCAACCACGACGGCGAGTCGTGGCCTGGAGTCTTCAGGGTCAGGTCCCAGCGTCCCAGAAAAGGTTGAACTGAAGAAGCTGTGTCGGCAGAGTTCTTTGGCTGGGAATATACCTGCAAAGAGAAGGTCAGGATCAGCGTGGTGAACGCGAATATTTTCCGGCGAAGAATTGCGTTTCGATGACTGCTGTTCACATTTGTTGCCATGATGTGCTCGCCTCTAGGAAGGGATTGTAGTTCATCGGGAGTCTTGCTAAAGGAAAGTCCTCACTATCCGCAGCACGAATGCCCACCTTTCGAAATCGCGAAAGGTGGGGCAGCCGGTCGGTGGTGGTGCCCGCCAACCTTGCATTGGCCAACCTCAAGAAATGGCGGAAAATGGCGGGATGACTCTTTCCTCGCAGTGTCTGAACGTCTGTTTGTTGGCTGGTTTTATCACGGGTGGTTATGTGGCGTCCGGGCAGACTGCGCCGCCGGCGCAGACTGCGGCACGCCCGGCGCCGCCGACGCGGGACCCGCACACTGCCGGCTATGTTGAGGCGAAGAAGTTGCCCGACGGCGCGAATCCACCGGCAAATGCGGATGGGAATTTTATTATCGAGCCGACCTACGCGGCACCGGCCGAAATGGCTGCCCAGCCGAAGGGCATCGTGATTGAGTTCACGATGAACTCCTCGGACAGCAAGATATATCCGGGGATTGCGCGGGATGCGGGAGCGCTCGGGACGCCGGATCCTGCGGACCCGGCGGAGCTTGTGGTGACGACGAGCCATCCCGCTCCATACACGCGGAAGGTGGACGTCTATGTGCCCAAGCAGTACGTTGCGGGGAGCGTCGCTCCGTTCATTGTGGGGGCGGATGGGCCTGACGGCTTGCTCTTTTCAACTTTGGATGTCTTGATCGCTCAACACAAGGTTCCGGTGATGATTGCCATTTCGATCGGCAACGGGAGCGGGGACGCGCAGGGGAGCGAACGCGGGCTGGAGTACGACACGATGTCGGGAGTTTATGCGGAGTTTGTGGAGAAGGAAGTGTTGCCGCTGGTGGAAGCGCAGGCGCACGTGAAGCTCACGAAGGATCCCGAGGGGAGAGCGACGATGGGCGGCAGTTCGGGAGGTTCTTGCGCCTTGATCATGGCGTGGTATCACCCTGAGCTTTATCACCGTGTGCTGACTTACTCGGGAACATTTGTGAACCAGCAGTGGCCTTCGAATCCGCAGACGCCGCATGGGGCGTGGGAGTTTCATGAGCATCTCATCCCGGGAAGTCCGGCGAAGCCGATACGAATCTGGATGGAAGTGGGGGACCGGGATTTATTCAATCCGAATGTGATGCGCGACAACATGCATGATTGGGTTCTGGCCAACGAGCTGATGGCGAAGGTGCTCGCGGCGAAGGGGTATCACTACCAGTTCGTATTTGCCCGCAACGCCGGGCACGTGGACCGGGCGGTGAAACAGCAGACGCTTCCCGAGGCGCTTCAATATGTGTGGCAGGGGTATCCGGCTTCAGAGGTCAAGAAGTGAGGCGCAGCTTCCGGGGAATCGGATGCGGCAGCTTCCAGAGTATTGTCAATCCTGCCGCATCCCATTCACACTACAGTCCCCCGCCCGGCCCTCCCGCGGTCTGTTGTTTCGCCTGTGTCTCGGCTTGGTCAGCTGCTGCCTGTTGATCGGTCAAATCCTTGGCCGCGTTCGTATCCGGCGGCGGAGGCGGCACATCGGAAGTTGTCGTGGCCGTATCCGGAGCTTTTGGCAACCCTCCCGTGCCCTGCTTTTCTGCCAGAGCCTTCATGCCGTTGTTGAGTTGTTCCTCGAAATGGTTGTGCATCTCCTGCAAATCTTCCACGGAAACTGTGACTTGCTTGCCCGCGCCGCAGTCCGTTCTCTTGCTGGCCGAGACACTCGCGGTAACGTTTTGATCGGCATCTGGAGTATCGGTGAGCCGCGTGATGACGTCCCCTCCCGTGAGCTCGCATTCCTGGCCATCGGATACCACCGTGATGCTGTCGTCCACGACAAAAGTGCGCCGCGCGGGATCCAGTGCCGGCGGAACCTCGCCGTTGGCGGGAGCCGGAGCCTGTGCCTGTCCGCCAGAAGACTGTTGTTGATCGGCCGCGAGTTGCGCCTTCACTTCTTCTGCGATGGCCTGCTTCACTTCTGGAGTCAGCGTCACCGGAGCGGAGTTTGCTGCCTGTCCTCCTCCGTCCCCGTAGTTTGATGGGCCCTGATCGTAACCCGCCCCGGGATCAGAATTGGCGGCGGACTGGGACGCGTAGGCGTTTTGCAGATTCGCTGCGATCACATAATCCGTAAGCCAGAATGCCGGCGACGCATATACCGGATAGGGTGAGAAATATCCTCCGTAGAAGCCGTACCACGGCGATCCACCCCAACCCCAGCCACCCATCCCAATACCCCAAGACACCGGCGAGCCCCAAGGCTGGTACGCCCAGCCATAGAAGCCAGGGTGGTACCAGGAGCCGGGATAATAACCGTAGTATTGATGGCCGCCATAGTTGTAGCCGCGATAGATTCCGACCCGATAGGCACCGTGATCATAATAAGTGCGCGAATAATAGGAACGCCCGCCACGCGTGACGTAGGCATGCTGAACATAGCCGTTGCCTCGGCCCGCTGTCACGATGCGCGCCCCGTTGTGCTCGCTCACAACCGTGCGCCCGCCGCGGAGATTGTGTTGAATCTGCATCCCACCCCGGTTGACCGAGCGGATCTGTCCGTTGGCTCGAAAGCTCGCTGCCCCGCCGCCCTTCAGAGGAACCGTGTGCCCCGGAACCGCGCGGCTGACGCTGCCTCCGCGACTGCTCGCGCTGTTTCCGGCACGATTGGGGCTGGAATGTTGCGGTTGTTGCTGGGCATGCTGTTGCTTGTTTTGGTTTTGCGGTTGATGCTGAGCATGCTGGGGTTGCTGCTGAGTGTGCTGCGGTTGCTGAGTGTGCGGCTGTTGCTGGGCATGCTGCGGTTGTTGCTGAGAGTGCTGTGGTTGTTGCTGAGTGTGCTGCGGTTGCTGAGCATGCTGTGGCTGTTGCTGATGCTGAGGTTGTTGCTGAGCATGCTGCGGCTGCTGCTGAGTGTGCTGCGGTTGTTGTTGAGCATGCTGCGGTTCAGGTCTGGCGTGCTCTTCGTGCTGGGTCTGCTTTTCGCTTTGCGGCGCGTAGCCAAAAGCAACTGCTCCGAGAAGCACGAACAGGAGAAATGCTGCGTTGGCACTTCCCAATCGTTTCATAGGCTTTGCCTCACGATTCAGAGTAGAGCGTGGCAGAGGTCGTAAACTGTCTCGTTTTGACCAGTTCAGAGACAGTGGGGTGGGATGTCAACTGTCGCAAACAGAGTGAGTTCACTCATGGGCCGCTCGTCTACTCCGGGCTGGCGGCAGCAACATCCCTTCTACAAGGCCAAATGCTAGACTGACTTCGCGCGTTAGCGCGTTCCCCATGTCCCCTCACAAGGAAAAACTCGGTCTCATCGCTGGCAACGGCAAGTTTCCTTTTCTCGTGCTCGACGCGGCGCGGGCGCAGGGATATGACGTGGTGGTGGCGGCGATTCAGGAGGAAGCGTTTCCGGAGATTGCATCGCATGGGGCGGCGGCGGTTCACTGGCTTTCGCTGGGAGAGCTGTCGAAGCTGATTGAGATGTTTCAGCGGGAGGGCGTGCGGCGCGCCATCATGGCGGGGCAGGTGAGGCACAAGCAGATTTTTTCCAGCATCCGTCCAGACTGGCGGCTGGCGAAGATGTTGCTGTCGCTCACGACGCGCAATACGGACTCGCTCCTGGGCGCGGTGGCGAAGGTGCTGGCGGATGAAGGGATCACGCTGGAGAAGTCGACCTGGCTGCTGGAGCCGCTGCTGGTGAAGTCCGGCGTGCTGACAGGGCGCGAACCGAGCGAGCAGGAGCGCAAGAATATTGAGTACGGACGTGCGGTGGCGCGACGGCTGGCCGAGCATGATATCGGGCAGACGGTGGTGATCGCGGAATCGGCGTGCGTGGCGGTCGAAGCCATGGAAGGCACTGACGCGACCATCGAGCGTGCTGGGCAGATTATGCGGTCGCTGCACGGGGATGCTTCGACTTTGAGCCGTTCCTTGACTGTGGTGAAGGTCGCGAAGCCGAATCAGGATATGCGGTTCGATGTGCCGGTGATTGGCGTGAAGACCATCGAAGTCATGCAGGCGGCGGGGGCGAGCTGTCTCGCTTTGGACGCGGGCAAGTGTCTGCTGCTGGATGGGCAGAAGGTGATCGAGGCGGGGAATGCGGCTGGAGTCGCGATTGTCGCGGAGGGACGGTAGAGAGGGCATGAGAGCGAGAGAGAAGAAAGCAGCGTCCGAAGGAGCCCGCATTGCCGATCAACTTCGCCGCGCCTTTTATGGCAGCGCGTGGCACGGGCCGGCGCTGCTCGAACTGCTGGAAGATGTGGACGCCGCTACTGCTGCGGCCAAGCCGCTGCCTGAAGTTCACAACATTTGGGAATTGGTATTGCACGTGGCCGTTTGGGACGACGCGGCGCTGCGCAGGCTTGATGGGAAGAAATGGCAGCCGACGGGGCTGGCCAATTTTCCTGCGGTCACAAAGCCTTCGGAAGCGGCGTGGCGCAGGGCTGTTGCGGCTGCGAAGCGCACCCACGATCGGCTCGTCAAGACTGTCGCTGCGCTTCCTGATTCGCGGCTCGGGGATCGGGTTCCGGGAAAACGGTACGACTTTTATCACATGCTGCATGGGATTGCGCAGCATGAGTTGTACCATGCGGGGCAGATTGCGATTTTGAAGAAGGCGGGGGCTCGTCCCGGAAGATAGGGTCTATCTCCGGATCGAGAAAGCGGCCTCAGGAGCTAAAAGCCCTTATCTAAATCTCCCGTTGACGGCACGGCTGGAAGCCGTGCCCTTCCACAAAACCCACGGGCCCTCACACCGAACCGCCTTGTCCCTCCACAAAACCAAGGATCTCTTGCTCACCATTTCTTGAAGATCACCGCGACCGCTGCGACGATCAGGGCGAAGCCTGCGAGATAGTTCCAGCGCAGGGGCTGCTTCAGATAGATCACCGAGAAAGCGGCGAAAACGGTCAGAGTGATGACTTCCTGGATGGTTTTGAGTTGTGCTGCGGTGAACTCGTAGGAGCCGATGCGGTTCGCGGGGACCTGGAAGCAGTATTCGAAGAAGGCGATCAACCAGCTCACGGCGATGACTTTGTAAAGGGGAACCTCGCGGTATTTCAGGTGTCCGTACCAGGCGAAGGTCATGAAGATGTTGGAGATGGTCAGCAGCACGATCGTCTTCATGGGGCGATTCAGTCCTTTCTGTGTTCATTTTGATTGCCGCGTCGCGTGGTGAGGCGCACGCGAGGGAAGCAAGTGGTTCAGTTTTCGTTGGGGAGCGTTTCTTTCGCCCCTCCGGGCTTGGCGTTACTTCCTGCACGTCTCCCCACACCTTGCGCTGTGGGCTGCATTCTGTCGCCGCTTCGCGGCTGGCGTGGGTCTCGTCTGCCACTTCTTCTTCAGACGCGAGCGATTCATCCGATCGATACAGGCGCTAATCCAGATGCTCTTTCCCGGGATACCGTTTACAATTTGTTTCCGGCTACCGGCCATCGAGAATTTCTCCTGCCAACGCAAAGTCCGATCTCCGTCGCCGTCGTGGGCGTGGGCGTTTTCGGACGGAACCATGCCCGAGTGTACAAGGAACTGGAACAGCAAGGGGAGCCGGTGCGGCTGCTGGGAGTGGTCGATCCTGACACGAGCCGCGCGGACGAGGTAGCGCGCGAGTTCGGGTGCAAGGCCTTCGGCTCCGTGCAGCAGTTGTTGACCACGCACAGCGAGGTGCAGGCCGCCTCGGTAGCGTGTCCCACGGTGCATCACTTGAGCGTGGCCAGCGAGTTGATGAAGACCGGAGTGGATGTGCTGATCGAGAAGCCGCTGGCGGGCACACTGGCGGAGGCTGAGGAGTTGGTTGCTCTCGCGGCTACGCACAAGCGGATCGCGCAGGTGGGGCATCTGGAGCGCTTCAATCCGGCGGTGCGCGCCACGGTTCCGCTGCTGACCCAGCCCATGTTTTTTGAAGTACACCGGCTCAGCGTGTTCACTCCGCGGTCGCTCGATGTGGATGTTGTGCTCGATCTGATGATCCACGATCTCGACATCGTTCTGGCGTTTGCCAAGTCGGAAGTGAAGGAAGTACGGGCGGTTGGGCTGCCGATTTTGTCGGGGAAGGTGGACATTGCGAACGTTCGGCTGGAGTTCGATTCCGGCTGCATCGCGAACTTTACTGCGAGCCGGGTCTCCACCGAGCGGGTGCGCAAGCTGCGATTCTTCCAGCCGCGGCAGTATGTTTCGCTCGATTACGGTCGGCAGGAAGTGCTGGTCTTTACGGTGGGGCATGACACGGCGGGAACTCCAACCGTAAATCCGCAGATCGGTGTCACCAAGGTGCCGGTTGCGTCGGAAGAGCCGCTGCATGCGGAGTTGAAGTCGTTTCTTCGGGCTGTGCGGGAGCGGTCCACGCCTGTGGTGCCGCTGGAGGATGGTCGGCGCGCGTTGGCGCTAGCGCTAGAGATTGTGGCGGCCATTCGGGAACACGGGACAAAAGTGGGACTTTCCGGCATGGCTCACGCGAAGCATTGAAGCCTGTGCTACGCACCGCCGGGCTGCGCCCGGCGGACGGCCGAAGGCGGCCGTCCCCACATAACACCTCTCGTGTCACTTCCACTTGCATTTACATATGTTTACACACCTAAGTCGGGGGCCATTTATGAGTGAGCAGAGTGGCTCGAAAGATGCGAAAATAGGGCTAACTTGGTTGTAGAGCAGCGCGCGCTCATTGCATTTCTTCCTTGAAGGCCGGATGCAACGCCGCGAGTGTATTCGGTGTCTAACGACCAGCGGATACAGCTAGCTCTTACAGTTAAGCGGTTCAGTTCAAACCAGCGCATGCCGATTACGCAGATTCCATTCCAGGACCCGGTTGCTCCCGAGAAGCCTCAACCGGAGCAACTCGGGCTGTATGACAGCCAAGACTGGGAAACCGCGTACCGTGATCTGGATGCGCATGTGCCGCACCTGCTCATCCAGTTGCAGGACGATCTGCAGAGATCGCGCAAGCGGGAAGCCGCGTGGATCTCGATCATCGTCCACCTGATTGTGTTCATGGTCCTGGTGTACCTGCCTTGGATTCAAAAAAACGTTTGGCACCGCGTGGTGGTTGTTCCGGTGGATTCAACGCAAAACAAAAACCTGACCTTTCTGGCCCTGCCGCCGGATTTACAGAAGCCCACGCGCCGCCCCAACACAAACATCGCGTCGGATAAAGACCGCATTGCGATGTCGCGGCATCCTGAGCTTGATCCGAAAGAGTTGCGGAAGATTCTGGCGACGCCACCTCCGGGAGCGCCGGGGATGAACGGTCCGCGGGCGCCGCAACAGGCGCCGCAAACCATGGCGCAGAACCAGCCAACGACGCAGCAACCGCCGCAGGGACAGCAACAGACGCAGCGTCCGCAGTTCCAGAGCGATCAGACGGCGCAGTTGCAGATACCTGCCCGTCCGAATAATTCGTTCGCCAAATATGGGACGGGGATGAGTGCGGGTTCGGCAGTTCAAGAGGCCGCGGCAGCAGCAGCCGCACGGCGGGGTGGAGGCGGCGGGCAGGAAGGCGACTTTGGCCTGGGCACCGGAGCGCATGGCCGAGCGCTGGGAAATCTAGAAATTCTGAGCGACACGCAGGGCGTCGACTTCGGGCCGTACCTGCAGCGCATTTTGCAGGATGTCCGCGAGAATTGGTATCGCGCGATTCCGGAATCCGCCGAGATGAAGAAGGGCAAGCTCATGATCGAGTTTGCCATCACGAAGGATGGCAAGGTTGCGGATATGCGCCTAGTCGCCACGTCCAATGATGTGGCTCTCGATCGCGCGGCCTGGGCCGGCATCTCGGCGTCGAATCCATTTCCGCCGCTGCCCAGCGATTTCACCGGACCTTACCTCGCGCTGCGATTCCGCTTCTTCTACAACCCCGACAAGTCTGATTTACAGTAGCGTCCGCAACGCCTACCATCGCGACGAATCCTTTTCTTTTCGTTGATAATCAAATAGTTAACAAGAATGAGGGTGTACCGGAGCGCATGAGTTGCGGCTCTGGCCAGGAGAGCTGTGTTGGAGAAGATGCCGGTTTTGTTCGTCGGCCATGGATCGCCGATGAACGCCATTGAGCACAATGCGTTTACCGAGGCACTGCAGGGTTTGAGCGCGCGGCTGCCGATGCCAAAGGCGGTGTGCGTAGTGTCGGCGCATTGGGTGACCGAGGGCGCGCATGTGATGGTGTCTGCCCATCCGAAAACCATTCACGATTTTTACGGGTTCCCGCGGCCGCTCTATGAAGTGCAGTATCCTGCGCCGGGCGCGCCTTCCGAGGCTGAGAAACTGGCGAAAAATCCTGAGATTCTGCCGGATGAACAGTGGGGACTGGATCACGGTTCGTGGAGCGTGTTGCGGCATATGTATCCGAATGCGGACGTGCCTGCGTTCCAGTTGAGTCTCGACGAGCACCGCGGTTTCAAAGAGCATCTGGAGTTGGGGCGCGAGATTCAGGCGTTGCGCGAGCGGGGAGTTCTGGTTCTGGGCAGTGGCAACATCGTGCACAACCTGCGGCGCATCGATTGGGACAATCCCTCAGGCGCTTACGACTGGGCGGTGGAGTTCGACGCCCGGGTCAAGAAAGCGGTTGAGGCGCACGATGCGAACTCTCTGGCACAGCCGCAGAAGTGGGGCGAGGCGCTGCTGGCGACGGCGCATCCTACTGTGGAACACTACTTGCCGCTGCTGTATTGCATGGGCAGCACGGATGAGCAGGATGCGGTGTCATATCCGTATGAAGGCTTTGACTTCGGGAGTATTTCGATGCGGATGATCTTGTTCGGCGATCCGAAGCCAGTCGAATAGCGCGCGCAAGATCCTTCCCTTCGCCTGAAGAACGGCTCCGGTCAGGATGACGCCTTCCAAAGGAGCCGGAGATGGGGCGCTTCCTCGCGCTTGATCTACCTGCTACATTTTGAGGCGTGGTTCCCTCCGAAGAATACGTGCAGCGCCGAAACGCTCGCCAATTGCGGGTTGCACCTTACGAGAAAATTCATATTCGCCTGGGGAAGGTCCGGCTTCTTTTAGCCGCCGTAGCGGTGTTCATGGCCTGGGCATCGTTCCGGGCGCATTCTCTATTACCCTTGTGGATGGCTGCGCCGGTTGTGGCGTTCGTGGGAATTGCGTCGTATCATTCGCGGGTTTTGCGGGCTCGCGAATTGTCTGAGCGAGCCGTGTCCTTTTATGAAAGAGCACTGGCGCGAGTCGAGGATCGCTGGGCCGGATCCGGTGAGACCGGAGAGCGCTTCGACGATCCGCATCACGTGTACGCCGGCGATCTCGACCTGTTCGGCAAAGGCAGCTTGTTCCAGCTTCTGTCGACTGCGCGGACGCGCATGGGCGAAGACACGCTGGCGCGGTGGCTGCTTTCTCCTTCAGCCGTAGAGCAGGTTTGCGAGCGGCATGCGGCCGTGGAGGAACTGCGCGATCAACTCGACCTGCGAGAGGATCTGGCGGTGCTGGGCGAAGATGTTGGAGTGGGCGTGCATCCCGATGCGCTGCTGAAGTGGGCGGAATCGCCAAACCAGATGAAGCCGTTGTGGCTTCGATGGCTGTCGCCCTTGCTCGCGGCACTGGCCATTGCTGGCGCGGTAGTCTGGGCAGTTTGGGGAATCGCGGCACCGCTGGTGCTGATTGTTGTGATCGAGGCCGTCTTT
This sequence comes from Acidobacteriaceae bacterium, assembly GCA_003134655.1. GTDB lineage: Bacteria > Acidobacteriota > Terriglobia > Terriglobales > Acidobacteriaceae > Sulfotelmatobacter. Next base: position 35,052 of record PLBY01000155.1, read on the forward strand.
ACCTATCGCCTCAAGAAGCCTCTGGAAGAAGTGCTGCACGGAACGGAGCATGTGTTTCGCGACCTCGATCTGCTTTCCGGCGTACTCGCGCGCGTGGAGGCGCACAGGTTCCAGGCGCCGCAATTGCAGGCACTGCAGCGAGAGCTCTTGTCGAGCGGTGTGCCGGGTTCGCGAGCGATTGCGCGGCTCCGGACTTTGGTCGACTTGATCAACTCGCGGCACAACATCGCGGTGCGAATCCTCGATGCTCCGCTCATGTACTCCGTGCAAGTGGCATTCGCGGCGGAACATTGGCGCGAGGCCCACGGCAGCGCGCTGCGGTTGTGGGTGGACACCATCGGGCAGATGGAGGCGCTGCTTTCGCTGGCGACGTACAGCTTCGAGCATCCGGCTGACCCGTTCCCAGAGTTCGCGGATGGAGCGGCGTCATTCGAGGGAGAGGAACTCGGGCATCCGCTCGTGCCGGCTGCGCTTTGTGTTCGCAACGACGTGAGCATCCGCGGGGAGACGCGGGTTCTGCTGGTCAGCGGTTCCAACATGTCGGGGAAGAGCACGCTGCTTCGAGCGGTTGGGATGAATGTTGTGCTCGCGATGGCGGGTGCGCCGGTACGAGCGCGGCGCCTGCGGCTCACTCCGCTGCGGGTGGGCGCCAGCATTCGCGTCAACGATTCGCTGCAGGAGGGCAGTTCGCGGTTCTATGCGGAGATCACGAGGCTGCGGCAGATCTTCGATTTCGCGGGCGGCAATCCGCCGTTGCTTTTTCTACTGGATGAGCTGTTGCAAGGTACGAACTCGAATGATCGACGTATTGGCGCGGAAGGAATCGTGCGGGCGCTGGTGAATCGCGGTGCGATTGGGTTGGTGAGCACGCATGACCTGGCGCTGACCGATATCGGCGGATCGGTCGCGGGGCATTTGCGCAATATTCACTTTCAGGACGAGTTGGCGAACGGACGGATGACCTTCGACTACAAGTTGCGCGACGGTGTCGTTACGAAAAGCAACGGGCTTGAGTTGATGCGGTCGATCGGGCTCGAGGTGTAACGGTGCAGCGGCTCGCTTCGCATCGCGGGACAGCCGAAGGCGGCTATCCCCACGTGAGTCGTTACACACATCCCAAGCGTCGCGGGCTCACCAGACGCGGCACTGGTTCTGATTCACCATGGGTGAGCCCGCTTTGCAATGGAACGCCTCCTGGAATTGCGGCATGTTCGAGACCACGCCGTTGGTGCGATATTTTTCCGGAGAATGCGGATCGACCGTGGCGCGCAGGCGCTTGGTCTCGTCGCGCGACTGGCCGCACCAGCTCTGACCGTAGCCAACAAAAAAGCGCTGGTCGGGAGTCAGTTCGTCGATCGGCGCGAGCGTTTGGCCCGTGGTGTCAGCCTTCCACGCCATGTAGGCCAGCAGTAAACCGCCCAGGTCAGCCACGTCTTCGCCGAGCGTCAGCTTGCCGTTGATCTTGACGTCGTCGACGATCGTGTAGCTGGAATATTGATCGGAGATGCAACTGGCGCGCTTTTCAAATTCCTTCCCGTCGTCCTCAGTCCACCAGTCACGCAGGTTTCCCTGGGCGTCGAACTGGCGGCCTTCATCGTCGAAGCCGTGGGTGAGTTCGTGTCCGACGGTGCCGCCGGTGTCTCCGTAGTTGGGAGCGGCGTCAGACTTGGGATCGAATGCCGGAGGTTGCAGAACGCCCGCTGGAAAATTGATGTCGTTCATCTGCGGATCGTAGTAGGCATTTACGGTGGGCGGAGACATGCCCCACTCGCCGCGGTCCACAGGCTTGCCGATTTTTGCGAGCTGCCGGTCGAACTCGAATTTCCGCGCGCGCTCCACATTGCCTAGTTCGTCGCCGCGCACGATCTCAAGCTTGCTGTAGTCGCGCCACTTGTCGGGATAGCCGATCTTGTTGGCCATGCCGTGGAGTTTGGCCAGCGCCTGCTGCTTGGTGGCGGCTGACATCCAGGGCAGGCTGTTGATGTCTTGTTCCATCGCTGTCTGAATTTCTTTCACGATTTTCAGTGCGCGCTGCTTGGCTTCGGGACTGAAATAATTGTCGACGTAGGCTTGGCCGAGAGCCTCGCCCAGATAGCCGTCGACTGCTTCAGTGCAGCGTTTCCAACGGGCCTGCAGGACCTCCTGCCCGCGGAGAGTTTTTCCATAGAAGGCGAAATTCTCGTTCAGAAATGGCGCGGAGAGATGCGACGCATCGGAATGCACCAGATGCCAGCGCAGGTAGGTCTTCCAGTCCGCTACGCTTTCTTTTTCGAGGGTCTCGCTCATGGTCTTGAAGAATCCGGGCGAGCTGACGTTCAACGATGCGAGTGAAGGCATTCCAACCTTGGCAAAATAAACTTGCCACTGGAACGCGGGTGCAATTTTCTCGAACTCCGCGCTGGTCATCTTGTGGTCGAGTGCTTTGGGATCGCGCCGTTCGACGCGCGTCATCGAACCCTTGGCCAGGCCAGTTTCGATATTCATCACTGTTTGTGCTTCGGCTGCGGCAGTCTCAGGCTTGTCGCCAAGAAGCTCGAACATTTTCTGTACGTGCGCGAGATACCCTGTGCGCAGTTCGACCGACTTGGGATCGTCTTTCAGGTAGTAATCGCGATCGGGGAGGCCAAGTCCGCCCTGATCGGCGTTGGCGATGACCTGATCGGCGGCGTGCGGGTCCTGAGTGGATTCGAAACGGAAGAGGACGTTGTCATCAATCATGGCTGCGGCTACGCCGGCGAGCTCGGCCTTGGAACTGATCTTCGCAATTCGTTCCAGCGAGGGCTTGAGCGGGTCCGCTGCCTTGGCGTCGATCACCTTCTCGTCGGTGCAGGAAGCGTAGTAGTCGCCAATCTTCTGGTCGACGGCATTGCGCTTGGCGTCGGCCGCGGAAGCTGTCTCTAAAATGCTGCGCAACTGGACCAGATTCTCCTCCTGCATTTTGGAATAGGTGTCCCACGAGGATTGGTCGGGAGGGATGGGATTCTTCTTGATCCATCCGCCGCAGGAGTAGGCGAAGAAGTTCACGCACGGATCGATGGTCCGGTCCATCGCGGTGACGTCGAGCGCTGGGGTGTAGTTTGTTGCGGCCGGTTGCTGGGCGGTGGCTGGGAAGAAAAATGAAGCGAGAATGATCAGGAGAAGGCCGGTGTGCTTAAGTGACATGGAATATCCTTCCGCGAAGCTTGGCGAAACTCAAAACTCGCCACGCTTGTTCTTTCGGGATGTTTCAAAGTGATGTCGATTTGTGCTGAGATCTTTCGGGGTGCTGCGCACGCAACCGATCAAGCCAGATGCCTCCGCCAGTGAATAAGCCGAATTGTGGCTGTTTCTCCGGCTGAGGTAAGTCTCCAGTGCCGAACGCACAATCTCCGAAGATGTCTTTCCCTCGGCGCGGGAACGGTGCCGAAGGAGTGCGCCGAGGACCCCGGAGATTCGGACAGTAACGCGGTGCGAAGCCATGCTGTGCCAGACAGTATGGCACAAGTGCCAGGCAACGCGATTTCTGTCAGCCCTTCCGCAAGTGAATCGATCCATCTCCCGTGCGAATGGTGAGCGGGCTGCCACCGCCGTTGAGTTTGCCGTGCACTTCGTTCTCGCGAATCTTGCCTTCGGTGACGATGGGCATGTCGAGATCGATGTGGCCATCGCTGGTATGGAGGCTGACGTCGGCCGAGAGTTCGCTGGGGATTTCCAGGGAGACGTTGCCGTCGCCGGTTTCAAGGCGCCAGCTCGCGGCAAGCGTAGAACCCTGGGTCGCGCGCACTTCGACGTGTCCATCGCCGGTCTTGAGTTCGAGTTCGTCGAAGCGACCGTGGGCGGTGATGTGTCCGTCGCCCGTCGAGGCGTGCAGTTTGCCGTCGACGCCTTCCAGGTTCTCGGAACCGTCGCCGCTGTGCAGATCCATGTCGCCCTTGAATCCGGCGAGATCGATCTTGCCATCGCCTGTGTGCAGGGTGACGCGGCCTTCGCGCGGCATCTGGATAAGGATGTCGACCTTATGCGAGCCCCATTCGATGTTGAAGTTGTGGTGCGGGAAATGCACTTCGATCTCGACGGAGTCTCCGTTCTGGTGCTCGTCGACGCGAAGACCGCCTTCGCCAATCTTGTAGCGCGAGGTTTCGACCTTGGCCTCAATCGTGTTCTGATCCCAGGTGGTGACGCGGATGTTCGCGTCGGACGTTTCGATCCGCAGGTCGGGCTTGCCGCTGATGTTGTAGGTCTTTGACCATTCGTCGGCGTGAGGGCAGCACGGCAACAACGGTGATAGCCAGGGTGGCAAGGGACAGGCGCTTCAGAGCAGCAAGTTTCATAAAGTCCTCCGGCAGGGCACACCTTCACCCGCCTGTTAGACGTAGTTACGGGCGATGGGTGAGGTTAGTTCCGGGAAAATCGCTGGTTAGCGTCTGGTCCCGAGATACGCCATGCGAATCAGGGTCCGCTCAGAAAACGGCAGGTAGAGCAGCGCGGCGCTGACTGCGAAGGCCGCGCCCAGGCCGATCTGTTCTATGAGTAGAAACGGTGCGACCGCCCAGAGTTGGTCGAGCGCGAGGATGAAAGGGAACATTTGGCGAAACTTTTCGCCCAGGCGCTGGTAGTCAAAGCCCACCGCCGACAGCAAGTACAGGCGCAAGGGAATGCCCACTCCCGCCGTGATGAGTACAGCACCTGCGAGGACTGTCCCGCCCCATGGGTTGCGTAACGAGTCTCCGATCTCCTGGACGTAGCGCAGCAGGAAAAGAGCCGACAGGTAGAAGGCCAGATACATGACCTGAGTCAGCGCGAAGAGGCTGCGGGTGATGGCCCGGCGCGGGATGGGCACTTCGAGCTCGGGATGCAGCGCGACGGGCGAGGCGTTGGAATCTGACGGGGCAGACGTCGTGGAAGCGGCACCGTCGCTGGGTGGGATTGCCTTGCCGAGAGACGGAACCTCTCCCGGAACTTCCGTTTGAACTGGGGCGATGAAACGGTATCCGCGGCGAGCGAGAGTTTCGACATAGCGCGGGTTGGAAGCGGAATCTCCCAGCGCTTCGCGTACCTTATTGATGGCGGTGTTCAGGCTATGGTCGAAGTCGACGAACGTGTCGGACGGCCAGAGCTTCTGTTGTAACTCTTCGCGCGTGACGACTTCGCCGGCGCGTTCGAGCAACAGCGCCAGTACCTGGAAGGGCTGTCCCTGAAGGCGCAGCTTCACGCCGCTCTTGCGCAGTTCGCCTGCGCTGAGATCGAGCTCGAACAATCCAAACCGCGCGACTCGGCTGCTTTTTTGCGGCACGACGCCGTAGTGTAGCAGGGTGTTAGGTATTAGGTTGGGTCTTCGGTCTTCAATGCCGGCGCCGACCCTGCGGATCAATCGACCTAAGACCAAACACCTCGGACCTGAGACCAGCACCCGGCGCTACAATATCCGTGTGCCTGAAACCTCTCCCCAGGACGAGCACAAGCACCACCGCCACGCAGTCTATGCGTCGGAGACCACCGGGTTGCTGCTGATCGCGTTTCTGCTGCTGGTTCTCACTCTGGTTCGCTACTGGCACGACATTCACTGGAGCTTGCGCTGAACGTGGGCTCAGAGCATCGCGAGACCACTGTGCTGCCGTTGCTGGTGGTAATCCTCGGGCCGACGGCGAGCGGGAAGACGGCGCTGTCTCTGGCGCTGGCGCAGAAGTTCGACGGCGAGATCGTCAACTGCGATTCGGTGGCGATGTTCCGCGAGTTTGACGTCGGCACCGCCAAGCCCAGCGCTGAAGAGCGTGATCGTACGCCGCACCATCTTTTGGATTGTGTCGATCCCGCGGAGTACATGACCGCGGGCGAATATGCACGCCAGGCGCGGCAAGTGCTGAGGGAAATCAGTGAGCGCGGCCACTTACCCATCGTGGTTGGAGGCACGGGACTGTATCTGCGTGCGCTGCTGGAAGGACTGTTCCCCGGTCCGCAACGCTCGGAAGAATTGCGAGAGCGCTTGCGCGAGAGCGCCGCGCGACGCGGTCCGGATCATTTGCATCGAGTTCTTCGGCGTCTTGACCGAGTTGCTGCTGAGAAGGTGCATGCTAACGATATCCCCAAGCTGATTCGGGCGATTGAGGTTTGCCTGGCGTCGCGGCAGAAGATATCGGAACTGTGGCAGCAGGGCCGTGATCCGCTGCAGGGATTCCGCATTCTGCGAGTTGGACTCGACCCTGACCGAGTTGCCCTCTACGAGCGCATCAATGAACGCGCGCGTCAGATGTTCGAGGCGGGACTGGTTGAAGAGACGAAGACCTTGCTGCAGAAGTATGGTTCAACGACACGGTCGATCGAGTCCCTGGGATACAAGCAAGCTGTACAGTTCCTGCAGGGAGAACTCAACCGCGAACAGGCGATTCAATCGGCGCAGCAGGCACACCGTAACTATGCCAAGCGCCAGATGACATGGTTCCGTCGTGAGGCGGACGTCACTTGGCTGAAGGGCTTCGGGGATGATCCGCAGATCCAGCGGGAAGCCCTGCAACGAGTGGCCGGCAAGCAAGAGAACTGACAATGTGGGGACAGCCGCCCTCGGCTGTCCGTCGAGCGAAACTCGACTGGAGATGGTGGTTTCCCAGCGACAGAGCATCGGGCCTTCGGCCCGAGAACAGCCGATGGCGGCTGTCCCCACATAACCAGTTGCGACCCCCGAGGCCTTTCTCTTCTGCTATCGTTTCTGCTATGCCGCGGATCTTTCTCGCCATATTTCTAACCCTGACTCTTTCCCTGCCTGCATTCGCGAAGAGCAAGCATCCGCACCCGGCTCCGGTCAATGCCACACTGGGCGACAAGTGGGCCGCGAAAACGCTCCGCTCGCTGAGCGTCGAAGAGAAGATTGGCCAGGTCTTTATGATCTGGTGCCGCGCCAGCTTCCTCAACGTGGAGAGCCCGGAGTACTTGCAGTGGATTGAGGCCATGCAGAAGTATCACATCGGCTCGTTCGCTATGTCGGTGCACGTCGATGGGCCATTTCTGTTGCGAACCGAGCCTTATGAAGCGGCTGAATTGCTCAACCGGCTGCAGAAAGAATCCAAGTTGCCGCTGTTGTTCGCGGCTGACTTCGAGCGCGGAGTGACTACGCGCCTGATGGGCACAACGAATTTTCCGCACGCCATGGCGTTCGGCGCCGATGGCAGACTGGAAGATGCAGAAATGTTTGGCCGCATTACGGCGCAAGAATCCCGCGCAGTCGGCGTTCACTGGAACTTTTTCCCCGATGCAGATGTGAACTCGAATCCTGCGAATCCCATCATCAACACGCGCTCGTTCGGAGAAGATCCCAAGCAGGTTGGCGATCTGGTTACGGCCTACATCAAGGGCGCTCGCTCGGGCGGGATGCTGACCACGGTGAAGCATTTTCCCGGTCACGGCGACACCGCGACGGACTCGCATCTCGGAGTTGCGAGCGTCAACGTCGATCGAGCGCATTTAGATACGATTGAACTTCCGCCCTTCCGCCAGGCGATCGCAGCAGGCGTCGACTCCGTGATGGTGGCGCACGTTACGGTTCCGGCGCTCGATCCCGATCCGAATCACGTGGCCACCATCTCCACAGCAGTGGTGACCGACCTCCTCGAAAAGCAGCTTGGTTTCAAAGGCCTCATCGTGACCGACGCGCTCGACATGGCGGGCCTGACGCATCTTTTTGCCAACGATATTGGCCGGGCGGCCGTCGAGGCCTTCAAGGCAGGCAACGATCTGCTGATCATCCCAGCCGATCTGGGCGCTTCGTACGCGTCGATTTTAAAGGCGGTTCGCTCAGGCGAAATTTCACAGGTGCGCCTCGACCACTCCGTCCTCAAGATCCTGAAACTAAAGGGCGGACTCGGTCTTAACAAAACACGCACGGTGGACATTACCACCATTGCAACCGCTGTCGGCAAACCGGAGAACATCGCTTTCGGCCAGCAGGTGGCGAACTCCGCCATCACGCTGGTGCGCGACACCGGTAAAGTGCTGCCCTTGAAATCGAAGGGAACTACCAAGGCGGGCCTTCCGTATATGACCAAAGAGGAGACCCACAACCAGGTGGTGGCTGTCCTTTTTTCGGATGACGTGCGCACGGAGTCGGGCCGCGCATTTGGCCGTGAGCTTCGCACGCGCATTCCGGACGCGCGCGTGATCTATGTGGATCCCCGCATCGCCGCGGGCATGAGCGAGGATGTTCTGAAGGCAGTCGACGAGGCGCAAACCGTGATCGCTGCGGTCTATGTGATACCGACGGCCGGCAAGGTGGGGAACTCGGTGGGGATGGCCGATGCCACCGGCACGCTGTTGCAGCAGGTGCTCGATCATGCGGCAGCGAAGACGGCGGTCGTCGCCATGGGGAATCCGTACCTGGCCAGCGATTTCCCGAAGATCGAGAATTACATGTGTACGTTTTCCAATGCGACCGTGTCGGAAGTAGCGGCGATCAGGGCGTTGTTCGGAGAGATTCCGATTCGCGGTCATTTGCCGGTCAGCATTCCGAATATTGCGCAGCGCGGTGCCGGACTCGAACGCCCGGCGCAGGTTGCCAACGGAGGGTCTCCAAATGCGCAGCACTAAATTTCAAGCCGTGAGCATATTCGCTTTGGGCGTCGCTGCGGCGCTACTATTGCCTGCCTGCAGCATCAACGTGAAGAAAGAGCAGAACGGGCAAGACAAACAGGTCGACATCAATACGCCTGTAGGAGGCATTCACGTCAGCAAGGGCGCCGATGTGGCGGATGTGGGACTCGCGGTGTATCCGGGCGCGCGCCTGAAACAGGATGGTTCCGATGGCAAGGACAAGAGCGCTAACGTGAACATCTCAAGCTTCGGCTTCGGGTTGAAAGTCGTCGCGCTGGAGTATCAGTCCAACGATGCACCGGACAAGCTCGTCGCTTACTACAAGGATCAACTGAAGAAGTACGGCAGAGTGCTCGAATGCCATACCAGCCATCTAGACGTGAATCCGGATATCAAGGGGTCGGATCACGGATCGCATGAACTGACCTGCGAGGGATCCAGCGGCAACAATATCGAACTGAAAGTCGGAACCAAAGAGAACCAGCACATCGTTGCGGTCGAGCCGGATGGAAAAGGGTCGAGCTTTTCTCTGGTGTACGTCCGCACGCACGGCAAGGACGCGGATATCTAGGCGCGCCACAAAACGCTTTAGGATGGGAGCACCTATGTTTCGTTATCTGGTAACAGCGCTCGCGGTTGCGATTCTGAGTTTGCCAGCGATGGCTCAGCAATCCGGCACACAAGACAAACCCTTCGACGTTCAAAGCTCGATCGGCGACATGCACGTCGGGAAGGATGCCGACGCCAAGAAGGCCGGGCTTCCCTTGTACCCGGGTGCACGGCCGAAAGTGGAGAAGGACAATGACCCGCTCAACTTAGGCATCTTGACCGAGGCCTTCGGGCTGAAAGTGGTGGTTGCGAAATATGAATCGGACGATTCCCCGGACAAAGTTGTCGCTTACTATCGCGACAAACTGAAGAAATACGGCAAGGTTCTGGAGTGCCATTCCCAGAAGCACGGCAGCGATGTCGACGTGCACGATGATGACAAGGACTCCAAAGGCAGCAAGGCATTGAAGTGCGAGCAGAACTCAGGCCCGGTCACCGAACTGAAAGTCGGCACAGAGGATAACCAGCACGTTGTGGCCGTTGAGCCCCCTGACACCGGCAAGGGATCGACCTTTGCGATCGTCTACGTGTATACGCACGGCAAGCGCGGAGACATCTAGCTGGTCGGAACCTAACCCCTCTACCACTAAGGACACGAAGTATCACGAAGGCTATGCTCACAAGCCAACGTGATACTTCGTGTCTCTCGTGGCCCCAGCGCGTCGAGACTCGAGTCCTTCGGATGCTGCGCTCGGGAATACTTTCTGCGATACTTTCAAAGACGAGTCCTGTTTATACCCCTGATGGAACAATCCTGCTACAAGTGCGGACAAACGGTGGAAGAAGGAGTTCCCTTTTGCCCGCACTGCTCAGCCCCCCAGATTCGCGTAGTGGTGGCGGAACCCGCGGTGCCGGTTCCCGCGTTGTCTATCGCCGAAACAGGCCAGGCAGTTCTTCCGGCGTCGCAGACCGTACCGGTGCTGGCGCTCCCCATGCAGTGGTCGCAGGCGCTCAAGCCGTGCTTGCTGGCGGGCGTGGTCGCGTCGGGATTGATGTTTCTGGGGCTGCATCCGTTTGTGGCCATGGTCAGTGTCGGATTCCTGGCCGTGATTTTTTATCGGCAGCGCCGGCCGGAAATCATGATCAAGGCCGCGTCGGGAGCGGGAATCGGCAGTCTGGCGGGACTGCTCTGGTTCGCCATGTCTTCCGTTTTCGAAGCGCTGACTGTGACCTTTTTTCACAAGGGGCCGGAACTGCGCGCTGCGATCCTGGCAAAAATCCAGGAAACGGCGTCTCAGACCAGCGACCCGAAGGTGCTTGCGATGCTCGACCGAGTCAAGACCCCGGAAGGTTTCGAGTTCCTGATGATCGCGGGGCTAATTTTCGCGTTCTTCGCTTCGATCGTGCTCGGGGGTTTGGGCGGCGCGTTGGGCGGGGTCATCCTGGGCCGCCGTAACCGATCGTAACTTGTCGCTCTGGCATCTTGAGCTCGCATTACAAGGCTCAGGGTGGGCCGTCTACAGCCCGTCTACAGCCCTTGCGGTGGCCGCGCCTGCCGCGTATGATGCACGGTTTGCACTTTTCCCGATGAATATACCCGCACGCGGTTCGCTGCTCGGAATCGAACACCTCGACGCGAAGGACATCGTGGGCCTGCTCAAGCTGGCCCGCCGCATGAACCCGCAGAGAGTCCGGCCACTGCTGCGCGGGAAGCGAATCGTGCTGCTGTTTTACGAGGCGTCGACGCGCACCCGCTCGTCGTTCGAATTCGCAGCGAAATCCCTGGGCGCGATGACCACGCTGGTGCAGTCCTCGGGATCGAGCATCGAAAAAGGCGAATCCGTGCTCGATACCGGATACACACTGCGCGCTGTAGGCGCGGATTGCATTGTGATGCGTCATCCGTCTGCGGGTGCGCCGCACCTGATGGCTCAGCATCTCGACATCCCCGTCATCAATGCGGGGGACGGCATGCACGAGCACCCGTCGCAAGCGTTGCTCGATGCCTTCACGATCCTGAAGCACAAGAAATCGTTCAAGGGCCTGCAAGCCACCATCATCGGGGACATCTTTCACAGTCGCGTGGCGCGCAGCGCTTGCCACCTGCTGACCAAGTTTGGAGTGAAGCTGACACTCTGCGGTCCTCCTGAGTTCGTGCCCGACGTTGCCGCAACGCTTGCCCCTGGCCTGAGGATCACACGTCATATTGAAGATGCGTTGCGTGGCACGGATGTGGTCATGCTGCTGCGCGTGCAAAAGGAACGACTCGCGGGCCAGAAGATCCGCCTCCAGGACTACATTGCGCGCTACCAGATGACGACCGCACGGCTGAAGCTGGCGAAGCGAGATGCGATTGTGATGCACCCCGGGCCGATCATTCGCGGGCTTGAATTGACGGCGGAAGTTGCGGACGGCCCGCAATCCGTCATCGTAGACGAAGTCCACAACGGGGTTCCCACACGCATGGCGATTTTGGCGCGGGCGCTGGGGAAGGCGAAGTGAGCCACGGATCAACACGGATCGTGCGTTCTCGTATCAGAAACATGCAGGCCGAATGCCGAGTGCTGAATGCTGAGTGCTAAGAGCCAGAAACGCGAAAGCCTGAGCCTGCTGATCAAGGGCGGCCACCTCATTGATCCCGTGGCGAAGATCAATGCGCCGATGGACGTATTGCTGCGCGATGGGCGGGTCGCCGAGGTCGCGCTGCCGAACAAAATCCGCGGCAGTGCTGATGAGAAGTTCGACGCTCGCGGGCTCGTCGTCGCACCCGGGTTCATTGACCTGCACGTTCACTTGCGCGAGCCTGGCCAGGGATACAAAGAGACCATTGCCAGCGGCACCGTGGCCGCTGCTGCGGGAGGCTTCACCTCGGTCTGCACCATGCCCAACACGGTGCCTGTGGTCGACACGGCGGAGTGGGTCAGTTGGCTGCGCAATCCCGACCGCGGCGCGCTGGTCAACGTGTTCCCCATCGCGGCTGCGACTCGCGGCAGCAAGGGAGGCACGCTCACCGACTTCAGCGCGCTGCAGCGCGCTGGAGCAGTCGCCGTCACCGACGACGGCAAGCCCATCCTCGACGACGACGTCATGCGCATGGCCCTTCGACTCGGAGCGGAGCTGAATTTCCCGGTGGTACAGCACGCCGAAGATACGCGACTCACGGAGAACTGCTCGATGCATGCAGGCCCCACGAGCTTTCGCCTTGGCCTGCGCGCCATGCCAGCCGCGGCCGAAGCGGCCATCGTCGATCGCGACGTCACGCTGGCACAGCAGATTCGCGAATCGCGCCTGCACGTGGCTCATCTGTCTACCTCCGATGCGCTCAAGTCCGTGCGCCGCGGCAAGCGAGCGAAAGCCCGAGTGACCTGCGAAGTCACGCCGCATCATTTCACGCTGATTGACGAGAACGTCGGCGAGTATGACACCAACTTCAAGATGAATCCGCCGCTGCGCTCGGCGACCGACCTCGAAGCGATTGTGGTCGCGCTCTCGGACGGCACCGTGGACGCTATCGCCACCGACCACGCGCCGCACGCCGCCCACGAAAAGCAGGTGGAATTCGAGCGCGCGTCGTTCGGCATCACCGGTCTTGAAACGGCACTGGCGCTGGCAATCACGAAACTATACCGCGATCACAAGATTCCGCTGACGCGCATTGTCGAACTGTTCACTGCAGGCCCCGCCCGAGTCTTCGACCTCCCCGGCCGGGGATCCCTGGCTCGCGGCAGCCACGCTGACGTGACCATCTTCGATCCCAAGAAGCGCTGGACCTTCGAAGCCGCCAAGTCGCTCTCGCTGTCGCACAACACTCCGTTCGACGGCTGGCAATTCACGGGGAAAGTCGTGGCAACGATCGTCAGTGGGAAGATCGTTTACCGGATGGCATAGGGCAGCTACCGTCCACAGCGGCGTATACTCCTCACGAAATCACGGGAGGGAATGATGGTCCGCGCAGCCCGCTTCGTTCTTCCAATCCTTGTGCTGCTGATCACGATCTTTGCCTGCGGACAGACTGCCGTTCCGCCTGCTCCAGTTGTTTCGCCTCCGGCGAAAGTCACGCCAGCGGCACCGTCGTTCGACGTTAACGCAGCGGTCGAAGCCTATTTTGCCAAGATGCCGCCAGCCGAACGTGCCCGCTCCAATGCGTATTTCGAGGGTGGCTACTGGCTGCTTCTGTGGGATTTACTGTCGACCGTCGTCGTCATGTGGACACTCTTGCGATTCCGGTGGTCCGCCGGTATGCGCAACCTGGCCGAGCGGCTTACCCGCTTCCGGCCTCTCCAGACAGCACTTTACTGGGTCCAGTTCATTCTGGTGTTCTCTGTGCTCACCTTCCCGATGACTGTGTATGAAGGCTACTTCCGCGAGCACAAGTATGGACTTCTGAATCAGACCTTCGGTCCGTGGATGCGCGATCAGGTCGTCGGACTGGCGGTCGGTTTGGTTCTGGGAGCGATGCTCATCGTGCCGCTGTTCGGGCTGGTACGACGCTTGGGAAAAAGTTGGTGGGTGTGGGGCGCGGCCCTGATGATCGTGTTTTTCGCCTTCGTGAGCCTGATTGCTCCGGTTTACATTTCTCCGCTATTTAATGAATACAAGACATTAGAAGATCGGCGGATCAAGGATTCGATCCTCAGCATGGCGCGGGCGAATGGGATTCCCGCAACCAATGTCTACGAATTCGACGCGTCCCGGCAGTCCAATCGAGTGAGCGCGAACGTCAGCGGCTTCGCAAACACGCTGCGTATCTCGCTGAACGACAATCTCCTGAAGCGCTGCACTTTGCCCGAGATTGAAACCACCATGGGACACGAGATGGGGCATTACGTCCTCAACCATGCGTACAAGGGGCTCGTCATGATTGGGGTCGTGATCGTGATCGGCTTCGCCTTTCTGCGTTGGGGAATCGACTTCGCTCTTGCGCGCTGGGGAGTGACATGGGATGTCCGCGGAATCACGGACGTCGCTGTCCTGCCCTTGGCGGTGATCGTCTTCTCGTTATACTTTTTGCTGATGACGCCGGTCACCAATACCATCTCACGCACCATGGAGTTTGAAGCCGACATGTATGGCCTGAATGCAGCGCAACAGCCCGATGGGGAAGCGAATGTCGATCTGATGTTGGGGGAATATCGCAAACTCGATCCGAGCCCTGTCGAGGAGTTCATCTTCTTCGATCATCCCAGTGGCCGTACCCGTATTACCGCGGCCATGCGTTGGAAGGCGGAGCACCCGGAATCCGCATCGCCGGAAGAAGTGGCGAGACCTGTCTTTAATGCTGAGTAATACTGCGCTCGCAAGCCTCTCCTCCGCACCTCGCGGAGGAGAAGCCCGCCGGGACCGAATGCTCGCTACTTCGCAGTCGGTGGCGCTACGACTTCCTGCACTCTGGGGTTCTCCCGCATCTTGCTGAAGTCTTCGTCTTTATATACGTTCGCCATGTCGCGATAACCTTCTTCCTTGGCTTTCCTCAGGCACTGCAGGCATCCGTCCACGTCGCCCCGCTTGGCATAGATCTTGGCCAGCATGTACGAATACCGGGCGCGTTCTTCCGGACTCGCGATCTGGGCGGTGATGCCCACTCGCGATTCTTGTTTCAAAGCATTCGGATCCAATTCCACGGCCCGGGTGTATTCCGCCACAGCGCGGTCCAGCTTCTTCTGGCTGAACCACGCGGCCCCCAGATTCACGTGAAACGATGCTCGCGTCTCTTCGAGAGCAACTGCCTTCTTGAAGCGCTTTGCCGCAGTACCATAGTTCTTGTCCATGTAGTACACGGCGCCGATGTTGTTGATGGCATCCGCGTACTTGGAGTTCCACTTCACCGCGTTTTCGAAACTCACGCGAGCAGCGGCCAGTTCATTATTCTTCAGTTGCGCCAGACCCATTTTGTTGTACAGCACGGAATTCTTGCGGTCTTTGCGCAGAGCCGCCTGAAAATACTCGACGGCCTGAGGGTAGTCCTTGTGGGCCCTCGCGAGGTCGGCGGCCTTCTCCAAGTCGGCCACGCTCATCGATTGCATGTTGACTTTGTTCTGGTCCTGCTGTGGAACCGGCGAGCTGACGCTGTACTGAGACAGTGCCATCAGCGTCGCCACCAATACGAATCTTGCTGTGATGGTTCGCATATTCAGCCTCCCTTTCCGGAGTTGCCTCTGTTCCGGTCTGGGCCGTGCCCTTGCCCCGGTGATCTGCTCTCCGCGTACGCCCCAGTTATGGCTCCGATTCGGGCGGTCCACAACGCTATACCTGCTACCTGGGGGATACGCCCGCGACGTTACTTGCATCGGAAAGATATCTCTTGAGAGGACAACAGGTTGGCCGAGGGCAGGAACTGACGGCTAGCAAATTCCGTATTGGAATGTAGCCCCCGTTACAACGGGTTACGTAACCGTTTGGAAGCCGCCGGAGCGTGTCTTTCGGGTGTATAAAGGGGTTGAAGGCGCATTCTTCGGGAGGTCTGCAGTGCCTTCGATCACGGCTGAGCCGGTAAGTTGGGAAGCAGAACGCGCCGAATTGCAGGCGGTGCTGCAGTCTCACCTCTTTGTTCGTTCCCCGACGCTCACCCATCTGCTTTCTTATCTGTGCGAAAAGACATTCTCCGGCGAGAGCGCCCAGATCAAGGAATATTCCGTCGGCCTCGATGTCTTTGATCGGCGTGACTCCTTCGACCAGGATACCGATTCGATCGTTCGGGTTCAGGCCAACCGCCTGCGCAAACGTCTCAGTGAGTATTACGCCTCCGAAGGCGCGGCGCATTCGATTCGCATCACCATCCCGGTAGGCCAGTACATTCCAGTTTTTCACAAGGTGGCCGATTCGGATCCAGTCCTGTCTTCGGACCGGCCGGTCACACCGCAAGCGCGAGCCCCGGATGACACACGACAGACTACCTGGCGCCCCGGTGTGCAGCAGGCCTGGGTGTTCGGCGGGATCTTGATTCTTGTCGTATTGGTTGTGGCGGCGCTTCTAACTCGCGACCGGACGAAAACACAGCCTGTAATTCGCACTTCTTCTTTTCAGCAAGCGACCGCCGAAACCGTTGTGGGCCTACCCGTTGGAGAGGAAATCCGCATCCTGGCCGGGGCCAGCCGGAAGTATGTTGATCACGCGGGTAAGCTGTGGAGCCCCGATTCCTATTTTTCCGGCGGGACGGCGGTCCCGAGCGCAGTCCAACACATCTGGCGCACCCAGGATCCGAGCATCTACCGCAGCAGCCGCCAGGGAGATTTCACCTACAACATTCCCCTGAAGCCAGGAACGTATGAGCTGCACCTGCACTTTGCCGAGACTTTCTACGGACCGGAAAGCGCGGCCGGGGGCGGGGAGGGCAGCCGGATCATGACGGTTCTGGCGAATGGACAGCCGTTGCTCCGCGACTTCGATGTGCTGGCCGATGCGGGCGGTGACCGCACCGCGGAAGTGAAGGTGTTTTCCGACATTTCTCCGGCCACCGACGGCCAACTGCATCTCACCTTTTCGTCGGCGAAGGGTGGGAACGGCATGCTCTCGGCGATCGAGATCCTGCCTGGAATTCACGACCGCATTCGCCCGGTGCGCATCGTGGCTCGCGATGTGCCGTATTACTCCAACGATAGTCACTGGTGGAGTCCCGACGCTTACTTCAAAGGAGGACAAATCAGCGCCAGCCAGGAACCCGCGAACGGCACCGATGATCCGGAGTTCTACGAGACCGAACGCTGGGGCCACTTCTCCTACGCGATTCCTGTTCCCCCGGGCAGGTACACGGTGACTCTGCATTTCATCGAGCACCATGCGGCCGCCGGTGGTACAGCCCCGGCAGCGCCCGGCGATCGTGAATTCAACGTCTTCTGCAATGGCAAGACGGTTCTGGCGAATCTGAACATCCTCGAACAAGCTGGGGAGAATCGGCCGCTGGTAAGGAAGATCAGGGGGCTTGAACCGAACGCGCAGGGCAAGTTGTTGCTGGAGTTCGTTCCGGTGACACGGTATGCCACAGTGTCTGCGATCGAAGTGATCCCGGAGTGAAGTGGTTAGTGTGGGACGGGCACTCTTGCCCGTCCAGCCGAGCGAGTCGGTCGTCAGTTTGCCAAAATTCCCATGCGCTTTCCGACGTTCTTCAGCACGCCCAGCGCCTGCTCCAACTCTTCTTTCGTATGGGTCGCCGTCATGATGGTGCGGATGCGGGCTTTGCCTTCTGGAACTGTGGGGAATGCAATGCCTGTGCCGAGCACGCCTTCTTTGAACAGCTCGCGAGAGAAGTCCATGGTGAGCTTGCCGTCGCCGATGATGATCGGCGTGATGGGAGTTTCGCTGGCCGGAGTGGCGCGCCCGCCGATGTCGAAGCCGAGCAGGCCGAGTTCCTTCTTCCAGAAGCGCGTGTTCTCCCAGAGCTTCTCCATGCGCTCGGGCTCGTTTTCCAGAACGTCGAAGGCCGCGATGCACGTGGCTGCCACCGACGGTGGATGCGACGTCGAGAACAGGAACGGCCGCGCGCGGTGGTAGAGGAAATCAATCAGGTCGCGCGTGCCGCACACGTATCCGCCGAGAGCGCCGATTGCCTTTGAGAGCGTTCCCACCTGAATATCGACGCGGCCATGCATGCCGAAGTGGTCGATGGTGCCTCGCCCGTTGCGGCCCAGCACGCCGGAGGCATGCGCGTCGTCGACCATCATAATGGCGCCGTATTTTTCGGCCAGATCGCAGAGCGCGGGCAGCGGGCCGATGTCGCCGTCCATAGAGAAGACGCCGTCGGTGATCAGGAGCTTTTTGCCCGGCTCACTCTTAATGCTGGTTAACTGTTCTTCCGCGTGCGCAATATCTTTGTGGCGGAAGACAAGAATCTTCGCCTTCGAGAGGCGAGCACCATCGATGACGGACGCGTGGTTCAGCGCGTCGGAGATGATGAAATCGTCCTTGCCCAGCACGGCCGACACCGTTCCGGCATTTGCTGCGAATCCCGACTGGAAAACGACGCAGGCTTCCACGTTCTTGAAGCGAGCGATCTTCTCCTCGAGGTCCATGTGGATCTTCATCGTCCCGGCAATTGTGCGGACTGCACCTGATCCCACGCCGAATTTGCGCGTCGCCTCCAGCGCGGCCTCGCGCAGTTTGGGATGCGTGGTTAATCCCAGATAATTGTTAGACGCGAGGTTGATGACTCTCTTTCCGTCGAACGTGCAGACGGGCGCCTGCTCGTCCTCGAGCACCCGCAGCTTGAAGTGCGTGCCCTTGGCCTTGATTTCCTTGAGCTGGTCGGTGAGATAGGAGAGCGGGTTGGTGCGGATTGCGGTGGTCATGGATGCCTCGAAGATTCTTGCCACGGATTCACGCGGATGAACGCGGATTCTAAGGATCAGTGTAATTCGTAACGTTGTCATCCTGAGCGCGTTCTTTGCGCGAATGACCTATGCACTCGCTTGGCGCCGGCAACGATGCATAGGTTCTTCGCTTCGCTCAGAATGACAATCAATAAACTGTGCTCCTCGTGATCCTGGTCAAGATCAGCACCTTAAAACATAATCGGATTGCCCGTCGCGACGCTGGCTTCGCACAGGCGCTTCATAGTTTGGAAGAACTCTTTCTCTCCCTCGGTCAGAATGTCGCTCGACCCGAGTACGAGATCCACTTCCCGCAACAGCGCGGGCGACTCTTTGGCGGGAAGCCAATCGCCAGTGTGCGTCCCGTCGTAGACTACCTTCTTCAGCAGAATCGGAAACTTTGGTCCGGGATCTCCCTGTAGGCCACGAAGAAACTCGCGCACATGCTGTATCCGCGTGATGTTGCCCAAGGGCTCGGAAATCAGATAGCCCTCGTGCTCGCAGGACTCCTGCACCCAGTGATCGTGCGCCTCCCACTCGTCTTCGGTCGGATCGCCCGAGAGCGAGGGCGATCCGGACTCGTCCCACATAAATCTCTCGGGTAAGGGATGCGGCTTGGCCTTTCCATCGCGGATGCAGGTGCAACGTACGAATGCGTCGAGACTCATAGTTCACTTTCTGCTGCCGTTCTGGGACTCTGAGTGCATCTTTGGCTGACACAGCCGCGGGCGGGGGCGCCCGCGCCACATAAACATCAACACCTAGCGCACGCCGTTGGGATACACCAGAATCTTGCTGGCTTCTCCGGTTTTTAGTCGCTCCATGGCCTTGGAGAAATCTTTCATCGGGATGCGATCCGTGATCACGGGATGCAGATTGAGTTTGCCGCTCTTTAGCAGTGCCGTCATCTGATACCAGGTCTGGTACATTCGGCGGCCGTTGATGCCCTGCACGGTGATGCCTTTGAAAATAATGTCCTCGGAAAAATTCAGGGAGATCGGTTTCGAGGTCAGCCCGAGCAGCGAAATTCTTCCGCCACGCCGAACGATATCGAACGCGGTGCGGATCGAGTCCGGATGCCCCGCCATCTCCAGCACAACGTCGACTCCCAAACCGCCGGTCTTTTCCATCACGATCGCGTTTACATCTTCTTTTGCGGGATTGAGCACGTAGTCGGCGTTCATCTCGCGCGCGATGCGGGCGCGGTGCTCGTTGACTTCAATCGCGAACACGGAAGTCGCGCCTACCGCCTTGGCCACGGCAATCGAAAATAGGCCAATCGGACCGCAGCCGGTGATGGCCACGCTCTTGGCTGCAATCTCCCCGGCCAGCACCGTGTGCACCGCGTTTCCCAGCGGATCGAGAATCGACGCATAGTCCAGCGGAATCGTGGGATCGAGCTTCCAGATGTTCGACTCGGGAATCACAACGTACTCGGCGAAGGCGCCGTCGGCGTCCACGCCAATGATCTTTACCTTCTGGCAGATGTGCGCTTCGCCGGTACGGCATTGCAGGCACTTACCGCAGGCTACGTGCATCTCGGCGGAAACGAAGTCGCCTTCCTTCACGCTGGTGACTTCATCTCCGAACGCGGCGACTTCGCCGCAGAATTCGTGCCCCGGAATCAGCGGTGGATGGATACGGTTCTGCGCCCAGCGGTCCCAGTTGTAAATGTGCAGGTCGGTGCCGCAAATCGACGCGACTTTCACTTTCACCAGCACGTCGGTGCGCCCGAAAGCTGGAATCTTTACCTCGCGAATCTCCGCGCCCGAGGCCGCTGTCGGCTTCACGACCGCCTGCATGGTTGTCGCCATAATTGCCACCTATGAGTCCGGTATCAAACGGAAAACTGCATAAAGCACAAAACGTATGATTCTAGCACCGTGCGAGACTTCGCCTCTGGTGCCTCACCGCTTCATCGTTGGACGCCGCAAGCGCCAACCGTAGCCTTGACAATCGCATCTAAGGCCGGGAACCTTGTTCGCTAGGGGAGTGAAGATCGTGGGCGTTCGGTTGGTTACGATTCTGCTTATCTCTGCGTGCTTTCTTGGCGGCGCATCGGCACCGGCGTCGCAGGTAGCGGTGCGGCACAAGGAGGGCTCGGTTCACGGGTTTCTCGTGCTCAGCAACCTCGACGGTACTCCCCTTGCGGAAGGCGATCTCACGCAAGTCCCCGAGGGCGACCGGATCACGAACCGCCTGACATACCACTTCAAGGACGGCTCGCGACAAGAGGAGACCACCATTTTTTCGCAGCGCGGGAGCTTCCGGCTCATCAGCTATCACTTGGTGCAGAAGGGACCGGCCTTCCCGCATCCCCTAGACCTCTCGATTGCGACCTCCACGGGCCAGGCTACGGTTCTGTATACGGATGATGATGGGAAACAGAAAACGGCGGTCGAGCGCCTTAAGCTGCCGCAAGACCTTGCCAACGGTTTAGTCCTGACGCTGCTGAAGAACGTTCCGCCTGATACTCCGCCGACGGAGGTGTCGATGGTGGTGGCCACGCCCAAGCCCCGTCTGGTGAAGCTCGCGATTAGCGCCCAAGGCACCGAGCCATTCTCCCTTGCTGGATTCAGCCACGAAGCCGTGCACTATGTCGTGAAAATTGAGATCGGGGGCGTCGCCGGAGTGGTGGCACCGCTGCTAGGGAAGCAGCCGCCCGACACGCACGTATGGGTTCTGGGTGGGGAAGCCCCGGCGTTCGTCAAATTGGAGGGCGCATCCTATTTAGGGGGCCCGATCTGGCGCGTGGAGCTGGTGTCTCCCGTCTGGCCTAAAACCGCTGCTCGCGATTCGAAGAATGATAGTTCGCAGAAACACTGATTCGCCGAAATGTTACAGCCTCAGTTTCGCTTCATTCCGTTTTACAATCGTTCGGAATGCGCACCCTGTTGAAGGCAAGAGGGGGAGTGGTCGGGGTGGTCGTGCTCTCCGTATGCGCGCTGGGGAGTCTCGCCCCAACGCAGCCCGCCGCACCGGTTTCACGGCAGGAGTTCACGCAGCGGCTGGTCGCCGCCGCCATCGAACGCACCCACCACTCCGTGCGCTATGTCTCTGCGTATGTCCATATTCCATATCCTGGCGGAGACGTACCTTCTGATACTGGAGTCTGTACCGACGAGGTGATTCGCAGTTACCGTGCCGTGGGCGTTGACTTGCAAAAGGAAGTCCATGAAGACATGCTGCAGAACTTCGCAGCGTACCCGAACAAGCGGCGCTGGCTGCTGGCGCATCCCGACGCGAATATCGATCACCGCCGCGTCCCGAATCTGATGGTGTTCTTTCAGCGCAAGGGAGAGTCGCTGCCCATCACCAGCCGCGCGGAAGACTATGCGCCGGGCGATCTGGTTACGTGGGATCTCGGCGGGAACGTGCCGCACATCGGGATCGTCGTCGATCAGAAGGCTGCCACCGGGCGCTTCATGATCGTGCACAACATTGGCGAAGGGCCGAAGATGGAAGACGTGCTTTTTGACTGGAAGATCACGGGACACTACCGGTACTTCGGGCCTTAAGAGCGGGAAGGTTTCGACGCCACCTTCTTGAACTCTTCCGACTTTCCCCGCGGAATGGTCAGCGTCTTCCACTCGCTCGAGCGCAGGTGCTTGGCAAGAAACACAATCTGTCCAATGTGGGCGGCATAGTGCGCGATTTGCCGGTTGATGGCCTGCAGAACGGTGTGCGGTTCGCCGCGGATGGTTACGGTGCGCATCACATCGTCGGGCTTCAGCGCGTCGATCGCCCCCAGCACGCAAGACCAGCCTTCTTCCCACCACTTCATGACTTCAGCGCGCGTGGTGGCGGCGGTCACTTCGAACTCGCGGTCGCGAAAGCGGTCCGGCTTCTCGCCATCCGTAGTGAGGAAGTCGGTGAAGCGGGAGCGCATATTTCCCGCCAGATGCTTGACCAGAATCGCCACCGAGTTCGACTCGGGATCGAGCGTAACGAAAAGATCGGCGTCGCTGAGTTGGGCCATCGCGCCTTCACCCATGCGCTTGTGGCCGCGCATCTGGCGGCGCGCTTCGTCGAGATAGTGGGTCGCGAGATCGGTTGCCATGATTCGTGCCTCCAAATGTCTAAGCCCGGCCCCAGCCGCCGCCACCGGGAGTTTCAATCGCAATTCGTTCTCCCTTTCGCAGACGGGTGCTGAATTTCGCCGGCATCATCTCGACCGAACCGTCTTGACGGATGATGAACGTCTTTCCGGGCGCGCCGTCTGCTCCTCCAGACAGTCCCCAAGGCCCCCGCGACCGTCGATCGGCCAATAAAGTCACGTCGCAGTCGGTGAGCACTTCGATCTCACGAACGATCCCGTCGCCGCCGCGAAACTTCCCCTGTCCACCGCTCCCCGCCCGCAGCGAATACTGGCGCACGCGCAGCGGATACGCATACTCCAGCGCCTCCGCGGGAGTGTTCAGAGAATTCGTCATGTGCGTGTGCACGCCGGAGACGCCCGGCTTGCCAGGGCGGGCGCCCATGCCGCCGGCAATCGTCTCGTAGTAGGCGAAAGGCTCACCGGTGCGCGGATCGATACCGCCGATGGTCAGGTTATTCATGGTCCCCGAGGCCGCAGCGGGGATGCGATCCGGAATCGCCTGCTCCAGCGCCCGCAGCAAGGTGTCGACGATGCGTTGTGACGTTTCGACGTTTCCTCCGGCCACCGCGGCGGGAGGCCTAGCGTTCACGATGGTTCCTTCTGGAGCGATGACCTGGATCGGTCGCATCAGGCCGGCTGCCGCCGGAACGTCCTCCGTCAGCAGGCACCGAAATACGTAGAAGCACGCCGAGTAGGTGATCGCAGCGACGGCGTTCACACTGCCCTCAACCTGGGGATCGCTGCCTGTGAAATCGACTGTGATCATCGGGAGCGCAGCGCGTCTTCGACGCGCGACCGGGTCGGAGACCCGGTCCCTCACGTTCCGGCGGATGGTGACCACGATCTTTACCGGGCGGTCGCTGATGCCGTCGCCATCCAAGAAGTCCTCTGCCCGATATTCGCCCGCCGGCACGCGCTGCAAGAAAGCGCGCATCAACTCCTCTGAATAGTCGAGAAGATCCCCCGTCGCGCGGCTGGCCCGCTCCAGGCCATAGCGGGAACACACCTCGCGCAGGCGCTCGGCCCCCGTGTGGCAAGCTGCGATCTGTGCCCCCAGGTCGCCTTCGCGCTCCTCTGGAGTACGCACGTTGTTGAGCAGCAGGGCGAGCACATCTGGGTTCATTGCGCCGCCCCGCATCAGTTTCACCGGAGGGATGCGGACGCCCTCCTGGTAGATTTCGCGGCACAGCCCCATCGATCCAGGATAGGCCCCGCCCACGTCTGCATGGTGCGCCCGCGAAGCCACATAGAAATCAGGACTTGTGTGGGCGCGGGCGACTCGCCCGCGCAGGTGGCGACTCTCCACATACACGGGCGCGACCAGCGTGATGTCGGGCAGATGTGTCCCGCCGCGAAACGGATCATTCAGCATCACCACGTCCCCCGGTTCCATCGCGCCGGCATCAATCGCCGCCCGCACCGACATCGGCATCGACCCCAGATGTACGGGCATGTGGTCGCCCATGGCGATCACCTCACCCGTGCCATCGAACACCGCGCACGAGTAATCGCGACGCTCCTTGATATTCGGAGAAAACGCGGTGCGCCGCAGGGCCGCGCCCATCTCCTCGGCAATGGAGTGGTACAGATTCTTGAAGATTTCCAGTTCGACGGGATCGCGCCGCATGAGGCGCAGTGTACTGGATTTGCTGGCAGACTGCATCGGCGGGATAGGTCTACGGTCTTGGGTGTTTGGTCTTAGGAAAGAGATCGTCGGCTGCGAGAGGCGAGCGAGTTCGTCGCTGCATCACTGGGGCTGAGCCCCCCAGGACCTAACACCTACCCGACTTCCAACTCATCCGGCGAGCAAAAACGTTGTTACGCATGCAGAATTCTGTTGACACTTTATTAATACTGCCGCAATATCTTGTGATATAGGACCTTCCCATACTACAAGTAGGGTTGGTCTTTCAAGTACAAGGGCCCGTAGTCAAGAAACCTTAACAAGGGAAAATCGTTCACGGAGGATCCTTCATGGCAACGAAGAAGAAGGCAAAAAAGAAGAAACATTAACCGTCAGCGAGGACATTCCTCGCTTACACACGATTTCTCACTGGCCTCTTAAGAGAAGCACCTCTTGAGGGGCTTTTCCTTTTTGTCGGCCTCGAAATTCTCTTATCGCTCGGCGCACCATGTGTCACAATAGGCAGACCACGTGGCGTTTGCCGCCGTGAACGGAAAAATGGCGCCCCGCAAGAAGAGTACGGCGAAGCACAAAGCGGATGAGATCCTCATCCCCGACAAACTTTATTTCCGCATCGGCGAAGTGGCCACCCTGTGCCATCTGCCGGCCTATGTGCTGCGTTTCTGGGAGTCCGAGTTCCCGCAACTGAAGCCGGTCAAGAGCAGCACCGGTCAGCGCATGTACCGCAAGCGCGACGTCGAGAGCGTGTTGCACATCAAGCGACTGCTCTACGAGCAGGGATTCACCATCTCCGGCGCGCGCCAGCAACTGCGCAGCGAAAGCAAGACTGACAAGACGCAGACCGCCATCCCATTCCCGTCGCATTCCACGCCCGAGATTCAGCGCATCCGCCAGGGGCTGCGCGAGATTCTGAGCATGCTGTCGGCGCGCCGCACGGGATAGCATTTCATGCGCACGGAGCGACTGCGCTCTGACTCGCTTAGGCTTCCACCCAGTTGGTGCGTTCCAGAATCGTGGGCGGCTCGTACGTCTTTCCCCGCGCCAGCCGTCGCTCCTCGCGCCGCGTCGTCCACAGCAGCACCGGACCGAGCAATGCCGGAAGCATCCGCGACAGAAACCCGGATTCCTGTTTGAATTCTTGCCGCAGTGCCCGGATCTGTTCGCTCACATTGAGGTCCACTTTGCGGAACTGCCGCTCCATCGCCCACAACGCCGAGCTGTACACGCCGCTCAGCTTTCCCATCTCGCGCGTGAAGCGTTCCCGCACGCGCGCGTCGGGATAGTCTTTGTAGCGCTTGAATCCCGCCAGCAAAGTTCGCGAGATGCGGTAGAGGCTTGGCCCATTCAGTTGGAAGTCGCGCCAGAACGCCCAATCGAGAAAGCGCTTGGAATCCTCCCGCGAAATCGCCGCATGCTTGAAATTGAATTTGAACTGACCGTGCACGTCGGCATAGTCCACGTCTTTCAGTAAACGGCCCTCTTCCGACATTTGCTGGTACAGCGGAGTGCCCGGGACCGGCGTGTAGAGCATGAACTGGTGGAAGTCGGTATCGTGCGACACGGCGTGCTCAATTTCGGAGACGATATTATCCGGCGTATGGTGTTCCAGCCCGATGATGGTCGAGCCCTGCACGCGAATCCCGTGCTCGCGCAATTCGCGCGTGAGTTCCCGCGTGTCGGAGCCCTGCAACTTGCTGTAGCCCGCTTTGGGGGATTCCAGGCCCATCCACAGCCACGAGACGCCCAGCTCCACCAACTCCTGCATGGTGTACTTGCGAATTGCATTGGCCGAGGCAAACACAGACAACGCCCAGCTCTTGTGGTTCTCTTTCATGAGTTCGAGCAGGCGCATGGCGCGCTCGCGATGCAGCAGGAAATTTTCGTCCATCACGAAGAACGACTGCACTTTCAGTTCGTCCTCCATCCGGCTCATGACGGCAAACAGTTCGTCGCCCGTCTCAAAAAAGTTGACGAATTTTCCCTTGCCTCCGAAAAATGCCGAGGTCGTGCAGAAGTTGCATCCCATGGGGCAGCCGACGGAAGGAATAATGGTTGCCGCCGTCCCGCCCTTGCGCTCGGGCAGACGAATTCCCATGATGCGCGTGCGCATTCCCGAAACGATCGACGGATGGCGGATCGGCGCGCTCTCGTCCTCGCCTAAATAACGCCGCATCCACGAAACTCCCTCGCCCTTCACAATGTGGTCGGCATCAATCATCTTTTCGATTCCGGGGATGGCGGCCACGTGCCCGCCTACGATAATCACCGACTGCGGCGAGAGTTCGCGCGTCATGCGGCACATCTCGCGTACCTTGGCGACGTTCACGATGATTCCCGTGATCCCGACCACGTCATATTGATTGTTTTTCAATTGGCGGGCGAAGTCGTCGCGTGTCGGGAAGTCGAGCACGGCGCACGGAGCCGTAATATTCGCCTGGATCATCATGATGCCCCAGGAGCGATGAAACATGCGCAGCGAGAAGCTGCCCTGGGCACGTGTGACCTGATTGTGATAAAGCTCCATCGGGTTAATGGAGCGGCTGCCGAATTCATCGTCCTGGGCGTACGGTCCGAAGACCGAGCTCAGCAGAATGCGGGCGTCGGATCCCTTGGGATGTTTCGCGAAACTGCCGGAATGGCTGCTATAAGGGCTGGGTGCAACATCGCTGGTAAGAAGTTCCAATTCGTTTCATCCGTTTCCCCCCACATGCCGTTACTTGCAATCGTAGTCGTGCGTGGGCGCATTGCAGCAGCGCGCACGCAGATAACACAAAAAGATTACAAAGCAAGGTCACTGGCCAAACGTAACCAGAAAAGCCTGAAAGGTGCAGGCGCACTTGAACCCGGCTTGCCATCTAGCCTAGAATCGCTGCGCGATGGCTTCGGAACCATTGGAGATCGAGCGTCTCGACCGGGGAGTGCTGAGCTTCCGCGGCCCGTTGACCATGGAGAACGTGTCTCCATTCATGAACGCGGTCCGGCGCGAAGACGCTCCGACCATGATTCTGGATTTGACCAATGTTCCTTATCTGGACTCTTCCGGGTTGGGATCGCTGGTCAGCGCATGCACTTCGTGCACGAAAGCGGGGCGGCGCATGGCGCTCACGGGCGTAAACAAACGGGTGCGGAAAGTTTTTGAGATTACAAAGGTGGAACAGATCTTCCTGATGTTCCCCACACTCTCCGACGCCCTGGAAGCCTTCACCAACGCAGGCACGGCGTAAGGGCTATGTGGGGACAGCCGCCTTCGGCTGTCCGCCGGGCGCAGCCCGGCGTTAGGCGCTCCAGAGCCAAATCAGTCCGCAAGCTTCACGCGACGCGGGCGGAATTCAGCTTCTTCGATCCGGCATTCACCGCGTCCAGGCGGATGCGCGTGACCCGCGCGGTTTCCTGGACGAGATCGCTGGTGAACTTGGCGCCTTCCCCGGCCATCACCGAACCCGCTGCCAACGCGAAGCGCAACGCGTCTGCCTGATCCTCAAAATACAAAACCACTTGTCCCGACATAGCACTTCTCCCCGGGCCCGGAAGCCCCTCAGTCGCGAACGGCGCGACCTGAAAATCGACTCGGCCAGAGCCTTCCTGATTCTCGGAGCGAATGGACATCAAGTCAAAGTGATTCTCTTGGTTCCACCTACTCGGTAGGGCATCCCTCGCCGCGCCGAAGCTATACTGCCCTTGTCATTCCCGTACTGATCTCGATGCTCCGTGGCGTTAACGTAGGCGGCCACAACAAGATCAAAATGGACGACCTGCGCACCCTGTACAGGTCCCTCAAGCTCGAAGATCCGCGCACTTACGTACAGAGCGGCAACGTTATTTTTCGGACCAAAGAAAAGAATTGCCCGGCCCTGGCAAAGAAGATTCAGGATGCGATCGAGGGCAAGTTCGGCTTTCGCCCTGAAGTCATCGTGCGTACCACAGAAGAACTGAGAAGCGCCATCGCGGCCAGCCCGTTCGCCAGTCGCCGCAATCTGGAACCGGGCAAGATCCTGGTCACGTTCCTCGCCGGCAAACCCGGCCCAAACGCACACGCCACGCTGCTCAGTCTGAAGGCGCATCCCGAAGAATTGCACCTCAGCGGACGGGAACTCTATATCTACTTCCCAGATGGCGCCGGCAAGTCGAAGCTTCCCTGGTCGCAGGTCGAGAAACTCTTGCAGACCACCGGCACAGCCCGCAATTGGAACAGCGTCACGAAGATGCTGGCGATGGCAGAGGAACTCGAAGCAATAGGCTGATGCTCCACTGGGCCGGTCGCAGGCGTATGTGGCCAAGGAACTGACGTAGACAGTGCGTCACGCCCGGGAGGTTGACTCGGTATCGAGTCCGCTCAGAAATGAAAGCTTGCGGCTGAAGAAGATGGATTGCTCTTGGCAGAAGATCTTCGAACTCTTCTGTTTGGTATGTTGGAACGTGCCCTCCCATTCGAGTCGAATTGGGAGGGCATCGTCATTTAGGGCAGATCCTAAACGTTAGCCGTTACTGCTTGTCATACGCCGAAGTGTAGGTCACCTTCTTGCCCTGAGGATCGGTTCCGCTCACGGTGACGGTGCGGCTCTTGCCGTCGGCTGCAATTACAATTCGACCGGTGATGTTTACCTTGCCGTCTTTCTTGTTGGTTAACTCGGTCGTGTGATCGTTGATCTTCTTGTACGATCGCGTATCTGCGCTTGGATCGCCGGTAAGAGGGTAATCTTTCCCATCCATCTTTCCCGTCCACTCGTTGTGCGTCGGCTTGCCCGCACCATCGACGCCATCGACGGTGACTTTCACGTTGTCCCCCGCGGCCTCGTAGACCACTGTGTTGTTCTTTGGGGCCCCAGAAGGAATCTTCGACTTGGCCTCGTTCAGCTTCCACGTCCCCATATTTTGGTCACTGGCCAGCACCACTGCCACAGCCGCAAAGCACAGAGTCACAGTCCACACAATAGTTCTTGTTTTCATGTGTCTCTCCCGATTGAGAAGCAGATTCTTTGAACGGATTTGAAGCGGCAGCGATTCTAACCCGGTCCCCCATGCTCGGCAAACAAAATAGCGAGGCGTAGGGACGGAGAAGAAAGCGGTTGATCTAAGAATGGTCGGGACGGGCAGATTTGAACTGCCGACCCCTCGCACCCCAAGCGAGTGCTCTACCAGGCTGAGCCACGTCCCGACGAGGAAGGATTCCACCAGTGCAACGGTCGGTAAGTAACCGTCAGCCTCCAGCGGAGGGGTTCACTCAACAATTCTACACCAGCAGCGCCTTGTCATCCTGAGGGAGACGCTTTTTGTCTCGCGAAGGATCTATGCAATGCGGTGGGCAGAGTTCCATAGATCCTTCGGCCCGCAAAGATCGCGGGCCTCAGGATGACAAGCAGACTTTAAGCGCCTACTCAAGATCCCGCCAATTCGCCCCAACGCCCATGTCGACCTGCAGCGGCACAACCAGCGCGTGGACTTTCTCCATGTGCTCCCGGACCAGCGACTGTATGATCTCCACTTCATTCTCGGGAACTTCGAACACCAGTTCGTCGTGAACCTGCAGCGTCATGCGCGATTTCATGCCGCGCTCGCGCAACACGGCGTCAATGCGGATCATCGCAATCTTGATCAGGTCGGCCGCCGTGCCTTGCAGGGGAGTGTTCACCGCGGTACGCTCGGCGAATCCGCGCTGGTTGGCGTTCTTGCTGTTGATGTCGGGGATTGGCCGGATGCGGCCGAACAGTGTTTTCACTTTCATGTCGCGCCGGGCTTCTTCCAGAGTCTTGTCGATGAAGGCTCGCACGCCGCTGTATTTTTCAAAGTACGCTGCAATGAACTGCTTGGCTTCTCCCGGCTCAATGCCAAGCTGCTGCGAGAGTCCAAACGCAGACAGTCCATAGACGATGCCAAAGTTCACGACCTTGGCCTGCCGGCGGTGATCGGGCGTGACCATCAGTGGAGGCACGCCGAACACCTGTGACGCCGTCAGCGTGTGGATGTCGTCGCCGCGGCGGTAGGCCTCCACCAGCAGCGGATCGCGCGAGAAGTGCGCCAGCAGGCGCAGTTCGATTTGCGAATAGTCGGCGGTCAGCAGCACGTAGCCGGGTTCCGCAATGAAGGCGGCGCGGATTCCGCGTCCGAGTTCGGTGCGGATCGGAATGTTCTGCAGGTTGGGATTGGCCGAGGACAGCCGCCCGGTCGCTGTTCCGGTCTGACCGAAAGTTGTATGCAGGCGACCAGTCGCCGGATTGATGAGCGCAGGCAGCGCGTCTACGTATGTTGACTTGAGCTTCGTCAGCTGGCGGTAGTCGAGCACCATGCGCGCGATAGGATGATTCTCGGCGAGTTCTTCGAGTACGTCGACCGCAGTCGAGATGGTGCGCCCCTTGCCGTATTTCACCGGCTTGGGCAGGTTCATACGGTTGAAGAGGACGTCGCCCAGTTGCTTCGGTGAGCCGACGTTGAATTCCAACCCGGCAACGTCGTAGATCTCTTTGGCCTTGGTGGCGATCTCGCGCTCCAGTGCGCTCGACATCTGCGCGAGCGCAGCCGTGTCGATCTTGACTCCGGCGTGCTCCATGCGCGCGAGTACCGGCACCAGCGGAAGATCCATTTCTTCGTAAAGCTTGGCCAGTCCTGCCTGCTCGACCTCACGACGCAACGTGGCAGCGATCCGTCCTGTAATGTCGGCAGCTTCGGGAAGGTCGCCGCCCAGTTTCAGATTGAACCTCCGCAGGGCCACGTCCGCGAGGCGGTGCGACGACCATGTCGGATCGAGCAAGTACGAATACAGCATCGGATCGTGCCGCACGCCTGCAAGCGAGATCCCGACTGGATCGAGCGCGTGAATCGCCGCCTTGTAATCGTGCAGCGCTTTGGGCACGCCCGCGTTTGTCAGCACTGTGCGCAGATGTTCGGCAGCGCCGCCGGAATCGAGCTTGACGATCGTTGCCGATCCCGCGGCAGCTGAGATGGCGGCGCGCCGTGCCGCGGGCTCGGGAACGGCCGGGACCACCGCTCCTCCCATGCTCCCCATGAACGACATTTGCGCGTCCTGCGGCTCTTCTTCCTTCTCTTCTTCCGGCTCGGCGGCCACCCCTTCCTGCTCGACTGCTACCGCCAGCGCGTCCTCGGCCGCAACGGTGCTAACGACGCTTTCGACATCCGCCGCTGACTTCGCCTCGGTGTAGTGCGTCTCGCCCACCTCGACTACGGGCAGCAGTTCCTTCAGCAGCGAGGTAAATTCGAGCTCAGTGAAAAGCGCGCGCAGATCGTCCGAGTTGGGCTCTCCCGCACGCATTGATTCCACATCCAGCTCGATGGGAACATTCGTATCGATGGTCGCCATGCTCTTGCTGAACATAATCGCCTCGCGATTGTTCTGCAGAGACTCACGGTAGGTTTTCTTCTCGACCTCGGCTGCGCGCTCCAGCGCTTGCTCGACTGTCCCGAAGCGCTTGATGATCTCGACCGAGCCTTTGTCGCCGATGCCTGGCGCGCCGGGAATGTTATCGATAGCATCGCCGCGCAGCGCCATGACGTCGATGACGCGCTCGGGAGGCACACCGAGAATTTCCTCCACCTTCGCCGCGTCACAGATCAAGTTGTCTTTCGGCGGATTCAGAATCTGCACTTTGTCGTTGACCAGTTGCATCATGTCCTTGTCGCTGGAAACGACATACACCGGGTGCGAAGCCTCGGCCGCCTTGCGCGCCAGAGTGCCGATCACGTCGTCGGCCTCGAAGCGGACCACCTCCAGAATCGGAATCCGGTAAGCCTCGAGCGCCCGCCGAATGTAGGGAACCTGCTGCACCAGGTCTTCCGGCATGGCCGCGCGGTTGGCCTTGTAGCCTTTGTATTCCACTTCCGTGAAAGTTTGCGTCTTGATGTCGAACTTGCGGATTGTAGTCACGGCCTCCGCCTGCTCGTCGCGGAAGGTGGGCCCGGCAACGTCGAACACGGCGGCCAGATACTCCGGAGAGAAATCCTCGCGGAGTTTGCGCAGCATGTTTACGAAAACGTACGTCGCCGCCGTGGGGAGCCCGGTCTTGGTCGACATGGGTCGCTGCCGTGCCATGGCATGGTAGGCACGGAAAATGAACGACATGGTGTCGATGAGATAGATACGGCCGTGGGCGGAAGCGCGCGCAGATGGTGCGCCCTTCGCGGCTTTGGGCTTCGAAATTCCAGCATTCGACTCTGCCGCGGGCGAGGCTTGGTCCGATGATTTCTTACGCGGGGGCAACCCGCTTAGTGTAGCAGCAGAAAAGTGGCCGAAGCCAAGCAGCTAGAAGTCGATGTGGAAGTCCGCCTGCACCATTTTCTTGCCGGCTGCGTGCGAGTTGTTGCGGAAGATCAAATAATAGTTGGCCGGCTGATCGAGCGTCGGCGGCAGGCTCGTGTTCACTTCCTGCTCGTGCGAGTCCTCGGCGGAGAATACCGCTTCGCCGGGCCGTCCGTTGAGAAGGTCGTCATATTGTTTCTGGTTCAGCACAAGAAACTCAACGTCCGCGTCCGTGCCACTGGAGAGCGTACCGCCCTGCTTCACGAACGACCGGTACGTTCCCTTCAGTTGCGGATTCGAAGCGTTCGCGGGCACCGCAAAGGCCAACTGTACGACCTTCGCTACCCCAAACATCTGGTGCAGAAGATCGCGGCTGGTTCCCACCGGCGAATCCACTACACGAGGGGGAACTCCCGTTCTATGCAGGGCTGGTGCGGCTTGAACCGGTTGCGCCGGTTGCGCCGCCTTGATGGGATCGAGCGTTTCGATGTCGGAAGGCCTCTGGCGCGCCATGTAGTTCGCCAGCGGTCCGGCGAGGGTCACGGCATGCTGCGAGTCCCGCACTTCATCATACGTCTGATCGGTTGGAGTGCCCTGCGTTACGATCGGCGCAGCTGGCACAGCCACCGCCTCCGCCATGCGCTGCCGGTGCGACCACATGTAAGAACTCACCAGTATGAGAACAAAGGCCGTCACCAGCGATCCGAACAAACGGTTCATAACTGCTCCCTTCCAAAATGGTAGCGAGGAGCAGACTGAGGTGGTAGCTGTCGAAAGGTCGGAGAAGTTACTTCGGTTTGCCGTATTCCGTGTTGAAGTGGAGCTGAATTTCCCCGCACGTCTCGCGTTCTGGTGAGTACACCACGCAGGTGTCGAAGGGACGCGAATACACATGCAGGCTGACCGCGCGCTGGTTGAAGTCCTGGGGATTCACCACGCGATGCACCGGATCGGCAGGATCCACCGCGCAAGGATGCGCAATGTTCATCTCGATAGTGTCGGCGGGTTCCAGCCGGCAGGTTCCACCGTCCAGATCCTGGTGAACGAGGTGGAAGTTCTCCACCAGCAAGCGTCCAATGGGAACCGCCATCCAGCAGTTCTGGTCGCGATGGTTGTGCACCGAACTCGCCTGCCCGACCTCCCAGCAAATGGCCATCAACTCGTAGAGCGGTGTCCGGTCGATGAGATTCCGCGTGTAGTGTTGGCGGTCCCAGTTGAGATAGGGCGCGAGAGAATCAGTGCTGACCCGGGTGTCCTGCAGAAAGCGCCGCACCGGTTCGGTCGGACCGAAGGCAGACTCGGGCAATTTCCGCAGCCCTTCGATGAAAACTTGGATGGAAACAGGTTTTACCGCGGTGGTCATTGGTGCACTCCGGAGAAAGAGTATAGCCCAAGACAATCGTGTGGAGCGGACACTCCTGTCCGCTGCTTTTGACTTCCCGGATGAAACCAGCGTCTTACGGCTGGGTTCCGGTCTCCGAAATTTCTTTGGTCTGCCCCTGCTCCACCACCGGATACACCGCTCCCTTGCGTCGCCGCAAGTCTCCCGGCAACTCCGAGTGCAGCAGCCACAATCCCGCCGCTACCGCCGCCGCCCACGTAACCGAAACCAGCGCCAGTTGCGTGATATCCGCCATGCGGCTGCCGTGTCCCGTAGTCGCCAGCGGCACAATTCTCGCAACTTCAAAGCTGACCACTCCCGCGACGACCGCGGTCAACGCGGCTTTGCCTAACTCCCGCCAGCGCAACTCACCGAGCGGGACGAGTTTCTTGTGATGCAGCAGCCAGGCCAGTGCCAGCAGATTGATGCCGATGCCAAGATCCGATGCCCATGCCAGCCCCACTACCCCAAAGGTATGAAACAAGAATGAGTAGATCGGCAGCGACGCAGCCGTGATGACGCTGACCGCCACCATGGGGGTGAGTGTGTCTCCCGCTGCATAAAACGCGCGCGCGTAGAGTCCCTGTGCCGACCAAAGCACCAGCGAGAGAGAAAACCAGAAAAAATAAACGGCCGTCGGCTGCGTGTCGTCGAAAAGAAACTTCCCCCGTCGATACACCAGATCGATCAGCGGTAGCGCGGCAGCCGTCATCCACGCCGTCGCCAGCAACGATGCCGCCGAAACCCGGTAGACCGAATCATTCACCGTGACGGCGAATTCCTTCAGTTTCTTCTCATTAAACAGGCGCGCAAAGAACGGCAGCGAGGCCTGCCCCGTCGCCTGCCCCAGCACGGCAATCGGCACCTGCAACAGTCGCTTCGCGTAGTTGAGCCGCGAGATGCCGCCCACCACGCTGGAGGCATAGTGACGCAGGATCCAATCATCCGCCGTCACCAGCGACACGCCCAGCATTAATGGCACCGACAGCTTCACCCATTCGCGAAACGCTGGATTCGTCACATCAAACGAAGGCTTGTATCTCGTCCCAATGCGCGCCGCTCCGATCACGCTGGCAAGAAACGGACCGGCAACACTGCCCACCACGGCCCCGTAGGCCAGTGAGGCAATCCCGAAATGCCGTCCACCCACTACGCCGCCCAAAATGATGAACACGTTGTAAATGAGCGGACCGAAGGCCGGGAGCAGAAACAGCCGGTGCGACAGCAACACAGCCGACACCACGCCACCGACATAAAAGAAAATCTGCGCCGGCAGCAGAATTCGGGTGAGGTGCACACAGAGTGCGATCTGATCGGGCTTGAAATCCTTCACGAACCAGCGCACAAACTGCGGCGCGAAAATCTCCGTCAGCAGCGTTCCCACCAGCATGACCGCGGTCATTACTGTGATGATGATGGAGAACGTCTTCTGGGCATCCGCGTCGCGCTTCTCGGCCAGAAACCGGGTGTAGATCGAGATAAACGTGATGGAGGCGGCGCCTCCGGCCACAATGTAGTTGAGAAAATCGGGGAGGGTGAAGGCCGCGACATAGGCGTCGGTCTGCGATCCGGCGCCGAAAGCGAAAGCGATGTAGGCTTCGCGCAAGTAGCCGACAACGCGCGACAGCATCACCGTCGTCATCAGCAGCAGAGTCGCCGAAAACGCCGTGTGCTGGTGCGACGGCCGGAAGAAGCGCAGAAGTTTCGTCATCGAGACCCGATCAGAATGTTCAATCTTATCGGAATCTCACCCCATCAGGCAGTTGCGCGGCGGACACTCCCGTTCAACTCACCGCCGTCACTTGGGCTCAGCCTGCACGTACACCCTGTCGGCCGAAACCAGATCCACGTTCGGCACTTCCGTCCTCAGTTTCACTGGTTGCAACCCAGACTTCTTCGGAGGCTTGGCCAGAAATGTCAGGAAATATTGATGACCGAGCCGCTGCGTAAAGTCGTCAAGATAAGGAGCAAAAGCCACCGGCGGCCCGTTGAACCCAATGTAATAAGACTCTCCCCCGGTCCGGTCCGCGACCTGCGCAAGATAAAGCTGTCCCCAGTATGTCTGCCAGTAGTCATGACCAAAATGACCAGCCCCAGGCGTATAGATCGCAGAAACGAGAATCCCCGCACGCTGGGCATTGTCGATTGCCTCGTTCACATACGGATCGTCCAGATCGCCGCTGCCGTAATAGAGATCGATTCCGTCCGAAGCCATGATCACCTCCCGCCGCCCGCTGCTTTCCGGCCAGTGTTTGATCAGGTCGCTCAGGGAGAAATAAGGACTGCCATTGGCCCCCCGGACTCCCATCGGCAGGCGGAGCGCCTTTGCCGCTTGGGCGTGATCGGTCGTCAGATCCTGCACGATTCTGGCCATACCATTCTGCATGTACGCAATCCCGACCTTCGTAGAGGCGGGCTGCGCGTTGATGAACTTTCGGATGTCGTCCAACTGCGTGCCCAGATTGCTGTCGGAGCCGTCGTCGAGGAGAATGAATAGTTCGAGTGCCGCGCGGTCTCCCTCGGCAGGAATCCACTCGGTCGCCGTGTCTCGATCTTTTCCTTCAAAGACCATCACATCTTCGCGGTTGACGGCCGGAACCGTGGAACCGTGATGCGGCTCGACGGTGACCAGCATGTGCGCTGGAACTCCGTTCGCGGCTGGAGCCTGCTGCGCCGAAAGGGATAGAGTCCCGCATAACCAAACCACCGTGCCCAATAGTGCCTTCGCCATAAAACGATATTTGTTCATAGACGCTCCTTACAGAACGGCCCTCGATCACGAACGTTGCCGTTGGGATCTGAAGTGATGCGTTCTACCTTCTTAGATGTTCCAAAGACGCAAAAAGGTGAGACATTCGACGCACGCGCTGTGTAGCGGCCTTTGCGCTCGAAACCTGCCGAGATAATTCTAGTGCGATAATTCAGTTGTGGCCGACTCCACGACCATCTCAGCCCGCTCCGCCGTTCTCCGCCGATCCTTCCGCAAAGGCTTTCCCGCAGCCGTCCGCGGCGAAGGCGTCTACGTATGGGACGCCGAAGGCAAGCGGTATCTCGACCTGGCCGGCTCCGCAGCCGTCAACTTCATCGGACACGGCGTGCCCGAAATTTCTGCTGCCATGGCCGAACAGGCCGCGAAGCTCGAGTTCGTCCACACCAGCCAGTTCACCACCCCGGTCGCCGAAGAATACGCCGAAGAATTGCTGGCGTTCGCGGGAGAAAATTTCCGCGGCGGCGCCGTCTACTTCACCTGCGGCGGATCTGAATCGATCGAGACCGCGCTGAAACTGGCGCGCCAGTATCAAGTCGAAATCGGACAGACCTCCCGTTATCAGATTCTCAGCCGCCAGCAGAGTTATCACGGATCGACGCTTGGCGCTCTGTCGGTGTCAGGCAACAAGCGCCGCCGGGAAATGTATTTGCCCATGGTTCGCGAGTTCGCGCACGTCGGCATGCCCTACTGCTATCGTTGCGATTTCGATTGCACTGACGGCTGCCGTAACTGCGGCCAGCAATACGCCGCCGAACTCGAACGCGCCATTGAGGCGAGCAACGGCGAGGCTGCGGCCTTCATCTTCGAACCGGTCAGCGGAGCCACGCTTGGCGCGGTGGTTCCTCCGCCCGGATATCTGCAGTCGATTGCCGGAATCTGCCGCCGTCACGGCGTGCTCCTGATCGCCGACGAAGTTATGACCGGCATGGGCCGCACCGGCCGCAACTTTTCGGTGGAACATAACAACGTCGCTCCAGATATTCTCGTTACGGCGAAGGGACTCTCCAGCGGATACGCGCCGCTCGGCGCAGTCATCGCGAGCAAGAAAGTTGTCGACGCGATCGCTGCTGGCTCCGGCGCTTTCCTGCACGGCTTCACCTACAACGCGCATCCAATTTCGCTAGCTGCGGGGCGCGCCGTACTTCGCCACCTGCAGGCGAAAAAACTAGTCGAAGCCGCCGACTCCAGCCGCCCCGGCACAACCGCC
Organism: Acidobacteriaceae bacterium; assembly: GCA_003134655.1. GTDB lineage: Bacteria > Acidobacteriota > Terriglobia > Terriglobales > Acidobacteriaceae > Sulfotelmatobacter. Next base: position 72,809 of record PLBY01000155.1, read on the forward strand.
GCCCATTTCAAGGAGGCGCTCGAGACCTTGCGCACGGAAGACACCGTAGGGGACGTTCGCGGCATTGGCCTGCTCTGGGCCGTAGAATTCGTAGCCGACAAGGCCAGCAAGCGCCCGTTCGCGCCTACCCGGAACTTCGCCGGAAGCGTTGCCGCCGCTGCCTTCAAGCGCGGCCTGCTGGTATACCCCATGCAAGGCAGTGTCGACGGAATCTCGGGCGACCACCTGCTCCTTGCGCCTCCCGCCATCATCACCCACGAACAGATCGCCTGGTCCGTCGAGCAGTTGCGAGCGGCCGTCCTACAGGTTTTTACTTCGTTCTGAACCTGCCCAGTAGGAACTGGACAACTCACGCAGCAGGCTCTTTGCTCACTCGTACCGCATCTCGCGCCAGTACCGCAGGAGCCGTCGCAGCGCGCAGCCCCGCAGCGTTTTAGAAATCTGGATATCCGGGCTCGACATCAACAGCGGCAACAGCGCGGCGACCCCCAACAGCGTCCACAAAAGGGGACTCTCCCCGACCGAATCGCCGAGCCGCGAGCTCCAGCGCCGGTAACCGCGCGACCCGATGAAGGTGGCCGTAACGTACACGCCGAGGATGCCGGCGAAGGCGTAGACCACGGTTCCGAGATAGGGGGTGAACTCACGCACCCAGACCACTTCCATCCCCATGTTCCTCAGCCCGGTCAGGAAAAGCAGAGCCACGATCGCTCCTCCGCTCGTGGCATTCGACATCAATTTCGCCGGCGGTTCCACACTCTCAGCCAGAGATTGGTTTCCGGGATTCATGGATAGTCCGATCGCGCCCACTGCAATCGCAACGTTGCACGCCGCGCCCACCCACAGCGTTCCGCGAAAGCCCATCAGTTCGATCAGCAGCAGCGGCAACGCCGTGCCCAATGCAGCGCCGGCAACATTTGCCGTGTAGAGATAGCTGAATGAGCGCCCGGCTTCGCGTGGCAATGTCTGTCGAATGGCCCGCATCCCGATCGGGATCGTCGCCCCCATCAGCGCGCACCACGGGATCAGCGTACACGCGACCCATACGCCGGAAGCCGAATAGTAGGCAAGCGACGAACGCAGCTCAAGGCGTTCGAGGACGCCTCGGCCCCAACCCAACTCGTAAGGCACAACAATCCCCGACACTCCGATCAGCAGTTCGATCAGCGCATAGAGACGAAGCGCCCGGAACGAAGGGCCGCCGTCGCCGCCCTGGCGCAGTCACCTGCCGCTGGCCCACGAGCCGAATCCGAGCCCAGTCATGAACACCGACAGTACGATCGAAACCATGGCCGTCGTCACACCGAACTGGGCCATCGATAACCGAAGCCATATCAGTTCGTAAAGGACACTGCAATAACCCGAGAGGAAGAAAAAGAGAAAGAACCAGTTCACGAAGATCTTTTTTGAGAAGGATGGTGTTGCCAGCGGTGCCCTGACAGGGAATGAAAACACATCGGTCGCATCCGGGCAAGTGCCAGGAAATTATCTGTCGATCTAAGCGTCTGTACAGGAAGGACTTTGCGGTTGATCACGGGTTGAGCTGCGAATGAGCGCCAGTGCATTGCCGCCCGCCACCCTCCGGCGCAAGGTGGCATGCGGGGCGGTTGCAAGACCGCCGGCAAGCTGCGAACCATGAAGCGAAAAGCGGAGGCAACGATGGCAACTCCCAATTCCCAAACCATGACTGAATTCTGCGAGCAGGTAAACCCGCGCGTCCTTCTGGAGATGCGCCGCACCCGTCCCTTCCCAGACATGCTGCGGGTGCAGGAAAGCTGGGTCGCCGCTGCGGAAAAACGCGCCTTGCTCTGGCTGGCCGCGCGCACTCCCGACCGCATCGGCCCCGACCACCTGACCGTCCTGGGCCTGGCCGCGCAGATCGGTGCCGGTGTCTTCTACGCGTTGGCCGCAGTCAATCGTTACGCGCTCCTCGCCGTGATTGTCTGCCTCTCCCTCAACTGGCTCGGAGACTCGCTTGATGGCACTCTTGCTCGGGTCCGCCAGCGCCAGCGTCCGCGCTACGGTTTCTACGTCGACCACATGGTCGACAGCTTCGGCGGGGTCGCGCTGATGGGCGGCCTTGCCCTCTCTGGATACATGCATCCGTCGATCGCGATTGGCTTGCTCATCGCCTTTCTGATGCTCTCGATCCAGTCATATCTGGCGACGCACGCGCTGGGCGAGTTCCGCATCTCGTTCTGGCGCTTCGGCCCAACGGAGCTGCGCATCCTTCTGGCAGCAGGGAACCTTGCGCTCTTTTGGAAACCGGTAGTGCACATCTTTGGCGGGATCTATCGCCTGTTCGACGTGGGCGGAGCAATCGGCCTCGCTGGCATGGGACTGATGGTTGTCGTCTTCACGCTGCAGAACACGATCCGACTCTATCGCGAAGAAAGGATCCCGCAATGACGATGAGGACGATGACTGCGAATTCCAGCGGACACAACCAGCCGCCCTCTAAGTTCGTGCGCTGGTGCAAGTTCAACTTCGTCGGCGGAATTGGTATCGGTGTGCAGTTCGCCGCACTCTTCCTGGTCAAAAGCGTGCTGCACTTCAACTACCTCGCCGCCACCGCCATTGCAGTGGAAGCCGCGGTGGTCCACAATTTCGTCTGGCACGAACAGTTCACCTGGGTCGACAGAACAAGGTCGGACGGAGTGCAACCGTCGTTGCGCACGGTGCCCCCGCATTCCTCGCGGGCTGAACGGTCTACTGAGAGACGCGGTTTTGGGTGGCGCAGCGCTTTTAGCGCTGCGATCAAGCCATTCTTCTCTTTCAGGGCTTTAGCCCCCGGGGCACCTCGAAGTCGATACTTCCAGAGTTTCCGGCGGCTCCTGCGCTTCAATCTCACCAACGGCGCCGTTTCCATCCTCGGAAACCTCGCGCTGATGAAAGTGATGGTCGGCCAGGGCCACATGAACTACCTGCTCGCCAACGCGATTGCCATCACGCTATGCTCGCTGGCAAATTTCCTGGTGAGCGAAACCTGGGTGTTTGAACAAGAGTGACTCTTCGGTCCTCAACTCCACGCCGCGAAAGCCTGCCCTGAGCGAAGTCGAAGGGCGGCAAGAGAATACAGCCCACGGTGCAAACCGAGGGTGGGAGAGAAGTAGCGGAGCAACTCCATAGGGGCGAAAGAAAGCTAGGACACGACTCCCCTAAGCGATCTTCAGCACAACCTTCCCATAATTCTTTCCGTCCTCCAACAGCTTGTACGCTTCGACTGCCCGCTCCAGCGGGAATACCTGCCCAATCTGCGGAGTCAGCTTGCCCTGCGCGATCCACGCGGAAACCTGTTTCCATGCTGGTTCCATGATCTCGGCTTTCTGCGACAGATAAGTAAGCCACAGCCCCTGCACGCTGGCCGACTTCGCATACATCGCCCGCAAGTCGAGCTTTGGCTGCTTGCCCGTTGCGGTCCCGTACTGGATGACGCGTCCAAAGTCGCGCAGGCAGCGCAGACTCTTGGCCGTGTGCTCTCCGCCCAGCATTTCGAAGACGGCGTCGACGCCTTCGCCATGCGTCAGGTTCTTTACGACTTCTTCGTAATCGTGCTGCTTGTAGTTGATGCCGTGCTGCAGACCGAGCGCTTTCACCCGCGTCAGTTTCTCATCCGACGATGACGTCCCATACATGTCGACGCCAAGCAACTTCCCGATCTGCACGGCTGCAGTCCCCACTCCTCCGGCGACAGCGTGAATCAGTACACGATGCGTCTTTGCGGCAGCGGCAGGTTGCGTCATGCCGGCCTGCCAGTATCCGAGATACGCGGTGAAGTAGTTAACGGGAAACGCGGCGGCCTGCTCGTCAGTCCACTGGTCGGGAACAGTCCAAATCATGTTGGAGTACGCGGCAGTCTTCTCCGCGAACGCCGCCCACTGCGCGTATCCCATCACACGTCGTCCGCTGCTCTCGCCGACTCCGGAGATCTCGACTCCCGCGAATTCGCGACCCACGACCAGCGGCGGTGCCGGGGTTCCCGGGTAGCCTCCCCGGGTAGTCATCAAGTCGGCAAAATTCATCCCTCCCGCGCGGACGCTCACCAGCGTTTGGCCGGCCTTCAGCGTGGGTTCGGGAACGTTCTGGATCGCGAGCGCGTCAGGCCCAGACAGGCTGGTGAGAACTAGAGCTTTCATGAGGAAAGTCTAGCAGGATCGATTGAGATCCAAGACCGGAGACCTGGCACTTAAGTCCCCGACCGCCTGAGGTCTGAGGTCGAACGTCCCAGGCCAGTTTTCCCCTCTCGGTTTCCCGGCAGGTATATACTCTTGGCGTTGGCTTACTGATCGTCCGGCCGAGCCCCTGCAGGCCGGAACGGGGCGTACATTCATTCCCCTAATTCTTGCGCGCCCCGCATAGGAAAGGCCGATTCCCGCCCGGGGCGGCGAGGACTGGCACGGGTGCATTGCTCGGTCGTTTGGGCACATGGGCTACTGCATCCGCGGGGAGGTTTACCGTGGATCTTATTCTTGTACGTCTTCTTTTTGTAATCGTAGTAGCGGTTACGTGCTTCGTCATTGAGCCCTTCGGATTGACCCGCAATTACGACGCGGGCGTGGGCGCTGTGATCGGAGCGGCAATCGTCGTCTTCGAATGGAAGCTCCGCACGGTGAGCCTGAAGCGGCTCATCGGTGCTGCCATTGGAAGTTTCCTCGGCATCTGCGGCGCCTATCTGTTCGCTCTGGTCATCCGCAACAGCATTCCTGAAGGCCACACGCAGAGCTTTTTGCAGATCCTGGTCATGCTCCTGATGGCCTACGTCGGCCTGATCGTCGGCGCCAACAAGGGCGACCTGCTGAACCTGGCTGCTTTAGGCGGCATCTTCGGCGGCGAGAAGCAGGGCAAGAAAAGCTACAAGATCCTCGACACCAGCGTCATCATCGACGGCCGCATCGCCGACATCGCGGAGACCGGCTTCCTCGACGGCATCATCGTCACGCCGCAGTTCGTCCTACGGGAGTTGCAACTCGTCGCCGATTCCGCCGACTCGCTCAAGCGCAATCGCGGACGCCGCGGCCTCGACATCCTGCAGCGCCTGCAAAAAGTCGCCACCCTCACCATCCAGATCGTGGAAGACGACTTCCCCGCCGTCCGCGAAGTTGATCTCAAGCTGATCGAACTGGCCAAGCTCTACGAGGGCAAGATCATCACCAACGACTTCAACCTGAACAAAGTGGCACAACTGCAGGGCGTGGAAGTCCTGAACATCAACGAACTAGCCAACTCGCTGAAGCCGATCGTGCTCCCCGGCGAGACCATGCGCGTATTCATCCTGAAGGAAGGCAAGGAATACAACCAGGGCGTCGCTTACCTGGATGACGGGACCATGGTGGTAGTCGACAACGCACGCAAGATGATCGGCAAGACCATCGACGTCTCGGTCACCTCGGTCCTGCAGACGACCGCCGGCAAAATGATCTTCGGCAAATGGGACGAACGTGCCGCCTATTCGCGCCAGGCGGCCGTGCCGGTATCAGCGCCGCCAGTGCCAGTGCCCGTGCCCGGGCCGGCTGCCGTTGCCGTTGCCGCGCCTGGTCCGTTGGAGACGAAACAAAGCACGTCTTAGTTATTGGCAGGTCTGGTTTGCTTCACCGCCGAGGAACGCGCACTCGCGGCGCGACGGGTGACAGCCTGGCGCGCATACCGGCCGCTCCTGAGCGGCCGCGCGTCCTTCATGGTTCCGTTATAGACATATACCCAGCAGCGCAAACGCTTGCCGTCGTCCATGGTGACCGGCCACGTCCGGCGAAGAAACAGGCTGGAACTCCGCTTGTTCGGTTCAAATCCCTCGTAGTCGTCCAGCGAAGTCAAGGTGCTACGGTCGCCCGGTAGTTCGAAAACTTCTCCCCGAATCACCGAGCGCGACTTCTCACTTAACACTGCACCGGGGTACTCACCGAGATCGTACAAGCGCCCCTTGACCGTTGCCTGACCCACCGGCCGTAGCCGTCGGACGGTCGCTGCGATCTCCGGCGGCGCGTGCCGCGGAAAGAGCGTGCCGTACACAAAAAGATGGTGCGTCATGTTTCTCAACCGTTAGGTATGTCTCCCGGAAACTTTCGAAATTGTAAGTCGAGAAGGACGACCCGGGAATTGTCAGAAGGCCCTGATTTGAACTCATGCCTTCCGCGCTCGTATACTTACAGCCCGCTATGAAGGTGATCGTCATTATTCCGGCTGCGGGGCTTGGGACGCGCATGGCTCCCATGCCCAGCGCCATGGATGCCAAGATCAAGAAGCCGCATCCCTCGAAGCAGTTCACCGAACTGGCGGGCACGCCGATCCTGATTCATACGCTCCGCAAGTTTGCCGTGGTCGATGAAGTCAGCGAAATCTGGATCGCCCTGCGCGAAAACGAAATCGAAGGCTTCCGCGAGCGCCTCACCAAAGAAATGAAAGGCGCGAAGAAGAAAATCGAACTCGTCGTTGGAGGCGAGCACCGCCAGCAGTCCGTCGAGCACGCGCTCAATGCCGTTTCCGCCGCACCCGACGACATCGTTCTCGTGCACGATGCGGTCCGCCCGTTGGTCACGCCCGAGATCATCCACGACGTAATCGAAGCGGCAAAAAAATACGGCGCGGCCATCGCTGGCCTGCCCGCCCTCGACACCGTGAAGCAGGTGGAACGCACGTCGGAGGGCGCCATCGTCAAGTCCACGATCCCGCGCGCCGGAGTCGTGCTGGCCCAGACGCCGCAGGGCTTTCACTACAGCGTCATCAAGAAAGCCTTCGACGAGGCCTCTGCCGACGGATTCATGGGCACCGACGAGGCCTCGCTGGCCGAGCGCAGCGGTCACGAAGTCGCCGTCGTCATGGGCTCGCCCAGAAACATTAAGATCACGAACCCGGGAGACATGGAACTCGCCGAGTTCTACTTGAAGAAGTAGGCGCGGGGGTTCTTGAGTCACCGTACACTAGACAGCTTGAAACCTGAAACTCGAAACTCGAAACCTGCTACCCGCATCGGCTACGGTTTTGACTCGCACGAATTCCGTCCGGGCATTCCTTTGAAGATAGGCGGCATCATACTGCCGCATGACAAAGGCCTCGGCGGACATTCCGACGGAGACGTCTTACTCCACGCCATTACCGACGCGCTGCTCGGCGCGATCGCCGCTCCTGATATCGGCGCGCTCTTCCCACCGTCCGATCCCAAGTGGAAGGGCGCGGATTCCGTGATCTTCCTGCGTGAGGCTCTGAAACGCGTGCACGATGGCGGTTACGGCGTAGCCAATGTCGACGCCAGTTTGATTCTGGCTGCGCCGAAGATCGGTCCTCACTCCGCCACGATTCGCACCCGCGTCGGCGAACTCCTCGGGCTGCACTGCGATTGTGTGGGCCTGAAGGCGAAGACTCCCGAGGGACTCAATCTGGATAACGCCGCGATCGCACACGTCGTAGTACTGCTGGAGAAAAGCCCGCGCCAGAAAAAGAAAGGGCGGAAGAAGAAATAGCCGCTGGGCAATCTCGGACTTTTTAGAATCCACCCGCATGAACCGCCTCCCAGAAACTTAGATCGTCGTATCCGAGCGCAAAGACCGATACGCCCGCCAGTTTGTACGACACGGCGAGAGACGATTTCAGCGGGATGCTCTTCTCGTTTTCATACCAGACCACATGGCTTGATCCATCCGCCGCGTGATAAGTGAAAAACGGCGATGACGACGCGGTGTCCCATTGCGGCGTGGCGCCGGTCTTCGAGATCAGCGCGGGAATGTCTTTCCAGAAGACCTGCACTCCGCTCTTCGCCGCCGTGTTCCAGTCGTATCCGTAAGCGGGAATCCCCAGGCTTAACTTGTTCGGGGCCACCACCGACGCTGCGTAGGCGACGCACGGTTCCACCCAGTTCAGTCCGGCTACCGGTCCCGGCAGTCCCCACGGACCATGCTGGTCGTAGGTCATCACCTGCAGAATGTCGGCTGTCTTCCCCAGGGAGGCGAAGTCAAACGCACCGGTCCACGAATCCTCGGGATTGTCTTTCAGTTCCGCCGGAACAGAAACAACCGTGAGATATCCTGCGCGCCGCATCTTCTGCGCCACATCGTGGACGAACGAACTGAAGGCCTTGCGATCCGTGTAATCGATCGATTCGAAGTCGATGTTGATGCCCGAATAGCCCCACTGTTGCACGAGCTTCAGCATTTGCTGGATCGCCTGAGCTCTGGGCTTGGGTTCGTTGAGGATCGCGTGCGTGATGTTGGGATCGAACCCGATCGCATCGAAGTTCGACACGGCAGCGAAGGTCTTCATGCCCTTCGACTTGGCGAACTGCAGCGCCTTCGTCGGCGGAGTTCCGCTGACCGTGCCGTGAGCGTCCACCGCAAACGTGTCAGTGGGCAACTGATTCATGTAGCTGTAAAAGGCGGTTAGCGAGTTATAGGACGACTCCGCGCCCTCCAGGTAGCCCATGACTTGCTTCGAGGAATTCGGAGAGGCGGGCTGGGCCAGCGTAACCGCGATAAGGGCGAGGAGTGCAACGCACAAGCTTCCGGCACGATTCAAGATTTCCTTCCCAGCGACCCGGCGACTCGGTCAAATGCTACACACTTTCAAATCCAGCAGCCAGCCAGTGATTGATCCTTTCGAACTTGCAGACCGCGGCTTGGGTTTACTATGAATCGCTGCACTGGAGGCTTCATGCGCATTCCTGCCGGACTTCGCTCATTGGTATTGGTCATCTTTCTGCCTGCAGGCTTCGCCGCCGCGCAACATGCGACCGCTTCGGCACCGCCGCATGTTGACGTGCCCGCGATTCCACCGCGCGCCGAAGACGTTGCCACCATCGACGGAATCATGAAGGCGTTCTACGACGTGATCTCCGGCCCAGCAGGACAGCCCCGACAGTGGTCGCGCGACCGCACGCTCTACATCGCTGACATCCGCTTCGTCGCGATGTCCGAGGACAAGGCCGGAAAGCCCCTGCCCCAGATCGCCACTCACCAGCAATTTGTCGACTACGCCGATCCGGTCTTGGTGAAAGACGGTTTCTACGAGAGCGAGATTCATCGCGTCACCCAGAAGTTCGGAAACATCGCGCACGTCTTCAGCACCTATGAAAGCCGCCAGAAAGCCGGGGGCCCTATCATCGCCCGCGGCATTAACAGCATTGAGCTGTTTTATGACGGCAAGCGCTGGTGGATCGCTTCCAACATCTGGGACGATGAGCGACCCGACAATCCTCTGCCGCCGCAGTACCTGCCAGAGAAGAAATAAGGTGGCGGGCATGGAGTTCTAGCGCCGCCGGCTTGCGGCATCGATGAGGGCGCGGAAGATGGCACGCGACGCAGCATCGTCGTCGACCGAGCGCTCGGGATGCCACTGCACTGCCAGCACAAAATGATCTGGTGCGGTGCCTTCGAGGGCTTCGATGATGCCGTCGTCGGGACAGCGGGCCACTACACGCAGGCCCTTTCCGATCGCCTCGGCGGATTGATGATGCGAGGAGTTCACGGGCACCAACAGCGGTGCGTCGGCGTTCTTGTCGGCCACGATCTGCGCCAGCCTTGATTCCGGTTCAATCTCGACTGCGTGTGCGATCGGTACTTTCCTTCCTGCCTCGTGATCCACCTTGGCGCGTGCCGCTTCGGGCAGAAACTCTGGAATGTGCTGCACCAGCGATCCGGCGCGGTACACGTTCAAGCTCTGCAATCCGTAGCAGATGCCCAGCACGGGCTTCCGCTGCTTGTAGGCATCGTCGAGCAGCAGATCATCCACGGCGTCGCGCCGCGGATCGGCGGCCGCGGTGTGCGGCGATCGCGCCGCGTGGAACCTGGCCGGATCGACGTCGGCATTGCTCCCGGGCAGCAGCACTGCGTCGCAGGTTCCCATCAACTTGCGGATTTCGTCCTGCGTTTGATCGAGCGCAACCCGAACCGGCTCGCCACCGGCCAGCGCCACCGCGTGCTCGTACTGAGGAATGGCGCGTTCGCCATACTCAGTGTCTGTCGAGTGCGGCATCGGAATGGCAATGCGCGGCGCCACAGTCTCGCCCATCCTATCTAGCCCAGCCTTTCGATCGCTGACAAAGTCTTGGCCTGGAGGTAGTGGCGGATCTCCATCGCCAGCGCGAGCACCAGAATGATGGCCCCCGCCACCAGCGCTATGGGCAGCGCGATGTGCAGGTAGGCGATCCGCATGTCGGGATGTATGTCCCGCAGCCAGGCAAGAACCACGGTTCCAAGGATCGCGAACAGCAAACTCACGGCGAAGGTGAGGAGCGTCCCGATTAACGTGACCAGACCCACGCGGACGGGAATGGTGTACCAGCGGGGAGCGCGGGATGCAGCTGCGGACTTCATAAGGTCAGGACTCATTCTAACGGTCCGAACTCTTCTCGACTCGGTTCGCGCGGTGGCCGCCGAATGCATTGATGGTTCGGGTGCCGGCCTCCACTTCACCGCCATGCCGCACGCCTCGGGGAATGAAGCACTCCTCTCCGGCCCGGATCGGTGTCCTCTCTTCGCCCCCATTTGCCGTATAGGTGATCAAGGTGTAGCAGCCCTCGACCACAATCATGTATTCATCGAACTCGTGCACGTGCGGCGCCGAGGGCGTGGTCTCAGAGCAGGTCCAGAAAGCCATCTGGCTGCCGTCCGCTCCGTCAAAGACATAGCCTTCGACGCTGGGAGTCGCCTGGCTGCTCGTGGCGATGCGGTTGACCGGCTGCTTCATAAACTCCGGAAAGGCCTTCATGATGTCAGAAGCTCCTCGCTCAGCGAATGCGATCCCCATGCTAAATCCAGGGGCGGTTGCGAGTGCAGGGAGGTTGGGATCTTGGCCCACACTTTTTTTCTGCGCTCTGAGCTAAAATCTTGATTTCGTGGGGGTTACGGGGCGAGGGTGGGGTCGCGTACCTGTAAAATATTGAGCCGCAATGACTTACATGTAAAATATTCCAGAATAAGGACTTAGTCGCGAACTGAGGGCGCTTCGCTGGATCAGTGTTCGAGAACTTCTTGGGAGAGCGGTCGCGCATGTAGGCAGCTTGCGCTTTCCAGAATTCTCGGTAAAGGTCGTTCGTCACAAAAATTGCGATTCTTGCTGTGGAAAACTGTGGAAAAGATTGCTGGGCTCGTGTGGTTGCCGCTAGCCACTTTCAGTCCCCTAAGGTCATGGGACTTCCCGCAAGGAGAGAGAGGTTAATAAGTGTACGGCAGTTTAACGACAGTTATTGTTATGCGCAGACCACTTCGGGGCTTCTAGAAAGGAAATGCCCCACATCTGCAGGGGACGCCAGGAGTGGGGCACTCAGCGAGACGGATCCATATTCAGCGGGCTTGGCAGACCTTTTACGGCTGATAGGGCGTCGCCTTCAGGGTGATCACGGCGAGCTGCTCCTTCTCCGCTGCTAGTTGTCTCTCGATGCGGCACCTCGGAATCTCTTGTCCGGTCTGCGTGCGCGCTGTCCAGAACTGCGATAGGAAGCACCGACGCCCATAACAGTTGAAGGCCACTGCTCCGGGTCCTTCCGTTCGACGGCCACTGACCGGGTTGGTCATCGCGAGAGCGGCGGCTCCGTTTGGCCCAAGGATCTTCAGTGTCTGACCCTGCGGCGCCAGGATTTGGTAGTGACCTGCGGGAAGAACTTTCTCAGCCACGTTGAAGTTGAACGGTATGTCTACCCTCAGACCGACCGTCTGCGCACTGCTCACCACCACAGCCACGACGAAGAAACAACCGAGCAGCACTACTTGCTTTGCGATCTTTCTCATAACTGCCTCCTTTTTATGCTGCGGGCCATTTGCTGGCCCCGGTTCGTGAGCTCGGTTGCACCTTCGCTCTGGCCGGGAAAAATAACAATGCACGGGCGATGATCCAGAAAAGGAATAGTTGTCGCCAACTACCGCGTTGATGCCGTGGGAGATAGGGAGAGATGTGACCACTGACGCGAATGGAATCCAGCACGAGTAACTAGGAAACATGCGGTCCACGACGTGCGGACAATGTGACTGAGATCACGGACAGGGGACCCATATAGGCACAAGATCAGTACCTGCCGGGCGATGTTAGATCCTGGCTGAGGCAGTTCCATGCAATTGCCGGCTGCGAAGTCGCGGGTTATCCGCTTCGGAGTTCTTGAAGTCGATCTTGAGGAAGTGGAACTCCGCAAGAGCGGCATCCGCATCAAGCTGCAAGGCCAACCCTTTCAAATCCTGACCATGCTGTTGGAGCGCCCCGGACAAACGGTCACCCGAGAAGAGCTACGTCGACAGCTTTGGCCCGCAGATACCTTCGTTGACTTCGATCACAGCCTCAACAGCAGTATCAAGAAGCTGCGCGAGGCGCTGGGAGATGATTCTGAGAACCCTCGCTTCATTGAAACCCTGCACCGGCGTGGCTACCGGTTCATTGCCCCAGTGGATGTCCCCCCCGCTGCGGCCGCCGAACGAAGTGAGCAGTTCCCACTTGTAGCCGTTGCGCACGTCGAGCCGAAGAACTTGGCATCCTGGCAGAAATGGGCTGCGACAGTGGCTCTTTTCGTCGGATCCACGCTGCTCGGGCTTTGGCTGCGTTTGCCGCTTCCGCCGCCAAGAGTACTGGCATCCCAAGAGCTCACCAACGATGCGGTTCCCAAGCTTTCGCTTGTGACCGACGGGAATCGGATCTACTTCACAGAGAATTCCCCAAATCATTACCAGATCGCTGAGGTGTCAATTAGAGGAGGCGAAGCAGCTCCGGTTGACGTACCTTTTCCCGATCCCGTAGTGGACGCCGTTTCGGAGGAACGATCCGAACTGTTGATTGAACGGGCGAATTCGGAAATCGGGGATTTCCAATTGTCGATGTGGTCGGTGCCGCTCCCAGCCGGGTCGCCACGCAGGCTCGGGGATGCATTGGGCCACGATGCTGTCTGGTCGCCGACTGGGAAGCTGGTGTTCGCAAAAGGAAACGATTTCTACATTGCGGAGCATGATGGCGCCAACGCCCGCAAGTTTGCTACCGCGCCGGACTTTCCAACCGGTATTAACTTCTCGCCCGATGGCAACAGGTTCCGGTTCACGGTTACGCACCTGATCAGTGGTACTTCGACCATATGGGAGGCCCGTGTCGATGGGAGCGATATGCGTCCTTTATTCCCGGGCTGGAACAATCCTCCCGCCGAGTGCTGCGGTCACTGGACTCCCGACGGCAAATATTACGTCTTTCAAAGCACACGGGAAGGTGTCACCAACATCTGGATTGTCCGCGACCGGTCCGATTGGTGGCGGAAAGTCTCGCGTGAACCGCTTCCGCTCACAGTCGGACCACTGCAACTTTCTCATCCACTTCCCAGCGCAGATGGCAAGAAGCTGTTCGCGGTCGGCACCCACCAGCGGGCCGAGTTAGTGCGCTATGACTTTAAATCAGGCGAGTTTGTACCCTACCTCGGCGGCATCTCGGCGGGCGATATGGACTTCTCCCGAGATGGGCAATGGATGACTTATGTCAGCTATCCCGAAGGTACGCTCTGGCGCAGTAGAATGGACGGCTCCGCTCGGCTGCAGATTACTTACCCTCCCCTGTCTGCCGCCTTACCCCACTGGTCTCCCGACGCTCAGCAAATTGCGTTCTCTGGAACCACCCCTGGTAAGCCGTGGAAGATGTTCCTGATTTCAAGAGATGGTGAAAGCATGCGGGCGGTGACTGCCGATGAGATTGTGGAAACTGATTCGACCTGGTCGCCGGATGGCAAGACACTGGCTTTCGGGCACTATGAGCCTGTCCGTGCCGACGAGACATTCATCGAGTTGTTCAACCTCGAAACCCACCAGATTTCCGAACTGCCCGGATCTTTAGGGATCTTCGCTCCCCGATGGTCGCCGGATGGCCGTTACATAATCGCGGGCTCTCACCGCAGCGACAAATTGATGCTCTACGACGTCAAGAACCACAAATGGCGGCAGCTGGGCGACAGCCTGGAACCCGGCAGCTATGGCTTCATGGCTTGGTCGCGTGATAGCACCTATGTGTATTTCGACAGGGCGGGGAGTGCGGATAACGGATATTTCCGCCTGCGAATCAGTGACGCAAAACTGGAAAGGCTATTTGACCTGGAGCGGATACACCGACTCGCCACGTTTGCCGGGTCCTGGACCGGCCTTGGTCCCGACGACACTCCCCTGTTTGTCCGCGACATCAGCACGCAGGAGATTTACGCGCTCGATCTGCAGCTGCCGTAGGGCTTCCATTCGCGAAGGGTGGTTGAGCGTAATTGTTGTAATCAGTTGCGCCACCGAAAAATGAGCTTTTCAGGGAACCTTTGGAGCCCACGGCCTTTTCAGCCAAAAGCGAGTTTTTCGGCAGATTGCGAAGCTGATGCTTTTCGGCCATCTGGCGGCACGAGGGTAAATCGTGAGCTTCCCGATCTGGGGAACTCCCCGGAGCAGATATCCCCGAAGACCTGAGCGCCACGTCGCTGTGTGTAGAATAGGGCAGATGTCTCAGGCAGCCCCAGCAATTACACGCAGCCCGGCCGAAGTGGTTCGGGTCACTCCGGTTTCCCAGGCACCGAACGGCATCTGCTACGCCGTCGCCGGCGAGGTCGCGGTCAACTCGTTTGACTTGGAGCGGATGATCGCCGCTGTGCCTACCAAGGTTGCGGCCGCGCTCGAGCGCAAGGCTTATTACTTCGTCCCGCTGGCTGTGAGCCAGGGAGATGAGACGGTGATCGCCGACCGCTACGATGTCGCGCTCAGCGATAACGCCGTTTGCCACCGCAACCTGAACCTGGGCGACTCGCAGTGCGTGTTCATCTCCACGCGATTGATGGACGACAAGTTTTCGGTGGCGTTCGAGTTCTATATCAACGTGGGGCATGCGCTGGTCGAGCGCGCCGGAGTTTCGCACGATTTCAGCGAGTTGGCGTGGAGTCAGGTGGAAGCGGGAGTTCGGGGCGAGACTTCTCTCGATGCCTGGGAAGCGCGCAAGCTGGCCACTGCCGGAGGCCCGGACGCCGAGCGCTTCAAGAACGAATATCTCGACGCGACGTTCTCCGACACGATTTCGATTTATCTATTGTCGCTGTATCTTGACGTGGATTATTACGATCTGCGGGAGCGCGACTATCCGTTGCTGGCGCCGTCTGCGCTGGCGGAGCGGCTGCGTAAAGTGGCGGAGTTGTTCCCACCGAACACTGGATTCGAATTTGCAGTGCTCTACAAGCGGCGCGGGTAAACGCGATTTCTTTCGCTTTCCATTTCCCGGATCAACTAATTAAGATCACTCTTCCAGCGGGCATCCCTCAGGGGCTAAAGCCCGCACTCATTACACGGCTAACGCGGCCCTGAAGGGCCGCTCTTCCACGGTCGTGCATGCGTGTGTAGTCTTTCCGCAACGTCTGAGAGTGTGGTCTTCCCAATTCACAAGCGCAAACCTCGATCGAGACTTTACAATCATCCGTCCATGACTGTGACGGTGCGATCGTTCGCGAAGATTAATCTCGGGCTGCGGATTGGCGCGGCGCGGGAGGATGGGTTTCATGAGCTGCTGACCGTGTATCAGACGATCGGGTTGCATGATGTGATTCGGGTCAGCGTCGGACGCGGGAGTGGGATTGAGATTCAGTGTGCCGATCCGCGGGTGCCGAAGGACGAATCGAATACTTGCTTTCGCATCGTGGAGAGGGCCATGCGGGCCTTGCGCGCCAAGGGACGTGTGGTCATCGAGATTGAGAAGCGGTTGCCGGTGCAGGGCGGACTGGGCGGGGCTTCGTCGAATGCCGTGGCTTGTCTGCTCGGTCTGGAGCGGGCGCTGAAGAAGAGTCTGCCGGCTGCCGACAGGTTGCGGATCGCGGCGGAGGTTGGATCGGATCTGCCCTTGTTTCTGGTGGGTGGGACCGTGCTTGGGGTGGGGCGGGGGGAACAGGTGTATCCGCTGCCGGAGTTGCCGGCGGTGGCGTGTGTGGTGGTTACTCCGACAGTCGGCGTTTCGACTCCGAAGGCGTTCGCGGATTGGGACCGGTTGAGCGGTGACAAACAGGGGCTAAAGCCCAGGCTTTTGGAGGGCGTTGACGCGGCCCTGAAGGTCCGCTCTTCCACGGCGATGCCGGCAGGCTTGGTGCCCTCCGGCGGCGAACCCGCCGAGCTTCGCTCGGCCCAGCCGGGTCAAAGACCCGGCTCCACACAAAGTTGGACGGGCGAAAGCGCGGGTCCCTACACGAGCAACTCCCGCGCGAGCAGTGCGGGGAAATTGACGGCGTCTACGGGCTCCGATAGAATGAATGAGCTTGGTCGCGGGTTGTCGGCGTGGCTGAGTGAGATGTACTCCGGTGCTCCTTTTGGAAGGGGCCGGGCCGAGAATCCGCTTCTCGCGCTTGTCCGGGCCGGGATCAAGAACGACTTCGAAGAGGTCGTCTTTCCTGAATATCCCGAGCTGAGTAGTGGAAAGCGTGCGCTTTTGCGCGCGGGCGCGAAATATGCGTCGTTGTCGGGCTCTGGCTCGACGCTGTACGGGCTGTTTGCCTCTCGCGAGGCGGCTGTGCAGGCCGTGGCCAGGATGCGGAAGCAGGGCTGGGCGGCGCGGGCGACGGCGACGCTGCCGCGACGGGCTTACTGGAAGCGGGTCGTGGCGAGGTAGGGCTTGTGCCTCTGGGCGCTCGGCTTCGCCTTCGATGGACGGGCGAGGCACCCGTCCCCACACAATCTGTGGAGGTCGGCGAATTTTTGATTGTTGATTTTTGATTGTTGATTGAAAATCTAACTGTGCCCCGGCTAGGGGTTCAATCGACAATCAACAATCAGGCAATCAACAATGGCTTACTGGGCCGTCGACTAATGGTAGGTCAAGTGCCTTTGGAGCACTTTGTCTAGGTTCGAATCCTAGCGGCCCAGCCAAGAAAAGCTGCAGTGGAACGGTACAAACTGAAGGCCAGGAGCCCAGAGACAACCATGGCTACTTTAGTGACGCCGACCGACAAGACTGAGAAAGTTGAAAAGAAGACTCCGCCTGTGACTGACGAAAAAACCGAGCGGAAGCAGCGTCCGCGCTCTGACGAGAAGTTCAAGATTTTCAGCGGCACGGCGAACGAACACCTGGCCGATGAAGTCTGCCAATTTCTTGGGATGCAGCGGGGGCAGGCGCAGGTCATTCGTTTCCGGGACGGCGAGTGTTACGTCCAGATTCAGGAGAACGTACGCGGCGCCGACGTTTTCGTGATGCAGCCGACGTGCCGTCCGGTGGACGAGCATCTGATGGAGTTGCTGCTGATGATCGATGCGCTGAAGCGCGCTTCGGCGCGGCGCATCACGGCAGTGATTCCGTACTTCGGGTATGCCCGGCAGGACCGGAAGGACAAGCCGCGCAGTCCGATTTCGTCGAAGCTGGTGGCCGATCTGCTGACCACGGCGGGGGCGCACCGGGCGTTGATTGTGGATTTGCATACGCCGCAGTTGCAGGGATTTTTCAATATCCCGGTGGATCATTTGTTCGCTTCGCCGGTGCTGGTGGATCACTTTCGGAAGCTGGCGCTGCCGAATCTGACTGTGGTTTCGCCGGATGCGGGCGGCGTGGAGCGGGCGCGGTTTTTTGCGAAGAAAGTTGACGCGGCCCTGGCCATCGTCGACAAACGGCGCGTCGAGATGAATGTGGCCGAAGTGATGCACGTGATCGGCGACGTGAATGGCCGGACGTGCTTGATCATCGACGACTTGATTGACACGGCCGGAACGCTCGTCAAGACCGCGGCGGCGCTGGTGGAGAACGGGGCGACCTCGGTGTTTGCGTGCGCGTCGCATGCGGTGCTGTCGGGGCCGGCGGTGGAGAACATCAAGAACTCGGTCATCAGGGAAGTGGTGGTCACGAACACGATCCCACTGACGGCCGAGGCGGATGCGGCACGAACCGAAAAGGGAGGAAAGATCAGCGTCCTCTCAATTGCGGGATTGATTGGCCGGGCGATTCAGGCCAATCACGAAGAGACTTCGGTCAGCAAGTTATTTACTTAAAGGCAGGTTTCAAGGTTTCAAGGTTTCAGAGTTTCAAAGACAAGTGAATGGGTAGGTCTTTGAAACTTTGAAACGTGAAAACTTTGAAACATATAGATGTCTGCAAATCCTTTGGATAGGAATCGACTTTTATGGCGACTACATTGGAACAAAACGTACTCGAAGCGCAACCGCGCGAAGCAGGGACGAAGAACGACGCGCGTGCCGTGCGCCGCGGCGGAAAAATTCCGGCTGTGGTGTATGGAGCGGGCAAGGAATCGCTCGCGATCACGGTGGATCCGCGGCATGTGGCGCGCATCCTAAACTCCGAGACCGGTCACAACACGATTTTTGATCTCGCACTGACTGGCGGCGAGCCGACCAAGGCGATGATCGTCGACTGGCAGTACGAGCCCATCAAGGGCAATCTTCTGCACATCGACCTGAAGCGCATCGCGCTCGACAAGGTGCTGAAGGTCAGCGTCCCCGTGTACCTGGTGGGCGAGGCGGCGGGCGTGAAGCAGGAGGGCGGCATCATGGAACAGATGCTGCGCGAAGTCGAGATCGAGTGTTTGCCCGCGGATATTCCGAGCCATATCGATGCGGACGTCAGCCACCTGACGTTTGGCAAGGTGCTGCGCGTTTCGGAGTTGCCGCACTCAGACAAGATCAAGTTCATCACCGACGAGAACCAGCCCGTGGCGCACGTTACCGCGGTGAAGGAAGAAGTGGTGGCCACTCCTGACGCGACCGCGGCGGAAGCGGCGGCTCCGGCTGAGCCTGAAGTCATCAAGAAGGGCAAGCAGGAGACGGAGGAAGAAGGCGCCGAGGCTCCGGCAGCGAAGCCGGAGAAGGCCGAGAAGAAGGAGAAGAAGTAAGGAAGCGAGCCGAACGCGCCCTTCGGTCGCTTGTGCTCTCTCAGGGCAGGCTCCGGGGATTCGCGCGGCTCGCCCAGATCCTTCGCGAGACAAAGAACGTCTCGCTCAGGATGACAAGTGGTTTGAACTGAGGAAGCTATTTAGGCGTGAAACTGATTGTTGGTCTGGGCAATCCCGGTATCGAGTATCAGTTCACGCCGCATAACCTGGGCTTTTTGGCGATTGATCGAATCGCGAGCGGCCTGGGAGTGGAAGTGAGAAACCGGCAGTGCCGGGCGCTGACGGCGCGGGCGGTGATTGCTGATCAGACGGTGCTGCTGGCCAAGCCGGAGACGTTCATGAATTTGAGTGGCGTCTCGGTGCGGGAACTGGTCGAGGAGTACGAAGCGAAGCCGGAGTCGGACCTGATTGTGATTCAGGACGAGTTGGATTTTCCGCTGGGCACGTTGCGGATTCATACGAGGCGGAGTTCGGCGGGGCACAACGGCATCGAGTCGATCATCGGGGCGCTGGGCACGCAGGATTTTCTGCGCATACGGATCGGCGTGGCGCCCGAGCGGAAAGTTGGAGACGGCGCGGCATACTTGCTGGCTCCGATGCGCAAAGCGGAGTTGGCGATTGTGGACGGCATGCTCGACACCGCCGAAGACGCGGTGAAAGTGATTTTGAAAGAAGGTCCGGCAGCGGCGATGAATCGCTTCAACCGGAGGCCGGAAGAGTAGTAAGGAAGCGAGCCAAACACGCCTTGGTTGCGTCTCAAAGAGCGCGACGCATAGCGCGGCTCGCCCAGATCCTTCGGCGGGCAAAAAGCGCCCCGCCTCAGGATGACAAGTTTGGAATTGGAGAAAAGAATGAATCGCACCTATGAATTGATGTTCATTGTTCGGCCGGATATGACGGAAGAGGATCTGGACAAGCTGATTGCTACTTTGAGCGGCGTGGTGCCGACCTCGGGCGGAAGCGTGCAGCGTGTCGACAAGATGGGCAAGCGTCGTCTGGCTTACACCGTGCGCCGGTTCCACGAAGGCATCTACGTGCTGATGGTGGTGGAAGGCGGAGGCGCGGTGATTCACGAACTGGAGCGCCGCCTGCGCGTGACCGAGCCGGTTATCAAGTTCCTTACCGTGCGTACGGATGAGGAGCAGAAGCGGCTGGACAAGGTGAAGGCGCTGCGCGATGCGAAGAAGAAGGTAAGCGCGCAGCCGGCGGCTCCGGCCCCGGCCCCAGCGGCGGAAGCACCTGCGGCTCCGGCGGCGGCAGCCCCGGCGACGGCGTAGGGCTGCGAGAAATCCTGGCGAGGCTCGTGCAGATCTCAAGCGAAAGCGGATTCCTCGCATCGCTCGGAATGACAAGGTATATCGGAATGACAAGGCATCAGGCGTCGTGAAGTACGGCGACCCACACAGAGGAGAATTATGGCTGACGAAACGAAAGCACCAGAGCAATCCACCCCGAGCGAGAGGCCGCGTTTTGATGGTCCCCGCCCGGGAGGAGATCGTCCGCGGTTTGGCGGTGGTGGTGGCGGACGCGGGCCCGGCGGACCTCCGCGCGAAGGCGGTGGCGGACGCAAGTTCTTCCGGCGCAAGAAAGTCTGCAAGTTCTGCGTCGAGAAAATTGAAGACATCAACTACAAGGACTTTCGCATGCTCGGGCAGTTCGTGGCCGAGAGCGGCAAGATCGTGCCGCGGCGCCTGACCGGCGTATGCGCACCGCACCAGCACCGTCTGTCGGCGGCCATCAAGAAGGCGCGGAACATCGCGTTGCTGCCGTTTGCCGGGCGGGCATCGTAGAACAAAGCTGTCAGCTATCAGCCGTCAGCTCTCAGCTTTTTCGTCCTGAGAACGGAATGTTTGGCTGATAGCTGATAGCTGAAAGCTGAAAGCTCAAGATTGGAGTCATCCCATGGAAGTCATTCTGAAAGAAGATGTAGCGAAGCTGGGGTCCCGCGGCGACGTGGTGAAGGTCGCGGAAGGATATGGGCGGAATTATCTGTTGCCGCGTAAGCTGGCCATTCAGGCCAACGAGGGCAACAAAGCCGTGATCGCGCAGATGAAGGCCGCATCGGTGCGACGCTCCGCCAAGGAGAAGACGCAGGCCGAGGAACTGGCTAAGCAGTTTGACGGCGTCTCGGTGTCGTTCCAGCGGCGCACGGGCGAACACGAGCAGCTCTTTGGGTCGGTCACGTCGAGCGATATCGGCGACGCGCTGACCAAGAAGGGCTTCAACGTCGATCGACGCAAGATTCAGCTGCACGAGCCGCTGAAGACTGTGGGCGAGTTCAGCGTGCCGGTGAAGCTGCACAAGGACGTGACCGCGCACTTGAAGGTGGTCATCGAGAAGGAAGCGGTCGCGGAGTAAGAGTTCGCAATGCGGCCCGGGCTTTCTGTTGTCCTGCATGTATCTGCACGGTGACCTATCACCGGCGTAGGCCAATCACTGGCATGTCAGCGTAAACCTGCGCAGGGAGCCATTCGTCCATCCCGTGCCGTCGGTCGGCAAGTGCGTGAAGTAAACGTAAAAACTCTTTCCTAGAATGTGCGGGTCATCGCCCAGTCCGACGGATGTGGGATAGGCCGCGATCGTCTCGAAGTTGCCAAGCAAGGTGGGCAGCGTCCAGTGAAGCCCGTCGGGCGATTCGGAATAGCCGAAATTCGTGTCGTTCGAAATGATCATCACGTAGCGCTGCAGAAAACTGTTGAAGTGGATATCGAGATAGCCCTGGTAGTTAGAGTGGGGATTGAGGTCGGTGGAAGCGCCGCCGATAGCGGGTTGCAGGATCCAACTGCCTTGGTAAAACTTCTGGAAGGAGACGGCGTGATGGGGCTTGGGTCCAAAGGCTGCGGCGAGTACGGCGGACACTGTGGCGCGGGCAACCGAGACGTTCGTCGTGGTGTTAACACCTTGGGCATCGGTGAGGTGAAGCGTGCCGTTGGCGATCCAGTCAGGGAAATAGAGATAAAAATATTTGTGGTCCGGCGAGAGAACGAGGGGGCCATCGCCGATTTCGAAGCCATCGAGTCCGACGGAATAAGCCTGGTTCAGGCGGATGATTTCGCCAAGATCGGTCCAGGTTCGGCCGTTGTCGGTGGAGGCGGCGAGTCCAAGAGCGGCGTAGAGGGCATCGTTGGGAAGTTCAGCGTGATAGGTTGCGAGAAGATTGCCGGCACCAGGCATTCCAGCGGGAACTTGATAGACCGGGCCTCCGCCCATGTAGCCGTAGCTGGGGAGAATTGGGTTGATTGCAGAACTGGGGTTGGGAGAAACGCTTACGTCCTCTGGATCGTCGGTTCCGAGCGGGTTATCGAGAGTTCCGACCGTGGTTGTGAACGATCCCCACTTGTCGTTGCCAACCCATTGTCCCTGCCACATTTGTCGTGCATGGTATCCACCGTCGCTGCCGAAAAACTCGTAGCCCCTGGCGGTTTTGATGACGCCGAGCGGCGTGTCGGGCCAGTCGAACGTGTCGGTCAGCGGCGGTTCTGCCCTGGCTCCTGCTGCAAGGCGCTGCGCCGGCGAGGCGACCACGGTTGGCGGGGTTAGGGCAGGATGGCAGATCTGAGAGAGAGCCTGCGCGACCCCGATTCCGGAAGCTAGCTGAAGGAAACCGACTAATAGCGTGATAGAGGCGAGCGGCAGTCGGGACGGCATTGAGGATCCTCGAATTCGATTTCGTACGATCACAAACCTACATCGCTAGGAACACCCGAATCTCTGGAATGTTGCAGTTGCCCCGGCGGTGGCGCAGTTACGATGCCAAATTCGCAGTATCTACCATATGCGGTTGTTCTGTTTCCCCCTAAATCTTTACCGCAGAAGCACCTAGGCCCCCAAAAAATCCCCTTCCGGCCTATAATTTCTGCTCACGGTTCCCCTGACGACTCGTCTATTCCAATGCAAGCCCGGATGCGGTAAATACCGGGCAAACAGAGGAACGAAGACACATGCCGGCCGGTGTATGGGTATTACCACTTGCGGTTGGCGATCGGGCCCACTCGAAGTCGAAGAGTGAAAGAGTAGAGAGAGTTAGTGAGAACCATGACCCCGCGCGGGGCCGCATGGCTGGGCAAGAACGCCGCATAGATGACACGATGCTGATCCGGGAGGCTCAGCGCGGAAACCGCGCCGCCTTCGAAGACCTCGTGCGTCACTACGACCAGTCTGTTTTGCGCCTGGCTCTCCATCTCACCGGAACCGAGCAGGACGCGCAGGACGTCTACCAGGACGCCTTCCTCAAGGCCTATAAGAACATCGGAAATTTCCGGTTCGAATGTTCCTTCTATACGTGGATTTACCGGATCGTGACCAACTTGTGTCTCGATCACTTGCGCAAGAAGAATGTGCGCAAAGAGGACGCGCCGGTGGCGAAAGATCCGTCGGGCGGGGAGTACGACCTGCTCGATCAGGTGCCCGATGTGCGGGCGGGAGCGAATCCGGAGCGAGATTTGCTGCGCCGGCAGTTGGGGGCGCGCATAGCCGGAGCGCTGGAGAAGCTGACGCCGCGCGAGCGCATGGTGTTTGAGTTGAAGCATTACCACGGGTTGAAGCTGCGCACCGTGGGTGAGATTTTGAAGACTACGGAAGAGACCGCCAAGAATACTCTCTTCCGCGCCACGCAGAAACTGCGCGGGGCGCTGGCGGATATGAGATGAAAAAAGGCCGAGCTGCGCTCGGCGACCGGGTCAAAGACCCGGTCCCACATAAGCTGATTAGGGTGCAATTATGAAGTGTGAATGGGTTCGAGAGAATATCGTGCTTCAGGTTTATGGCGAACTGGCGGATGACGCCCGCCATGAACTGGAGCAGCACGTGGCCCGCTGCGCTGACTGCGCAGCCGAACTGAAGGCGGAGCAGGATTTTCACGCGCTGCTCGCTCAGGATCGGGCGGCCGATCCGTCGCCCAATCTGGTGGCGGCTTCGCGCATGCGGCTGCAAGAAGCGCTGGAGACGGCCAAGCAAGGCAGCTTCTGGAGCCGGCTGGCGTTCGATCCGGCGAACTGGCTGCTGCAGATGAAGTTCTCGCCCGCGCTGGCCTCGGCGATTCTGATCGTCGGGTTTGTGGGCGGGATTGGAACCATGCGTGAGATCTACGGATCGCGCCCCACGACGACAGCAGGAGTTACGAACTCGACGGGCACTACAGCAGTTCCCACCGAAGCTTCCATCGCGAGTATCAGTTCCATCGTCCAGGACCCGGGCACCAATCAGGTCAGTATCAAGTAC
This sequence comes from Acidobacteriaceae bacterium, assembly GCA_003134655.1. Classification (GTDB taxonomy): domain Bacteria; phylum Acidobacteriota; class Terriglobia; order Terriglobales; family Acidobacteriaceae; genus Sulfotelmatobacter. Next base: position 96,807 of record PLBY01000155.1, read on the forward strand.
AACACGCTATCGACTCAGGAAGCGCAGGGATCGCTGAACGATCAGAAGATCCAGCAGTTGCTGCTCTACGCGGCGCGCAACAACTACAACTCGGGTGTGCGGGTGGACTCGGTCGATCTGTTGGCGCAGAAGTCCGGAGACATGCAGGTGCGCGAAGCGCTGATGTACACGCTGCAGAACGATACGAATCCGGGCGTGCGGCTGAAGTCGCTGGATGCGCTGGGCAATTACGTGAAGAACGATACCAACGTGCGCGACTCGGTGTTGCGGGCGCTGGTGAACGATAGCAATTCGGGAGTGCGCATTGAAGCATTGCGGCTGATCGAGCCGGTGAAGGCTGACGGCAGCGTGCGCGGAGTGCTGATGGCGCTGGCTGCGAAGGATCAGAGCACGTATATCAAGTCGCAGGCCCGCACTATGCTGGCGCAGTTGCCGGAGATTGATTAAGGAATCAAGGAAGAATAGCGTCGGCGTTTTGCCGGCTTTCGCGGTGCGCGGGCGAGACGCCCCCGCGACAGCCGCCGGGACGGCGGCGCTACAAAGAACTACCGCTGAGTGAAGCGAGAATTGAGGGGGCTATTTTGAAACGTGCGCTACAAATCGTCGGGCTGGCTGGTGTGCTGGCTCTGCTTGCGCCGCTGGCACTTGTTCCCAAGAGCTGGGCGCAGGAAACACATGTAACCCGCGAAGGCGGAGACTGGGGTCAGGAGATCACGGGCTCGCTGGCAGGGGTTAAGAACTTGAGAATCAAAGTTGACATGGGCTCCGTAGTGGTGCGAGGCGGGCAGCAGCAGGGCATCAATTACGTTATACATACTCGTTTTGGTTCTTCTTCCGAGCAAGAGGCGCGCCGCCAGTTCGAGCAGTACAAGGTCACCGCATATGTGAAGGGCGACACCGCCTGGATCGTAGGCGACTGGCAGGGCAGCAAAAGGCCCCGTCATTGTTCTTCGGAATTTTCCGTCATGGTGCCGCGCGAGATGGCGCTGTTGAAGCTGGAAACCGAGGGCGGCAACGTGGATGCTACGGGAGTCACTGGCCGGGTGGAAGCGGAGAGCGGCGGAGGCAGCCTGCGACTCGACGACATCGGCGGTGGAGCGAATGCGGAGACCGGAGGGGGATCGATCGACGTTGGAACGATCAGCGGCGATCTCGGTCTGCACACCGGCGGTGGTTCGATTGAAGTTCGCCAGGCCAATGGCAAGCTGGTCGCCGAAACTGGCGGCGGGAGCGTTGAAATACAGTCCTGCGCGCAGGGCGCGGTCATCGAAACCGGGGGCAGCAGCATTACCGTGCGTCACTGCAACGGAATGGTCAAGGCATCGACTGGCGGTGGCAGCGTCGACCTCAGCGATATTGGTGGCCCGGCGCAGATTGAAACCGGGGGTGGCAGCATTCGCCTTAACTCGGCCAAGGGACACGTTCACGCGGAGACCGGCGGCGGCGGCATTGAGTTGTACGGTGTGCCTTCGGCGTCGGCCGAAACGGGCGCGGGCGGGATCACCGTGAAGCTGATGAATACGGGCGGCGAGCGTCGCGACTCCGATCTGGAAACGGGCGCAGGCGACATCACGGTCTATCTGGCGGCGGATGTCGCGGTCAATGTGCGCGCCAGCGTCGATATGGGTAACGGACACCACATCACCTCCGAGTTTCCTGACATCCACATCAGCAGCGAGGGCGGTCAGTGGGAGGCTAAGACGCTGAATGCGGAGGGCAAGCTGAACGGGGGCGGTCCGGCACTGAAGGTACGGACTGCGAGTGGCAACATCACTTTTAAGCATGCCGGCCATTAGGAACCATTGCTGATTGTTGATTTCTGATTGTTGATTAGAACCCGGCTTTCCGTGCCAGCCGATTTTCAATCGACAATTGAGAAATCAACAATCAGCAATTGAATGTGGAACGAACGCGGATTCGTGAGGCTGTGTCACCGAATCCGCGAGCCTCAAACAATTCTGGATGAGGGAATGACCATGCGCACATACGTTATGACCAGCATCGTGTTGTTGCCATTGCTCCTCACCTTTTCGCACGCCGCGCAGAACTGGTCGGTGGATCCGCCGGCTGCGCCCTGGATCTTCTCCAGCGAAGACAGCGGGACCAGTTCCTATCTTGGGGTCGATATTTCAGACGTGACCACCGAGCGACTGAGCGCGCTGAAGCTCAAAGAGGAAAAGGGCGTCGAGGTGACGATGGTCGACCAGGACGCTCCCGCGGGGAAGGCGGGCATCAAGGAGCACGACGTCATCCTCACGATGAACGGAACGTCGATCGAGAGTGGAGCGCAGCTGCGGCGGATGATCCACGAAATGCCGCCGGGCCGCGTGGTGAGCTTCGGGTTGAGCCGGGATGGCCAGCCCATGACAGTGAAGGTGCAACTGGCCGACAAGCACAGCGAGTTCTCGGTCCACAGTCCCAAGCCGGGCGATTTCCATTTTCAGATTCCCGAGATTCACGTGCCGGATATCGACATTCCGGCGATCCAGGTCATGATCACGTCGTCGGCGCGCAGCGGGCTCACCATGGAGAACATCTCACCCCAGCTGGGCGAGTTCTTCGGGGTGAAGAATGGCAATGGCGTGCTGGTACGGTCGGTAGAAAAAGGCAGCCGCGCAGAGAAGGCTGGGTTCCGCGCAGGCGACGTGATTGTCAAAGTAAATGATCAGGCGGTCCACGACACCAGCGACTTTTCGCACGGCATGAAGTCACGCAGCGGCAACTCAGTCACGGTTGTTGTGGTACGCGACAAGAAAGAGCAGACCCTGACCTTGTCGCTGCCGGATCGCAAGGAGTCGGGCGATCTTCTGGAAGAAGAGAGCTCTGACGATCTGTGGATCGATGCGGATTCGCGAGTGGAGTTGGGCGAGTTGCAGAACGAAATCGCCAAACTGAGGCCGCAGATGGAGTTAGCGGCGAAGGACTTTCATAAATCCGCGGAAGAACTTCGGAAATCTTGGTGCGACCAGCAGAAGAAATTCCGCGAGGAAAGTTCAAAGCAGCGCACGGAAATCAGGAAGCAGGAACGAGACCTGAGGCTGAAGCTGGATCAGATGCGCCGTAACTCCATGTTCCGAACCTGGGCGGACATCTAACCGAACTCAAGCGCTACCGGCCGCTGGCTGCCGCGCGCACGAGACTGGCGAGGCAGACGCGGTTGCGTCCTGCCTGCTTTGCCGCATACAGACCGTTGTCCGCGGCGCGAATCAGTTCATCACGGCCCTTGCCGTGCTCGGGGAACACCGCGACGCCCGCGCTGATCGTCACCGTCCGGGGCACTCCGGGAAACGGATGTGCCTCCACCATCCGCCGCAACTTCTCCGCGATGGAGATCGCCTGAGCGGTATTAATCTGGGTCAGCAGGATGGCGAATTCCTCTCCGCCGTAGCGACACACGACATCAATCTTGCGCAATTGCTGGTGAAAGAGCGAAGAAACCTGGCGCAGGACTTCGTCCCCCAGCAGGTGGCCGAATTCATCATTCAGCCTTTTGAACTCATCGATGTCGGCCATGATCACAGCCATTCCGCCCTTGTAGCGTCGGGCGCGCTCGATTTCCTCCATGATTCGAAGCTCGAAGAAACGGCGATTGAAGATTCCGGTGAGTCCGTCGAGGTAGGCCAGTTGCTTGACCCGCTCCACGTAGTGCGCATTCTGGATGGAAGTGGCGCAAATGTCGGCCACCGATTCGAGGGACTGCAGTTCGCTCGCGCGGAAGGCATTGGTCTGAGCGCTATGCAGCGTCAGCACGCCGAGGGTCTGGCCAAACGAAATGAGCGGAATGCTCATGCGCGAGGCGCACTCTTTGAAGAGCCGGAGGGACTCGGGTGTGCTGCTCAGATCTTTTTCAATGATGGTGCCGCTGGTTTCAATGATGCGCGACCACGGATACTGGGTTACCGGGAAGCGTCCGCCGGGCGGGGTACACGGCGTGAGTTCGCCCTGATGGGCACGCATGACCAGGTCGCCTTCATCCCGCAGAAAAAGGGATACGTGGGGGACCTGAAACGCGTGCTGAATTACAGAGCACACGCGGACCAGCAGATCCTCAAGTTCCATGACGGCTGTACTCTGTTGCGCGATGATGTTGATGGCTTCCAATTGCCGCGCCCGCTGGCGTTCCAGCGAGTACAAATGGGCATTCTGCAAAGCAATGGAGGCGTGCGTGGAAAACAAGGTCAGCAGTTCGATGGTTTCGTGGTCGAAACGATCGACGCGGTCACTCTGGCAGTCGAGAACGCCCACGACTTCATCGCGCACCATGAGCGGAATCGCCAGTTCCGAGCACGTGGATTGCGCGGCGCAGATATAGCGCGGGTCTTTGCTGACGTCAGCGGCGTACACCGGTTCCTTCTTCAGGACCGCCGCTCCGGTGATCCCGTCGTGTTGTCCCAAACAAATCTTGTCCTTGCCGGCATCCCAGCCGATCTGCGAACGGACGCACAACTGCTGGGTTTCCTTGTCGAGCAGCAGGATGGCGACGTTCGGCAGATGAAAATAGTCCCGCGCGATCGCCAGGATTCTCTGCAGCACCTCGTCCAAATCAAAGGTGGAGAGCACGGCCTGGCCGGCGTCGTATAGGACCGCGAGTTTCGGCATAGTCGAACGAATTGTACGACGGGGGAAAGGGGTTACCGATGTTCCGAAAGTAACGTCGGATTCGAGGGGCGACCCGGGCGGGCTGCTCGGGCACGCTGACCGGATGGCTAACGCCACCTTCTTGCGGTGCGGATCAGTCCATAGGCCATGAGGCAGAACCAGAAGTCCAGAATTAACCCCAGGTCCATGTGGAAGGGGCGATGGCGAGCGACGGGCGGCAACTGCGGAATCAGGGCGAAGTACACCACGTTGCCCAATATGATCGCCAGCAGAGCTTGGAGAAAATTGATGAGCACCGATGGTTTAGACACCATAGAGGGCATCCGAGGATGCCCTCTATTTACGCGGGTAGCTGATTGTTTGCAAGTGGTTAGGGAAATGAGGGCAGAGCCATCAAAGCCGCCTGGAGTCCTGTCATTCCTCGGGGGAACACCAACCTTTTGGGTCCCCGCGCGGTCAAGGAGTGAAACGGCGATTTTGCAACAGTTAGCCTGGTTACCATGCTACCGTGCTGGCATGAAAAAGGCGTCGAAGAAAAAGGGCTCCGGCCATCCACGTACGAACCACCCCACTACAGCCACGAAGGAGCGCATCCTTGTGGTAAATGACGAAGAGCCCATCCGCGAGATTGTCGCATTCATGCTGACCACGGCGGGATATCAATGCCGGACGGCATCAGATGGGATCGAAGCATTGGCCGTGCTCGATTCCGGGAAAGAATTCGACCTTTTGCTCACCAATCTCATGATGCCCAATTTGGATGGGATTGGACTGTTGGCACGTACGAAGGACAAATTCCCTGACATGCCTGTTGTGCTTGAGACCGCAGTTCACGATACCTCCGTTGCTCTCGCCTTCATCCGTAACGGTGGCTACGACTACCTGCTGACGCCCTTCGAGCAAGAGCAGTTGCTGCATGTAGTCCGCCGTACGTTGGAGTACCGCCGTCTGAAGTTGGAGAACAGAGCCCTCCAATCGCAAGTCGCGAAGCTGCGGGAGAGAATAGCTTCGCATATCCGAGGATAAGCGCTCGGGAGCAATGTAATATATTCTTCGCCATTGAGAGCGCGATTTCTAGGTTTACGCGGAGTTGCTCAAGAATGTAGTCTCCGGTTATGCCTTCTCGAGCATTGCTTCTCATCGTTGCGTTCACTTCCCTTTTCTCTGCTCCCTATGAGGCTGCAGACTCCGTTTCCGCGAATCAGATCCGCTCCCAGCGACAGGAAACAGACAAAGCCTTTCAGCCTCACGATGCGAAGCAATTGGCAACCTTGTTCAGTTCAGCTTGCCACTTTACGACGGCCGCAGTCCACATCGACGGCAGTGATGCCTTGGAAGATTTTCACGAAACCCTGTTCCTGAAAAGGGCCTGATGTAACTCTTGTGCATCAGACAAATCCCGAGCGTGTATTCGCCCGCTCCTGCTACCATTCTTTTTCACGCCCACGGAACCCTAGCGCATGCTCGAACTCTCCACGCCCGTCCAATATGTGAAGGGCGTTGGTCCGCGCATTGGGGAAGTTCTGGCCGCAAAGGGGATTCACACCGTCGGCGACCTGCTCCATTATCTGCCATTTCGCTATGAGGACCGGCTGAACCCGCGGGGGATTTCCGAACTGCGTCCCGGCGAAATGGCCACAGTCGTCGGCGAAGTGCGCAATTCGGGGCTGTTCCGCACGCGGAAGATGCCGATTTTTCAGCTGACCGTTGGACAGGGGCGGGCCCGCCTGCGCTGTCTTTTTTTCAATGCCACTTACTTACAGGACAAGTTCACGCCCGGGCAGATGATCGCGCTCTACGGCAAGGTGGAAGAAGATGAACGCAGCCGTGAATTGCAGATCATTCAGCCGCAGTTCGAGATCCTGGGGGACCCCACCGACTCGGGCGAGAACGGGGCGGAAAAGAAGGCTGCCGAGTCGCTGGAGATTGGGCGCATCGTTCCCATCTACGAGGCGATTGGACGGCTGACGCCGCGCTGGTTCCGGAAAGCGATTCGCACCGCGCTCGACAATCTCACGCCGGACTTGCCGGATCCGATTCCTGCTGCCGTGCGCGCGCATCTCGGCCTGATTTCTCCGCGTGCGGCGCTGTGGAACGTGCACTGGCCGGAGCCGGGCGAAAGCTTCGAAGCCTTGCAGTCTTCGCGTACGCCGGCGCATATCCGGATGATCTTCGACGAGTTGTTCTTCGTGGAACTGGGGCTGGAGTTGAAGCGGCGCCAGCAGAAGGCGCAGACCGGAATCGCGTTTGGGCTGGACGACCGGGTGCGGGCGGCGATCAAGAAGATTTTGCCGTTTCATCCCACGGCGGCGCAGAAGCGGGTGCTGAAGGAGATTGCGGCCGACATGGAGAAGCCTTATCCCATGCGGCGTTTGCTGCAGGGCGACGTGGGATCAGGTAAGACGATAGTGGGCTTCGAGGCGGCCATCATCGCGATTGAGAACGGCTGCCAGGTAGCTCTGATGGCGCCGACTGAGATTCTGGCGCAACAGCATTATTTTTCGGCGCGGCGAATTCTGGAGAATGCAGGGTACCGCATTGTGCTGCTGACCGGATCGCTGGAAGCGGACCGCAAGCGGGAGGTGCGGCGGCATATCGCGCAGGGGAACGCACAGTTGGTGATTGGGACGCATGCGCTGCTGGAAGAGAAAGTCGAGTTTGCCAAGCTGGGGCTGGTCATCGTGGATGAGCAGCATCGGTTTGGCGTGTTGCAGCGGTTGAAGTTGATGAGGAAGTCGGGAGATGTTGAGGAAACCAGCCGAGCTACGCTCGGCGGGACGGGCGAAGGCGCCCGTCCCCACACAGATGCCCGTCCCCACATAAACTCTGCACCCCACATAGTCACTTCTACACCTGCTGAGCCCGACGTTCTTGTCATGACCGCGACGCCCATTCCGCGGACGCTGGCGCTTACTCTTTACGGCGATCTTGATCTGAGCGTGCTCGATGAGATGCCGCCGGGGCGCACGCCGATCGTCACTCGCTGCGGTTCCGACGACGAATCGCCGAAAGTGTGGGAGTTTGTTCGCAAGCAGGTGACGGCCGGACATCAGGTTTATGTGGTGTATCCGGTGATCGCCGAGAATGAAGAGAGCGAACTCAAAGCGGCGATCAAGATGTACCGCGAGCTGAGCGGCAAGATCTTTGCCGATTTGAAAGTGGGGCTTCTGCATGGCCGCTTGGATGCTGAACTGAAAGAGCAGGTCATGCGCATGTTTCAGCGCGGTGAGTTGCAGATTCTGGTCGCGACGACCGTCATCGAAGTCGGCGTGGATGTGCCTAACGCGACCGTGATGGTGATTGAGCACGCTGAGCGTTTTGGCCTGGCGCAATTGCACCAGTTGCGAGGGCGCATCGGCCGCGGTGCGGCGAAGTCGTATTGCATATTGATGACGGGAGGGAAAGTCAGCGAAGAAGGTCAACGCCGCCTAGACGCGATGGTGCAGACCAACGACGGCTTCAAGATCGCTGAACTCGATCTCGAACTGCGCGGGCCGGGCGAATTTTTCGGCACGCGCCAGGCGGGGACGCCGAGTTTCCGAGTCGCCAACATCATCCGGGATGCGCAATTGCTGGAGGCGGCCAAGCACGAAGCGGCAGCCGTTATTGCCGGACCGAACGCGGAGATCTCTGCCGAAGAAATCAGCCGCGCGCTGGTGCACATGCGGGCGCGCTGGCAGCACACGTATGGATTGGTTGAAGTCGGCTAGGCGCTGCTGGCCGAAGAAAACCGCGGAACTGATAGAATCGAAAGCATGGCCGGGTCTTCCCAATTAATTCAGATTGAGCTGGGCGCTCCGCAGCGGGTGCCGAAGCCGTCGTGGCTGCGGGCGAAAGCTCCCGTGGGCGACAACTTCCACAATCTGAAGAAACTGGCGCGGGGCATGGGACTGCACACGGTGTGCGAGTCGGCGCAGTGCCCCAACATTGGCGAGTGTTGGAACCACAAGACGGCGACGTTCATGCTGCTGGGGAACATCTGCACGCGGCGCTGCGGGTTCTGCGCGGTACCGAAGGGGCGGCCGGAGCCCATCGATCTCGATGAACCGCGGCGAGTGGCTGAGGCAGTCGCTACGCTGGGACTGAAACATGCGGTCGTGACCAGCGTGAATCGCGACGACGATAACGTTGGCAGCGCCCGAATTTTCGCTGAGACTATCCGCGAGATTCGCGAGTTGACGCCCGATTGCCGGGTGGAAGTCCTGATCCCCGATTTTCAAGGGCTGAAAGAGTCGTTGCGAATCGTACTCGACGCCAAGCCGGACGTGCTGAACCACAATACCGAGACGGTGCCGCGGTTGTATCGCGCGGTTCGCTCCGGCGCGCGCTACGAACGCACATTGACCTTGCTCGAGAATGCAAAGAAGTTTTCGCCCGGCATGGTCACCAAGAGCGGCGTGATGGTGGGCCTGGGTGAATCTTCGGAAGAGCTGATTGAAGTCTTCCGCGATCTGGGCGCGCGCGGCGTCGACATTCTCACGGTGGGCCAGTATCTGCGGCCTTCGAAGGATCACCTGCCCATCGCACGCTTCTACGAGCCCCAAGAGTTTGTTTATCTGCGGGATCAGGCTCTGCGCTTTGGTTTCCGCCACGTTGAATCAGGGCCGATGGTTCGGTCCAGCTACCACGCGCACGAGCATGCCGATGCCGCTGCGCTGCCGCGGGCGGTGTCGTAGCTTGCGCCGAACGGGACTCCCCGTCAAAATCGTTTCTCCCAAGATCAACGTTCCCAGTATTAGTATCCCCATCGAACAAATCGGCATCCGGAGGGCTCCGCTCCCGTGGTGACCGTTCTTCTGGTGATCCTCGGATTCTTCGCCGGCTTGCTGGGCGCGCTGACCGGAATCGGTGGCGGCGTGTTGCTTACGCCGATTCTCGCGTTGCATTTCGATATCACGATTCGCCAGGCCATTGGGACGAGCCTGGTCGCGGTGATCACGACTTCGGCGGCAAGTTCGTCGGTGCACTTGCAACGCCACACCACTGATATTCGCCTGGGCATGACGCTCGAGTTGGCGACCGCATTCGGCGCAGCCGTCACGGCGTACCTGGTGGGCTACTTCAATCGCAATGCGCTCGAAGGATTGTTTGCCGGATTTTTGCTGTACAGCGCGATCACGATCCTGACCAAGGGCGGCAAAGTGAAGCCGCTGGAAGACGAGTCTGCTTTCATTGTCGACGAGACCGTGATTCCACCGTACGAGCCGAAGCGCTATCCGCTGGGACTCGCGGCGTCGTTGGTGGCGGGCGCGCTCTCGGGACTGCTGGGGATCGGCGGCGGTCCGATCAAAGTTCCGGTCATGTACATCTTCATGAATGTGCCGCTGATGGTGGCCACGGCTACTTCGAACTTCATGATCGGCGTGACCGCGGCGGCCAGCGCCATGGTCTATTACCGGCGCGGCGACATTCTGGTGCAATATGCGGCGCCGCTGGCGGTGGGAGTGTTTGTGGGATCGCTCCTGGGCGCGCGTCTGGCGCCGCGGGTTCACAACAAGGTCGTAGTGTATCTGCTGGTCGGCGTGATGTTCTACCTTGCGGGACACCTGATTGTGCACTTGCTGCAGGGGTGGCTATGAGCGAGGTACGCGAACCCGGCTTCGACCGCATCGTAGCGCTGGTGCTGCGTACAGGAGCCTTCAGTTGTTTCTTCGTCATGCTGGCCGGGTTGATTACAGGGTTGTTTGTCCATGGCCGTATTCCGCTCGGCATTGAGCGCGCGGGCGTCCTGCTGATGCTGGCCACGCCGGTCGTGCGCGTGATCGTTGCCTGCTTTCTATTCTTTCGGGAGAAAGACATGAAGTATGGGTGGATCTCGCTGGGTGTGCTGGTCATTCTGATGCTGGGGTCGATGTTTGGGATTGGGGAACACTGAAGCGAAAATCCCCACGTCTCGCAAAAGACGCGAGACATGGGGCACCCGGACCGTGCCCTCCCGAGTCTTTCTATCTCTTAGTTCAGAAGATGTGCAGCTTGATGCTCAAGTATTTCTTGGGGTTTTCGCGGATGGCCTTCACCAGGTCGCGAGTCTCGGTCAGCATCTGGTTGGCGTTGTTGTAGAGGGCCTCATCTTTGAAGAGCTTGCCGGCGGTGCCCTGTCCGGCTTCGAGTTCCGTGGTCAACTCTGAAAGTTTGCTGATCGTGTTGTCGAGCTTCTTGGCCAGTTCCTCATCCTTCGTCAACTTGCCGATCGTGCCCTTGCCAGCGTTGATGTCGTCGGTCAGCTTCTTCATGTTGGCGATGGTGTCGTTGGCGTTGTTGTAGAGCGCGGGATCTTTCAGGAATTTTCCGGCGGTGCCTTTGCCCTGCTGGAGATCGTCAATCACGCCGTTCATCTTGTCGAGCGTGGCGATGAATTTGTCGTAGGCATCGGTGCGGCTGATCAGACGTCCCAAGCTGCCTTCGCCGCTGCCCACTTCGTGTACGATCCCCTGGAACTCCGCGACGGTCGAGGAGAAGCGGTTGTACAGCGTCGGATCGTAAATGAGTTTCCCGAGCGATCCCTTGCCGCTTTCGGCGAAGGCCAGAATGCGGTCGGCGCGCTTCAACAGTGCGTCCATGTTCTCCAGCGTACTTTGGCTGGCGCGCACGACCTGGTTGAAGTCCGGATGCACCTGCGTGGGCAGCGTGTCTCCGTCCTGTGCGGGAGGACCGATGGCCTGGGCGCTCTCGATATCGAGGTAGGTTTCGCCGAGCACGCCCGCGGTGTCGAGTGAGGCCACCGAATCGCGGCGCAAGGCGTAACCGTATTTCGTGCTGAGTTTCATCGTGATTTCGACGGGAGTGAGTTGCTTGTCTTTGTCGGGCACGATGCGAATGTTGGTCACGTTGCCGATGTCCACGCCGCTGAGACGCACGGGGGCGCCTTGGCGGAGGCCCTGGGCGTTGTCGAAATAGGATTTCAAAGTGATACGAGGGGTGAAGAACCCGGAGGTTCCGGACATTAAGAACAGCAGAAAGCCCAGCGTCAGACTGGCAACGATCACCGTGATCCCAACGCGCAGTTGCGACCACTTGAGCTGCTTCTGGCTAGGCAAATCGTTTCCTCATGATGCCAGTCCGGATGGATTGCGCCGGCTGCGCGAACAGCTCAGGATCGCAACCAGCTCCGGCTTCCTCGTTGCATGATAACAAAACCGGAGCCGGGCCTAGGCTGCTTTCGTGCGCAGGGCGGGCGTCAGCAGCAGGGCGAGCAGGTAGGCGGTGGCGCCGCAGGCCAGAGTGACGTTCAATCCGAACTGGATGGCGATGACCATGGCCAGTACCGATCCGAGCACGCTGGCCGCCGCATTCATCGCCCAGGCCCATTCGACTGAATTATCGGAGGCGCCTTGCCCGCTGGGAAATTCCGGAGCGGGCAGGGCAGCGAGCGCTCGCAAGCCCGTGGGGAAGGGCATGCCCATTACGAATCCCAACGGGACGAGAAGGACGCCGCTGACCAGCAGGCGGTAGCCGAAGTCCAGGCCAACCAGCGCCGCAAGACGGCCGGGGAGGAAGAATACGTCGGCGAGAATTGTCACGATGACGAGGACGAGCGGGACCCAGGCTAAATTTGTGCGAGGCAGCCAGAGTCGTGAGAACAGGCTGCCTGCTCCGCTGGAGATCATCAGCAAGAAAATCACGACAGTGAGTGCGTAGGTAGGGTGGCCGAGGAATAGCACGAAGCGCTGGATGAAGGCGATCTCCACCAGGATGTAGCCCAGACCCACGGCAACGAAGTAGAGCAGTGGAAACGGGGACTGGCGGGCGTTCCGGCTTCTCAACGCAAGGGGCAGAACCAGGAATGCCAGCACTGCGATCAGGGAAATCACGAGCACGAGAAGGAGGACCAGCACACCAAGGTTCACTTTCCAGTCGATGCCTTCCCGCAGGCCTTTTTCGCCGAGGATCTGCCCGGCCTTCAGAGTGAAGAAGAAGAACGGAGCATTGTCGGTGACCGGCGCGACATTGTAGGCGTAGCCGCGCGCGAAGCCGTAGGGATCGTTGCTGGCGATCAGATCGGAGAACGGATTGTTCCCGGGCTGCGACGGCAGATACAGCGGGTCGAGTTCCGAGTAGTGATCGAAATGCGTGATCACCGCCGTCTCTTCCGCAGGCGTAAACGGAGTCTTCTTGGCCAGCACGACGACCGGGATGCCATCTGCGTCGAGCTCGCCCTGAGAGGCGACGATGAAGTTGCGAGCGGGATTCGCAACTCCAAGGCGATGCAGAGCCTCCATCGCCACCGCGACCACGCGCAAGGCTTCGCGCGGATGGCGGAATTCCCAGCGGGTGATGGCGATCATTCCATCGGGCTTGAGGTGATTGAAATATTCGCTGAACGCCTCGACCGTATAGAGATTGTTTTCGCTGAGCGCGAACGCGCCGGCGGCGGTCGAGGCCCAGGTGTCGACCAGCGTCATCTGCACGACATCAAAATGCTGCGGAGTCGAGCGAAGGAAGGAGCGGCCATCGGTCACGTGGATGTGCACGTCGGGCCGATCGTAGAGATGCTGCGCGTAGTCAGCGTACCGCTCGCGCATGATGGTGGTGGCGATGATGGGATTAATCTCGATCCCGGTGACGCTCGGACTGCCGTTGGCCACGGCGCGCAGAACGTCGACGCCTCCGCCAGGGCCGATGATGGCGAACTCGCCGTGGGGGCGGAGAACGTTGGCAAGTGCCGGCGGCGCGGCCATCAGGTTGTGCTCCCACAGGGTCCCCTGCCAGTGCGCCAGATCGGCGTTCATGATGTAGGTGGAAGCGTCGGCGTCGATGACGATGGCTTTGGCTTGCCCCTGGCGGTCGACTTCCACGCGCGAGAGCGCATTCCAGCGCGCAAATTCGACCCACGCGGGATCGCGGAACATGCCCTTGGCGTACACCACGTCGATGAGGCGTCCGGAGTGGTTCGCGCCGATCAGAGCCACCAAAGCAACCGCGAGCAGGGCGGCATTTCGGCGCTGCGAACGGAACTCGGCCCAGATGGTGGCGGCGGCGGCCATCGTGGCTCCGGCAACGAGAATGACGTTGGGTCCGCCCACCAAATTCAGCAAGGGGACGACCGCCAGGCAGGCCAGTGCTCCGCCGCAGAGATCGGCGCCGTAGAGTCGCGGAATACGGCGTGTCTCGCGAGCGAAGACGACGGCGAAAAGAAGTCCGGTGAGGAAGAAAGGGACGGCAGCGGCCAGATAGAGCACGGTTAGTCGGGCGAAGTTCGCCCACGACACCCGCAGCGCGACTGGAACATGCAGCACGATCTCCAGCACCACGAGGACCACCACGGAATTCGCCATGCACAACCTTGCGGCCAGCGTGCGCGTGTCGGTGGCGGCGAGCCTGGCTTTTAGCAGATAGGCGAAGACCCCGCCCGCGCCCAGTCCGAGCAGGGCGATGGAAATCGCGAGGAAGGCGAAGTGGTAGAAGAGCACGACGGAAAACAGTCGAGTCAGCGCCAACTCCAGCAGCAGGGCGGAGAAACTGGTGAGCGCGAGGCCCGCGAGCAGAGTTTTTTCCGGAATTTCGGTGCTGCTCGAAGTTGGGATAGGAGTCGAAGTGAGTACGGGCATAAATGAATAGGAAGGCGACAGTCTAGCAGATGGCGCGCACCAGATTTTGCGCGAGTCGGTGCGCGGAGAGCCTTAGCTCTCGAGGATGACTTGAGCGATTGCCTGTTCCTGGGTGTGTGAAATCGAGAGAGCGGTATTCTTCACGCCGAGCTTCGCGGCGAATTCTGCAGCCTTGCCGTGGAATGCGATGGTTGGACGGCCACCCGGCATGCGGACCACTTCGCAATCGCGCCACCGTACGCCATGGTTCCAGCCGGTGCCCAGAGCCTTCATGGCGGCTTCCTTGGCTGCGAAGCGCGCGGCATAACGCTCCATGCGATTTGCCTTGGAATCGCAGTAGCGCATCTCTCCCGGAGTGTAGATGCGCTGCAAAAAACGCTGGCCGAAACGCTCGATGGACTGGCGGATGCGGGGAACTTCTGCGATGTCGATACCGGTGCCTACGATCATGTTGCGGATGCCCTCGGCATTGAATCTTACAGCAACCGATCTCCACGATAGATCAGACGTCCGTCAACGATGCGGGCTTCTCCCATCAACGCATGCGATTTGACTGGGCCCTCAGCATCGATATGCAGGACTTCATGACCACGTGCGACCAGCCAGTCGGAAATCAGCATGCGGTGGCAGCGGAAATATACCCGCTCGGCGCACATGTACGCGGTCCGCGAGCTTTCGGCGAATGCGAGCAGATCCGACATGGCGCGGTCGAATTCCGGCGTAAGCATGTAGTCCGCATAGTTGCGGAAGCTCTGGTTGCGCAGGCCAATGTTGGGAGATTCCTCAAGGCTCTTCTTGCGATAGCCTCCCAGCGCCTTCAGCCACACATAACGGATTCCCGCGGCCGGCAAAGTCTGTTCTAGCGAATCGCGATTGAACTGAGGCAGCCGCCGCGACATGGGGAAGGCGCGGATATCCACGAGAGTCTGAACCTGATGCGCCCTCAGCGCGCCAATCAAGTCTTCGATGGTGCGAGTGGAATGCCCGATGGTGTAGAGAACGGCCAACAATTATTGGATGCCGTCGGTCTAAGACGCGATTCGTTCGAGCGCACCTGCGATGACCGGATCCTGGTCGGCAAACACGGTGCGCAAATCCAGCAGGACTCTTCCTTGTTCCACACGGGCAATGATTGCCGGATCGGACGCGCGCAGACGGGCGGAGAACTCGTCGGCGCTGAGGCCCTCGCAACTCAAAGCCAGCAGGCGAGTCGGCAGGACTGATGAGGGCGCGGCGCCGCCGCCAATGACTGATTCACCGTTGGTAATCTCGATGCTGAGTTTCGACGACCGGACGTGTGCCGAGAGGGAGTCGGCGCGTTTGCCGATTTCCTCTTTGGTCAGGCGCATCATCTTCAATGTGGGAATGGCGTCGTGGTCGCGCTTCACATAGGCGAGCAGCGTAGCCTCGAGCGCGGCGTAGGTGAGTTTGTCCACGCGGAGCGCGCGGAACAACGAGTTCGATCGCATGCGGGCGACCAGATCGGCGCGACCGCTGATCAATCCGGCTTGCGGGCCGCCCAGCAACTTGTCGCCGCTGTAGGTGACGATGTCGACGCCGGCGCGCAAGCTGTCGAGCACGCTGGGTTCGCCGCTGATGCCGAAGTTCTGCAAGTCGACGAGCGCGCCGCTGCCGAGATCTTCCATCAATGGGAGGCCACGCTTTTGGGCGAGAGCAACCAGTTCCGCTGTGGATGCCTGCTCGGTAAAGCCGGTAATTTCGAAATTCGAGCGGTGCACGCGCAGCAGGAGCCGAGTGCGATCAGTAATCGCTTTTTCGTAGTCAGTGACGCGCGTGCGATTGGTGGTGCCGACCTCACGCAGCGTTGCGCCCGACTTCGCCATGACGTCTGGAATGCGGAAGGAGCCACCGATCTCGACTAACTCGCCGCGTGAGACGATGACTTCGCCGCCTTCGGCCAGGGTGTTGAGCGCCAGCAGGACTGCGGCCGCGTTGTTGTTTACGACGATGGTCGAGACACTGCTCGCAGCTTCCGCCGGGCTTTGCCTCTTCGGCTCGCTGCTCTCGCTCAGGGCTGGCTCCGGCTGGACGGCCGAGGCGGCCGTCCCCACATGAGCTGATATCGCGCCGTCACTGAGTAGACTGCGGAAGAGGCGATCTACGTGGGTATCCCGCTTGCCGCGCTCGCCCGCGTCGATGTCGAACTCGAGATTGGAGAAGCGTCCGGCGGTTTCGCGGATGTGCGCCAGGGCGGACTTTGCCAGCGGGGCGCGGCCCAGGTTCGTATGCAGGATGACCCCGGTTGCGTTGATCACCGGGCGCAGGGAATGTCCGAGTGCCTGACGCAGCTGTCCTTCGATTGCAGATGCGATTCCCGTAAGGGCCAGTTGCAGCGCTGACGAAGTCAGCAAGCCGGAAGCAATTTCACGCCGCAAGCGAGCGACCACGGCGCGCGCAGCGTCGGTGACCGGCGCAATTCCGTGGGCGGCTGCGAGAGTTTCTACGCCGGGTATCCGCAGAACTTCGTCGACCGACGGCAGTTCGCGAAAAAGCTCCGATTTCGCCGTGGTTTTCATCCCCGGATTATCCCATGAAAACTGCGCCACGCACTCCTCGCGGAGCTAAAGCGTGTGCAGGTACGCCAGCAGATCCTGGATATCCTGCGAGTTCAATGTCTGGCTGTAGCCGGGCATTTCATTGCGGCCGAGGCGGATGATATCGGTGACGCGCTCATCATTGGCGGGCAGCCCACTGAGGGAAAGATATTTGTGCTGGAACATCCCCTTGAGCCCCGGGCCTTTTTTGCCGCGGGTAGAATACGGTTCGTGGCAGCGGTTGCAGCGGTCGTCGTAGATTCTGCGGCCGGCGGATTGCTGAGGGTTGAGACCGAGTTCCGCATCGGACTTGCGCGGCTCGACGTTGCAAGCGAAAAGCGTAATCAACGCGAGCAGAGCTGCCATCGCTCCGAGAAGAACCTTCTTACTTCCATTCCCCAACGACTGACCCGTCCACCCGAAATCTTGCACTTGCATGAACCATCCCTCGATCGTGCCATATGCGGCGCTGCAAGCCGCTTTACAATAATAAGGCAGAGCACGGACAAGCCCACCCCATGACAGTTGCCATCAAGCGTGTCTACGAACCCGCGTCGCGTACCGACGGAGCGCGCGTGCTCGTCGACCGTTTGTGGCCGCGTGGGCTCACGAAAGCCAAGGCTGCGGTCGATGAGTGGCTGCGCGATCTGGCGCCGTCTGACGAACTGCGCCGCTGGTACCACGCGCGGCCCGATCACTGGCAGAACTTCCGCAAGAAGTATCTAAAGGAGTTGTCGCTGCCGGAGGCCCAGGAACCGCTGCTCCTGCTTTACAAACTTGCCCACAAGAGAAAACGCGTAACCCTTCTGTTTGGCTCGAAGAACGAGACCAACAATAACGCGGTCGTCCTCAAGGAATTGCTCGATGGAATGCGCAAGCCTCCGACGGGAACGGGTCCGGGAGCGATTGGCGTCATGCGGCGCGAGGCTGCCGTGCGGCGCAGGTAGCGCCGTCACACGCAGAGTCCCTTCTGCACTCTTCATTTCGATTTAGAATCGGTGCCGCATGAGATCAGTCTTTCAATGGAACCTCGGCGCGCGCTCTCTCGAACTGGGCAAGCGCACGCTGATCATGGGGATCGTCAATGTGACGCCGGATTCATTCTCCGACGGTGGGCAGTTTCTGGATCGCGACCAGGCTGTCGCGCACGCCGAGCGATTGCTCGAAGACGGCGCAGACATTCTCGATATCGGAGGCGAGTCGACGCGGCCGGGAGCGCGGGTCGATGCTGATGTTTCGAAGCCAGCTGAGGGGAAGAAGGGTCCCGCAGCGAATCTCAAGGCGGGTGCGCCAGCCGTGAGTACGCCCACGGTTAGCGTGGAAGAGGAACTCAAGCGCGTGCTGCCGGTCATCGCCGAGTTGAAGAAGAAGCATCCCGCTACTGTGCTCTCCGTCGATACCTACAAAGCGGACGTCGCCCGCGCGGCCGCAGGCGCAGGGGCCGAGATTGTCAACGACGTCAGCGGATTCCGCTGGGACGCGCGCATGGCCAAGACCGTTGCTGAGCTGAAGTGTGGTGCCGTTCTTATGCATATGCGAGGACGTCCCGAGGAGTGGCGCACGCTGCCGCCGCCGGGGGACATCGTGCTGCTGGTAAAACGCGAACTCAAGGAGTGGGCCGAGAAGGCGGTGCTGGCGGGCGTGCGACGCGAGCGGATCGTGCTCGATCCCGGCTTTGGATTCGGGAAAAGCTTCGATGAAAACTATCCGCTGCTTAGACGCTTCAGTGAATTGCAGGCGGCGGGATTCCCGCTGCTGGCGGGTACTTCGCGGAAGTCATTCATTGGACGAACCTTGGGACGAGACGGGAAGGATGTTTCACCTGAGGGCCGCCTCTATGGAACGCTCGCCACGCAGACGGCGCTGATTCTCAAGGGCGCGCACATTTTGCGCACGCACGACGTCAAGGCGGCAGTGGACGCGGCGCGCGTTGCGGATGCGATTTTGCAAGCGTACTAGGGCGGGTGTGTGAGATCTCGGCTCCGCGGGCGAGACGCCCCCGGTACAGCCGGCAGGATGCCGGCGCTACTTTTTTCTGTCGGAGAAATATTAGGCTTCCGTTATTTTTGTTCAGCAAGCCTTAGCCGTGGCACGCGCTGATCGGTCGAGCATTTGGCTACATACAAAACAGGCTTCACACAAAAAAGGCGTCCGAAACTCGGACGCCTTTTCCCGTTGCTTGATTGAGTGATCTACCCCAACTCCTAGTGGGGCTTCTGATCCTGCTTCTTCTGCTCGTCTTGCTTTTTCTTCTCCTCGGGAGTAAGCGGACGAGGCTGAGGCTGTGCCGGGTGCGCTTGCGGAGGCGGCGTATGCTGCGGTGGTTGCGGTTTTGCGTTCGGTTGAGCCGCAGGCGGACGATCATTGCGCGCGGGTGGTTCAGCCGGACGATTGTTCGCCGGCGGCTGATTGGGCTGCGGACGATTGGGCTCGGGCCGGTTGTTGGGCTGCGCCGCAGGAGGATGATCATTCCGTGCCGGTGGTTCAGCCGGACGATTATTCGCCGGTGGATTCGGCTGTGGCCGATTCGGTTCGGGCCGGTTGTTGGGTTGCGGCTGACTCGGCTGGGGTTGAGATGGTTCCGGCCGGTTGTTGGGTTGAGCCGCAGCCGGATGGTCGTTTTTCGCCGGTGGTTCAGCCGGACGATTGTTCGCCGGTGGCTGATTGGGCTGCGGACGGTTCGGCTCGGGCCGGTTGTTGGGCTGAGGCTGACTCGGCTGGGGTTGAGATGGTTCCGGCCGGTTGTTGGGTTGCGGCGCAGCCGGATGGTCGTTCTTCGCCGGTGGTTCAGTCGGACGATTATTCGCCGGTGGCTGATTCGGCTGGGGACGGTTCGGCTCGGGCCGGTTGTTGGGCTGAGGCTGACTCGGCTGCGGCTGCGGCTGTTCCGGCCGGTTGTTGGGTTGCGGCGCAGCCGGGTGGTCGTTCTTCGCCGGCGGTTCAAGGGGTCGATTGTTCGCGGGTGGCTGATTATTCGGCACGGGACGATTCGGTTGTGCAGGAGTTGCTCCCGGCCGCCCGTTCGCAGCCGGCGGAGTGCCCGGCCGGTTCGCCGGTTGATTCGCGGGCGCGCTTGCCGGTTGGTTCACGGGCCGACCCATGGTCGGTGTCGCGGGTTTTCCCGGAGGCGCCTGCTTCACCTGAGGCTGCGCAGCCGGCGTATTCGCGGGACGCAAGCGTGCCAGGTCCTGTCGAGCGATGGGCTGCCCTGGATGGGCCGCCATCACTTGCTGCCGGGCTGCGAAGGATACCGGTGGAGGCGGCGCAGCTGCCTTGGCAACCACTGCGCGATTCGCCACGGCAGCCGGAGGCGCTGCCACGCGGTTCGCCGTGTTGGCATGGACTCCCAGCACGCTGTTGGAAGTGGGTGCGACAACGGCCCTGGCATTCACCGGGGCCGCGGCAATCTCCCGGGCGTTCACCCGCACGGCCACGTGGCTAACGGGCTGTCCGCTGCTGAAAGCCTTTTGCGGAACTGCCGTCACCGCACCCGAGACATTCTTATTCACATAAGTGACATTGTTGATGACGGTCGTCTTGTTGACGATCGTGGTGTTATAGACATTCGTCACCTGCGTGACATTCACGGTCGTGTTGCTGACGTTGACGCGATTGACGTACCCGCGGCTTACCGGATACGACGGCACATAGACTTCGCGCGGACCCAAGGGGAACCATCCCATGTTGCCCGCGAAACCGCCGCCTCCGCCTACGAATACGACGAGGGCAGGCGCATAAACCGGCCGCACTTCCGCCGGTCCCGGCACCCAACCCCAGCGGCCTCGAATCGAGAGCCAGCGGCCGTAATGAAAGGGAGCGTAACCCCACGGTTCGTCGTCGACCCATGTCCATCCCCAGGGATCGATCCACGCCCAGTGGCCTTCGCGATACGGAGCCCAGCCCGCGTTAACGCGCGGGTACCAGACGTTGCCGTAGCCCGGATCCGGATGCCAGTCGCCGTTGTCGTCCAAGTCCTCATATCCGACGACATCGTGAGAAACGTATCTCGCCGACGGCGAATTCTCGTAGCGGTGGTCCCGAGCATAGGTCCAGTTGTCGAAGTCATCGGGATCGCCGAGATCCTCCACTTGCGCCCTGAGGCGGTCGGTCCCTTCGAAGGTGCCTCGCTGTCCGCTATGCAGGGTGTAGCTCTGTCCGTTGCCGGTGGATTCGCCTTCGCCTTCACGAATGCTCACCACGGTGTAAGTTCCATCTTCGCTGGCCTCGACGCGATAGCGACCGGGCTGGAAGATGGAGAACGCCTGGTTGGGTGTATCGATCTCAAATACATCATCGCGGTCTAAACGGCGGACGCGCACGCTGATCGATCCTGAGCTTAGTTGGATCTGCGCCGTGCGGTCGTCCAGATTCAGAAAGGAGATGCCGGTGTTGCTGTTCAGGTCGATCACCGCCGCCCCGAGTGACAGTTCGGCGCGAGAGTCCCGGTCGGACCAGAGCTTGTCGCCCGTAGTCAGGGGCCGGTTTTGCGCGGCTTCCACCCACTCCGACTCGCCCGCCGGCTGAAATGAAACGGAACCTTGCATGTAACCGAGACGCGCTACGCGGCTCGGGGGATCATCCTGATCCGGCTGGTCTTGCGCGACTACCCGCTGCACGAGAGCAGCGCTTACCACCGCGATGGCCAGCACGGAGATTGTCCGACGCAGGCCCTTCGTAAACTGGTTCATAAATGATGTCGTCCTTTGGAGCGGAGTTTCAACCCCACTCGCACTTGTTGCGAATGCTGATGGCCCAAGTCCCGAGCGCACAGATTCGCACGAGCTTCGGACGTAGACCCCGACCTAATGATGCATTTGGAGAACAGGGTGCCCCTACAGCCAAAACCCGATGGAGCAATTGTCAATCTTTCCGGCCCCCTGCCGCAATCACTGAAAGTGTGTATGACGTTGCATACCATCGGCTGTCCTGACGCAGAGAGGAAGGCCTAGAAGGCTTTGCCGGAATCGAGCAGGATGGTTACTGGCCCCTCGTTGACCAGTTCCACTTGCATCATTTCCTGGAAGCGGCCGGTTTCGCAGCGCAGGCCGGAGGCCCGGACGCCCTCGACAAAAAACTCATACAGCCGGCGGGCGTGTTCTGGCGGCGCCGCGGCATCGAAGGATGGGCGCTTGCCGCGGCGCACATCTCCGTACAGAGTGAACTGCGAGACCACGAGCACGCTGCCGCCCACGTCTTGCACGCTGCGGTTCATCTTTCCGTCGACGTCCTCGAAGATGCGCAGGCCCGCAATCTTCTCAGCGAGATACGTCGCGTCGGTCTCGGAGTCTTCGTGGCTCACGCCCAGCAGAACCAGCAATCCCAGGCCGATCTCGCCGCTCGTCCACCCGTTGTTGATCCGGTCGTTGATGGTGACTTTGGCGCGGCTCACGCGCTGCACGACGGCACGCATTCGACTTTCCTGGCCTCTCAGCGACCTGCTTCGGTCAACATCGATTCATGCCCGGCAACACACTGCCAGCGCCCTTCGCGGTACACGTACACATCGGTGAAGCGCACTCTGGCCACGATCTGGCCCCGCGCGTTGATGGCTGTCGCCAGTCCCCGGATGTAGCCGAAATCACCCTGCACATGCGCGTGCAAATCCGAGAGCGCATGGTGCACGGAGGGATGTTCGCCGGCTTTTGCCAATGTGGTGGCGCGGTCGGTCAGCGCGCCATCTGGTCCGGCATCCTCGAACTCGTCCGCCAGAATGCAGCTCAGACTTGCCGTATCCCGTTGCTCCAAGGCGCGGGCCCATGTCTGCTCGATATGAATCAAGGCGTCGTTGTCCCTTGCTTCGCCCTTGGGACACGGGGCCGCAATAGCCAGGGGACAAAGCAGCAACACCCACAGTGCGTATTTCACGTCAGACTCCTCGGGATAAGGCCACCAACCGACCCATGATACCCCGGCCAACGTTTGACCCCGGCAATGTCCTGCCTTTAGGATTCAAGTGTGCAATTCCAAGTCAGCGGAGCCTTTGCCGAAAGAGCCAGGGCCCTTCCTTTACACTAATTCACCGGGACAATTACACTACACACTCGCCTTTTTTCGTACCGCAGTGCGCAGACGTAGAGTTGTGGAGGGCCAAGGCCCGAGCAGAAACAGGCGCTGCAATTGCGCCACGCAAGCAACCGAATTCAAATCTAATCGAGGCAAGCGAGGAGACACATGGCAGCCGTAGAAGAGAAGGTAAAACAGATTATCGTGGAGCAGTTGGGAGTGGATGAGGGCGAAGTCACCTCGAGCGCGTCGTTCGTGGACGATCTGGGCGCGGATTCGCTGGACACCGTCGAACTGGTCATGGCGTTCGAAGAAGCCTTCGACATCGAAATCCCCGATGAGGACGCGGAGAAGATCCGCACGGTACAGGACGCGGTCGACTACATCGGCAAGCACGCGAAAGCGGGGAAATAGTTGGGACGCAGGGTCGTGGTTACAGGTCTTGGATTGATCTGTGGCGTGGGCAATACCACTGACGTGGTGTGGAAAGCCTTGCTTGCGGGCCAGAGCGGTGTCGGACGCATCACCGGGTTCGACCCCACGGCCTTTGCCTGCCAGATTGCCGCCGAGGTCAAGAACTTCGACCCTCTGAATTTCATCGAGAAAAAAGAAGTCAAGAAGATGGGGCGCTTCATTCACGTGGCCATCGCTGCCGCGGATGAAGCGCTGAAGATGTCGGAACTGAAGATCACCCCGGAGAACGACGAGCGCGTTGGCGTTCACATCGGGTCGGGGATCGGAGGGTTTGACATCATCGAACGCGAACATCTCGCGCTGATGGAAGGCGGCCCGCGCAAGATCTCTCCGTTTTTCATTCCTGCCGCCATCATCAACCTCGCTGCCGGACAGGTTTCCATGCGTTGCGGGGCCAAGGGACCGAACGAGGCCACGGCCACGGCCTGCACCACCAGCGCGCATTCCATTGGAGATTCTTTCCGAATCATCCAGCACAACGATGCCGATGTGATGATTGCCGGCGGCGCCGAGGCGGCAATCACTCCCATGGGCGTGGGCGGATTTGCTGCCATGCGCGCCCTTTCGACGCGTAACGACGCACCGGAGAAGGCCAGCCGTCCCTGGGACCGCGACCGCGACGGCTTTGTGATCGGCGAAGGAGCGGGGATTGTGATCCTGGAAGAGTTGGAGTTTGCCCGCAAGCGCGGCGCCCGCATTCTGGCGGAGATCGCGGGATACGGCATGAGCGGCGATGCCTACCACATGACCCAGCCGGCTCCCGAGCATGAAGGCGGCTTCCGCGTCATGCGCAACGCCGTGCGCGATGCCGGTGTGACACCCGACGTTGTGGGATACGTGAACGCCCACGGCACTTCGACACCGATTGGCGACACGCTCGAGGCGCACGCCATTCGCAATTTTTTCGGCGAGCGCAAGATCGCGGTGAGTTCCACGAAATCGATGACCGGGCACCTGCTCGGTGGGGCGGGAGGACTTGAGGCCGGCATCACCGTGCTGGCCTTGCGCGACCAGATTCTGCCTCCGACGATCAATCTGGAAAACCCCGATCCTGATACTGCCGGGATGGATCTGGTTCCCAACCATGCACGCAAGGCCGAGCTTGAGTACGCGATGTCGAACTCCTTCGGCTTCGGCGGGACGAACGGCGCGCTGTTGTTCCGGCGCTGGACCGAATAAGATTTTCTCATTCGGCGTTTCTCGTCTGTGCCATCCAACTCCAAACCCCTGATTTGACGCGGCTTTTGGCGCGTAATGTCCCTTCTCGCACATTCGCTGAAACGGTAACGCGACTTTGGTACTTCGCTCGTTGACCCTTTGTGTCTTTTCAACGATGGCGAACGCCTCCACAATGGGTTTTGAAAGTGGAGTCTTCCCCCAAACTTATGGATAAAGCTTTCGCCACACACTTCACACCCGCCCCGTTCACCCGAAAAGCAGCCGCCCGCACCGCACTTGTCGGCTTGACTGAGCCTTACCGCGCGCTGCTGTCGGAAGGCTTCCGCCAGTTCGGCATTGAAACCGTGGTCGTGACCGCAGACGCTGCCGAGCGGCTGAAGAAGGAAAAATTCGAGGCCTGCGTGCTGAGCCTGGGAGAGGGCGCCGGTGCCGTGATGGAAGCGGCCCGCTCATCCCCGTCGAACAGCCGTTGCGTGATTTACGGAGTGGGCGGCAACGCGCAAGAAGCCATGAGCTACTCCAAGTTCGGCATCAACGCCATGTTCAGCGAGCCGCTGGAGCGGCCGGCGGCGCTCAAGCTGATTCGCGCCACCCGCCTGCTGGTGCTGCATGAATTCCGCCGCTACGTGCGCATCCCGGTGATGACCACGGTCTCCCTCGTTGGCGACGGCCGTCGCGTCTCCGCGAGCAGCATCGAAATCAGCAGCGGAGGCATGTCAGTCAAGAGTGTCGAGGATTTTTCCATCGGGGCGAACGTGGAAGTTTCTTTTGCGCTGATGACCTTACCCCGCGTCAATCTGAAAGGGGTCGTGAGCTGGTGCAAGCCCAAGTCGATCGGAGTGCGCTTCGCCGCCGCCGACGAACACCGCCAGAGGATCAAGACCTGGATCGACTCGTACCTCGAAAACTGAGTCGCGGCCTGCCGTTACAATGTTCTGGTGCCTGAAGCCAGCACTCGCATCGCCGCGGCGCCCGCGCTACCTCCCATCGACCCCCAGCGTTTCACCCTTCGCCAGCGCATCGTGCTCCGCGTCATCATCTTTCTAGGACACTCCATCATTCGTCTGATCGGGCCGACCTTTCGTGTCTCGGTGTCCTACGAAGAAGGTGCGCAGCAGACGCCGGACCAGCGCCCCCTGGTCGCCTCTTTTTGGCATTCCTGCATGATCCCGGCGACCTACATCTTCCGCGACATGGGCATCCGGGTGATGAGCAGTGATAGCTACGACGGCCAGTACATGGGCCGAATTATCCACAAGTTCGGCTTCGTTGCAGTGAAAGGATCGAGCAGTCGCAACGCCGTGCGTGCCCTGCTCGGCTTGCGCCGCGCGCTGGAAGAGGGCTGGACTGTAGCCTTCACTCTCGATGGTCCGCGAGGTCCGCGGCACAAAGTAAAGCCCGGACCGGTCGCGCTCGCGCGGTCGTCTGGATTGGCAATGACCATGTTCCACGCGGCGGTCGACAAAGCCTGGGTCCTCAACAGCTGGGACCGCTTGATGATCCCGAAGCCTTTCTCCCGGGTACTGGTGCGCTTCGGCAAGCTGATCCGCGTGCCGGAAGGTGCGACCGACGAAGACGTGGAACGCTACACGGGGGAACTGCAGGCGTCTCTGGATCGAGTGTGCGAATTTGCTGAAGGTAACGTCAGTCGGGTCGGAACGAGCGAATTTCCGTACTACAAGCGAAACGAAGAGAAGTAAGAGTGGCCTGGGAGATTTCTGATTGCTGATTGAAAACCGGTTGCGATCAACAATCAGCAATCAACAATCAGAAATAGGGAATGACCTACTCGAGGGTTGAGCCCAGCTGCTGGTATTTGTATTTCTTCCCGTCCCAATAGATGACCGAGGACGTGTCTTCGCCCTCACCCTTTTCCTCCATGTAAATGCCGAGGATTGTCTTTTTCTTCAGGGCGAACCTTTTCACGGTCAGCGTCTTGAAGGGCAGATTGATCAGCAGGAATTTTCCCTTGGGCTTGTCGGCGCGCCATGCGTCCTTGTCGGCGCCGTGAATAATGAGCAGGCTGATGCCGCGGCGATCGGGTTCGTCGGAAGCAAACGTAGAGGTGACCTTCACATCGCTATAGCCCAGGAAGCTGTCGTAGGGATCAGCGACGACGAAGCTGTATTCGTCCTTGTCAGCCATCGGGTTTTTGCATTTCGCAGCGACGAGCAGATCGTCGACGCCGTCGTCATCCAGGTCAGCGACAAACTGCGGCGGCCCGGGCAAGAGAGAGCAGTTGTCCCCAAACTGTTTGTGGATGAGTTCGTCGGTGACTGCCGGCGACGGATGAGTCGCGTGCGCTGGCGGCGGAGGCGGCTGCTTTTTCTGAGCAGCAGCAGCGACCGTTAACAAGAGAGCGAGTGCTGGGAGGAGAAACCATTTACTGGACGACATAGATTTACTCTAGTCCCGTTTTGTGGGGTCGGGAAGAGACAGAGTAGTGACGGAGGTAACGACGGTCAGCAGCGTGCGTCGCGGCAGACATTCATTTCCCTTTGTCATCCTGAACAAAGCGAAGGCCCCGTGCATCTTGCCGTCGGTATACCAGCTCCCGAAAAGTGCACAGATCCTTCGGCCCGCAAAGAACGAAGGCCTCAGGATGACAAAGCGTAATTACTTGCGGAAGTGCTCCCAGCCTTTCGGATCGAGCTGGTAGGCGATGCCCTTGAGATTGCGGACGAGAATGAGTCGCGAACGAGTGATGTGGCCGATGTGGGTCAGCGCGACTCCGGCGATGTGCGACGGGACCCGCTTGCCGGGCCGAGCCGTGAACAGCAGTTCATAGTCCTCGCCGCCGTGGAGGGCCAGGTCAAGGTCGACTTCGCGCGCCGGCTTGCCGACACTAGCGCGGGGAATAAGTACAGCCTCGACCTCGGCTCCAACACCACTTTCTTCGCAGAGGTGGGCGAGATCGGTGGAAATCCCGTCGCTAGTGTCAATCATGGCAGAGGCAAGGCCCTTCTCGCGGAGAATACGTCCGAGTTCGACCCGGGGCTCGGGATAAAAGTGACGTGGATAGTCCCGGGGTTTCACCTTCTTCTTAGGCTTGGTCCTCATCTGCACGACTGCGGCCGCCGAGCCACCTAGTTCACCGCTGACGAAGATGCGATCGCCGGGGCGGGCGCCGGAGCGCAGAACCGACTTCCCCCTGGGAGCGGTGCCAACCACGATGATGTCGGCCAGGATCCCGTTGGGCGATTCCGCGGTGTCGCCTCCGGCGAGGGTGACGCCGAATCTCTCCCCAAGACTGATCAGACTGCGGGCAAAGCGTCCCACCCAAGCCTGGGGCAGGTCGCGGGGCAAGGCCAGCGACAGGAACGCTGCCACGGGCTCGCCACCCATGGCGGCAATGTCGCTCAGGCCGCGCGCCAGGCAGCGGTGGCCGACCGATTCCGGCGGATGCCAGTCGCGCCGGAAGTGAATGCCTTCCAGCGTCAAGTCGGTCGTGATCAGGGATTCTTTTCCCGGCAGCAGGCGCAGCACGGCGCAGTCATCTCCAATTCCAGTGAAAATCGTAGTGCCTGTGGGGCGGACACTCCTGTCCGCCGGCCTGCGCCGGTCAGATTTCGCCATGCGGCGAATCTGGGCAATCAGCGCTTTTTCGGGGAGCGGCACGGCGCAACTACTATACCGCCGACCATGAGATGGTAGGTGGTTCCGCAGGATTCACAAACCAGAGACTCGGGAAAGCGTACATCCGTAACCTGTCCCTCGGAGCCCCTGGTTACCCCGCCTTCGGTAACCGGAAAAGCCCTAGTGCCTCGTTGACAGGGGGAACCCAGTTTGTTACCGTTAACCAGTCATTCACAATACCCTTTGGCCGAGCTAAGTTCTGCAAGCGGTAGTAATTGCAGACGAGTACGGATTTGAAGCTTTGGTCGTAAGTTCTCGGTAGGAGTAGGGCGCGAGAAAGTTTCCATTCCCAAGATGGGAGCGTAGCCCGAAAAAGTCAGGTGGTCCGAACAGGCGTTTCGGCAGCTCAGAAACTGGGCCTGGAGTTCCGGACCTGATGTTTCAACAACTAGAGGAGCGATTTGCAGAAACGCTTTTACATCCTTTTTGTGGCCCGCGGGGACGACGGCCAGTTGCGCAAAATCTCCATCCCCGTGCATTACCTGTACGTGTTCGTCGTGGGCGCCGCAATCGGATTCCTCAGCCTGACCGGCATCGCCAGCTCTTATACCCGCATGCTCCTGAAGGTTTCCCGCTACAACGAGTTGCGGACGGAAAAAGATCAGCTGAAAAACAACTATTCGCGCCTGGAGCAGGTGGCCAAAGAGCGCGACGTGCAGGTAGCGTCGCTGGGTTCGATCGCCGGAGAAGTTTCGGCCCTCTACGGTCTAAAGGCGCAGCCTACGCTGGTGACGGCAACCTCCGAGCAGATTCAGGATGCCGATGTAAGTTCTTCGCTCGACCAGTTGCATGCCCTGCGGACTTCGGCCCTGACCGGGGCGACGATGGTCGGCCTGACCATGGGCCTGACACGCAATGCGACGACGGCCGACTGGTTCAAGGCCAATTCGGCTCCCAACCTATGGCCGGTCGAAGGCCAAGTGACGGGCAGCTTTGGCGAGCGGATTGATCCATTCAACGGAGAAGGCGCATTCCACAGCGGCGTGGATATTGGCAGTAGCTATGGCGCCCGGATTATTGCTCCGGCGGATGGCAAGGTGGTATTCAGCGATCTCATGGGCGGCTACGGCAAGGCCATCATGATCGATCATGGCAACGGCATCAGCACTCGCTACGGCCACCTTTCAGGCTACGCCGTCACGGCTGGCCAGTCGGTGCACCGCGGCGACGTGATCGGCTATGTGGGAGAGAGCGGACGCTCCACCGGGCCCCATCTTCATTACGAAGTCCGCATCAACGACACTCCAGTTAATCCCTACAAGTACCTCCGCATTACGGTCGCCCACAGCAGCGGCGGCTTCGCTGCAGGAAGCTAGAAACAAGCTCTCAGCCGTCAGCCTTCCGCTAAGACAAATCTCGTCCCGCCACGTTCCAAATCGTGAAAAGCCATCAGTCGCGATGCAGTCTTAAGGATTCCCTCGCAGGATGTTGGGAACTGAAAGCTGACAGCTGACAGCTTTTAAGGCAGCTGCAGATCTAGAGCGTAGATCTCGTGCGAACTGACGTCGCGCACGGTGAGGACGCTTCCGTCTGGAGCCACGCCCGACCAGCTTCCCCAAACTCCCCCGAAGCGGTGCAGATCATTCCAGGAGAGAAAACGCTCGGAGCGGTTCGCGCCTAGTTTGAGCGTATGCATGGAAGGTTCAGCCGCGAGAAATCGTTCAATGTAGATGGATTTGCTGTCCCGAGCCCAAACCGGGTAACCGATGGTCCCGTCTTCCGTGCGGAGCCATTCGGACCACTGACGGGTGCTGAGGTTGAACAGCATCAGCTTTTTCGAATCCGACGCCAGGGCCACCAGGTAACGGCCATCGGGAGACCAGCGGGGGCTGAACATTCCCCGAGAGCCAGGCACAGCGGAAGATTGTCGCGTCGACAGGTCAAAAATCTGAATCTCGAGTTCGCCCAAGTCCATTCCGTAGGAGGGACGGCCGAATGCGATCTGTCTCCCATCCGGCGACCATGTAGCGTCGTTTTCCTGGCGGTCCTGCGGGAGCAGTTCCTGCGGCGTTCCGCCCTGGGCAGAGATCAAGTAAATCTTCCAGGGCTTCCCCGTTTCGGTTCCGATGAAGGCGATCTGTTTGCCATCCGGCGACCAACGCGGCAGGGTGGCATATACGGGCCAGTACGTGAGCTGCATTTTTTGCGAACCGTCAGCGCGAGCCCGCCAAAGCGTCAATTCCGGATAGCTGATGTACACGATCCATTCACCATCGGGTGAAAAGTCCGCCTCACCGGCCGAAACGCCAGAGAGAAATGGAAGGAACTGGCGCGAGCGCGAATCGTACCGCACCAACTCTCCCTGAAGTAGTTCACCGTTGGCGAAGATGCGATTGCCGTCGGGGCTGGAAACGGGGTCCGAATACCACAGCGGCCCGGTGGTGAGTTGCGCGGGTGCGGGATTGCGGTGGAACGGGCGATGGCTTTCGCTCACGGCCCACAGGTCCTTGGTGCCTGTCGAAGGCTGGACTTCGAAGATGTAATAGCGGCCGTCGCGCGTCCAGTCCCCGCAGCACACCATGGCATCGGTCTTCCATCCAGGAAATACTGGGTGCAGATCAGAACCATCCGGCTTCATCTCCCAAAGAGAAGAAATGTTGTTTCCGGTGGGCTTGAGGGTCATGCGCAAACGCTGGCCGTCCGGTGAAAAGCGGATGCCGCTCGGGATCTCGGAGAAACTTCTCACCCTTCGCGACTGGCTGCCATCGGCATTGGCGAAGTAGAGGTCAAGTCCTTTCAGGAAAACGAGATGCTGACCGTCCGGGGACCACGCAGCTTCCCGGGCTTCAATGTCGTCAAGGCGGCGAGGCGAGCCGGCCGGCAGGGGCAGAGCCCACAGCGGCGCGGGGGACGTACCCTGGTAGTCCGATATCAGCAAGGTGGAGTGGTCTGGGCTCAGTCCGAAAATGTTGATGTTCTGGAACGGCACTGGAATGGGGAAGGTTTCGCCCCCGGAGGCAGAAACCTGCCCCGCGACCATATGACCGCTCGAGAACTCAGAAAAGTAGATGCGCGAGCCGTCGGTCACGAGTTGGTCCTTGAACATACCGTCACGCGTGATCTGCTTCAGGCCCACAAGCTTGGGTGGGGCAATGGGAAGCAGGAGCCATGCGACAGCAATAACCGCAACGATCAGCAGCGCCACAGAGGTTGCAACGGCTGCCGGACGCTTCACTTTTCCTTGCTGCAGCGCGGCAGTGGAGCGCGAAACATGGCCCGTGGCAGAGAGCACTTTGTCGGAATCGGTGTCGCGCTTGAGTCGCTTCAGATCAGCCCGAAGTTCCGAGGCACTCTGGTAGCGGACATCACGCTCCTTCTCCAGCGCCGTGTTGATAATCCGCTCACACTCCGGTGGCAAAGCTGGATTCAGACGCCCCACGGCAGCCGGGAGCTTGTGGAGTATGGAATCGAAGATGGCGGCCGAAGTGTTCCCGGAAAACGGCAGAGTCCCGGTCGCCATTTCGTATAACACGGTCCCGAAGGAGAACAAATCCGTGCGCGGGTCCAGGTCCTTTCCCAAAGCCTGCTCCGGAGACATGTAAGCGACGGTCCCCAAGGCAGTGCCCGGACTGGTGAGATTGCTTTCGCTGGCCGTGGTAGCCATGCCGATGGAAACCGGCGCGCTCAACTTCGCCAAACCGAAGTCGAGCAACTTGGCGTGCCCGCGGTCGGTGACGAAGATATTCCCGGGCTTGATGTCGCGGTGGATAATCCCGCGGGCATGCGCGGCATCGAGGGCATCGGCAATCTCGATGGCGAGCTCCAGCAGACGATCGAACTCCAGCGGCGCACCGCGGAGCAATTCCCGCAAGGAGTGGCCTTCCAGACACTCCATCGCAATGAAGAAATTGCCCTGCTGCTCTCCGACTTCGTAAATGGTGCAGATGTTGGGATGATTCAGCGCCGAAGCGGCACGCGCCTCCCTCCGGAAGCGTTCATAGGCCTGGGAGTCATGAGCGAGGTCGTCCGACAGAAACTTGAGGGCAACGAAGCGGCCGAGTTCCAGGTCCTCGGCCTTGTAGACCACACTCATCCCGCCACTGCCCAGGCGCTCTAAGACTCGGTAGTGGGAGATGGACTGGCCCGCGATGGCGTGCAGTGTAGACACCGGTACGGTACCCCTTGGAATGCTACAAAACCGCTCCGCAGGGGTAAGTGCCCAAAGTCACAAGAGCCCGTGATTCCAGGGTGCACCCCCGGGTCTCACCGCCGACGAGCGCAGACCCGCCACGGGGAACGCATTTCTCTCGCCCGGAATGCAAGAACAGGCTGTTACCGGGGTAATGGAGCGATCCAAACAGGGTGCGGATAACGGTGTCCGTGGCACTAACATAGTAGAAATCCTTCCCTAGTGACGTGGCGGAGCTATAGCTCCGCTCAAGGACGACTCCATGGAGAATCCCGAGATCAAACGGTTTGGCCGCTACGAGATCGTGGCGGAATTGGGCCGCGGGGCCATGGGTGTGGTGTACAAGGCCCAGGACCCGCAGATCAATCGCACGGTCGCGGTGAAAACCGTTTCGCTGTCGGGCCAGGAGCCGGACGAGGAAAAGGAATTTCGCCTGCGGTTTAATCACGAGGCGCAGGCCGCGGGACGTCTGCACCATCCTGGCATCGTCGCCATTTTTGATGTCGGAGAGAATCCCGAGAACGGCGATCCCTACATCGTTCTGGAGTATGTAGCAGGCGAATCTCTGAACCGGATTCTGGCGCGCGAAAAGAAGCTCCCGCTGGACACGGCGCTGCAACTGGTGGAAGAGGTCGCCGAGGCGCTCGACTACGCCCATGCCCAGGGCGTAATTCATCGCGACATTAAGCCCGGTAATATTCTGATTAACGAGGATGGCCACGCCAAGATCGCCGACTTCGGGATCGCCAAGCTGAACCTCGCGCACTTCACCCTGCCTGGAAAGGTGCTGGGAACTCCAGCCTATATGTCGCCGGAACAGTTAAGCGGCGAAGGACTGGATGGGCGCTCGGATCTTTTCTCACTCGGCGTCATTCTGTACGCCATGGTTACCGGGCATTCTCCGTTCCAGGGAGACAGCGCGACCACGGTGTGCTTCAAGGTGGCGAATCGTGAGCCCGTGGAGGCGAGCGCGCTGGACATGACCTTGCCCCGTGAACTGGATGAAGTAATTTCGCGCGCGATGGCGAAGAATCCGGAAGACCGCTACCAGCGAGGCGCGGAATTGGCAGAGGACGTACGCCAGTTGCAGCAGATGTTCAAGCCGGGTTCGACGACGACGTCGCTCCGAGCAGTCGCACCGCTTGCCACGGCCTCGACCGGAACGCGCGCTCGAACCACCAGCCAGGCGGCCTCAGCAACCAATCACGTGGCCCAGGTGGCGAGGGCTAACAACGCAGTCCGCAGCGCGATTCGCAAGGCCCCGCTCCGGGATCTGATTCTGGGTGCGGCCACGCTGATCGCGCTGGTGTTTGTCGCGGCTCAATCGAGGCTGCAGGTTACGCCCCCTAAAGAAGCGGCGAGTGCTTACGTGACTCCTCCCAGCACCGCAGGAAGCAGTATCAGTCCGAGTTCTGCAAAAGATTTGCCTGGCGCAGCGGCAGTTGCAGTTCCGGCGACGCCAGCCCCCGCTAGCGCCCCGCCGCAGAAACGTCGTTCTTCAACTGCACATGCGACCAGTCCAATCGTTGTGCCCCTTTCCAATCTCGATCTCGCGGTTCAGCATCAGTTCAAAGATGCCACCCTGTTCGTTTGGGTCGATGACAAGCTGATGTTGACGAAGCCGTTGCACGGGGCCGCGCAGAAGCATCTGGTCGTGTTCAACGGAATGCGGGGTGTGGAGTCGGAGACTCTGAAGATCCCTGCGGGAAAGCATGTGATCCGCGTAAGGGCACTCTCGGCCGATGAGACGATCGACCTGTCCCGGACGGCTTCCGGTGAGTTCATCGGGGGCGCCGACAAGGCTCTGCACGTCACCATCGACAAGCACAACACCGTGATGCGGCTGAGTTGGGGTCAGTAGGCGGCTGAACTGCGGTAGGCCGCTGAGTTGGGGTCAAGTAAGCCGCTGCCACGTCTTCACAGTTTGCTGAGAAACTCCCTTTTGGGTGGCGCAGAGCTTCGAGTTGAGTCGCTCGCCCAATCTCCCCACCCACAACCACAACTGGGCCGCTCTCTCATAATGCATTGACCAGCGGTCAAAGCGTGCTATCGCCTGTTTAGAACAGCCGTGCTAATTTAGCGACCATGAGCGACATTGATCCCGAAGTCCTTGCGCAAGCAAAGCGCGATTATGGGGAGAACTGCGAGTTAGTTAAACTGACAGAATGGTCGTATCAGTTTAAGTGCGGCGAGAAGTCTTTTTGCAGGATTTCTAGATTCATTGCGGAAAAAGGGTTTGCGGTCAGCGCCTCCGAAATTCGCCGCCGCTGGCCTGCGATGGATCATCGGGAGCGAATCGATTTCGCGTGCAATTTTCAGGCCAAGGAAACTTGGACGACGAATGATGATGAAATTTTGGATGTCATCATGAGTGACGGCGACGACGACATTTGGAGCGGCTGCGCACTGGGTATGTTGAGGCACAGCAATCGCAATCGTGTCGTGGAGTTTCTCATCGAGCGCATAGGATTGAACGAGAGCGGCCATGCGCCACTCAACTACATACAAGCACTCGGCCTAGCAGGTGATCGCCGTGCAACTGAAGTGATTCGACCTTACTACGACAAATTCTCAAAGGCCATGGAAGCCGAAGCTGTCAGCGGCATACCAGACGACATTTATTGGGGACCGATTCCATATTTTTCTTTCTTGTGTGTGGCAGCGGACCTCTTCAGGATTGAGGGCGCTAAGGAGTACGAGCAGGCAATCAAACGATACTTTGATCATTCCAACGAGCAAGTGCGCTGGTGGGCAGAGCATGCGTTGGATTTCAAAGGCCCTACTACCCTGAAGAGGAACGCGGAATACGCGAGAACAGGGCGATTTCCGTAGTTGACGTAAAATCACGGTTACACTCCCCGACTGAGTTCTTTCAGCAAACTGTTTAGCGGCGTGCGCCTAGATGCAATGACCCGCTATTCGTCCCGCAGCGCCACCGCGATCAACAACAGCGTCACTCCTCCGAATGTGACCGGATCGGTTGCGGTCACGCCGAACAACAGCGACGACACCGCCCGCGTCAGCGCAAACGATCCTACGATTCCAATCGCCACGCCGATCAAGATCCGCGAGTTATCATCCGCCGCGGTGCTTACTGGCGCAACCCCATCCAATTTTCCGAGACTACCAGGGAATTCCCAGGATTTTGGGGATCGTACTTCACCGAAGTGTGAAGCCCGAGGCGGCAGGAGTGAAGGTTGATCCAGTGCCGCAGGTAGGTGACATCCTGCGAGCATTCGTAGGTTACGCCCGCCACGTCGTATTTATAGATGAGCATGATGGCGGCGTGGTAGGTGCTCGTGACCGCCAGTTCCTGCACGTCAATCACGGTGCCATCGGTGATGCGGCCTGTGCCCTCGAGCCACGCCCTGCGCTCGCGTTCCAGTTGATCAGCCGTCTTCGGC
This sequence comes from Acidobacteriaceae bacterium, assembly GCA_003134655.1. Classification (GTDB taxonomy): domain Bacteria; phylum Acidobacteriota; class Terriglobia; order Terriglobales; family Acidobacteriaceae; genus Sulfotelmatobacter. The sequence goes on from PLBY01000155.1 coordinate 132,334, forward strand.
TTGCGTCGCAGCAGCGCGTAGGCACCCAGCACTGCGACGCCGCCCGCTGCAACTAATCCATAGAGTCGTAGTGAATCCATACGTAAGGTGGGTTGAAATCGGTTCGTGCTCCGCCGACTTCCCTATCAGCATAAGCTGAAAGCCAGATGCGTGGAAGTGGTTGTGGGGTTACGGAGGTGCCACTGGCTGTGAAAAACTTGCGGGCGGCGGAAAAGTCCCATCTTGATCTAGAATCAGCCGCGGGTTTGTTCAGCGAGGTAGCAGATGAATTTCGCGGCGATCTTTGCGTGCATTCTGACTTTGAGCGTGCTGACAACTGCCGGCGCGGGGTCGGGGCCGGCGTCGGCAAAGTCCACAGAAAAGAGTTCGCACTACGACTGGGCGGTGTATGGCGGGACTCCCGAGAACAATCATTTTTCCCCTCTCAAGCAGATCAATCGCAGCAACGTAAAACAACTCGGAGTTGCTTGGACATTCGATACCGAAGAAGAGGGCGGGCTGCAGACCAGCCCGATTGTCGTTGACGGCGTGCTGTACGGTTTGACGCCGTCGCAGAAGGTATTTGCCCTGAATGCGGCGACGGGAAAGCTCCTATGGAAGTTCGACTCCGGGATTAAAGGGACTCAGCCGGATCGGGGGCTGGCTTTTTGGAGTGACAACAAGGAGCACCGAATCCTGGTCGCGGTAATGAACTTCGTCTACGCGCTCGACGCCGCGACTGGTAAGCCGATTTCAAGTTTCGGAAAGGACGGGCGCATCGATCTCCGCGAGGATTTGGGACGCGATCCTACGGCGCAGTCGATTTATGCGACCAGCCCGGCCGTGATTTACAAAGACCTCATGATCGTGGGCGGGCGCGAGTCTGAGACCTTGCCTGCGTCTCCGGGCGACGTGCGGGCCTATGACGTGCCCAGCGGGAAATTGCGGTGGTCGTTCCACTCGATTCCGCATCCTGGCGAGTTTGGCTACGACACCTGGCCGAAAGAAGCGTGGAAGACGAGCGGCGCCGCGAACAACTGGACTGGGATGACGGTCGATACGCATCGCGGGATTGTCTATGTCCCGACTGGCTCGGCGGCATTTGACTTCTACGGAGCAGATCGGCTCGGCGATGATCTATTCGCGAACTGCCTGATCGCTTTGAACGCCGAGACCGGCGAGCGCATCTGGCATTTTCAGGCCGTGAAGCACGATCTCTGGGACCGCGATTTCCCCGCGCCGCCTGTCCTTCTCACCGTCGAACGCGATGGCAAGAAAGTCGACGCGGTCGCGCAGACGACCAAGCAGGGATTTGTCTTTCTATTCGACCGGACGAATGGCAAGCCACTGTTTCCCGTCGAGTGCCGTGAGTATCCTCCAAGCAATGTCCCAGGAGAAGTGGCAGCGCAGCAGCAATGCCTGCCTGCGAAGCCGGCGCCGTTCGCGCGCCAGTTGCTGACGGAGAGTCTTCTGAGCGAGCGCACGCCGGAAGTGCATCAATGGGCGCTGGAAAAGTTCCGCAGCTTTCGCAGCGAGGGACAGTTCGTTCCCTTCAGCGTGGGGAAAGACACGGTCATCTTTCCCGGATTCGATGGCGGCGCAGAGTGGGGCGGCGCCGCGGCCGATCCGGACACCGGAATTCTCTATGTCAACGCGAACGATGTAGCCTGGACCGGTGCACTGGCGGAGAACACGGGCGAAAACAGCCCGAAGGCTGTGTACCTGAGTCAGTGCGCAGTGTGCCACGGCGAAAAGATGGCGGGATCGCCTCCGGCGATTCCGTCGCTGGTGGGCGTTGGCGATCGGATGCCGGCCGCGGACGTCGCCGCCACGATCAAGAACGGCAAGGGCCGCATGCCCGGCTTCGCCAACCTGGAGAATGACAGCGAGCAGTGGTACGGATTGCTCTCGTATGTGATGAGCGGGGGCAAAGACAGCGGCACCAGAGAAAACAACGCCAAGGAAGTGGCGAGTTCCGGACCCGCACTGCCGGCGATCAAATATCACTTTACGGGATATCACAAGTTTCTGGACCCGGAAGGATATCCCGCAGTGGCGCCTCCATGGGGAACGCTGAACGCCATCAATCTCAACACCGGCGAGTACGTCTGGAAGATTCCGTTGGGCGAGTATCCGGATCTCGCCGCGAAGGGCCAGAAAAGCACGGGCACCGAGAATTATGGAGGGCCGGTTGTAACCGCAGGCGGCCTGCTGTTCATCGGCGCGACCAACTTCGACAAGAAGTTTCGCGCCTTCGATAAGGCGACGGGCGCGCTGCTCTGGGAAACTACGCTGCCGTTCTCCGCGAACACGACTCCTGCAATCTACGAAGTGGATGGCAGGGAGTTCGTCGCAATCGCAGCGGGAGGAGGTAAGGACCCGAAGTCTAAGTCGGGTGGGGTGTATGTGGCGTTCGGGCTGAAGGAGTAACCCCGTGATCGCTAGGGTCTTCTTCGTGAACCTTAGTGTCCTTAGTGGTTAGAGCTTTCGGATAGCTATTTGGTCTGGCTGCAGACTTCCTTGGTCACGAGCTCGACGAAGCCACCTTCTGGAAGCTTGCCGAACTGATCGTCATGCGTGGCTTTCTTGCTGACGACGAAACGTCCACTGTGATCGCGGGAGTAGAACCATTCTGAGGTTGGGGCGGCGGTACCACTGGCGCAATTGAAGCGCACCCGGGCGCGCATTTCGACGAACGGTCCACCCTGCGGAAGTTCTGCCGGTTCCTTGTATTCGACGCGGACCAGCGCCAGCCGCTGATTATTCTTGAGGACGCGCACCGAACTGACCGAGACTTTATCGCCGGCTTCGGTCTGCCCGACGACGCGCCAGTCTCCAGCCGCTCGGACAACCAGGCTGACCACGAGCACCAGCGCCATCACGGCGAAAACGATAAGGGCTTTTTTCAACGCTAGATTTTCCCAAGTTCCGATTGCACGAGACACTCTCGTCGAAAAGAGCGATTCTGTCAACCGATTCCGGAAGAAAAGACCGTCTGCAATTCAATGCCCGTGTTATGGTTATGGGCGCAGTCGATTCCACTGCAAACCTGGGAAATTGGTATGGAAATCCTTCATTCCACGACGTTTAAATCTCCGGTCGGGCCCTTGTTCCTGGCGGCGTCCGACCGCGGTCTGGGGGCGCTGGAGTTTGACGCGCGGCTGCCGGGGCAGCAGACGATTCGTCCCAACCCGCGCGATCTGCGGGCCGAGACGAAATCCGTCCGCTTCGAGGATTCTGCCAGCGGGTTGCGTCCTTATGTGCGTGAGCTTGAGGAATATTTTGCGGGCAAGAGGCGCGAGTTCAACTTCGCCCTCGATCTTCGCGGCACGGACTTTCAACTCGCGTGCTGGCGCGCCCTGCTGGCGATTCCCTATGGTGAAACGCGCTCTTACGGCGATATTGCCCGCGCCGTCGGCAGGCCTCAGGGGTTTCGCGCAGTCGGGATGACGAACAATCGCAATCCGGTGGCGATCGTTGTCCCCTGCCATCGCGTGATCGCGTCCGATGGCACACTGTGCGGCTACGGCGGAGGCCTCGACGTGAAGCGAAAGCTGCTGGAACTGGAAGGCGCGCTGAGCGGGACGCTGGCGGCTTAGCGATCCAATTCCCTGATTATTGATTGATGATTGTTGATTGAAAAGCAAGAGCGGATTTTCAATCATCAATCAACAATCATCAGTCATCAATTCTCCATTGACCACGAACGGCAAATCCTCCACGCTGCGCAAGGCCGGCCTCTTCTATCTCGTCTTCGTCATGTTCTCCTACACGACGGGCGGACCCTTCGGACTCGAGGACATGGTCACCACCTCGGGCCCGGGGATGACGCTGATCTATCTGCTGGTCCTGCCATTTTTCTGGTGCATCCCCGTATCGCTGGTGTCGGCGGAGTTGACCACCTGCATGCCCGTCGAGGGCGGCTTCTATCGCTGGACGCGCGTGGCCTTCGGCGATTTCTGGGGATTCCTTGCCGGCTGGTGGAACTGGACTGCATCCTTCCTTCTGGGCGGCGCCTATGCGGTCCTGTTCACCGATTATCTCGTGTACTACTTTCCGAAGATGACGTGGTGGGAGCACTACCTTGTCTCGGTCGCGCTCATCGTCGTGCTCACCTGGATTAATGTGCGTGGCATTGAGATGGTGGGCCAGGTCGCGACTGCCTTGGAAGTTTTCATTTTCATCCCGGTGGCGACGATGATCGTCATCGCTCTGTTGCACTGGCACCACAATCCGTTTCTGCCGTTGGTGCCTCCCCATCAGGCGACGTTCAAGGTTTTCGGCGTAGGGCTGGCGCTGGGGCTGTGGCTCTACTCGGGCTACGAACAGCTCTCAACCGTGGCCGAAGAAGTAGAGAACCCGCAGCGGTCCTATCCGCGGGCGTTGGCGGTGGTAGTGCCGCTCTCGATTGCCGCGTACTTCCTGCCGACCATTGCAGGACTCGCGTCGGCAGGCAACTGGGAAAAATGGCACACCGGATTCTTTTCAGACGCCGCCAGCATGATCGGTGGCCCGTGGCTCGGCACGTGGATGACGCTGGCTGCGATGGTGGGCAACGTCGCGCTGCTGAATAGCACCGTGTTGACGACGACTCGCATGCCGTTCGCAATGGCGGAAGATGGATACCTCCCGCGAATCCTTACCCGCAAGCATCCGCGCTACGGGACGCCGTGGCTGGCGATCGTTGTGTCGGCCGTCATCTACGGGCTGTTAGCTTGGCAGAGCCTGGCCGAACTGATCTCGGTGTACATCTGGCTGCGTTCAGCGACGACAGTACTGACGGTGCTGTCGGCATGGAAACTGCGCCGCACGCAGCCGGAATTGAAGCGTTCGTTCACAATCCCCGGTGGCCGGATTGGTTTGCTCTACGTGGTGGGTGCGCCAGTAGTGATGGCTCTCGTTGCGCTGCTGGGCAGCGACCGATTCGGCCTGATCGGCGGTGCGATCGCGATCGTGGTGGGGCCGATTGTGTACTTCGGACTGCGGCGAACTGTGAGACGAGATGGTCTGTCATCCTGAGGTCCGCGTTCTCTGCGGGCCGGAGGATCTATGCAATCTGCGGCGCCTGCACGGGTCCTTCGCTTTGCTCAGGATGACACGTTCCGCTTGGACATGAGGGATATCGCTCCTCGAGCTAGCTCACCCAATCCAGAAACCTGTACCACGCCCCCGCGAACGGCAGGAACCACGGCTTCCCGTTGTACATCCCGAGCGGCGCGCCCGGGAACGGAATCCCGACGAACGGATTCTCCGGCTTATCTCCCGCCATGAGTTCCGCAATTTTCTGACCCTGGTACGTCGCCATCGCGACGCCGTGTCCCGCGTACCCCACCGCGTAGTACATGCCGTCCATCTGGCCGGCGTGGGGCATAATGTCGAACGCGAAATCAAGCGTGCCACCCCAGACGTGGTCGATCTTGGCGTCGCTGAGTTGCGGATAGACGTCGATCATGCCGCGGCGCAGAATGCCGGCGCTCTGGCGGACGGTCTGGTCGGTCTCAGGGAAGAACGCGGCGCGGCCGCCGAACAGCATGCGGCGGTCCGGGGTGAGCCGGTAGTAGTACAGAAAGTTCTTCGAGTCATAGATCATGCGGTTGCGCGGGCTGAGGTCGCGCGCCAGCGCTTCAGGAAGAACTTCGGTGGTAATGATGAACGATCCGATGGGGATCAGCTTTTTCTGAAGAGAGGGCGTGGCCTTGCCCGTATACCCGCTGGTCCCGACGAAGACTTCGTGCGCCCACAGCGGCCCGCGCGACGTTTGCACCTTCCATCCCGCCTCTCCCTGGCGCGAGTCGCGCTCGATGCTTTCCACCCGCGCGTGTTCGAATATCTCCGCTCCCGCCTTCACAGCGGCGCGAGCGAGTCCGGCGACATAGCGTGCCGGATTGCACCCCGCACTGACTTCATCCACTATGCCGCCGTAGTAGATGGTCGATCCGATCTCGGTACTCAATTCGTTCTTTGGGACTACCCTCAGCGTGTGTTGGAACTCCCGGGCGATGACTTCAGCTTGCCGGGCATAGTCGTCGAAGTGCTTCTGCTTACATGCGACTTCCAGATGTCCACAACGGGCGAAGCCGCAGTCGATCTGTTCGTCGCGGACGATCTGCTCCACGCAATCGATGGACGCAAGCGACGCGGCGTACATCCGCTGGGTCCGTTCCCGTCCGTACATGGAGATGAGTTTGTTGACCCCCAGCTTCATCCCGGTCAGGACCATGCCTCCGTTGCGCGAACTCGCGCCCCAGCCGATGTTCTCGGATTCGAGTACGGCCACTCTCGCTCCGCGCTGGGCGAGGGTGCGCGCGGCGGATAGCCCGGTAAAGCCTGCCCCCATCACCGCCACATCGACGATCTCAGGGACACGGCGGGAGGTGTCCAAAACAGGGAATTCGGTCGTGGTGAGCCAGTAGTTATGTTCTTGCAGGGGCATAGAGTTACGCGTCCAGAACGGCAAACAGCCGTTCCCTGGGTGCGGGCGACCGAGCATTCTAGCAAGCGTGCTCCCCAGCAGTACATGTACCTGTGGCCACCGGATCGGTGCCAGCGGCCCCCTCGGTAATCTTGCCCCCGTTACTGGCTACCCCTAGTCTGAAGGAGCATGGCCCTTCGCTGCCTCTTGTTCTCCTCGGACGCGGGGACGGCTACGCCTGTTCTTCAGGTGCTGGCTGGTCTCGATGTGGAGGGAGAGCACTGCTCTGACGCGGTAGCCACAGTCGAAAAAGTCAGTCATCAGAATTTTCAGATCGTCATCATTGATTGGGATCAGCAGCCGGAAGCCAGGCTGCTTCTCACAGCAGCCCGCGAGCGCAAGGCCTCCGAACGTCCTCTGACCCTGGCCATCGTAAGCGATGACGCCAGCGTTCCGCAGGCGCTGCAGGCGGGCGCGAACTCGATTTTGCGCAAGCCGATCATGCTCAATCAGGTCAAGGACACTTTGACCACGGCACGCGATCTGTTGCGCTCGAAGCAGGAATCAGCGGCCAATGCGGCGCAGGCGGCGGCTGGCGCGTCCTCCGGTTCGGTTTCAACGATCTCGCACAGCATCGATTCGTCCAAGGAGAAAGCACTGCGCGCCGGCGAGTTTTTGCATTCCGCCGGTACGGCTCCGGGCGGCCAGTTCGAGACCGATTCGGATGTGCATGAGTCTCTGGCGCCGACCTCGGTCGAACCCGTGGACCTCCTCAAGGATTTGGAACCGATGGCTGCGGCGGTGGCCACAAACGTAGCCGAAGAGAAGCCGGCCCCTGTTCCGCCGGCTCCAGTTGCATCTCCACCTCCACCATCTCCGTCGAACGAGCCTCGCGGCTTGGAGTGGTATCTGAAAACACGCGCGGGCAGCCACTTGCCCCCGAGTCCAGAGCGCGCGTCGTCCCCTCCAGCGCCCGGGAAACCCGAATTGGTCGGCTTCGACCAGCCTTACTCCCCGACTCCTTCTGCGGGTTCAAGCGATGCGGCGCAACGGCCGGCTCCCGAAGTGAAGCCGAACCAGCCTGACATCCAGGAGCAGAAGCAGGAACAGAAGCGCGAGCAGAAGAAAGAGGCGGAACTCTTCGCCTATATTGAAGGAGGAAGCAGCGAAGCCGACGAAAAGTCCCGGCCGCGCTTCCGGCACACGGGGGCAATCATCGGCGCGCTGGTTCTGGCGAGTTGCTCGATCGCAATCGCGCCACAGGCGCCCTGGCATCCGAACCTGCGTACATTCTGGATCCATAAGCAGCAGGCACTCCGCGTCTGGCTGAACCCGCAGCCGGCCACTCCGGCGCAGGAACCCGTGGCTCACGAAAACTTTGGCCGCGCCGGGGATGAGTACAAGCTCCCCGTTGCCGAGACCATCCCGGACGCCACCACCGATCCCTCGCAAATCCAGGTGCTGCCCGTAGTGGACCCGACTATCAAGAAACCGAACAGCTTAGGTGGCAACGCGATCCAGCTTCCACCGGCAGACCCCACCGCCGCGACTCCGAGTGACCAGGCGCCACCTTCCGGAACCCAGGCCCCCGAGAGTCAGGCGCCGCCATCCGCTCCTGAGTCCACGCAGCCTTCCACCGCACCAGCAGAGACCTCCCCATCGCCGGCGCCGCCGGCTGTGGCTCAGGTGGTCAGCGCGCCGCAGCATTCCGATCCGTTTACGGCGGCGCCTCCACCGGCTGCTTCCACGCCGCCGCGACCTGCGCCTCCGAAGAATCAGGAACAGCACACCGCGTCGACTCCGGCCAACGTTCCGTCGAGCCTGAAGTCCCACATGGCTGCCATGACTCCCGACGCCGGCGGGAACAAATCCCCGGAGTCCGCCATGCCTTCAATCGAGCCAGTCAGCGTCCCCGAATTCACCGAGCGCGCCCTTCTCGCGGAACAGCCAGAGATAGCGTATCCCGCCAACCCCAAGGCGCAGCCGGGAACGGTAATCCTGCAGGTCTTGATTGGGCGCGACGGCACAGTGCAAGATGCCAAATTCATGCAGGGATCGCTGGCCTTTGCGCGATCCGCGATCGACGGCGTCAAGCTCTGGAAATTCAAGCCCTATGTCATGAACGGGCGCCCCGTGTCGGTGCAGACTCTGCTGACCATCAGCTTCAAACCAGGACAGTGAAAATAAGTTGTTTGTTTTGTTGAAGACCGCAGGGAACTCCTCCGCGCGACCTTCCTGCCGAATGACAGAACCCGCTTTCGTTCGTCTATTGAGACGATAGCGGAGCTCAACTCCCTGCGTTACCGATGGGGCACAAAAGCAAGCACCCTGGGGATCGAAATCCGCATCTAGAGAGATATAATAGGCAGAGTTTCTCAGGAAGCAGTTCCTTCCAGAAGAAGATCAAAAACAGATGTCCATGAAAACCAAAGCAGCGATTCTCGTCACCTCCTTTGCCGTACTGCTGTTCGTCGTTGTGGGCTCGATGGGCGGCGTCCACGCCTCCTCGAGCGACGGCTCTTACCGTCAACTGCAGGTCTACAGTGAAGTGCTCTCGCGCGTGCGCAGTGAGTACGTCGAAGAGCCGAACATCCCCAAGGTGACCGACGGCGCGCTGCACGGACTGCTGGAGTCGCTCGACTCGAACTCCAGCTACATGTCGGCCGACGCTTACAAAGCATTCAAGACGCGCAAGGCAGAATCCAAGGGTGGCATTGGCGCGGTGGTGTCGAAGCGCTTTGGCTACGCGGCGGTGGTCGCCGTGTTGCCGGGATCGCCCGCCGAGAAGGCGGGCATTGAGCAGACCGACATCTTCGAATCGATTGAAGGCCTGAGCACGCGCGAAATGTCGCTGCCCGAAATCCGCAACCTGCTGGCCGGAGCGCCGGGATCCACGTTGAATGTTGCCGTGGTCCGCGCCCGCAAAGCAGAACCGCAGAAGGTTGTCATCACGCGCGACGTGGTGGCCATTCCGGCGGTGGCCGACAAGATGATGGATGACGGCATCGGCTATGTGAAGGTCGAAGCCCTCACCAAGGGCAAGACCCAGGAGATTGCCGCGAAGATCAAGTCGCTCGAGAAGTCCGGAGCGAAGAAGGTTCTCCTCGATCTCCGCAACTGCGCCGAGGGCGACGAGAGTGAAGGCGTCGCAACCGCGAATCTGTTCCTCAATCACGGAACGATCACTTACCTGCAAGGGCAGAAATTTCCGCGCGAGGCCTTCAACGCCGATCCCGCGAAAGCCATTACGACTCTTCCCGTCGCAGTTCTCGTAAACCGTGGAACATCGGGCGCGGCTGAGATTGTGGCCGCTGCGCTTCTGGAAAACGCGCGCGGCGATGTTGTCGGCGACAAGACTTTCGGCGACGGCTCGGTACAGAAGACGATTGACCTGCCCGATGGCGGCGCGTTGATCCTCTCGGTCGCGAAGTACTACTCACCCAGCGGCAAAGCCATTCAAGACGTGGCGATCACGCCCAACGTTCTGGTGGCCGACGTGGCCGACGATTCTGTGGGTCCGGATGACGAAGATAGTGCCGCCACCCCTGACCAGGAAGCCAAGCCCAAGAACACGGTCGATGATCAGTTGAAGAAGGCCGTGGAAGTTCTGAAGAGCCGGGCCAGCTAGTCTCAACGAGTAGCGCCGGCGTCCCGCCGGCTGTCGCGGGGGCGACTCGCCCCCGCATTTCTTTGCCCGCCCGACTGCTGTTCATTTCGTGGGCTTTGTGGTTCATGGTTCTCGTGCGAGGGCACACTCGGCGAAAGTGCTATCCTGACCTCGATTCCTGATGAAGTCTCTCTACGAACATCTTCCTCCAGTAGAAATCGGCGGACGCCGCCTGGTCGGGCGCGTCCTTTTCGGCTTGCTCGTGCTCGTTGCCGTGCTGGTAGGAGCGACCGCCGGCCTTCTGCTCGTCTACACCACCGACCTTCCGCAGGTCGACGCCCTCGAGGCTTACCGGCCCAGCTCCATCACCGAACTCTATGACGATCACGGACGCGTCATCGGATCGTTCGCGCTGCAACGCCGCGTAGTCGTCGGCTATGACGATTTCCCCCCGGTATTGCGCGATGCGCTGGTCTCCATCGAAGACAAAGACTTCTACAAACACTCTGGAATCAACTTCTGGCGCATCGTGGGCGCCGCGTATCGCGATGTCGAGTCGGGCGGACGGGTGCAGGGAGCGTCGACGCTCACCATGCAACTCGCGCGCAATCTTTTCCTTTCACCCGATCGCGCTTTCCATCGCAAGGTGCAGGAGACGATGCTCGCCATCCAGATCGAGCGCCGCTTCACCAAGCCGCAGATCTTCACGCTCTATGCCAACCAGATCGCTCTTGGCCACGGGGTGTTCGGCTTCGAGGCCGCGTCGGAGTTCTACTTCAGCAAGCCGGCGAAGCAGTTGACTCTCGAAGAAGCGGCCCTGCTCGCAGGATTGCCCAAGGGTCCGAGCTTGTATTCGCCGATCAACCATCCTGACCGCGCGCAAAAGCGTCGCAATCTGGTCATCAATTCCATGCTGGAAGACGGCAAGATCACGGCCGCGCAAGCCGCCGACGCTCGCTCCGCACCGCTGGTGCTGCGTCTGGCCCACGATCCGAACTCGCTGGCGCCGTATTTTGTCGAAGAGATTCGCCGCTACCTGGAAAACAAGTACGGCACAGACCAGGTGCACGAAGGCGGGCTGAAGGTGTACACCACACTCGATGTAGATTTGCAGAGGGCCGCGAACCAGGCGGTGCTCGATGGCTTGGCTGCGTATGAGCGCCGCCACGGCTGGAAGGGACATCTCGAGAACGTCGTTGCCGAAGGCGCGGTTGCCGACAAGTATGTTCATCCGGACTGGTACGACGAGCCCGAAGTTAACGGGTACGTCCACGCGTTGGTCACCTTTGCGGGCACCGGCATCGCAACGTTGAAGTTTGGGCGCTACACCGCGGCTGTCGGACAGCCCGAGGTTGCCTGGGCGCAGCAGAAACTGGCGGACATTCTCAAGACCGGCGACATCTGCTACGTCAAGATTCAATCGCTCGGCGCCAACGGTGCTGCGCACGTAAGCCTCGAGCAGGATTCCGGAGTTCAAGGCTCTCTGCTGGCGATCGACAACACCACCGGCGGCATCAAGGCCATGGTCGGCGGCCGCGACTTCAACGAATCGAAGTTTGACCGCGCCACCCAAGCCATGCGCCAGGTGGGATCGTCGTTCAAGCCGTATGTCTACACCACGGTCATCGACGGAGGCGCCAGTCCCGACGATACGATTCTCGATGAGCCCGTCAGCTTCGAGACTCCATCCGGGCCGTACTCTCCCCACAATTACGACGAAAAATTCGAAGGCATTATTACTTTGCGGCGCGCGCTGGCCCAGTCGCGCAACATTCCAGCGCTGAAACTGGCCAACAAAGTCGGCATCAAGAGCGTGATCGACTACGCCGGACGCTTCGGCATCACGGCAAAGCTGCCGCCCTACCTGCCCGTGGCGCTTGGAGCGGCGGAAATCACATTGATGGAGCAGACATCGGCCTACAGCGTCTTTCCCAACGACGGCGTCCGCGTGATCCCCCGCTACATCACGCGCGTGACCGACTACGAAGGCCGCGTGCTCGAAGAAGATTTTCCCGACGTGAAGGACGTAATCAGCGAGCGCACCGCCCGCATCATGACCTCGATGCTGCGTGAAGTCGTGTTGCACGGCACGGGAGTCGCCGCCGCCAAACTGCCGTTTCCCGTGGCAGGCAAGACCGGCACCACCAACGACTTCACCGACGCCTGGTTTATGGGATTCTCGCCGACGATGACCTGCGGAGTCTGGGTGGGATACGACGAAAAGAAATCGCTGGGCGCGAAAGAAACCGGCGCACACGCGGCGTTGCCGATCTGGATGAACTTCATGACGGTAGCCATGGCCGGAAAAGATCCCGGAGACTTCCAGGCGCCCCCAGTAGCGCCGCACACAATAGCGCAAAAGGTAGATACCCCAGACGCCGCCCCAGCCGCAGAAGAATCGCACTGAATGCGAATAAAAGTAGCGCCGGCGATCCGCCGGCTGTCGCGGGGGCGTCCCGCCCGCGCACGTAGTGGTAAAACTGAATGCCGCCGCTTTTGTTTGCGCAGTGCTAACAAAATTTCGGAGGACCCTAATGCATAAGCACGCTCTCAACGCCTTGCCAATAGCTTTTGTCTTAGTCGCCGCCCTCGCGGCCGCGCAAACATCCCAGAAGAACGCCGCCTCGAACGATCCCAAGGCCGCCGTCGAGCAAGTCCTCCACACCCAGCAGGACGCCTGGAACCATCACAACCTCGACGCCTTCATGGCGGGATATTGGAATTCCGCGGACCTGACTTTCTTCTCCGGCGCCAAGCAGACCAGCGGATGGCAGGCGACCCTCGACCGCTACAAAGCAACGTATGCAAGTCCAGGGCACGAAATGGGAACCCTGGAGTTCTCTGCCCTGCGTATCGAGATGCTGGGACCGGAAGCGGCCTTCGTCCGCGGCGCATGGCACCTGACCATGTCAGACGGCAAAACTCCCCACGGCTTATTCACCCTGGTCTTCCGCAAATTTCCCGACGGATGGAAGATCATCCACGACCACACGTCGGCGGCAGAGTGAATGGCGGGATGACTCTTGCTAACCGCTGCCCTGATGAACGCTCTTCAAATGGTCGGTTTTGGGTGGCGCAGCGCTTTCAGCGCTGCGATACAGCCTCTCGGTGTCTAGGGCTTTAGCCCCTGGGGGCCTGTTTATTTCTTCACGCGCAGCTGCACGCGCGTTCCTTCCGCCAAGGTGCCGCTCACCAGTTCCACTTTGCCGTTGCGGACCACACCTTCGAACTCCTGCTGAGCCGGTGGCTGGTTCGAAACCCGAGTGGGCGAGTCGCCCGCGCCCACACGTGCACTGATTCTTCCCATGCCTTTGTCCATGGCTTCGTTGGCCAGCTGGTCAGCCTCTTGATTCTGCTCGCGGAACGCGTGTCCGACCGAGAACCAGTCCATCTGCGCGATCAATTCTTTGGCACGCCCGTGCAGATCCTGCAGGACCGCATTCTTCACCTTGTAGATGCCCTTGATCTGCCGCACCAGCAACTCCGAATCGCTGATCAGCTTGAGCGCCTTGGGTCCGTGCTTGATCGCATACTCGAGGGCGGCGATCAGTCCCTGATATTCGGCGAAGTTATTGGTCTGGTGTCCGAGATACTCGCTTAGGGCCGCGACCTTGCGTCCCGTTTCATCCTTGATCACCACGCCGTACCCGGCGGGCCCAGGATTTCCCCGCGCGCCGCCATCACTATGAGCGATCAGATAATGTTCTGGAGGATTCTCGCGGGATTCGAAGAGCGGCTTGCTTCCAGCGCTACGGGAAGGGTATGAAGGCATGGCTTGAGTTTACAACGGCGGCCGTTATCGGTTCAGCGTCCCGCCGCCAGCCGCGTTGCCAGCCGCGGAGGAAGCTTCGCGGCGAAGATGCGGTCCTGCGCTTCTTTCAGATTGTAGGGCGTGCGATGGAAGTGGACGACCTGCGCGTCCGTATCGAACAGCGCAAACGCCGCGCGCCAGTCGCCGTCACGTGGCTGCCCAACCGACCCGGGATTGATCATATAGCGCGCATTGGACTTCAGCTGCAGCGGCACCGATTCCGCCTGCCCCACCGTGCGGTATTCCGGACGGAACCCGTCGGCCGAAGAGCCATTCGCAAAAAATCCGCCCTGCAAATGCGTGTGCCCGAAGAATGTCAAAGGAATGGTAAGGGTGATCAACGGTGCCAGCGCATCTCCCAGTGAAACCACGTACTCATCCTCATCGTTCGGAGAGCCGTGGACCAACTGCACCTCACGGAAATCCGGCAAGGGAACCGGCCCGTGCGGCAGGTTGCGCAGCCATTCGAGATTCTCGGGCGTCAGTTCATTGCGCGTCCACATCGCGGCCGCAGCAGCCATAGGATTGAAATCATCAAGGTCCATCACGCCCGTCGCGGCCTTGTCGTGATTCCCGCGCACGAAGACGGTCCCCAGTTTGCGCGAACGCTCAGCCACGTCGTTCGGACTGGCGCCGTAGCCCACAATGTCGCCCAGGTTCACCACTGAGTCAAAGGATGGAGCGCCGGCCAGCACCGCGTCGAGGGCTTCGAGATTGGCGTGGATGTCGCTTAGCAGCAGTATGCGCACGAATCACCGGACAAACTGCCGATTATAGACTGGATGGAAGAAATATGGAGCATCAAGCAGATGTGGGGATGGCCGCCTCGGCCGTCCAAGCCTGGGCGTAGCACGGCGCCACGGACATCGACCGCCGAGGGCTTGCGACCATCCTCACTCAGCCCGGTGAATTCACCACTGGGCAACGAGCCCAGTGTCCCGCCGAGACCTCGACCAGGGGCGGAAATTCGCGGGCGCACTGAGGAATGCGGAATTCGCAGCGCGGCTCGAAGCTGCAGCCCGGAGGCAGCGCGTGCAGCGCCGGGACCGTGCCCTCAATCGTTTGTAGGGGGCGCCCACGGTCGGTCTTCAGATCCGGCACGGCGTGCAGCAAGCCGCGCGTATAGGGATGTGCCGGAGCCTGGAAAATGTCCCGCTTGGCGCCAAGTTCCACCAGGCTGCCCGAGTACATCACCGCGACGCGATCGGCGACCCTCGACACCACCGCCAGGTCGTGCGAAATGAAGAGCATGGCGAGTCCGAACTTGGCGTGCAACTCGGCCAGCAGATCCAGAATCTGCGCCTGGATCGTGACGTCGAGCGCCGTGGTCGGCTCGTCGGCGATCAGCAACTGCGGGCGGTTGACGATGGCCATGGCGATCATGATGCGCTGCCGCATCCCGCCGGATAGCTGGTGAGGATAATCGCGGGCGCGGCGCGCGGCGTCGGGAATGGCGACATCGTTCATGGCGTCGACGGCGCGCTGCCAGGCGTCGCGTTTTGAAACCGCATTATGCGCGACGACGGCCTCCGCGATCTGATTTCCCACGCGCATCACCGGATTGAGCGCGGTCATCGGCTCCTGAAAGATCATGGCGATCCGCGAGCCGCGCAACTGGCGCATACCGTCGTCCTCGAGAGTGGGAAGATTCTGCGGGCCGGCTCCGTTCTGCGTAAACAGAATCTCTCCAGACACGCGAGCCTGTGGCGGAAGCAGCCGCATGATGGCAAGCGAAGTGATGGACTTGCCCGACCCAGACTCGCCGACCAGCCCCAGAACTTCGCCGGGGGCGAGTGAGAAACTCAGGTCGCGGACAGCCGAAAGAGTTTGTGTGGGGACAGCCGCCATCGGCTGTCCCGCTGCCCGAAGGGCGGCGGAGGGAGATTCCCCGCGGACGGGGAATTCGATGTTCAAGTTCCGGATGTCGAGCAGATGTGACAAGGTTCCATGTTAGCAGCGGCAACCCGCAAGTCGCCCTCCGGGCGACGGACAGCCGATGGCGGCTGTCCCCACATAAGTTACTGGCCTAGAATCAGCGGCAGCCCGTTCTTATTGTTTCCGATCACCACCACCTTGGAGTTCGGGCTCTTGGCCAGATTCTCCGTGGCCTCGATTCCTTTCCATTCCAGCAACGACGGCGTAATGCCCTGCGCAACGATCTGCTGGAAGTCGCGAACTCCGGCGGCTTCAATGCGCTTGCGCTGCGCCTCCTGCGTTTCTTTTTGCAAACGGAAGTTCATGGCCAGAGACTCCTGCTCGGCCTGCTGCTTGGCTTCGATGGCGGTCTTCAGTGTGGTCGGCAGCTGAATGTCGCGCAGCAGAACGTTCTCCACGGTGATGCCGCGTTGGTTGAGTTCCGTGGTGATCTGGTCGAGGATTTGCTTAGCTACCATTTCGCGCTCGCCGGTGTACAGGGCATTCGCGGTGTGCGAAGCGGTAGCCTCGCGGATCGCGGACCGCAGCGTCGGCTCGACCACGACGTTCTCGTAATCAGAGCCGATCTTCTGGAACACTTCTGCAGCACGCTCGGGATTCAGGTGATAGATGAGTGAAGTGTCGAGGCTCATCATCAGCCCTTCGCTCGATGGGACGCTGGCCGATTCCTTGAGCGTCTGCGTCTGCACCGAAAGCTCGTTATTGGTTTTCAGCGGGTTGATGAGGTGAATTCCTTCGCCCAGTATCTCGCCGGATTGCACCTTGCCGAAAAGCGTGAGCACTCCCACATGCCCGGTGCCAACCCGAGTAATGGAACTGAAAAGTAGGATCACCAGCAGGAATGCGGCGACTCCCAGGCCGATCAGGCGAAGAAGCGTGCCGCTGCTGCCCCCGCCACCGTCAATAATCCTGCCGCGAGCTGGATCAAAAATCGTCATCGTTATTCTCCCTGAGAGATTCTAGGGTGCAGCGGTCTAGTGGATAAGTGGCTTGTCTGGATCAGGTCTTGGGTCGCGGGTGCTAAGGTGTTGGGAATGGCCCCGCGGATAGGCTCGAGACTGGGAGCGAAGACCCAACACCCAAGATCCCGTTCCTGAATCTTGCCCTCCCTCCGCCGCATCTCTTACAGTACATCTATGAGCAAAATTCACATTCCTACGCCCTTGCGTCAGTATGTGGGCAAGCAGGCTTCAGTAGAAGTACAGGGCACCACCGTCGGCGAAGCCATGAACGCGCTGGTGGCACAGCATCCGGATCTCAAGAAGCACCTCTACACCGAAGACGGAAAACTGCGAGCTTTCGTCAACCTTTACGTCAACGATGAAGACATCCGCTACATGCAGAAAGAAGCGACCGTGCTGAAGGAAGGTGATAACATTTCCATCGTGCCTTCCATCGCCGGAGGCGCTGCCTGACTGGGGATTTCTGATTTGAATCTTTTCGCTACAATGCGCTGTTGTTGCTGTTGCCCTTCCTGTTGTTAGCCCGCATTCGCGCGGCCGTCGAACATCTCTAAACCACTAAGGACACAAAGCTACACGAAGGAAATTCAACCGAGGACATTATGGCCACCACCACCGAACTTCCCGTAACGCTCAACAAGGACGAAATCCTGCGCTACTCGCGCCATCTGATCATGCCCGAGGTCGGCATGGAAGGGCAGCAGAAGCTGAAGGCGGCGCGCGTGCTCTGCATCGGCACGGGCGGCTTGGGATCGCCGCTGGCTCTATATCTGGCGGCCGCAGGCGTCGGGACGCTGGGCCTCGTCGACTTCGATGTGGTGGACTACACCAACCTGCAGCGGCAGATCATTCACTCGACCGCCGACGTGGGCCGCAAAAAGCTCGATTCCGCCGCTGACAAGCTGAAAGGCATCAATCCCTTCCTCAACCTGCGTACGTTCGACACTAGGCTGACCAGTGCCAACGCGATGGAACTGTTTCGCGACTTTGACATCATCGCCGACGGCACCGACAACTTTCCCACGCGCTACCTCGTAAACGACGCCTGCGTGCTGACCGGCAAGCCCAACGTCTACGGATCGATCTTCCGCTTTGAAGGCCAGGCCAGCGTCTTTGCCACGAAAGATGGACCGTGCTATCGCTGCCTGTATCCCGAGCCGCCACCGCCGGGACTGGTTCCTTCCTGCGCCGAGGGCGGCGTGCTCGGCATTCTTCCCGGACTCGTGGGCGTGATGCAGGCCACCGAAGTCATCAAGCTGATTCTCGGCATCGGCGATCCGCTGATCGGGCGCTTGCTTCTGATTGACGCGCTGGGCATGAAGTTTCGCGAACTCAAGCTGCGCAAGAATCCGGATTGCCCGGTGTGCGGCACACATCCCACGGTCACGAAGCTGATAGACTACAACGAGTTTTGTGGCATTCGTGGGGAGGAAAAAACGGTGAGCAGCGGAGTTCCTGAAATTCAAGTCGAAGATTTGAAGCGGCGCCTGGACGCCAAAGACGACCTGTTCGTGCTCGACGTGCGCGAGCCACACGAATACCAGATCTGCAACATCGGCGGATATTTGATCCCGCTGAACGATCTGCCGAAACGCGTCAGCGAACTGGATTCGAGCCGCGAGATCGTCGTCCACTGTAAAATGGGCGGACGCAGCGCCAAGGCCGTCGCCTTCCTGCAGCAGGCCGGATTCACCAAAGTTCACAACCTGGCGGGAGGGATCACGGCGTGGTCCGATCGCGTGGATCCGAAGGTCCCGAAGTACTGAAGTAACTCTTAGTTCGTGGTTACGAGGGAGCGCGAAAGCGCTCCCTTCTTGTTGTGCGCCTGATCATTGCCGTATCACAATCGTAAATGCATAATGGCGAGTTTCCTGGGCCCCATCTCCTAGGCCATTTCCGCATGTGTTCATCCAATTCGGAGGCGTATGAAAACTTTGCTTGCAGTCTTCCTGTGTTTCGCAATCCCACTGACTGTTCTTGCCGGTGACAACAGCTACAAAGTCAACTATGACGGCGGATCGATACCTGACACCAAAGCTGGAACGGGCATGAAGTTGTACATCGAAGCCAACCAGATTCGACTCGTAAAAGACAAGACTGACGTCATAACGATCCCGGCAGCGTCTGTTACAGAAATTAGTTATGGCCAGGATGTGCACCGGAGAGTTGGAGCAGCAATTGGCCTTGCTGTCGTTTCCTTCGGGATCGGCGCAATGATGGCCCTTACCAAGTCAAAGAAGCATTACGTCGGCTTGACGTGGGCCGATGGTGACAAAAAAGGCGGATTCGCAATGCAGTGCGACAAGAACGATTACCGCGGAGTGCTGGCCGGCCTCGAAGGTGTTACGGGCAAGAAGGCGGTGGATTCCGACGCCATGACGGTGAAAAACTAAGCGCCGGCGTAGCGCGAAGCTGAAATCCTATGCATCAATGCTGGCATGGGAGCGCGAATGCGCTCCCATTTGCTGTACAAGGAGGTATTGGGGCGAATCGACGGCCCTTGTATCTCAGCTCGCCAGTTTATTCCTCCGCTACCCGTGCCGGTTGTGATCCCAGCACTTGCATTTTCACCGTAAGTGCTGATAATTGCGCTTTCCTTCCCCCCGGGAGGCTTCATGCCGTTTCTTATCCGCACTCTGCGCCCTGTCGTACGAGTGTCTCTGGCTGGGGCGCTTGCCCTGTTCACACTGCTGGCAATAATTCTTGTCAGTAACGCCGCCCGCGCGCAAAACGCCGTCGCGCCGGGACCAAACTCCGACCCGACCTACCAGGCTCTCCGCAACCTGACGCTAGGCAGCGAAGCCGTGAGCGTCAGCAATCTTGAACTGAAGCGCGAAGCTGGGACATTTCATTTGCGCTCCGGCACGGTCTGCTTTGTGGCTCCGGTGGCGGGCAAAATCACGGGAGCGGTCTTCACCGGCAACGGAAATTTCGTCCTCAATCCGCCTGCGTCAGAACAGAGCATGCTGAAGCTCCTGACCAAAGAAAACGAGTTCAGTGAGAACTTCAGCCAGATGGTGCTGCGCTTCACCGATTCCACCTATGACGACATTAAGAGAGGAGGCAGCATCGTCTCGTCCGGCTGCGACGCTGGGCCCCTGAAAGACAGTCAGCACACCACGCGGCACAAGCTCAAGGAGAATCTCGACTCCCGGATTCTGGAAGACGTCCTCAGTTCCGAGCCTGGCGGCCTGTTCGTCGCCTTCATCCACGGCAAGTACTACAACGGGCAGGAACTTTACACGATCGATCCGCACGAAGGACACGATCAGGTCGATTTCATGACTTACGACGAGAACAAGTATGGAGACTGGGCTTCATTCCCCATGGCAGGGGAGCACAAGAAAGGCGCGATCGGACAGCCCATCCGCATCGAACATCAGCAACTCGAGACCACCCTCGAGAAGAATGCCAACCTGATTGGCAAATCGAAAACTACGCTCACCGCGCAGTTGAACGGTGTGCGGGTCGTGCCCTTCAACCTGTTTCGGACTCTTAGGGTGCGCAAAGTGACCACCGCCGAGGGCCAGCCCTTGTCATTCATTCAGGAAGACAAGAATGACGATCCCCAGTTCGCCGTGATCCTGCCCAAGACGCTGTCAGCCGGTGAGCAGTTCACGATTACAACCGAATACGAAGGCAAGGAGGCGGTTACCAACGAAGGCGGAGGCAACTATTTTCCCGTCGCCCGCATGAACTGGTATCCGAATAATCCCGGCGGAAGTCTCGGCGAGTACACCACCTACGACATGACCTTCCGCATCCCCAAAGGAATGCAGATCGCCGCCACCGGCGCGCGCGTGAGCGACAACAATGACGGTGGACAAAACGTGACCGTCTGGAAGAGTGAAGCCCCACAAACCGTTGCCGGCTTCAGCTTCGGACGGTTCAAGGTCGAAGAAGGAAAGCTCGACAAGCCGGAATATGACGTGCAGTCGTTCGCCAATCAGGAGTCACCCAGCTGGGTGCAGGGTCTGCAGCACGCAGCCAGTGGAGATGATTTGCCCACCATGGGATCGCACATGTCGGATGCCGCTCTAGGCTCCATGAGCACCACTGGCCTCAACAAGAAGGCCCTCGCCGAAGGTGAACTCGCAGTGCAGCTCTACAGCGACTACTTTGGTCCTTCGTTGTTCAAGCACTTGCAGCTCACACAGCAGACGGCATGCAACTTTGGCCAGTCCTGGCCGGAACTGGTGTGGATTCCGATCTGCTACTACTTCGATACCACGGTGCGCCATCAACTGGGCATGGACTGGGGTGACCGGGGCTACTGGAAGGTTGTGACTCCCCATGAGGTCGCGCACCAGTGGTGGGGACATACGGTTGGCTTCAGTTCGTACCGCGACCAGTGGATGAGCGAAGGCTTCGCCGACATGTCCGCGTCGCTGTACCTGACGTTGATCGAGAAGAATCCGAAAAAGTTCATCACGTTCTGGAATGACGAACGCGAACTCCTGCTGGAGCGCGACGCACAGGGCTTTCGCGCCATTGACGCAGGCCCGCTCACCATGGGTTACCGCACCAGCAACTCCCGCACCGGATTCGACACGACCCGCCGCCTGATTTATCCCAAAGGTGCGTACATCCTCCACATGCTCCGCATGATGATGCAAGATACCCGTACGCGCGACCAGCGCTTCAAGGAGACGATGCAGGATTTCGTCAACACCTACCGCGGCAAAGCCGCTACCACCGAAGATTTCAAGGCCATCGTGGAAAAACACATGACCCAGGACATGGACCTGGAGGGCAATCACAAGATGGACTGGTTCTTCAACGAGTACGTCTACGGGACCCAGCTACCCACCTACCAGATGAACGCAACCTTCGACACGGGAGCCGACGGGGATGTGGTGATGAGCATCAAGCTGACGCAGTCGAACGTGAATGACAGCTTCCGGATGCTGGTGCCCATCTACTTGGAATTGCCGAATGGCATGTACCTCTTGGGAAGAGCGCACCTTACAGGGAACAGCACGTTCGAGCAAAAGATGCCGCTAAAAGGATTGAAAGAGAAGCCCAAGCGAGCGGCGATCAACTACTACGACGATGTGCTGGCGTCGCCGAACTAGGAATCAAGTACAGGAATGAACAAGGGAGCACGCGAGTGCTCCCTTTCATATTGCGGACCGCGACGTTACTTGCTCGACCCTGGTTGCATTCCCTCGCTCGAGTCGCCTAGTTCGAGAGCGTACTTCTTGCCTTCGAAACGGGCGCCGGCCAGAGTGCTGCTTCCATCGTCGTTGTGCTTCACAACGGCTGCGCTGTTCACCGCCGCCATGTTCAGATCCACGAGCTTCGCGGGTACTTTGGCGAATACTTTCTTACCTTGCGTGATGCTGACTTCCACGTTGGGACCGCTGCCGTCCCACTCCAGCCGGTATTCGCCGGCTTTGAGCTTCGTTCCATTGATGGTCGTGGGATTCTGCAATGTCAAGCTGGCTTTTGTGGCTGCGAACGCGCTGGAGGCAAGCAGCACAGCCAACCCCATGATCAGACTCTTTGAAACTGTCGCGAACTTCATAGCTG
The DNA here is from genome assembly GCA_003134655.1 of Acidobacteriaceae bacterium. Lineage (GTDB taxonomy): Bacteria > Acidobacteriota > Terriglobia > Terriglobales > Acidobacteriaceae > Sulfotelmatobacter. Next base: position 154,572 of record PLBY01000155.1, read on the forward strand.
CTCCTTATTTTCTTTCCCGAAAACACGTCGGGAAACGGTTGGGGCGGCCCGGTTCGCGACCACGCGAGAAAACACTTGTGTTTCCTCGCGAATCGCATAGAATGCTGCCGCCGGGGTTGTGCAAACAAGCCGTGCAGACAAGCCACAAGCTTATGCTGCCGCGATGGGGGTTCTTTCACCTGGGCCGCCAAACCGAGTGTGAGAGAATCCCCAGACCCCGCAAAAATATCGAATCAAATCCGACCGGCGTCACCTCTGCGCCGTCCGTTTACCCATTCTCACTCTTTACGAATTCGCCACTGTCGAAGTTCCCTGCAATTGTGATCTCGTCGTACTTCTTTGGACGCTGAGTGTGTCTTTCGGATAGCAAGAAACGACCGCGAATTCATTGGGAGTTCACACTGAAGAGAGGGAACATCCGGCGTATGTTTTGTGATGTTTTGCGGAGCGATGTGCGTCTGTAGAGACGTAGCTGGCTACGTCTCGCCTTTGCCACAGGAGACGTAGCAACCTACCTCTCTACGAGAATGGTATTAGTCCGCGTCGTCGTGCTGCCGCTCGACCGACCAGATGTTCGCCTGATCTTTCTCGAACGGATAGACGTGCACCATCCAGTTGAAGATCACAGGATGAAATGTTCCGCCCGCCGCGTCGCAGGCTTCCTGCGTGGTGATCGATCCCCGCAGACCAAACTGCGGATGCGCCGCCAGCATTTCTTTCCTCTTGTCCGCCGGCGAAGCGCAGAAGTTCACGTGCTCGTGCCACTGCGCCACGCTCAGCGGGATGCGCTCGTCGAGTTGCTCTTCCGTGAAACGCTTGGGCGCGGTATACATCACTCCGATCAGCTTGTAGTCGTCGCCCTGCTTTTCGTAGAGCAGCGACGTCGGATGCTCCGGATCGAAACGGAAAGCCGCTTCCATCGCGTAGCCGTAGTTTGTGAAGTGGTACATCTTCTGCGGAACTTCCGGATGAAAAATCCTGTAACCGTCGGCCAGGGCTTTGTGATAATCCGTATATTTTTCTGAAGCCGTGCGCGCTTGTTCAGCGACTTGCAGCGCGCGCTTGGCATCACCTTCTTTGGGCTGACGCAGCGCGGTCATCTTCATGTGCGGACCCATGTCCATGTGTCCTTCCATGGAATTCATGACGTGAGCGCTGGCGTCGCTATCGGCCTGCTTGTCGCCCATGGGCATGTCTTTCATCTGCATGTTCGACATGTCGTGACCAGACATGTCCATGCCGGGCATGGACTGCTGCGCGCCGCTCGAAGGAGTGGCGGATGTCTGTCCCCAGGCGACGCTGCACACGGTGATGCACATTAAGAGATCAACGAAGATCACTAGACGCTTCTGCATAGGAAAGTCCCCCACAATCTCACTTGCTATTAACCCTGCCGCAAAGCGGATGTTGCTGCAAGAAATCGCAGGTTACATCTGATTACAGAGGTAATCGGATGTCCGAAGTCCTCGTTAATCAGCGCCCAAATCGTAGCGCCGGCATCCTGCCGGCTGTCGCGAGGGCGTCTCGCCCTCGCACTCGGCGGCGCTACGGTTCGCGCATTGGCGGCCCGCCCCGGTTTCTGGTACACCTAACTGCTTGACCCTGGAAACCATCGTCTTCCTCTTTTTCGCCGGAGCGCTCGGCGGAGCCCTGAATTCCGTCGCGGGCGGCGGCAGCTTTGTCGCGTTTCCGGCACTGCTGTTCACGGGCGTGCCCCCGATTCCGGCGAATGCTACCAACACCATCGCGCTGTGGACCGCGGCCGCGGCCAGTGGGGGAGCCTACCGCAATCGCCTCGATGTTCCCCGTCGCGTGATGATTCCACTGCTCGCCGCGAGTCTTGTCGGCGGGTTGGCGGGTGCGTTCCTGCTGCTGAAGACGCCGGCCCAAACCTTCATGCGCGTGCTGCCCTGGCTGACGCTGGGCGCGACTCTGCTCTTCGCCTTTGGCAAGAAAATCGCCGGCGGCCGCAAGTCAGTCATCGAGCACGAGGCTTCCACCGCTGCGCTCGCCTGGACTACGTTGTTTCAGTTGTGCGTATCCGTCTACGGAGGCTACTTCGGCGGCGGCATGGGAATCGTGATGCTGGCCATGCTTGCCGCACTAGGCATGACGGACATCCACGCCATGAACGCGCTGAAGAGCGTGCTGGGGTTTGTGATCAACGGCGTCGCCGTGGTGACGTTCATCGTGGCCAGAGCCGTGTACTGGAAGCACGGCATCATCATGATCATCGGCGGAATTGTCGGCGGATACCTGGGCGCGCACTACGCGCTGAAAATGCCCCAGAAATGGATCCGAACGTTTGTCGTGCTAGTGGGCGCGGGTATGACGCTGTACTTCTTCTGGAAGTCGTATTGAAACAAGTCGGCCACGGATCGCACGGATCTTCATGGATCAACCCCAAGCTCCTAGCTCTTGGGTTGTGATCCGTGAAGATCCGTGAAAATCTGTGGCCGAAATTCTATTGCAGCGGTGCCGAAACGTGTTCGTGCACGATGAGCCACTTTCCGTCTTCGTTTTCAAAGATCACCGTCCAGCGGAAATTGCCCATCTCGACTTTTCCAGCCTTCGTGGTCATCTGTTCCGCCACGGTCGCTGTTGCCCAGACCAGATCCCCATGTGGATGGATCGCAACGTCGTCGTTGAGCGTAAACTTCGCGCTCTTGTAGCCGGCGACAACTGCCTTTACGCCGTTGGAGTATTCGTCGAAACTGCCATATTTCAGAGGAGCGATATCGAAGTACACGTGCGGTCCCGTAGCGTAATACTTGGCGACGTTGGCGGGGTCGAGGGTCGACCAGCCGTCCCATACTTTCTGCAGCGCGGCTTTGTCAGGAACGGGACCTGCCGCCTTCTTCATGGTGGACTTCTTCGTCTGAGCGAGACCGGGCAGCGTTAGGGCGAGCAGGCACAGCGAAACGGTTAAGAAGCGCTTGAGCATTCGGGTGTCCTCCGAGGAATCCGGCGGAATTCTCGCACAGCCATGGCAAAACAGCAAAGCGGCGGAGGACCACACGCGGCAAAGGGTGTCACCCGGACTCGACCTCGGTTTGACCGATTTCCACAGCGCACGTTAGAATAGTGGAGTTTGCCTGTACTGGCCGACCCGTTCTGGGGACGCCTGCCTCGGCTGCTGAAGCGCCGTGGCGGAAAACACAGCAAGCACAGGAAAATCAGCAGGCCCCTTGGTTGCGCCCGTGTGCGCCCTGGGGTTCCGATAGAGGATCCGTTACAAATTCTTACGGGCTGAATTTCAACGACATTCTCGGAGGCAGACGTATGTACGCGGTTATCCGCGCCGGTGGAAAGCAGTACCGGGTGGCGCCCGGAGACGTGATTCGAGTGGAAAAAGTAGGCACCGGCACCGACGGTGTGGTCGAGTTCCCCGTCCTGGCGGTTTCCGGCGAAGCGGGCCAGATCGGCCAACAGTCGGATGCCCGCGTGGTCGGCCAGGTCGTAGAAGAAGGCCGCGGCGCGAAGATCCTGGTGTTCCATTACAAACGCAAGAAGCAATACAAGAAGCTGCGCGGGCACCGGCAGGCTTACACGGCGGTGCGCATCTCTGAGATCGCTTTCGGCGGACAGAGCTTCAAGGCTCCCGAGCTGCCCAAGAAGGTAGCGAAGCCGAAGAAGGTGAAGCCGGCAGAAGAAGCGCCGGAAGCGCACGAAGCGCACGCGGCCGCGAAGAAGACTTCGGCCAAGAAGAAAGCCGCACCGAAGAAGGCGGCCAAGAAGTCGCCGCCGAAGAAGAAGTAAAAGATAACGTAGCGCCGGCGTCCCGCCGGCTGTCGCGAGGGCATCTTGCCCTCGCTCTGAGGACAGTCTTATGGCACATAAAAAAGGGCAAGGAACATCACGAAACGGCCGCGACTCAAACGCGCAGCGGCTTGGATTCAAAGCATTCGGCGGACAGCTCGTCCCCGGCGGTACCATCATCGTCCGGCAGCGCGGCACCCGTGTGAAGCCGGGCCTGAACGTCGGCCGCGGCAAAGACGACACCCTCTTCGCCAAGATCACCGGACGCATCAAGTTCCTGAACAAGGGCTCGATGGGCAAGTTCGTGATGGTCGAGCCCGTCGAAGTCGAGTAGCGCCTCGCTGTCGGGACGTTCGCGGGGCGGCAACTGCTCCAGCTTCGCTCAGGACAGGTCCGCGCCACACAGCCTCGTCTTCGGGACGAGGCTTTTTGGTTTTTGAAGTTTCCCGTCGTGATCCTTCGTGTCCTTCGTGGTAAATCCAAAACGCGATCACCACGAAGGACACTAAGGTCCACGAAGGTACGAGCAACCACAGCATGTTTATTGATGAGGCGAAAATCAAGGTCAAGGCCGGCGACGGCGGGAACGGCTGCATGGCCTTCCGGCGGGAGAAGTTCGTCCCGCGCGGCGGACCGTCGGGCGGCGACGGAGGCAAGGGCGGCGACATCGTCATGGAGTCCAGCGAGCGCCACAACACGCTGGTGCACTTCCGTTTCAATCCCGAGCACACCGCGCAGCGCGGACGTCACGGCGAAGGTTCGAACAAGACCGGGCGCGACGGCGTAGGCATCGTCCTGAAAGTTCCGGTCGGGACGATTGTGTTCGACGACGAAACCGGCGACAAGCTTTTCGAGTTCACGCAGCCCGACCAGAGCTTCGTCGTTGCCCGCGGCGGCCGCGGCGGGCGCGGCAACGCGCGCTTTGCAACCTCGGTACATCAAGCCCCGCGTGAGCATGAAGAGGGCCGTCCGGGCGAAGAGCATACGTACCGGCTCGAACTCAAGCTGCTGGCGGATGTGGGGCTGGTGGGATATCCGAATGTGGGCAAGTCGACGCTGATCTCGCGCATCTCGGCGGCGCGGCCCAAGATTGCGGACTATCCGTTCACCACGCTCGAGCCCAACCTCGGAGTAGTTGCGGTGGGCGACGCCAAGAGTGAAGTCAGTTTTGTGGTCGCCGACATTCCCGGCTTGATCGAGGGCGCGCACACCGGCGCCGGACTGGGCACGCAGTTCCTGCGGCACATTGAGCGCACGCGTCTGCTGGTGCATCTGGTCGACGTTTCCGATTCGAGCGGCCGGCCCGATGTGGCCAAGGACGTCGAAGTGATCCTGGCTGAGCTGTGGAGCTTCGGGGCTCATCTCCAAGACAAGCCGATGATCATGGCCGCGTCGAAGATCGATGCCGTCAACAAAGACAAGCTGGCCGCGCTCAAGAAGTACTGCAAAAAACACAAGCTGAAGCTCTACGAGATCTCCGCCGTGACGGGCAAAGGGATCGAGGAGCTGAAGTACGCCATGGCGGACGAAGTCCAGAAGTTCCGGGAGCGGGAGCTGAAGGCGGCGGTGGGGGAGAGTTCGTAGAGGCGAGACCTGCCAGTTTTTTTCTTCGCGGATTTGTAAAATATTCAATTCATTGAGGTTACGGCTGCCGGATCGGCGGCTCGCCCGGCAAAATCCTGAGCCGGAAGGACTTACTCGTAAAATATTATGAAATAAGGAGTTAGCGGCTGGTTTTGGGCTGCTGTTCTGCGCTGATTTCGGTAAGGTGTTTTCTTTCTTATAGTTACGCTGCAATGTTTGGGAGCTTTGGCGGCAAAATATTGCGAAATAAGGACTTAGGATGAGAGCATTCTGTAGCGAGTCGCGGTAGAGCTTTGTGGCCGGCTGGCCCGCCGAGTCGAGGAATTTTTCGCGCACGTGGCCATTGTTCGCGTTTGTATTTTCTCAGTAAAGGTCGTTCGTCACAGGAATTGCGATTTTGGCTGTGGAAATCTGTGGAAAACGGAGAGCGTCCGGTTCAGGGGAGCCCATGTCGTGACGTTCTAAGGGTGGCCAGTCTCCTCCGTCTATTCGCTGCGCAACGCCTGTATGGGGTCGACCTGCGTTGCCCGGAGGGCCGGGAGACAAATGGCGGAGAGGGAGACCACGAGCAGGATGAGCGCCGCGATGCTGTACAACGATGGGTCAAAACTATCGATAGGCATCCATGAATTCTTTATGAGACGCATCCACGCCCATGCGGCCGGCATGGCCATTGCCAGTCCGAGGAGCAAGCCGAGGGCGATCTGGCGAAGACCTCTTTTCATCACTGAGCGGAAGATCGACTGGCGGGTCGCTCCCAGCGTCATCTGAATGCCGAACTCGCGCGTGCGCTGGCTGATGGCGAAAGTGAGCACACTATAGACGCCGGTGATGGCCAGGACTACGGCAATGCCGGCCATGAAGAGGATGATCTTAGCCAGGGAGCGCATGTCCGCGGCGTTGGCTTCAAGGAAATCCCAGATCGTGGACGGAATACCCTCTTGCGTCTCATCCATGCTCTTGACGATCTGTCCGATGGATGCAGCGACAGGCGTGGCGCTGCCGCTGAACCGCACGAAGAGCTGGCCATCGAGCGTTTGCTCATTGCGCAGCGTATATAGCCGGGGCCCGTCGAGGATGCTGAAGCGTTCGGAGCGCGTGTCTGCTGCTACCCCAATCACGACCAAACTTCTGTCATCGGGTGTGACAACGATTTTGCCTACGGGGTCGCTATCGGCCCAGAATGCTTTCGCGAATGCCTGGGAGACGATGGCCACCTCGGTGCCGTTGTTGGCAGAGACGTCGGAGCGTAGGAAGGAGCGGCCATGCATTAGGGAGATGCCGAAGGTGGAAAAGAACTCCGGAGAAACGTTGTCGATGGATGCGGGACGCCCCTGCCCCCGGCTCTGTGTGTCGAGACGAACCTCGCTGATGGGCGCTGCCGTGAAGGGCACGAGGCTCCCCCAGGCCAGGGTCTGCACTCCGGGGACCTGGAGGATGCGTGACTCCAGCGAGCGCTCGAAGGCCAGCGCCGAAGCCTCCGTGTAGGGAGGAAGCTCGACTTCAAGTGGAACGGTCATCATGTGGCGGGTTTCAAAGCCCGGATCGGTGTTGACGATCGAAAAAGGCAGGCGCGCGAAGAGAACGGCGGCAGCAAGAAGCACGAAGCTCATGGCAAGCTGCACGACGATCAGCGCGCTGGTTGTATGCGAGCGCATGGTAGCCGAACCTTCGCGCCCCTTTAGCGCAGTGACCAGATCGAATCGAAATGACTCGCGCATCGGTGCCAGGGCAGAAGCCGCGGTGGCAATGAATACAAGAGCAGCAAGATAGCCAAAGACCTTCCAGTCCGGCCGTATGACGGAGGCGACCGCGGCCGTGGCCGGATCGATGGCTGAGAAGAGAAGAAAAGGAAAACGGGCGGCCAGATAAATGCTTGCCACTCCAGCGGCGGCAGCGGTAAAGAAACTCTCAAGCGCGAGCATGCGGATGAGCCGCGCACGTCCGGCGCCGAGGGCAAGACGGATCGCGATTTCTCCGCGGCGCGTGATGGAGCGTGACAGGAAGAGCATGGTCACATTGGTGCACGCCAGCAGCAGCACCAGGGCGAGCGGTCCCAAAATCAGGGCCATGAGAATCATCGCTACCGATTGCATTGCCGGATTGTGAATGAACGATCCATCAGTGAGCACCAGTGAGGTCTTCCGGTCCAGCGCAAATACCCTCTGCTCAAAGTAGGATCGGTCGCGCCGGCGAATGATCGTTTGCAACTCCGCGGTTGCATCCGTGCGCGAGTATCCGCGGCGCAGACGTCCGGCAACCGTCAGCCAGGCCCAGTTGGGATCCTGGAAGGCGCTGTTGCCATGATTGAATGCGGGCTGCAGGCTGTAAGGTATCCAGACCCCCCCGGACAGCATGTTCGCCGAGTGATCGGAGGCGATGCCGACCACTGTAAGCGGCTGGTGGTTGATATGGATGACCTTTCCAATGATGAGCGGGTCGGACGAGTAATAGTTTCGCCAGAAATGCTCGCTCAGCACGGCAATTTGCACCGCGGTTCCCGGCGTGCATTCATCGGGATTGAAAAAGCGGCCCATGACCGGACGATCGATTCCGAAAACGCGGAAGTAGTTACAGGTAACGAGGATCGACTCACCTGGCCGGCGTACGTCGTCGAGCGTGGTGGCGATCGTCTGCCATGCCGCTACATCGGCGAGCGAGCGCGCTTGGGCTTGAATAGCGTCGTAGTCTTCTGCATTGAAGGAAGAGTCCGTGGCCGGTCCGGTAGACCAGCCTTGATAGCGGGGATAGATCTGGACAAAGCTGGCGGGGTCTTTCTTCGTTGGAGGGTTGAGGAACAAGAAGTTGAGGATGGCGAAAACGCCCGCATTCAATCCGATGCCGACGGACAAAGCCAGCACCGTGACAAAGGTCAGGAGCGGCGTCCGGCGGGCGGAGCGGATGGCGTAGAGAACGTCTTGCCGGTCAATCAACATTCTCGGCGCCTCCTCAACACCTTCGAGAGACAAGCTTCGCAAAAGCAGAGTCGGTTGGCAAGATTTCGCGCGCGGTCGAGACGCACAGGTCTGCACCGTGATTCGTAATAGCCTGTGAACGGGCGGGTGGACAGGCTCCGCTCACGATGGCACCCTCTCCATCGCTGGTTTCATCGGGGGAACTGGGTGTCCTGTTGGCAATAAGAAAGGCGGCCCGAGAGAAGCCGCCTTTCGTGTTCCGCTTTACCGTCCACAAAACCGAGAGTCCCTCACGCCCTGGGGAGTGGGCCGTGCTGGAAGTGATACTGCAGAATCCGCGCGGCCAGTGCGGGGGTTAGGGTTGATCCGTTGTGCTCGACCGTGCGCACGACTTCGCCGCGGCAGACGACTTCCGTGGACGAGAGTCCGGCAATTTCTTGCGGGAGCACTAAATTGATTTCCAGCTGCGAGTTCGGCTGGAGAACTTCGTCGGCCTGGAAGAGCATTCCCGACCGGCTGATGTTCTCGGTTGTGCCCACATGCCAGTCCTTCTCGCCGAGACGGCGATAACGCAGAGGCAAGTGAAGATGGAATCGTTGTGCGCGCGCGGGAGCGACTTCTCGTGCCCGCGTGGCGTTTTGGGGTTCGGCGGATTGCATGGACATAGCGACCTCCGGGGGAGTTGGTGATGCGTCGAGCACTTCGCGGACCTTGCTCTTCAGGTCGCGAAGGTTAAAGGGCTTCTGGAGCAGGCGGATGCCCGCGTCCAGCATGCCGTTGTGTCCGATCACGTTTTCTGTGTAACCGGACATGTAGAGAATCTTGACGTTGGGGCGAATCTCCGCGATGCGCTGGGCCAACTCGCGTCCGTTCATGCCGGGCATGATGACGTCGGTGAGCAGCAGGTGGATCATCGCCTCATGTGCGACCGCAATCTGCATGGCGACGGCGCCGTCGGCGGCCTCGATTACTTTGTAGCCCTGCTTCTCGAGGTATTGGCGCGCAAGGTAGCGCAGGTTGGCTTCATCTTCGACCAGCAGAATGGTTTCGGTGCCGGGCTCGACTTTGCGGTATTCGACAGGCGCGGCGACTTGTGCGGCCGGTTCGCCAATCGAAGCCACGCGGGGCAGGTAGATCTTGAATGTCGTTCCGCGGCCGACTTCGCTGTAGACCCAGATGTATCCGCCACTCTGTTTGACGATGCCGTATACGGTCGAGAGGCCGAGTCCAGTTCCTTTCGTGCCCTTGGTGGTGAAGAAAGGTTCGAAGATGTGCGACTGAGTATCGGTGTCCATGCCGGCGCCGGTATCGCTGATGGCGATCATGACGTAGTCGCCGGGGCGCAACGGTGCGTGAAAACGGGCGTAGTCTTCGTCGAGCGTGACGTTGGAGGTCTCGATGGTGAGCTTGCCGCCGGAGGGCATGGCGTCGCGGGCGTTGACGGCGAGGTTCATGATGACCTGGTCGATCTGACCGGCGTCGGCGCGGATCGGCCAGAGATTCGTGGCGGGCACCATGACCAGGTCGATGTCCTCGCCGATCATGCGCGTCAGCATCTTTATGTTTTCGGTGGCGACGTCGTTCAGGTTGACGATGCGGGGAGCCAGCATCTGCTTGCGGCTGAAGGCCAGAAGCTGGCGCGTCAACGAGGAGGCGCGTTCGGCGGCGCTGGAGATCTCCTGGGCCGGGCCGCGCAGGTGAGGCTCGGCACCGAGGCGTTCGAGGAGGAATTCCGAGTAGCCCAGAATCACCATCAGCAGGTTGTTGAAGTCGTGGGCGATGCCGCCGGCGAGGCGTCCCACGGCTTCCATTTTCTGGGACTGGCGCAACTGTTGTTCAAGCGCGCGGCGTTCGGTGACGTCTTCGGCAAAGAGTTCGAAGACGATTCCTTCGCCACCGTTCAACACCGAGCGTCCGGAGACGCGGACCACGGTGGTCGTGTTGTTCTTGCGCTTCCATTCCGCGGTCAGCCCCTTGAATGGCTCGGAGGAGCGAAGATAGTCGGCGAGGTCGAACCATGTATCGTGTTCGGCGTAGAGTCCGAAGATGTGCTGGCCGATCAGTTCGTCGGGGGACGTGTGGCCGAGCAGTTCGACGAAGGCGGGATTGGCATCGAGAATCTTGCCGGTCGAATCACAGCGGCAAATGCCGTAGGGGGCGTTGGTCACCAGCGAGCGGAAGTTCAGCTCGGAGCGGCGCAAGTTCTCCTGGGCGGCACGCAAGGCTGCGTTGAGCCAGCAGATGCACATGGCGACGAAGAAGAACAGCGAGAGGCGCACGATGGCGGTGCGCAGTTGCTCCGGAGTGTGTTCGCCCGCGAGCGAGAAATAGGCGCTGACAGTGAGGGCGAAGGAGGTGGCGACGACTCCGGGCTTCCAGCCGCCGTACCAGGCGCTGACCATGACGGCGACGCCGAACAGCGCGAGGCGGCTCTCCGAGACATCCGCCAGCAGCACCGTCGGGATGAGCGCGAGAGCCGTGCTGAGCACAGCCACTCCATACCGAAGGATGGGAGCACGTGCGGGCGGGGTGCGGAGTAGGGGGAGGGTTACTCGCATGTCAACCATCCTAGTGCCAAAATGGGAAACGAGGAACATTACAGGAGTTCATTTCTTGTACGAGGACGGCGAGTGGTGGAGTGTCCCGTTGGCGGTGGCGGCGAGGGCCAGTCGGACAATGGGTGCGTGATTCGGCTTGCATATGCGACCGGGAATCTGGACACTAGGCGGGGCTGACCTGACTCCATGAATATAGGACTTTTTGGTGGGACCTTCGATCCGGTGCACCGCGGACATATGGCGCTGGCGCGGGCGGCGCTGGAGCAGTACAAACTGCATCGCATTCACTTTGTGCCGGCGAATGTTCCTCCGCACAAACAACGGCAGCCGCATTCGCTGTTCGTGCACCGCTTTGCCATGCTGGCGCTGGCGACGGCAGACAAAAAGGCGTTGGTGCCGTCGCTGCTGGAGGCTCCGGAGGAGGGTGTGGTGCCGATCAAGAGGGACCGCGTCGAGAGGCCGAATTACACGATCGACACGATCCGGCGGTTGAAACAATCGCTCAAGGCGGCTGACAAACTGTTTCTGTTGTTGGGCATGGACGCGTTTGCGGATATCGCGAAGTGGCATCAGGCGGAGGCGCTGTTTCGCGAGTGCGAGTTCGTGGTGGCGAGCCGTCCTGGCTACTCGCTGGCCGACGTGGCGAACGCGCTGCCGGAGAGCCTGCGTCCGCGGCCCGAAGTGACGCGGCCGTTTCAGAAGCTGGCGGCTACGGGAGATCTGGTGCTGAAGGGGGCGACGATTCACCTGCTGGCGGATCTGCATCAACCGGCTTCGGCGACGGCGATCCGGCAGGTGGCAGCGGCGGGGAAGCCGCTGCGACGGTTCGTGGATGCGTCGGTGGCGGAGTACATCCGGAAGATGGGGTTGTATCGGTAGTGGGATGATGTGGCGGATTTCGTGAATCTTTAGCTCGGCGGTTATGATGGATCGGAGGGAACCATAGCGTGAGTGGTGACTCGCTTTCCAGATCTTTAACCACCAAGGACACGAAGGTTCACGAAGGAAACCCTTCGATCAAATCAGGGGTGGCGTCCCGAACCGCTTGAATCAGGAGACCCATGGCTCAGAATCACTATGTAACGAAGACCAAACGGCGGAATAAGAGCAAGAAGCGCAAGGATCCGGCCGCGGCGACGATGGCGAAACTTCGCGAGTTGGCGGCGGCCGAGGCGAAGAGGGCGGGCAAGTAGGGCTTCGCCCGCGCGGAGTCTGGCCGGGCTCGGTTTAGTCCGAGATCCTTCGCTCCGCCGGAAGAACGGCTCCGCTCAGGATGACATCCCGAAAAATTGAGCGGTCATTAGGGTCGGTTACAATTAGAGCGACCTTTACGCTGACGAAAGAACCGCCGACGACTGAATGAAGAAGAGCGAACTCAAACAGCAAATTTCCGCCGCCATCCAAGCCTGCCTCGAGAAGAAGGCCGAAGAACTCAGCATCCTGGAAATGGAAAAAGGGTCGGGAGCGTTTACCGACTATTTTGTGCTGTGCAGCGGCACGAATCCGCGGCAGGTGCAGGCCATTGCCGACGAGGTAGAGCTGCAGTTGAAGGCCGCGAACCTGCGTCCGGCGCACGTTGAAGGCTACAAGCAGGCGGAGTGGGTGCTGCTGGATTACGTCGACTTCGTGGTTCACGTGTTCTCGGAGAAGGCGCGCAAGTTTTACGATCTGGAGCGGCTGTGGAAGACGGCCAAGCGGCTGGAAGTTGGCGATTTGCAGGCCGCTCCCAAGAAGAAGAAAGCGGCTGCGCCCAAGCCGGCTGCGGTGAAAGTAGCTCTAGCGAAAAAGAAGAAGAAAAAGACAGCCTAGATCTTCTTCGCAATTCTGAAGGCTCCCATGACATCGAAATCAGACTCCGGGCCGGACTGGGGAAACCAGTACCGGCTCGTTGCTTCTGAGAAGTGGAAGGCCAAGTCGGCGGCCATGGGACAGCCTGTGACCGATGCGCTGGTGGAGTATGCGCAGCCCGCGCTGGGCATGCAAGTGCTCGACCTGGCCAGCGGAACCGGCGAGCCTGCGATCAGTCTGGCGTCTCGTGTCGGAGAACATGGGCACGTCACGGCCATTGATCTGAGTGCCGGGTTGCTCGATATCGCCGCGAAGCGGGCCGAGGCGCGTGGGCTGAAGAACTTCACCACGCTGCAGGCCGACGCGCACAGCCTGCCTTTTCCGGACAACAATTTCGATCTCGCAACTTCGCGCTTTGGGGTGATGTTTTTTCATGATCCGGCGGCTGCGTCGCAGGAACTGTGGCGCGTGTTGCGGCCAGGTGCGCGGGCGTGTTTTCTGGCGTGGGGTCCGGTCGAGCAGCCCTATTGGCAGAGCATGATGGGCGTGGTGCACCGGCATGTCGGCGGACCGTTGCTGGAGCCAGATGGGCCAAATCCCTTTCGATTTGCCGAGCCCGGCAGCCTGGCGGCGATTTTTCGCGGCGCTGGATTCAACGCAGTCGAGGAAGAGACCAAAACGCTGCCCTGGACATGGCCCGGCCCCGTCGAAGAATTGTGGGAGTATTCGCAGTCGGTCTCCGTTCCGTTTCGTTCGATGCTGGAGCGCGTGTCGACGGAGAAGTGGCCTCAGATTCACGCCGAAGTGCACGCGGCGGTGCGGCAGTATTGGGATGGCGAGAAGGTTGCGTTCGGAGTGTCGATTGTGCTGGCCTCGGGGAAGAAGTAGGCGTGGAAAGAACAAGTCGAGCTTCGCTCGACGGACAGCCGATGGCGGCTGTCCCCACATCGGTGTTTCCAGCGACTGCCAGATAACAAGGACGTGGCCTCGCGTGAAGATCAAGATTGCATGGATCGGGAAGACAAAGGAACCGGCGATCGCGTCGCTGACGGACGAGTATTTCAAACGGATCTCACGGTATGTGCCGGTGGAGGGAGTTGCGCTGCGAGATGAAGCGGCGTTGCTCGATCTGGGTGGGCGGGGAGCGGGGGCGAAAGCGGGCGCGAAATCGACTCTGGTGCTGATGGATTCGCGGGGCAAAGAATTCTCGTCCGAGCAGTTCGCCAGGTTTCTAGGCGATTATCAGGACCGCAATCCGTTGCCGCTGATCATCGCCATTGGCGGGGCGGATGGGTTCAGTGACGCAGTGCGGGCGGCTGCGCAGCACACAATCTCACTCGGAAAGATGACCCTCGCGCATGAACTGGCGCGAGTCGTCCTGCTGGAGCAGGTCTATCGGGCGTTTACCATCCTGAAGGGTCATCCGTATCACTCGGGACATTAGGTCGGATCGGTTTTTCGCGTTCCGGTGTTGAACCACTCACTGACTAGCAAGTCAAAACGTGTAACGGCCTGGTTACGTAAACCATGCCCATTCCGTGCGCACGAACCAGGGTTCCCATTCAAAGCAGGTTACTTCCGTTTTGCCCGTCATTCGCCCCACGAATCGGTAGCAAGCGACTGTCACCATAGGAGCCTTATTGCGACGCGAAGGTGTGCACGGTCGCGAATGGATCAGCGAGACTCGGCGACCGCAAGGCAGTTGCCTAAGGCTGACCGTCGCAATCACGGATTCGGCCTAAAGCCGATCTCAGAGTGCTCGCAGGAATGCTACGAGGTCCTTCTTCTCCTGCTCGGTGAGATTTCTACCCAATACCAGATTGAAATATTCAACGGTGTCGTCCAGCGTCAGCAGCCTGCCATCATGCAGATACGGTGGCGTATCTTTAATGCCGCGGAGAGGAAACGTTTTAATGGGTCCGTCGGCCGCCATCATCATTCCATTCACCATATGCTGCTTGTAGAAGCGCTCAGCCTGAAGGTTATGCATGGTGTTGTCGGTGTAATACGGCGGTACATGACAAGAAGAGCATTGGCCTTTACCGAAGAAGACTTCTTGGCCGCGCACTTCGGCGGGGCTAGCTTTCGCTGGATCGAGTTTCCCATCCCAGGCCAGCTTGGGAGCTGGAGGGAAGTCCAGCAACTCCTGAAATTCAGCCATGAAATGAACCTGGCTGCCGCGTTCCAAGACGTTTACACCTTTCTTGGTGGCGATAACGGGGTCCCCGTCAAAATAGGCGGCCCGCTGTTCGAACTCGGTGAAGTCCTCAACTGTCTTCAAAGCGCGCTGTGAACCAAACAGCCGCTGAATATTGACGCCGCGCAACACCGGGGTCTCGATGCGATGGCGGAATTCCTGCGGGCGGATGTCACCGACCAGGTGGAATGCGCCATTCGAGCCGCCGTTGGCGTGACAGTCTAGGCAAGCGACACCACGGCTCGGCTTGTCGGAACGGCGATCGCCGGTCTGATTGAATTGCTGTTGCGGGAAAGGAGTAAGCAGCAGGCGCAGTCCCTCGATTTGCTTGGGGTTGAGAATGCCGTTAAACAAGTCGAAAAAGTTTGCAATGGTGACGAGCTGTCCTTTGGAGACATCGCCCAGGTCCGGCCGCGTCGTTAAGTAAATCGCGGGCGGAAATTCGGGGAGAAAGTGGTCGGGGAGGTCGAAGTCGAGATCGAATCGGGTGAGGTCGCGTTCTTCCTGCTTCAAAATCTCCTGGATTTCGAATTTCGGAAAGACCATTCCACCTTCCGGATGGTTGGCATGAGGAAGCGGAAGGAATCCCTGAGGGAACAAATCTTTATCGCGGATCTGCTGGGCCGTCATACCAGCCAGCTGCGCCCAGTTTACTCCGGCGGACAGTTTGACCCGCACGCCGTCCTGGACGGCCTTGCTGCGATCCATCACCACGCCAGCTGCGGGCTTATTGCTCAGGTCGTAGCGCTCGGCTAGCAAATCCATTTGTTTTTTCATGACTGCGGATTTCGCAGCGCTCATGCGGTCGTGGGTGGCGGCGAAAGTCTCGGTGTCGACGACCGGCAGGTAACTTGACGGTTTCTTCGGTGACGCATTTTGAGTTTGCTGCGGGCTCTGTGCGAAGCCTGATGCGATTACGATGAATAGTGCGCAAATGCAAAGGAATATCCACTTGTCGCGCATAGTTCCTCCTTCGGCCAGAAGCACTGGCTACTTGCCAATCCTAGAATAGGATATTCCCGGTCGAATGCTGGGGTCAATTCTGCACTTCATGTAAAAGGTCAGGCGCTGCTTCAAGACCGTGTTCCGGGCGAGTCGTCGGCAAACCGGAAGCTATCCGAGCCGTCTACCCTGCGGGAATCTCCTCATTTGGCGATAAATCCCCATAGCACTCAAAATGGTTGGG